>NZ_KE159656.1:96894-157059 GCF_000403375.2 Paenibacillus barengoltzii G22 | reverse complement strand
AAGTCGTTTGAGTTCTTGAAGGTGTTGGTCTGGCAGTGATGTATCCACATCTGTAATCTGATCTCGGTATGCTCGAATCCAGGTTCGAATGGTTTCTGGGTGCAGGTCATACGACCGGGCAAGCACCCCCACCTTAATCCCGGACAGAGCTTCTCTTACTACCTTTAAACGAAATTCATCTTTGGCTTTTCCCATAACTGAATCCTCTCCCTTATTTCCATTGTAAATCCTTGTAGGGGAGGACTCCAGTTTATTTAGGGGGCCTAGCCGCTTTTACAGTTATTTTACGCAAAACAGCATTTCGATCCCCAAATAACTGTATTTTTGCAGGAATCGCGTGACGTGCGTGCAAAGACCGACGTGTTAGGCCTAATTTGTAGGAATCGCACGTGGAGGTGTGGCGGAAGTGTTGAAGCCCGATAGAACGTTGCTACAAACACATAGGAGCACTACCGATATCCGGTAGTGCTCTCCAAAGTAATCTCATATAACAGAATTATGGCGTGAGTGCAGGGGCGTGACGGTGATGAGTGCCTTGTTCGTAGCTATAAGCTAGTTTGATGAGTGTGCCTTCATCGAAGGCGCGACCCAGGAACTCGATGCCAACGGGGAGACCGCCTTTGGTAAATCCGGCAGGGACCGTAATGGCAGGGAATCCCGAGAATGGGCTCAAGCGATTATTGTTACCGGACGATTGGCCCTCACCAATCAATGCTGGTGGTTGGGTGCTGGTTGGGTAAACAATCGCGTCGAGTTTATAGTCGGCCATCACCTTCAGTAGGGAGTCTCGGGTAAGGCTGGTGCGTTTCAGTACAATGTCTTTGTATTCTTGAGTGTCCAGCGTTTCTCGGGCCTCGCGAGCCTTCATCGATTGCTCTTGAGATTTATCGTACTCTCCAGAGGCGATGATTTCAGCCAGGCTGTGGTAAGGGGCTTTATCACCGAGTTCCTCGAGGTAATCGTTTAATTGGAACTTGAACTCGTAGCCGCTTAAGCTTGGATATTTCATAATCTCCTCAAGATTTGGAATCTTAATATTCACGACGGTTGCGCCAAGGGCTTCTAATTCTTTCACCGCGTTGGACACGACTTCGGTGACAGCTTTTTCTTGATCGTTGTTCTCCGGGAAGAGTTCCGTGGCTACGCCAATCCGCGCGCCTTTCAAGCCATTGACGTCAAGGAAGTCGGTGTAGCTCGCAGGAATACGGCCTACGCTGTAGGCGGTGGCGACATCGTCTGGATCATAACCAACTGTGGCGTCGAGCAGGATCGCTGCATCCTCGACTGTCCGGGCGATTGGGCCTCCTACGTCTTGCGTCAAAGCGAGTGGGATAATTCCATCACGGCTGGATAAGCCAATCGTTGGGCGGATCCCAACCAAGCTGTTGAAGCTGGACGGGATACGGATGGAACCTCCAGTATCCGTGCCCAGGCCGGCAGCGGCAAAGTTGGCGGCAATTGCTGCTCCGGTACCACCACTGGAGCCGCCGGGATAATGGTCAAGGGCATATGGATTTTTCGTTTGGCCGCCTAACGAGCTTGATGTGGTAATGCCAAAAGCAAACTCATGAAGATTCGTTTTGCCTAGGATGATCGCGCCGGCTTCTTTGAGCTTGGCAATTTGATCTGCATCTTGCGGGGGGATCGACTCCTTCAAGCAAAGACAGCCTGCGGTCGTCGGCATATCGGCGGTGTCAAAGTTGTCTTTGACAAGGATCGGAATGCCGTGCAGTGGTCCTCTAGGTCCCTTTTCAGCGCGCTCTTGGTCCAACGCTTCGGCGATGCTGAGTGCGTCAGGATTAACTGAAAGGACAGCTTGCAGGGAAATCCCTTGATCATCATATTTATCGATTCGATCGAGATACATTTGTACGAGTTGTTTAGAAGTGATCTTGCCTTGTTCCATAGCCAGCTGAAGTTTAGAAATCGTGGCTTCCGGAAGGATAAAAGGAGCTAGGTAACTGACAACACGGTCGTGCAGTCGCTCGAGATCGTCGGCAGTGAGAGGGGCGCCAGGCAGGAAAGAGGTATCCGAATAGCCTTTCATAAGCCCGGCCTTCTTCACGGCTCCGACAGCTCCCGCGTAAGCAGCTTGGTCTGGAACATCGCTGAAGGATTCAGCGGCATCCTCGAGCCCCAGCCATTGCTGAAGCAGTACAGCCGCTTGGCTGCGGAGCACACGGTTACTGGAGACCTCCGGCATCGTGAAGGAGTCTCCCGCCTCGGTTGCCGCCTGTTTCATCGCTTGGTAAAATTGGTCGCCGGTGATAAAGGTTTGGCTTGCTGTAACCTTGGCTGTACCTGAAGCGGCTTGGGCTTGTGGAAGCTGTCCGATTCCAAGCCCTGTGACCAAGACAGAGGTCAGTAGGACGGCGCTTCCTAGTTTCAGGCCTCGTCGATAAAGATTCATAAGATTTCCCCTCCAAGTCAAAATTTAAAGTTTATGTGAACCATCATAAATTCATGTTAGATATATTGACAAAGATGAGAACTATCTAATAAAACGTATACATCAAGGGATATCACAATAAATCAAAGGATTACTTAGGTTTTCTCCCATTAAAAAATATCATAAATATATCTAAAATGTTATATAACCTAACGTAAACATAACGCATTCATTACCTTTTTCAGAAAATTAACTGTATTATTTTCAGTTTCTACCAAATGGAATGTAACCTTTTTGTTACCGACAGGGGGACGTCACCCGTTATAATTAGATTGGTAAATTAGCATCTAGGGCATTTAGCCTATCCGGAATCTATATCAGAATGACAACAGGAAGTATTTTTCAGTATATAGGCAGGGTAAGGAGGAATGGATCATGCAGCGAAGAGGAGTTAGAATTTCCTTATGCTTCATGTGGGGAGTCTTGATGATGATGGTAGTCATCGCAGGCTGTGCGTCTTCCGAGCCTTCGTGGACAGATTATGTAGGAGCAACGGTTGAGAAGAATTTCCCTGTTCCTAAAGAGGCCAACCAAACGGATACGGCTCTTAATAATTCGAAGATGGACTATGTTAATTATAGACTAACCGGACTTAAGGAAAGCAGTGAGATCCCTGAGGCCTATCAGAAGGTAATCGAGGAGTGGGGATGGAAGGAGAAGAAAGAGGAAAGTACTGGTTCAACTCGGGTGTACGAGAAGGGGAAGCAAATTGTTCAATTGACGCTTCATGATAACTCTTTTACTGTATTAGTCCCGAAAAAAGAATCGAAAACCGTCATTCAAGGGTTGGAAAGCAGCAGCCCATAGCATCAGAATTCGGATATGAAAAGGCAACTGCCCCTCTACCGGACAAGCCCGGTAATGGAATGTGCTAAAGAAAATAAAAGGCCTGATCTCTGCATTTGCGCAGGAGCAGGCTTTTTTCACATTGAGTATATGAACTTCATTATTGCCTATAGTAAGCAATTTCGAGACCAGTGATCTTGATCATCCCGTCTTTACGTTGTCCACGCAGGGTAGCAAGCACGATCGATCGCGGGATCATCAGCCAGAGGTGCCAGAACACTAAAGAGAGCACAAAGGAGACCGGCGACCAAGGGATGAGAATCACGATAATACAGCAACCGATCCAAGCGGAATGAAGATGGACTCGGCGATAATCGGGATAAGAGACGTATTGATCAGGTGAATAACCAATCCATGGCATTTGTCGGGAAAACCGCCAGCGCTTGCGATAGGAGTGGCTGACGATCATCAGTACGGAGCGGGAAATGACATATTGGATCCATAAGATGACCGGTAGGGCTAATAGGAAGAAGAAGATACTGGTCCAGGATATGAATACCGTCTCGGCTGCCAGCCATATGACGGGGAGTATGGCTAAGCTGTAGATGAGCGACTTCGGTAAAACCTTCTTTTTGAGCAAGGTGTAGTGATAAAAGGTCGCTTGGCTTTCGGTTTCAGCGGACTTCAAGCGTTTGCTCCTCCTCCCATTTTTCATCAGCTCCGCACATCGCGGACTAGCTCTTCTTAATATATCGGAAGAATCCAAGAATAATTAAGACGGCGCGTACAAACACGGGGCTCTGGCTGTCGGCATAAGATAAAGTAGGAAGCGAACTATGAAAAGGTTTAAAATAGTAGAATCTGTGTCATACTGATAGTAAAAAAGACAAGGTGGGATCGGACATGGATGAGTCGCGGGTTAGCACCTGCATTATATGTGGAGAGCCGAAGACGGAGGGTATTCATATCGTTTCTGAATTTATCTGCGATGCTTGCGAAGCTGAAATGGTGCGCACCGACGTGCAGGAGGAGAAATACCACTTCTTTGTTCATCAAATGAAGCAGATCTGGGTGCAAAAAAATGCATAACACTGCCGGATAAAAGGACCTGTTCATTTTGGGGAGCAGGTCCTTTTATATTGCTCTAGTGGGTGAACTAACGGTAAAATGAAATGAAGCAATGAATGCAATCACATAAAGATCAGGTTAACCCAGTGTTGGAAGGAATCGAAATGGCAGAGGAACATTACGGAAGAGCCCCTTTGGTTGAGGCTTTGCAGCAGTATCAGGTGAAAAAGGATGCTTCCTTTCATGTCCCGGGGCATAAAAATGGACAGGCTTTGCGCGGTCATGCGAAGGGGATAGAGGAATTGGCCCGCGTGATGGAAATCGACGTGACGGAAATTACCGGGACGGATGATCTCCATCATCCCGAGGGCGTCATCCGCGAGGCGCAGCAGCTGGCTGCCGCCCAGTTTGGGGCGGAAGAGACCTTTTTTCTGGTTGGCGGTAGTACGGCTGGCAACCTGGCCTTGATCCTGAGCGTGTGTACCGCTCCAGGGGATGTGCTGCTCGTGCAGCGGAACGTGCATAAATCCGTCATCCACGGATTAATGCTGGCGGGCGCGCACGCGGTGTTTTTGGCGCCGCAGCTGGATGCGGGCAGCGGCCTGGCTACCATCCCGAGCGAAGCAACGGTGCGTGAAGCCCTGCGCCGGTATCCCGGCGCGAAGGGGGTGCTGCTCACGCACCCGAGCTACTATGGGATGGGGGCGCCATTGCAGCCGCTGGCGGAGCTGTGCCACGCGCACGGGGTGCCGCTGCTCATCGACGAGGCGCATGGCGCCCACTTCGGTCAGCACCCGGCGCTGCCGGAGAGCGCGCTGGCCGCGGGGGCCGATGGCGTCGTGCAGTCGACGCACAAGATGCTGACCGCGCTCACGATGGGCGCGATGCTGCACGTGCAGGGCGGGCTGCTCGACCGCACGCTGCTGCGCCAGCGGCTGGCGATGCTGCAGAGCTCCAGCCCGTCGTACCCCATCATGGCTTCGCTCGATCTGAGCCGAAGCCTGCTGGGGGCACAGGGCCCCGCCTTCTTCGAGGGCGGGCTCGCCGCGGCCGCGCATATGCGGCGCGGCCTGGCCAAGCAATCGCGCTTCGGCGTCGTGAAACCGCCGGGCGCCAGCGGAGAGGCTGCTGCATATACTATCCAAGATCCTTTGAAGCTTGTGATATTCGATGCATCCGCAGCTCTCTCCGGGTATGAACTGCAAGAGCGGCTCGAAGCCGAAGGCTGCGTGCCGGAGATGAGCGATGACCGCTTTGTGGTCCTAGCGCTAGGTCCGGGAACAACGATGGAAGATGCCGATCGGCTGCTGCAAGCGCTGGATCACATCGCTAATGCCGAAGCCGATTCACTGGAGAAAACGGTGAGAGGTGGTCTCGTTTCCCCAACAGGTTCGGCCGATGAACTTTCCACGTGGAACAATTCAGTTCACGGAGGGCATTTGTCGGAGGTGTCTGGGCCTGTACCGTTTAGCCTTACGCCGCTGATTCCAGGGGAGATCGAAGCGATCCCTGTTGAGGAAAGTCTCGGTCGGCAAGCGGCGGAAATGATCATTCCGTATCCTCCGGGCATCCCGTTGCTCTACCCCGGGGAGATCATTACCGAAACGGTAAGGCAGCGGCTGCGGCTGCTGAGGGATTCAGGAGCCAAGTGTCAGGGGCCGGCCGACCCGCGGTTGCATACAATTCAAGTCAAGAAAGGGTAAACCTAAGCATATACTTGTACATGATTTTTGGAGAAGAAAGCAGGGAACGAACTAGATGAACCATCAAGCCAAGGGATTATTTATTACGCTTGAAGGGGGGGATGGCTCCGGCAAAACGACGGTCATGCGGGAAATGGAACAGTTGCTTAAGGAACAAGGTGTGGACTTTATTTCTACGAGGGAACCTGGCGGCATCGAAATTGCGGAGAAGATCCGTGAGGTGATCTTAAATCCGCAGCACACGGCGATGGATGCACGGACCGAGGCACTGTTATACGCCGCATCAAGGCGACAGCATCTGGCGGAGAAGGTGGAGCCCTCCCTGGAGCGTGGAATTACAGTTCTCTGCGATCGCTTTATAGATAGCAGCCTGGCCTATCAGGGGTATGCTCGTGGGCTCGGGATCGAGGAAGTGCTGAAGATTAATCTTTTTGCCACTAAGGGGAGGTTTCCGGATCTCACTTTCTATCTCGACATTGAGCCGGAAGTGGGGTTGGCCCGGATCGCTGCAGGTGCCGGACGTGAAGTGAACCGACTGGATATGGAAAGCCTGCATTTTCATCAAAAGGTTCGGGAAGGATACCACATCCTCGCCGGGATGTATCCGGATCGGATCAAAACGATAGATGCTTCTCGCAGTCAAGAAGAGGTTGCAGCGGAGATCCGCGGGCATCTTTATGCGGCAATAAAGGAGATCCTAGCCTAGGTGTCAAATAGGTTAGTATGGTACATTTTTATAAAATAAGGAGGTACTGCAAATGAAACTGATTGTTGCGATTATCCAAGATAAAGACAGCAACCGGCTATCCAGCGCGCTCGTGAAAGAAAACTATCGGGCAACCAAGCTGGCGAGTACCGGAGGGTTTCTTCGGGCGGGGAACACCACATTTATGATCGGTGTAGACGACCATCAAGTGGATGACGTATTGAAAGTGATCCGTAACAGTTGTAAAGTGCGGGAACAATTAGTAACCCCGGTTACCCCGATGAGCGGTACTACCGATTCGTATTTGCCGTTGCCCGTGGAAGTGCAAGTGGGCGGGGCGACGGTGTTTGTGCTTCCAGTAGACCGTTTCGAACACTTCTAATAGATGAAATCAAAAAAGTGATCTTCCCATCACGAAGGGAATCGTTGAAGTAATTTCGGCGTCGAATCTTGAATTCAGCTGGTCTTTCCGTTGCTCACGTAGGTTTGCCTACGCTGCGCTACTCAATCCCAGCTTCATTCAACCTTCTCGGTGCTGAAAACCTCACTTTTTTGATCTACATTAGACTAGGTAATTAAAAAGTCGGCTTTTGATCACGATGTATCAGCAGGAGGAGGGGGCGACGTCGAATCTTGAACGTAGGCCGGGCTAAGCATATGCTTTCGAAGTATGTTTCCTACGGAAACATTGGAGTTGCTCACGTACTCCCTAAGTACGCTGCGCTACTTACGTCCCTAGTTTCGTCCAACTAAAGCGTTTTGAAAAAACGCACGTCGGAAGCATAAGCTTCGGTGCTGAAAAGCCAACATTTTAATCTTCATCATAAAGAAATCAAAAAAGTGATCTTCCCATCACGAAGGGATTACTAGAAGCCGAGTCGAGGCTTCGATGTTATCGTACATTCATTCTATCTATTCAATTATAGGCGGTGGACGCTTTGAAAATTGATCCGGGATACCGGCCGCTCAAAAGCGGCTTGGGGGTGAGCGACAGCCCTGCCAAGCCGGTACAGTCGAAAAGCTTCGCCGACGTCATGCAGCGGCATGGGCAGCAGGCGACCCAAGAAGAATTGAACCGGAGATTTAAGGAGATTCAAATGCAAGGGGACCGGCTTGCCCGGTCCATGACCGTTCGGGAGCTGAAGGCGTACCGGATGATGGTCAAGCGGTTTCTCGAGGATACGGTTCGGCGGGGGGTGGGCATCAAAGAATCCAGAGGCTGGGACCGCCGCGGCCGTGGGAAACGTTATAAGCTTCTTGATGAAGTGGATGCTGCGCTGCTGGCGATGGCAGACGAACTGCTGGAGACGGAGCAAGGCAAGATCGAGCTGTTGCAAAAGATCGGCGAGATCCGCGGCATGCTGATTAATCTGGTTTTCTAGCATTGAAAGGACGAGGCAGAAGAGATGTCATTTCAAGAGATCATTGGGCAGGAGACGGCCAAACAATTGCTGCAAAGCAGTCTGCGGCGCCAGGAAATCTCCCATGCCTATATATTTAGTGGACCGCCTGGAAGCGGGCAGATGGAAATGGCCATGGCCTTCGTCCAGGCGTTGTTCTGTACACGGGGCGGAGACGATGCTTGCGGGGAGTGTCTGGAGTGCCGGAAGGTGCTGCATGGCAATCATCCCGATTTGTTTACAATCAAGCCTGACGGGGCAACGATTAAGATCGAACAAATCCGCGATCTGCAGCGGATTTTCTCTTACCGTTCGGAGAGCGGGAATCCTAAGGCTTATATTATTGACGAAGCCGAAAAAATGACAGTGCAAGCGGCTAACAGCTTGCTCAAATTTCTGGAGGAACCGCCATCTCCGGCCGTAGCAATTCTGCTGTCGGATAATGGACGAGCTTTGCTCCCTACAATTCAATCACGCGCCCAATGGGTTCCATTCTCTCCGGTGAATCCGGAGACGATGCTCCAGATATTGGCGAACGAGGGATTTTCGACAACCTTGGCTCGCAGTGCCGTTCATCTCGCGGCAGGACTGGGTCCATGCCGTGATTTAATCCAGCAGAATTGGTTTGCAGAAGTTCGAAACGTAGTGTTACAATTAGGAAAGGAGATCGCAGGCCGTGGCGGCTCTCCATTAATTACGGCGCAGCAGGTATTGTTCAAATCCGGGTTGACCGATCATTTGGACATGCTGTTCAGCCTTTTCCATTTGTGGTTCAAAGATATGATCCATGCGCTCTATCATAAACATGATCAAATCGTTTTCATAGATGAGCTTCAGTTTATCAATCAATATTGTACCAGCCGCAGTGCAGAACAGTGGATTGAGGCCATGGCGCTGGCTGCAGAGAGCAAGAAGAAGCTGCGGCAGCATATGAATGCCAATCTCTGCGTAGAGCAGTTTTTGATTGCTGTGGATGGACAACGGTAAGACCTGCACCTAGATGAGACACCAGGTCGTTATGACTTCGCATGAAACTTTCTCCCCTGAAAGAGCAGGGAATGTAATAGTTTCTTTGAATCGCGCTGCTTTCGTGAGCTGCGGTTCGCCAGTCTTGTAGAGCTATACGAGGGGGTTAGTTTTTGTATACTGTAGTGGGCGTCCGCTTTAAGAAGGCGGGCAAAATCTATTATTTCGATCCGTTGGACCTCCCGGTAGAGAAAGATCAACACGTTATTGTTGAGACTGCTCGGGGGATCGAATATGGGAAAGTGGTGGTCGGCAAGAAGAAGGTTGGAGAATCCGATGTCGTCCTTCCGCTGAAGAAGGTAATTCGGATCGCCGATGAAGCCGACGCCCGAGTTGTCGAGGAGAACAAGCTTGCGGCAAAGAATGCCTTTGTCACATGTTTAAATAAAATTAAAGATCATGATTTGAAAATGAAGCTGGTCGACGTGGAATTTACGTTTGACCGCAATAAAATTATCTTCTACTTTACGGCAGAAGGCCGTGTGGATTTTCGCGAGTTGGTGAAGGATCTGGCCAGTATCTTCCGGACACGGATTGAGCTTAGACAGATCGGCGTGCGGGACGAAGCCAAGATGCTTGGCGGGATCGGCCCCTGCGGACGCGTGCTCTGCTGTTCCTCCTGGTTGGGGGATTTTGAGCCGGTATCGATCAAGATGGCGAAGGACCAAAGCTTGTCGCTGAACCCTACGAAAATCTCAGGATTATGCGGTCGTCTGATGTGCTGTCTGAAGTTCGAGCATGACAACTACGAAAGCACCAAAGAAGAACTTCCATCCGTAGGCAAAATCGTCGTTACTTCGCTGGGTGACGGTAAGGTCGTTGGACTCAACGCCGGTAGCCGAACCGTACATGTACAGTTGTTCGAAATTGGGAAAGTGAAGGAGCTTCCGCTGGACGATGTCGTCCTGAAATAAAAGAAGATCTTTTTCAAGATAGATTCTAGAGATGACTCTGGGGTGGGAACTTGGAGAACAAGGACATTTTCACAAGTATGCAGGCGCTGGAAACGCAAATGGGAAAAGTACACGGCGATTTGAGCAGCCTCATGTTGGAGGTCAAGAAGCTGGTGGAAGAGAACCAGCGGCTTCGCCTTGAGAATGAACAGCTGCGCAAAATATTAAAGCGGGAGAGCACCGAAGGGCCGCTGCCCATGCCGGCGTCGGTCAGAACCGATAGTCCGGTTCCGGCTGGCAAAGAAGCGATTGACGTCGTCGGTGAAGGCTACGATAACTTAGCACGTCTTTATCATGAGGGCTTTCATATTTGCAATGTTTATTACGGGCATCTGCGCACCGAAGGTGACTGCCTGTTCTGCTTGTCGTTTTTGAATAAATAATGAACCGTGGGGGTGTCCCTGCGGTTTTTTTTAAATTTAGGCTACAAAAAGGATGGAGTTCCAAATCAATGAACCAAGTACCTATTTATGAGCAGGAACGGATTGACGACCTGCTGACCCATGATTTACATATCATTCAAAGCGACGAGGTGTTTAGCTTCTCGATGGATGCCGTGTTGTTGGCACGGTTCGCACCAGTGCCGAAATACGGTAAAATCCTCGATCTATGCACCGGCAATGGGGTAATCCCGTTGCTGCTCTCCACGCGGACGGAAGCGAAGATCGAGGGGATCGAGATCCAGCCGCGGCTTGCTGATATGGCTCGCCGCAGTGTAGAAATGAACGGGCTGACACACCGGATCGAAATTCGCGAAGGGGATTTACGGGAGCTGGTGAAGGTGACGGGGCACGGGGCGTACGATGCCATTACGGTAAACCCGCCGTATATGCCGGTGACCAGCGGCGAGGCGAAGCTGAATTCGTATCAGGCGATCGCTCGGCATGAGATTCACTGCAGTTTGGAGGAAGTGGCGGCTGCGTCGATGCGGCTGGTTCGGCCCGGAGGCAAGGTGTCGATGGTTCACAGACCGCAGCGATTAGGGGAAATTATGACGTTGCTGCGCCAATATCGACTAGAGCCGAAGGTGATCCGGTTTGTGCATCCAAGAGCGGGAGCGGAAGCGAACATGGTGCTGATCGAGGCGCTGCGGGACGGCAAGCCGGATGTGCGGGTACTGCCGCCATTGATCGTATATAATGAAAACGGGGAATACTGCGAAGAAATCATGAATATCTATTACGGGCCAAAAGAGGGTAGAGCATGAACGTTCAAGTACAGAAGAGCTTTGAAAATACAGCGGTGGGCAGCGGCAAGTTGTTCCTGGTGGGGACGCCCATCGGGAATTTGGAGGATATGACCTACCGGGCCGTGCGTACCTTGCAAGAGGTGGACATTATCGCGGCGGAGGATACACGGCAGACACGTAAGCTGTTAACGCATTTCGACATTTCTCCGGGCAAATTGCTAAGCTATCACGAACATAATAAGGCCGCCAGTGGCCCAGAATTAATTCGTTTTATAATAGAAGGAAAAAATTTAGCGTTAGTCAGCGATGCCGGTCTGCCGGCGATTTCCGACCCCGGGAGTGATCTTGTGAAGCTGGCGCTGGAGGCAGGGATTGCAGTCGTTCCCGTGCCGGGAGCCAACGCGGCGTTATCGGCGCTCATCGTTTCCGGTTTGCCCACGGATCGATTTACGTTCCTAGGATTTTTGCCAAGAGATCATAAAGATCGGGAACGGTTGTTGAAGGCGCTTGAGGATCAAGAGGGAACGATGTTGCTGTACGAATCACCGCATCGATTGATCAAAACGTTGGAGTCTCTGCTCGAGGTTTGGGGAGACCGGCGTATTGTACTAGCGAGAGAGTTAACGAAGCGTTATGAGGAAATGGCTCGGGGGACGATTCATGATTGCTTGGCTTGGCTGCAGGAGCATCCGCCGCTGGGCGAATATTGCCTCGTGGTGGAAGGAGCCCATCCCGACCAGGTGAAGGAGAAGCGGGATGCTTGGTGGCAAGCGCTAACGGTGGAGGAGCATGTCCGACATTACGAAACGGAAGAAGGGTTGTCGCGGAAGGAAGCCATGAAAAAAACCGCGGCCGACCGGGGGGTTGCTAAGCGGGATATCTACAATCAATTATTGTAGCCCCACTTCTCTCCGAAATCATGAAATATTATCCAATCCAGCCAAAAAAGGGGCCTTCGCTAGGCCGGGTTCAAGCCTAGGAAGGCGCCAAGGAGATATGAAAAAGGTTAGAATTAACAGTTTCAGTAAATCTATTATATACTATATTTCTTAATTTGTCACAGGGGTAGGAAGCTCCGTAATGCATTCATGGCAAACAATTTTGCCTTTGAAGTAAGTTACGTTCTCTGCATTACCGCAGAAGATGCAAGCCGGCTCATATTTCTTGAGCATAATCCGTTCACCATCTACATAAATTTCGAGCGCATCTTTTTCTCCGATCCCCAGAGTGCGGCGCAATTCAATTGGAATAACAACACGGCCTAATTCGTCTACTTTTCTTACAATACCAGTGGATTTCATCATAGGATGATTGCCCCTCTCGCTATAATTTTGGAATTGTCATTATTCGACATCATTCTATCTTTTCTGATTTTTATAATACCAACCATTGCCAGATTAGTCAACCTATTTATGGTATAGTTCAACATTATTTCTAATAAATTCGGATACTTGACACCGAGAACCTTTACGGAATCTAGTAAGTTCACAATAATCTATATTTCGACATTTTGGAAATCGTCATCCAGTCATTTTGCGACATAATTCGACATTTCTTGTCGTATCTACGCGGTAACCCACCA
This sequence comes from Paenibacillus barengoltzii G22, assembly GCF_000403375.2. Lineage (NCBI taxonomy): Bacteria > Bacillati > Bacillota > Bacilli > Caryophanales > Paenibacillaceae > Paenibacillus > Paenibacillus barengoltzii. The sequence continues at coordinate 144,197 of NZ_KE159656.1, read as the reverse complement.
AATTTTATGAAAAAGGGAGTGTTGGTTCATGCATCGTCGGCTTAGCGAAGAGAAAGTGTTCAAAGACCCCGTACATAATTATATTCATGTACAGGACGAAGTGATCTGGTCGCTCATTAATACGCCGGAATTTCAGCGGCTTCGCCGGATTCGACAGCTCGGGACTTCCTATTTGACCTTTCATGGTGCCGAGCACAGCCGTTTTTCCCATTCGCTTGGCGTTTACGAGATTACGCGGCGGATTATTTCGCAATTTGAGCGAAGCGGCTACACGGATTGGCCTCGCAGCGAGAAAATGGTCGCCTTGTGTGCGGCGCTGCTGCATGACCTCGGGCATGGTCCGTTTTCCCATTCTATAGAAGAAGCTTTTCAAATGCATCACGAGGATTGGACCTGCAAAATCCTATTGGGAGAAACTGAGGTGGGGAACGTCCTGCGCGAGATTTCACCGGATTTTCCAGACAAGGTGGCTGCGGTGATCCGGAAGGATTATGACAATCCGATTGTGGTGAATTTGGTGTCTAGCCCGCTGGATGCGGATCGGATGGATTATTTGCTGCGGGATGCTTATTTTACCGGTGTAAACTACGGGACGATTGACATGGACCGGATTTTGCGGATGCTTCGACCATTTCAAGGGCGGGTTGTGGTCAAAGAATCAGGGATGCATGCGGTGGAAGACTATTTGATGTCGCGGTATCAGATGTATTGGCAGGTCTATTTCCACCCGGTGACGCGGAGCTCGGAGATCATTCTTCGGCAAATTTTGCGTCGGGCTAAGGAATTATACCGAAGTGGGCATTCTTTTTGCTTCTTGCCGCATCCGTTGCCGAACTTATTTCATGGGGATATCAGCGTAACCGATTATTTGCAGCTGGACGAGGCGCTGATGCAAACGACCTTCATGCAGTGGACGAGAGAAGACGACGAGCGGTTAAGCGATTTATGTTCTCGGTTTTTGAATCGTAAGCTGTATAAATATGTAGAATTAGATTCACCGGAGCTGGAAATGCTGGACGAGATTCGGAACGCCTTCAGACAAGTCGGGCTTGAACCTGAATACGACATGGAAATTGATTTTCCGACGGATCTGCCGTATGATGTGTTCCGTCCGGACGGCGGGGTTCGGCAGAAGCAAATTTTGTTGTTGGACCGGCAGGAGCGGCTGCGGGAAATTTCGGAAGTCTCGGATATCGTACGATCAATCAGCGGATTACACCGCGGGAAGACGCATTTGTACTATCCGGATAATAAATTGTGTGCTGTAATGGATCGGCTGCCTCGCCCGGTAGCCCGCATTTTCGAGCAACGGAAATAGGAGGATGACAAGTTTATGTTATTTGATACGCATACGCATTTGGATGCTCCCCAATTTGACGAGGACCGCGAGAAAGTGATCGCGCGCGCTGTGGAACAAGGGGTTACGCGGATGATCAACATCGGATTTAACCGTGAGACAATCCCTTCGACCATGAAGCTGGCAGAGACCTATGACTTCATTTATGCCGCGGTCGGATGGCATCCGCAAGACGCGATTACGATGCAAGAGGGCGATTTGGACTGGATTGCAGAATTGTGCAAGCATGAGAAGGTCGTCGCCATCGGAGAAATTGGGCTGGATTATTATTGGGATACGTCCCCTAAGGACGTTCAACATAAGGTTTTTCGCCAGCAAATTGGACTGGCTCGCAGCTTAGGCATGCCGATTTCCATTCATAATCGGGACGCTCACGAAGACGTGGTGCGCATCCTTCGGGAAGAGAAAGCCCACGAGGTTGGAGGTGTGATGCACTCCTTCTCCGGCAGTTGGGAAATTGCCAAAATGTGTCTAGATTTGGGATTTCATTTGTCGTTTGGCGGGCCGATTACGTTTAAAAATGCAAAACAGCCAAAAGAAGTGTTGGCCAAGACGCCGATGGATCGATTGCTGATCGAAACGGATTCCCCTTATTTAACGCCGCATCCATATCGTGGTAAACGGAATGAGTCCGCTCATGTCCGCTTGGTTGCAGAAATGGCAGCCGAGCTCAAAGGGGTCACTTTTGAGGAAATCGCGGAAATTACCACCCGAAACGCATTGGAACGATTTGGAATCCCGAGTATTTGAGAGCAAAACGGATGAAATAAAGAGGATTTCGGAAAGATTAATGCTTTTTAACCCTCAAAAACAAGGTCATTACATTTTTTTAACCATTTTTTTAAAAAAACGTGGTTGATTCGTCCTTTACAACCTGCATCGAAACAGGATAGAATCTTTTCAGTATCGATTCGGTTCGTTTTGAACCGTACGATGCTTGGTTCCATGAACCAGTCTCGCTGAATCTCCTATGACGGAGAACGGGGGAACCAATACGGATTGCAGTTGGCGATAGCCTGTATGCGTTCGTATTCGATTTCTTTCCAGGGTCTATGGGGTGAATTCAAGGTCATTGCGCCATGAGCGAATGTACTGAGAAAGGGCGGCTCTCTTTCGCCCGAACCCGACAGCTAACCTCGTAAGCGAATAAGAGAGGTCACTCGTGCAGCTATTACACCCAAGACATTCAAGAAGCCACGAAGGAGTTCCTCTAACTCTTTCTCCCGGCTTCTTTTGTTTTGAATAAAAGTAATAGGGTCGTCATACTGTTGGAAAACAGGAGGTGACGACAAGCAGGAGAGACTGGTCAAGGATGCAAAACGCGCTAAGGTAGTCAAGAAGTCATCTTATGAACCACACTTTTAGATTTGAAATTTAAGCAAGCCGCTGCGCGTTTTGTAAAAAGTAACTGTAGTCGCGTCAATCGTTATCATGCATCGACCTAGACGGCGGGACTATGAAGGAGGACGGAAGAAATGGGCATTTTCCGCAAAGAGGAGACCCATGAATCACGCTCATCCAGCATGTCTTACGCAATGCGATGGAAGCATGAGAATTTACGTCAGATAGCGCTCGTCGGCGTTCTGGCCATCGCGGGAATCATCATCATCCTAATCTGGCTGTATAGCCAGGCACAGAAGGAAGTATCCCTGATTGTGGACGGGAATGTCCAGTCTGTGGAGACAACCCAATCCAGTGTAGCTCATCTGCTGGAGGAACAATCGATTAAGCTCAGTGCGAAGGATTCAGTATCCCTCCCGCTGGAAAGCTCGCTGAAGAACGGTGACCGCATTGTCATAGTACGCGCGAAGCCGGTCAATGTGACTGCGGACGGCAATACGAAAGTCCACTTCACGACGCAAAGCAAAGTCGAGGGCGTATTGTCCGAGCTCGGCATCACTTTGGGTGAAGACGACAAGGTGACACCGACATTGGACAGTAAAGTTACCGAGAACCTGAATGTGAAGGTCGTTCGGGTCAGCAAGCAAACGGTGCAGACGAAGGAGGCCGTGCCCTTTAGCGTGGTCAAAACGTCGGACGACAAGCTGCTGAAAGGCACCACGAAAGTGATCCAGGAAGGTTCCGAAGGTCTGGTCATTCACAACATTGAGAAAACTTACGAAGACGGAAAATTCGTGGCGAAGCGTTGGCTCGGCAAAGAGGTCTCCAAGGAAGCTCAGCCGAAGGTGATCGCAGTCGGTACGAAGAAACCTACCGAGGTTCTGTCGGCCAGCATCAGCCGTAAGGGAAATACGGTGAACATCAGCGGAACGACGACCAAAGGTGGCGTCTCATTCAAATATAAAAAAGTCTTGAAAAATGTTACGTTAACCGCGTATTCGGCGGAAGAAGACGGAATTGGCACCCGCACGGCTTCGGGTACCCGCGTGACAGAAGGCAGAACGATTGCGGTGGATAAAGACGTCGTTCCGCTTGGTTGGTGGGTATACATCGAAGGAATCGGCTTCCGTAAGGCAGAGGATACCGGCGGGGCCATCGATGGCCATAAGATGGATGTGTATTTTGATAGTTTGAAGGATGCGAAGAAATTCGGCCGCAAGAAGGGCCGCACCGTCTACGTGATCGGTCCGACGAAGCCGGAATTGAACTAAGTTCTCGTTCTCTTTCGTTTTACAATGCGAAGGGAATAAGATAGTATTAGGATGATGAATAAGACAGTGGATTAGAAGAGGATGATATGATCCTCTTCTTTTTGTTATTCTGGTGGAGACAAGCAAGAACAGGAAGGAAGACAGATTCATGATCAAAGAGGTCATCGTGGTGGAGGGTCGAGACGACACCGTGGCCATAAAGCGCGCCGTAGAGGCGGATACAATCGAGACCGGAGGTTCGGCGATCGGCGAAGCCGTGCTCAAGAAAATCGCTTTGGCGCAGGAACGCCGGGGCGTGATTATTTTTACGGATCCCGACCATGCCGGGGAGCGGATTCGCAAGATTGTGGCTGCGCGGGTGCCGGGCTGCAAGCACGCTTTCCTGCCGGAGGCGGAGGCGACGAAGCGAGGCGACATCGGGGTGGAGAACGCCTCGCCGGAGGCGATTCGCGCCGCGTTATCCCGGGTTCGCAGCGAAGCGCCTGGAGTAGAGGCCGCGATCACCTGGGAAGACTTGATAAACGCAGGGTTAATCGTGCACCCGCAAGCGGCGGCGCGGCGAAAAGCGCTGGGCGAGCTGCTGGGTATCGGATATTGTAACGGAAAGCAGCTCTACAAGCGGTTAACCGTGTTCCGGATCAGCCGCGAGGAGTTTGCAGCTGCGTTAGCCGAGTTGGAAAGCAAAGGAGTTTAAGAACCATGAGCATAAGGGAAGACGTATCCACACCGCGCCGGACGAAGGAGATCATCCAGCGGCACGGTTTTTCGTTCAAAAAGAGCCTGGGGCAAAACTTTCTGATCGACCAGAACATCCTCGGTAAAATCGTTGCCGCCGCCGAATTGGACGAGAGCCAGGGGGCACTCGAAATCGGACCCGGAATCGGCGCGTTAACGGAGAAGCTGGCGCAGGAGGCGGGCAAGGTGGCCGCGGTCGAGATCGACCAGCGACTGATCCCGATTCTGCAGGAGGTGCTGGAGCCGTACCCGCACGTCCATGTGATCCATGGCGACGTGTTAAAGCTGGACCTGCAGGCTTTATTTGCGGCTGAGTTCAGTGAAGTGAGCGGCGTCAGCGTCGTTGCCAATCTGCCTTACTACGTGACGACTCCCATCATGATGAAGCTGCTGGAAGAGAAGCTCCCGCTGAGAAATATCGTCGTCATGATCCAGAAGGAAGTGGCTGAGCGTATGGCCGCGGCTCCTGGCGGCAAGGATTACGGCAGCCTCAGCATCGCCGTGCAGTACTACAGCATCCCGGAGATGATCTGTACGGTGCCGCACAGCGTGTTTATTCCGCAGCCGAATGTAGAGTCTGCCGTGATTCGCTTAACCGTGCGGGAGACGCCAGCGGTGGCGGTTCAGGATGAGGCCTTTTTCTTCGAGGTGGTACAGGCCTCTTTTGCCCAGAGACGCAAGACGATTTCCAACAATCTGAAAAGCCGCTTCTTCCCGAAGGAAGGGCGCGAGAGACTGGAGCAACTGCTGGAGGAAGCCGGGATTCAGCCTTCCCGGCGAGCGGAGACCTTAAGCCTGGAGGAGTTCGCCAAGCTGAGCGATACGCTGCTGAATGCCGGCGTGAAGGAACTCCGCGTGTAACCATTCCCTCTTATCGCCCATACGATGGGATAGAGGTGATGGATTTGGCGAATTTGGGAGACTTGGTCGTCCGCAAATCATACGGTGGAGATGTTACGTTCCGAATCGAACAGATTGTGCGGAGTGAAGCGATTATTAAAGGAACGGAATTCCGGCTGCTGGCGGATGCGCCCTTAACCGATTTGGTCAGGGTAGACCCGGCTTCCCCAGGAGAGACGACGCAGCGGGCCCGCATTAAGGCGACGGAATCGCTGAAGCGGTTAACGCAAGACCGCAAGGAATTGGCAGAACGCAATCGAATGGTGATTGGACGGGATCTGTATGGGCAAGGAGAGACGGCCTATTTTGAGGTCCCAGGGAAGGTCCTGCATTTAGATGGGGATGAACGCTATTTACAAAAGAGCCTAAGCCTGTATCAGAAGCTGCGTGTTCCGGTTCAGGGATACTATGTCACGGAATCGCAAATGGCGAGTGCGCTGTACCGTCTGCTGCCTGTGGTCAAGCCGGATATCGTTGTGATTACCGGTCATGACGGCGTGTTGAAATCGCGTCCCACCAGCGACCTTTATAATTTGACCAGCTATAAAAATTCCAAGTATTTCGTGGAGGCCATTCAAATGGCTCGGCAATACGAACGGAATTTCGATACGTTAACGATTGTGGCCGGCGCTTGCCAGTCGCATTTTGAGGCGTTGCTGCAGGCGGGGGCTAATTTTGCGAGTTCACCCGGCCGGGTGCTGATCCATGCGCTGGATCCGGTGTATATCGCTGCGAAAGCGTCGCTCACCTCGATTCGGGATACGATCCAGATTACTGACGTGCTGAATCATACGATCAGCGGCGCCCAGGGGGTTGGCGGGATCGAGACTCGTGGCAGTTACCGAATCGGGTTGCCTAAACTGAAGGACTTGTCGACGCTCAAAGTGGTGCCGTCCATGTGAAAGGTTGCCGGAAGGAACTGAGGCTAGTGTCCCAGGACCTTTCGGTTATTTTTTTAGCATTTAGCTCTTGAGCCACCAGGCAAAAGAAAATGTCGAAAAATAATCGTTGACACATCTTTTTTGCTGCTGATATAATTATTTATTTCGATTTGACAAGTTTGTGACTTTCCTGTATAATGGACAAAGAAAGAAGGTGGTCACAGGCAATGGCTAAAAATGCGCTGTCGGAAATAAAGCATAGTCTCGACGCCCATGTAGGACAGAAAATTATGCTCCGGGCTAACGGTGGTCGCCGGAAGACCGTCGAACGCACTGGAGTGTTAGAGGAGACCTATCCTTCGGTCTTCATTGTGAAGCTGGATCAAGAGCAGCAAACCTTTAAGCGTGTGTCTTACAGTTATGCCGATATACTGACCGAATCTGTTGAAGTCATGGTTTATGACGACAACGATGGGATGCGGATTTCGTATATTAAACCGTGAACATCATGAATCAAACCGCAAACGGTTCTCGCCTTCGGGTGAGGCCGTTTTTTTCTTTTTTACGGGTAATGGGTTCATCCACCAAGGTTGCCGGTGTTCACTTTAGATGGACAAAATCTCGGTGTATGCTCGCATCGGTGCTCGCGTATACTAACCATCGTTCCTATATCCATGGCCAAAAGGAGGAGACTGACCATGTCGCGAAGAAGACGCAGCGTGATGTCGGAGAACTTGAAGGTCGAATTAGCGAAGGATCTGGGATTTTACGATACCGTCCAGCAGGAGGGCTGGGGCGGCATCAAGGCCAAAGATGCGGGCAATATGGTGAAGCGGGCGATTGAGCTTGCCGAGAAGGCAGCCGCGAAACAGCAATAACCTCTGCCACAGCGAAGCGTCCCTTTCAGGGAGCTTCGTTTTTTTCGTTGGATGAAGTAAGATAGAGGGAGAAAAAAATGTCTTTCATACATAGACGTGGAGGCAACGTTTTTTTAGAATAAAAGAATGTGCTAATAAGACCGGATGGATGCGGATATTCCACGGAATTGCTGAGGTGGGGAAGCGGCATGAAAATTTACGAAAAAGCACCGGCCAAAATTAACTTAATGCTCGACGTGTTACATAAACGTCCCGACGGATACCATGAGGTCGAGATGATCATGACGATGGTGGATCTGGCGGACCGTTTGGAAATGAGCGCTCTTCCGCGGGATACAATCATTATTTCGAGCCAGGCCGGATATATTCCGCTGGATGAGAAGAACTTGGCGTTTCAGGCGGCGAAGCTGATCAAGGAACGCTACAACGTGCGGAGCGGGGTTTATATCCACCTCGATAAGAAAATACCGGTCGCTGCTGGCCTTGCCGGCGGCAGCAGCGACGCTGCGGCGACGCTGCGGGGCTTAAACCGTTTATGGGAGCTTGGCATTCCCGAAGAGGAGCTCAAGGAGCTGGGGGCGGAGCTGGGTTCAGATGTGCCGTTTTGCGTGACGGGCGGGACGGCGCTGGCGACAGGGCGAGGCGAAGTGCTGACGCCGCTGGTGAATCCGCCGCAATGCTGGGTGGTGTTAGCGAAGCCTCCGATCAACGTGTCGACGGCCGAGGTGTATGGGCGCCTGAAGGCGGAGCAAATTACCGATCATCCGTCGGCAATCCGGATGCGGGAGGCGCTGGAGAGACGCTCATTCACGGAGGTATGCCAAGCGCTCGGTAACGTGCTGGAGCAGGTGACGCTGGAGTTTCATCCAGAGGTAGCGCAACTGAAAGAGGCGATGCTGCGTCTTGGCGCGGACGGCGTGTTAATGTCGGGCAGCGGGCCTACGGTATTTGGGCTCGTCTCGAAAGAATCGAAGGTGTCCCGCATCTATAACGGATTGCGCGGGTTCTGCAAAGAGGTTTACGCCGTACGGCTGTTGACTTGAAGCTCGGCTGCGGAACTGGAGCCGGGTACTCCTTCCTCGTTCCAAGGCTTGGACAAATCCGTACAAAAGTGTTATAGTTTCATTAAAATATTCGGATTTAGCGAGGGGTACTTCGTGAAGAAATTAAAAAGAAGCGCTCGTTTGGTGGAGATGACCCATTATCTGTTGTCTAGACCACACCATTTAATCCCGCTGACTACCTTTGCGCAACGGTATGGGGCGGCCAAGTCGTCCATCAGCGAGGATCTGGGGATTATTAAAGAAGTGTTTGAAGGTGAAGGCATGGGGGAATTGCTGACGCTTGCCGGGGCGGCCGGCGGCGTGAAATACATTCCCCGGGTCGGACGGGAGCAAGCGAACGCTTTTATCCAGCAGCTCTGTGAGAAGCTGGCGCAGCCAGACCGAATTTTACCGGGCGGATATTTGTATATGTCGGATCTCTTGGGACAACCGGCGTTGATGAATGAGGCGGGCAAGTTGTTTGCCACCGTGTTCGGTGATTTGGAGATCGACTGCATCATGACCGTGGAAACGAAGGGGATCCCTCTCGCTTATGCAACGGGGGCGGAACTGAATTTGCCCGTCGTCCTGGTTCGTCGCGACCATCAGGTGACGGAAGGCTCCGCCGTTAGCATTAATTACGTATCGGGCTCTCACAAGAGCCTGCATACGATGACGCTGTCGCGCCGGGCATTGAAGGAACACTCTCGCGTCTTGATCGTCGATGACTTTATGAAGGCGGGAGGTACGATTCAAGGGATGGTTGACCTGCTGGCTGAGTTTAACGCGGAGGTTGCCGGAGTCGGGGTTCTGGTTGAATCAGGTGAAGTTGCCAGCGAACAGCGTCTGTTACATGATTACGTTTCCCTGGCTACACTTCGGGCGGTTGATCCCAAGGAGAAGGAGATTTCAGTAGAACCTGGGAATTATTTTTCGAAATTTGAACAATAAGAACTATGTCGAGATCTCCTCAAATTGTAAGAATTCTCGACGAAACATGTCGAAAACCCCGTTTTATCAAAAAAAATCGTGATTTTAGGCCATTTTGTTGATCAAAAAAAAAGGATTTCGGTTTGCTATGTGGAATAATACACCAAGTCTCTGATGGAAAAAGGTGGTGAACACATATGCAAATTACGGATGTAAGACTCCGCCGAGTCAGCTCTGAGGGCAGAATGAAGGCCATCGCATCCATTACCATCGATAACGAATTTGTTGTTCATGACATTCGCGTCATCGATGGGAACAATGGGATGTTCGTAGCAATGCCTAGCAAGCGCACGCCGGACGGGGAGTTCCGGGATATCGCTCATCCGATTTCCTCCGGTACTCGCGAGAAGATTCAAGCCGCAGTTCTGGCTGAGTACGAGCGTGCCGCCGAACAAGAGGAAGCGATTGAAGAAGGGGCGTAAGTCGCATTTATTTGATTTATCGATCAATTGGGGTTCGAGGAAAAGGGAGCCATGTCCGCATGGCTCCCTTTTCTTTTTGCCCTAAATGAGATATATTCAGTAATGAGTTTTAATGAGAGAGAGAGAAATACTTCTTTTTTTTAAAAGTGAGAAGGAGGCCGGGGACTTGAAGAGATTAGCGATCGTTCTTGCCGCAGGCCAAGGGAAACGGATGAAGTCCAAGCTCTATAAGGTGCTTCACCCCGTTTGCGGCAAACCGATGGTTGGGCATGTACTGAATGCGGTTCAAGAAGCAGGTTGCGAACGCAGCATCGTCGTTGTAGGCCATGGAGCTGAAGCTGTAAAATCCTATTTGGGTTCATCGGCGGAATACGTGTTGCAGGAGCAACAGCTGGGAACCGGACATGCCGTCAAGCAGGCCGGGCCATTATTGGCGGGAGAAGAAGGAGTCACACTGGTTATTTGTGGCGATACCCCTTTGGTTACGGCGGAAACACTGGAAGCTCTTTTCGAACTTCATCAACGTAAGGGAGCGGCAGCAACCGTACTGACAGCGGTGATGGAACAACCGTATGGTTACGGTCGAGTAATCCGCGGAGCTAACGGAACGGTTGAACGGATCGTCGAACAGAAGGACTGCTCGCCGGAGGAAGCCGCCGTGCAGGAAATTAACACAGGCACTTATTGCTTTGATAATGCCAAATTGTTTGCTGCACTGGAGAAAGTAACGAACAACAACGCGCAGCAGGAGTATTATCTTACCGATGTGATCGGCATTTTGGTGCAGGCGAACGAAGTCGTCGAAGGTTATGCGGTAGCTGACGTACGCGAATCGATTGGCGTCAATGACCGAGTGGCCTTGGCGGAGGCCGAAGCCGTCATGCGGGAACGCATCGTGCGGGGCCATATGCTGAACGGTGTAACGGTGATTGATCCAGCTTCTACGTACATCGGGGCCGATGTTACCATTGGAGCGGATACCGTAATTTATCCAGGTACCGTTCTATCCGGGAAAACATCCATCGGCGAAGATTGCGTGATTGGGCCAGCTGCAGAAATCGAAGATAGCGTGATCCAAAACGGCGCGAAGGTGAAACAGTCGGTGCTGAGCCAGGCGGAAGTCGGCCAGGAGACGACAGTTGGTCCTTTCGCTTATTTGCGTCCAGGGGCGAAGCTCGGAGCACATGTGAAGGTTGGCGATTTTGTTGAAATCAAAAATGCAACCCTCGATGAAGGCTCCAAAGTCTCGCACCTCAGCTATATCGGCGATGCGAAGGTTGGTAAGAACGTGAATATTGGCTGCGGCGCGATAACAGTGAACTATGATGGTTATAATAAGTCCATTACGGAGATTGAGGACGATGCCTTTGTCGGCAGTAACGTCAACTTGATCGCTCCGGTGAAGGTGGGCAAAGGCGCTTATGTCGTTGCCGGATCCACGATTACGCAATCGGTTCCGGACAATGATCTTGCTATTGCCAGAACCCGGCAGGAGAATAAACCCGGCTATGCCGAGAAGATTCGTGCCCGGGCGAAAGCGAAGAAGGAAAGACAGCAACAATCTTAATTTCAAATGCAGTGATCTGCAGTGACCATTTGAATAGACGGGGTAGCTGTGAAGGCGGGTTGTTTAAGAGACTCCCTGACGCTATCTACACAGCACGGAGGGTTTTAATTTTATGACTTATTGTGATTCTAAATTAAAGATATTCACCTGTAACTCCAATCCGAAATTGGCTCATCAAATCGCTGACTATATCGGCATTCCGATGGGCGAATCGGAGACGACGAGCTTTAGTGACGGCGAAATACAGGTCAAGCTGTCCGAAAGCGTTCGGGGCTGCCACGTCTATGTGGTGCAATCGACTTGCGCACCTGTCAACGATAACTTGATGGAGCTCCTCGTGATGGTGGATGCTTTGAAAAGAGCTTCGGCCAAGAGCATTAATGTCGTTATCCCGTATTACGGTTACGCCCGCCAAGACCGGAAAGCCCGTTCGCGCGATCCGATCACGGCGAAGCTGGTTGCCAATCTGATCGAGAAAGCCGGCGCACATCGGGTCATTACGATGGACCTTCATGCGATGCAGATCCAAGGCTTCTTCGATATCCCGGTGGATCATATGCTAGGCGTGCCGATCTTGGCCCAGTATTTCCGTTCCAAGCATATCGCGAATCCGGTTGTCGTCTCGCCTGACCATGGCGGGGTGGTACGTGCCCGTAAGCTGGCGGATTTCCTGAACGCTCCGCTGGCGATCATCGACAAGCGCCGTCCAGAACCGAATGTCAGCGAAGTCATGAACATTATCGGGAACATCGAAGGGAAAACTGCGATTCTCGTCGACGACATCATCGATACCGCCGGTACGATTGTCCTTGGTGCCAACGCGCTCAAGGAAGGCGGGGTAGAAGAAGTGTACGCTTGCTGTACGCACCCTGTCTTGTCCGGTCCGGCGATGGAACGTCTGGAAAACTCTCCGCTGAAGGAAGTGATCGTGACCGATACGATCCCGATCACACATCCGAATCCGACAAGCAAGCTCAAAGTGCTGTCTGTCGCTCCGCTGATGGGCGAAGCGATTATTCGCGTGCACGAGGAGCTGTCGATCAGCAAGCTGTTCGAGATCGAATAAAATGGTCACTGCCACACCAGGGGTTGCGTCCTCCCAATCGGGGACGTAACCCCTATCGGTGTATTGGCGGGCCGATGGAGAAGCTGGGGAAAACGGAGTTGCGCGGACTTGGTTGAGCGTTAGCGTTGGGCGAAAGCAAGCATCCGTGTAGAAATGTTCTTACGAGGGCGACGCTTCCCCTTTAGGGGCACTCCCCGTCGAAAAATACAAACTAACTGGAATTTCTACCGTTAATTTTGGCGGAAACGAAGGTTTCAGGTGAAAATGTATAGTTAATTTTGGGGATTTTCAGCTAAAGCAGCAATTACGCTGAAATTAACGGCAGGTTTTACCGTTAGTTGCTCAAAAAGCCAGTTTACGTCGAAATTAACGGTACTTTTTCCAGCTAATTCGCATCTTTCTTAAAGTATAATTAGTTTTATGAACAATCAAGCACCAGAAGCGGTCTATTGTTATAGATATGTTGGAGTTTGGAGGGACATGACCCATGAAGTGGATCGTAGGGCTCGGCAATCCGGGAGCCCAATATGAGAAAACCCGGCACAATATCGGCTTTATGGCCGTGGATGAGCTGGCGCGCCGGCATGGCATCGAGATCAAGCAGAGTAAATGCAAGGCTTTGATTGGAGAAGGGATGCTGCCAGGCGGGAAAGTCGTGCTGATTAAGCCGATGACTTACATGAATTTATCCGGCGAAGCGGTGCGCGCTTATATGGACTACTATAAGGCGTCGATCGAAGATCTGATCGTGGTGTACGACGACCTCGATACTGAGTTGGGACGCAATCGTCTGAGATATCAAGGCAGTGCCGGCGGGCATAACGGCATCAAGTCGATCATTCAACATATCGGCACGCAGACGTTTAACCGAATCCGGATGGGCATTTCGCGGCCGGAACCCGGGTATGCGATCGTGGACTATGTCCTGTCGCCTTTTGCGAAGAAAGATAAGCCGCTGCTCGATCAGTCCATTCAAGCGGCCTGCGATGCGTTGGAATACAGCCTGGATCATACGTTCGAACAAACGATGGCGAAGTTCAACGGCTAAAGGGGTTAATCTTTCAAAGGCCGATAGGCTAAAAGCCGTCTGCTTGGGCATACTGGAGACATAAAGAATCTTCAGGAGGCATATAGATGGCTGTAAACTATGTTTGTCGGCACTGCCGGACGGTGATTGGTAGAATCGAATCGCCTCAAGTCACAGAAGCCCAATTAGGCTTGCATTCCTTGACCCCCGATGAGCGGAGAGATATAATAGCGTATGATTCAAATGGCGAAATGACGGTCCGGGTGACTTGCGACTATTGCAAGGAAGCCTTTGATCATAACCCGGAACTGATGCTGCTCACGAATCCTTTGCAGTAAATTACAAGCTACGAGGAACACGGACAAATTTACCGGAATATACGGTTATAGAGCCTTGGCACGTTGCTGAGGCTCCTTTTTGGTTCGGGTAAGCTGGACTTACCCTTTTTCGTCTAGCCATAGATTTCTATCCATCAGCAGTAAGAGAGGTGCCTCATTTGCTACAAGCACTTATTCAAGCTTTTTCACGCGATACCGATTTTGCTTCAACGGTTGCGGGCATTCAGTCGGGCATGAAGGAGCAGTTGATTTCCGGCTTGTCGGGTTCATCCAGGCAAGTGATGCTAGCCGCGCTGCATCAGGAAACGAAGCGACCGCTTCTCGTCGTGACCCACAATATGTTCTCCGCACAGAAAATGTATGAAGATTTACAGGAAGCGCTATCACCGGATCAGGTGCTGATGTACCCGGCGAATGAGCTGGTTGCTGCCGAATCGGCGGTATCCAGCCCGGAAACGCTGGCCCAGCGGATCGAGGTGCTGCTGCAATGCTCCCGGGGATTCCGAGGCATTGTGGTGGTGCCTTATTCCGGTATTCGCCGCTATATCCCTACGCCGGAAGCTATGGCCGAAGCAGGACTGACCGTCCGGCTCGGAGGCACGCTGGAACTGGAGCGGTTCATGACGCAAATGGTCGAGCTAGGCTATGAGCGGGTCGAACGGGTGGAATCCCGCGGCGAAATGAGCCTGCGCGGGGGGATTATCGACTTCTATCCGCTCACAGCGTCCATGGCTTACCGGGTGGAGCTGTTTGATGATGAAGTGGATTCGATCCGGACCTTTGATCCGGCGGATCAGCGATCGGTGGACCAGATTAAGGAAGTGTTCATTCCACCTTGCAAGGAACTGATTGCAACGAAGGAACGGATGAGCCAGGCAGCGCAGGCGCTCTCGGAGAAGCTGGAGATCCAGCTGGACAAGATGACCGATCGCCAGGCCAAGAACCGTCTCCGCGAAGAGATGTACAAAGAAATCGAAATGCTGCGCGAGCATGTTTATTTTTCGGAAATTTATAAATATATTTCTTTGATCTATCCAGAGCGAAAAACGTTGTATGACTACATGCCAGAAGATACGCTGCTTCTGCTGGACGAACCGTCGCGCCTGCTGGAGACGGCCAAGCAGCTGGAACGCGATGAGGCGGAATGGAATCTGCACCTATACCAAAACGGGAAGAGTCTGCCTGACCTGCCGCTTGCGGTGGACGTAGATCATCTGATCTACCATCGTCCGTTCCAGACGTTGTTCTTGTCGCTGTTCCTGCGTCAAGTCCCGCATTCCCAGCCGCAGAATATCGTGAATTTCGTGACGCGGGCGATGCAGGATTTCCATGGGCAAATGAATGTCCTGAAGGCGGAGATGGAGCGTTGGAAAAAGAGCGGTGCTCATGTCATCATGCTGGCCAGCACCGAAGAGCGCATGGATCGGATGCGGCGGGTACTGCAGGATTACGGCATTGAAGAACCTCAATTGCTGCAAGGCAACCTGCAGTCCGGCTTCGAACTGCCTTCGGTACACCTCGTTGTGATAACTGAAGGCGAGATGTTCTCCCAGAAGCAGCGCAAAGCGCGCCGTGTCGTCAAGAGCATGGACAATGCCGAACGGATCAAGAGCTATACCGAGCTGAAGGTTGGCGATTACGTCGTTCACCAGAACCACGGGATCGGGAAATACATGGGCATCGGTACGCTGGAGGTCGGCGGCATTCACAAGGATTACATGCATATCCTCTATGCCGGCGGTGACAAGCTGTCGGTGCCGATCGAACAGATCGACATGATTCAGAAATATGTAGGTTCTGAGGACAAGGAACCGAAGATCTACAAGCTGGGCGGTAACGAATGGAATCGCGTCAAGAACAAAGTCCGTTCCTCCGTCCAAAATATTGCCGACGATTTGATTAAGCTGTATGCAGAACGGCAAGCAGCTCCGGGGTATGCTTTTGAGAAGGACACGCCGGAGCAACAGGAATTCGAAGCGATGTTCCCATATGAGGAGACTCCAGACCAGCTGCGAGCCATTCAGGAAATCAAGAAAGATATGGAGCAAAGCCGTCCGATGGACCGTCTGCTGTGCGGTGACGTTGGTTATGGCAAGACCGAAGTTGCCATTCGCGCGGCCTTTAAGGCAGCGATTGAAGGCAAGCAGGTTGCGGTGCTTGTCCCAACGACGATTCTGGCACAGCAGCACTATGAGACGTTCCGGGAGCGGTTTGCCGGCTATCCGATCAACATTCAGACGCTTAGCCGTTTCCGCAGCCGCAAGGAGCAGAACGAAACCATCAAAGGGATTCGTCAAGGCACGGTGGATATCGTCATCGGAACCCACCGCATTTTGTCGCAGGATCTGGTCTTTAAAGACTTGGGACTGCTGATCGTGGACGAAGAGCAACGGTTTGGCGTTACCCATAAAGAGAAGTTAAAGAAACTGAAAACCAACGTGGACGTGCTGACGCTGACGGCAACTCCGATTCCGAGAACGCTGCATATGTCCATGCTGGGCGTACGGGATCTGTCGGTAATTGAAACACCGCCGGAAAACCGGTTCCCGGTGCAGACGTATGTCGTCGAGCACAGTCAATCGCTCGTGCGCGAAGCGATCGAACGGGAGATGGCGCGGGGCGGCCAGATTTATTACCTGTATAACCGCGTGCAGGGGATTCATGAAATTGCTGCCCAAATCTCGATGCTCGTGCCGGAAGCGCGAGTGGTTGTGGGTCATGGTCAGATGTCGGAGCAGGAGCTGGAGAAGACGATTCTCGATTTTCTTGACGGGGAATACGATGTCTTGGTCAGCACCAGTATCATAGAAACCGGGGTGGACATTCCGAACGTCAATACGCTGATCGTGCATGATGCTGACAAGATGGGCTTGTCCCAGCTGTATCAGCTGCGCGGCCGTGTCGGACGGTCCAACCGGATCGCTTATGCTTATTTTACTTATCAAAAGGATAAGTCCTTAACGGAAGTAGCGGAGAAGCGGCTGCAATCGATTAAGGAATTTACGGAGCTCGGTTCCGGCTTCAAAATTGCGATGCGCGACTTAGCCATCCGCGGTGCCGGGAACTTGCTGGGTGCGGAACAGCACGGCTTCATCGCTTCTGTCGGTTTTGATCTGTATTCGCAGATGCTGGCGGAAGAAATTCAGAAGCGGAAAATTACGATGCTCGGAGAGACGCCGCCGGCAGAGGCGACTTGGAACACCACGATCGATTTGGGCATCGACGCGTATTTGCCGTCGGATTACATCTACGACAGCATTCAGAAGATCGAGATCTACAAGAAGACCGCCTCGGTGCAGACGTTTGACGACGTGGCCGAGTTGGAGGACGAGTTGCTCGACCGGTTCGGGGAACTGCCGGACGCCGTGCAGAATCTCCTGGCGGTTGCCCGCGTCAAGCTGTATGGCAAGCAGTATGGCATCGAGTCGATGACACTGCGGGGCGAAGAAGTGACGATCAAGTTCTACGAGGGTCAGGAACAAGCCATCGTTCCAAGCAAGCTTGCCGAAGTTGGCAATCTGTTCGGAAGACGTGTACAATTTAGTCAAGGATCCGTGATGCTTATCCGGATAAATACCAAGGGAATGGACGACAAAGAAATGATGGGCTTGCTGGAGCAGTTTCTCGGCGCCCTGAAGGATGCGTTCAAAGCGAAAGGGGAACTACAGAATGTTTCAAAGTAAAAGGCGCTCATGGAGAATGCTGCTGATTGGGCTTGTAGCGGTATTGGCTTTTTCCGTTATGGCGGGATGCGGCAAGAAGGATGCAAGCTCGGGAGGAAACGATACGAGTAAGGTGATTGCGACGTACGATGGCGGCGAAATTACGGAGAACGAATTCGACCGCGAGCAGCGGATCGTGCTTGCCCTTCAGCCGCAAATGGAACAATTCATGCAGATGGAAGACTTCCGTCAATATTTGGTGAAGCAAGAGATCGCCTATGAGTATCTTGAAGCCAAAGCCGACGCGAAGACGAAGGAAGCCGGTAAGAAGAAAGCCGAGGAGCAATTTGATTTGATGAAATCGTCCTACGGCGAAGATAACTTTAAGAAAATGCTGGACGCCCAGAAGGTATCCGAGGCCGAATTCAAGGACTACATGGTTCGGATTTATACCGTGATGGAAGGCGAAATGCAGAAGATCTCTGAAGATGACGTGAAGAAGGAATTCGAAGCGACGAAACAGGATTATACGACGGCTTCCGTTCGTCATATCCTGATTAACTTCACTGATCCAGACGGCAAAGAGCGGACGGAAGAGGAAACGCTCAAGCTGGCGAAGGAAGTCAAAGCGAAACTGGACAAGGGTGAAGATTTCGCTGCGTTGGCGAAACAGTACTCCGAAGATCCAGGCTCCAAGGATAACGGCGGATTGTACGAGAACGTGGAAGTGAGCAACTGGGTAGAAGCTTTCAAACAAGCGGCTTTGACCCAACCGCTGAACGAAATCGGCGATCCTGTGAAGACCGAATACGGGTACCACATCATCCGCGTGGAATCTCGGACCGAGAAGAAATTCGAGGATCTGACCCAAGAAGAGAAGGACATGATCCAAACGACGCTGGCTTCGAACAAATTGGACGAGTTCATGGCAGGGGATCTGGAGAAGAAGATCATCAAGAAGATCGAATTGCCTAAAGTGGAGACGAATACCGGCGAAAATGGCGCGGGAACAGACACCAATGCGGGCAATGGCACCAATGCAGGAACGAATGAAGGTACGAATGCCGGAACGGACAGCAACGGAGCTGCCAACAATGCCGGTTCCAATAGCGGGAATACGAGCAAATAAAGCAGAGCTTAGAAGCAGCGCGGGGAGGTCCGTGCTGCTTCTTTGTGCGGACGGCCTTGCGGCTCCTTATACACATCCAACGGTTAAAAATCATGGTTCATTATGATGAATAAGGTGTTCGCCCGGGATGAATACTATGGTCAGAATCACAGAACAAGCCATCCCTGTCCCCACCTTCGGCCGCTCGTTTTGGCGAAGCTTATGGCGCATACATCTGCGTAAGCCGCAGATTACGTATAAAGTCCGATTAGGTGAAGCTTTAAAAAATCAAGCCGTAGTTCAAAACTTCTAAGAAAGCGGGGCATCAAGTGAAATGAAAGCTACTGGTATTGTACGCCGTATCGATGATTTAGGCCGTGTTGTTATTCCTAAGGAAATCCGCCGGACGTTGCGGATTCGGGAAGGAGATCCGCTCGAAATTTTCGTGGACCGGGATGGAGAAGTGATTTTGAAGAAATATTCGCCAATTGGAGAATTGGGCGATTTTGCCAAGGAATATGCGGAGTCGCTGTATGAGAGCACCAGCCATATTACCTTAATCTCTGACCGGGATACCATCATTGCTGTCGCAGGCGCTTCCAAGAAGGAGTACCTGGACAAGCAGATCAGCTCTTTGCTGGAAAGCAGTATGGATGGCCGCAAGATTATCATGGAAACCGAGTCGGGGTCGTACGAAATTACGAAGGATCATCCAGAGAACATCTCTTCGTTTGTAATAGCGCCAATTATTGCCGGCGGGGACCCAATTGGGACGGTGGTGCTTGTGAACAAGGACGATGCTGTAAAAATGTCCGATTTGGAATCGAAAATGGCAGAGACCGCTGCCGGTTTTCTCGCAAAACAGATGGAGCAGTAGAAAGAACGCAAAATATTTGCAAGACGCATGGAGGAACTTACACACACCGCTGTTTGGGGCGGACGCCGTCCGTCCGAAACGTAGAGGGATGTGTAAGTTTTTTTGTGTTGAACTTAGGAAATGGCGATAGCCTCCGTTTCGTCTTATAATGGAACCTGTTAGCTTTAAAACATGCTGATGACTGTTAAAGCAAAGTAGGTTGCCATGATGGAAATGAAGGAAAGCCTATCCTCCAAGCTGCTCAAGGGAGCGGCCGTTCTGAGCGCGGCGGCGCTGATTACCAAGCTGCTTGGAATGCTGCAGAAGATCCCGCTGCAAAATATCGGGGGAGACGGCGTATTTGGCATTTATAATACGGTTTACCCTTTGTACACGCTGTTAGTTACGCTCACGACCTCGGGATTTCAGGCGGCGGTAGCCAAATTTATCGCGGAACGCCAGGCCCCTGGATGGGAAAGGGAGCGTAATGAGGTGCTGCGACTGGCATCGGCAACGATGCTGGGGTTGGGGGTTGCCTTTGCGGTGTTGCTTTATTTTGGCGCTCCGATCTTATCGCAGCTCATCGGAAGCAGCTTGTTGATTCCGGCTTTTCGCGGAGCGGCGCCCGCGCTGCTGCTCATTCCGGTGGCTGCGGCGCTGCGTGGATATTTTCAGGGACATCAAAATATGACGCCAACGGCGGTCTCTCAGGTGGTGGAGCAAGCCATTCGGGTCACGGTGATGATCGTCCTGTTGCTGGCGTTAAGCCGGGTGGGAGCCGCTGATGCGGATCTTGCCGGCGGGGCACTGGCCGGCTCCTCCGCAGGGGCAGCTGCAGGGCTTGCCGTGATGCTGCTGTATTGGCGGGGCTATACCCGTGCTTCACGGCAGCGGCGGCAAGCTGAATCCTCGGCGGAGGTCGATCCGCCGTTGCCTCAGACTAAAGGGCAGCAATGGTCCAAGCTCCTCAAGGTTGGGCTGCCGATCAGCTTGGCTTCGCTGGGGGTGCCGCTGATCAGCCTGGTGGATACGTTCACGCTGCCGCGGCTGCTCTCCGCCCATGGGGAAGAGCTGCGGATCATGGCCCAGGTCGGGATATACAACCGCGGTATCCCGTTGGTTCAGCTCGTCACGATGTTGGCGACGTCGCTGTCGGTGTTGTTTGTGCCTGCGATGGCTGAGCTGCAGATGAAGGGAGACACCGAAGCGATTCGGCGTCAGGTGCAGCTGGCTTTGCGCTGGTTCTGGCTGATCGGCCTTGCGGCTTCGCTGGGCCTGGCCTTGCTGGCAGCGCCTATCAACGTCATGCTGTACGAGGATGCGGCGGGATCGGCCACCCTGGCTTGGGTGGCCTGGACGGCGGCGCCCGGCGCGCTGGTCGCGGCGACGAGTGCCCTGCTCCAGGGCCTCGGCCACGTGCGCGCCCCGGCGCTGCACCTGCTCGCTGCGGCATTGCTCAAGACCGCGTTCAACGCGGTGCTCGTGCCGCAGCTTGGCATCACCGGCGCCGCCATCGCCGGCGTCGCCGCGTACGGCGCAGCAGCGGCGTTGAACGCCGCGCTGCTGCTGCGCCGGGTCCAGCTGCGTCCGCGCCTGCGGGACGCGCTGGGGCGCCCGGCGGCGGCCGCGCTGGCGATGGCCGCCGCGGTGCTGGCGCTGCGCCTCGCCGCCGCCGAGCTGCCGATGGGCCGCGGGGTTGCCGCGGCGGTGAGCCTGCTCGGCGTGCTGCTTGGCGCAGCGGTGTTCGTCGCAGCCGTGCTGCGCACCCGGCTGCTGAGCGCGGCAGAGCTGAGCGCCCTGCCGCGGGTTGGCCCGAAGCTGCTGACGCTGCTTCGAAAGCTGCGGCTGCTGCCATAGCGCTTCGCCTTGGCGCAAGGGCCGTACGAAGTTGAACTTCGCGGATGTGGCGCAGAAAATTTCAGTTTGACCGCCAGCAATGGTATAGTAATAACATGCTGAACGGACAGGGAGTGAAAGGCATAACATGAGCGCAACCATTACGGTAGTCGGCCTCGGCTCGGGAGATCCCGACCGGCTGACCTTAGGCAGCCTGAAGCGGCTGCAGGAGGCGGGAGAACGTTACGTCCGGACGAAGGACCATCCGGTGGTGGATTGGCTGGAGGAGACGGGCGTTCATTTTACTTCGTTTGACGAGGTGTACGAAGCGAAGGACGATTTTCCTTCCGTTTATGAGGAGATTGCCTCCAGACTGTTGGCGCGGGCCAAAGCAGGTCAGGAGGGAGAGCATATCGTGTACGCCGTTCCCGGGCATCCCCAGGTGGCCGAAGCGACGGTGAAGCTGTTGCGGGAGCGCTGTCCGGAGCAGGGAATCTCGCTCGATATCATCGGCGGGGAGAGCTTTCTGGACGAGGCTTTTGTTCGCCTGGGCTTTGATCCGATCGAAGGATTCCTCCTGGTAGACGCCTCGGAGGTTCGAGGGGAAGCGATTGACCCAAGACGGCATACGCTAATTGGACAAGTCTATGACCAGATCACCGCTTCAGAAGTCAAGCTGGGGCTGATGGAGCTGCTGCCTGACGATTATCCGGTCGTTGTGGGACATGCCCTTGGGGTAGCGGGCCAAGAGCGGATCGAGCGCGTTCCGCTGTTTGAGCTGGATCGGATTACGGGTTACGGGAACCTGTCCCTGGTCTATGTCCCAGCCAGCGAGGACGATACGCTGCGTAACCGCAGCTTCCAGCGGCTTCATGAGATCGTGTCGATATTGCGCAGCCCGGGCGGATGCCCATGGGATCGCGAGCAGACGCATGAATCGATCCGCAAAAATCTCATCGAAGAAACCTACGAGGTGCTGGAGACGATCGACGACGACGATCCCGACCACATGCGCGAGGAGCTTGGCGATCTGCTGCTGCAAATTATGCTCCACTCTCAGATGGAGGAGGAGACGGGCACCTTTACGGTGTATGACGTCATCCAGGAGCTAAATGAGAAGCTCATTTACCGTCATCCGCATGTCTTCGGCAATTTGAGTGCCGAGGATGCTGAGGCAGCGCTAAACAACTGGGAAGCGATGAAGGCCGAGGAGAAGAAACGCAAAGGCATCCAGCCGGAACGCCAATCAGTCATCAGCGGGGTGCCGCGCGATTTGCCGGCTTTGATGAAGGCGTACAAGCTTCAGAAGAAGGCGGCCAAGGCCGGATTCGACTGGGAGGACATCGACGGGGTATGGTCTAAGCTGGAGGAAGAGATCCGCGAGCTGAGGGAAGCCGTCGCGCAGAAGCAAGATGCCGAGGCGCAGGAGATGGAATTGGGCGACGTATTGTTCTCGGTGGTGAATGTGGCTCGCTATATCGGGGTGGATCCGGAGCAAGCCCTCTCGCGGACGATCCGCAAATTCACGGAGCGGTTCCATTATGTGGAGGATCGGCTTCGTGATCTGGGCAAAACACCTGGCGACAGCACATTAGCTGAAATGGACAAATTATGGGACGAAGCTAAGTCGAAAGAACGGGAATGATGGGAGAAAAGGACTAAATTTCAGTTTTTTTGCGAAAAAAGCAAAAAAAGTTCCCTGAGAGTGCAGGATTTTTCAAATCAAGCAAGAATACTCTTACAAAGATAACCATCTGGTGCTTGGTAGGCTTGAAGGCAGGCCTGAAGCCTATAGTGCCAAGGTATCACCTATTTCTTTAATTATTGGGAGGCATTATTAATGAACAAAACAGATCTGATCAACAACATTTCCAGCAAAAGCGGTTTGACGAAAAAAGACGTTGAATCCGTATTGAATGGTTTTCTCGGTGAAATTACCGATGCACTGGCTAGCGGTGACAAAGTTCAACTGATCGGCTTCGGTACGTTCGAAACTCGCAAACGCTCCGGTCGTACGGGCCGTAACCCGCAAACCGGCAAAACAATCGAAATCCCAGCTTCCACTGTTCCAGCATTCAAAGCAGGCAACAAACTTAAAGAAGCTGTAAAATAATGCGTCTCGATAAATTCCTGAAGGTATCGCGGTTGATCAAGCGGCGCACCGTGGCGAAGGACGTCTCCGAACAAGGCAGAGTTCTGATCAACGGGCGCGAATCCAAACCGAGCAGTACGGTGAAGGTGGGCGACGAAATTACGGTTCAATTCGGCCAGAAGCTGGTGACCGTGCGCGTCGAACGTCTGGTCGAAACGACTCGTAAGGAAGAAGCTGCTTCGATGTATACCTTAATCAAGGAAGAGCCGATCGCCAAAGAGACCGGTCTGGACTGGTCCTGACATAGTGACGCTCAGAGCGTGCTCCGTTTCTTCGGGGCATGCTCTTTTTTTTACCTCACAAGAGTGTAAAAAAAGTCCTAGTCAAACTGTGAATTCATGGTAATATAGTAAATACACTTCTTAGAAAACTCCTCTGTGTCAACCTCATGTCGAAATCATCGACGCTGCGCACGCGGCACACATCCACGAATCACAATCGCACCTAACGATCAAGCAACTTTCCATTGAACGAACCATCGAACTAACCATCTTCGGATCATCAAGCCACCAACAGACGCTGTAACCATCCCACTTAACAACAGACCTATCGTCGCTTAAGGTCGCAGCTCACTATGAAGAAATCGGGGTGATTCAATCAACGAAGACAATTTAAAACGCTTACAAAGTGAAAATATTCACAATTATTTCGTTCATCATTTTTCACGACAGCCATAGGGTATACCAAGGTCCATAATCCAGTCTTTCCAAAGGATGATTGCCTGATGAAACAGCTCGTGCACAAGCTCTATGCGCGGGGGGAGCTCTCCAAGGTGGAGCTCGTCGATCTACTGGAGCATATGGATGTGGAAACGCGCAACGAGCTCTTCCGCTTGGCCCGCCTCAGGCGGGAACAGGCTTATGGGGACAAGGTGTATTTGCGCGGTTTGATTGAATTTTCGAGCTACTGTCGGCGGAACTGCTTGTATTGCGGACTGCGGGCGGGGAATCGTGAGGCGGAACGTTATCGGCTCAGCCCAGAAGAGATTCTCGAGTGCTGCCGGGAAGGATACGAGCTGGGCTTTCGCACGTTTGTGCTCCAGAGCGGGGAAGACCCCTGGTATACAGCCGATCTGCTGGCATCCTTAATTCGGGACATCAAGGGCGAATTTCCGGATGCAGCCATCACCTTATCCATCGGCGAGCGGGAGGCGGACACCTACCGATTGCTGTATGAAGCGGGGGCGGATCGCTTTTTGATGCGTCATGAAACCGCTTCCCGGAGGTTGTACCAGGAACTGCATCCTTCGATGTCCTTTGATCACCGGCGCCAATGTTTGGAGACACTGCAATCGATCGGCTATCAAGTGGGTGCAGGCTTTATGGTCGGATTGCCCGGCCAGACGGCGGAGGATTTAGCGGAGGACTTAATCTATCTCCTAGCGCTCAACCCGGACATGATTGGCATCGGCCCGTTTATTCCCCATGACAAGACGCCGCTTGCTCAGGCGAAGGCCGGGTCGCTGGAGGATACGCTGGTGATGGTCGCGCTGGCCCGCCTATTCCTTCCCGAAGCCTTAATACCCGCGACGACTGCGCTCGGTACGTTACACCCGCAAGGCAGGGAGTTGGCGCTGAAGGCCGGGGCCAATGTGGTCATGCCCAATCTGTCACCCGTTGCCGTCCGCAAGAAATACGCCTTGTACAACAACAAAATCTGCACGGGGGATGAATCCGCCCAGTGCAGGCATTGCCTTGAGCTGCGGATTGAAGCCGCAGGCTTTTCCGTAGATATGGGAAGGGGGGACAGCTTGAAGGCGCTGGCAAGCCGCCATCATGCGTAGTCCATCGTTTGCCAAGCAGTCGATTGAGTCAAAGAAAGGCGGCAGTTTCATTTTGTTATTATTCGTGAAATATTTCACAACAAAACGTAGAGGAGACGTGGCGAATGAGCATTTTGACTAAAACCAATGACCTTGGCTTTTTTGAAATTCGGCTGGAATCCATCGGCGGGCTCGGCGCCAACCTGGCTGGGAAGATGCTGGCGGAATCCGGGGTGCTGGGGCTTGGCCTCAACGGTGCCAGCTTCTCGTCCTATGGTTCGGAGAAGAAGGGTTCCCCGGTGAAGAGCTTCATCCGCTTCTGTGAGCCGGACGTGGAGATTCATGATCACAGCCCGATCGAGGAACCCCACGTCATTGGCGTGTTCCATGAAGCGCTGCACAAGACGGTCAATGTTCTAAGCGGCTTAAAGCCTGACGGGATCGCGCTGGTGAACTCGACCCGCGATTTTGAGGAAATACGGCGCGATCTGAAGTTTCCTTACGGGACACTGGCGGTGGTGGACGCAATGGGGATCGCCATCGACGAACATACGAAGGTGAACACCTCAATGCTGGGGGCGTTGTTCCGGATATGCGATTTTCTCGATCCGGATTCGATGCGCGAAGTGATTAAGCATACGTTCCAGAAAAAATACCCGCACTTGGTGGAACCCAATTTGCGCACATTTGACCGGGGATATCATGAAGTGCGTTTCCAGACGATCCCGGCTCCCGAAGGGGTACAAGGGATGCAATTCGAACGGCCGCAGCCGCTGCTCGGTTATAAGACGCAGGCTCTGGGCGGCATCATTCGGGCGCAAGGCAATAGTCTGCTGAAGGATTTGAGCGGGTCCCGGCAGGGGTTTGTACCGGAGTTGGATCCAGACAGCTGCATCCATTGTGCCAACTGCGACTCGGTTTGTCCTGATCTGTGTTTCGTGTGGGAGACCGGGGAGGACAAGAAGGGGCGTCCGCAAATGTTCTTGAGCGGCATCGACTATCAATATTGCAAAGGTTGTCTGAAATGCGTGGAAATCTGCCCAACGGGGGCGCTTAGCATGCGTCGGGAGGAGCCGGGATATGCCGACAGCCACCGCGTTGCTCACGTCTTTCAGTAGAGTTTTTTCCAAGGTCAAGGTGTATGGAACTCGCAGAAGAGCCTAAAGGAGGACTTTATCGATGTCTATAACCGAAGAGAAAATCACAAAAATGACGCTGGCGGAACAAACGACGGCCTTCGAATCAGGCAATGAGGCGGCAGCTATGGCGGCGGCTCAGATCAACTACCATGTGATGGGGTATTTTCCGATCACCCCGTCCACGGAGATTGCCCAAATTCTAGACCAGAAAAAGGCGCAAGGCTTGCATGATATCCAACTGATTGCGGCGGATGGGGAGCACGGCTCGGCGGGGATCTGTTATGGGGCCGCGCTCGCTGGGGCTCGGGTGCTCAATGCGACCAGCGCCAACGGGTTCATGTACATGCTCGAACAGCTGCCGGTCCAGTCCGGAACGCGGTTCCCGATGGTGCTGAACTTGGTGACGCGTTCGATCAGCGGTCCGCTGGACATTCGCGGTGACCACTCCGATTTGTATTTTGCGCTGAACACCGGCTGGTTGATCCTGACGGCGAGCACCCCGCAAGCAGCCTACGACATGAACATCATGGCGCTGAAGTGGTCGGAACATCCAGAGGTTCGGCTGCCAGTGATCGTTGCCTATGACGGGTTCTTTACGTCCCATCAGAAACGGAAATTAAGTTATTTCAAAGACGCCAAGACGGTTCGGGCGTTCGTAGGGGATACACCGCCGGTTGGATTTGATCACGTCGTTGATCCGGCGCAGCCGATTTCGGTTGGTGCGCATATGAACGGCGACGACCTGTTGAATAACCACTACCAGCTGCACTTGGCTCAGGAGCGGGCGGCCGAAGTGTATCAACAAATCGCTGCTGAATTTAAGGCGATGTCGGGACGTGACTACCCGGTGCTCGAACTGTATCAAATGGAAGATGCGGAGGTCGCTTTATTTCTGCTGAACTCGGCGGCGGAAACGGCCAAGATGATCGTTGACAAGCTGCGGGCGCAGGGGGTTAAGGCGGGGCTCATTCGGCCCAACGTCATTCGGCCCTTCCCGGCGGAGGAGATCCGCACCGCGCTGCGGGGCGTCAAAGCGCTGCTGGTGGGCGAACGCGCTGATTCCTACGGCGGTAAAGGCGGCAATATGACGCATGAAATCCGCTCCGCGCTGAAGTTGGATCCGGCGAATCAAACGATTGTGTTGTCCCGCGTGTTTGGTCTGGGCGGCAAAGACTTCTATCCGGATGAAGCGGAAGCGTTCTTCAACCTGGCTATGGAGGCGATGAACCGAGGCGAAGCCGCGGTACCGTTTGATTATTTCGGGCAGGTCCCCGGCGATCCGGTGCACGAACTCAGACCGATCTTGACGCCGCAGCATGGCGATGCCTTTAACAGCGGGCTGATTCAAGTGACGCCGGATGAGGCGACCGGCAAGCTGAAGGTGAAGGTGCCGCCGCTGCGCAGTCTGACAGCGAAGCCGAAGCGGCTGGCGCCGGGCCATGGGGCATGTCCGGGTTGCAGCGCGATCTCTTCGTTGGAGCTGTTTTTCAAAGGGATTGAAGGCGATGTCGTTACGTTGTTCCAGACCGGTTGCTCGTACGTTGTGACGGCTGGCTATCCTTATACCTCGCATAAGCAAACGTTCATCCACAACCTGTTCCAGAACGGGGCTGCCACCGTGGCTGGCGTCGTAGAGGCGTTCTGGGAGCGGAAGCGCCGCGGGGAGATCGATGTTTCGGATAACGTGACCTTCGTCATGGTGACCGGTGACGGCGGGATGGACATCGGTATGGGGCCGGCGATCGGCTCGGCGCTGCGGAACCACAAGATGATTATTTTGGAATACGACAATGAAGGGTACATGAATACGGGCTCGCAGCTCTCCTACTCCACGCCGCTGGGGCATCAGACCAGCACGTCCGGCGTAGGCAAGGCACAGAAAGGGAAAGCGTTCCATCACAAAGACACTCCGCAGATCATGGCGGCGACCAATATCCCGTACGTGTTCACCGGGGCGGAAGCCTTCCCGCAGGACTTGATTATGAAGGCAGCCAAGGCGCAGTGGTATGCACAACATGAAGGCTTGGTTTATGGAAAAGTGCTCAGTACCTGCCCGCTCAACTGGCGGTCTGAAGATCAGCTCGGGACGAAAATCCTGCAAACGGCGGTAGACTCCTGCTTCTTCCCGCTGTACGAAATCGAGCATGGCGTTACGAACATTACCTACAATCCGGAGGCGAAGAACAAGCGGATCTCACCGCAGGAATGGTTGAAGCTGATGGGCAAAACGAAGCACATGCTGCATGACCAGGAGCTGCTCGATGCCTTTGAGGAAGAGGTTAACCGGCGTTGGGAACGGCTTAAGCTGAAGCACGAAAGCCCGCTGCTTTAAGGTCAGCATTCGTTTGATGAAGGGAGAGTAAGCGAGGATGGAAGAGACTTGTCGTTGTGCGAAGGACGAGGAGCGGCTGCAACGGGTGGAGGAAATCATCAATCAGTTCCGCCAGCTGCCGGGTGCGTTGATTCCGGTGCTCCATGAGATTCAGGATATGTACGGCTATCTGCCGGAGGAAGCGCTGCAGATCGTATCGCGGGAGCTGGGCATGTCGATGGCTGAGATTTACGGGGTGGCGACGTTTTACTCGTTTTTCTCGCTGGAGCCCAAGGGAGAGCATATCATCCGCGTCTGCATGGGGACAGCTTGTTACATTAAGGGCGCACAAGGCGTACTGGATCGCCTGAGTCAGGAGTTGAACGTTCCGGTTCAAGGGACAACGGCCGACGGAAAATTCACGTTGGAAGCCACCCGTTGTCTGGGAGCTTGCGGTTTAGCCCCGGTCATGACCATCGGAGAGAAGGTGCATGGCCGGCTGGCCCCCAACGAAATACCGAAAATACTGAAGCAAATGCGCACGCCTGTACAGACGCATTAGAAGGGATGGTGGAACGATGAAAACGTTGTTGGATCTCGAAGGCATTCGAACGGCGCAGCTTCACCGCCTGGTGCGACGGAAGCTTGGGAAGGTTGAGGCGGTCGACGGAGGCGTTGCCGAGCGTTCCGTTATGATATGCGGCGGCACCGGCTGTACCTCTTCGGACTCGATGTTCATCGCGGAAGCCTTCGAGCAAGCGGTGGCTGCCCAAGGGATTCAGGACAAAATTGAGATTGTCCGGACGGGCTGCTTTGGGCTGTGCGAGCTGGGGCCGGTCGTGATCATTTACCCGGAGGAGGTGTTCTACAACCGGGTGAAGGTGAAGGATGTGGCAGAGATCGTCGACAAGCATCTGCTTCAGGGCAAAATCGTCAATCGCCTTGTGTACTCACAGTCGTTGGAGAAAGACGGGCGGATCAAACCATTGCATGAGGTTGATTTCTTCCGCAAACAGCAGCGGATTGCGCTGCGGAACTGCGGGACGATTGATCCGGAGGACATTGATGAATATATCGCCATGAATGGATATAAGGCGCTGCATAAGGTTCTGACGACCATGGAGCCGGTAGAGGTCGTGGCCGAGGTGAAGGAAGCTGGGCTTCGCGGACGCGGGGGCGGCGGGTTTCCGACCGGGGTGAAGTGGGAGACGGCGGCGAAGCAGCGAACGGGGCAAAAATATGTGATCTGCAACGCCGACGAAGGCGACCCGGGCGCGTTTATGGACCGCTCGATCCTGGAGGGCGATCCGCACTCTGTGCTGGAGGGCATGGCGATCGCCGGCTACGCCATCGGGGCGAATCATGGCTTCATCTACGTCCGGGCGGAATATCCGATCGCCGTGCGCCGGGTGCAGGCGGCGATTAAGCAGGCCCGGGATTACGGGTTGCTGGGCGATGACTTGTTTGGAAGCGGCTTTTCTTTCGACATTAGCGTTCGTCTGGGAGCCGGGGCGTTTGTCTGCGGGGAAGAGACCGCGCTGATGAACTCCGTCGAAGGCAAGCGAGGTATGCCAAATCCAAAACCGCCGTTTCCGGCCGTCAGCGGGTTATGGGGGCAGCCAACGGTGATCAACAATGTGGAGACGCTAGCCAACGTGCCGATCATTCTGCTCGAGGGCGCTTCGTGGTATGCGAGCATCGGGACGGAAAAAAGCAAAGGCACCAAGGTCTTCGCCTTGGGCGGCAAAGTCGTCAACACCGGGCTGGTAGAGGTGCCGATGGGAGTTACGCTGCGCGATGTGATTTACGAAATCGGCGGGGGGATTCCCGGCGGCAAAGCGTTTAAGGCGGTGCAGACCGGGGGGCCGTCCGGCGGTTGCTTAACGAGCGAGCATCTCGATCGGCCGATCGATTACGATACGCTGCTGAGCTTGGGGTCGATGATGGGCTCGGGCGGCATGCTCGTGATGGACGAAGAGACGTGTATGGTCGACGTGGCCCGATATTACCTTGATTTTACGCGGGACGAATCGTGTGGGAAGTGCGCGCCTTGTCGGATTGGCACCAAACGCCTGCTGGAGATTTTGGAGAAAATCACAGAGGGCAAAGGGACGAGTGAGGATCTGGATGCGTTAGAGGACCTGTCCGAGCAAATTAAGGCGGCTTCGCTGTGCGGGCTTGGCCAAACGGCGCCGAATCCGGTGCTGTCCACGCTGAAGTATTTTCGCGAGGAATATCTTGCCCATGTGGTCGATAAGAAGTGCCCTGCCGGTGTGTGCCGCTCGCTGATTACGTACACAATCGATGAGGAGAAGTGCCGCGGCTGCACCCTCTGCGCCCGGAAATGTCCAGCGGAAGCGATCTCGGGCGAGATGAAAGAGCCGCATGTCATCGATCCGCAGCTGTGCATCAAATGCGGAATTTGCTTCGACAGCTGCAAATTTGAAGCGATCTATAAGAGCTGAAAGGGGGAGAGTTCGAGCATGGATACGGTGAAATTGTGGATTGACGATATTGAAACGGAAGTGCCGAAGGGCACGACGGTGCTTCAAGCTGCCCGCGGATTAGGCATTCATATTCCTACCCTTTGTCATCTGCAGGGCATGAACCATCCGTCCAGTTGCCGCGTCTGCTTGGTGGAATCGGGCCCCCGCCTGATCGCTTCGTGTACGCTGGTGGCCGAGGACGGCATGCGGATTCGGACGAATACACCGCGGGTGCGGAAAGCCCGCAAAACGACGGTTGAGCTGATTCTGTCGGATCACCATCGGGAATGCCTCACCTGCCTGCGCAGCGGAACCTGCGAGCTGCAGGAGGTGGCGAATCAGATTGGGGTGCGTGATGTGCGATATGCGGGAGGCCAAGCACGGTCGACGGTTGATTTCTCGTCGCCGTCGATCGTGCGCGACACATCCAAATGCTTGCTGTGCGGCCGGTGCGTCTCGGTGTGCAGCGAGGTGCAGACTGTGGGGGCCATCGGATTCATGAACCGCGGGTTCAATACGGTGATTGGGCCGGCTTTGGGGCGGCCGATCGGCGAATCGGTCTGCGTCAACTGCGGTCAATGCATCATGGCTTGTCCGGTTGGCGCGTTGCAGGAACGGGAGAATGTGGGCGATGTATGGCAGGCGATTGCTGATCCGCATAAATTCGTCGTTGTGCAGACGGCGCCGGCGGTACGCGTTGCCTTGGGCGAGGAGTTTGGGATGCCGATCGGCACGCGGGTGACAGGCAAGATGGTCGCCGCATTGCGCCGGCTGGGCTTCAATAAGGTGTTTGATACCGATTTTGCAGCCGACTTAACGATTATGGAGGAGGGCACCGAGCTGATGCATCGGTTGGCCACCGGGGAGAACTTGCCGCTGATGACCTCCTGTTGCCCAGGCTGGGTGAAATTTGTGGAGCATTTCTTTCCGGATATGAGGGAGAACCTCTCGAGCTGCAAATCGCCGCATGAGATGGAAGGGGCAATGATCAAGAGCTATTTCGCCCAAATGATGGGGATCGATCCGGGGAACCTCGTGGTGGTGTCGATCATGCCGTGTACGGCGAAGAAGTTCGAGGCGCAGCGCGAGGAGCTGGCTCACGAGTCGTTCCCGGACGTCGATTACGTGCTGACAACCCGGGAGCTTGCGCGGATGATCAAAGAGGCGGGGATCGATTTTGTGAACCTGAAGGGTGAAACATTCGACAATCCGTTTGGCGAAGCCTCGGGAGCTGGCGTGATCTTCGGTGCCACCGGCGGGGTGGCCGAAGCGGCGCTTCGCACCGTGTTCGAGCTGATTGCCGGCGAAGAGCTGGAGACGGTGGAATATACCGCTGTGCGCGGGATGGACGGCATTAAGGAGGCGACAGTGGAGCTGCCGGACGGGCGGATGATCCGCACGGCGGTAGTGCACGGGCTTGGCAATGCCCGCAAGCTGATGTCGATGATCCAGTCCGGTCAGCGCCAATACGAATTTATCGAAGTGATGGCTTGTCCGGGCGGTTGTATCTGCGGCGGCGGGCAGCCGATCGTTGGCGCGAGCCTGCGGGATACTCTCGACGTGAAGGCTGCCCGTGCCAAGGCGATTTATGATGAGGACGAAGCGTCCACGGTGCGCAAATCGCATAAGAACCCGTATATCCAGCAGATTTATCGGGAGTTTTTGGAGGAGCCGAACAGTCACAAGAGCCATCAGTATTTGCACACGCACTATTTGGTGCGCTCCCGTTATTAAGGGATTCAGAAGTGATTTTGGCATCTTACAGGGAGGGATGGGGATGAGCAGGTCAGAGCAAAAACAGGCGGCGGACTTCATCCGGGATGAGACCATTGTGTCAGCGCTCGCATACGGGTCAAGGCTAGCCCGCGACCGTAAGAAGGTGCTGGCGATTCTGGAGCGTGCCCGGACTGCCAAAGGCATCTGCGCGGACGAAGCCGCTGTGCTGTTAAATGTAGAGGACGATGTGTTGCTAGAGGAGATCTACCATGCGGCTCGTGAGGTGAAGGAACGCATTTACGGGAATCGGATCGTCTTGTTCGCTCCTTTATACGTCAGCAACTATTGCGTCAATAACTGCGAGTATTGCGGCTATAAGCAGTCGAATAAGGATATGGTTCGGCGGCGGTTAAACCGGGAGGAGCTGATTCGGGAAGTCGAAGTGCTGCAGCAACTGGGGCATAAGCGGCTGGCGCTGGAGGCCGGGGAGGATCCGGAGCATTGCCCTATCGATTACATCCTGGAATGTATTGAAACGATCTACTCCGTGAAAGTCGATAACGGGAGTATTCGCCGAGTTAATGTCAATATCGCCGCGACGACGGTGGAGAATTATCGCAAGCTGGCGAACGTCGGAATCGGCACGTATATCCTATTCCAGGAGACGTACCACCGTCCAACCTACAGCCGCATGCACCCCAAAGGGCCAAAACGCGACTACGACTGGCACACGACGGCGATGGACCGCGCGATGCAAGCTGGGATCGATGATGTTGGCGTTGGAGTACTGTACGGGCTGTATGATTACAAATACGAGACGATCGCGATGTTGATGCATGCCGAGCATCTGGAAGCCACGTATGGCTGCGGGCCTCACACGGTTTCTGTCCCTCGCCTGCGGGCGGCGGAGGGCGTAGATCTGAACAGCTTCCCGTATCTGGTGAGCGATCATGAGTTCAAGAAGATCGTGGCTGTGTTACGGCTCGCGGTGCCTTATGCCGGCATGATCTTGTCTACCCGCGAGGATTCGAAATTCCGCGACGAAGTCATTAAGCTGGGCATCTCCCAGATCAGCGCAGGCTCGTGCACTGGCGTCGGCGGCTATACGAGCACGTACGGCGGCGAGGGCCAAGGAAGGACATGCGGCGATACCGCCCAGTTCGAGGTGGGCGATCACCGCTCGCCGCTGGAGATGATCAAGTCGCTGTGCCGGGATGGCTATATTCCGAGCTACTGCACCGCTTGTTATCGGGAAGGGCGGACGGGCGACCGTTTCATGCGACTGGCCAAATCGGGCCAAATTCACAACATCTGCCATCCGAACGCACTGCTCACCTTGCAGGAGTATTTGCTGGATTACGGCGATGATGAGGCCCGGGAGATGGGCGCAACGCTCATCAAAAACAATCTTCGCCGCATCCCTAAAACCTCCGCCCGCGATGCGACCCTCAACCGCCTGCAACGCCTTAAGGAAGGCGAGCGGGATTTGTACTTCTAGCTGCTCGGCCTTTAGGAAAACCAAAACCTTCAATGCCACCTTAGCGGATGGCGTTGAAGGTTTTTTGGCGCTAAGGGCGGATCAGCTGCGTAAGAGCCCCGGCTGATGCTTTATGAGGTGTGCTGCTAGTGGGCGGGCGTTAGTGGCTATCGCCTGCTGCCTTTCAGCTAACGCTAGAAGCAGCTGACAGCGTGCGGCGAACGCCTTCCGCCTGTTGCTCACGGTTGACACGTTTATTGCGCCGGGCTCTCCCCTGGCTAACGCTTGTTAGAACGCTTATTTGGGAGAAAAGAGGGAAATTTCAATTCTAACGCTTGTCAGGAAGCTTATTTGCGTCAAATGACCTCATTTCGAGGGCGAGACCGGCAAATAAGCACTCTCACAAGCGTTAGATTCTCAAATCCCTTGTTTTGGGCGAAATAGCGTTGCTGGTAAGCGTTAGAGGTGAGGTGCGCTGTGGTTACCCCAATAGCGTTGCTGACAAGCGTTAGAGTTCCGGGGCCGTGGTTGTTAGTGACCCGCCCGCTGTCTATGGTGCTGTTGTCTCTGCTTTGGTGCTTCTGTTGTCGCTACCGTTGTTGCTATTTCGCTACTACTGTCGCTAACGGACTCCAAATTCGTTACACTAGTTACCCTCACTATAGTCTCTACCTTCACCACCGCTGTTACTACTGTCATTGCTGCTGTTTCTACCGTTGCTCTTCCCGTGTGTCCCTGTTGTTGCTAATGCTAATGTAGTTACTCTGTAGTTACTCCGCGAATTTCTCTATGCCAATGATTGACGCCGACGTCGCGTAAGTTACTTTTTGCAGATACTAATTACTACGGATAACTATTACTAATTACAACTACTACTAGCTGCAACTGCTCCTAACTGCTCCTAACTGTGCCCGACTGCTCTTATTGGTTCGATTTCCTCCTAAATGCGTCTAGCTGCTCCTAATTGCGCGCCTAAAAGACACTAACTTCCAGAGTCCAGAAACTACTAATAACTGCTCCAAGCTTCTGTTTCCTCTTACTTGCGTCACCAATCATGCTAAACCGGTCCAAACTGCGCCTAATGTGCCTAACTCTGCCTAACTCTACCTAACTCCTAATACACATTACAGAGCTGCGACGTCTGGGGCTCCTGCATATCTTGCTTTCGGAGTAACTATTTTGCTTGTTCGCTTGCTTTCGTCTGCTGCTCCCCTTGGCTAACGCTTGCCAGAGCGCTTATTAGGGCGAAAAGAGGGAAATTTCAATTCTAACGCTTGTCAGGAAGCTTATTTGTGTAAAATGACCTCATTTCGAGGGCGAATCGGGCAAATAAGCTCTCGCATAAGCGTTAGATTCTCAAATCCCCCGTTTTGGGCGAAATAGTGTTGCTGGTAAGCGTTAGAGGTGGCGCGCTGTGGCGTGGTTACCCAATAGCGTTGCTGACAAGCGTTAGAGTTCCGGGACCGTGGTTGAGCCCAAAAGCGTTGCTGGCAAGTGTTAGAAACCCAGCTTGGCTTCAACAGCGACCACGGGCCTTCACTGGCAGCGAAGCTGAGGCACCCTCCCCGTTACAGTGACTCGTTCACCACAACCGCGATTTGCTTACCGCGCCTACGTCTCCCGAGCTGCCTCCTCCCACGCCATCATGGCGGAGGGGAAGAGCTCAATCGCGCGAGGGAACACGCCGTGCAGGTAGGCGATCAGCACGCCGTAGTTGACGATCGGGACGCCGGCAGCTTTGGCTTCGCTGAGGCGGTGCAGCATAGCGCGGCGGTTGAGCATGCAGGCTCCGCAATGCACGATCAGCGCGTAGCGGGACAGATCCGGCGGATAGCTGTAGCCGGAGACGTGCTCAATCTGCAGCTGCTTGCCCGTAATTTGGAGGAGCCAGCGTGGGATTTTGACGGTGCCGATGTCGTCGGACTGCTGATGGTGCGTACAGGCCTCTGCGATCAGCACCCGGTCGCCGTCCCGGAGGTTCTCCACGGCCCGTGCGCCCCGGACGAGCTCGTTAAGGTCGCCTTTATGGCGGGCGAACAAGATGGAGAACGAGGTCAGCGGCACGTCCCGCGGCGTATCGGCGGCGACCTTGAGGAAGACCTGCGAGTCGGTGATGACGAGCCGCGGCTTGGACCCGAGCCGATCCAGTGTCGTCCGGAGCTCGTGCTCCTTCGTCACGACGGCGATGGCATCGCTCTCGAGCAGGTCGCGGATCGTCTGCTGCTGCGGCAAGATCAGCCGGCCTTTGGGCGCGGCTTTGTCGATCGGCACGACCAGCACGACCAGATCACCCGGCGCCACGAGGTCGCCGACGAGCCGGAAGCGTTCCTCTTCGTGCGGCAGCGCCGCAACGATGGCCCGCTTCAGCTCTGGCACGCCGCGGCCACTCAACGCGCTGAACGCAACACATTCAAGGCCGAGCATAACCTTCACATCGCTAAGTGCAGCCGATCTCGCGTCGTCATCCAGCAGCGCGTCGACTTTATTCACCACGCCGACGACAGGGATCTTCCGTTGCCTCAGCTCGGCCAGTAGCCCCCGATAAAAATCATCGGGACCCGCCAACGCATCGATTACCAGCAAGGCAAGGTCGGCGCGGTGGATCAGCTCTCGTGTTTTTCGCTTGCGCAGCTCACCTAACGCGCCTTCGTCGTCTAAGCCAGCGGTATCGATCAGCACCACCGGTCCCAGCGGCAGCAGCTCCATCGCTTTGTACACCGGGTCGGTAGTCGTCCCCCGCACCGGCGAGACGACCGCTGTCTCCTGGCCCGTCAAAGCGTTCACCACACTCGATTTCCCCACATTCGTTCGGCCGAAGACGGCGATATGGATTCGCTCCCCGCGCGGTGTTGCGTTCAGGCTCATCTAAACCATCCCCCTTTTATTCGCCGGGGATGCCCGGCTTCGTGACTTGCAGCGGATTCAGGATGTCCGCGGCGCGTTCGGCGGTCAGCCAGCCGCCGCTCACAGCGACCTGCTCCACCGACAGCCCCTCGCGCCGGGCGATCCCGGCAATCTCGGCAGCCGCCTCGTAGCCGAGATGCGGGACCAGCGCGGTGGCGAGCACGGTGGAGCGCCGCAGATGCTCGCGGCATACGCCCTCGTTGACGGCGATGCCGCGAATGCAGCGCTGCTCGAACAGCGGCATGGCCCGCCCCAGAATCTCCAGCGATTCCAGCAGGGAATCGGCGATCAGCGGGCCGTACGCGTTCAGTTCGAGCTGGCCGCCCGCGGCGGCCCAAGTGATCGCAGCATCGTTCGCGATCACGCGCATGGCCGCTTGGCCGGCCATTTCCGCCATGACGGGGTTCACCTTCCCCGGCATGATCGACGAGCCGGCCTGGACGGCGGGCAGCGTGTACTCGCCGATGCCCCCGGCGGGGCCGGACGCCAGCAACCGCAGGTCGCCGGCGATCTTGAACAGCGTCACGGCTGCCGCTTTCAGCAGCCCGGACACCTCGACGAAGACGTCCATATTCTGCGTCCCGTCCATCGGAAATTCGCTGCGCGCCAGGCCCAGCCCGGTCAACTCCTGCAGCGTGTCGGTGACCTGGAAAATGTAAGCGCGCGGAGCGTCGAGTCCCGTGCCGATCGCTGTGCCGCCGAGATGAATCTCGCGCAGCCGCTCTTCGGCTTTGTACAGCCGCCATCGGTCGCGGGCGACCGCCTTGGCGTATGCGCCAAACCCCTGGCCGGCCATCATCGGCAGGGCATCCATCAGCTGCGTGCGCCCGAGCTTCAGCACATCCGCGAATTCCCGCTCCTTCTCCTGCAGTGCCTCCTGCAGGGAGGCGTACGCGTCGCTGAGCGGGCGCAGCAGCCGGATCGCCGCGATTCGGAGCGCGGTGGGGTACACGTCGTTGGTCGATTGACATCGGTTGACGTGGTCCAACGGATGGACCAGGTGGTAGTCGCCTTTGGTCCCGCCCAGCCGTTCAATCGCTAAATTGGCGACCACCTCGTTGACGTTCATATGCGTGGACGTGCCCGCGCCGCCCTGCAGGGCATCCACGACGAATTGATCGGCCAAGGCACCGCCCGCAATCTTGTCGCATGCCCACTCAATCGCCGAAGCCACATCAGCCGGGATCAAGCCGAGCCGGCCGTTCACTCGCGCCGCCGCTTTCTTGACCACGGCGATCGCTTCGATCAGCCGGGGATGGACGGGCCGCCCGCTGACCGGAAAATTCTCGATCGCTCGCGCCGTATGAATGCCGTAATAGACTTCTGCCGGGATCGCTTTGGGGCCTAGCGCGTCGGTCTCCATGCGATATTTTGGATCCGAATCGGGTTCATTTGAGAATGGTTGACGCATTGGGGTTCGCCTCCGACAAATGTCAATCTCTTCCTCTCCATCGTAGTTGAAAGCGATTTCGGAAAACAGTAAAGAAGATCACGCTAAAGCCTAGAAGGAACTTGTTCTAAAGACGGTTTTTCGTCCATAAGCTAGGGATAAGAAGGAGGGGTACATGCCATGGTCGAACCAAATAAAGCCAAGCATCAGGAGCTGCACTTGCTGAATCGCAAGCTGCTGGATATTACAGGGGTCCTCAATGTGGAGAGCTTCGACAGCGAGGAGTTTTTACTTCAAACCGAACTTGGTGCGATGACGATCCGAGGGCATAATTTACATATCAAAAACCTGAACCTGGAGCAGGGACTGGTCAGCATCGAAGGTACGGTGAACTCGCTTTCGTATTTGGACCCGGGGTCCAATTCGTCCAGTAAGGGCCTGCTCGGCAAGCTGTTCCGATGAATTTGGAGACACAATGGGCGACCCTGCTCTGGATGCTGGCATCCGGGGGGATCATGGGCATCGCCTTTGACAGCTATCGCGTCGTCTCGGGACAACTCCGGTTTCCCCGCTGGAGTGTCCATGCCCTCGATTTGCTCTACTGGTTGGCTGCCGCCTTATTCGTCTTTCGTACGTTGTATCACAGCAACCATGGAGAACTAAGGTTCTATGTTTTTTTAGGACTTTTTTTAGGTATTTGGATTTATTTTTTGTTCCTTAGTTCTCTCACCGAGCGTTTTGTGTTAATGTTAATGAGGATAGCTAACAAATTTTATCGGTTTATCGTACGAACGATCGAGATTTTCATCATCGCTCCGTTACAATGGTTGGTCAAAATGATCCGCGTTCTGCTCGGATTCGTTTGGATCGTGCTGCTGTTCCTAGGCCGGATCACCTTGTTGCCGATTTGGAAGCTGCTCGTATGGGTGCTTAGACCTATATGGACAAGACTTCGGATTCCGCAAGGGGTGGACAAGATTCGGCGCTCAGCGGTCGTGTGGCGAGAGCGCATTTTGCGTCTATTACGCTGGTTCTACAAGGAATAAGGCTGGGAGGTGTGCCTTGGTGCGCGAAGTGTCGACAAATCCGAAACCATCGAACAAAACTTCATCTTCCGGAAACGGATCTGCTTTCGCTAAGCGCAGGTTGCGGATCTGGATGGGATTTATGGTCCTGTTTTTAAGCTGGGCCGGATATACGTACATCTCGCAAGCCGGGGAGATCGGCAGCAAATCGCAAGAGCTGGCGGAGCGGCAAGCCGCCAAGGCAGCCAGTGAGCAGAGCTTGAACCAGCTCAAATATGAGATTGACCGTTTGAATGACCCCGAATACATTGGACAAATTGCCATGAAGAAATATGGTCTGTACAAACCGGGTGAAATCCCTGTCCGGGTATCCGAGTCCGAAGCCGGAAATGACTGACCCCATGCGGGTTGACGGGACATCCGTCTGTTGACCTTGTTTCAGTCATTCGGTATAATCAAATCACCGCAGTCAAGATTTCGAGGCCTGGCTGTATATTTTTAAGGGAGGATCATTTTATTTTATGGCAATTGAAGTGGGCACCAAGTTAGAAGGAAAAGTGACAGGCATCACGCATTTCGGAGCATTTGTGGATCTGTCAGGAGGTGTCACGGGTCTCGTTCATATTTCGGAGATCGCCGATAATTACGTGAAAGACGTTAACGATCATCTGAAAATCGGCGATACGGTTACCGTTAAGGTAATCAATGTCGATAAGGACGGTAAGATCGGACTTTCCATCAAGCAGGCTGTTGACAAACCGGCCGAAGCCAGACCGCCTCGTGCACCGAGAACGGACCGGCCAATCGGAGGTGACCGTCCTGGCGGCGGATTTAACCGGGACCGGGGAGGACGCTCTTTTAAGCCCCCAGCCAGCAAATCCTCATTCGAAGACAAAGTTTCTCGTTTCCTGAAGGACAGCGAGGAGCGCATTTCTTCGTTGAAGAAGAATACGGAAGGCAAACGCGGAGGTCGCGGAGCCAAACGAATGTAATCCCTGAAAATTTAACTACTCAAACCCACCGTAGGCGAATCGCTCGCCTGCGGTTTTTTGTTTGCTTTCGTGCCCCAATCTTCATAAGTTGACTTTTGCCTATGCGATTAAACAGGTTTTGTCGCCTCTGGGCTTTTTGCCGACAGGTTCTTACGGTTTTTTACGAGGAGCGCGTTCAAATAGCCTTTGTTCATAGACACAGCCTGGGATTTCCCATGCGAACATAGAAACCCCTGATGCGGTCCATCGCTATGGGGGGCCTGGATTCGCGCGGTGTCGGCGTTCTCTCTCAATTTG
Source organism: Paenibacillus barengoltzii G22 (assembly GCF_000403375.2). Lineage (NCBI taxonomy): Bacteria > Bacillati > Bacillota > Bacilli > Caryophanales > Paenibacillaceae > Paenibacillus > Paenibacillus barengoltzii. Next base: position 103,268 of record NZ_KE159656.1, on the reverse strand, counting down.
TCGGAAATTTCTTTGGCACCGGCTCCGGTATCTGACAAACTTTCCGGTTCTAGCCTCCTATAATGGGACATACCTTACTAATTTGGAAAAGGCGGTGCCAGGATGTTGAATAAGTGGAATGTCACCCTGTTTCCAGGGATGAGAAAGGCGAAGGCATGGGACAAGGGAGCGATGCGGAAGATGCTGCTAGACCAGCCAATCATCCAGCGGGCTGGGCGGCTGTTCGCAGTCAACAAGTGGACCGGACTGCTTCTAGCGATGAGCTTCCTGCTGGGCCGGGCGACGATCTTGGACGAGCTGGCTCCTTTTGCCGTCGCTTTCTTTGCGGTGATTCGCTTCATGCGGCGGGATATCGCGTGGTTCGCGGGGGCGGCGATGGTCGGCGGAGCGTTGTTGACGCCGGGGGCTCATCTTCATGCGATAGAAATCGCCGTGGAGCTGTTGATCTTCGCCTTGTTACAAAAGGGACTGGAGTCTTTTGAACGGGCGGATCTCTCCTATGCGCCGATTATGGTATTTACGAGTACGTTCTTCGTTGGGATGTTCGGGGCGGTGATTGGCCCTTCCCTGACTTGGTACGCACTTGCGATGACCGTAATGGATGCGCTGCTCAGCTTCGTACTGACGCTGGTCTTCATTCAGGCGGTCCCGGTGTTTACTTACCGGAAGAAGCATTACCAACTGCGCGGGGAGGAAATTTTGTGCCTCGTGATTCTGCTGGCTTCCGTGATGACCGGTACGGTTGGATGGGAGATTCAAGGATTATCGGCGGAGCACGTGTTGTCGAGGTACCTGATCCTGCTGTTCGCCTTGGCAGGCGGTGCCCCTTTAGGCGCTTCGGTTGGCGTCATCACCGGCTTGATTCTCAGCCTTGCTGATACATCGGCCTTGTACCAAATGAGCTTGCTGGCGTTCTCCGGGATGCTGGCCGGGATGCTCCGGGAAGGACGGAAATGGGCGGTCGGATTCGGCATGCTGCTCGGTTCGTCCATTCTGTCCATCTATATTGCCGGCCCGGCGGATGTGATGTCCTCCACTTGGGAGAGCTGCGTCGCAGTTCTGTTCTTCCTGCTGACCCCCAAAAAGACGGTTCAAGTGATTGCCAAATACGTGCCCGGCACACAGGAGCATGCTAAAACGCAGCATGAATACGCCAAACGGGTACGCGATATCACAGCTGGCCGGGTGGCGCAGTTCTCCCAAGTCTTCAAGCAGCTGGCGCGCAGCTTCGGACAAGTATCCAGCACTGGGGAAATCGCAAAGCGCGGCGAGGAGATTGACCATTTCATGAACGCGGTGACCCAGGGCGCTTGCGCGACTTGCTTCCGCAAGAATACTTGCTGGGAGGGTCGATTCTATCAGACGTACAAGCTGATGACGGAGATGATGACCGCGATTGAGGAGAAGCCAGACATTACCCCGGACGAGCTGCCGGCCAGATGGTTGAAGATGTGCGCGAAAACCGACCAGGTGTTGGACATTATGAAACACGAGTACGATCTGTATCAGCACGATTTGCATTGGAAACGGCAAATCTACGACAGTCGCCAGTTGGTGGCCGAGCAACTCTCGGGCGTCTCGCAGGTGATGGAGGACCTGGCCCGGGAGATCCAACGGGAAGGACAAGCCATGTACAAGCAAGAAGAGCAAATCCGCGAAGCGTTAGAGAAAATGGGCTTGTCTATTCATAGCATCGACATTGTGAGTCTGGATCACGGGAATGTGGAGATCGAAATTGTACATGCGTACACCCGAGGTTTTGATGAATGCCGGAAGATTATTGCTCCGCTGCTGTCCGATATCCTCGGCGAGCATATCGCAGTCATGAATGAAATTCATCATGGAGGCAGAGAAGGCCTGGCGACCGTCACCTTCGGCTCGGCGAAAGCATTTGAGATCACGACCGGGGTTGCCGGCACCGCGAAAGGCGGGGACATGCTCTCCGGTGACAGCTTTAGCGCCAAGGAGCTGGGCAACGGCACGTTCGCTGTGGCGATCAGCGATGGGATGGGCAACGGGGAGCGAGCGCGGCTGGAGAGCAGTACGGCGCTGAACATCCTCGAGCAGCTGTTGCAGTCCGGCATGGAGGAGACGCTGGCAATTAAATCGGTGAACTCAATTCTCATGCTGCGTTCGCCCGATGAGGTGTACGCGACGGTGGACATGGCGCTGATTGATCAATATACGGCGCGGACAACGTTTATGAAGATCGGCTCCTCCCCTAGCTTCATCAAGCGAGGTTCAGAGGTCATCCCGGTGACGGCCAGCAACCTGCCGATCGGCATCATCCAGGATATCGAGGTTGATCTGGTGTCCGTTCAGCTCTATCCGGAAGATACCTTGATCATGATGACGGACGGCATCTACGATGCGCCGGGCCCTGCGGTGAACAAGGAGCTGTGGATCAAGCGGCTGATCCAAGAGATCCAGGCCGAGGATCCGCAAGAGATCGCCGATTGTCTGCTGGAGTCCGTTATCCGGTATCAGAAGAACGTCATTCATGATGATATGACCGTAGTTGTGGCGAATATCGACCATATGCAGCCAGAGTGGGCCACGTTGCATATCCCCGGCATCAGCCGATTGGAGCGACCGCGTACCGTGAGTTAACCGAGAGCTTGAGGTGAGAACCTCAGGTTCTTTTTTCTTAGGTGCGAGGAATGGAGTTGAATCCAAGGATTCAAGGATATGGAAGGAATACATTTTTTTAATATTTTCAACTTTGTTCGATGGGAGTAGAATTATGGTGGTTAACTTACTTTTCGTTAGGAAGAAGGGATGACAATGATTCGCACAGAGGCGCGATACGACCTGGACATGATTGTGACCTGGGGAGATTGCGATGCGGCGGGGATTTCCTATTACGCGAAAAATTTTGACTGGTTTACGAATGGACGCATGAGATTGCTCGAGTCTTATGGGCTGCCTTATATGAGCGCCTTTCACCATCAAGGGATTTCGCTTGTCTGCTTGACGGCAGATTGCCAATATAAGAAAATGCTGCGTCCCGAAGAAAGAGTGACGCTCAGCACTTGGATCAGCTCATTGACCCGAAGTCGAATGGCTTTTTCCTATCAGCTGTATAAGGAAGGCGGGGTGCTGGCTGCTGAGGGGATGACGACCCATGCGTATGTGGACGAGCATGGGCAGCCCGTCAACCTGGAGAAGCGGCATCCGGAGCTGTGGAATCAGTTAACCGAAACCCACCGGCAACGCAGTGAACAAGTTCGTGAGGGCGGAGGGTCGACCCATGCGTAGCGGCAGAGTAGTGATTACCGGCTCTGGCGCGGTGACGCCGGTGGGTATCGGCGTTCCGGCCTACTGGCAAGGACTGCTTGCGGGAGTAAGCGGCGTGGCAGCGATTACGCGATATGACGCGGAAGCGATGCCCGTGAAAATTGCCGCAGAAGTGAAGGATTTTAACCCGGCCGACTTTATGCCGCGGAAGCTGGTCGGACAATCGGATATTTTTATGCAGTTTGCCTTTGCTGCGGCGCAAGAAGCGCTGGAAAACAGCCGGCTGAAGGCGCGCCCCGAACGGATTGGCATCGTGGTAGGTACGGCGCTGGGCGGCATTTCCTCGGCGGCGCAGGCGCAGGAGCATATCACTAGCAGCGGCAGCTATCGGGTGTCGCCTCATCTGGTGCCGAAGATATTGGGCAATATTGCGGCGGCGCACATCTCCATCATGCATGGCATCCAAGGGCCAAGCCTCACCGTCAACACCGCCTGCTCCTCCGGGGCAGACGCGATTGGTATGGCGCGGATGCTGCTGCTCTCGGGACAAGCTGATGCCGTGCTGGCTGTTGGTGCGGAGTCGATTTTGTCCGCGCTGATGGGGGCGGGCTTGTCCGCAGCACGGGCGTTGTCTACACGGAATGAAGAGCCGTCTCGGGCCAGCCGACCATTCGAGCGGGACCGTGACGGGTTCGTGATGGGCGAAGGCGCCGGCGCGGTGCTGCTGGAGACGCTGGAGCATGCCGAAGCGCGGGACGCTGAGATTCAAGCCGAGCTGCTCGGCTACGCCAACAGTTCAGATGCTTACCATGTCACCTCGCCGGAACCAAGCGGCAGCGGACAAATTCGTTGTTTGCGCATGGCGCTGGATCAGGCCGGAGTCGGCGCAACCGATATCGATTACATCAACGCGCATGGCACTTCAACTCCACTCGGTGATCGGATTGAAACGGAATCGTTGAAGGCAGTCTTTGGTGAACACGCTGGACAAATTCCTGTTAGTTCGACCAAGGGAGCGACCGGGCATCTAATGGGCGCCGGCGGAGTGACGGAGCTGATTGCTTGCATCGGTGCGATTCGGGAAGGTATCGTGCCGCCAACGTTAAATTACGAGCATCCGGATCCGGAATGCGATCTTGATTATGTTCCGAACCGGCCACGAGCCGCCCGGGTACGGATGGCGATGTCGAACGCCTTTGGTTTTGGCGGCCAGAACTCGTCGCTCATTGTGGGCGAATATAACGGAAGTGCAAATCCACGAAGATAGGGAGGATCCATCGATGGAGACGATCAACCAATTTACGTACGATGTACGGATGTTTAAAGATACGTTTGAACATGAGTTCACTTATATCAACGGTTTTATGCGGAACGTGCACCGGTTCGCGACCCGTCCGGCATTAACTTGTCCGCTGCGAGAACGGACCTGGACTTATACAGAGCTGAACGAGGAGGTCAATCGTCTCGCCCATGCGCTGATCGGGGACGGCATCGGCAAAAACGATGTGGTCTTGTATCAGCTGTTGAATTCAGCGGAATTCGTGTTCAGCTATCTGGCTCCGCAAAAGCTGGGCGCGATCAATTGCCCGATCAACTTTAAACTGTCCCCCGGCGAAACTGCCCATATCCTCGATGACAGCAAACCTCAAGTATATATCTATGACGCAGAAATTCAAGAAACCGCCGAACGGGCGCTGGAAATGGCCCGCCATCGGCCGCGCCGGATTATCATGGTCGATTATACCGGCACGAAAACAGCGCCGCAGGGTCATATTTTATATTCGGATTACGTGAAGCAGCAGCCTGTGGAAAATCCGCCGATCGAACGGCCTTCGCATATTTATGATGAGGTCACCCGCTTGTATACCTCCGGGACGACGGGGATGCCAAAGGGCGTACCGATGAACAATATCAACGAAGTGCTCTCGGCTCATGATGTCGCGATGCACTTTCCACTCAGCCCGGTCGACAAAACGATGAATATGAGCCCGTGGTTCCACCGCGGCGGCCTGCATTCCGGCGGACCAACACCAACGCTGTATGTCGGGGGCGAAATGGTCATTCTCCGCTACTTCCATCCGAAAACGGTGCTGGAGTACGTGGCCAAATACGGACTGACCTTCCTGATCGGGGCACCGCCAATGCTGAAGATGCTGCATGATACGCAACTGAAAGAGAATGCCGATCTGTCCGGGCTCAAAGGCATTGTCACGATGGGGGCGCCGTTGTCCGGGGCGGATTGCATTAAATATCAGCAGGTGCTGACGAAGAACATCTTTAACGGCTACGGTACTTCGGAAGCGTTCTGGAATACGTTCCTGCGCCCTTACGACTTGCCGGAAATGGCCGGTTCTGCCGGACGCGCCTGCACCGACGACGAAGTCGCCGTGGTGAAAGTGTTCCCGGACCGCCGAGCAGAGCCGCATGAACATGTCGCCAAGGATGGCACCGAAGTGGGCGAAATTATCGTGAAAGCCCCCGGGAAAACAACGTACTCCTACATCAATAATCCCGGTGAAAGCGAGAAGGTCTTCTACAAAGGCTGGATCTATATCGGCGATATGGGAACATGGGACGAAAACGAGTTTGTCACCATCGCCGGCCGCAAAAACGATATGATCGTGTCGTCTGGCGAAAATATTCACCCGGTGCAAATTGAGGATGTTCTCAACCAGCATCCGAAGGTGAAAGAAACGGTGGTTGTCGGCGTGCCGGATGAGCTGCGCGGCGAATCCGTCGTCGCCTACGTGATTAAAAACGACGAATCGCTAACCGCCAAAGAATTGCATAAATATTGCAGCGAGCATCCAATGTTGGCGGCTTACAAGCGGCCCCGCTTCTATCGATTTATCGATGAGCTGCCGTATACGGCAACGGGGAAAAAGCGTCATTTTATCGTCAGAAACATGGCGTTGGAGGACCAAAAAGAAGGCCGGCTCGAGCGGCATTAATGCCTGTGCTTTCTAAAATTGATGTTCTAACTGCAAAAGTACATTTCAATTGTGTGGAAAACCGGCTTTTTCGTGGGATCAAATGCAAAAGCCCTAAGGCCCCCTAAATAAACTGGAGTCCTCCCCTACAAGGATTTACAATGGAAATAAGGGAGAGGATTCAGTTATGGGAAAAGCCAAAGATGA
>NZ_KE159656.1:64440-95669 GCF_000403375.2 Paenibacillus barengoltzii G22 | reverse complement strand
ACTTGATCAATATATGGACTTTTATAATTATCGAAGAATGCATGGTAGCCTGAAGCATATGGCTCCCATGAAGTTTTCGTTATGGGTCAAAATGCTAGAGGATACCTCAAAGTTCCATAAATCGATGTAAACACACAAGAAAATGAGCTGGACTGCGATAACACAAAACTTGTAGGTCAGGACTCCGGATTTAGGGGGCCTAGCCGCTTTTACATCTCGTGGCGGCAACGGCGCAAATACGACAGTCGTGGTGCATTTAGCGCATAAGGCGAAATCATGGTTTACGTAAGAACTTGAGGTGAGAACCTCAAGTTCTTTTTTTGGCGGAAAAATCTTGTTTTGGCTGAACGGGGGGGAAGCACGTTATAATAGGGGGTGAGAAAGGGGAGTTGAATATTGGATTACCGCGTGGATGTCACTTTCGAACCCCGGTACGAACTACTCAGCAGCCTACATACGATGATATGCCGCAAATCACATAAAAAAATCGACTTGAGCCCGGCATGGGTGAAGGATACGTTATCTCGAATTACGCCGGATTTCAGCTCCACTCTCAACGATATGGACGTGGACAGCGATTGGAAAATCACGTATTTGCTAGCTTACTTGTGCCCGGAAGGAGCATCCCCCGAGGAGTTTCTGGCCTGGCTGGAAGAGAAGACGCCAGGAGATCTGTATGAACTGATCGCAGTGTACAGCCAGCAATTTCCGAAGGATATGGGACAGTACCGCTCCCGTACCTTGTCCGTGTTGTCCAGTTGGCACGAGCAATATTTTCGTAAGCTGGCGCCGGAAGTGATTGAGGGACTGCGTTCCGAGGCTCAGACGCGTGCAGCGGAGCTGGCCCGCCAGACCGAGCTGTCAGTATTCATTGAAAAGACGACGAACGGACTCACGTTTCTGCCAAAAGAAGGGCTGGAAAAGCTGGTTCTTGTGCCGCACTATCATTTTCAGCCGATGAACATTATTTATCATTTTGGCCGGATCACGTTGTGTCATTATTCGGCACGGTTCTATCTGGGTGACGAGACGGATTTTCCTCCCCATGACTACCGGATGCTCCGGGCACTCGCCGAGCAGAGCCGGTTGAAAATTTTGCGATTCTTGAGCGGCGGCCCTCGAACGTTTACGGAGATCGTCCGTCATTTGCAAATCTCCAAGGGGATTACGCATGATCATGTGTCCAAGCTTCGCAGCGGCGGCTTTATCCGTGCCCATGTCGATGGGGAAACGATCTCCGAATATAGCTTGCGTCCGGAAATGCTGGATGTGATGCACCAGAAATTAGTTGATTATATCGTAAACTAAAACAGCGTCAGTCCTGGCAGTCATAAGGACTCTGCTCCGTGCGAACGGAACAGGGTCTTTTTTTTGTGGCATATATGCTATATTCTCTGAATAAAGAAAAAATATTAAGTTCTCTATTTACAGAACAGTGGCCCGATCGTATAATAGGAGCGTTAAAACTCCACTTAACTTATCGGAATTAACGTCTATTGTAAGGTTACACCTGAAAAAAGACAATACGGAGGGAGAGAATCATGCAAATGAACAGAAAACGAGTGACTGCGCTATTAACTTTATTGTTGACCGGGGCTTTGGTCCTTACGGCCTGCGGCGGGGGCAACAATGCTGCGCAAGGATCGGATTCGGCATCGGCTCAGGCGGGTAACGGCCAAAGTGAGGCTGGCGCCAACAACGCAGGTTCGGAGGCTGGAGGCGATCTGCAGTTCATTCCAGCCAGCGATATGTCTAAGCTGCCTGCGATCGCCAAAGAACGCACGGATACAATCATCGTTGGCTTGACCGACCCAAGCGGTGCGTTTACGCCGTACTTCCAGCAGAGCGGATATGACGGCAACGTGTCGTCGCTGCTCTATACACCGCTAGTGACGGTGGATGACCAAGGGCTTCCAACTCCGGGCCTCGCTGAAAGCTGGGAGGTTTCCGATGATCAGCTGACGTATACGTACCATCTGCGTAAGGACTTGAAGTTCAGCGACGGTTCGCCAATGACGGCGGACGATGTGGCTTTTACTTGGACACTGCTGCATGACAAAGCTTACGATGGGGACTCCCAAATTCCTACGCTACATATCGTTGGCGGCGAAGCCTACAAGGAAGGGAAAGCGGACAGCATTTCCGGCATTACCGTGAAAGATTCTCAGACCATCTCGGTTACGCTGGAGCAACCAAATGCAACGGCGCTGGTGCTGCTTGGCGGCGATATTCTGTCTAAAGCCTACTATGGGAAGGACTACAAGTTTGGTCAGCTCGACTACATTAAGAAGCTGCACGAGAAGCCAGTCGGCAACGGCCCGTATATCTTGGAGAAGTTCATTCCGGGGCAAGAGGTGCGCTATGTCGCCAACCCTTACTACTATGCGGGTAAGCCAAAAACCGAGAAGTTTATCTATAAAACCTCTGAAGGGGACACATGGCAGTATCTGGAGACCGGTGAAGTGGACTACGCTTCCTTCAGTGCTACAACCGAGAACATCGACAAGCTGAAAAGCATGGGCTTCGTTAACATTCTGCCGTATACCCCAAGCACTTATGGTTATCTGCAATTAAATCTGGAGCATGAAGCTTTGAAGGATAAGAAAGTGAGACAGGCGCTGACGTATGGCCTGGATCGCCAAAGCATCTACGTGGAAGCGAACCAAGGCGCAGGGCAAGTCGCCAACATTCCAGCTTCGCCTATTTCCTGGGCTTACACGGAAGAAGGCATCAACCAATATGTCTATGACCCGGACAAAGCCAATCAGCTGTTGGATGAAGCCGGATGGGTGAAAGGGGCAGACGGTATCCGTGAGAAGGACGGTCAGAAGCTGACGATCCATTTCCTTGGTTCCAAGAACGCTCAAACCGACGTCTTTATTGCTGTAGCGACGGAGAACTTCGCGGCAATCGGCGTTAACTTCCAGCCGGAGGTATTCGCGGACTTTAACGCGTTAGTCTCCAAGGTTGAAGGCGGCGACTACGATATGGCTTCCTTCTCTACTCCAATGCTTGCCGACCCGTCCGACGGTGTCCTGCAATTCGTGGATGGCGAGATCAAAGGCTACGATAATCCGAAGGTCAAGGAGCTGTACGACAAAGCGCTGAGCACCAGCGACATCGAGCAACGTAAAGCGATTTATAAAGAGCTGTTCCAGCTGCTGAACGACGAGTTACCGATTATCTTCACGAGCTACAAGAAGACGGTATACGCCTATAACGGCCGTATTCAAAACCTGACGGTCAGTCCGTTTACCGGCCTGTCCTCCAGCTTGCCGAACTGGTCGTTGGAATAGAATTTAAATCTTTGAAAAATCAGCCGCTCCCCTCGTGTGCCTTGCATGCGAGGGGATGGCTCGTCTAAGGAGTGCGACGCGATGAGCGCCTATATCACCAAACGATTGATTTATATGGTGGCGATTCTGTTGGCAGCCTCGCTGCTGATCTTTTGCCTGTACGCGCTGACGCCCGGCGACTTCATCAGCGGGAACATCAAGCTGACGCCGGAGCGCAAGGCTGAGCTGCGGGAAATCTATGGCTTGAACAAGCCGCTATTAGAGCGGTACTTCATATGGATGAAGAATGCTTTTCATGGCGACTTCGGCTATTCGTTAGCCCAACAGAAGCCGGTACTGGGGTTGTTTAATGACTATATCTGGAACTCGTTTCTGCTGGCGGCTGTGTCGACGTTCCTCACTTGGTTTATTGCTGTGATCGTTGGCGTGATCTCGGCTTACAAGCAGTATTCCTGGTTCGACACGCTGGTGCTGGTGCTGATCTTCGCCGCGATGTCGCTGCCGTCTTTCTTCATCGGGTTGTTCCTGATTAAAATTCTTGCGGTTGATTTGAAATGGCTGCCGCCAGGCGGGATGATCACAACGGGGAGCAATGCCATTGGACTGGCTTACGTAAAAGAAGTGATTCACCATATGACCCTGCCGGTGATCGTTATGACTATTCTGGGTGTCGGTTCGCTGACCCGTTATTTCCGGACCAACATGATCGATGTGATCAAGCAGGATTATATCCGAACGGCCCGGGCCAAAGGGTTGAAGGAAAGCAAGGTGCTCTACCGCCATGCGCTGCGCAATGCGCTGCTTCCGGCGATCACGCTGGTGGGGTTTGAGCTGCCTGCGTTGTTTGGCGGTTCGCTCATCATTGAGAAAATCTTTAACTGGCCGGGAATTGGGCAATTATACATGTCTTCTTTTTCCGTTCGAGATTATCCGTTATTAATGGGATTTACGATGTTGATTGCAATCTTGACCGTGATCGGGACGTTGTTATCGGACTTGCTGTACCATATCGCCGACCCGCGCGTTCGGTTGTAATAGGGGGTTAAGCAACCATGAACTCAATTCCAGAACATTTGCCGAAGCCGGGCTCGGGACAAGAGGCTGCTCGTACCGCCGTATCTAAGAAGCCGTCGCTGTGGCGGCAATCGCTGCGCCGACTGCTTCGCAACAAACTGGCCATGTCAGGTCTCGTTGTTGTTGTTTTTATGTTTCTTGCCTGCTTCTTAGGTCCGTTGTTCTCGCCGTATGCGGATAACAAAATTCAGATGTCGATGATGAACAAGCCGCCGAGCTGGCAGCATTGGCTGGGGACCGACAAGCTGGGACGGGACGTATTAACTCGGGTCCTGCAGGCCGGACGCATTTCACTGACGGTCGGCTTGGTATCTATGGTGTTGTCCGTCTTCTTGGGCACGCTGCTTGGTGCGATTGCCGGGTATTATCGAGGGATTGTGGACCAAGTCATTATGCGGCTTGCCGACTTGCTGTTAACAATTCCCGGATTGCCGCTGTTGTTCATTGCCGGCGCGCTCTTATCGGAGTGGAAGGTGCCGACCGATTACCGTATGTACATCGTCATGATCATGCTCAGTCTGGTGAACTGGCCGGGGCTGGCGCGGATGATCCGCGGGCAAATGCTAAGCCTGAGAGAGCGCGAATTCATGCAGGCGGCGGTGGTGCTGGGGCTTCGTGACCGGCGTAAGCTAATCCATCACCTGCTGCCGAATCTCGTGCCGCTGATTATCGTCATCGCTACGCTGAACATCGGCGGAGCGATCCTTAGTGAGTCGGTGCTCAGCTTCTTTGGGCTGGGCGTAATGCCGCCGACGCCGACCTGGGGCAATATGATTGACGCCGCAAATAATTTGATCGACTTCCAGCAGCATCCTTGGCTGTGGATTCCGCCGGGGCTGTCTATTTTTGCCACTGTCATTGCTATCAATTTGTTTGGCGACGGGCTGCGAGACGTGCTGGATCCGAAAACGAACAGGTAGGTGGAGAAGCTTATGTCAACTTTGCTGGAGATAGATCGGCTAAGCACGCATTTTCATACTGAAGAAGGACGGATCAAAGCGGTTGATGAAGTCAGCCTGCGGATCAAGCCAGGGGAAACCGTATGTATCGTCGGTGAGTCGGGCTGCGGCAAGAGCGTGACGGCAATGTCAATTATGGGCTTGCTGCAAAGCGGACCGCAGGTGGAGATCGGCGGGCGAATCCAATTTGGTGATACCGATCTGTTGTCTTTAGATAAACATCATCTTCGCGCCATTCGCGGGCATGAGATTGCGATGATTTTTCAAGAGCCGATGTCTTCGCTGAACCCGGTGCTGACGATCGGAGAGCAGTTAATCGAGCCGATGGTGCTTCACTTGAAGCTGAGCAAGAAGGAAGCTCGCCAGCGTGCCCTCGAGCTGATTGAACAGGTTGGGATCTCTCGGCCGGAGCAGATTATGAAGAGTTATCCGCATGAGCTGAGCGGCGGGATGCTGCAGCGGATTATGATTGCGATCGCCATCTCCTGCCGGCCGAAGCTGCTGATCGCGGACGAACCAACGACGGCGCTCGACGTAACGATCCAAGCACAAATCCTCGATATGCTGCGGCAAATTAAGGCGGAATCCGACATGTCGATCCTGCTGATCACTCATGATCTTGGTGTCGTCGCAGAAATGGCCGATTACGTGGTCGTGATGTATGCTGGCAAAGTCGTGGAGGAAGGGGAAGTGACCGCGTTATTCGAAACGCCGAAGCATCCTTACACGCAAGGGTTGTTGAAGTCGAAGCCGGTGCTCGGACAGCGTCAGGATGAGCTGTTTTCTATTCCAGGCCAAGTGCCAAATCTGCTGGATTTGCAGCCTTCGTGTTATTTTCAGGACCGTTGCGCGCATTGCATGGAGATTTGCCGCACGAAGGAGCCGGCGTTGAAATCGCTTGGAGGCGGCCAGAAAGCCGCTTGCTGGTTGTATGAGGAGGAGAAGCGCCATGGGTGAGCCGCTGCTGACAGTACGGCATTTGAAGAAGTATTTTCCAATTAAAACAGGGCTCTTGCAGCGGACAACCGGACAGGTGAGGGCGGTGGACGACATCAGCTTCACCATTCAGCCTGGGGAAACCTTCGGTCTGGTGGGGGAATCGGGCAGCGGGAAGAGTACGGTCGGTCGCAGCATCGTTCGTTTGACAGAGAAGACGGACGGCGACATTCTGTTTAAAGGCACGGACCTTTACTCACTGGGGGATGAAGAGCTTCGCCAGTTGAGACCTAAGCTGCAGATGATTTTCCAAGACCCCTATGGTTCCTTGAATCCCCGAATTCGGGTGGGCGATGCCATCGGTGAAGCTTTGCTCGACCACGGGTTGCTGCCGAAGGCGGAAATCCGCGACCGGGTGCTGGAGGTGCTGGCTTCCTGCGGGCTGTCCTCCTATCATATTGATCGTTATCCGCACGAATTCTCCGGTGGACAGCGTCAACGGATCGGGATCGCTCGTGCGCTGATTCTTAACCCCGAGCTGATGATTGCCGATGAGCCGGTCTCTGCACTGGACGTATCGATTCAGGGGCAAATCATCAACCTGTTCCGTAAGCTGCAGGAGACGCGCGGGCTTACGTATTTGTTCATCTCGCATGACCTTAGCGTTGTGGAGCATCTGTGCACACAGGTTGGGGTGATGTATTTGGGCGGAATGGTTGAAATGGCCTCGCGGGATGAATTATTCCGCCATCCGTTGCACCCCTATACCAAAGCGCTGCTCTCTGCGGTGCCGCTGCCGATTCCGCGCATGAAGCGGGAGCGGATTATTTTGAAGGGTGATATTCCGAGTCCGGCGAACCCGCCTTCGGGCTGCAAATTCCATACGAGATGCCCGTTTGCTACGGAAGAGTGCAAGCAGCGGGTACCGGAATTCCGCGACATGGGCGGAGGGCATTTTGTGGCGTGCCATTTGGTATAGTGTGAGGTAGAGTAGAGCGAATTAGTTATATAGTTAGGGAGGTCATGCTTTTGACACCACCAAAAACCAGCTTGCCGCAGCTCTATGCGCTGCGATTAGAGAGGATTCAGGCGAAGGGCATCCAAGGGGCGGAGCTCATGGAGCTGCTGGAGCGTAAGGACGCCGATGAATTGCAGCAACGAGTAGACCCGGAGCTGCAGTGGGGCGGATTTGTGGAATACCTCCAGGAGCATTTGGATGAGGTGAAGATTGCCCTATCAGAAGGCTACCGATTTAAATTTATGACCGTAGGCGGCCTGCGAAGCTTGCTGGAGATCAAATTTGGGTTGCGGGCGGAGCAGGATTATGTTTTTGACAACAACCGCTTTGCTGGCGTTAAATTGCATCGGGAAGCTTATCGGCAACTCAGAGCTTTGGCTCCTGACTATTGGGAGATTTTGATTGATCAGGAGGACCCGGATACGGGAACTCTCGAAATGCGCATTGAACATAAATATGCAGATTGAATCTGCATTCTATTGAACTTAAGGCGGCGGTCTTAAGTTCCTTTCTTTTTGTAGATATGAGAAAGTATAAAATTCGGGGGATCGGCAAGTGATGAGGCCCGGGCCGGATCTTTCTTCGTACAACTGGTTTGAATTCTATCCTAGCTGGAAATGATAGATACGAGAATGTTCAACTCTATCTATTTGAAGGGCGGGATGATGCGATGAAACAGATCATGTTGATTACGGACGGGTGTTCGAATGTCGGGGAAAGTCCGGTGATGGCTGCGGCGCTGGCAAGGCAGGAAGGAATCACGGTCAATGTGGTAGGGATTGTCGATTACGGTACGATTGGCGAGCTGGGGAGTCAGGAGATCGCTGAAATCGCCAAGGCTGGCGGCGGGATGAGCCGGATTGTCGGCACCGAGAACCTGGCGCAGACAATGCAGATGATGACGCGCAAAACGGTCGTTCAGACGATTCAACAGGCGGTCCATAAAGAGATTCGGCAGATCCTCGGCGATCAGACGGTGAGTGACTTGCCGCCGGAGCAGCGCTCCCAAGTCGTTGAGGTGATCGATGAGCTGAGTGAGAACAGCTCGCTGCAGGTGGCGCTTCTAATTGATGCCAGCGCCAGCATGAAGCCGAAGCTTCGGGCCGTGGAGGAAGCGATTCGAGATATGATGCTGAGCTTGAGCTCGCGGAAAGGGGAGAGTCAACTGGCGGTCTTCCATTTTCCCGGAGCCCATAGCGGAGAGGATGCCGTCCTGGATATGGATTGGACCAGCGATCTGGGATCGGCCCGTTCGATCTTCCAACGCCTCGTCATGAGAGGGGCTACGCCAACGGGACCTGCGCTTCTGAAGGTGATGGATTTTATGCGATATGGTACACTGAATGAACATGGTAAGTCTTGGCGTGAGAAGACGGAGGGACAAGATGGAATCCTCGGCGACTACGTCGTCTAAGATTTCCCTGCCGCAGGGAACGCGGATTATCGGACGCTGGAATGGCGGCCGGTATGTGATCCAGCGTCTGCTCGGGCAAGGGGCTAACGGCGTTGTATTCCTGGTGAAACGGGAGAAAAACGGAAAATTATACGCTCTGAAACTGGGCTTTGATACGCTGGATATTCAATCGGAAGTTAATGTGCTGAAAGCACTGCAGCGTCAAGGCCGGCGGCGGGGGGCGGCGGAACGGGATCTCAATTACCTGGTGGAGGTGGACGATTTCACTTACCAGGGAAGGGAGATTCCTTTCTACGTTATGCGCTATGTGCAAGGGGAACCGTTGCGCGCCTTCTTGGCTCGTCGGGGCCCGCGCTGGCTGGACGTGGCCGGCCTTCAACTACTGCAACAGCTCGGACAGCTGCACCGCTCCGGCTGGGTGTTTGGTGACCTTAAGCCGGAGAACGTGCTCGTAGGGGCTTATGGCGAGGTCGAGCTGATTGATTACGGCGGCGTGACTAGTGAAGGGCACAGCGTCAAGCAGTTCACAGAGTGGTACGACCGCGGCTTCTGGGGAGCGGGAAGCCGTACGGCAGATCCTGCGTATGACTGGTTCTCCTTCGCGGTCGTCTGCATTCATATGCTTGCTGAGAGTGCACTGAAGAAGGCAGCGACTCAGCTGCCGCAGACGCGCAGCCGGAGCGATCTTCTAGCCATCGTCGATGGACATGAGGCGTTGGCGCCGTATCGCGCTTGGCTGAAGCGGGCGCTGCACGGGGAGTTCAGCGATACAGCGGAAGCGTGCCGGTTATGGAAGGAGATAGTCACTCGCCGTATCACTCCGCGGCGCCGGACGCGGCCTGGGACCCCGGGATGGATCGTCGGGGCGTTTGCGGTATCGCTGACCTTGCTTGCCTGTGCGCTTTATTTAACTTTCCGGTTTTAGGTTGGCCGCTGCCTTCCTCAGCTAACGGACACCAGAGACGCTATTCACTCGTCATTGGACTTCCTCCGATTCTAACGGACTGAGGAGCTCCTATTTCGGATAATTGCGTTGATCAGGTCCATGATAAGGCGACTTAAGGTCACTGAGGTCCGTTAGATTAGGAAATAGCCAGGAAATAGGCAAATAACGTCCTTACAGTCCGTTACGTTTACGAACGAGTTCAGATGTCTCCATTTGGTTCGCTATTTTTGGAGAGAAGGGAGAGGGGGGCCCGATGAAGGAAACCACGCTGTACCGCTTAACCGAGCAGGTTCGCCGGTTTGGCCAGCAGGAGCAGTTATGGTTGCCCGGAGATGTGATCGTTGTGGCGGTGTCCGGCGGGGTCGATTCTACGGTTCTGCTGCATATAATGAAGGAAATCGCTGGGGACAAGGAGCTGGGACTTGGGCTAATCTGCGCGCACCTTCATCACGGCTTACGCGGAGACGAGGCGGATCGGGATGCGGAATTTGTCCGTAAGCTTGCCAAGCAGCTGGGCATCCCTTTTGATCTGGGTTACGCGGATGTGCGGGCTTATATGAAGCAAACGGGGCAAAGCCTCGAGCTGGCGGCTCGGGAGAAACGGTACGAATATCTGCATCAGGTGGCCGCTCGTTATGGAGCATCGTCCATCGCCCTGGCTCATCATGCCGACGACCAGGCCGAGACGGTGCTGATGCGGCTGCTGCGGGGCAGCGGACCTTCTGGATTAGCCGGGATGCGACCCAAACGCCGCGAAAAAAATGTGGAACTTATCCGCCCCTTGCTCCGTATATACAAGACGGATTTGCTCCAGGCGTGCCGCGAATCCGGGCTGGCTTACGTCGAAGACAGCAGCAACCTGGATAAAGAGATGACGCGGAATTCGATTCGGTTGGATGTGTTGCCATTTTTGGGGCAATATAATGGTCAGTTACAGGAATCGCTGAATCGGTTGGCGGTGCTGACTGCAGCGGAAGATGATTATCTGCATCAGGAAGCGGTAAAGTTGTACGCGGAGCTTGTGCGGACGGAGGGCGGGATTTTCTCGTTGGAAGCCCCTCTTTTCTCCGGTTTACATGTTGCTTTACAACGGAGGTTGATTAAACTAATATTAAATTATCTGCCTTTAAGTACGGAGGATCGCGATTTTGTCAAGGTCGAAGCGATTCGTCAAGGGACGATTCAAGATCGGCCCACAACGTGGAGCTTAGACCTAGGCGGCGGCGTTAGATGCGTACGCGAATATGACAAGATCCGCTTTATCCCCCCGGCAGTAGAAAGTCGGATTCCTCATTATACATATTTGGTGGAACAAATTCCGGCAGAGGTGCCGATCGAGGGCCTGAGCCAGATCTTGCGAATCACGCGGTCTGGGGCCGGCAGGGAGCTTCACGTCAAGGCAGAAGGAAATAACGAAGCGATATTTGATGCGGATGAGCTGGTCTATCCGCTTACCGTGCGTTCCCGTCTTCCGGGAGACGTGATGAAAGTTATGGGATTAAACGGCAGCAAAAAGGTAAAAGATATTTTCATCGACGCGAAAATACCACCATCCCTCCGCTCCCGCATCCCGATGGTCACGGATGCCGCAGGCCGGATCCTGTGGATTCCCGGCGTTCGCCGATCCGCAGTTGCTGCGGTGAACCTGCGCACGACCTCTGTTGTGCATATGGTTCTTACGCCGCGCCCAGATTTGGATCGCACACCTTGAGGATTAGCGAAGATCGGCATTCATAGAATAACGTAGGAGGTTCACTCATTTTGCTAAACGATATCCAGGAAATTTTGATTACGCGGGAACAAATTCAAGAGAAGGTTGCTGAGTTGGGCAAACAACTGAGTGCGGAGTACGAAGGACGTAACCCGCTCGTAATCTGTATCTTGAAAGGCGCTTTTATTTTTATGGCCGATCTGGTTAAGGAAATTACGGTACCGATCGAGCTCGACTTCATGGCTGTCTCCAGTTATGGGGCAGGAACCCGTTCTTCCGGGGAAGTGAAAATCATCAAGGATTTGGATACCTCCGTGGAAGGCCGCGATATCTTGATCGTAGAGGACATTATCGATAGCGGGCTGACGCTCAGCTATTTGATTGATGTGCTTGAACGGCGCAAGGTTAAATCGGTTAAAATCGTTACGCTGTTTGATAAACCGGCACGGCGTACGGTGGATTTACAAGCGGACCTGTCAGGGTTCGTTCTTCCGGACGCTTTCGTTGTCGGATACGGTCTGGATTATGCCGAGAAATACCGTAACCTCCCATTCATCGGAGTTCTGAAGCCGGAGATTTACACCAGTTGATTTCGTCGTCCGCTTGGACGAAAGACCACCCTTGCCGGAATTTTGAAATGGCGAGATTGGCTATGGTAAAATAACTTAAGGTCTTGAGAGGAGGTAGGGGATGAATCGGTTCATCCGGAATTCTGGTTTTTATTTAATACTTTTCTTAGTCGTGGTGGGCATCGTCCAATTCCTCAATGGCGGACAAGAAGCAACCGTCACCCCTAAGTATTCGGACTTACGTCAGGAACTGAAGGCTAATAATGTTGATGATCTAACCGTTAAATTTGACGGTTACGCTTATCTGGTAACCGGTAAGTATAAGGAACCTGTCGGAAACGACAAGACGAAGAATTTCTCTTTGTATGTGCCTTTTGACGAGAATGTCGTTAAGGAGATTATCGCATACAGCGAACAGAACAACTTTAGTCTGGAATGGAAGAAGATGCAAGGTGAGAGCATCTGGCTGACCTTCCTGACTTCGATTGTTCCGCTGGCGATTATGTTCATTCTGTTCTTCTTCTTGTTTAATCAAGCGCAGGGCGGCGGCGGCAAAGTGATGAACTTCGGCAAGAGCCGGGCGCGCCTCTATAATGAAGAGAAGAAGAAAGTCACGTTTGAAGATGTCGCAGGTGCCGATGAAGAGAAGCAAGAGCTTGTCGAAGTCGTTGAGTTTCTGAAAGATCCGCGGAAGTTCTCGGCCGTGGGGGCAAGAATTCCTAAAGGCGTTCTGCTTGTAGGCCCTCCGGGTACCGGTAAAACCTTGCTTGCCCGTGCAGTTGCCGGTGAAGCAGGGGTTCCGTTCTTCAGCATTTCCGGTTCTGACTTCGTGGAAATGTTCGTTGGGGTCGGCGCTTCCCGCGTGCGGGATTTGTTCGAGAACGCGAAGAAGAATGCGCCTTGTATCATCTTTATCGACGAAATTGACGCTGTTGGTCGTCAGCGGGGTGCTGGGCTTGGTGGCGGTCATGATGAACGCGAACAAACGCTCAACCAATTGCTCGTAGAAATGGACGGCTTCAGCGGCAATGAAGGCATTATCATCATCGCTGCAACGAACCGTGCAGATATTCTGGACCCGGCCTTGCTGCGTCCAGGACGTTTTGACCGTCAAATCACGGTAGACCGTCCGGATGTGAAGGGACGCGAAGCGGTCTTGAAAGTGCATGCACGCAACAAGCCGCTGACCAAAGACGTCAAGCTGGACGTCATCGCGAAGCGTACGACGGGCTTTACTGGTGCTGATCTGGAGAATCTGCTGAACGAAGCGGCCCTCCTCGCCGCACGTCGGAACCGCAAAGATATTTCCATGACGGAAGTCGACGAAGCGATCGACCGCGTAATTGTCGGGACAGAGAAACGCAGCCGCGTCATCAGCGACCGCGAGAAGCGCATCGTGGCTTACCACGAAGCGGGCCACACGATTGTGGGTTACTTCTTGGAGCATGCCGATATGGTGCACAAGGTAACGATCATTCCACGCGGCCGCGCCGGCGGGTATGTCATTATGTTACCGAAGGAAGACCGCATGCTGGCCACGAAGAACGAGCTGCTGGATCGGGTAACCGGTTTGCTTGGCGGCCGCGTATCCGAGGAGCTGTTTATCGGTGAGATCGGAACCGGCGCGTACAGTGACTTCCAGCAAGCAACCAACATCGTGCGCAGCATGATCATCGAATACGGGATGAGCGAGAAGCTCGGTCCGATGCAGTTCGGTACATCGCAAGGCCAAGTATTCCTGGGCCGCGATATCGGGCACGAGCAGAACTATAGTGATCAAATCGCTTATGAGATCGATCAGGAAATGCAGCGGTTCATCAACGAATGTTATGAACGTTGTAAGCAGTTGCTGACGGAGCACGCCAAGGAAGTTCACCTCATTGCAGAAACATTGCTTGAAGTGGAAACCTTGGAGCTCGAGCAAATCAAGTCGCTGATTGAAACCGGTACGCTGGACGGCTTGAAGAAAGACGGCCAAGATGGCGGCAACGGTTCCTCCGAACCGGGTGAGCCGACGATCGACAGCGTGGGTGACGTTCGCGTTCGCATCCAAGGCAAAACTGAGGATACGGCGCCTGCTGCACCGGTCGGAGATATCCCGAATGATGTTCCGGGCGGCACCGCCAACGATCGGACGAACGATCCGGTGGTGGACACACCGCAAGGGACCGTCAGCGATACGCCAGGTCAAGCCGATTCGGCGGACGAAGGCAAGGATCCAAATAACGGCGGCAGCACGCCAACCGTGTAAACCATACTAGCAAAGACCTAATCCGGGAAACCTTCAGTTTCCCGGATTTTTTGCTTTAGAATGGATGGGATACATCGAGCGTATTGATGAGAACCAGAACAGGGTCCCCCAGCCTATCCTTAAAATTTTAGTTATTGCTGAATGTGCATATCTCCTCAATAATCCTTATTTTTCCTTCATTATCAAAGGCTAATGGGACTATACGCACCCGGACGGCGCATTGACAGTGCCTTTCACCTTGTGTAAATTAGTTGGTAAACACCGTGTGAAATTTAATACGTTCTTGCCGTTTCACGCAGGATTGTCATACAACGCAGCTAGAATCCCGGACGACGCGAAGAGATAGAGAGCCAGGATGGGGTTAATACAGCAACAGACGATACATGAGCTTATGGGGGAGGAATTCAAGTGGAGGCTCTAGCGCTTGAGCGTAAAGCCGAAATGAACCGCGAATTGCGGGAAAGGCTGGTTCAGCTCAAGAAAGAACGCAATGCCATCATACTGGCGCATTATTATCAGCGGGATGAAATCCAAGAAGTCGCGGATTTCCGGGGCGATTCATTTTTGCTCGCTCAGAAGGCCGCTTCGACGGACGCGGATACCATCGTATTCTGCGGCGTACATTTCATGGGCGAGAGCGCCAAGATCTTGGCGCCGAACAAGACGGTACTTATACCTGATGAACGTGCAGGCTGTCCGATGGCCGATATGGTAAATGTTGACGGCTTGCGCAAGTTGAAGGCGGAGCACCCAAATGCCAAAGTTGTAACCTACATTAACTCTTCCGCAGAAATCAAAGCGGAGACGGACATCTGCTGCACCTCGTCGAATGCGGTGAAGGTGATTAACTCCGTAGATGCAGACGAGATTATCTGGGTACCGGATAAGAACCTGGGCCATTACGTGCAACAGCATACCGACAAGAAGCTGATCATCTGGGAAGGCTATTGCAACACGCATGATATGCTGACGGTCAAAGACGTCGTTGAGATGAAAGCGAAATATCCGAACGCCGAGTTTGTCGTGCATCCGGAATGCCGCCCGGAAGTGGTGGCCATGGGCGATTTCGTCGGCAGCACTACGGCGATCATCGATTACTGCAAAAATTCCTCCACCAAAGAGTTTATCGTTGGTACGGAGGATGGAACTGGATACCAGCTGCGTAAAGACAGCCCGGACAAAACGTTCCATTTTGCCACGAAATATCTGGTGTGCCCGAACATGAAAGTCAATAATCTGAAGAAACTGGTGAAATGCCTGGAAACGATGCAGCCACAAATTTACGTACCGCCTGTCGTTGCCGACAAAGCCAGATTATCCTTAGAGCGCATGTTACAAGTTAAGTAGCATGCGCTACTCTCTTGTTCAAGATAGGTGACGAACGTGATTCCACAATATTTGGTTGATTTTGAGGCAAGCCGATTGACGGTCGTGGATACGGATGTGATTGTGATCGGTTCGGGGATTGCCGGTCTTTTTACCGCTATCAAAGCAAGTGAAAAGAATCGCGTAATCCTGGTCACGAAGAAATCCATGCTGGAGAGCAATACCCGGTATGCGCAGGGGGGGATTGCAGCCGTGATCTCTGAGGATGATTCCCCGGCCTATCATCGCCAGGATACGCTGTTGGCCGGCGCGGGATTATGCTCCTCCAAAGCGGTGGATATCCTTGTGAATGAGGGGCCGGAAGGCGTTAGAGAGCTCATGAAGCTGGGTACGTCCTTTGATTTGGAAAACGGGGAGCTGGCGCTCACGAAAGAGGGGGCTCATAGCCATCGCCGAATCTTGCATGCGCACGGGGATGCGACAGGGTATGAGATCGTGCGGGCGTTGTCCGAGCAGGCGGAAGCCCATCCGAACATCGAGGTTTGGGACAATCATTATGTAATCGATTTGATTACGGAGGAGAACGAATGCCTGGGCGCGTTAGTCCAGCGGCCTGACGGGCAGCGTGTGTTCCTGCGCGGGAATGCGACCATTCTATGCTCCGGCGGAGCCGGGCAGTTGTATCGTTATACGACCAATCCCGAGGTAGCCACAGGGGACGGCCTCGCCATCGCCTATCGGGCAGGAGCGGTGCTTCGCGATATGGAATTTATTCAATTTCATCCTACTTCGCTCTGCTACCCGGGCGCCCCGCGGTTCCTCATTTCCGAAGCGGTTCGCGGTGAAGGGGCCGTGCTGCGGAATATTAAAGGTGAGCGGTTCATGAGCAAGTACCATGAGCTGCTGGAGTTGGCCCCGCGGGATATCGTAGCGCGAGCCATCGTCAGCGAGATGGAGGAGACCGGAGCAAGTATCGTGTATCTCGATATCACGCACGAAGATCCGGAGAAGATCAAAGCGCGCTTTCCGACGATTTACGAAACCTGCCTGCGTTATGGGCTTGATTTGACCAGTGACTGGATTCCAGTCGCTCCGGCAGCGCATTATATGATGGGAGGCGTTCGCGTTAACCATTATGGCGAGACGAGTGTGCAACGGTTGTTCGCCTGCGGTGAGGTTTCATCGACCGGCGTGCACGGAGCCAATCGGCTTGCCAGCAATTCGCTGTCGGAAGCGATTGTGTTTGGCCGCCGGATTATCCAGCGGATCGAGGAACTGCCGCCGCGAACTCGTACGGGCGAGACGGTGGCTTACCACGGCGGCCGCATGGCGCCGGCTCCGTTTTCGTTGGTGGAACGCCGCCTTGACCTGCAAAAGACGATGGTGCGCCGTGTCGGCCTGCGCCGCACCGCAGAGGGGCTTACGAAGGGCATCGAGGAGTTGGAGAAGCACAAGGCGATTTTTAGCCAAGCGCTGCATACCCGCGACCAATGGGAGTATGCCAATATGTTGACCTGCGCGCTGCTGCTGGCCCAAGCGGCATTGGCTCGCGAGGAGAGCCGGGGCGGACATTACCGTGAGGACTTCCCGGAGCGGGATGACGCGAAGTGGCGCAAGCATCTGTTGTGGCAGCGGGATCAAGGGATGTTGGAGGAAATTAGCGATGATGTTTAATGGATATAATGAGGGGCTTGTGGAGTCCATTCGCAGCTGGCTGAAGGAAGACGTAGGCTCCGGAGACGTGACGACCGCCGTGACGATCCCTGCCGGCCATGAATCCAAAGGGATTATTCACGCCAAGCAAGGCGGCATTGTTGCTGGCATGCCGGTTGCTCAGCTCGTCTTTGAGATTGTGGACCCCAGCTTGACGTTTACGCCGCACGTGAAGGACGGCGAACGCATCGAGAAAGGTACGATTCTCGCTGAGGTTGAAGGAAGCACGCATAGCATCTTAACCGGGGAGCGGTTAGCGCTGAATCTGCTGCAGCGCTTGTCCGGGATCGCTACGCGGACGAACCTGTTCGTCGAGGCTTTGGGCGGCCTGCCAACTCGTTTGGTGGACACGCGCAAGACGACGCCGGGACATCGGATGCTGGAGAAGTATGCCGTCCGCACCGGGGGAGGTGCGAATCACCGCTTTGGGTTGTACGACGCGGTGATGATCAAGGATAATCATATCAAGGGGGCCGGGGGGATTACCCAAGCGGTCAGCCGCGCCCGGGCTCAGATTCCGCATACGATGACCATTGAGGTGGAGACGGAGAACCTCGAGCAGGTGGAGGAAGCGCTGCAAGCTGGAGCAGATATCATTATGCTCGACAACATGGCACCTGATCTGATGAAGGAAGCGGTGCGCCGAATCAAGGCGAAAGCGCCGCATGTAACGGTGGAAGCATCGGGCAACGTGTCGCTGGAAACGATTCGCGGCATTGCTGAGAGCGGCGTAGACGTCATTTCCGTGGGACGGTTGACGTATTCTTTTGAAAGCCTGGATATCAGTTTGGACCTGAACGGCAAAAAGGAGGCTTAACAGGCGCATGTTCCTTGTAGTCGATGTAGGCAATACGAATATCGTGTTGGGGATTTACCGGGGCAAGGAGTTGCTCCATCATTTCCGCATCAGCACGAACCGTCAAGCCACGGTGGACGAGTACGGCGTATTGATCCATAATCTGTTTGATATGGTAGGCATCCGGGGAAGTGAGATGGAAGGCGTCATCATTTCTTCGGTTGTTCCGCCGTTAATGCACGTGCTGGAAGAGCTGTGCGAAAAATATTTACATCACAAGCCGCTGGTTGTGGGGCCGGGCATCAAAACCGGGCTGAACCTGCGCTACGAAAACCCGCGCGAGGTAGGCGCGGACCGGATCGTCAACGCGGTGGCGGCTATCGAGAAGTACGGCGGGCCGCTGGTTGTTGTTGACTTCGGCACGGCCACAACATTTGACTGTATCGATGCTGCCGGCAATTATCTTGGCGGTGCGATTGTGCCGGGGATTGGCATCTCGACCGAAGCCCTGTATCAACGGGCGTCCAAGCTGCCGCGGATTGAGCTGGAGAAGCCAAAGAAGGTGATCGGGCGCAACACGGTGCATGCGATGCAGGCGGGGATTATTTTTGGCTATGCGGGCCAGGTTGATGGCATTGTGGAGCGGATTGCCCGGGAGATGGGTGCGAAACCGAAGGTGATTGCTACCGGAGGGTTGGCTGAGCTGATCGCCAGCGAGACGCGCACCATCGAGGAGGTTAACTCCCAGCTGACTTTGGAGGGCCTTCGCATTATTTACGAGCGCAATCAATGATGCGGATCATAGATTATGGAAATAATGAAAGGTTGATTGACCTTTAAGGGATGAAAGGAGGTCCTTCGCAACATGGACCATAACAATAAGAAAGACCGGTTGATCCGAGGGATCGCCATGGACGGGAAGGTACGCGCCTTTGCCGTGCGGACGACCCAGCTGGTGGAGGAGCTGCGCCGTCGGCATGATACTTATCCAACAGCTACCGCAGCTATGGGACGGACGGTGACTGCCGCTGCCATGATGGGGGCGATGCTCAAGGGCGAGGATAAGCTGACCGTTCAGGTAAAGGGCGACGGGCCGATCGGACAGATCATTGCCGATGCGAACGCCAAGGGCGAAGTGCGCGGTTACGTCAAGAACCCGCATGTCCACTTGCCAAGCAACAGTCAAGGGAAACTGGACGTGCGCGGTGCAGTCGGCACCGAAGGGTTCATCCATGTCACAAAGGATCTGGGGCTCAAGGAACCTTATCGCGGGAGCGTGCCGTTGATTTCCGGTGAATTGGGTGAGGATTTCACCTATTATTTTGCCGTATCGGAGCAAACGCCATCCGCGGTTGGACTTGGCGTCCTGGTCGATGTAGATAATTCGGTGATCGTAGCCGGGGGCTTCATCATTCAACTGCTCCCAGGCTTAAGCGATTCGGAGATTGATTCGATCGAAAAGGCGATCGGACAGCTTCCACCGGTTACGGCTTTGCTTGACCAAGGGCTGGAACTGGAAGAAATGCTTCGCTGGATCGTGAAGGATGTGCAGATCCTGGAGGAGATGGACATCGTCTTTTCCTGCAACTGTTCCCGGGAACGGGTTGAACGCACGCTGATCAGCTTGGGCAAGAAGGAGCTGGAGGAGCTGCGGGACGAAGGAAAAGAGACGGAGGTTGTGTGCGATTTCTGCAATGAGCCTTACTTGTTTACGCCGGAGGAAATCGACCAGCTGATCGCTAGAACCGAGAAATAAATTGTGAAGACCGAAATAGGTCCAAAATACTTTGCGATCGGGGGCAAAAGTCCCTTGAAAGCAAAGTATTTTTTGTGACTTTTCTTGACAACTCCGATCGGCGTTGTTAAGATTATAATTAGAAAACCAACTTATTTACTCGGAAATAAATGAAAGTCGATGAATCGTGCATCCTAAATCTCAGCTTTCATTTGTGGGCAGCCAGATCGACTTGGTTATTTTTATCCAAAGGGAGGATATTTGATATGGCAAAAGTCGTCAACAATGTTACGGAATTGATCGGAGATACGCCGCTAGTCCGTTTGAACCGGGTTGTACCGGAGGACAGTGCGGAAATCTACGTGAAGCTGGAATACCAAAACCCAGGCTCCAGCGTTAAGGATCGGATTGCAATCAGCATTGTGGAAGAGGCGGAGAAAGCCGGCAAGCTGAAACCGGGGGGCACGATTATCGAAGCTACCAGCGGGAACACCGGGATTGGCTTGGCAATGGTCGCTGCAGCCAAAGGCTACAAGGCTGTCATTGTCATGCCGGAAACGATGAGCTTGGAACGCCGCAACCTGTTGCGCGCTTACGGGGCAGAGCTTGTCCTGACGCCAGGGGCCGAGGGCATGAACGGTGCGGTGAAGAAAGCCGAAGAACTGCTTGCTGCGAATCCGGATTATTTCCTGGCAGACCAATTCAGAACTCAAGCGAACGTGAAGATCCACCGCGAGACGACGGGGCCGGAAATCGTTGAAGCGATCGAATCGCTGGATGGACGCTTGGATGCATTTGTTGCAGGGATCGGTACTGGCGGTACGATTACCGGTGCGGGCGAAGTGTTGAAGAAACGGTTCCCGGATCTGAAAATCTACGCTGTTGAACCGGCTGCATCGCCGATTTTGGCTGGCGGTAAACCAGGTCCTCACAAAATCCAAGGTCTCGGTGCGAACTTCATTCCAGAAATTTTGAACCGTGAAATTTATGATGAAATCATTCATGTCGAGAACGAAGAAGCGTTCGAACAAGCGCGTATTGTAGCAAGACAAGAAGGCATTCTGTCCGGGATCTCTTCCGGTGCTGCAGTGTTTGCTGCATTGAAAGTTGCGAAGCAACTGGGTAAAGGCAAACGTGTCGTTGCCGTTATTCCAAGTAACGGTGAACGTTATCTCAGCACGCCGCTGTACAATTTCGAAGCTTAATCGTTTCGCGGTAAGAGCGATGATCACCCCCCGGCCGTTCCAACCGAACGGTCTGGGGTTTTTATTTTTTGCGATAGATGTTTTCCTATTAGGCGTCTTCTAGTATACTAGCTTCCAATAAGACAAGAGCTTCTTCAGGCTGAGAATGTGGGGGATCACGCGCGCTTCATGAAAAAGATAACGACTTGGGAGCAATGGAGAGAATGGGGGAACACGGGCAACTGGACGGTGCTGCCCTTCGCGGTCAAAATTCCGCTGCCGGCTGTCGGCTTGCCTGAGAACTGGTCCCGGGCCTGGGAGGAAGCCGGGCCATATGCCTTTGTGTTGGAGAGCGGCAAGGTTGGACGATATACCTTCTTGGGGCTGAATCCGGTCTCCGTCCTTCGCGGTAAGGGCGATCAGGCCGTGGTGGAAGATTTTGCTTCCGGCAAAGTTTCAGTCAAGTCAGGCAAGCCGCTCGAAATGCTGCGGGACTGGATGGAACCATTTCGTTCGCCGGGTTGGCCGGGGTTGCCGAAATTCAGCGGCGGGGCGGTGGGTTATCTCGCCTATGACGTCGCACGATCGCTAGAACGGCTGCCCAACCTGGCACAGGACGATCTGGGTCTGGATGATTACGTCTGGATGCGGTTCGAGGAGCTGTGGGTGATCGATCAAGCGGAAGGCGATGTGTATTGCATCGTCCATGTCCCGATTGCGTCGCTGCCTTTGGATCAGCTGCGTTACCGCTATCACCTCGCTGAGGCGCGGGCTGTACGAATGGCAGAGCTGTGGGCTGGCTTTTGCACGTCGGCGAAGGACTCGGTAGGTACAGGGAGTGCCGCGGCGGACTCCCCTTCACTTCCCGACGAGGAGTTGGAACGCCGGCGCTTGTCCGTCTCCATGCCGCAGGAGGCGTTTGAAGCGGCGGTGCGACGGGTGCAGGAATATATCGCGGCTGGCGACGTCTTCCAGGTGAATCTTTCGCTGCGCCAAGCATTTCCGTTGGCCGCTTCGCCGGAGCGGGTGTATGAGCAGCTGCGCAAGCTGAACCCTTCGCCGTATATGGGTATGCTCCGGTTCCCGGACTTCCAGCTCGTGTCCGCTTCGCCGGAGCTGCTGGTGAAGGTGGAGCAGGGGCGGATCAGCACCCGACCGATTGCGGGAACGAGACGGCGGGGACATACGCCGCAGGAGGATCAGCAGATGGAGGCCGAGCTGCTGGCCAGCGAGAAGGAGCAAGCCGAGCACATCATGCTCGTCGACCTTCTGCGCAACGATATCGGCCGGGTGGCGGAGTATGGGACGGTGCGGGTCAGCGAGCTGTTTACCGTGGAGCGGTATTCGCACGTCATGCATCTGGTCTCCGAGGTCGAAGGAGTGCTGAATGCGGATCGTACGATTTATGATGCGATTGCGGCTGTTTTTCCTGGGGGAACGATCACCGGAGCGCCTAAAGTGCGGACGATGGAAATTATCGAGGAGCTTGAGCCTGTCACGAGAGGCCCTTACACCGGCGCAATGGGATGGATTGACTATGCCGGGAATATCGAATTAAATATTATTATACGTACGCTGGTCACGAAGGACGGCGTCGGCTACTTGCAGACAGGTGCCGGCATTGTCATCGATTCAGACCCGTATCGTGAGTATAGGGAATGTTTGAACAAAGCTAGAGCCGTTGCTCTGGCTGTACAACAGAGTTGAGGATTTTCAGAAGAGCCAGCTGGACAAAGTCTAGGACAGGAGATGAGATGAGATGATTTTAGTGATCGACAATTATGATTCTTTCACGTACAATCTGGTGCAGTATTTAGGTGAGTTAGGCGAGGAAGTAACTGTCCGCCGCAACGATGAGATCGATCTTGCGGGTATTGAGGCTTTGCAGCCGGATCATATTTTGATATCCCCCGGCCCGTGTACGCCCAATGAGGCTGGGATCACGTTGAATTTGATTGAGCATTTTAAAGGGGTTATCCCGATCTTTGGCGTTTGTCTGGGGCATCAGGCCATTGGTCAAGCCTTTGGCGGCAAGGTAATTCGCGCCGAACGCTTGATGCATGGCAAGACATCGCCTATTTACCATCATGGAGAATCGGTGTTTGCCGGTCTGCCGTCGCCCTTCACGGCTACGCGATATCATTCGCTGATCGTGGAGCGCGAGAGTCTGCCGGATTGCCTGGAGATTACGGCAGAGACGGCGGAAGGGGAGATCATGGGGCTGCGCCACAAAGAGTATGCCGTCGAGGGCGTGCAGTTCCATCCGGAATCGATCATTACCCAGCATGGGCACCAAATTCTCCGTAACTTCCTGAACCGAAAGGCGGAAGCCAAAGCATGAATTACATCGGGGTGGATGGCGTTCCGACCCCGGCCGATCAAGCCGTGATCTCTGTGATGGATCACGGCTTTATGTACGGGCTCGGTTTATTTGAAACGTTCCGCACCTACGGAGGGCGCCCGTTCTTGCTGGAGCGGCATCTGCAGCGGCTGGAGGCAGGCTGCAAGGCGCTTGGGATTGCGCACCAGGTTGATCATGGCCGGGTTGAAGCGGAAATCACCGAGCTGCTTGCGCGGAACGGATTGGACGAAGGTTACATTCGATATACGGTGACGGCTGGCGAAGGGCCGCTGGGCTTGCCTGTTGGTGACTACGAGAAACCGAGGGTCGTGATCTATGTGAAGCCACTGCCCGACCCTGGGGAGACGCTGTACACGGATGGGAAGCCGTTATGGCGGCTGACAACGCCTCGCAATACGCCGGAGGGCGAGGTGCGTTTCAAGTCACTGCACTATATGAACAATGTGTTGGCGAAGCGCGAACTCGCTCGATTAGAACGGGAGGCGCTGGAGACGGCAGACGCTCCTGCAGCGAATGTCCAAGCGCATGTGCACGGACGTCGATCTGCTGCAGCACCCGCTGAGGGACTGCTGCTGACGGCGGATGGCTGGCTGGCGGAGGGGATCGTCAGCAATGTATTTTTTGCGCGAAATGGCAGATTATATACGCCGGATGTGGAAACTGGCATTCTCCCGGGCGTTACCCGCACGAAGGTGCTGGAGCTGGCAGCCGAGCAAGGGATTGCGGCGGAGGAAGGTCGCTACACTTGGGACGAGCTGTTGGAGGCTGACGAGGTCTTCCTGACGAATTCGATTCAGGAGCTTGTGCCGGTGACGGAACTGGTGGAGTCTGACCAGCCCGGAGGCCGAGGGTCGCTACGGCGCACAGTGGGAACCGGACGAATCGGACCGATGACGTGTCTGTTATTGGGGAAATATAGAGAGAAAGCGAGGAGTGGCGATGCAGCCGATCATCTATAAGCGCAGCTACCAGCTGGGCGAGGCCTCTTTAACGTTGGGGGAGCGCACGCTGGTGATGGGAATTTTGAATGTGACGCCGGACTCTTTTTCCGATGGAGGTCGTTACAATAATGTAGAGCGCGCCGTTCAGCACGCCCGTGAAATGGTTGCAGAAGGTGCAGATATTATTGATATCGGCGGGGAGTCGACACGTCCAGGCCATGTGCCCGTAAGTGAACAGGAAGAGCTGGAACGGGTCATTCCTGTCGTTGAGGCACTTCATCGCGAGCTTCCTCACATTCCGTTGTCGGTCGATACGTACAAGGCACAGGTGGCGTACGAAGCGTTGAAGGCCGGGGCGCATATCATAAATGATGTCTGGGGCTTTAAGGCGGAGCCGCGGATGGCGGAAGTGGCGGCGGAGTTTGGTTGTCCGGTGATTTTGATGCATAACCGCCATGATCGTAATTACCGCGATTTGCTTGCCGATGTGGCTGCGGATTTGCGGGAGAGCGTGGAGATTGCCCGAAAGGCCGGCGTTTCAGATGAAAATATTATTTTGGACCCCGGCATCGGCTTTGCTAAGGACTATCACGAAAATCTGCGTGTCATGAAGGCGTTGGACGAATTAGCGGCATTGGGGTTCCCGTTGCTGCTGGGGACGTCTCGCAAACGGTTTATCCGCACCGCATTGGATCTTCCGGTCGATGAGGTGGTGTTCGGAACGGCGGCCACCGTGGCGTTGGGAATTGCGCAAGGCTGCCAAATCGTCCGTGTCCATGACGTGAAAGAGATCAAGCAAACCGTGCAGATGTGCGATGCCATCGTGTATGCTTGACCATTTGCCGGTAAAGGAGCTGAAATGAATGGATAAAATCGTGCTGCGGCACTTGGAATATTACGGGTATCACGGTGTTTTTGAGGAAGAGCGTAAGCTCGGTCAACGATTTTATGTAGATTTGGAATTAGAGTTGGATCTGCATGAGGCCGGGGTTAACGACGATTTAACGCAGACGGTCAATTATGCCGAAGTGCATGAGCTGGTCAAGGGGGTCGTTGAGAAGAAGAGCTTCAAGCTTATCGAAGCTCTGGCGGAGCATATTGCATCTGCGGTGTTGGACACTTATACTAGGGTAGATGCGTTAACGGTTCGAGTTACGAAGCCGCATCCGCCGTTTGACGTACATTTTGACGGTGTGACGGTCGAGTTGTATCGTTCCAGAAAGTGAGCTAATATTTATGACTATGACATCTCCCTCTGAGCTTTCAGAGGCTTATATTGCTTTAGGGGCTAATCTGGGCGACCGCGAAGCCACTTTGATGCAGGCGATCTCAGAATTGCAGAAGCACCCGGAGATCGAGGTCCTGCGGTGCTCCAATCTCTATGAGACGGATCCGGTTGGTTATTTGGATCAGCCTTGTTTTGTGAATATGGCCGTTGCGGTCCGCACTTCGCTGGAACCTGAGGCGTTGCTGACCTTCATGCTCGATATTGAGCTGCGACTGGGACGGGAGCGTACGATTCGCTTTGGGCCGCGAACGGTGGACCTGGATTTATTGTGGGCTGGCGGCAGGGTGATGGACACCCCGCTTCTGACCTTACCGCACCCGCGGATGATGGAGCGTGCTTTTGTGCTCATTCCCTTAGCCGACATCGTGCCGGAAGGAGAGCCTTCCGGGCTGTTTGAACAGATTCATCATGCTCTAGACAACTTAGATGGAAAGGAAGGCGTCCGGTTTTGGAAAACATGCAACTGGCACAGCGCATCCGCGCTTTCCGAAAACTAAAAGGCTTCACCCAGCAAGAGCTGGCAGAGAAGTCTGGCGTATCCCTG
Organism: Paenibacillus barengoltzii G22; assembly: GCF_000403375.2. NCBI lineage: Bacteria > Bacillati > Bacillota > Bacilli > Caryophanales > Paenibacillaceae > Paenibacillus > Paenibacillus barengoltzii. The sequence goes on along the minus strand of NZ_KE159656.1, from coordinate 69,606 downwards.
GCCTTATTGGGCGCGGTAGAGCGGGGGAACCGCCGGGCAGATGAGCAAATGTTAACGAAGATTGCACAATGTTTAGGAATATCTTTAGCGGAGCTCAAGTCGGATCTGTAGTGAACCGCTGATTTTTAACTATTTTATTGCATGGGAGGGAACCATCTTGCTGAAGATTGGCGATGTGGAATTGAAGAACCAAGTCGTACTTGCCCCGATGGCAGGCGTATGTAATCCAGCCTTCCGTCTGATTGCCAAAGAATTTGGGACCGGGCTGGTCTGCGCTGAGATGGTTAGCGATAAAGCGATCCTTCACGGCAATAAGCGGACGCGAGAAATGCTCTTTGTGGACGAGCGGGAAAAGCCGCTCAGCCTGCAAATTTTCGGCGGGGATCGCGCGTCGCTGGTCGAAGCGGCAAAAGTTGTCGATCAGGAAACCAATGCCGACATTATCGATATTAATATGGGCTGTCCTGTGCCGAAGGTGACGAAATGTGACGCCGGGGCACGCTGGCTGCTTGACCCTAATAAAATATACGAAATGGTTGCGGCGGTTGTGGATGCGGTAAGTAAACCGGTAACGGTAAAAATGCGCATAGGCTGGGACGCGGAGCATATCTACGTCGTGGACAACGCAAAAGCGGTTGAACGAGCCGGCGGTAAAGCCGTGAGTGTTCACGGTCGGACGCGGGAGCAGCTGTACACTGGAAAAGCGGACTGGAGTTACATCCGGCAAGTGAAGGAAGCGGTGTCGATTCCCGTCATTGGGAACGGCGATGTGGCGACACCCGAGGATGCGAAACGGATGCTGGATGAGACCGGCTGCGACGGTGTGATGATCGGACGCGGGGCGCTCGGTAACCCTTGGATGTTGTACCGGACGGTTGAATACTTGAAAACAGGCGTATTGCTTCCTGAGCCGGATGCGGAGGAGAAGATTCGCATTGCGATCCTGCACATGGACCGTTTAGCGGCGCTGAAGGGCGAGCTTGTTGCTGTTCGCGAAATGCGCAAGCATTTGGCTTGGTATTTAAAAGGGTTGAAAGGGGCAGCACGCATCAAAGACCTCATTATGGAAGAAACTCGGCGGGACGAGATGGTGCGGATTCTTGAGAATTTTGTTGCTGATTTGGCGGCGGGAACGGTACCCGATGAGGTGTCCGCCTAAACGTTGAAGTGGAGAGGGGGGTCCTCGAATGGGGGACCTCTATACACATGAAACGTTTACATTTGTAAAATCGGGCGTCATTGACATTTCAGAATCGTTCACCTATAATTTCACAATATAAATTCGCCTCAAGTGTCAGTCTCTCCCAAATGAGGGTCTGACCCTTATCACATATTGCATATAATAAGCACAACAAGTAAGCATCGAAGTGATCACTGTGGCCGGAAGCGAGCGCTTCCATGCACCTGGGCTACAGTGGTAGGGCAAAGGAACTATTTCATTTGGGAATCGTTCGTTTGCCAGGGGGAGTTTTCGGGTGCCGCACGTACCGTGCGAAAATTTTTTCCATGACAGGAGAATCGGTTGAGATGAGCGATAAAGAAGTTATCCTTACCCAAGACGGTCTGAAAAGACTGGAAGAAGAATTGGAGAACCTGAAGTCCGTGAAACGCCGCGAAGTGGCAGAGCGGATCAAGGTTGCCATCGGATACGGGGATATCAGCGAGAACTCGGAATATGAGGACGCCAAGAACGAGCAAGCATTTATTGAAGGACGCATCATTACTCTGGAGAAAATGCTTCGCAACGCGCGGATCATCAACAACGATGAAATCGACACGGATACGGTAAGCATTGGTTCGATCGTGACGGTGGAAGATCTGGAATTCGGCGATACGATGGAATATGCGATCGTCGGGACGGCAGAATCCGATCCGATGCAGAACAAAATTTCGAATGAAAGTCCTGTCGGCAAAGCCATTCTTGGGAAGAAAAAAGGCGCCATCGTAGACGTTAACGTTCCGGCAGGCGTGATTCAATATAAAATCGTAGACATTAAGAAGTAAGGCGGAATGAGCGAGAGAAGAAGCTTCCCCAGCGGAGGCTTCTTTCACTGTTTCTTTTGTCGGCGAGCAAATTCAGCTGGATTAAGGAGTGGAGTAGGGTAATGAGCGAAGAGATGAATAACCAGGAAGCGATGGAGGTCAGCGAGCTGCTGCAAATTCGCCGTGATAAATTGGACGAGCTGCGCGGGCTTGGCATCGATCCTTTTGGCAAAAAATTTGAACGCACCGACATGGCGGGGGACATTCTCCGGCAATATGACGGGCTGACCAAGGAAGAATTGGAGGAGAAGCGCGTCGAGGTGACCATTGCTGGAAGAATCATGGCTAAGCGGGTCATGGGGAAAGCCAGCTTTGCGCACCTGCAGGACTTGTCTGGCAAAATTCAGATTTATGTCCGTCAAGACAGCGTGCCTGAAGTGAAGTATCAGGCGTTCAGTATTCTGGACCTTGGGGATATCGTCGGGGTAACGGGTGAGGTGTTCAAAACCAAAACTGGTGAAACGACGATCAAGGTGAAGGACTTAGAGGTGCTGTCGAAGTCGTTGTATCCGTTGCCGGACAAATATCACGGTTTGAAAGACGTTGAGCTGCGTTATCGCCAGCGTTATGTCGACTTGATCGTGAATCCTGAAGTGCAGCAGACGTTCATCAAGCGTTCGCAGATCATCCGATCCATGCGCCGTTACCTGGATTCCCTCGGATATTTGGAAGTGGAAACGCCAACGCTGCATAACATTGCCGGCGGTGCGGCTGCCCGTCCGTTTATTACGCACCACAATGCGTTGGACATGCAGTTGTATATGCGGATCGCCATCGAGCTTCACTTGAAGCGACTGATCGTTGGCGGCTTGGAGAAAGTTTATGAAATCGGCCGGGTCTATCGGAACGAAGGGATTTCGACGCGTCACAACCCGGAATTTACGATGATCGAGCTGTATGAAGCTTATGCCGACTATAAAGATATTATGGCGCTTACGGAAAATCTGATCTCCCATATCGCGCAGGAAGTGCTCGGGACTCAAGTGGTACATTACCAAGGGCATGAGGTTAACTTGAAGCCGCAATGGCGCCGTGTGTCCATGGTTGATGCAGTTAAAGAAGTAACCGGCGTCGATTTCAGCGTGCAAATGAGCAATGAAGAGGCGCATCGTTTGGCGAAGGAGCACAATGTGCCAGTTGAGCCGCATATGACGTATGGTCATATTTTGAATGCATTCTTTGAGCAATTTGTTGAAGAAACCTTAATTCAACCTACGTTCGTTTACGGACATCCGGTAGAGATCTCGCCGCTCGCGAAGAAGAACGAGCAGGATCCGCGGTTTACGGATCGTTTCGAGCTGTTTATCGTAGCCCGTGAGCATGCGAATGCCTTTACGGAGCTGAACGACCCGATCGACCAGCGTCAACGGTTCGAAGCGCAATTGCTTGAACGTGAACAAGGTAACGATGAAGCGCATGAAATGGATGAGGACTTCATCCGTGCCCTCGAGTACGGTATGCCGCCGACTGGTGGTTTGGGTATCGGGGTGGACCGTCTGGTGATGCTGTTAACTGACTCGGCATCCATCCGTGACGTGCTGTTGTTCCCGCATATGCGTTCTGCGGAATAAGAGTTTGGACGAGAACAAGCCCGGCTTTGGCTGGGCTTGTTGTTTTATTCGAGGCGGATTGGGGTTTGATATCGTAAAAAAACTTCTGGTGCTTAGACGGTTGGCTTCAATATATGCCTGGGCCGTTGCATTTAATGATTATTTACTTCAATCAGAAGTAGTTTAAGTCATACTGATGCATGAGGGAGTTGCGGCTAATTGCAGTGGATTAGTATGGATAAAATTGGATGGATAAAATCGAGTATTTTGGGTTGCAGTCGTCTTGAAAAAATGATATATTATAAATCCGGTCGTTATTCGTGGGCATTATGAACTTCAGCTCAGAATCGCAGATTAAAAATAATGCTTGCAAGATAACGCCGGACATGATATACTATAAAAGTTGTCGCCGATAAGACGATAACGAAGTTGATCTTTGAAAACTGAACAACGAGTGAGTAATAAATCGAGTTTAAAGGATGAATTTCAAACCGGTGTACTCAGGTCTTGAAATTCGATCCGATCTCGTCAGTTTTTTCTAAATGAGCAAGTCAAACACCACTTTATTGGAGAGTTTGATCCTGGCTCAGGACGAACGCTGGCGGCGTGCCTAATACATGCAAGTCGAGCGGAGTTTATCGGGAGCTTGCTCCTGATAAACTTAGCGGCGGACGGGTGAGTAACACGTAGGCAACCTGCCCGTAAGACTGGGATAACTACCGGAAACGGTAGCTAATACCGGATACGCAAGTCTCTCGCATGAGGGGCTTGGGAAAGGCGGAGCAATCTGTCACTTACGGATGGGCCTGCGGCGCATTAGCTAGTTGGTGGGGTAACGGCTCACCAAGGCGACGATGCGTAGCCGACCTGAGAGGGTGAACGGCCACACTGGGACTGAGACACGGCCCAGACTCCTACGGGAGGCAGCAGTAGGGAATCTTCCGCAATGGACGAAAGTCTGACGGAGCAACGCCGCGTGAGTGATGAAGGTTTTCGGATCGTAAAGCTCTGTTGCCAGGGAAGAACGTCCGTTAGAGTAACTGCTAACGGAGTGACGGTACCTGAGAAGAAAGCCCCGGCTAACTACGTGCCAGCAGCCGCGGTAATACGTAGGGGGCGAGCGTTGTCCGGAATTATTGGGCGTAAAGCGCGCGCAGGCGGCTGTTTAAGTCTGGTGTTTAATCCTGGGGCTCAACCCCGGGTCGCACTGGAAACTGGGCAGCTTGAGTGCAGAAGAGGAGAGTGGAATTCCACGTGTAGCGGTGAAATGCGTAGAGATGTGGAGGAACACCAGTGGCGAAGGCGACTCTCTGGGCTGTAACTGACGCTGAGGCGCGAAAGCGTGGGGAGCAAACAGGATTAGATACCCTGGTAGTCCACGCCGTAAACGATGAATGCTAGGTGTTAGGGGTTTCGATACCCTTGGTGCCGAAGTTAACACATTAAGCATTCCGCCTGGGGAGTACGGCCGCAAGGCTGAAACTCAAAGGAATTGACGGGGACCCGCACAAGCAGTGGAGTATGTGGTTTAATTCGAAGCAACGCGAAGAACCTTACCAGGTCTTGACATCCC
>NZ_KE159656.1:5000-62710 GCF_000403375.2 Paenibacillus barengoltzii G22 | reverse complement strand
GTGACAGGCTTGCGAGCTTTTTGCAGAATGCCGAGTTCTTTGCAAAGACGATACGTTTTCTTTTTGTTAATTATGACTTGGTGAATATCCCGAATGCATTGGCCCAACAGTTTATATCCGTAGACATGTTCTTCGCCTTCAAGCAGCTCAAGGAGCCACTCTTTAATCTGTTCATCGCTAATGGGGATCCCTGTAACAGTTAGAGAGTACCCAGGTGTAGGGCGACCGCGTTTGTCCGTTGATAACGGCTCCGTCTTTGGGGTAGCAGCTCGCTTTTTTCGATCGTAGTATGTCGATTCAGCAATTTCCAAAATCCGCAGAACTACAGCTGTTGGTTCCCCCCGCTTAATGAATGGTTCTGCTACTTCAAGTTTTTCAGATAAGCGGGGTTTTTCTTTTTTACGAGTTCACGTAGGATCTCATTTTCGAGTTCTTTCTCACCAAGCACTTTCATCGCTTTCTCGTATTTTTCTTCAATCTCTTGAAGTCGTTTGAGTTCTTGAAGGTGTTGGTCTGGCAGTGATGTATCCACATCTGTAATCTGATCTCGGTATGCTCGAATCCAGGTTCGAATGGTTTCTGGGTGCAGGTCATACGACCGGGCAAGCACCCCCACCTTAATCCCGGACAGAGCTTCTCTTACTACCTTTAAACGAAATTCATCTTTGGCTTTTCCCATAACTGAATCCTCTCCCTTATTTCCATTGTAAATCCTTGTAGGGGAGGACTCCAGTTTATTTAGGGGGCCTTAGGGCTTTTGCAGTTATTTCAGGAAAAACAGCGATTCCAGCTCAAAATAACTGTATTTTTGCAGGAATCGCATCAAAGGGCACACGTGTTGGATCCGAAAATGCTATGATATATAAAAATTCTGATCCTCCCGCGTATCGTTCCTTCCGAAAAATACGTTTATACCGTTGAGTAAGCATTCAGCTTATTCCGGGTTGGTCGAAGGCTGGTTTGTAGGACATAACAAAAGATGGCTCTTCGAAGAGAGTGCGATCTTATATTACAGATGGAGGTGGGTCCCGGTGCCAATAGCAGCTAGAGAGCGAAATCCGCGGAGACCTGTGTCTGCACCGTCCCGTTCTGAAAAGGGCAACTTTCAAACATGGGTACAATTGTATGGTAGCGCACTGCGTAACTACTGCCGTTCTATCACCGGTTCCGTGTGGGAAGGGGACGATTTGGCGCAGGACACGTGGCTCAAGATATGGTCGGCGACGCAAGGGAAAGGGGACAACGTGCAACTCACACGAACCTATCTGTACCGTGCAGCCCAACATGCTTGGATTGACCGCAACCGAAAAAGGAAGCTTCCGGCCGAATCGCTCCCCCTGGACGAACAACTGCAAGCGCCGGTTCCAACTGATCCCGCTGCAGTGTGGGCTGCGATGGAGACGTTGGTCATCGAGCTTTCGCCTCTTCAGCGTACCACGCTGTTGATGATTGATATTTTAAAATATACAGCTGGCGAAGCAGCGCAGTTGATTGGGTCGACGGAAGGGGCCGTCAAAGCCGCTTTGCACAGAGCGCGGGTCCGACTGCGGAATGCAGTGGAGGGTTCCAACCGAGCAGTTACAGCGCCCCGGCAGGATAAGGTTCAGTCCATGGAGGAGGACTTCTTACCAGGATCGTTAAGCGACGATGTACTGGTTCTTGCCTACATGGATGCGATTCGCCGAGAAGACGCCGCTGCGCTGGTGATGCTGTATAACGACGCGCGGCCTCAGGATGTGGTTCCGGTAGTCACGCTTCAATCGTACCGTTGCAGCTCTTTACGGAGCATCGCAGTAGACACTCCTGCGGCCGATCCGGTGCGCAACCATCTGATGTTGATGTCTTACGGTCTTGCCGCCTGATTTTGAAGGAGGGTAAGCCATGAGTTCAGTTATTCCTTACGTCATTGAGCAAACTGGCCGGGGAGAGCGGTCATATGACATTTATTCACGTTTGCTGAAGGATCGGATTGTGTTTCTTGGTTCGGCGATTGATGATCAGGTGGCGAATAGTATAATGGCGCAAATGCTGTTTCTGGCAGCGGAAGATCCGGAGAAGGATATTTACTTTTACATCAACAGTCCGGGCGGTTCGACGTCAGCGGGCTTCGCGATCTACGATACGATGCAGTATGTAAAACCTGATGTGCAGACGATCTGCTCCGGGATGGCAGCCTCTTTTGCTGCGATTCTGTTAATGGCCGGGGCCAAAGGCAAACGCTTCGCACTTCCGAACAGCGAAATTATGATTCACCAACCGCATGGTGGTGCCCAAGGGCAGGCCAGCGACATTGCGATCAGTGCCAATCGGATATTGCGAACCCGGTCTGTGCTGAATACCATTGCTGCGGATTGCACTGGTCAACCCTTGGAGCGGATTGAAAAAGACATGGACCGCGATTATTTCATGAGTGCAGACGAAGCGCGCGAGTACGGGATCATCGATCAGGTGATTACGCACAATAAGCGCGTTAGCTGATTGAAGTGCATACCAAGGAAAATCCAAGGACGGCAGAAGGCGCACAGCCCTCTCCGTCCTCTTTCTTTTTGCAGAATCAAACGAAGGGGATTGGGGCAGGATTAGCATCAGGATCCCTGCAAATTCTTAGTCAATGTACGCGTAATAAAGACACTCGTATCCGCTGGGAAGCCGCCTGTTTTTTTGCTTAAGCTTGTCCTTGACAGCCTAGAGGGGCTTTGCTAAGATGGGAACAATATATTTTCGTAAGCGGCTATACGGTCTTGATATATAGGGTTGTGTCTTCATAGGAATGACAGCGGTAGTCGTTTTTTTTAAGATATCAGAAAGTATAAACTGCGGGGGATTGGCATCCTGATATCGCAAGAAAAACATCCGCTAAACGCGGTCTGTCTACTTTGAATGTACGTCGATAGACGTTTTTCTTATACCCGGATTTCAGGAATGAAGCCCAACAAATCAACAAATTCGAAGGAGGATTCATCACGGTGTGGGAAAGTAAATTTGACAAGGAAGGCTTAACGTTTGACGATGTGCTTCTGATTCCCCGTAAATCGGAGGTATTGCCTAAAGAGGTGGATGTGTCCACTCGGCTTAGCGACAAGGTGAAGCTGAACATCCCATTGATCAGTGCGGGCATGGACACAGTCACAGAAGCGGCGTTGGCGATTGCCATCGCACGGGAAGGCGGCATTGGGATCATCCACAAAAATATGCCGGTCGAACAACAAGCTGAAGAGGTCGATCGGGTGAAACGCTCCGAGAGCGGCGTAATCACCAATCCTTTCTCGCTGACTCCAGATCATCTCGTATCCGACGCAGAGCAGGTTATGGCCAAGTTCCGTATTTCCGGCGTACCGATTGTAAATGAGGAGCAGAAGCTGGTGGGGATTTTGACCAACCGCGACCTGCGTTTTGTTCATGATTACAATATCAAAATCAGCGACGTCATGACGAGAGACAACCTGATTACCGCTCCGGTAGGAACCTCGTTGCAAGAAGCTGAAATTATTTTGCAGAAGCATAAAATCGAGAAGCTTCCGCTCGTTGACGAGAATAATATCCTGAAAGGCCTTATCACAATCAAAGATATTGAAAAAGCAATCCAATTCCCGAACGCCGCCAAGGATGCCCAAGGGCGCTTGCTTGTAGGCGCAGCGGTGGGGATCTCCAAGGATACGTTTGAACGGACGGAGGCTTTGGTGAAAGCCGGCGTTGACGTCATTACGGTGGATTCGGCGCATGGACACCACATTAACATTATTGATGCAGTGGCCGAGCTTCGCAGACGGTATCCGGATTTGACGATTATCGCAGGTAACGTAGCGACAGGTGAAGGAACGAGAGCTTTGATTGAAGCGGGAGCTTCCGTCGTGAAAGTAGGGATTGGACCGGGTTCGATCTGTACCACCCGCGTCGTTGCCGGGATCGGTGTACCGCAAATTACAGCGGTTTATGATTGTGCGACAGTTGCCCGTGAATACGGGATTCCGATCATCGCGGACGGCGGTATCAAATATTCTGGCGAAATCACCAAAGCAATCGCGGCTGGTGCGCATGCGGTCATGTTGGGCAGCTTGTTTGCCGGAACGGAAGAAAGCCCTGGGGACTCGGAAATCTATCAAGGGCGTCGGTATAAGGTATACAGAGGCATGGGCTCGATGGGGGCCATGAAGCAAGGTAGTAAGGACCGCTACTTCCAGGACGATGACAAGAAGCTCGTGCCGGAAGGGATTGAAGGTCGCGTAGCGTATAAGGGACCGCTCTCGGATACGATCCACCAACTTATTGGTGGTCTGCGTTCCGGGATGGGATATTGCGGCACGAAGACGCTCGACGAGTTGCGCAACGATACGCAATTTGTCCGCATTACGGGCGCCGGCCTGCGCGAAAGCCATCCGCATGACGTGCAAATCACCAAAGAAGCGCCTAACTACTCGATTCAATAAACTTATAAATTTTGATAGAAATGGGCTGACCATTTTATTCCATCACTGGCAGGGCGTTTTCCGCCCTGCTTGTCTTTTTTTACAGATACCCCTGTGATAGAATAGATAAAGCAAAATGAAAGAATATGAGGGGAGCTTTAAGGGCATTGAAACTCAAACAACCACAACGCAAATCGACAACTAAACGGCATGTCTTGCGCAAAAGCGTTGCTTCTGTGCTGCTGGTGAATGCGCTAGTATTCTCTCTTGCGCCGGCGATGGCGCTGGCAGAAGGGGAACAGACGGAATCTACTAATGCCGGAACAACATCAACCGAAACGACGACAGTGCAAACAACGGCTACCTCAATTCCTTCCGTGGAGTCTTTAGATTTGGAAGTCAGCGCTGCGATCTTGCTCGAGCCTGTCTCTGGCCAAATCTTATTGAACGTTAATGGGGAACAACCGCTGCCTCCGGCCAGCATGACCAAGATGATGACCGAATATATCGTAGCGGAACTTGTGAAACAAGGAAAGTTTAGCTGGGATGACGTAGTGACAGTACAGAAAAATGCAGCCCAAACAATCGGTTCACGGATTTTTCTGGCCGAAGGGGATCAACATACTGTAGAAGAACTCTATACGGCGATGGCGATTGCCTCCGCCAATGATGCGACGGTGGCTCTGGCGGAATACGTAGCCGGCTCCGAACAGGCTTTCGTGAAAATGATGAACGATGAAGCGAAGCGAATGGGGATGAAGACCGCTCACTTTGCCAACTCAACTGGTTTGGATATTGCAGATATGCCAGCGGAATTCCGGCCAACCGATGGGAAAGAGACCGTAATGTCCGCGCTGGATGCTGCGATTTTGGCCAAATATATTGTTACGGATCATCCGGACTTTGCTCGCTTTACCACAATTCAAAGCAAGAAGTTCCGTGAACGCGATGCCGCGCCGATGGTGAACTTGAACTGGATGCTGGAAGCGAATAAGAACGTCACGAATTTTAAACAATTTGCTTACGAGGGTCTGGACGGTTTGAAGACGGGACACACCTCCAATGCCGGAAACTGCTTCACAGGTACCGCGGTGCGTAACGGCATGCGTCTCATCAGCGTCGTTATGGGGACCGCCTCGGACAAAGCTCGCTTTGTGGAAACGCGGAAAGTCTTAGACTACGGGTTCAACAACTTTGAAACGAAGCAAATTGTACCGCCGAAGACGACAGTGACTGGAACCGAAACCGTGACGGTGAAGAAAGCGAAACATACGGAAGTTCCGGTGGTAACCGATCAAGCGGTTAGCTTCGTTGTGCCGAAAGGTGCAGATACCAACGCGGTTCAAGCTAAAGTGACACTGGCTGATGAAGGCACTCTGACAGCGCCGCTGAAGCAAGGAACGAAGGTTGGGACGGTAACTTATACATTTAAAGCGCCGGGTATGGACCAAACGCTGGAGAAGACGGTCAATCTGATCACAGCCGAGGATGCGGAGAAAGCCGGCTGGTTTACCTTGGTGATGCGTGCAATTGGCGATTTCTTCAGCGATCTGTTTAACGGGATCAAAAATCTTTTCTAAGGTTCATTCAAATCCGAGTAAACGGGTTGTGTATTTAAGTCGTATCTTGTAAAATATTTAGTTAGATTATTATCGGGAGGATTGGACATGGAAACAGGAACATCGCGTGTTAAAAGAGGTATGGCTGAGATGCAAAAAGGTGGCGTCATTATGGACGTCATGAATGCGGAACAAGCCAAAATTGCCGAAGCGGCCGGGGCTACCGCCGTTATGGCGCTGGAGCGTGTGCCTTCCGATATCCGGGCGGCTGGCGGCGTTGCCCGCATGGCGGATCCAACGATTATTGAGGAAGTCATGAAGGTTGTCTCCATCCCGGTTATGGCCAAAGCACGTATTGGTCATTACGTGGAAGCGAAAGTTCTGGAATCGCTTGGGGTAGACTATTTGGACGAGAGTGAAGTACTGACCCCGGCGGATGAAGTGTTCCATATCGATAAACGGGATTTCACGGTGCCGTTCGTGTGCGGCGCGAAGGATCTGGGTGAAGCGTTGCGCCGGATCAGCGAAGGTGCATCGATGATTCGGACGAAAGGCGAACCAGGAACGGGGAACATCGTTGAAGCGGTCCGCCATATGCGTCTGATCAACAGCCAAATCCGTAAAGTACAAAACATGTCGAAGGATGAACTGTACGCAGAAGCGAAGAACCTCGGCGTTTCTTACGATCTGCTGCTCGAAGTTCATGAGAAGGGTAAATTGCCAGTCGTTAACTTCGCGGCAGGCGGGGTAGCGACGCCGGCGGATGCTGCCCTGATGATGCATTTGGGTGCAGACGGGGTGTTCGTGGGATCCGGTATTTTCAAATCGGATAATCCAGAGAAATTTGCCCGGGCGATCGTTGAAGCGACGACGCACTACACGGATTACAAACTGATTGCTGAAGTATCCAAGAACTTGGGTACACCGATGAAAGGCATTGAAATTTCCAAATTGGCCGCTGCCGAGCGGATGTCGGATCGCGGCTGGTAATCCAGATCGCGGAATAACCGCTGGAATCAAAGGCAAGTCTTTCACCCCGGCTGTCCCTTGGGATGGTCGGGGTACATCTTAGTAAACTGGGGTTTTGCCTGAATGTTCGAAGCCCTCTAGAGAAAGAAGGTTTGTCATGAGAGTAGGGGTGTTGGCGCTGCAAGGCGCAGTTGCGGAGCATATCCGCAGCCTGGAGAAGACCGGAGTTGAAGGCGTAACCGTAAAGCATGTCGAGCAGCTTGCTGACTTGGATGGATTGATTATCCCTGGCGGCGAGAGCACGACGATCGGCAAGCTCATGCGGAAATACGGCTTTATTGAAGCTATTCGCGATTTTTCTGGACAAGGGAAACCGATCTTTGGGACCTGTGCAGGATTGATCGTCATGGCGAAGGAGATCGAGGGCGGCGAGGAGCCTCATCTCGCTCTGATGGATATTAAAGTATCGCGTAATGCGTTTGGACGTCAGCGTGAAAGCTTCGAGACCGACCTTGACGTGAAGGGACTTGAGGCACCGTTGCGGGCCGTATTTATTCGTGCTCCGCTGATTACGGCAGTTGGAGACGGAGTCGAGGTGTTGTCGACCTACAAGGACGAGATCGTGACCGCACGACAAGGGCACTTGCTCGTATCGTCGTTTCACCCGGAACTGACCGACGACTTCTCGCTACATACGTATTTTGTGGAGATGATCAAGCAAGCCAAGCAGCCGTAAGCAGGCCTTGACTCCTTTGCGGGTTGAGGTTTTGTCTGTTTTACCGGCGTTTTGAAATTCCGTTATACAGCCTTTCCGTCCGCGGGTCTCCCCAGATGAAGGTCGGCAGGTCTGTGCGGGATCATTCTAGGAGGGACTACTCATGTTAGATGTGAAAATCTTACGTAATGACTATGCGCGTGTTGAGGAAGCGCTGAAAAATCGGGGAAAATCGTTGGAGCTGATCTCCGGTTTTGCCCCGCTGGATGAGAAACGCCGGGAGCTGCTTCAAGAGAGCGAAGCGCTTAAGAACCGTCGGAACACGGTGTCAGCAGAAGTGGCCAAGCGTAAGAAAAATAAAGAGGACGCCGACGAGCTGATCGTGGAGATGCGCGAGGTCGGGGATCGCATCAAGGAACTGGACGAAGAGGTACGGACACTGGAAGCCCAAATTGACCAGCTGATGCTCTCGATTCCCAACATTCCGCACGAAAGTGTACCGGTGGGGGCTTCTGAAGAAGATAACGTTGAAGTCCGCCGCTGGAGCGAACCGCGTAAATTTGATTTTACACCGAAGGCGCATTGGGATATTGCCGCTGACCTCGGCATCCTTGACTTCGAGGCTGCCGCTAAGGTAACCGGCTCGCGGTTTACGTTTTACAAAGGGCTGGGAGCCCGTCTTGAGCGTGCGCTCATCAACTTTATGATGGATCTGCACAGCAACGAGCACGGCTATGAGGAAATGCTTCCACCATACATCGTGAACCAAGACAGCTTGTACGGTACAGGACAACTTCCGAAGTTCGAAGAGGATTTGTTCAAGCTCACCGGCAGCAACGACTACTATCTGATCCCAACCGCTGAGGTTCCGGTGACCAACTATCATCGTGACGAAATTTTAAATGCGGAAGATTTGCCGCGTTATTATGTGGCATATAGCTCCTGCTTCCGTTCGGAAGCCGGTGCAGCGGGCCGCGATACCCGTGGTTTGATTCGTCAGCACCAGTTCAATAAGGTGGAAATGATCAAGATTGTGCATCCGGACACTTCCTATGACGAACTGGAGAAAATGACGGAGAACGCGGAACGCGTGCTGCAGCTGTTGGGCCTGCCTTACCGTGTACTTGCCTTGTGTACGGGGGATATGGGCTTTACGGCGGCCAAAACCTATGACCTAGAGGTATGGCTCCCGGAAAGCGGCGTCTATCGCGAAATCTCCTCTTGCTCGAACGTGGAGGACTTCCAAGCTCGCCGGGCCAACATTCGCTTCCGTCCGGAGCCGAAGGCGAAGCCGGAGTTCGTGCATACGCTGAATGGTTCAGGGCTGGCTGTCGGTCGGACCGTCGCGGCCATTCTTGAGAATTACCAACAAGAGGACGGCAGTGTAGTTATTCCAGAAGTTCTGCGTCCGTATATGGGCAATTTACAGAAGATTACCAAGCGGAATTAACTTGCACGCTTGCGGACGATATGGTAGAATCTGATTTGTTACGCGAATCGGATTTTTCCTTGGAGAGGTACCGAAGCGGTCATAACGGGGCGGTCTTGAAAACCGTTAGGGTGCAAGCCCACGTGGGTTCGAATCCCACCCTCTCCGCCATACATATTGCACATTTAGAGAGCAGAGATGCTCTTTTTTTTCGTGTATAAGGCCAGCCGTTTTTTCGCAAATTAACCTTGTTGATTAAATCAAGGGAGGCTTTATCTGTTATGACGAAACCGCAGACCTATCAAACCTCTGGATCTGACAACATCCAAGACCAGGATCATCGGCGTGATAAGGGGAAAAGAGGCCCAGAACCGTTATCCGGGTCCAAAAAGGTGAAAATGCGTAAACAAGATGGTCATTACAATCCGGAAGGGTAAGCCTAATCCATTGAAAACATTCGCTGTTCCGCAGCCCCAGCTTCTGCTGGGGCTTTTGTATTGAAGGGACTTATGAATTAGAACAAGACAACAAGACAAGAAAATGTCATAATAAAGATAAGGGTATGTCCTTTAAAGGGGAGCATGAATACTAGAGAAAGCCTGGTGAGAGGGAAGAATTGAGCAAACCAACTTGAAAGGATCGTGATGCCATTTGAACGCAGTTAATCCAAACCATCTGATTCCACCGAATGCAACCCAAGTACGTCAACATAAACAGCGGACGCTGAAAAGTACTTTATTCAGATCGATGTTTATTGTCATTGGAGCGGTGATCGTCTCTGTTGCACTGGAGCTGTTCTTGGTACCAAATAAAATTACGGACGGCGGGATAACCGGTATTTCCGTAATGACCTCTTATTTATCGGGACTCCCGCTTGGGGTATTCCTCTTCCTTTTCAACCTCCCGTTTCTAATTGTCGGTTATAAACAAATCGGCAAGACTTTTGCAATATCCACCCTTTTGGGCATTACTGTTATGTCGGCCGGTACAACACTGCTGCACCATGCTGAACCGTTTGTAACGGATACCTTGCTGGCTTTCGTGTTTGGCGGTATTTTGTTAGGGTTAGGTACCGGTTTAGTCATCCGCTTTGGAGGCTCCTTGGATGGTACCGAAATTGTAGCCATTCTGATTTCGCGCAGAACTCCGTTTTCGGTTGGCGAGATCATTATGTTTTTTAACTTCTTTATTTTGCTTAGCGCAGGCTTTGTGTTTGGCTGGGAGCGCGCCTTATTTTCGCTGTTAGCTTATTATATTGCCTACAAATCGATTGATATCGTGGTAGATGGCTTAAACGAGTCGAAATCGGTATGGATCATCAGCGATCAAATCGATGAGATCGGAGATGCTATTCTAAGCCGTTTGGGCCGCGGCGTTACGTACTTAACTGGAGAAGGCGGTTTTTCCGGGGATCCGAAGAAAGTCATCTTCTGTGTAATTACCCGCTTGGAAGAAGCCAAGCTGAAGGAAATCGTTAATCATTACGATGAAAATGCATTTTTGGCAGTCGGAAACATTCATGACGTCAAAGGCGGACGTTTCAAGAAAAAGGCGATCCATTAATTTGGAGAAATGAATTCCGTCCTATTGGCGTATGGTTTATGATATGTGAGAAGTGTTCAGAAAAAGGAATGCTTTAGAATGAGGTTAGGGCAGGAGAGAGGAGACTGTAATGTCTAGGAAATGGTTCACGTCGATGATGCTGGTGATGCTGTCTGTAGTACTGGTATTGTCCGGATGCAGCAGTAAGAAAGAACCGAAGGAAGCCTTGAGCAGCGCAGCGATGAAGGCGCTGGAGATGGATTCCTACGTGGTGGAGAATCAAATTAAGATCTTGGATTTCTCCGTAGAAGGGACAGAAGAGGCAGAGTCTGCGGAAGTAGGCGCGGTGTTTTCCATGCTCAAGAACGCAGAGATCAACATCAAGCAAATTTACCAGAAGGAACCGATGCAAACGGAAGCAACGCTGGAAGTCAAACTGACAGGGGATATGACAACCACCATTACTATCCCGTTGGTGATGACAGCCGAGAAGCTGTATGTGAAAATCCCAAGCATTCCGTTCTTGCCATTGCCGGAGTCAGTGACAGGGAAATTCCTGGTACTGGACTTGAAAGAGCTGGCAGAGCAAGCGGGCGAGGAATTTAATCCGGATCTATTCAACCCGGAGAAGAGTCAGAAGCTGAGTATGGAATTGATGGGGGCATTATTTGCCGAATATGAGTCGGGGGCTTACTTCAGCAACATCGATCCTAAGGAGGCATCGTTGCCGGCGGGCTTCAAGGCGAAGCAAGTTGTGCAGTTTGCCATTACGAATGACAATGTAAAAGAAGCGGTGACCATTTTGGTAAACCAGGCATTGCCGAAGATGCTGGATATCCTGGCGAAAGAAGAATACCGTTCGATGCTGCAGCTGACGCCGGAGGAAATCGAGCAGGCGAAGCAGGAGCTGCAGGAAGGCAACCAGGATGAATTGGGCGAGGCGCTGGATGAGATGAAGAATCATCTGCAAATCAACAAGTTCACTGTGGATACCGCCATCGACGAGAACAATTACCCAGCGTACTATAACGTTCAGGCGGACGTTGCGGTCAACGATCCGGATACGCAGACGAACGTGAAGGCCGCGGTGCAAATGACCAGCCACTTTACCCAAATCAATGAGAAGCCGGCCTTTGAAATTGGTATTCCGACTGACACGTTGACATTAGAAGAACTGCAAGAGGAAATGGGCCAGTATGGCTATTAAGAATTAGGCCTTATTCAGCAGCTTTCTATTTCACTCGAAAAAAACCTCCAATCCCATGTTTCTTAAGGGCTTGGAGGTTTTAATGTTTTATGAGAAGTTATTTCTTGCGAAGTCGGCGGAAAAACTCGGTTAACAGCGAGGCGCATTCCTCTTGAAGGATGCCGGAGGTAATATCGGTCCGGTGGTTAAACCGCGGCTCCTGCAGCAGGTTCATCAGCGTGCCAGCACATCCTGCCTTTGGGTCCGGTGCTCCGTAGATCACATGGGGGACACGACACTGTACGATCGCTCCGGCGCACATGGGGCAAGGCTCCAGCGTGACATAGAGTCGACAGTGGAGAAGCCGCCAGGCACCCAGCCGCTCGCTTGCTTCGCGAATGGCGATCATCTCCGCATGGGCGGTGCCATCGAGGGAGCTTTCCCGCAGGTTGTGGCCGCGCCCAACGATTTCATCGCCTCGGACGATCACCGCACCGATGGGGACTTCGCCAATAGCTTCTGCTTTACGAGCTTCCTGAATTGCTTCGGCCATCCAATATTCATGGGGATAAGTGGAGGCTGGAGGTTCGGGTATTAAAGGGGATGAAGAAGGCATAGATCAAATCAACTCCTTAATGGGCATAACCCTCTGTTTTGTCCAACGAACAGGCATTCGTTGTTAACATGTTGTGAATAACATTGTGCATAACTCCGAGAATATCCCCACTTTTATACACATATTATCCAGAACACTGTGAGTATGTTGATAATTTGTGGATAACTAAGAAAGCTCACATCACATAGATAAGGCTTAAGAACTAGCTTTGTAGGCATTTCTACATATTGTAAGGATATGATCTGGGAAATTCAACGTCTTTGCAAAACATGTCGTAAAAGGTATGATGTATGTAGAATTTGTGAATCCCATAAATATCCATAAATTAGTTCCAGAGGTGGGATAAACGCTTGACTATAAAAACCAAGCTCGCTTTGATTATATCTTGTTTTGCGCTGATTATCCTCTCTCTGAATATTGTTTTAAGTTATTTTACGGTACGGGATAATCTGCGCAGGGACAGCGAAGCGAACATGATGCTGACCGCGAATCAAATTGCTATTGCTGTCGAACAAAGTCGTTCGTTGTATAATTATGTCAAGCTCACGTTGGGCGGAAAAATGAGCAGCGACATGACGGATGCGATCCTGATCATGACCAGCCCGGATCGTATTGCGCAAAAATCGATGAGTACGAACCGCAGTCTGTTGGAGATTACAGGAATTGACCCGAATCATTTTGATGAGAACCATCGGCTGTTCGGTACCTATAACTATAAAAATGATGAAGGCTTGAGACAATCGGTCGCAGAGGCCATTTCGCAAAATCGCAGCCTGGTAGTGGATACTCGGATTAACGGCGAACGTGTGCTGGAGTGCTATGTTCCCATTTCGAATTACAGGGAGAATCCTTACGTCATTCGTGTTGTGTCTAGTTATTCCCCGATTGCCGATGCGATCAACAAGCAGATGATCGGTCAGCTTATCGTTTCCGTTAGTCTGTTGGCATTAATGGTGACGGGGAGCTATTGGATGGCTGGCGGGCTGATCCGACCGATTCGCCATATTTTAGACCAGGTGAATGTGTTGGCTTCAGGCCGGCTGGATACTCGTTTAAAAGTCAGCAGCTTTGACGAGCTTGGACTCCTTGCCCACAAAATTAACATCATGGCGGACAACTTGGGCCGGTATACGACCGAGCTGAGGCAAAAAAGCGAAGAGAACCGGTCCATGAAGGAGTATCTGGAATCGATCATAAGCCAGACGGCGGATGCGATCCATATTACGGATGTCAAAGGGCGGGTGTTGCAAGTCAATGCCGCCTTCGAAAGGCTGTACGGCTGGAGCAGCGAAGAAATTGTCGGGAAGTATCTCGAGTATCTTCCGGAGTTCGAGTTAGATGGGCGGACCATTTGGCGTCCGGAGGCGGAAGTGATTGAAACCGCTGAATCGGTATTGGCGGAGACGGTTCGATTGCGCAAGGACGGCAGCCAAGTTGAGGTGAGTATCAGCGTATCACCGATCTTCGACCAAGCGGGCAAAATTACCGCATTGATCAGCATTTCCCGCGACATGACGGAGCACAATAAAATGGAAGACCTGTTGCGTCGGTCTGAGAAGCTCACCACGGTAGGGCAGCTCGCCGCCGGGGTTGCACATGAAATCCGCAATCCGTTGACGACGCTTCGCGGGTTTCTGCAAATGCAGCAGCGCACCCGGACGGTGAACGTGATGCATACCGATGTGATGCTGGCGGAGCTGGACCGAATTAATCTGATCGTCAGCGAATTTCTGATTTTAGCCAAGCCTCAGGCAGTGCAGTTTCAGATCAAGGACGTCCGCTTCACGATGGGGGACGTCGTCTCTTTGTTGGATAGCGAAGCCCATTTACATAATATTGAATTTGAAGTGCATTTCTCGCCAAGCCCGGTTCTGGTACACTGTGAAGAGAACCAATTGAAGCAGGTATTCATCAACTTGTTGAAAAATGCCATGGAGGCCATGCCCAAAGGAGGAAAGATCCTGCTCCAAGTGGAAGAGGACGACAGCGGCTTTGCCGTGCTGCGCGTCATCGACGAAGGCGAAGGGATCGCTAAAGATCGGCTTCAGAAGTTGGGTGAGCCTTTCTATACGAACAAGGAGAAAGGCACCGGTCTCGGTCTCATGATCAGCCAGCGGATCATTGAGGGGCACCGCGGGACCCTGAAGATCGAAAGCGAGCTTGGCAAAGGAACGGCTGTAACCATTACCCTCCCGATTGTACAGGAGGAAGAAGAACATAACGAAGGGCAAGCGGATCTCGCAAATTAAGCGAACTGCTGGCTATGCGGGGGGACCAAAGACAGCACCATGAGAATTAATAAATTCATTAGTGAAACGGGATTTTGCTCCCGACGAGAGGCGGACAAGCTGGTCGAGTCGGGCCAAGTGACCATTAACGGCGTCAAGGCGGTTCTAGGCAGCCAGGCGGAGCCAGGAGACGATGTCCGGGTCAACGGGAGGGCGATTGCGGCCAAACGTTCTAAACACGTGTACATCGCTTTAAATAAGCCGGTGGGGATCACCTGCACAACGGAAACGCATGTGAAAGGCAATATTGTGGATTTCGTTGGGCATTCGGAGCGGATTTTTCCGATTGGGCGCTTGGATAAAGATTCCGAGGGATTGATCCTGCTCACCAGCGATGGCGATATCGTCAATAAAATTTTGCGGGCGGAAGGCAAGCACGAGAAGGAATATATCGTGACCGTGGATCGGCCGATTACCCCTAGCTTTGTGAAAGCGATGAGCGAAGGCGTCAAAATTCTCGGGGAGATGACGTTGCCGTGCAAGGTGACGCGGGTTTCGGATCGGGTGTTCCGAATTATTCTGACCGAGGGGAAGAACCGGCAGATTCGCCGGATGTGCAGCGCTCTCGGCTATGAAGTACGCAGATTGCAGCGCATCCGGATTATGAACATCCATCTTGGTCAGCAGAAGGTAGGCACCTGGCGCGACTTAACTGAACAAGAGAAGCGGGAGTTGGGCTTGGCCCTGAATTACCAGCTTTCCTAACGTAACATGGACAAAAGATAAAGGACAGGTTGCCTTACATCTAAGGCGCCTGTCCTTTGCTTCTTTATTCATGGGCAGCTGTTACACCAAGCTGCTCGGTGCTATCCGTGTACTTGCGGATGATTGACACTTCGACCCGGCGGTTCTGTGCGCGGCCCACAGCCGTATCGTTGCTGGCAACGGGGTGATATTCCCCGTATCCGATGGCGCTGAACTTCTTCGGATCCAAGTTCGTGTTCAGCAGGAGAATTTTCATGAAATTGAGCGCCCGTACCGAGCTTAAATCCCAGTTCGACGGGAATTCATAGGTTGAGATCGGCACGTTGTCGGTATGGCCGGATACGATCACCTCATAATCCGGGAATTGCTGCAGCATGTTGGAGATCGCCTTCGCTAACTGCCGAGCTTCTGGCTTTACTACGGCTTCCCCTGAAGCGAATAGCGCTTTGTCGCTAATCGTGATCATCAGCTGGGATTGATTCAATTTCGTTTCCAGGTCATCCGTTAATCCGTTTTCCTTGATATAGGTGTCCAGTTGCTTCTTTAGAGATTCCAGATTCTGCTGTTCTTGACGCTTCAGCTCGTTCTTCTTGGTCATCAGACCGTTCTCGTTCGTCTTTGGCGTCTCCATTTCGCTGAGCGAAGTCCGGTTGTTGCTGATCATAGCGTTCTGATCGAGGACACTGGTGCCCCCGGTCAGAACGCTCTTAAAGGCTTCGCTCATCTCTTGGAATTTCAGAGCGTCCACCGTGCTCATTCCATAGAGGACGATAAACAGCGCCAGCATCAGCGTCATCAGGTCAGAATAGGGGAGCAGCCAGCTCTCGTCGGCATGTTCCTCGTGATCTTGGTGTTTCTTATTCTTTTTGCTCACCATCACCGGCCCCCTTTTCAAAGATTTCCGCACGTTCCGCAGGGGTTAAGAACACGGCAAGTTTCTGTTGAATTGCAATCGTAGACACACCCGATTGAATGGACAGCAGGCCTTCCACCATCATCAACCGGATCTCCATCTCTTTCTTCGAGAGACGTTTCAGTTTATTGGCGATCGGGTGCCACAGCACATAACCGGTGAAAATACCGAATACCGTCGCAATAAATGCACCTGAAATGGCATGAGCCAGAATCTCCATATCGCTCATGTCGGACAGTGCGGCGATCAGACCGACAACCGCACCAAGCACCCCGAGTGTCGGAGCGTACATCCCCGCCTGAGAGAACATCAGAGCACCTGCTTTGTGGCGCTCCTCGGTGGCCGCAATATCCTCAGTCAGGACATCCTGCACGAATTCTTGATCGTTGCCGTCGATGATCATCCGCATCCCACCGCGCAGGAAGTCATCGTTGATCTCTTCAACCTTCGCTTCCAGCGCCAGCAAGCCTTCGCGGCGGGTAATGGTCGCCCATTCCGTAAACAGGGTGATCAACTCCGCTTTGCTGATCATTTTCGGTTTGACGATCGTCATTTTGATCAAGGTCGGAAACTTCTTCAACTCCGATAACGGGAAGCCCATAAACAGCGTTGCCGCCGTTCCGACAAAGATGATGACGAAGGCCGCAGGGTTCTGAACCAAGCTTTCTACGGGTGCGCCTTTTAGGAACATACCTAAAATCAGGGCAATCAATCCGAGAATCAAACCAATAATTGTTGAAAATTCCATTGTACACCTCGTCCTTGAGAGAAATTGATACCAACTTGCCCTTCCGCGTCCTTGCGGAAGAGACTGACACACCAGTCTGAAACGATTAACTATTTTATCGACAGATTTCCCTTTTTTTTTAAGTGGTTTTTTCCGGTATAATAAGATTACGGTCAGAATGGAGAAGGCCGAAAGGGAGGATATCGCAGTGGGCGTAAAATACGGCAGGGATTATGAATTTATTTTGGCTGATTTGACGAACGCGGTTGGCCGGATTCAAGATAGCTATCTTTTCTTCGAAATGGAGCCCTCGGAATGGGAAGGGTTATCGGATACGGATCGAGGCGAGGTGCTTGAAGCTCTGGCGGAGGATTTATTCTTTGGGTTGGGCTCGGAGCCGATGATTGAGGTAGGCAGTGCGATCGTGATCTATGATCCCGAAGGACATCGTATCAATATCCTGATCGGGGATTCCGAATTAACCTCCGTATCCTTGATATAACCGCATCTGTTGCTGCCGCTGTACCGTCCAATGGCGATAAGCATGAAGGCAGGGGTTCGAGAATACAATAGTTGGAGACGAGGCTAGGACAAATCAAACTTCAGATCCTGGTGCGTGACGAGGAAACTTACATATACAGGAGTTCTTGAAGAGAACGGGAGGAAGAATAATGCCGTTTACACCGCAAGAAGTTGAAGCGCATTTGGAAAAACTGGAAGGATGGGAACTAGAGGAAGGACGATGGATTTTTCGTAAATATACGTTTTCCAACTTTATGAAGGGGATCGCATTTGTGGATGAGGTAGCTGCGATCTCGGAAGCATTTAACCACCATCCCTTTATCACAATCGACTATAAAACGGTAACGCTCCGTTTGACCTCTTGGGAGGAAGGCGGCATTACAGCCGTTGACATCAAGGAGGCGCAGCAATATAACGAGGCCTACGAAAAGATGCGGTCAGGGGATTAGCCAAGTCAGCCATGATCGGATTTATAGAGGTAACAAAACAACCGCCGGGAATTTACATTCCCGGCGGTTGTGCTTTTTTCACGTGTTTATTTTTTCTCCGCAAGCCATAAGGCGACGTTCGCAATTTCCTCTTCCTTTAAGCGATCCTTAAAAGAAGGCATCATGCCGCCCTTCCCTTTGGTGATAATGGAGAACAGTTGGTCTGCCGTCAATTCCGATCCAATCTTCTGCAGATTTGGGCCCGCGCCGCCTTGCAATGTATCACCGTGGCAGGAGATGCAATTTGCTTTGACGATGGCTTCGGCTTGTTCTGCGTTCATGGTGATTTCAGGCATTTGCGGCTTGGCTTCTTGCGCAGCCTCTTCCCGGCTTGGCAAGGTGAACATCAATACAAGGGCTAAAGCGCCTGCGATGACGAACAAACCGCTCATGATCCACTTTTGCATTTCAATCGCCCCTCCTATGTATGCTACCTATCCATTATAACGGAACACACGGGTTGATCATAGTCTTTGTGTCCAAATTAGGAACAAAAATTATCCGTTTCCGTTAAATTGTGTGCCATAAGTCATAGTCTTAATCAAAACAAGACATAAAAAAGAGCGTGCCTTTATTCGGGCAGCCCTTTATGAACCATACAATAGAACGGTTTGGACACCCCGCCAGGTGTCATCTTCTCATACAGATCGGTAATGACAAACCCCGCCTTCTGGTAAGCCCGGATCGCCCGGGTGTTCCAGGTCAGCACTTCTAGGTCAATCTGGTTATCCGGCTTACGACGCCGAGCTTCCTCCACGATGGTCCTCACAAACAGCTTGCCCAGCCCGTGGCCGCATAGCTCGGGCTTCATACCGATGCCAAGCCGGGTGACTCCTTCCATCGGGAAGTACTGAGCGAAGCCGGCAAGCTCCTCCTTCTCATCCAATACGGAGACATACTGTTCGGCGCGGATCGCCGGGTTCCCAAACTCCACGTCGAGCGCTTTCATTTGCTCCCATGGCAGCCAACTGTAGATGTCATAAGGAGAATCGTAACGCCAGGTGCAAATTTCCGCGCCATGGGCTTCTTCCATCGGCACGATACGAAACGGAGACATCGTTTGGTCCATATTGCCCCTCCTTAATTAAAGGAAAGTCCGTCGTAATTGTTCCATTATCCTCACAATAGCCGGAATTACGCAGCTTGTAAAGGTTTTTGCCTACCCTTCGGGAAATTAAAATTGTGGGATTTCTCCTGGATTTTTGGCTTTGCGGCAACCTTTTTCCCAGTTGTTTCGTTATATAGATAAGAGTACAGATAAAAAAAGACCGCAAGGCGGTTCCAACGAGAACCCGGCCCAGCGGCGAATTAGTGATGATGAACAGGATGAAACCGATAGATCAATGGATTACGATTCCGCAGCGTAGACGGAATAACCGTACTTACTGAGAACACGCTTCGCGCCAACGTAGCGGTTCTGGTAATAACTGTTACTTAGCTTGTCGATCCGGATGCCCTTGGATGAGGATGCATGGGCGAATTCACCGTCGCCGACGTAAACACCAACATGGGATACTTTGCCCGTCCCCGTCGTCTTGAAGAAGATGAGATCCCCAGCTTGAAGCTCGCTCTTCGGTACCGGTGTGCCTTGCTTATACTGAGCGGCAGACACACGTGCTAACTTGATACCCATCTTGCTGAAGACGTACCGGGTAAATCCAGAGCAATCAAATCCCGCTGTCGTGGTGCCGCCAAATTTATAAGGCGTCCCGTACACGGAATCGACGATACTAGATAGCGTCGTTGTCTCGGCTTTTGCGGAGTCGGCAAAGGCGCTACCTGCCCCCAAGGTGAATAGGAGGGCTAAACTCGTTACCGCTGCTGTCAAAGTCTTTCTCAAGATGTCTTACTCCTTCCAAGGCCTACGAGGTTAGCTTATGGATTCGGTTGAAGGTTCCCTATGATCTGCTATAGCGGTAAGTTAAAAAGTCATCTTCGGATCACGAAGTAACTCAGGATGGAGATTCGGCGTCGAATCTTGAACTCAGCCGGGCCTTCCGCTGCTCACGTAGCTTCCAGCTACGCTGCGCTGCTCAGTCCCTAAGCTTCATTCAACCTTCTCGGTGCTCCAAACCTAACTTTTTAACCTTGATTGAAATGGCAAGTTAAAAAGTCATCTTCGGATCATGAAGGATGAGACTGTTACCTTTTATAGCGAAATCAATTCACCCTTTGGTGGGTCCCCCGCTTCCCGGGTGCGTGGGAATTCGGCAGTTTCATTGTAGATGGCACCCAAGATCTTGCATAGAAATAGTTACAACAATAATTACAAAGTTGTTACCATTTACGTTCTTCATTTTACCAAAGCCGTCCAGAGATGACAAGTTTGTCGAAAAAAACGCTTCTATTGGCCTGTGTTCGCGAAGGGATTCGTGGGTAATGGTTCCTAAGAGACTAGGGCTAAAGAAAAGAGTAGGAGAAAGAAAGGGGATCCAAGGAAAAAACCCGCAGAGACGTTGTAATCAACATCCCCACGGGCTTCGTAGCGAGTTCTTATTGAACATCATCGTGATCAGCAATTTCACCGGTTACATCTTCATACTTGTCGTTGCTCATGATGCGTTTTGCGCCAACGTAACGCTCGACGTAGTACTTCTCGCTTAATTTGCTGATGACTACACCTTTGGAGGAGGAGGCATGAGCAAATTTGCCGTCGCCGACGTAGATGCCGACATGAGAAACGCCTTTGCCGGAAGTATTAAAGAAGACCAAATCGCCTTCGATCAGTTCGCTCTTGTCAACCGCCGTACCCATTTTGTATTGGGATGCGGATTGATGAGGCAGCTTGATGCCGATCTTCGAGAAGACGTACATCGTAAATCCAGAACAGTCGAATCCGGAGGTTGTGGTTCCGCCTGCAACGTAGCTGCTTCCAAGCGCGCCGTCGATGACATTGTCCAGTTTGGAATCGGCGAAAACGCTGCCAGTTCCAATGGTGAAAAGCATGGCAAAACTTACTGCTGCTACCGTCAAACGCTTCTTCAAGAAGTTATGCTCCTTCCAAT
This sequence comes from Paenibacillus barengoltzii G22, assembly GCF_000403375.2. Classification (NCBI taxonomy): domain Bacteria; kingdom Bacillati; phylum Bacillota; class Bacilli; order Caryophanales; family Paenibacillaceae; genus Paenibacillus; species Paenibacillus barengoltzii. The sequence continues at coordinate 41,640 of NZ_KE159656.1, read as the reverse complement.
GCCTACGAGGTTAGCTTAAGGATTCGGTTGAAGGTTCCCTATGATCCCTCACAAACGAGATCAATTCACCCAAAGTGGTTCCCCCGTTTCCCTGGTGAAGGGAATTCGGCTTGTTTTTCACACCTGTCATTTCTAATTTGACATCCGGCACGAATCTCCTGCCAAAGATGACAAAAATAATTACAAAACTGTTACTGAAATTGCGTTGCTGTTATTGTAACAAAGGTAGGTATCTTTTGGCAATGCCTAATTCACAAGATTAAGAGGGGAAATAGGAGGAAAGGCCTTCGCCGAACGGCGAAGGCCTTGATGTTACAGGGGTTTTAAGGAGTTAAAAAATTTTAACTTTTTTGTGCCTTGGACTGCCAAAGATGAAATTGAGAGGCGATCTTCCAGACTTTAAATGTGCAGCGAAAGAGAGGATAAGCCTGCTGCAGGATGAGGGCCAGCATCCCCGTCCAAATCCAAGATGCGGTGCCGAACAGAAGGAAGAGGATCAGGCCAAAAGCCCCGAGAATTAGCGAGATGGAGACGCCCTGCAACAAGGTTCGGAAGCAAGCCAGCAGGGAATTCCAAACTCCGGCTTTAAACAGGTAGCCGAACTGGACAAACAACAGGCATTGCCGGATAAACCAACCGTAAATGAACCAGCCCAGGATCAGCCCAAGCCCAGCGAGCCAGGTTGCCATCGGAAGTTCCATCCCGGTCAACCCCGGCCAAAGCGACAGTAGTCTCGGCACAATCCAGAAGGCGGGCAACAAGGTAAGCACGAGCTCCATCGCGTAGAACAAAATTACCGGTTTACCAAATTCCTTCATTCCTCGGAACAGGGGGAAGCCGGGGTTGCGATTTTCCGCCGGTGTGAAGCCGTAGAAGATTCCCGCCTGGATCAACGGAGTCAAGATCATGCGCAGGACGATCATCCCTGCCAGCAGCCAGCAATACAACCGAACCTCGGGATTGCTCCATAAATTCATCTGTCCCTCAAGCAAGAACAGGAGTTTCGATAGCGCCGTGGGCGGCGGGTCAGGATATCTTTGCAGCAGCGCCGTTACGGCAGTATCGACCAACCGGTACAAGAACAATCCCCACAGCAGCTGGTACAGGAACAAGATGATGACCGAGGGAAATTGGCTTTTCAGGGCAGTCCACCCTAAACGAACGAAACTCATTTCTTTCCCTCCTTATAGAAGTATGGACCTAGGGTTACCACAGAAGTCCTCCAAGGATCGCTTCAAGCAGCTTGGTGACGCTCATATTGGAGCGAGACAACGTGGTTTCAGGGACTTCTGCTTTCAGATAGTTGTTGATGTGAAGGTTCTCCACCGTTAAGGTGTAGTCCGGGTCGATCTGAACCCATGCCAGCGGTGCTTTATATTGCAGCTTGATCTCGAGGCGAGAATCTTCCCCGTTCCATTGCTTGCGTACGGTGTGCCCATCGGTGAAGGTGAACAGCAGCGGAACCTTCGGATGGGTTGCCCCTTTGCGGGTAAAGACCACTTTCGACTCGTATATCTGACCGCTTTCCTGGTTGATTGGAGTGATTTGAATGTTGTCTACTGCAAAATCCGCCATTTTCCCATCATAGACGTATTGTTGAAAATACGCTTTCCAACTGCGGCCGGTCACTTGCTCAACTACCCGTTGGAAATCAGCGGTCGTTGGGTGCTTAAACCGATATTTCTGGCTGTATGTGCTCAGAATCCGCCTCATCGTCTTGCTGCCGACCTGCCGCTCGATATCCAGCAGGATTAATTTGCCGCGGTAGTACGCATTCTTGGCATAGCCATCCCCGGGACCGTATTTCCAGGCGTTCTGGGTCAAGGAAGCCGGTGAAGTAATCATGGCCGATTGGATCGGCAAATTCGGGGTGATGCCGAACTCCTGCTCCATGAGCTTATCCTCTGCATAGGAGGCAAAGGCTTCATCCAACCAAGCTTCCTCGAGTTCATTGTTGGCGATCATCCCGTAGAAGAACTGATGGGCGATTTCGTGGATGACCGTGCGCTCCAGATCATCGTATCCAGGGGAATCGCTGACGGCCCCAAACGCGGTAACTAGAGTCGGATATTCCATGCCGCCGGCCCCGTTTGCGTTCGCCGGTGGAACGACCACGGACAGCGTGGAATACGGGTACCGGCCATACCACTTACTGTAGTTTGCCAGAGCGACCTTGGCGGCATAGAAGTAGCGTTCCTTCAGATCCTTATGTGCGGGATCGAGATACAGCTTAATGCGCACGCCGGGAACTTCTGCTGAGGAGAAGGGCTCTTCCATGTAGATGAAGTTCGGCGAAGCCGCCCAAGCGAAATCGTGGACATCGTCGGCGTAGAATTGCAAGGTTTTCCGTCCGTTCTTCAAGACTGCCTTTTTGGTCTGAAAACCAGTGGCTGCCACGGTGTACGTCTCGGGCACATTGATCCTTACACTGTAAATCCCGAAGTCGGAGTAAAATTCCGAGTTCCCGTGATACTGATGGAGGTTCCAGCCTTCGGACGTCCGCCCCCGAGTCCCCACCGGCTCGTACACACTCATCTTAGGAAACCATTGCCCTGCCATGACGAAATCGTCGGCAATGCCCATACGGGCAAAAATCTTCGGCAGCTTGACGGTGAATTTCATCCGCAGCGTCAGGCTTTCACCGCCCTGGACCGGCACGGGCAGCCGAACTTTGGCTAAGGTTTGATCTTTCGTATTGCCATCGTCAGGCTGAACGTACTGGATCCGATGCAGCAAGGAGATGCCGTCGGTCGTTTTCAGTTCGGTGATCTCCATGGATCCCCAGCCGTCCTTAGGCATGACGTCGTTCCGCAGTTTTCCGCCCGATTCTTTCATAAACGTCGTATCCTCGGAAGCAAACGCGTTCGGATATAAGTGCAAGTACACCTCGTTGATCGTCTTCTTGCCGGGATGGGTCCAAGTCAGCGTCTCTGAGCCGGTTAACGTCCCCTCTTGCTCGTTCAGCGTGACGTCGATGTGATATTCGGCGACCCGATTGCTGAGCACTTCGGCGGTCGGTTGCTGAATGGTTTCAGTTTGCGGCGGCGTTGGGGTTTGTCCGGTTTTTTGGACCGCTTTAGGCTCCGCCTTGGCCGGGACGAACGAAGCCAGCGATTCCCCACCTTCCCGCAGGGTCACCCAGGCGGCTCCGAGGGTGAGGCACAAGGCAAGGATAGAAATGCCGTAGACAATAGTACGTCGGGTCATACAATGGATACCTCCCGTTGACAAGCATCTACAGCATGTATATGTTTGCATTTGGAAGATTATTAGTTAAAATTGAGAGGTAGTTAAAAAGCCATTTTTTGAACTAGGATTGAGATGTAAGGATAACGATAGAAGCTGCCTTGCTTATGAGAACGAGGCGGCAGGTATGCGAAATATGGAGGGAATTATGGATCAGACACCGAAATCGGGTAAAAAGATTTTTGCCCTCAACATTATCAGCAACGATGAGAAGAGCAAACATAAAGGCTTTGGTGCAGGTTCCATCGATTTGAACAGCATGTCTCCGGTCATCATCGACGGAGATGAGGTGTACATTGATGTCGGTGCCATGCATGCGAAAAGCAAGGTGGAGAAAGGCATCAAATTCTCGACCAATCGGGAGGACGTTCCCAATGGACGGCAGGTTTGGATCGTATGGGTTGCGGTAGACCGCGGGCCGGAAGGCCAATTTTACGGCGGCATGACGGCTTGCGAAATGTTGATTGACACGGAAGCACGCCGCGGCTGGAAAATACTTGCCGACCATGTTAACAAAATGGATTATGCGTTAAAACGCAGAGTGATTTTGGACGGATTGAGCAAAGAGCAGAAGGCCGGGCTGAAGCAGCTGCTGATCGAGACCAATGAGGAATGGTGGGACCGCTCGCCGGAAGAGCTGAAGGCAGCCCTGGACGCGTGAACTAAATAAACGAGGCATAAAAGAAGCGCCCCTATCCGGTTGAACTCCCGGAAGGGGCGTTTTGCTTGGCAAGGGAAGTTAGCGCTGGGGGCTGACTTGAAGCTTCGACGAACCCACCGCCGTTTGCGGGTCCTTACCGAGTAAAATCGTCAGTCCGAGCAGCGTGACGAGAATGGTCGCGCCCATATCGGACATGACGGCGACCCACAAGGTGAGCCAGCCGGGGATCGTCAGCAGCAGGGCGATCAGCTTCAGCGCTAGGGAGAGGCCGATATTCCAGGCAACAATCCGTTTGGCCTGTCGGGCGATGCGGATGGCGCGGGGAAGATGGCCGAGATGATCCTGCATCAGCACGATGTCGGCGGTCTCTACGGCGCTGTCCGTGCCTTGGCCCATGGCGATCCCGAGGTCGGCGGCAGCCAAGGCCGGAGCGTCGTTGATCCCGTCGCCGACCATCGCCACGCTCCCGCGGCCGGCCAGCGCCTGAATCTGCGCGACCTTCTGTTCCGGCAGCAGGCCGGCATGCCATTCGCTGACACCGCTGCGGTCAGCGATCGCTTGGGCCGCCGCGGCGTGGTCGCCCGTCAGCATGACGGTGCGGGCGACTCCGGCGCGGTGCAAGGCGCGGACGACGTCCGGAGCTTCCGGACGGAGTTCATCGGCGAGGCCGAACAGGCCCAACACGCGCGCGGATTCCGCGGCGAGCACCACGGTGAGGCCCTCCGCCTTCAGGCGCGCGAGGTCTGCGGCAACGCGCGCCCGCTCCTCGCCGCCGAGGGAGAGCTGCGCGAGCAGCGCTTCGCTGCCGACATAGCAGCGAACGCCGTCGACCTCGGCGCTCACGCCCACGCCGGGCAAGGTCGTGAGCCCGGCGGGATGCGCCCAGCCGTCATCGCGCTGGGCGCCATCGGCGCGAGCTCCGTGAGCGCCGCGGCCATGCCCGCTGCTGGCGGGTTCGCAGCAGCAAGCCACGTCGCTGTTGCCGCCGGTGCGGGCGGCAACGTAACGCACCACCGCAGCGGCCAGCGGGTGCAGGGAGCCGCGCTCCAGTGCGGCGGCTACCGTGTAAAACCGCTGCGGCACATACGCGATCTCGCGCTGCACCTCCGGCTGCCCCTTCGTCAGGGTGCCGGTCTTATCGAACGCGATCGCGTTCAGCTTCCCGAGCTGCTCCAGATGTACACCGCCCTTGACGAGTACGCCGAGCCGCGCGCAGCGGGTCATTCCGCTGACCAGCGCGATCGGCGAGCTCAGCACAAGGGCGCACGGGCAGCCAACGATCAGAATGGCTAGACCTTCGTAGATCCATTTCATCCACGGCTGCCCGAACAGCAGCGGCGGAGCCAGCATCACCAGCGCCGCCAGAATCATGATGGCCGGCGTGTACCATTTAGCGAACTGATCGATGAACAGTTCGGTTGGCGTTTTCTTATCCTGCGCCTCCTGGACAAGATGCATGATTTTGGCCAGCGACGAGTCCTCGTACGGTTTATCGATCCGGACTTGAAGCAGGCCTTCCGTATTGATGCTGCCGCCGAATACCGGCATGCCGGGCTGTTTCGTGACCGGAATCGATTCGCCGGTAATGGCTGCTTCGTTGACGGCGCTCGTCCCTTCCAGGACCGTGCCGTCTGAAGGGATCTTCTCCCCGGCTCGGACGAGCACAATATCGTTTGCCTTCAACCGCGCGATCGGGACGATCATTTCCCGTCCGTCTTGAATGACAATCGCTTCCTTTGGAGCAGCATCCAATAGCGCCGATAGCGAGCGGCGGGCGCGGTTCATGCCATAACCCTCCAATAGCTCGTTCAGACCAAACAATATCGCGACCAACGTCGCCTCTTTCCATTCCCCGATCATCACCGCACCGGTTAAGGCTACGGTCATCAACGTATCCATGTTGAATTTCAATCGGAGCAAGTTCCGCAAACCGCGCAGGAACGTAGTGTACCCACTGAGGACAATGGCTGTCAGATAACTTGCAATCTGTACGGCATTGGGTACGTCGAGCAGAAACGTCCCCCCGTAGAGCACGGCGGAAATGACCAGTAGCCAGATCCCCAGGCGACTTTCATGTTCATGCGGTTCACTGGAGTTTCCGAGTTCTGCCGACTTCTGGGAGACGGCTTTCGAAGCAGCCTTAGCAGCCGTACCGTCAGCGGAGCTGGAACCCGGTAAGATTAGGGTGGCTCCGTCTCTTTTCAAAATCCGCTCCACCTGCTTCAAATCCACTGCAGGATGGAGGAGCAGGCGCCCGCTATTATATAGAAGAGAGGCATCCTCCCCGTAATCCAGGCGCTGAATTTCCTCCTGCATCTCCCGGGCACAGTTCGCACAGGACAATCCCAGCACACGATACTCGATGCGATGGCTCTCGCCGGACGTTTGATTTTTTGCCACTGTTGAGTTCATTCGTTCATCTGCTCCTTCTGATGCTCCAGCGTCATGGCTACCAGCGTCTGAATATGATGGTCGCTTAACGCATAGTAGACGTTCTTGCCTTCCTTGCGCGATTTGGCGATATGCAGTGCCTTCAGCTGGCGCAGATGATGGGAAGCCGTCGCCACGGAGACATCGAGTAAATCGGCGATATCGCAGACGCATAGCTCTTGGTGTTGCAAATAATAAGCAATCTTCACCCGATTCGGATCGGACAAAGCCTTAAAGATCTGGACCATCCCGTTCACGTCCCGTTCCTCCAGACTTTCTCGAAGCCTGTTCGTACGTGCAGGTTCGGTGCAATACTGCTCGCACACATCTGCGGTCTCTACCGTGTCGGCCATGGAACGTCGACCTCCTTTATTCAAATCAACGTTTGAATGATATAGTTCAAGTATAAGCGATCTTATAGCATATTCAAAGGTACTTTTGAATGTGTATGGCAACGATTTAGAGGCTCTGCTGCCCCTTCGGGCTCTTGTCGTGCCTTTTTGCGGGATTATCCCTTTCATTCAGATGGGTGTAGGGGAAGGAATGCTAAGAAGGTCTCCCTAGAAAGTGATCTTGTAAGGAGACCCCATGCTTGAACGGAGTCATTAGGCAAAATAGACAGGAGCACGGATTTTCATCCCATGCTTCTAAAGTGAGGCGGGCTGCATCGAGAGAGAAGCGGATATACTGTCGTCATCGCTGACTGCATTGAAGCGAACTGAAGCGAACTATTGAAGCGAACAACTGGGCTCGCAAACCGCAGCCAAACCGCTTCGTCTCTTCCTGATGCAACGGGATAATGGTCTAAAAGGATCGAATGGCAGCCTAGATATCGGCAACGCCGGCGTCTCCTGACCAAACCTCGGCTTGCTTGTCAATGACCGACACATAGGGGTTGCCGCGAATATAAAACCGCCACGGCTTTGCCGCATATTCCTCCGCATACGCAATGCCGATACGCGGTGCCTGGACGATCACTTCATCCGCTCCAGATCCCTCCGACATCGATCCGCCTTCGATCCAAAGCGGACCACCGGGATGTTCGAGCGGCAAACCGTTCAGCGCTTTCGTGATGTCCAGTGCACGGCACAGCTTGCCGGGGCCGCCTGATACATCCGCGGGCTTGCGGGCAGCCGTCCCACGATAGCGGCGCATCGCCGCTTCGTCTGCCGAGGATAGAGGCTCGACCGCTCGGATTAGCACGGCTTGCGGGTCGCCTTCCGTACCGGTGACGACGTTCAGGCAGTTATACATGCCATAAATCAGATAGATGTAAGCCGTTCCGCCGGGTCCAAACATAATATCCGTCCGCGCGGTACGGCGTCCTCCGTAGGCGTGGCTGCCTTTGTCCTCTATGCCGCCGTAGCTTTCCGTTTCGACGATGCGGCAGCGGATGTCGCCTTCTTCCGTACGTCGGACCAGCGTCTGTCCGAGCAGACGGGGGGCGGCCTCCAGGGCCGTCAATCGATAAAAAGCCGGGGGCAACGGCGCCCCCGGTTTGATTTGCTTCAAGATCGGGTCCATTGATAAGGAAGTCTCCTTGAACATTTTTTACTAGCGATTGCTTCCTTTATCGTAAGAACTTTTTCATGTCTTGTCCAACTCCCAACCCCAAACTCCAACTCCAGCCACAGCCAGCCTCTAATCCATCCACCAGCGTTTCAGATCTTCCCACCAGGAGTGGCTCTCCTTCTTCTCCACCTCGGCTGGAGGCGGTACGGGTTCGACTTCGCCTTCTCCATGCGTGGTGCAGTACTCTGTGGGCTCCGTGCCCTCAATGAACACCTCCAGTTTCTTGTCTGGGCAATCCTTCGTGGCGAGCAGCCCCGTATCCGGATCGATGTATACGCTGACCACCCCGTCCGGGATGGGAAAAATCTTCGGAGGTACTTTTTCCAACGCCTTTTCCGTGTATTTGGCGAAGATCGGGGCGGCTTTTCGCGACTCCGTGGTGCCAAGCGTCTTGCCCTTGTCATAGCCAACCCAAACGGCTGTCGACAGCTCCGGCGTAAAGCCGACAAGCCAGGCGTCCGTACTAGTCGTTCCGGTTTTCCCGGCGACTGGTCGTTTGATTTCGTTGGAGACGCGGTTGCCCGTCCCTCCGGTCTCAAATACGCTCTCCATCAAATGCGTCAGTACGTAGGCGGCAGAAGCTTCTACCACTTGTTCGCTTTTGGCCGGTTTGGCCTCGTATAACACGCGCCCGCTGGCATCGGTAATTTTTAGCACCGCCACGGGTTCCACGCTGCGGCCCTGGTTGCTGATCACCGCAAACGCCGTAGCCATTTCGAACGGGCTGACCGGAGACGTCCCCAGCGCCAGCGAAGGAACGGCTTGCAACGGGCTGGTAATGCCCATTTTTCGCCCCATTTCGATGACCTGCTCGGCTCCTACTGTGAGAATCGTATTGACCGCATAGATATTGTCCGAAGCCGCTATCGCTTGTCGCATATCGATGTCGCCTAAGTATTTGTCACCGAAGTTTTTCGGGCTATAGGTTTTGCGGTTGTCGTCGTAATGGAACAGCGTTGGTTGACTGCTGAACTTGCTGGCACTGGTTAATTTTCTCGAAGACAGCGCGGTGAGATACATGATCGGCTTAAAGCTGGAGCCGGGCTGCCGCGTTGTGGCGAAGACATGGTTATACTGACTCTTCTTGTAATTGACACCGCCAACCATCGCTTTGATGTAGCCGTTGCGCGGATCGATGGAAATGAGAGCAGCTTCCAGATCCGGCGAGTTTGCGAGCTCCGCAGCCACCGCCTCTTCGGCTGCTTTCTGCGCATCCGGATCCAGTGTCGTGTAGATGTTCAGCCCGCCGTGCTCAAGCAGCGTCTCGTCAAAGCCAAGCTCGCCGACCACCACATTGCGAATATAATCGCGGAAATAAGGAGCTTTATCGGTGGGACTTGGCTGCTTCGGCGATTGGAAATTCAGGATCGCCTCATACGCCTGATCGGCTTCCAGCTGCGTGATCTCGCCCGTGGCAACCATTGCCGACAACACGGTACGCTGACGGTCTTTGGCGTTCTTCATATGATTAAACGGCGAATAATAGGTGGGACCTTTCGGAACCCCGGCTAACATCGCACTTTCGGCCAGACTTAAATCCTTTGCGGGTTTTCCGAAATACATCTGAGCGGCGGCTTCAATTCCGTACGCGCCGTGCCCGTAATAAATTTCGTTAAGGTACATGCGCAAAATATCATCTTTGGAGTATTTCATCTCCAGCTGGGCGGTGTACATCGCTTCCTTAATTTTGCGAGACCAGGTCCGTTCATGCGACAGATACAAATTCCGCGCCAGCTGCTGGGTTAAGGTGCTCGCTCCTTGGACAGTGCCCATTTCCTTGATATTCACCAGGACTGCCCGAGCCATCCCTTTCAAATCAAAACCAAAATGGTTGTAAAACTGTCGGTCTTCGGTCGCCAGCGTTGCTTTGATTAGCCAAGGCGAGATATCTTGCAGTTCCACACTTTCCCGGTTCTTCCCGCCATCTGAGAACACCGCGATCGTCTCTCCCCGGCTGTTGATCAGCTGTGAATTCCGATCCGATCCGGCGAGGGGCAGCTCGGCTTGGGACAAGTAGAGGAGCAGGATGCCGACAGCGCATAGGCCAAGTAACCCCGTGCCGACCATCAGCTTGAACAGCAAAAGCCACGGACGGCGAGGTTTACGTTTATGATGATGTCGATCACTGCGAACGAGTTTCTGCACGAGAGGACTCTCCTTTCCGATCCTATAGCAAATCCGTGCTGCGAACGTCTAAAGTTCAGTATGGGAAAGTTTGGGAGAGATCATTCACGTCAGAAGCCGTGCTTGCACCGTTAATTTGGGAGATGTGTTATTATTTTTTCGTTTGGTACAATATAGGAAATGATGTTTTGGGCTGGCCTGCATGAAATATGATCCTAGGGAAAGAAGGTTGATCGCATGGAATTATGGTTTACGGAGAAGCAAACCCCCGTGTTTGGGATTACGGCAAAAATACGCGAAACGCTGGTTACGGAAAAAACGGAGTACCAAGATTTGGCGATGTTAGATACAGAGGAATTTGGCCGGATGCTCGTCTTGGACGGCATGGTGATGACCACCATCAAGGATGAGTTCGTCTATCACGAAATGGTAGCGCATCCGGCACTGTTCACCCATCCGAATCCGAAGCGGGTGCTCGTCGTTGGCGGCGGGGACGGCGGGGTTATTCGCGAGGTGATCAAGCATCCCGAAGTGGAGCAGGCTGTGTTGGTCGAGATTGACGGCAAGGTTATTGAGTATTCGAAGAAATACTTGCCGGAGATTGCCGGGGAGCTGGACAATCCACGGGTGGACGTGCAGGTCGCAGACGGTTATATGCATATTATTGAAAGCAAAAATCAATACGACGTCATCATGGTCGATTCTACCGAACCGGTGGGGCCGGCGGCGCCTTTATTTGAGCGCGGATTTTATCAAGGCATTTATGAAGCGTTAAAAGACGATGGCATCTTCGTTGCCCAGACTGATAACCCTTGGTTCAAAGCGGATTTGATTCAAAAGGTGAACAAAGACGTGAAAGAGATCTTCCCCATCGTTCGGGTTTACGGTGCGAACATCCCAACTTACCCAAGCGGGTTGTGGACGTTCACGATGGGCAGCAAGGTTTATGATCCACTGCAGGTGGACGAGACGAACATTCCTGAACTGGACACCAAGTACTACACGCCGCGTCTTCATAAGGCCGCATTTGTGCTGCCTAAGTTCGTGGAAGACCTCGTGAAGTAAAATACGTCGTTCGGACTATAAATGGCCTGTTTAAAGTGTGATAGTATGATTTATATCACCACTTTCACATGGGACAAGGCGGGATTTTTATCAGAAGAAATAACCCAGCCCGAAGCATGCTTGCGGGCCTTACGATGATTGTTGTAGTGATGGTAGTCGGCTGGATCTTTTACGGCCGTCCGGATGCACCACCTTCTGGCGACTCCATTGAAACGCCGGTACAAGCTCCGACGACGGTTACAGGAGAAGCTTCAGACGTTGCGAATAACGATCTTGCTGTCGAGTCGCCGTATTTGCTAGACCATCTTCCTTTCAAGGAAGAGGAGGTTCTTGCGATCACGGTTAGCGGAAACGGCAAAAATACCCGCATTCCAGCGCAGCGGCAATTTGTCCTGTTGGAATCGCTGCGTTATACGGATATGAAAAGTGCGCTTGCGGGTGCGGTACCGGCGGCTTCCCGGAAGCCGGTGGTTCTGCAGTTTAAGCTGTCAAATACGCACTATGAGCTGACCTATGACTTAACCAGCAACACTTATGAGTATCACGGCAAATATTACTATGCTGACGATCGGGTGCTGCTGTTGATGCAAGGGCTGTTCCACGAGCGGGAGGAGTTGGCTTCGTTGGATGCCCTGCAGGAGCAAGCAAGGGTGGAGCAAGAGAAGGAAGCCTCCGTGAACCTGGATACGGCTCCTGCAGCTCCGCTGGACGGGGAAGCCGCGCAGGTGGATGGCCTGGACTTCGATGGATGGGAGCAGCGGCTAACCCAATATCCGCCTGAGGAGATCGTTTGGGCCAAGCCTTTCTATGACGACGGTACCGGTCAAGTCAAGGAAGCCCGTTTATTTAAAGACGGGGTGCTGGAGTTGAATCGGATGATCGTTTTTACGCGGCCGGTTCACCAGTGCGCAGCTGGCGTAAAGACGGGGATCAGCACGGCTGACGTTACGGAGAAATTAGGGACAAAGGCACTGAAGCTGGATAGCCGCTGGAGTTATAAAGTCGGGGATTATTTCCGGTTTCATCTGTATTTCCAGGATGACAAAGTGAAATACCTCGCATTAAGTCAACCCTTGTAGGCCGTATCTGGTCATGAAGGGAGGGAAGGAGCCGCTGAAGCAACGGCTCCTTTTTTTGCCTATGGAGGGCGTTGTACCGTATATGTATTGAATTGCCGGGGCGAACTGGCTATAGTAGTACAGTAAGGATCGATGTCGGAAGGAGTTTTGACCTATGCCGGAGACCAAGCCGGTAAGCCTTGTACTGACAAGCCGACAGGGAACGGAAGAAACGGTGCAGCACCTGCGGGGAGATCTCATCCGCCGGAGCGACACCTTATATATCCGCTACGAAGAACCAGACCCGGGACCGGATGGTGCGAAGACGCGTACAATGATTAAACTATCGGGCAGCGAGCTGAAAATCATCCGCCACGGAGGCGTAGAGGCCGAGCAAACCTTCCGCAGCGGCAGCCGAATACCAGGGTTTTACCGCTCACCCTTTACTCGGTTTAATCTTTCTACCGACACGGTGAAGCTGGAATCCCGATGGGACGGGGCGGTTGGTCAGGTGATCTGGGAATACGATTTATACGTGTTCGAAGAACTATCAGGACGTTTTGAACTCAGTCTACATATACAGGAGGACGTTTAAATGCCACACAATCCATTGGAACAAATGAACCAGGCGCTGAAGGAAGCGATCCTGGATGCGATCGTATCCGCTGGTCTGGCGCAGCGTGAAGAAATCCCTGCGATCGTCTTAGAAGTGCCGAAGGATAAGGCGCACGGGGATTTCGCAACCAATGCGGCGATGCAACTGACGCGGATCGCGAAGAAGAACCCGCGCCAAATCGCGGAAGAAATTCTTGGGCAGCTCGACTATGGAAAGGCTGGGATCGAGAAGGCAGAGGTTGCTGGTCCCGGGTTTATCAATTTTACGTTAAGCAAGAGTTATTTGTATCCGATTCTGCTCCAGGTATACCGCGAAGGTGAGAACTACGGCCGCACTTCATTAGGCAATGGGAAGAAAGTGCAGGTCGAATTCGTCAGCGCCAACCCGACTGGCAGCTTGCACCTCGGTCATGCCCGGGGCGCCGCTGTGGGCGATGCGCTGTGCAACGTGCTGGATTTCGCCGGTTATGATGTAACGCGTGAATACTACATTAATGACGCCGGGAACCAGATCGTCAATCTGATCAAATCCATTGAAGCTCGCTACCGCCAAGAGCTTGGACAAGACGTTGAGATGCCGGAAGACGGATACCATGGTGAAGACATCAAGGGATTCGCCAAAGAGCTTGTTGCCGAACAGGGGGACAAGCTGCTGGGAATGCCGGAAGAAGAACGGACAGCGTTCCTGCGTAAATTCGGACTGGAGAAAGAGCTGTCCAAAATCCAGCGCGACCTGGAACGCTTCCGGGTTCGCTTTGACGTCTGGTTTAGCGAAACGTCCCTGTATCAGGATGGCCAAGTTGAAGCATCGCTGTCCGAGCTGCGTGACAAGGGGCAGACGTATGAACAAGACGGAGCGACCTGGTTGAAAACGACGGCTTACGGGGATGACAAGGACCGCGTATTGGTGAAAAATGACGGGACCTACACCTATTTGACGCCGGACATCGCATATCACCGCAATAAGTATGATCGCGGTTTTGACCGGATCATCAATATCTGGGGCGCTGACCACCACGGTTATATTCCTCGGGTGAAGGCCGCAATGCAGGCGATCGGGAAAGATCCGGAGAAACTGACCGTATTGATTGCGCAAATGGTCAGCCTGTTCCAGGACGGCGAGAAGGTGAAAATGTCCAAACGGACCGGTAAAGCGGTCACTATGGTGGATTTGATGGATGAGGTTGGGGTAGACCCGATCCGTTACTTCTTTACAATGCGCAGCATGGATTCGCATCTGGATTTCGATATGGATCTGGCAATTTCCACCTCCAATGAAAACCCGGTGTACTACGTGCAATATGCCCATGCCCGGATTTGCAGCATCTTCCGACAGGCGGAAGAACAAGGTATCAAGATTCCGGCGGCAGAGAATGTGAATCTCAGCAAGCTGACCGCTGAGCATGAATACGATCTGTTGCGGAAGCTCGGCGAGCTGCCGGAGGAAATTAACGTAGCTGCTGAGAACTACGCACCGCACCGACTGGTTCGCTATGTCTATGAACTGGCGGCGCTGTTCCATAGCTATTACCGGGCGGAGCGCGTCATTACTGAAGACGCGGAACAAACGGCGGCACGGCTGGTGCTGCTCGGCGGGGTGCGCACGGTACTTGCCAACGTGCTTCGTCTGATCGGCGTATCTGCGCCAGAAAAAATGTAATTCGCAGAAGCGGTTACGCGAGTAAATTTAGTTGAGTGTCTCTTTGCATGATTATCCCGCTTAATCAGACGCTGTGCGTTCAATTTGGGGGCTATCCCGTTAAATTAGAGCGCTTATGCCTTTGATCAGGCTGTATCCCGTTTGATCAGAGGAGGTTGTGCTTGTGCTTGATTACTGAGGTATTTCGATGGATCAGATGAAGGCTTGATTTGAATATCCACCTTAGACGACGACTTACCAAAAGGGATAATCGTGCAAAAAGAGCCAGGAAAGAGATCTATACTACCTATACAAGATTCAGTGTGCCTGCTTCGTGTTGAACTGCTGTATCCCAGCAAAGCACGGAGCAGGCACATTGCGATTAGATCAGTCCGCAAAGGGAAGCAGCAGGCGGCGGGCTTTAGCTTCTGCTACGCCCCAATTTGGTGCGCAGCAGGCGCACCGCACTCAGCTCGCCAGCGCCTCCGCCTTTGGCTCTGGCCGCTGTGCTGGCTAGCGGCTTAGCGGTACGACGCAGCCGGCGCTTGACCTCGCTTGGCTTCATGTCCGGCTTCATGGCCAGCAGCAAGGCTACGGCACCGCTCACATGGGAAGTTGCCATGGAGGTGCCGCTCATTTCGCGGTAACCTCCGCCCAGCCAGGCGGAGCTGATTTTTTCACCGGGGGCGTAAATATCGATATTCGGACCGTAGTTGCTGAAGGAGGCGATTTTGCCGTCCTTGCCGGTTGCACCTACAGAGATCGTTTGCGGGTAACGGGCCGGGTAATCGCAGCCGCGTCCCTTTTTGTCGTTCCCCGAGGACGCGACCACAACGATGCCTGCGTTATAGGCTTTGCGAATAATATTTTGCAAAGAGGCGCTGTTGCTCTTCATACCAAAGCTCATATTTACGATGTGCATCCGGTTGCGTACGCACCAGTCGATGCCCAAAATGATGTCAGAAACGAAGGCGGAGCCATTATGATCAAACGCCTTCACCGGAAATATCAAAGAACGCGGGGCTACGCCCATCATCCCTTGAGATCCGCCGGAGGCCGCGATGGTTCCGGCGATATGCGTGCCGTGTCCGTTATCGTCGTATGGTAAGCTGAGTCGATTCAAGAGATTAATCCCGCGAGCCAAGGAATGGCGAAGATCCGGATGGTTGAAATCGGCTCCCGTATCAATCACGCCGATACGGACCCTGTAGCCTGTGGACACGGACCAGGTTTCCGGGGCGCCGATTCGCCGCACCCCCCAAGGGATGGATGGAGCTTGCCCCTTGCCTGTCGGGGCCGGGCTATGGACGCTGACAAGGCTGTCGTCTTCGACCCACAGGCCGAAACGGGAGCGGGCCACTTCCCCACGTAAACCGAGGGGACAGATCAGCGCCTGCAGCAGCGAGGATGTGCGGATGTGCCGCAGTGCGGGATGCTGGCGCTTGTGCTTAAGCAATTGGCGGACGCATTCGGCAAATTCTGCCGGGTGTGCAAAGCGGATAATGATTCGACCGCTTTTTCCGGAGGCGTCGACATGATCGTTCAAAAACCTGAGGAATCCGGAGTAGTCCATGTATGAGTAGCCCCTCCTACGAAGCGTGTTGCAGTATAGTATGACGTTCCTTTTTTCATTGAATGGGGAAGCGGCCCTGTTTTAATGGAAATGGGCCCGGATTGCTGGATTTCGCGCGAATCCGGCGTGTCAAAGTGCAAATCTGGACATAGGATGAAGGGAAGGCCTTGCGGCTTTCGCCAACCCAAGAGAGGGCAGGGCCTTCTTTTGGGGAAGGATACAGTCAAGGAGCGGGGGACTAGGGGGTTCTCCGCTCCTTCCCTTTTGGCGGCAGGGCTTTGGTGTGTTTTTAAAACTTGCAATTTGGTGCCAAATAGGTTTTACTATTGTGTGATATGGATATGTTAGTGAAAGAAACCGGCTCTAACGATAAGGTTTCATCATTGCTTTATAGTGAACTTTTGCGTGAGAGGAAGTGTCCGTAACGTGAGTACCCCGCTGAATTTGAAAATCGACCCGGAGAAAGTCCAAGAAATTCCCATGGTCGATTTGGCCTTTATGATTTTGAAGGCGGCAAACACGCCATATTACTACCGTGACTTGATGAATGAGGTCGCTAAGCTTCGCGGCATGAACGAGGAGCAAATTAACGAGGCGATTGCGCAGCTTTATACCGAAATCAACATCGACGGCCGGTTTGCCTGCGTTGGCACCAACCTGTGGGGCCTGAAACGCTGGTATCCGATCGAGCGGTCGGAGGATCCGGTTGGCAACTCCAAGCGTCCGCGCATCATTAACGATGACGACGACGATCTGGAAGATGACGATTTTGTGGAAGAGGACGATACATACGTATCCGATGACGAAGAGGATTACGATGTACTCGACGAGGATTCCGAAGACGAGTTGTTCCCAGATGATGACGATGACGACGTGGAAGATGTGGATGACGAAGAGTTGCTTCCAGATGAGGAACTTGAAGACGAGGAAGACCTTAGCGAAGAGGACGACGATCTGGACACCGATGAGGATTTCGACGATAGCGACGAGGATTAATTAGCTTTGAGGCAGGGGCCTCGCGATATCTGAAGGGCTTATGAAGGACGGCGATGGCCGTCCTTTTTCATTCCTTATTTTGTTCATAAGATGCGCTCTGACTTGACTTGACACGAACTAGGGTAACGGGTAAACTATTGCATGGGCTTATGATTCAAACCTATATAACATGTGAATTTTATTAAAAAGTGCCCCGACCATTTCGGGTGTCACTTTTTATTTTTTTATGCCTTTTTGGCTATGTTTTACCGGATAATAGGTTACGCTAATGATCTAAGTTACCTGAATTTCTGGGATCCGATGGGATTGTGAACACGTACTACTTTAGGAGGTTTTTGGCTGTGGCAAAATACATTTTCGTGACAGGCGGGGTCGTATCCTCACTGGGGAAAGGGATTACGGCGGCTTCGCTGGGAAGGCTGTTGAAGAACAGGGGATTAAAGGTAACGATCCAGAAATTCGATCCTTATATTAACGTCGATCCGGGTACGATGAGCCCGTATCAGCACGGGGAAGTGTTCGTCACGGACGATGGCGCTGAGACTGACTTGGATCTGGGCCATTATGAACGTTTTATCGATATCAATCTTTCTAAGAACAGCAATGTGACGACTGGGAAAATCTATTCCTCCGTTATTGGCAAAGAACGTCGCGGCGAGTATCTGGGCGGCACGGTTCAGGTCATTCCGCATATTACCAACGAAATTAAAGAGCGTGTCTTCCGCGCTGGGCGTGAAGCAGGGTCTGACGTGGTCATCACCGAGATCGGGGGAACCGTCGGTGACATTGAGAGCTTGCCGTTCCTGGAAGCGATTCGTCAAATCAAGAGCGACATCGGACGGGAGAATGTGATGTATATTCACGTCACGCTCATTCCATATATTAAAGCGGCTGGCGAAGTGAAAACCAAGCCGACTCAGCACAGCGTCAAAGAACTGCGCAGCATCGGGATTCAACCGAACGTGATCGTCTGCCGTACCGAGCATGAGCTGTCGGACGATATCAAAGCGAAAATTGCACAGTTCTGCGATGTGGATCCAAGCGCGGTTGTGGAGTGCCGGGATGCCAATACGCTGTACGAAGTGCCGCTGAACCTGCGCGATGAAGGGCTGGACGAGATCGTTGTCAACCATCTGAAGCTGACGACGCCGGCTCCGGATATGCGTGAATGGGAAGGCCTCGTGGATCGCATTAACAAGCTGGAGAAGACGGTGGAAATCGCCATCGTCGGGAAATATGTGGCGCTGCATGACGCTTACCTCAGTGTAGTAGAATCGTTATCCCACGCCGGCTTTGATGCGAATGCCGATGTGAAGATCCGCTGGGTGAACGCAGAGGAAGTTACAGACGAGAACGTGGATGAGCTGCTGCAAGGCGTTGGCGGGATTTTGGTTCCAGGCGGCTTCGGCGATCGCGGTATTGAAGGCAAAATTACAACGATCAAATATGCTCGCGAGAAGCGGATTCCGTTCTTCGGCATTTGCTTGGGGATGCAGGTTGCGGTGATCGAATATGCTCGTTCGCTGGCCGGACTTCAAGGCGCGAACAGCTCGGAGATCAACCCTTCCACGGAGTATCCGGTAATCGATCTGTTGCCGGAGCAGAAGGATATCGAAGATCTGGGCGGTACGATGCGACTTGGGTTATACCCTTGTAAGCTGGTACCGGGATCGCTTGCGATGCAATGTTATAACGATGAACTGATTTACGAGCGCCATCGCCACCGGTATGAGTTCAACAATGCATACCGTGAGACATTGGAGCGCGTGGGCCTGCGCATTTCCGGGACTTCGCCGGACGGCCGATTGGTGGAAATCGTCGAGCTTCCGGATCATCCTTGGTTCCTGGCGGTGCAGTTCCATCCGGAATTCACCTCCCGTCCGAACCGTCCGCAGCCGTTGTTCCGCGAGTTCGTGAAAGCTTCGATCGCTCACCTGTCCTAAACGGATTTATCGAAAATTCCAATCTCAAAGCACCTGTAATTTTGGGGCAACTGATTTTTTAAGGCTCTTTTTTCCAGTGGAGAAGGGTTTTGCAAATCGGGAGCGAAGTATTTACTTATGACCAGGATTACATGGTGGACTTGTGGGAGGGCTTTTCGGTGGAAGAGAAGAAAGTATTAATTGTCGATGATCAGAACGGTATCCGCATTTTATTGATGGAAGTGTTTAGCAGCGAAGGGTATAAAACGTTTCAGGCAGCCAACGGTAAGATGGCTTTGGAAATCGTCCGCAGCGACTCGCCGGATTTAGTGCTTCTCGACATGAAAATCCCGGGCATGGACGGTTTGGAAATCCTTAAGCATATCAAGGAGGTCAATCCAGAGATCAAGGTAATCATGATGACCGCTTACGGTGAGCTTGACATGATCAAGGAAGCGACGGACCTTGGGGCGCTGATGCATTTTACGAAACCCTTTGACATTGATGAAATGCGCGCAGCAGTTAATTTACAGCTTAAAAGTGGAAATGTACTTTAAAGCAAGAGATGTTCTAAATAATAAACCTCCTGAGGATGATGGCGTGTTTTCCACGCGGATCCTTGGGAGGTCCTTTTTTTATTATTTTATTGGCATTCTGCACCATTAAGTAATCGATTCTACATAAATCCGGCACAGTCGCTTCAGTTCTTTCTCGGGCATGGGCTCCGGCGTGGAAGCGCCACAGATCAGACCGTCGAGAAAGGCTTGGCCAATCAGCGGCCCGATGAACATTCTCATTGACATTTCCTCATCGCCGTCCTCCAGCTTCACCAACCCCGTTTCCCTGCACTTCTTCAGCAGATCCGTCAATACTTCGGTGCTTTTAGGAAAGGATTCGAGAAGCAGCTCCCCGAGCTCAGGAAAGCGGACTGATTCCGCAAAAACGATGCGAAGAATGGATAGATAAAGCGGGTCACTTAGCTTTACGGCGATGACTCGGGCCATCATCAGCATAGTTTCGTAGAGCTGTTCCCGGTTTTCGGGCAGGGGCATGCTCGCTAGTGACGGCTGCTTCTCCTCCGTAAGCTCGTGGATCACTTGGCACAGCAGGTCGGAGAACAGCGCTTCCTTAGTCGAGTAATAGCGATACAGCGTCTGCTTGGATATGCCGGCTTCCGAGGTGACGAGATCCATGCTCGTTCCAGCGTACCCCCGGGTTAGGAAGAGGCTGCGGGCAGCCGTCAAAATTTGCTTGCGCTTTGCCGCTTCCCGCGGCGACAGGTTTATCATAGGTCCAGATCGCTCCTCCATGCTCTGTATTACTTGTTCAAATTATTTCATATCGTACAAGACGGGTCAATGAGCGCAAAAGCTTCACCTTGACAGATGTCGAGAGCCATTTTATATTTTTATCAAACTGTACAGTACAGTATGATTTTTAATTCTGTTGTAGCAGGCGATGGACCAGAAAAATCCGGAAGTACGATACAAGCTAACCGGAATACAGAATGCGGGGTATATCTATTATGTTATTTATTAAAAGTCGAAAGCTCATTTCTATTACTCTGACTTTCGTGTTGTTGCTGATTGTGGCGGTTCCATACGGTGCCGGGTCGGCGCATGCGGCGCAAGCGGGCAAGGGAAGCCGGTATGTGAAAGTCTCGGGAGGAGTGGATCATTCGCTGGCGCTTAGAGCGAATGGCACTGTCGTCGTCTGGGGATCGAATGCCCTTGGTCAATTGAATGTGCCGGCCGGGCTTGACAGGGTTGTGGCAATCGCGGCGGGTGGATATCATTCACTGGCTTTAAAGTCGGATGGATCCATCGTCGCTTGGGGGCGCAATAACTATGGTCAGACGAACGTGCCGGCTGGGCTTGACGGGGTTGTAGCCATCTCGGCTGGGATAGATCATTCGCTGGCGCTTAGAGCGGACGGCACCGTCGTCGCCTGGGGGCGCAATAACTATGGTCAGACGAACGTGCCGGCTGGGCTTGACGGGGTTGTAGCCATCTCGGCTGGGATAGATCATTCGCTGGCGCTTAGAGCGGACGGCACCGTCGTCGCCTGGGGTCTGAATGGCAAAGGTCAGACGAACGTGCCGGCTGGGCTTGACGGGGTAGTGGCAATCGCGGCGGGCGGGTATCATTCGCTAGCTTTAAAGTCGGACGGCACCGTCGAAGCCTGGGGACTCGATAACTTTGGTCAGACGAACGTGCCGAGCGATCTTGATGGGGTTGTGGCAATCGCGGCCGGAATGAATCATTCGCTGGCGCTGAAATCGGATGGCACTGTCGAAGCCTGGGGAGATAATGGTCAAGGTAAAACAAGCGTGCCGGCCGGGCTTAACGGGGTAGTGGCAATCGCGGCGGGCGGGTATCATTCGCTGGCTTTGAAGTCGGACGGAACCGTCGTTGCCTGGGGAGAGAATGAGTATGGTCAATCGAACGTGCCGGCCGGACTTGACGGGGTGGCGGCAATCGCCGCGGGATATCGGTATTCATTGGCTGTAAAGTCAGATGGATCCATCGTCGCTTGGGGATATAATAACTATGGTCAGACGAACGTGCCTGCAGGGACTGCGATGCCTGTCAAGGGAATCGAGATCGCGGCGGGGGTGGTTCACTCGCTGGCGCTGAAGTCAGACGGCACCGTGGTTGCCTGGGGAGGCAACCCGGGAGATTTCTTTGAGGACGACGACCCGGATCTTGGTGAATTGACCCCGCCTGACGGGCTTACCGGAGTGAAGGCAATTGCCGCGGGATTGCATCATTCGCTGGCGCTGAAATCGGATGGCACCGTGGTTGCCTGGGGAAGAAAAGACACCGGCCAATCGACCGTACCTGCCGGACTGACCGAGGTGGTAGCGATCGCAGGGGGAGATCTTCACTCGCTGGCGCTGAAGTCAGACGGCACTGTCGTTACCTGGGGAGATTGGTTAAGTGATGGAAGTGATGATCAAACGGAGGTGCCGCCTGGGCTGACCGGGGTCGTGGCGATCTCCGCAGGCGCAATGCATTCGCTGGCGCTGAAATCTGACGGCACTGTCGTTGCCTGGGGAAGTAATGGAACTGGTCAAAGAGAGGTGCCGGACGATCTTAAGGCGCCGGGGTCCGTGGTGGCGATCTCGGCGGGATCCTTGCATTCGCTGGCGCTGAAGTCAGACGGTACCGTCAAAGCCTGGGGGGATAATTCTTTCGGTCAATCGGACGTGCCGCCGGGGCTCTCTGATGTGGTGGCGATCTCCGCAGGCGCAATGCATTCGCTGGCGTTGAAGTCAGACGGCACTGTCGTTGCCTGGGGAAGTGATATTTATAATCAAACGAACGTGCCGGCCGGACTCTCTGATGTGGTGGCAATCTCGGCGGGCGGAACCGTTTCGTTGGCGCTGAAGTCAGACGGCACCGTCATCGCCTGGGGGATCGACTCGGGAGATGACAAAGATTATGGTCAAACGGACGTGCCGGGCAATGACCTTCTGAGCGACCTGACGGTGCAGGAAGGCGATATCGACCCCGCGTTCTCTCCTTCGGTCACTGATTATACCTTCGACGACCTGTTGGTATCGAGCGTGCATATCAAGGCAACGCTCGCCGACTCGACTTACGCCCAGCTATATGTCGACAACCAGCCAATAGCGAGCGGCAGCACGGCGACCGTAAGCCTCTCGGGAGCGACAACGGTCATCCCTGTTCGGGTGGAACCGTATTTGAAACCGCCTCGGACATATACGATCACCGTGCAGAGGGATGCTGTGCCTCCCGACGTTCAGTTCGTCGAGAACGGCAATCTGGAGCCTGCGAAAACGGCGGAAAGCATCGTGACCGTGAATGATTCGGGGAGTGGTGTTGACGCCGACTCCCTGCAATACGCCTGGACGCAAAGCACGGCTGTTCCCGCGAGCGGCTGGACTGCTTTTGCGAGCGGCGATATGTTGCAGAAGACAAGCGGAGACGGCGACTGGTACTTGCATGTCCGCGCGCAAGATCTAGCTGGGAATGTCGCTGACGCCGTATCGAACGTGTTTCGACTGGACAACACGGCGCCGATACTTACGCTGAACGGCAGCAATCCGATGAACATCCCGCAAGGCGAGTCGTATGTGGAACCGGGGGCGGTGGCAACCGATGCGATCGATGGCGAGATTTCCGAAATCGTGATTACAGGCGTCGTGGACACGTCGCAACTCGGTCATTATCCGGTCCAATATACGGTCACGGACCATGCAGGGAATACCGCGACGGTCACTCGCGATGTGTACGTGTACGACGGAGGTGAGCCGACGATTTATTTGAACGGACCGAATCCGATGACGGTGGAAGCGAACAGCCTGTTTATCGATCCCGGAGCAACGGCGCAGGATCTGCAGGACGGTGACCTCACCGCATCGATCGTGGTAACGGGAACAGTGGATACCTCGACCCTTGGCACTTATACGCTTGCCTATGACGTTTCCGATACCGAAGGCAATGCGGCTGTGACTGTGACGCGTACGGTTTATGTGAAGGATACGCAGCCTCCAGTTCTCACATTGGTCGGCGATCCCGTGATGAGCGTACCGTTTGGTGCAGCGTTTACCGATCCCGGAGCACAAGCGACCGATGCCTATTACGGCGACGTCACCCATCTTATTGTCGTAAGCGGAGCCGTAGATACAAACAGGGCGGGCGAGTATACGCTCCGTTACAATGTGGCGGATCCGTCCGGCAACGCCGCCTCGGAAGTGACACGCACGGTGACGGTCTCCGCTCCTGCTGGATCCGGCGGCTCTAGTGGCTCTGGGGGTTCCGGAAATTCGGGGTACTCGGGAACGGGAGGCGGGTCTGCGGCGTTCCATCAGGTGATCATCAAAATCAACGGCGAGGTCAAACGGGTCGACGCATCGTACGAATCGTCCGACGGGCAACGTATAACTCGGATTTTCCCGACGGCGGGGCAATTGTCCGAAGCGTTGACAGTTCAGCAGGACTATATTCGGATCGAAGCACAAGACATTGGAGAGGCGGTCAAAATGGACCTTCCGGCCGCCCCGCTGCTGCATGCGGTAGAGCTTCAACAGGACGCTTGGTTGGAATGGAGCGTCGATGGAAATAGGCTGCGCCTTCCGCTCCACGTCCTGCAGGGCGTTCCAAAGGAGGCAACCGTAACCTTTGGGATCGCTGCGGCAGTCGGTTCCCTCAGTGATACCGCGAACGGAGCAATTGCTAGTGTCGGTGGGGAGCAGCTGCTCCCTCAACCGGTCGTTTATTCGCTGGAGGACCATGACGGCAGCAGTGTGGATTGGGGCCGAACATACGCAACCTTGACGGCCGTTCTGCCCGAACCTGCCAATCCGGATCAAGCGACGGCTGTACGCATCGACAATCACAGGCACCTTCGGTTCGCCCCTTCCGTTTTCAGCAACGACGGTCTAGTGACGATCCGTTCGCCTTACGACGGTGCGTATACGGTGATCGCATCGGATCAATCGTTTGCGGATGTGAATGGGCATTGGGCGAAAGAGGATATCGTCCTGATGGCGAACAAGCTGCTGGTTGAAGGAAGAGGTCGGGACCGGTTTGTACCGGACGATAACATCAGCCGTGCTGAATTTGCCGCCATGCTCGTGCGGGCCCTAGGGCTGGACGATGAACCGAACGGAGCGACGCCTTTCCGGGACGTGACGCCGGGTACATGGTATGAAGGAGCTGTCCGGGCGGCAAATGAGGCGCAGCTGATTGACGGCTTCGAGGACGGGACGTTCCGTCCGGCGCAACTCATAACCCGTGAACAGATGGCGGTCATGCTCGTCAGGGCGATGGAGTACGCGGGATCTGCGCCTACTGCCAACGGGACGTCGAAAACGTTCGACGACGCAGCAGACATCGCGCCATGGGCGGACGCAGCGGTGGATGGACTGACGGGAGCCTCCATCATCCACGGTTTGAGTGAGACGACGTTTGGTCCCCGGGAACATGCGACCCGCGCACAAAGCGCTGCCCTGCTGAAGCGGATGTTGCAGGCGATGCAATTCATCAATCCGTAAGATCGTACGATGATTCAGGATTACAGGAGCTTCTCCAACTGGGTTAGCCAGGGGAGAAGCTCTTTTTTCTTTATATGGGAATTTTGCAAAAACGGGGTTTTCGTCAGTACAACACAAGGCGTTCACAAATGAAAGGAAAGCATGAATAGTATTTTTGCAAGGTTGTGGTATAATAAAAAAGTGTGTGAATGTCGGCTAAAAAGATAATATCCCACATCCTTAGGAGGATTGAAACCCATGCCATTAGTATCGATGACAGATATGTTGAACAAAGCCCTTGCCGGCAAATATGCCGTAGGCCAGTACAACATCAATAACCTGGAATGGACCCAAGCCATTCTTGCTGCAGCAGAAGAAGAGAAATCCCCAGTCATTCTGGGCGTTTCCGAAGGTGCTGCCCGTCACATGGGCGGTTTCTACACCGTTGTTAAAATGGTGGAAGGCTTGCTGCATGACATGAAAATCACTGTACCTGTTGCGATTCACCTCGACCACGGTTCGAGCTTTGATAAATGTAAAGAGGCGATTGACGCTGGCTTTACTTCCGTTATGATCGACGGCTCCCATCATCCAATTGATGAGAACATTGCCATGACGAAGAAAGTGGTTGAATACGCACATGCCAAAGGCGTTTCGGTTGAAGCTGAAGTAGGTACTGTCGGCGGTCAAGAAGATGACGTTGTTGGCGGTATTCAATACGCTAAACTGGACGAGTGCGTCCGTATCGTTAACGAAACTGGCATCGATACGCTGGCTCCTGCGTTGGGTTCCGTTCATGGTCCTTACAAAGGTGAACCTAACCTGGGCTTTAAAGAAATGGAAGAAATCCGCGATGCTGTTAAAATCCCGCTCGTTCTTCACGGTGGGACAGGCATCCCAACGCATGATATCGCTAAAGCGATCTCGCTCGGTACTTCCAAAATCAATGTGAACACGGAGAACCAAATCGCGTTTACGAAGGCTGTTCGCGAAGTACTGGCTGCGAAACCAGATGTATACGATCCTCGTAAATACATCGTTCCTGGCCGTGACGCGATCAAAGCTACGGTTGTTGGGAAAATCCGTGAATTCGGCTCCAACAACAAAGCTTAAGGATTAACATCAAGCGTGTGCGCCGTACTCCTGTCTTAGGCGGGTTGCGGCGCAAACTTTAGGACGGACAAGGGATTGGACCGTTCAGCTGAATAAGGTGACTTGGAGAGCACACCGCCTAGACGGTGTCTTTCCATTTCTGCCGCTAAAAATCATGGGCTTGTGTACCGACGCAAAAACGTAGGGGGATCCTGGACTTATGGAGAAATTAATGATTCGTGGCGGACGTCCGCTGCGCGGAAGCGTTTCGATCAGCGGCGCCAAAAACAGCGCGATAGCGTTGATTCCAGCTGCGATCTTGGCAGAATCCGAGGTGGTTCTGGATAACTTGCCGATATTAAGTGACGTGGCGGTATACTCGGAGATTTTGGAGGAGCTGGGTGCCCGCGTCCTGTGGGATGGCAATCAGATGCGTATCGATCCCACCCATATTCGTTCCATTCCGATGCCCAACGGGCCGGTAAAGAAGCTGCGAGCTTCCTATTATATGATGGGGGCTTTGCTAGGACGCTTCAAAGAAGCGACCATCGGTTTGCCGGGGGGGTGCAACTTTGAACCTCGTCCAATTGATCAACATATCAAAGGATTTGAAGCTTTAGGGGCGACCGTGACGAATGAACACGGCGCGATTCATTTGCATGCGAAAGAGCTGCGCGGGGCGAAGGTATACCTGGATGTCAGCAGCGTTGGAGCAACGATTAACATTATGCTGGCGGCTACGAGAGCCAAAGGCGCTACAATTATTGAAAATGCGGCGAAAGAGCCTGAAATTATAGATGTGGCCACTTTGTTAAACTCCATGGGAGCGGTAATTAAAGGGGCCGGTACGGAGACGATCCGAATCGAAGGCGTTACGGAGCTGAAAGGCTGCCGTCACTCTATCATTCCTGACCGGATCCAAGCTGGAACTTACATGATTGCTGCCGCAGCAACCCGGGGCGATGTCTTGATCGACGGCGTGATTCCGAAACATTTGGAGGCGTTGACGGCCAAGCTGCTGGAAATGGGTGCTCATGTGGAAGAGCTCGATGAAAGCATTCGAGTGATTGGACAACCAGAATACCAACATGTTGATGTCAAGGCATTAGTCTACCCGGGGTTTCCGACGGATATTCAATCGCCGATGACCAGTTTGTTGACGCAGGCGAAAGGGGTCAGCGTGCTGAGCGATTTTGTCTACAGCAATCGATTTAAGCACGTGCCGGAGCTGGTACGGATGGGCGCCAAAATCCGCGTCGAAGGCCGTTCTGCTATCATCGAAGGCGGACCGCTGAATGCGGCGAAAGTGAAGGCGGCGGATTTGCGCGCCGGGGCCGCGCTGGTTGTAGCTGGACTTACGGTGCCGGAAGGTACGACAGAAGTCTTTGGCGTGGAGTTAATTGACCGAGGATATGACCATCTGGTGCCCAACTTACGGGCATTGGGTGCAGATGTATGGCGGGAGATGGAAGAATAACTTTCCGTTTTTGCGCATAAGTTGCCAAGGATAGGGCATAATAGGCGAGTAAGTCTATCATTACGCCATACTTCATAGTTTTCAATAAAATTGAATAGGTGGTTATTTTAATATGGATCTTCAAATCGCCGATTTGGAAGGGATGAAGCTTACCGAGCTGTACAAGCTGGCGAAGCAATATCAGATCCCTTATTACGGCCAATTAAAGAAGAAAGAATTGATTTTTGCTATTTTGAGGGCACAGGCTGAACAAAGCGGTCTGATGTTTATGGAAGGCGTGCTCGAGATTTTGCCGGAAGGGTACGGTTTCCTCAGACCGATCAATTATCTGCCCAGCACGGAGGATATTTACATTTCTGCATCGCAAATCCGCAAGTTTGATCTGCGCACCGGGGACCTGGTCTCCGGGAAGTGCCGTACACCGAAGGAAAATGAGAGATATTTCGGCCTCCTGCAAGTCAACGCCGTCAACGGTGAGAACCCGGCCATTGCGGCGGAACGTCTGCATTTTCCAGCGCTGACTCCACTCTATCCGCAGACCAAATTGGTGCTTGAAACTTCCCCAAATCATTTATCCACCCGCATTATGGATTTGCTTGCCCCGGTCGGACTCGGCCAACGCGGTTTGATCGTGGCACCGCCTAAAGCAGGGAAGACTTTACTGCTGAAGGAAATTGCCAACAGCATCTCCACCAACAATCCCGACATTGAGTTATTCGTACTGTTGATCGACGAACGTCCGGAAGAGGTTACCGATATGCAGCGTTCGGTCAAAGGCGAAGTGATCGCTTCTACGTTTGACGAGCTGCCGGAGAACCATATCAAGGTGGCGGAGCTTGTGCTGCAGCGCGCTTTACGGCTGGTGGAGCACAAGAAGGACGTTGTGATTTTGCTTGATAGCATTACGCGTCTTGCACGTGCCTATAACTTGGTGGTTCCGCCGTCAGGGCGTACGCTCAGCGGGGGGATTGATCCGGCTGCGTTCCATCGTCCGAAGCGGTTCTTTGGCTCGGCCCGGAATGTGGAAGAGGGCGGCAGCTTAACGATTTTGGCAACGGCTTTGGTGGATACCGGTTCGCGGATGGACGATATTATTTATGAAGAATTTAAAGGTACGGGGAACATGGAGCTGCACCTGGACCGGAAATTGGCGGAACGCCGGATCTTCCCGGCAATCGATATTCGCCGCTCCGGTACACGGCGTGAGGAAGTGCTCCTGAGCAAAGAAGAGCTGGATACGATCTGGTCGATCCGGAAGAACATGAACGACTCTTACGACTTTGTGGAAGGCTTCCTCAAAAAGCTGCGCGAATGCAAGACGAATGCCGAATTCCTGGCTTCTTTTGATGTTTCCGGGAACAATTCGGGCAGCAGTAATGGCGGGGCACGTCGTCCGGTGCGGTCGGGCTCTACTTCCTCGCGGTCGAGTTCGGCTTCTACGGGCGCTGGCAGTACGCAAAATACTACGGTTTAAAGAGATCTCTCGGGAGGGCTTGCTTGGCTTCCCGCGATGAATACAAAGAGGAGAACAACATGTACTTAGTGTATGCAGATGAACAAGGACAGGTCTATGATCATCCGTCGCTGTACGGCTTAGCTCGCAGTGCGGATATGATCGTAGAGATTATGGAGGATGAGCTGATTCCGCTTCCTGAAGGGGCGACGTTGGTGGGCTTGCCGTCCACCCGGCCAATCGGAATGGACCCGGAAACGGGCGAAATGAAGCCGCTCCCTGGGAATGTTCAGGCGGTCGGCGCTCTGCTCCCGCAAGGCTATACCCGTCTTTGTTTGCCGGGGTATGTGAAGACGGACAAAGATTATAAGCTGCCTTTGTTCGGGTATTCTGCGGTGGTTTGGAAGGACGGTCAGTTTTACGTGACCGCACGCCTGTCGGATGATCCCGAGAAGTGGAATCCGCTGAATTGTGATCCTCTTGAACTGAAAAATCAGGTGAAAGCCTACACCTCCCGTTATCCGGAGAATCGGCTGTACGAACATTTATCGAACTGTGCGTTAGGTTATGAGTGCCTGACCGCATCCAATACGTTTCTGAATCGCTGGGAAGGGGCCGTTCCCGTTTCCTATTCTTGTAATGCGGGCTGCTTCGGCTGCATTTCCGAACAACCGGATGACAGCGGATTTGTCTCCCCGCAGACGCGGATGAACTTCCGCCCGCGTGTCGAAGAACTGGTGGAAGTGATGCTGGAGCATCTGAAGACGCCAGAGTCGATTATCAGCTTCGGCCAGGGTTGTGAAGGGGAACCGTCCACGCAGGCCAAGCTGATCATTGAGGCGATTCGCGAAGTGCGGCGCCAGACGGATATGGGGTACATTAATATCAACACCAACGCGGGGCTCACTGATCATATCCGCGGGATCGTTGATGCCGGCTTGGATCTAATGCGGGTCAGCACAATTAGCGCACTGGACGATCACTACAATGCCTACTACAGACCGCGTCGTTATTCACTCGCGAATGTGGAGAAATCGTTGAAGTATGCGGCAGACCAAGGGGTATATACCTCGATCAACTATTTGATTTTCCCTGGTGTTACGGACCGGGAGGAAGAAATTGAAGCGATGATCGAATTCGCCCGCCGCACCAATCTGAAGCTGATTCAACTGCGTAACCTGAATATCGATCCGGAAAGCTATCTGGAATTGATTCCGAAGGCCAAAGGGGAGATTCTTGGAATGAAGCAGGCGATTGAGATTTTTCAGGAGGAGCTGCCGGACGTGGTCATCGGATCGTATACACATGTGCCGCCGGCGGAATTGGCCCGCGTCAAGGTGCGAGGATAAAACAGGCAATTGCGCGAAAGGTTGCCCCGTGCTATAATGCGTTTGTGTGTCATATAACTCTGGGCACGACTGAGGCTCAGGGCGGAAAGAGGTGAAAGAAGATGAAAGAAGCAGTTCAACCGAAATATTACGTGACTACTGTAACTTGCGCTTGCGGTAACACGTTTGAGACGGGTTCCGTGAAACAAGACCTGCGCGTTGAAATTTGCTCCAACTGCCATCCATTCTTCACCGGGAAGCAGAAATTCCTGGATGCTGGTGGACGTGTGGATAGATTCAAAAAGAAATACGGTATCTAAGATACCCTTGCACAACAAGCGAAATGACGAAGAACGTCTCTGCCGATCTGATGATGGGCGGAGGCGTTTTTTATTTTTTTCAAAGTTAAGTTTTCAAGAGTGGGAGGGGACGGCAGTGGACTTTGATCAAGCGCATCACT
Organism: Paenibacillus barengoltzii G22; assembly: GCF_000403375.2. NCBI lineage: Bacteria > Bacillati > Bacillota > Bacilli > Caryophanales > Paenibacillaceae > Paenibacillus > Paenibacillus barengoltzii. Next base: position 10,928 of record NZ_KE159656.1, on the reverse strand, counting down.
TGTGGTTGGACACGCATCGTAAACGCCGTTCGGGTGAGCGAAAAGACCGCTTAGAACGAGGGCATGGGCATGGCGAGCAGTTGTTTTTGCGTAATGTATGGTGGCCTTTGCGGGGGAATTTGGATCATCTTCATCCGGAGTATGAGATTGCGGATTGGCGGGGGCGCCCGTATTTTGCGGATTTCGCTTGGTTAACAGAGGCTGTGAAGCTCATTATCGAGGTGAAAGGCTTTGGACCGCATGTTCGCGATATGGATCGTACAATGTATAGCCGGGAGCTGAACAGGGAGGTTTTTCTGCAAGCTATGGGGTACCGGGTGGTTTCCCTGGCCTATGACGATGTGGAACAGCAGCCGGAAATTTGCATCATGCTGCTTCGCATGCTTTTGAGCCGATTTGAGGTGTCTGGGCAACAGGCGGATCTTCCCAAGCTGGCGCTGAAATCAACATTATTGCAGGCCGTTCAGTTAGGCAGACCCATTCGTCCGAAGGATGTTGAGGCGCAACTTGGTGTAAATCATCGAACGGCGGTGAGATATTTACAGCAGTTGTGTGAGCTGGGTTGGCTGCAGGCACGTTCCAGCGGTGAATCAGGTCGGGTTCGGATGTACGAGGTGATTCGGCGGGATTGGGATGCGTTCGATTGGTGAGTGGGAGTGGATCCGCTGTTGCTAAATGCAAAAGTGCAGTTGAGCAAGCGCGAGAATGAGGGAATTGGCATGATGGAATGTAAAAGTGCAGTTCAAAAAGGCGGCATAGCGGCGATTTGGCCGCAGAAGGCGGAAATGGACTGCACTTTTGCAGTTAAAACGGCAACATGGTGTGAAATTGGCGAAATGAACTGTACTTTTGCATTTAAGCGGGGCAATGTGCGATCTGGGGGCGGAGGTCAGGGGCGGCGCGGTGTACCTTTCGGCTGGTTCACTGTTGCGATAGAGATCGGATGACGGAAGGTGGCGTATAATCAGCCGGTTGGCGATTGTGACCGAGGGTGGCGACGTGCGTACAAACTAAAAAAAGGTCGGAGACGATTGCCGACAACGGTCCGCTCTTCATCTCCAACCTGCCTATGAGGAATAACTTACTTCTTAAACTCCACAGTTTCTTTCAAACCATTCCATTCTTCGCTCTTGATGATGCCGAGGCGCCATAGGGCGATGCCCTTCAGATCATGGCGTTTCGCCAGTCCGATCAGCGTTTTGACGGTGTTCTGGTCCTCGCTGTCCATATTTAACCCCAGGAGCAGCTTGCTGGCGCTTGTCTCTTTCAGAGCCAGGCGGATCGCTTCGTCCACTTTGTCTGCGGGTTGCGGCCGGCCGCTATTGTTTCCTTGGAGATAATCGTAAGCCATGATCACGATTTCGTCCGTCAGCGCTCCCAGCGTTTTGTAGTCATAACCTTGATAGGATGAGTTCAGCGGGTGAAGCGCCAAGGACAACTTGAGGCCAGCCGCCCGGGTTTGTTTTGACAATTCTTTGACGAAGTTGTTAAAAGCTTGCCGCGTTGCCGTCTTCTCTGTCGTTAAGCCAAGCCCCTCGAAATCGAGCATAATCCCTTGAAATGACTTCGCAGTAGCAGCATTCACCATATCGGTAATCGCCTGCTGCTGTAGGGCTGGATCCTCCAAGATCCGGGTCAGTTCACCTTTCCCATCGCTGGCGAAGACCATCAGATAAGGCAAGGTACGTGCCGATGCCGCTTCATTTACGAGGCTATCCGCTGTCACGTTGCCCGCGGGTTGCGGAAGTCTAAACACATCCCCCGTTTGCGTAAACTCTCCTTTCTCGTTGATCCGGCTCCAGCCGAAAGCAACAGCGTCCAGACTCGGAATCATTCCAACATCTGAGAAGGAGGAAATAGCATAGAACCCCAGCGTATACATCCGTTTTTGCGGGGAGGCGATGGATACGGTCCGAGAAGCTTGGTCCCACCCGACCTGGGCCCCAAACTGCTGACTGAAGAAGCTAAGCGGAATCAGGGTATTGCCTCCAACGGACCGGGGCGCAACTGCCAGTGGCACGGAGGTGCTGTTCACTTTGGCCGTTTTGTTGTTCAGCGTTAACTGAACATGAATAACTTCAGCGCCTGTGCCTTTAATCGCAGTGATCGTTTTGGAAGCTTGGTTCCAAGTGACGTTGATGCCAAGCGCTTCGGATATGGAGCGGAATGGAACCAGCGTCGTGCCGTTTACAATCATGGGTTCACCTGCAAAATCCAGCGGGTATCCGTCCAGCAAAATTCGAACCGGGGATGCCGCTTCAACCCGGGATGATTGCAAGCCGACCAAGCCGCCAGCTAGCAGGGCGATGCTCAGCAAGAGCTTCCCAATTATTTTCATTTGTTTCCCCTCTCTCACTCACTTCAATTTTCCCATTTCCTTATTCTATTAATATAGCAAAATATAACTAGAGTTGCATGAGAGAGCGCGCACAACTCAGTGATAGTCGAGGCATAAGCAAGGCAAATCCGCCAACTTCTTCGATAGTGTAAAATCTCTGTGGGTGTAGGAATTGGAAAAAGCGGATATAGAAAAAGAGCTTCTCCCTTGGTAAAGTGATGTTTGCGCACAACACACCAAGAAGGAGGAAGCTCCTGTGAGCCACTTTACCACAACAATGCCGACGATGAAAGAGATTGAGCAATGGATTTTCCGGAAAATGCAGGAGGAATTCGCTCGTGCGATGAAGCAGGTACTGGAGGCGCTGGATCAGCAGATCCTGGAGCAACGGGACCGAGAGCGTTATCGAGTAAAGGACGAGCGTGAAACAAGCGTCAACACAGTGTTCGGGAATGTGCGCTTTAAGCGGAGATTGTACTGTGACCGTAGAAGCGGCAAACACGTGTATCTGCTGGATCAGCTGTTGCAATTCGAAGGGCGCGGGAAAGTCAGTCCGCATTTGGAAGAGACAGCAATCGCATTCGCAAGCCAAGGACCGTCGTACCGGGACAGCGCAAAGCGGCTGGAGCAGCTTTTGGGCTACAATGTGCTGAGCCACCAAGCGATCAGGGAAAAACTGATGGAGCGTGCGCAACAGCCGATGCCAGCGGTGAAACGGCGCGCTGCCCGCGTGCTGTTCGTGGAAGTGGATGGGCTGTACACGAAGCTGCAGCGGAGCAAAAAGCGCGGGATGGAGAACGCAATTGCAGTCGTACACGAAGGCTGGGAGAAGAACGGCAAGCGGGTACAGCTGAAGAACAAACAGCATTACCTGCATACGAGCGGCGGCAACTTCTGGGAAGGGTTCGGGGACTTTCTGGTGGAGCGTTACGAAATCGACGAGAACACGTGGCTTGTGGTGAACGGAGACAGCGCGGCGTGGATCGGGGAATGTACATCCTACTTTCACCAATGTCTGTACATGCTGGACCGCTTTCATGTGGCGCGTGATTTGAAACGCTTTGTTGGTCATTTGCCGCAGGTGTGGGAGACCGTGAGACGGTCTTTGGCCAAACAGGATGCAGCCGCGCTTATGGCGGTCCTGGAAGGCGTGTCGGAGCAAGAGATAGCGGAAGAGAACCGGAAGGATTGGAAGCCGTATAAAAGTTCTAAAGCGGCATGAGAAGCATTTGGACGACTACCGAAAAACACTCCAGGCGAAGGGGATCGACACAAGCGGCATGCGCCCGATGGGAAGCGCGGAATCGCAGATGCGTATATTCGCCAAGCGGACGAAGCGTGGCGGGTACAGTTGGAGTGAGCGAGGCGTCAGGGCGATGCTGAGGACGATGATGAGGATTCAAGAAGCGGGCACGGTGGTAAGAACGGTTGAAGGACAAGCGAGTAAGCAGGCAACGCCGCAGCAGTCGATAAACATGCGGCAATTGCTCAAGAACGTGACGCAACCGGTCAAGGGTTGTATCGCTGGAATGATTCGCATGCTGCAAGGACCGAAGCAAAGCAGCACAACGGGTATGGCACTCAAAGCACTTCGCGGATAACGGCAAAAAATTCTGACAAATCACTTGTGTTTGATGAAAGAACAAAGCAAAGCGCTTACAAGGAAGAGGTTCCTTCGGGGTTCGCGTTCCAGGCATCTTAAATGACTGCCCACGCTAGCTTGACACTGACAACTTCTTCCCTCCGGTTGCATTTTAGACAGGCATGAGCTATACTTAGTTTCACCGTGCTAGATGGGGAGGTAGCGGTGCCCTGTAACTCGCAATCCGCTATAGCGAGGTTGAAGTCCTGTTAGAGGTCTTGCCGATGTGAGGCCGGTCTTTACGGCAGACGTTGACGGACGGGTCCTCCGCAAGGAGTACCTGTGAACCTGGTCAGGTCCGGAAGGAAGCAGCCATAAGCAGTCCTACTCCTGTGCCGGAGGGCAGCCTGTCCCGAGTCTTGCCGTAAAGGTGCCGCTCGGATCGCAATGATCGATAACAGGTGCACGGTACATATTGGATCAGAATACATCTTTGTCTGCGGACAGGGGTGTTTTTTTTGTACATAGACCAAAAGGCTATAGTATAATAAGGGAACGACAACCGTCGTTTAAGGAAAGAAAGAGGTGCCGCAGAATGGAGCATATTGCGCTGTACCGGGCTTGGCGGCCGCAGTCGTTTCAAGACATGGTGGGGCAGCAGCATATCATTCGCACATTGCAGAATGCGATCCGTGAACAGCGGCTGTCGCACGCTTATTTGTTCAGCGGTCCGCGTGGAACCGGGAAGACCAGTGCGGCCAAAATTTTGGCCAAGGCGGTCAACTGTGAAAAAGGACCCGCAGCAGAACCCTGCAACGAGTGTGATGCATGCCGGAGAATCACGGCCGGTGCTGTCATGGATGTACTTGAGATTGACGCCGCTTCCAACCGGGGGGTTGAAGAAATCCGCGATTTGCGCGAGAAAGTGAAATATGCCCCTACGGAAGTGCGGCAGAAAGTTTATATTATCGATGAAGTCCATATGTTAACGACGGAAGCGTTTAACGCGTTGCTGAAGACTTTGGAGGAGCCGCCTCCACACGTCATGTTTATTCTGGCAACCACTGAACCGCATCGTTTGCCGGCTACGGTGATATCGCGTTGTCAGCGTTTTGACTTCCGCCGGGTATCGTTGGAAGAGCAAAGCGAACGGCTGCAGATGATCTGTGAGCAAGAAGGCATCGAAGCGGAGAAGGAAGCCATCGAGTATATCGCCCGATTGTCTGACGGCGGGATGCGGGATGCGTTAAGCATCTTGGATCAAATTGCTTCCTTCTCGGGGCGAAAGGTCTCTTATCAGCAGGTGCTGGACATGACCGGCGGCATCGCCTCCCGGCAGTTTGCAGAGCTGGCCAAAACGCTGCTTGACGGCGATATCGGCGGGATGCTGCAGATGATTGACGGCTTCATGCAGGAAGGCAAAAGCGCAGACAAGTGCATGGAGAACCTGCTTTACTATTTCCGTGACTTGCTGATGGTCAAAATGGTGCCGCAAGCGGACAAGTTGACGGAACGTGTGCTGGATCCACAGGATTTTGCGGAGATTGCCGAGGGCTTCTCCAAATCGCAGTTGTTCCGAATCATCGATACGCTGAACCACTATCAGACCGAAATGAAATATGCCGTGCAGCCCCAAACCTTGTTTGAGGTTGCTCTGTTGAAGATCTGTACGTTTGGCAAAGACGGCGCCGAAGAGCACCCAGCAGGGGCTCGCAGTGCTGGAACGGGAGGCGGAGCATCCGCTGATGCTGCTGAGGTCCAACAACTGCGGCGCCAGCTTGCAGACTTGGAGGCGAAGCTGGAGCGAGCGTTGCAAGGCGGGCTTGCCGCCGGTGGTTCCGCCTCGGGAGCGGGGGCTGGAGGCCATCGTCCATCGCGAAGCCCTGCGCCGCGCGTCGCCTCGAAAGCCAAAATCCCCGCAGGGATGGATCATTATCTAGCCAACCGCAATAGTCCGGAGTTCTTGGACATCCAGCAAAAATGGAATCAAGTACTCCAGGCTGTCAAG
>NZ_KE159655.1:353768-654524 GCF_000403375.2 Paenibacillus barengoltzii G22 | reverse complement strand
GCCCCCTACGTATTACCGCGGCTGCTGGCACGTAGTTAGCCGGGGCTTTCTTCTCAGGTACCGTCACTCCGTTAGCAGTTACTCTAACGGACGTTCTTCCCTGGCAACAGAGCTTTACGATCCGAAAACCTTCATCACTCACGCGGCGTTGCTCCGTCAGACTTTCGTCCATTGCGGAAGATTCCCTACTGCTGCCTCCCGTAGGAGTCTGGGCCGTGTCTCAGTCCCAGTGTGGCCGTTCACCCTCTCAGGTCGGCTACGCATCGTCGCCTTGGTGAGCCGTTACCCCACCAACTAGCTAATGCGCCGCAGCCCCATCCGTAAGTGACAGATTGCTCCGCCTTTCCCAAGCCCCTCATGCGAGAGACTTGCGTATCCGGTATTAGCTACCGTTTCCGGTAGTTATCCCAGTCTTACGGGCAGGTTGCCTACGTGTTACTCACCCGTCCGCCGCTAAGTTTATCAGGAGCAAGCTCCCGATAAACTCCGCTCGACTTGCATGTATTAGGCACGCCGCCAGCGTTCGTCCTGAGCCAGGATCAAACTCTCCAATAAAGTGGTGTTTGACTTGCTCATTTAGAAAAAACTGACGAGATCGGATCGAATTTCAAGACCTGAGTACACCGGTTTGAAATTCATCCTTTAAACTCGATTTATTACTCACTCGTTGTTCAGTTTTCAAAGATCAACTTCGTTATCGTCTTATCGGCGACAACTTTTATAGTATATCACCCTTTTATGAAACTTGCAAGACTTTTTTATTCAACTAATCAATTCTAGTCTTACTCAGCCTTTTACAAATCTCAGCGGGTAAGTAATAATATACCCCAAAACGAACCTAAAAATCAACCCTAGGAAAGAACTTCCTCGATATACAGCTGTCTGTCCACAACCAAATTGACAATTCGTCCTTGAACGGAGACCATTGGGCGCGTCGGGTGATTCCGGTCCGAGAATATAATCTCCCCTTCACTCCCATCGCTTAAGCGTACCCGCGTCCCGTTATGGAATTGGGTCACCTTATCCATGAAGGTTTGAACAACGCCGGGATCAAGTTTGCCAAATGCCTCAAACCGGATTTCCTCCAGAACTAAATAAGGAGATTTCGCTTTACGGTATCGGCGGTTTAACGTCATGGCATGAAAAATATCCGCCACGCTAACGATTTTCGCGTAGATATGAATTTTATCGCCGGTCAACCGGAACGGATACCCCGTACCATCCATCTTCTCATGATGTTGCAACGCCGTCAGCCGAACGCCCTCATTAATTGCAGCAGTTTTGCGCAGCTGCTGATAGCCATAGGTCGTGTGCATCCGCATTTCATCAACTTCTTCTGGAGTCAACTGCGTTGGCTTATACAGGATCATCGGATCGATTTTCGTATTACCAATATCGTGCAGCAATCCGGCAAATGCTACCTGCATCCAATCTTTCTGGGGCAACCCATGCCATTGGGCCAGCAAATAGGACGTAATCGAGCAGAGAATGGCGTTATGATACATATAATCGTATTCGTTCATATTGCGCGGGATAAACGTCAGCACATTGTAATGCTTCAACTGACGGAAGAGCGCCTCCAACTGATTGCGAAGCTCATAAATCGGCAACTCTGCAGCCAACACGGATTGAAATGCGCTTTTCGTTAAATGCAACATCCGGTCGTATTCAACGTGCAACGACGTCAATGGGCTCATCGTCACTTGACTGGCGGCTCCCGCCGTCGCCCCTCCTGCTCCTCCTGTCGAAGCTATCTTGGGAGATTCATGAACCTCTGTCACCTTGCGCTCGGGAACCACAAAGTCTTCCACTTCAACCTGTTGGATCATAAAGGCGCGCAGGATGTCCAAATCTCTCGGAAGCAAAACCTTGCCCTTCTGCAGCAAAAGACCACCCAATGGGCTATATACGTGATTATTCAATTTAACTCCCGGTTTGACATCTGCGACTGAGATACTTACCATCCTTTATTCTCTCCTTAGGGTAAGACTAGGAATCCTGAGTCATTTCAAATCCCAGTATTTTCTAGGCACAAAGAACTAGTGTCAATTAATTCTATTATAGTACGCTGGCAAAATAGCAAGCAATCTTTCTTTTTTCTAGATAAAAAGAATGCCGCAATCGCCTCCAAACCGGCAATCAAAAAACGAGCCTTAGACTTGATTCTAAGGCTCGTTTACTCCTAAGGTTGGGCCGTCATTCCTAACTTTCCAGCCATGTTGTCCCGTAAACCAGGCAACTCAATTATTCTTCGTTGTGATCTTGTTCAGATTCCAAGCTTTGACCTTCAACTGGTTGGCCTTCGTCCTGGGAGGACTCAGCTTCTCCGTCTTGGTCTTCTTCCTCGCTCTTGTCCGTACGGCAAACCGTCGCCACGGCATCGTCCTCACGGATATTAATCAGCTTCACGCCTTGCGTGTTCCGACCCATCGTAGAAATGCCTTCCATGCTGGTCCGAATCAGCGTACCGCTTGCGGTAATAATCATCAGATCCTCTTCATCCTTAACGACTTTGAGTCCGACGACCGTACCGTTCTTCTCCGTGACATTAATCGTCTTGATCCCCTTACCGCCGCGGCTTTGCGTGCGATATTCGGAAACTGGGGTCCGCTTCCCGTAACCTTTGGCGGTTACGATCAGGACATCCTGCCCTGGAACCACAACGTCCATGCCGATGACGGAATCGCCTTCATCCAGCGTGATCCCTTTTACGCCGGTAGCCGCCCGACCCATGGAGCGTACATCGCTTTCTGGGAACCGGATCGACATCCCTTGTGCCGTACCCATGATCACTTCTTCATTGCCATCGGTCAGCTTCACATCAATTAACGTATCGTCTTCACGCAGGTTGACGGCAATCAATCCGCCTTTGCGGATATTGATATAGTCTTCGATTGGCGTCTTCTTAACGATCCCTTGCTTCGTAGCAAAGAACAAATACTTGTTATCGTCAAAACGCTCAACCTCGATGACCGCATTAACCGTCTCGCCCTGTTCAATCTGAATCAGGTTAATAATTGGCGTCCCCCGAGCCGTACGTCCCAGCTCTGGGATCTCATACGCTTTGAGGCGATACGCCTTCCCGCGATCGGTAAAGAACATCAGATAATGGTGGGAGTTCGTCACGAACAAATGCTCCACGAAATCATTATCCTTGGTGTCCATCCCGACGACGCCGCGCCCGCCGCGCTTCTGGCTGCGGTATGTTGTCACCGGTAATCGTTTGATGTAGCCGGTATGCGTAATCGTGATGACCACTTCCTCTTGAGGAATCAAATCCTCGTCGAGGATGCTTTCTTCGCCGATCGTAATTTCCGTACGGCGTTCATCCGCGTAGCGATCACGGATTTCCTGCAGCTCATCAGCGATAATTTTCAGCACGAGCTGTTCATTGGCCAGAATTTCACGATATTCAGCGATCTTCTGGAGCAATTCGTTATATTCTTCTTCAATCTTCTCGCGCTCCAATCCGGTTAACCGGCGGAGTCTCATATCGAGAATCGCTTGGGCTTGTTCGAGGCTCAGACCAAACCGAGTCATCAAGCCTTCACGAGCTTCTTCATCCGAATTGGATCCCCGGATCAAAGCGATCACTTCATCGATGTGATCCAAGGCAATCCGCAAGCCTTCCAGGATATGAGCCCGGGCTTCGGCTTTCTTCAAATCAAATTCGGTACGCCGGCGAACCACTTCAACCTGATGCTGCAGGTAATGACTTAAGACATCTTTCAGCGTCAGAATCTTCGGTTCATTGTTTACAATCGCCAGCATATTAATGCCAAAAGTGCTTTGCAGCGCCGTATGCTTATACAGGTTATTCAGCACGACGTTCGGATTGACATCCCGCCGAAGCTCGATCACCACACGCATGCCGGTACGGTCTGACTCATCGCGCAAATCGGTAATCCCGTCAATTTTCTTCTCGCGAACCAATTCGGCGATTTTTTCAACCAGTCGAGCCTTGTTGACCTGATAAGGCAGCTCTTCCACGACGATCCGTGCTTTGTTGTTGTGTTCCTCAATCGTCGTCTTCGCGCGCATCGTAATTGATCCGCGTCCCGTCGTATATGCCTGGCGAATCCCTGAGCGGCCTAAAATATAACCAGCCGTAGGAAAATCCGGGCCTTTAATATAATCCATCAATTCCAACGAACTGATCTCCGGATTCTTAATCAACGCATGAACCCCGTCAATGACTTCCCCTAAGTTATGCGGAGGGATATTCGTTGCCATCCCAACCGCGATCCCCGATACCCCATTTACCAGCAGGTTCGGGAAGCGGGAAGGCAGCACGACCGGTTCCTGCTCCTCACCGTCGTAGTTCGGCATGAAATCGATGGTTTCTTTATTGATGTCACGCAGCATTTCCATGGCGATTTTGGATAAACGCGCTTCCGTATACCGCATCGCCGCAGCCATATCCCCGTCGACAGAACCAAAGTTACCATGGCCTTCGACAAGCATATATCTCATCGAGAAATCCTGCGCCATCCGTACCATCGTCTCGTAAACGGCGGAATCACCGTGAGGATGATATTTACCGATGACTTCACCGACGATTCTCGCTGACTTCTTAAATGGTTTGTCCGGATGCATTCCTAAATCCGCCATCGCATAGAGAATGCGACGATGCACCGGCTTCAAACCATCCCGCACATCCGGCAACGCACGGCTGACAATAATGCTCATGGCATAGTCCATAAAAGACTCGCGCATTTCCACATTAATGTCCCGATCTATGATTTGAGAGAATTTTTCTTCCGCCATGCTGGACCTCCTTCATAATCTATCCACGTGCCTTCGTATGGGAAAAAGCCCGAAAAACCGCCACTTTCATTATATTACTTTTACAATTCAAGCTCAATTAAACGTGACCGGCCTTGAAACACGATCCATGTAGACAGCAAAAAATTAGGGATGTGTCCACTCCCATCGAATCGAACGTTCATACACTACGGATATAGGCATTTTCTTTGAATCGCTGAAAAAGCTTATAAAATCCCCATATCTTATAATTATACCATTGTTTTTCTCTTCTGTCCTATGTTTTTCGCATAACGCGCAGATGACAACGGGCCGTCTTTCCGGTCCGAAAGAAAGGAAGGATAAACGTTTTGACGATTCAACGTATTGCAAGCAAGTGGGAGAAAACGAAAGTGATCTACCAGAAGGAATCCCTTCGTCCCTACATTCCGGATACGCGAAAATATTCCTACGAGCATCTTCAGGATATGCTGGAGGAATACGGTTATGTCTTCGTCAAACCGGATCACGGCACCTATGGCATTGGCGTGATGAGCATTGAGAAATGGACGGATGACCTGAGCTCAGGCAGCCCGCTTCAGTATAAGCTTAGATACGGAATTGAATACGAGCTCTACCCCACGATCGAGGAGCTTCATGACGCGCTTGTCGCCAAGATGGGATCTAAACCTTACCTGATCCAAAAAGGCATCCGCCTCCTCACCTACCGCCGCCGCAGGTTCGATATCCGTGCGCTCGTCCAGCAGACCCCCCGGAAGACCTGGGAAACCACCGGATTTATCGGGAGGATTGCCGCCCAGCAGAAGGTCATCACCAATTATCACGGCGGCGGCAGCGTAATGCTGATTGAGGATCTGCTCAGCCCCTATATGACCCCTAAAGAATTTGCCGAAAAATACAAGGAAATGAAGTCCATTGGCGTTCAGGCCGCCATCCAACTTGCTCGGAAGTTTCCGCAGCTCAAGGAAATCGGATTGGACATCGCTATCGACGAAGATCATCGGATCTGGATCTTGGAAATCAATACAAAGCCCGCTCTCTTCCCCTTCAAAATGCTCCATCCGAAAGAGGTCTATCAAAAGATCCGGCGTTACGCCACCGCTTACGGCCGACTGAAAGCGAAATCCGCCAAAGCAAAATAGAAAAAAGGCTGTTCCCATTCTTCCGGATGTAAGTCCGGAGAGTATAGAACAGCCTTTTCTATTGGCTCCCGCTATCCCTTAGATATCGAGATTCTTAACGTATTTCGCATGCTCGTGAATGAATTCGCGCCGTGGTTCGACGTTATCCCCCATCAGTGTATCAAAGATCGCATCCGCCTGTATGGCGTCAGAGATCGAGACTTGCTGCATTACACGGCTCTCCGGATCCATTGTGGTCTCCCAGAGCTGTTCCGCATTCATCTCGCCTAGACCTTTGTACCGCTGCACATTCACTTTCGCGCCCTCACCAAATTCAGCGATGATTTGATCGCGTTCTTTCTCAGAGTTCGCGTAACGAACCACCTTGTTGCGTTCGATCTTAAAGAGCGGCGGCTGCGCGATGTAAACATACCCTGCCTCAATGATTTTACGCATGTAGCGGAAGAAGAACGTTAAGAGCAATGTACGAATATGCGCCCCGTCGACGTCAGCATCCGTCATGATGATAATCTTATGGTACCGTGCCTTCGAGATATCAAAATCTTCACCGATCCCGGTGCCAAGTGCCGTGATGATCGCCCGAATCTCCGCATTCCCGAGGATGCGGTCAAGCCGTGCTTTCTCGACGTTCAAGATCTTACCGCGCAGCGGCAAGATCGCCTGGAAGTGACGATCCCGTCCTTGCTTCGCCGATCCGCCCGCCGAGTCACCTTCGACGATATACAACTCGCTAATCGAGGCATCCTTCGAAGAGCAGTCTGCCAGCTTGCCCGGCAGGGCGCTGACTTCCAGAGCACTCTTACGACGCGTCAGTTCCCGAGCCTTCCGGGCAGCTTCCCGCGCCCGCGAAGCTTGAAGCGATTTCTCCAAAATGCGCCGGGACACGGACGGATTCTCATCCATGAACTCCTGCAGCTTCTCGGCAAAGAGCGATTCCACGATCCCGCGGACTTCACTGTTGCCCAGCTTGGTTTTCGTTTGCCCCTCAAACTGAGGCTCTGGAATTTTGACGGAAATGATCGCCGTTAATCCTTCGCGCACATCATCCCCGGTCAAGTTGGAATCGTTCTCCTTAATCATGCCCGACTTGCGTGCATAATCGTTAATGATCCGGGTCAGGGCACTCTTGAAGCCGGACTCATGCGTTCCGCCCTCGTGAGTATGAATGTTGTTGGCGAAAGAAAAAATATTTTCCGTATAGCCATCGTTATATTGCAGTGAGATTTCCACCTGGATCAAATCCCGTTGACCTTCAACGTAGATTGGATCCTCATGGAGCACTTCACGGTTCTGATTCAGGAAGCGGACATACTCCATAATGCCGCCTTCGTAGTGGAACGACTCGCTCTGACCTGTCCGTTCGTCCGTCAGCGAGATGTTGATCCCTTTGTTCAGGAAAGCGAGTTCGCGAATCCGCGTCAGCAACGTATTATAATCAAAGACCGTCGTCTCTGTAAAAATTTCAGGGTCCGGGTAAAACGTCGTTTTCGTTCCCGTTTCCGTCGTGTCGCCGATTACCCGTACGTCGTATTGAGGTGTGCCGCGGTGGTATTCCTGCTGATAGATATGACCGTCGCGCTTAACTTCAACGATCACCTTCGTCGACAGGGCATTTACGACGGAGACACCTACACCGTGCAAGCCCCCGGATACTTTATACCCGCCGCCGCCGAATTTCCCCCCGGCATGAAGCACAGTCATGACGACTTCCAGCGTCGACTTCTGCAGCTTTTCATTCATCCCAACCGGAATCCCCCGGCCGTTATCCTCAACCGTTACGCTGTTATCAGGATGCACCGTAACACTAATTTTGTTCGCATAGCCGGCCAGCGCTTCGTCGATACTATTGTCTACGACTTCCCATACCAGGTGATGCAGGCCGCGTACGCTAGTAGACCCGATGTACATCCCCGGACGTTTGCGCACCGCTTCTAAGCCTTCAAGCACCTGAATATTACTCTCGTCATATGTTTGTTCGTTCATTGACAATGCCTTCACCTACTTCTTTAGAATCAAATTCAAGGCTAAACCGCCAAAATCACGTTTGCTTTCTTCTTCAGCGTAGCGGAGGAGATCGGCGAGTAATAGATCTCGTTTTGGGTCACGACAATAGACTTCGGTTCCTCCTCACCGATGCGCACCACGTTCTTCGTCTCCAACGCATGGCTAAGGAATTGCTTGGATATTTTGGAAGACTTCTCGATCGTGATATCGAAAATTGCAATCAATTCCGAAGAGAGGATCACCTTTTCTCCGCCCAAATGTATATACATCCGTTTCCCTCCGTCCTTAACCTTGGACTTGTCCTTCCTGAACATGAAAAATGCTGGCGTCCTGTAACCGGCTTGCATTGATGCTCTCGATCCCTGTAGCCGTGATGAACGTCTGCACTTTACTCTGAAACGTTTCAATCAATTGGGTTTGGCGGTACGGATCCAGCTCCGACAACACGTCATCCAGCAAGAGAATCGGGTATTCGCCGATTTCCTCATGAATGAGTTCAATTTCCGCCAGTTTCAACGATAATGCCGTCGTCCGCTGCTGGCCTTGGGACCCATACACCTGTGCTTCATTGCCGTTGATAATAAACGACAAATCATCGCGATGCGGTCCACACAGCGTCATCCCGCGGCGAATCTCCTGATCCTTCATTTGTGATAACTTTATCATAAATTGCTGCAATAGGACAGCTTCATCTTCTTCTTCGGCTGTGCCAAAAGAGGGGAGATATGCCAATTTCAAGGTTTCGCCGCCTCCGGTGATTCCCTCGTGAATCTGCTCCGCCCACTTTTGTAGTTTACTTATAAATTGTTTCCTTTTTTTGATAATTTTAACACCATGTTGGACCAGCTGTTCGTTCCAAATCTCCAACATCGTCGTGATTTCGGGACCAGCGCCCCAGGCCTGTTTGAGCAAGTTATTGCGCTGGATCAGCACCTTCTGATATTGCTGCAAATGATATAGATAACTCGGCTGTACCTGCCCGATCTCCATGTCAAGAAACCGGCGCCGTACCCCGGGAGTTCCCTTGACGATTTCCAGATCCTCCGGAGCAAACATCACCACATTCATTGCCCCGATAAAATCACTCAGCTTCCTCTGTTCCAGACCATTGAGCTTCGCCTTCTTGCCTTGCGGAGATAACCGAAGCTCCAGTTGGACAGGGCCGTACTTCTTCTCCACCTCCGCGGACACCAGCGCATGGTCGCTGCCGAACGCGATCAGCTCCTTGTCTTTGCCGGTCCGGTGCGACTTCGTCAGCGCAAGGACGAATAACGCCTCAAGCAGGTTCGTTTTCCCTTGGGCATTCCGCCCGATGATCAGGTTTACGGCGCCGAAGGCGTCCAGCGTAAGGGTACCGTAATTCCGGTAGTTTTGCAGCGATAAACGATTTACAAACACGTTCTAAGCCCCCTCATTCTCCGCCAGTCCTCGGCCACATGGCCACAGGCAGGCCACTTCAGGGAGCTTGTTCTCCCGCCACCTGAAAAGAGCCGCAACCTTCCACCTCAACGCGATCGCCCGGATACAGCTTCCGGCCCCGCCGCTCTTCCGGTTCGCCATTCACCTTCACAGCACCTTCCTGGAGGATCGCCTTGGCCATTCCTCCGGTAGGTACGCAATCCGCCAGCTTCAGGAAAGAATCTAATTTAATATATTCGCTCGAGATGGGAATTATTTTCATGAGGAATCGGTTTCCTTTCTGTTGGTATCGCCAAAATGCTTCCGCTGGAAACATGCTTATGACGCCAATGATCTTAGTTCGTTGTCCGATATGGAAGAATCAGATATAAGCTCTGGCTGTCGTCCACCGGTTTAATGATGATCGGGCTCATCGCGCCTGTAAACCCGATGTGCAGCTGCTCGCTCTCCACGACCTTCAGAACGTCCAACATATATTTTGAGTTAAAGGAAATGCGCAGTGGATCCCCCGAAAAATGGGCCACATCCAACTGCTCCGTAACCTTACCCAACTCCGAGGAGCTGGAGGAAATTTCGATCGTTCCGTCTTCCATCGTTTGCAGGCGGACGATATTCGTCTTCTCCTCACGAGACAGCAAATAAGCGCGGTCGATCGAATCGCTTAATTTCTTCGTATCCAAGATCAGTTCTGTTTTATACGTGGTCGGAATAATCTTGGAAGTATCCGGATAAGTTCCGTCGAGAATGCGAGTGTAGAACAATACGCGGTCAATTTTGAATAGCACCTGGTTGTCAGCAACGACGATTTCAACGCGCGTATTTTGATCTGGGATGATTTTGCTCAGCTCGTTGAGCGTTTTACCGGCAATAACAATGTTGCTGAATCGTACGCCCTCTGCGTCATCCAGACCGGCAATCCGGCTGGCCAGACGGTGGCGGTCCGTTGCTACGAATTTGAACTGGTTATCTGCCAGGTTCCAGAGTACCCCGGTTAAGATCGGCGAAGTTTCGTTTGTTGAAATGGAAAATACCGTTTGCCGAATCATGTTCTTCAACAAATCGCCGGGAATCGAAATGACCTGATTTTCTTCGATGCTCGGCAATACAGGGAATTCCTCTGGATCCAGACCTACCATTTGGATATCGGTTGATCCGGAACGGATAAAGGTTTGGAATCCGTCCTGCACCTCCATTTCGATTTCGGAGGAAGGCAGCTTCTTGATGATCTCGACAAAGAACTTCGCAGGCAACACAACGCTCCCCGGACGCTCGACTTGTACGATTTGCTTCTCTTGATCCTCCGCCGGAATAAAAGCCTGAATCGAAATGTCCGTATCGCTGGCCGTCAGAGTCATCCCTTGAAAGTTCACATCCAGCTTGATCCCGGTCAAAATCGGAATCGTGGTCCGGCTCGAAATCGCCTTGGATACGTGTTGGATCGATTCATTGAGATCGTGCTTCAAAATACGGATTTTCATAAATTCAACTCCTAAAAGTGGTTATGAAGCCTAAAGCTTCTATGAGCATACTTCACATGAAACATTGAAAAAAAAAAATCAACACTGCCTCGAAAGGGAACCGTCATAATCTTCACCTCCGAAGCATAACCTTGAGGTATGTACGGTGTTGAGGCGGCTCATGCATCCATCCTTATGATCTTCTTCGTTGAACTGGACAAGCGCAGCGGTTGTGACTTCTGCAGTGAGCGGCTTGTCCGCTACTTATGAAGATGTTTATATCTTTATAGATTAGAAGAAGTAGTAGGGGCACTGAATATGTGGATAACAACTGAAAAAATATGAAATGAAGCCTATCCACATGTGCATATCATGTGCATAGGCTTATCCCTTATTCAGGTCGCACTTTTTATTTTTTCGGTTATGTTGTTGATGATTTTATAGAGCTCCTGATCGGTTTTGAGCTGTTGGGTGATTTTCTCATGCGCATGGATGACGGTTGTATGGTCTCTTCCGCCAAACGCATCGCCGATCTTCGGCAGCGAGAAATCGGTGAGCTCCCGGGCCAAATACATGGCGATTTGCCGCGGAAACGCGATTGCTTTGGTTCTTTTGCGCGCCTTGAAGTCGTCCAGCTTCAAATTGTAATACTCGCCAACCTTCTGTTGAATGTCCTGAATCGTGATCATCTTCGGACGACTGGATGGGATAATGTCCTTGAGCGCTTCAGCGGCCAAATGAGTCGTAATGTCCTGATTGATCAAGGAAGAGTAGGCGACGACGCGGATGAGTGCTCCTTCCAGCTCGCGGATGTTCGTATCGATCTGATTGGCGATGTACATCATCGCTTCGTTAGGGATATCGAGGTTCTCCGCTTTAGCTTTCTTCCGCAAAATAGCGATCCGGGTCTCCAGATCCGGAGGCTGGATATCGGTGATCAGTCCCCATTCAAATCGGGAGCGAAGCCGTTCTTCCAGCGTCGGAATTTCCTTCGGCGGACGGTCACTGGAAATAATGATCTGCTTGCGTTCTTCATGCAACGCATTAAATGTATGGAAGAATTCTTCCTGGGTTGATTCCTTGCCGGCCAGAAACTGAATGTCGTCGATCAGCAAAATATCGATATTGCGGTATTTGTTACGGAAGCTTTCCGCGCGGTTATCCCGGATGGAGTTGATGAATTCATTCGTGAATTTCTCGGAGGAAATGTACACGACTTTACTGCTGGGGCTGTGTTCCAAAATGTAATGGCCGATCGCATGCATCAGATGCGTCTTGCCAAGTCCCACACCGCCGTAGAGGAACAGCGGATTGTACGCCCGCGCCGGTGCCTCGGCGACCGCCAACGAAGCGGCATGAGCAAACCGGTTGCCGGAGCCAATAACGAAGGTGTCAAACGTATACTTCGGATTAAGCATATGGGAAACGCTTTCCTCGCTTGGGACGGGAGCGGGGGGTTCCTTATAAACCTGAGCTTGCTCGGGGGGAGCCGACTCTTCGATCACGAATGAGACATCCACCTGCTTGCCGATCACCTCGAATACCGTCGTTGCCACCAGCTTGGTGTAGCGGCTCTCGAGCCATTCCACAGCGAACGTGGTCGGAGCGGAGATCACAATTGACCGATCGGTTAAGGAGACGACCTTCGTCGCCTTAAACCAAGTGTCAAAGCTCGGTTTGCTTAATTTCGTATTAATAATAGATAAAATATGTTGCCATATTTCCGAAGTATGGCTGTCCACAGACTGTCACTCCTTTTAAATCTTCCAATTGTGGCTTAAGCCATGCAGAAAGAAGTCGAAAAAACATAAATAAAGGGGAATTTTATCCCCAATGTTCAGTAAAGTATAATCATTATAAAATAATTTATTTTCGAATTGTTCACAATGTTATCCACAGCCTGTTAATAATTCAGCGGATAAACAGAGATATTCACAACGAAAACAATATAATCATAGCAAAAGAAGGCTTGTTTTTCAATGAGATCTCGGCTTTTATCCACAAATTCAATAACTTGTGCATAATTCTCATTCACACCACTACATATTGTTTATAATTTGTTTAAAATTCGACAGGCAGCTGCAAAATCTAAAAAAAAATATTCACAGCTTATTCGGATCTCTCCTCAATCTTCGAGTTTCGGCTGTGAATAATTCAACCATCGAGGATAGAGAGCAAGTTCTGGCTATTATATAGAAAATAAAAATCCGACCGCCCAAAGGGACGGTCGGATTCGTTTTTGTATGGATGTCAGAGCGTCTTTACTGCTCAGATTGTTGTTGCTGTTGCTGCTGGAACTTGGCAATCGCCTCGTAATCTTCCTCCAGCTTCCGCGAGATGCGGATGTAGATGGGCAGCAGCTGCTTATAAATCGCCGCATGCTCCGGGTTTGGCGAATGCTCATAGGTGCCGCCAACCATATCTTTGACGACTTCAAAGGAGTCAATCTCGCCTAAAGCATACAGACCGAGTATTACAGCCCCTAAGCAAGAGCTTTCAAAGCTCTCCGGAATGACGACCTGCTGGTCGAAAATATCAGCCATCATTTGCCGCCATAATGGGGAGCGGGCGAAGCCGCCTGTGGCTTGAATTTTCTGAGGACGACCGATTTGTTCCTCCATCGCCAGGAGCACGGTGTAGAGGTTGTAAATGACACCCTCCAGCACGGCGCGAATCATATGCTCCTTCTGATGATGCAGCGTCAGCCCGAAGAAGGAGCCGCGGGCGTGAGGGTTCCAGAGCGGCGCCCGTTCGCCGGCCAGGTAGGGGTGGAAGAGCAGGCCGTCCGAGCCTGGAGCGACGCGCTCGCCGATCTTGGTCAGCACGTCATACGGGCTGATCCCAAGCCGTTTCGCCGTTTCGACTTCGGAAGCGGCGAATTCGTCCCGCACCCAGCGGAAGATGACGCCGCCGTTGTTGACCGGCCCCCCGATCACCCAATGCTGATCCGTCAGCGCGTAGCAGAAGATTCGGCCCTTGGGATCGGTTCTCGGCCGGTCGACCACGGTGCGAATTGCCCCGCTGGTGCCGATCGTGACGGCGACAACGCCGGGGTCGATGGCATCGACCCCGAGATTGGACAAGACGCCGTCACTGGCGCCAATGACGAAGCGGGTGGAGGGAGCGAGTCCCATGGCATTGGCGTAGTCAGGCGCCAGGCCTTGCAGGACGTGTGTCGTCGGCACGAGCTTGGACAGATGCTCCGGCGTAATGCCAGCTACCTCAAGCGCTTCTTCGTCCCAATCTAAACGTTCGAGGTTCAATAGTCCAGTGGCCGAAGCAATCGAATAATCGACGACGTACTCCCCAAACAGCTTAAGGAAGACATATTCCTTAATCGAAACGAATTTGCGCGCCTTTGCAAAAATATCAGCCTTCTCATGGCGCAGCCAAAGCAGCTTGGTGAGCGGAGACATTGGATGAACTGGCGTGCCGGTGCGCAAATATATCTCGTGTCCGCCCAGCTCATTCTTCAGCTTCTCCGACCAATCCGCACTGCGATTGTCGGCCCAGGTGAGACAGCGCATCAGCGGTATGCCCTCACTATCCAGCGGGATGACGCTGTGCATCGCCGAGCTGAAGGAGACGAAGCCAATTTGATCCGGAGCGATGCCGCTGGTTTTCATCACTTTCCCTACCGCGGCGATGACCGCCGCAAAAATCTCTTCCGGATCCTGCTCCGCCACGGCAGCGGAAGGGGTATACAGCGGATATTCTTCATTGGCCGTAGCAATCACTTGACCGCTGCGTTCGTACAATACCGCCTTCGTGCTGGTCGTTCCGATATCGAGGCCGATCATATGAGTAACGGTACCCATAACCTACCTTCTCTCTATTTCAAATTTTCGTATTTCCATTGTAATGAGGTTTACCTTAGAAAATAAAGCTCAACACGAGGATTAGCAACAATCCTATGACGGACAGGAGCGTTTCCATGACGGTCCAGGATTTTAGAGTTTGCGGTACCGACATATTAAAGAACTCCTTCACCATCCAGAAGCCGGCATCGTTCACGTGGGAGAGTACGATCGACCCTGCACCGGTAGCAAGTACGGCCAACTCAACGTTCGCCCCGGGGGTCATAGCCAGTACAGGAGCGACAATGCCCGCTGCCGTTGTCATGGCGACCGTGGCCGAACCGGTAGCGACACGGATCAAAGCTGCCACGAACCAAGAGAAGAGAATCAGGTTTACGTGTGCACCGGTGGCGATTTCCGCAATGGCTTCGCCGACGCCGCTGTTGATCAGCACCTGCTTAAATGCACCGCCGGCACCGATAATTAACACGATCCCGGCGATCGGTGCCAGACACTCGCTTGTGAATTTGGAGAGATCGTGCTTGCTGAATCCGCGGCTGTAGCCGAGGGAGAAGAAGGAGAACACGACAGCGATCAGCAGCGCCATGATCTCGTGTCCGATAAACTCACAGAACAGCGTGATCGGACGCGTAGCCTCCGGATCGAGGATATCAGCAATAGAGCCAATTAACATGAGAATGACCGGCAGCAAAATGGTAAACAGCGTGATCCCAAATCCCGGCAGCTTGCGATCCCCTTTGACGGCGAATTGCTCCGCCAACTCGGCCGGAGGTTCCAGCACAATCCGTTTGCCGATATATTTACCGAACAGAGGACCCGCTACGATCGCTACCGGCAGGCCGATCAGAATTGAATACAACAGCGTTTTGCCGAGATTTGCGCCATAAGCATCGATGGCGATCATCGGCGCCGGGTGCGGCGGGACGAGTCCGTGTACAGTGGACAACCCCGCTAAGATCGGGATACCGATTTGAAGCAAGGACATTTTTGTTTTCTTAGCAACGGTAAAAACAATTGGAATTAGCAGAATAACACCAACTTCAAAAAATACCGGGATGCCAACGATAAAACCAACGAGCATCATCGCCCAGTGCACCCGCTTCTCGCCAAATCGGTCAACCAGCGTGGTGGCAATGCGCTCCGCGCCGCCGGATTCGGCCATCATTTTTCCCAGCATCGTACCAAGACCAATGACGATGGCAATCGTGCCGAGCGTTCCGCCAAGACCACTTGTGATGGAGCTGACCACGTCCAGCGGCTTCATCCCCGCCAGAAGTCCAAGCAGCAGGGCGGAGATCAGCAGCGTCACGAAGGGATTCCATTTATATTTGGAGATTAACACGATCAAAAAAACGATGGTGAGCAGTGTCCAAAATAAGAGCGTAGCGTTATGGTTCATACCAAACAGGGTGTCCAAAGGAATTCCTCCTCTTTTGGTCATCTTGATGTAATTAGTTCAGCGCTTTCATAAATGATCGTGCTGGAAATGCTCTTAGTATGATCAAAACCAGCGAAATTTGATTATTGTATACTTGTCGACAGCAAAGCCGGTTCAAAGGGCCGATAGGCCGCTTCGGTTAGTTATTGTGGAAGGCTCGTATGCAGCGTGCGGTGGGAGTCAGCGAAGTACTCTTCCACGTTCCGTGCGATAATCCCGGGGTCACGGGATTCCAATCCCTGCAGCAGCTTGCGATGTTTGCCGATCACATAGTTAATTTTGTCATCGTTTTGGGACAACACCTCACGCGTCGTAATCAGCATCACCGTCATGACAATTTGGCGGATGCTGGTCCATAGATGCATGATGCGCGTATGGTTAGCGCCAGCGATAATCGTCTCGTGAAAACAGAGATCCTGATAAGCAAATTCCGCGATATCCCGGTGTTTGCCGGCAAGCTCCATTTTGTCGATGATTTGCGCGAGCGGGGCGAGCAGCGCTTCTGGATTTTCCGCCACCTGCTTCGAGGCGAAGCTTTCGATCAGATAACGAACATCGTACAATTCGTCGACGTCTTTCAGGCTGAGGCCGTTTACCACCACCCCCATGCGCTGAAGGTTGATCAGCCCTTCATTAGAGAGCGTTTTCAGTGCTTCGCGAACCGGGGAACGGCTCGTGCCGAAATCCGCGGCGATGCGGTTCTCGGACAGAACGGTGCCCGGTTTGATCGTACCGCTAATGATCTGCAGGCGAAGCTCCGCGGCGATTGACTCACCCAGCGAGCTGCCTTTTAACCAAGAAGAAGGGTATTGCATGCGATATTTCTCCTATCCAAGGGATATGATCCCCGCTTAATGATCGTGAAGTTTTAAATACTTCGATCATAGCATGAAAATCGTAAAGATGGGGGAAACTCGCGCTAGGTTTCAGCAATTTTTCAGCAGTTATTTCGCAGATTCGACCGCGTGGCCGCCAAATTCGTTGCGCAGCGCTGCAACAACCTTGCCGTGGAAAGTGTCCTCCTGAAGTGAACGATAACGCATAAATAGGGACATGGCGATCACCGGCGCATTCGCTTGCAAATCCAGTGCGGTTTCCACCGTCCATTTGCCTTCACCGGAGGAGTGCATCACACCGCGAATGCCTTCCAGTTTCGGATCCTTGGCAAAAGCGCTCTGCGTCAGTTCCATCAACCAACTGCGGATCACCGAACCGTTCGACCATACGCGGGCAACTTGCTCGAAATCGTAGTTGTACTGGCTTTTGTCCAGCAATTCGAAGCCTTCGGCGATCGCTTGCATCATGCCGTACTCGATTCCGTTATGGACCATTTTGAGAAAATGACCGCTGCCGGACGGGCCTGTATATAGATAACCGCCGGATACAGCGATATCTTGGAAGATCGGCTCAACCAGACGGAAGGCCTCTTCCTCTCCGCCAATCATAAAGCAGCCGCCTTGCTGCGCACCTTCTACGCCGCCGGAAGTTCCAACATCCAGGAAGCGAATCCCGTGTTCCGCTAGTTGCTGGGCGAGTTCCAGCGAATTTTTGTAATGTGAATTTCCTCCGTCGATGACAACGTCACCTGCATCTAGCAACGGAGTTAGTTGATCCACAACCGATTGCAGCGGCGCACCGGCCGGGACCATCACCCAAACGACTCGGGGTGATTCTAAAGATTTTACGAGTTCCTCCAGGCTGGCGGCGGGAACCGCGCCTTTCTCAGCGGCGTTTGCTACGGACTGGGAATTCATATCGTAGGCCACCACGTCATGTCCATGCTCCAGCAGGTTCAGAACGAGATGGAAGCCCATTTTTCCTAGCCCAACCATACCTAATTTCATCTATAAAACACCTCGCTATCCTTTTTGTATACTTGTATACAACTTACAATTTGAATATACTCCGATTCGATTCGGCTGTAAACCATATTTATGAAAGCGTTTTGGCGAAAAATAGTCTAATCAAGCTGAAAATACTTTTCCACATGTGAATAACTTCTATTCGAAAAAAATCTCGGTCAGGCCTGTGGAAAACTGGGGCGTTGAAGATTGAAACCCGGAAGCTGTGGATTGTGTATAACGGAAAAGAAGAAGGGTGGAAGGGGAAGTTCGGTTGACTTTTCCCAGGCGGTGTGGTTAAATGTATGAAGGCATTTTCTGTGGATATGAAAATGGGTAACATAAAGATATTGATGATATTCCTGTAAGGGGGTGCGATAGATGAAACCAACTTTCAAACCGAATGTGAGCAAACGTAAAAAGGTTCACGGTTTCCGTAAAAGAATGAGCACGAAAAACGGCCGCAAGGTTCTCGCTGCTCGTCGTCTCAAAGGCAGAAAAGTACTGAGTGCGTAAAGCGTGCGTAAGGACCACCGCGGTGGTCTTTTTTTTTATATTTTGAGCCTTGTGCGATCGTTACGGCGATGTTTGGTCTATACTATTTGATAGCTGATTTTGAACCACCTCGAAGTAGAAGTTTGAATCAAGGAGATAGCTCGTGCATAAACAACTTCGTTTGAGAAACCGCGCCGATTTTAACCGGATCTACCGGTTTGGCAAATCCTTTGCGAATCGCCAACTGGTGGTGTATTGGTCGAATAAACCGGAGATTGAACGTTTTCGGCTGGGGGTTTCGGCTAGTAAAAAAATCGGAAATGCCGTCGTTCGCAACCGGATGCGGCGAATGCTGAAGGAGATCGTCCGGCTGCATGAAGCCGAGATTCGCGACCATGTCGACCTGATCTTGATCGTGCGGAACGGGGCTGTCGGAATGGAATATAAGGACCTCGAAAAAAGCGTGCTCCATGTGCTTCGGAAAGCTTCACTGCTGCGGGATTCCGGGCGTTAGGCAGGCTTGTTTCTTTGTCTCTTCAAATATGTTATGATTTACGTTGAATGGATAGGTTAAGAGAGGGGTTTTGAAGTGTCGCGATTGATGACTAACCGAAGAAGATGGCTTCTTCTCCTTCTGGCGGCCGTGATGGTGGCGGTTCTCGCAGGCTGTGCGCCTTCGAATGCACATCAGGCAACCACGACGGCTGATATGAAGACAAACGGATCATGGTGGACCGCTAATGTGGTTTATTATTTCTCGCTCGCACTGGATACGTTTGCAGAATGGTTTAACGGCGCTTATGGAATAGCGATTCTGATTATGGTGCTGATTGTACGGACCTTGATTCTGCCGCTGACCTTAAAGCAGGTGAAGAGTTCCAAGGCGATGCAGGCCATTCAGCCGCAGCTCCAGAAAATCCGGGAGCAATATAAGGATAATCCGGAGAAGCAACAGCAGGAGACAATGAAGTTGTTTCAGGAACACAAGGTGAATCCGATGGCGGGCTGCTTCCCGTTGCTTATTCAAATGCCGGTGTTCATTGCGCTGTATAACTCGATTTATTACAACTCGGCAATCCGGGAGCATTCCTTCTTATGGCTGCAGCTCGGGGAGCCTGATAAATTATTCATCCTGCCGGCGATCGCTGCGATTACGACATTTATTCAAACGAAGATGATGTCGAGTATGAACCCGCAAGGGATGCAAGGCCCAATGGCGTTTATGATGTGGGTCTATCCGATTTTGATTTTTGTGATGGCGTACAATTTCGCCGCTGCGTTGCCGTTGTACTGGATCTTCAGTAACCTGTATACGATCGCGCAAAACTACTTTATCTACCGCAAGAAAGATCCAGCTTTGTCCGCAGCTGCCGCTACGGCAGGCGGAGGCAACGGTTCTTCTTCCGGGTCAGGGAAGAAGCGGGGCGGCTCCAATCTAAAAGCCGGTCATCCCGGTAGGGGTGCCAAGGAGGCCAAAAAATCGAAATGAATAAAATTGTGACGTCGGGAAAAACCATTGAAGATGCTGTTAAACAAGGATTGGCCAAGCTCGGCACCACCGAGGATAAAGTCGCCGTGAACGTGTTAGAGCAGCCGTCAAAAGGATTCCTTGGGCTGATTGGGGTGAGGGAAGCGAAGGTTGAGCTGACTTTGCTTGAACCACCTACACCTGCACCTGAACCTGCATCAGTACCTTCCTCAAATAGGACCCCTTCGATGTCTCACTCATCTGCTTCCTTGGTGGAGGAGAAGAGTACGGGCAGCGAGAAGGATCCCTATGCGGAGGCGGCGTCATTCATTCGGGAAGTCGGGGAGAATATGGGCTTGGATGTCAAAGTCGAAATCTCCCATAGCAAAGACCATACCGTGCTTAACATTTCGGGCCAGGATTTAGGTTTAATGATTGGGCGCAGAGGGCAAACCCTCGACGCTCTGCAATATTTGGCGAATATCATCGCTAACCGTTATTCGGACAGCTTTATTCGCATCGTCCTCGACGCGGAGAACTTCCGGGAGCGCCGGAAGAAGACGCTGGAGGACCTTGCCGTTAGATTGGCCGGACGGGTCGTTCGAACGCGTAAAGAGGTTACGCTCGAGCCGATGTCGCCGCAGGAGCGCAAAGTGATTCATTCCAAACTTCAGGATCACCCGGAGGTCAAAACTTATAGTAAAGGTGAAGAGCCCAACCGGAGGGTCGTTATTACTCTGAAGCACAGCAAATGAATGAGACGCAGGTGACGTTTGCTCGGCGTAAGCTGGGGAAGCGTCATTTTTTTTAGGGTGGACTCAACCCTCCCCACCCCTCCCTTACCGTAAGGGAGGGCGCCCGAGGGCCTGCGGCCCTCTGGTCTCCCGCAAAGGGGAAGAACGTAGGAGGTCAAGAGGCGCTCCTGCTCGCTGTCCCCTTCGGGGATGCGCTCTACGTTGGTGCAAGGAACGCTTTTTCTCCCTTCGGGGTACGTCTTACTAGGGGAGCACTTGGGCTACCTCGAAAACCGTAATGCTCATGACTGCTGCTTTCGGCTCACCCGAGGGACGTTGAGGTTGGAGTCGCTTTTCGCCCCTACGGGGCCCACCTCTACTTCAGAGCTCCTGCTGGCTGTGAGGGCTCATGCTTAGAAGGGGAGCGAGGCGAGACGGCGGTGTTTTCGGAGGGACTGTGAGCAAGGAGGCGCTGTCTCCTGCGGAGATGCGCTCACGCTAGAGCAGGGCAATGAGGGTGGAGGTTTCGAAGGTGAGTGAATGATGCTGAAGAGGGGCGTATGAATCTGCGGATAACAGTGATCGTAGGATCAGACGATGAGTGGAACTATGAAATTTACGAACCCTCTTCATTGAGATATAACAAACTACTAGCGAGGTGAAACCCATGCTTAGTGATACAATTGCTGCGATATCGACGGCGGTGGGCGAAAGCGGCATCGCCGTGATTCGCGTTAGCGGGCCGGAGGCGATCTCCGAAGTGGGGCGGCTATTCCGCTCCAAGACGGCGCTGCCGGAGGCGGAAAGCCATACGGTACACTATGGCTTTATCGTGGACCCGGCGACGGGCGAGAAGCTCGAAGAGGTGCTCGTCAGCGTCTTTCGCGCGCCGCGCTCCTTCACCACGGAAGATGTGGTGGAGATTAGTACGCACGGCGGGATCATCTCTGTTAAGCGCGTGATGGACCTGCTGCTCCAGCAACGCGGGATTCGCCTCGCCGAGCCGGGCGAGTTCACGAAGCGCGCGTTCCTGAACGGGCGGATCGACCTGTCGCAGGCGGAGGCGGTCATCGACCTGATCCGATCCAAGTCGGATCGGGCGTTCTCCGTGGCGCTGAAGCAGGTCGAAGGCCAGCTGTCGCGCCAAATCAGCAAGCTGCGGCACACGTTAATTGAGACGTTGGCGCATATTGAGGTGAACATCGATTATCCGGAGCATGACGTGGAATCGATGACGATGGCGTTTATCAAGGAGAAGTGCACGGAGGTGTCGGAAGGCATCGACGCGCTGCTGAAGACGGCGAACCAGGGCAAGATTCTGCGCGAGGGGATTACGACGGCGATCGTCGGCCGCCCGAATGTCGGCAAATCCTCGCTCATGAACGCCCTGGCGCGCGAAAATAAAGCGATCGTCACTGACATCCCGGGCACAACCCGGGACGTGATCGAAGAATATGTGACGATCAATAATATTCCGCTGAAGCTGCTCGACACGGCGGGGATCCGCGAGACGATGGACGTCGTCGAGCAGATCGGCGTGGAGCGCTCCAAAGCGGCGGTGAGCGAAGCGGACCTGATCCTGCTCGTGCTCAACAGCGCCGAAGCGCTGCATGAGGACGAGATTGCCTTAATGGAGCAACTGCAGGGGCGGTCCACGATCGTGCTTTTAAATAAGATTGATTTACCGCAGCAGTTGGATCGGGAGGTGGTCCGGCGTTATTTTTCCGAGGAATCGATCGTCGAGTTGTCGGTCAAAACGGAGGAAGGGCTGGATCATCTGGAGGACGCCATTGCCCGGATGTTCTTTGGCGGGGAGCTGGAGTCCAATGATTTGACGTATGTCAGCAACGTGCGGCATATCGCTTTGCTGAAGAAGGCCAAGCAATCGCTGGCAGATGCCTATGAAGCGGCGGACAGCGGCATTCCGATCGATATTTTGCAGATCGATGTTCGGCTGGCGTGGGAGCAATTAGGTGAAGTGATTGGGGATTCGGCGCCGGATGCGTTGATTGATCAGATTTTTTCGCAATTTTGTTTGGGGAAATAAAGAGGTCTTTCGTATCAGCAGCGCCTGTTCATGGTATGATGATACGGATAGCGTTTTGAATGGTGCAAGGAAAAGGAGGTTGACGATAGATGGGTTACGCTGCCGGAAATTATGAGGTGATCGTGGTCGGTGCGGGGCATGCAGGCTGTGAGGCGGCTTTGGCTGCAGCGCGGATGGGCTGTCGGACGCTGATGGTCACGATCAATTTAGATATGGTTGCTTTTATGCCGTGCAATCCTTCGATTGGAGGTCCGGCTAAAGGCCACGTCGTCCGTGAAATTGATGCCTTGGGCGGCGAAATGGGCCGTAACATTGACAAGACGTTCATCCAAATGCGGATGCTTAATACCGGGAAAGGCCCGGCCGTTCATGCGCTGCGCGCGCAGGCGGATAAATTCTTGTATCAGCACGCGATGAAGGAAACGTTGGAGAAGGAGCCTAATCTCACGATGCTCCAAGGGATGGTCGAGGAGCTCATCGTGGAGGACGGCCAGTGTGTGGGCGTCATTACGAAGACCGGCGCAGAGTATCGTGCGAAAGCGGTAGTACTGACGACCGGTACGTATTTGCGCGGGAAAATCATTATGGGCGAGCTGATGTACGAAAGTGGTCCAAACAATCAGCAACCTTCAGTACATTTGGCGCAAAACTTGAAGGACTTGGGCTTTGAGCTCGTTCGCTTCAAGACAGGGACGCCGCCGCGGGTGCATAAGGATTCGATTGATTTCTCGCAAACCGAGATTCAGCCGGGGGACGAGAAGCCGAAGTTTTTTTCCTATGAGACTAAAAGTTCGGACAATGAACAACTGCCCTGCTGGCTGACGTATACTTCCGAGGAAACTCACAAAATTATTACAGATAACTTGCATCGCGCACCGATGTTCTCAGGGGTTATTGAAGGCACAGGGCCTCGCTACTGTCCTTCCATCGAGGACAAAATCGTACGTTTCAGCGATAAGCCAAAGCATCAGATATTCCTGGAGCCGGAAGGCAAAAACACGTCGGAATACTACGTACAAGGCTTCTCCACCAGCATGCCGGAAGAAGTTCAACTGCAGATGCTGCGTTCGGTTCCTGGCTTGCAAAATGTGCAAATGATGCGGACCGGTTATGCGATTGAATATGATGCGGTAGTGCCAACGCAGCTGTGGCCTTCGCTGGAGACGAAGCGATTGCCGGGGTTGTTCACGGCGGGGCAAATCAACGGTACGTCCGGTTATGAGGAAGCGGCGGGACAAGGCATCATGGCCGGGATTAATGCTGCGCGCAAGGTGCAAGGCAAGGAGCCGATTGTGCTTGATCGTTCGCAAGGCTACATTGGCGTGTTGATCGATGATTTGGTGACCAAGGGAACCAATGAGCCATACCGTTTGCTGACTTCACGGGCAGAATATCGGTTGCTGCTCCGCCACGATAACGCCGATTTGCGTTTGACGCCGCTAGGTTATGAAATTGGATTGATTTCGGAAGAGCGGTATGCTCGGTTTTTGGATAAGAAGCAGAAGGTCGAGCAGGAGATTGAACGGTTGAAGGCGACAAAGATTCGCCCGTCTGAAATCAATCCGCTGCTGGAGTCGATTGGTTCTGCCCCCATTCAAGACGGAAGCAATTTGCTGACGATTTTGCGCCGTCCGGAAGTGACGTATACGCATATCGCTTCGATTTTTCCATCAGAGGTTGAGCTGGATGAGGAAATGCAGGAGCAGGTTGAGATCCAAATCAAGTATGCCGGTTATATCGAGAAGCAATTGATCCACGTTGAAAGATTACAAAAAATGGAAAAGAAAAAGATCCCTGAAAATATCAACTATGACGATATTCAAGGCCTGGCCATCGAGGCGCGGCAAAAGCTGTCCAAAATTCGCCCGATCTCCATTGGGCAAGCTTCGCGGATTTCAGGGGTTACGCCTGCGGACATTTCCATTTTGTTGGTGTATTTAGAGCATTATAACCGGGTCACGGCTGCGGGAGGGTAACTATTGGATTCGATACAAGCCCAGTTTTGCTCGCTGCTCCAGGAACATGGCATTGCGGTGTCGGAGGAGCAGCTCAAGCAATTTGAACGTTATTATGAAGAACTAGTTTCCTGGAACGAAAAAATGAACCTCACCGGGATCACCGAACGGGATCAGGTCTATATCAAGCATTTTTATGATTCGATTAGCCTGGCTTTTCATGTCCCGATGGGGGAGATCGAATCCATGGCGGATATCGGATCTGGCGCCGGGTTTCCCGGCATTCCTCTAAAAATTTGTTTTCCGCATCTACAGCTCACGATCGTAGATTCGTTAAACAAACGGATTCAGTTCTTGCAGCATGTGGTGGATGAATTAGGGTTGTCCCAGGTGCGTCTGCTTCATGGACGTGCAGAAGATTTAGGACGCCAGGAAAACCTTCGTGATGCCTTCGATTTGGTTACCGCCCGAGCGGTGGCTCGTATGGCGATTCTTAACGAGTTCTGTTTACCATTTGCGAAACCCGGCGGCTTATTCGTGGCGATGAAGGGGAGTAATCCAGAGGATGAAGTGAAGGAAGCGGCCCGAAGTTTATCCGAGCTGAAAGGGAAATGGGTCAGCACGCCGGCATTTTCTCTTCCATTGGAGAACTCCGAACGTCATTTGGTGCTGATCCAAAAAACGTCTCCTACGCCAAAGAAATATCCGCGAAAAGCAGGAATACCAGCGAAAACACCGTTGGTTTAAACGATTATAGAGGTATCCCCCTTAGCAAAATGTTCCACGTGAAACATCGCTAAGGGGGCTTTTTGTCCGTTTGCACGCTTATCCTATCTCTTTTCTATAACTTCTCTAAATTAGAGAATAGGATTATAGAGGAAAAAGTGGTAGAATAGATATATCGGGTTGGTTGAGGGTTGGATGGACGTTTTGAAGCCACGGTTCATTTGGTGGACAAACCCTTAACGAACGTGCATTTCGTTTAGAGCAATGTCATCCAACGGGGATGATCCGTAAGGCTTAGCCTTATGTCACTTTGAAATTAGGTGGTAATCGACGGAATGAAAGAACAATTTTCTAAATTGTTTGGGCTAACCGAACGAAATAGCGGAGATGAAGTGAGACAAATTCCGGTGGGGGAAATTGTCGGCAGTCCTTATCAGCCGCGGACGATCTTTGACGACGAGAAAATCGATGAACTCTGCCAAACGATCCGTACTCATGGCGTGATTCAACCAATTGTCGTACGGTATCGGAATGATAAGTATGAGATCATTGCCGGAGAGCGTCGTTGGCGTGCCGTCAAAAAGCTGGGCCTCGAGTCCATTCCTGCGATCTTGCGCGATTTCAATGATTCGCAAGCCGCGTCTATTGCTTTGATCGAGAACCTCCAACGAGAAGGGCTGACTTCGATTGAGGAGGCGATGGCTTACCAAAACTTGATCGATTTGCATCAATTGACGCAAGAGAGCTTGGCTCAACGTCTTGGGAAGAGCCAATCCACGATCGCCAATAAGATCAGGCTGCTTCAGCTTCCAGATGAGGTAAAGAATGCGCTGATGGAACGGAAGATTACAGAGCGTCATGCGCGTGCTTTGTTATCCTTGGACTCGGAAGAGCTGCAGCTGAAGGTGTTGGGTGAAATCATCAGCAAAGAGCTGAATGTAAAGCAGACAGAAGCCCGCATTGCCTTTTATAAGGAAGTAGCTAAAAACAAAAAGTCTCCTTCGAGACGAATCTCCTTTACTAAGGATGTTCGATTGGCTCTTAATACGATTCGCCAGTCGATTGATATGGTTACAGGTTCGGGTTTGCAAATTAAAACGGAAGAGAAGGATCATGAGGATCATTATGAAATTGTGATTCAGATCCCGAAACGTTCATAAACTCGCTCGCTGACCCTAACCGCGAGGTTCTGGTCAGCTTCTTTTTCGGTCTTTCTTGAATAGTTGTGAACATGCGATTGCTGAACTATCTATGCACATGTGGATAATGATTATCCTTATGTACATGGGGTGGATATATCGGTTCATAGCTGCTCATCTCTCGATATCGACCGGCAGGTGTATTCACCACGCATTGCTATAGGTCTTTTTGTAGCTGCAGCCTAGAATGCGTACATGAGTACTACAAAGAGATTCTTCTATTATATTGAGGTGAACTGGATTGTCTAAAATCATCGCCATAGCGAACCAAAAAGGGGGCGTCGGTAAGACGACGACTTCTGTCAATTTGGGAGCGGGATTAGCTGCCATCGGAAAGAAAGTACTGCTGATCGATATTGACCCCCAAGGGAATACGACAAGTGGTGTTGGCATTAATAAAGCGGATGTTGCGAATTGCATATATGATGTACTCATTAACGAGGTTCATCCAAAAGATGCAATTGAACATACGGAGATTGAAAATTTGCATATCATCCCGGCTACGATTCAACTCGCTGGGGCTGAAATCGAATTGGTTCCCACCATTTCGCGCGAAGTCAGACTTAAGAAATCGTTACAACCGATTCGGAACTTATACGATTATATTTTGATTGATTGCCCGCCTTCGCTAGGAATTCTTACCATTAACTCCTTGACCGCCGCTGATTCCGTTCTCATTCCTATTCAGTGCGAATATTACGCTTTGGAAGGACTTAGCCAACTATTAAACACGGTGAGATTGGTTCAAAAGCATTTAAATACTTCGCTGCAAATCGAAGGGGTCTTACTAACGATGTTTGATGCCCGGACAAATCTGGGTATTCAAGTCATTGAAGAGGTTAAGAAGTACTTCCAGCAGAAGGTTTATAAAACTGTGATTCCACGTAATGTGCGTTTAAGTGAAGCGCCGTCCCATGGTCAATCCATTATTACGTATGACCCTCGTTCGAAGGGTGCGGAAGTATATCTTGAGTTGGCAAAGGAAGTGGTATCTTATGAGTAAACGATTGGGCAAAGGATTGGATGCTCTGATCCCGGCACTGTCTATTCAGGAAGATGATAAGGTTATAGAGATCCCACTTAACCAACTACGTGCCAACCCGTATCAACCACGCAAGACCTTTGATGAGGAGGCTATACGGGAATTGGCCGAATCGATTCGGCAACATGGGGTTATTCAGCCAATTATTGTACGCAGCGTACTTAAAGGTTATGAAATTATCGCAGGGGAGCGCCGGTTCCGTGCTTCACAATATTGCGGTAATACAACCATCCCGGCGGTTGTTCGGAGTTTTTCAGACCAACAGGTTATGGAAATTGCGCTAATCGAGAACCTGCAGCGTGAAAATTTGAACGCGATGGAAGTGGCGGTAGCGTACCAAGGGCTGATGGATCAATTCCAGCTCACACAGGAAGAGCTTTCGTTGAAGGTAGGAAAGTCTCGTTCTCATATCGCGAACTTTTTGCGATTGCTTTCCTTGCCGGACGAAGTGAAGGAATATGTTTCACGTGGAACATTATCGATGGGACATGCCCGAGCTTTGGTTGGGTTGAAGGATCCAGACATAATTAAGCAGTTGGCTCAGCAATGTATCGATCATGAATGGAGCGTTCGTGATCTGGAGAATGCGGTGCAACAACTGGATCGCAAAAAGCAGGAAAAACCAAAACCGGCTGGAAAGAAACGGGACCCTTATATCGAAGAAGTGGAAGAGAGTCTGCGTGAACGGTACAAGACGACAGTCAAAATTAAAGCGAATAAAGATAAAGGGAAAATCGAAATTAACTATTACAGCCAACAGGATCTGCAACGGCTGCTCGATATGTTAACTTCGGGATAAATGAAATGACATATCCAACTTTTGGATAGCTCCTAAAGTGGGGGCTGCAGAAGGAGGGTATGTCATTTCTTGGTCTGGCATTCGATTGAACTGGAATGAATGGTGAGGTTGAAACTCTAATCCAAACTTACACCAATATCCAAAGGAGGGAATGTGTTTGCGTGAGGGAAAATCCATTATCTATTTGGATCATGCGGCGACATCTTGGCCAAAACCTCCTAGGGTAGGAGAAGTGATGTTGGAAATACTAAACGGACCAGCTGCTAATGCAGGACGAGGGAATCATGGGATGGCGCTCCAAGCAGGAAGGGTGTTGTACAAAACGCGTGTCAAGCTGGCCCAGCTATTTGGAGTCTCCAATCCCAATGATATTGTGTTAACCTCCAGCACAACTTCGGCTTTGAACTTAGCCATTAAAGGATGGCTAAAACCAGGGGATCATGTGGTGGCGACCACCGTTGAACATAATTCGGTAAGACGTCCTCTTGAGTTTTTGAAGCGGACTGCAGGCATCGAAGTAGATTATGCTGAGGTGGATGCTTACGGTCGATTAGATTTGGAGCAGGTGGAGAAACTTTTTCGCCCTCACACACGTTTACTTGTATGCTCTCATAGTTCGAACTTGTTGGGATGTATTTTACCGGTTCAAGCTTTAAGCCAGATAGCTCATGCACACGGAGCGATTTTATTGGTGGATGCTGCGCAAACGGCAGGGTGCTATCCGGTGAATGTTCAGGAAATGGGGATTGACTTGCTTGCCTTTCCAGGGCATAAAGGGTTGCTTGGTCCACAGGGGACTGGGGGATTATACATCCGCTCGGATCTTGATCTAGAACCGCTAATGCATGGGGGAACAGGCAGTCAATCCGAAGAACTTGAACAGCCGTCGGTACGTCCTGACCGGTATGAAGCTGGCACGGTGAATACGCCCGGGATTGCCGGGTTAGGTGCTGGCGTGGAAACCGTGCTGGAACGTGGTGTGGAGCAGATTCATCGTCACGAGTGGGAGTTAACCCAATTTTTAATGAAGGAACTGTATGAGGTTCCTGGTGTTCGTCTGATCGGTCCAGAGATCGGTCAGCCTCGAACGGGTATCGTATCGTTTACAATCGAAGGACGAGATGCCTCGGAGGTCGCCTTTGTGCTGGATCGGGAATATGGCATCGCAGTTCGTGCAGGATATCACTGCACGCCGTTAGGCCATCAAACGGCCGGCACACTGGAAGGCGGAGCCGTTCGCGCCA
Organism: Paenibacillus barengoltzii G22; assembly: GCF_000403375.2. Taxonomy (NCBI): domain Bacteria; kingdom Bacillati; phylum Bacillota; class Bacilli; order Caryophanales; family Paenibacillaceae; genus Paenibacillus; species Paenibacillus barengoltzii. The sequence continues at coordinate 624,932 of NZ_KE159655.1, read as the reverse complement.
GTGTAGGTTATCTGACGACCGAGGCAGATCTTCAGAAGTTAGTGGATGCAATTCATAAGTTGATGAACTGATCTCAAGCACAGAGGAGTAGAAAGTCGCATGCGGGAATGGAATGATCTCATCTTTGAGCAACTAGTCTGGATCGTTGGAGGTTTCGTTCTCCTGATCCTTTGGATGTTGATCTGGAATTTGATTCAGGGAAGTAAGCTTCGTAAGATGAAACGAAGATACGAACTGATGATGAAAGGTGCCGGCGTACAAGACCTGGAGACCTTGCTCATCGATTTAAAAATGCAGCAGGACAAAATCGAAGATGTCCAGGAAGAACAGAAGCAGCAACTCACACAAATTCAAAAGTGGATGCCTATGCAAAAATCAAAAATCGGAATCAAACGCTACAATGCTTTCGGTGAAAAGGGGAACGACTTGAGCTTCTCCATTGCGATCATTAATGATCAGCAAGATGGCGTAGTCCTAACGGGCCTGTACAACCGCGATGGTTCATTTGTATATGCTAAGGGCTTGGAAAAAGGGGAGTCACCGCATGCGCTCTCTCCGGAAGAACGGGAAGCTATAGCTCTTGCCGGGCTAAAGAAATAGAACCCTGAGTCCACTCTTTGATCGCGGTATACAAGCATTTTGATATAATTTCTGAAAGACGCATAACTAGACTGAGACGTGTGTTCTGCAAAACAAAGTATTCCATGAAGCCGCCGACATTGACGATGCCCGTAAGATGGATATCGCCGACCGGCGGTAATTCTTTATTTACCCCTGCGCCAGGACGGAGGGGGCCTTGCACTACTTGAATCGATCCAACGCTGGATGTTTGACCGAGGCAAGCGTCTATGCTGATGATATAAGGGTCAGGGAATCGTGCGTGGATTTCATCTAACGTTTCTTTTAGATTCATAGCATGTACAGGCTCATCGAGTGTACCGTAGAGGTGAAAATACGGGCAGCGATACTTCGCCAACGCGCTGCCAACCAGAGGGCCTAAGCAATCTCCGGTGGAACGATCGGTCCCGATACAGACGACAACGATGTCTTGTCCTGGGGTAACCTGTCCAAAATGCAGAAGCAACCGGTGAATGATGGCCGAATGAATGCCGGGTTCGGTATGAGGGATTTTTAAATAAGGAATTTCTTGTCCTGGAATGGTCGGTTGAATCTGTGACATGGAATCTTCCTTTCCGCTGAAGATCAAGTGCGTATCCGCACTTTAAAGATTTAGTAGATAGTATATGGAAGAAATGCGTATTATATACTCGTACCAAAGTCTTAATGAGCAAAAAGGAGAGGAATCTGAGTGGAAGAGGAATGGTTGGTGATGGCGTTTGATTCAACCCAGCAGGCACTGCGTGCAGAGATGCTGCTGGAGTACGCTGAGGTAGAGATCGATTTGTTTCCTACCCCCAAAGAAATCACGGCAGGATGTGCGTTATCGATTCGTTTTCCGCAAATGTCGTTAGACGTGGTGAAACAAATCATCACTTCGGAATCCGTAGAGATTCGAGGGATTTACTCCCACGACGGGATGAGCTATCATAGCATCAAGCTTTAGAGCATTGCGGTTTTTGACTCATATATTGATGAAACTCACAAAGGATTGATAGATATGCTGCTGGCGAATGAATCGGAAGTGATCCAGGATGCGGCCGAAACGGTGACCACTTGGAAGGATAAATTATGGGATTGGTTTACAGATATGGATATGTGGACGGATGTGCTTTTTTCAGGGATTAAAATCATTTTAATTTTCGTCCTTACCCGATTGTTTGTTCGAATTTTATTTCGAATAATCGATCGATCGTTGCAGAAGAGGGAGAAAAGCCGGTTACATATGAACCCGCGACGGTTAGTTACCGTTGGCGAACTGCTCAAGAATGTCACCACCATCACCAGCAATTTTATTATGGTTATGTTAGTGTTGGGGGAGATTGGGTTCGATCTGGCACCGCTGCTGGCGGGTGCCGGAGTTCTTGGCTTGGCGATTGGTTTTGGTGCTCAAAGCATGGTGAAGGATGTAATTACCGGCTTTTTTATCATTCTGGAGGATCAGTTTGCTGTCGGCGATGTCATTCAAACCGGAAGTCTGAAGGGAACGGTGGAGATGATTGGACTGCGCTCCACACGGCTGGTAAGCTGGACGGGGGAGGTTCACATCATCCCGAACGGAATGATAACGAACGTAACGAACTATTCCGTGGGGACCGCATTAGCGGTGGTTGACTTGCCGTTTAGCAACTCCAGGAAGCTGGAGGACAGCGTAGAGCTGCTGAAAAGGGCCATGCAGCGCCTGAAAGAAGAGCAGGAGGAGATCCCTCAAGTTCCGAATGTACTGGGCATTCAGTCGTTAACTTCGAGCGAATATGTTATTCGAATTGCGGTGGAGTGTGCGCCAGCCATTCGATCGGAAGTGGAGCGCCAGATTCAGGCGTATGCCAAAGAAGCCCTGGAGCAAGAAGAAATGGAGAACCAGCGAGGGCGTGCATAGATCTAAGGTTCGCTTCAATTTATTGGGATTTAATTAAAAATTTAAGAATAGATCGGGGGAATGTGTGATGGAGCGGAAATCCTTTCAATTAGGCGATATCGTACAGATGAAGAAAAACCATCCTTGCGGGAGCAATGAAATGGAGATTATTCGGATGGGCATGGATATCCGCATTAAATGCGTTGGCTGCAAACACAGCGTGTTGGTGCCTCGGGCCAAGTTCGAGAAAAATATGCGTAAGGTGCTTCGGTCCGCTGCTCCAACACCCGATAATATGGCGTCGGATGAGCAATTACCTTCTGGGGAATAAGTAATTTATGAGATGAAGGATCCTCTCTATTGCATTTCGGATGAATTCATGGTACAATCATTCTTGCTGTGGAGAGGTACCCAAGAGGCCCAAGGGGGTTGACTCGAAATCAACTAGGCGTCGCAAGGCGTGCGTGGGTTCGAATCCCACCCTCTCCGCCATTTAATAACTCAACAGATAATGATAAGGCCTTCTACGTGATGAACGTAGAGGGCCTTTTTGCTTTGCTAAGAATGGATTGTCCCATAGGACTTTGTGACATAAGTGCTTAGTACCGGTTCAGAATCAGGTTGGTTTTAAGGGAATCGGCATGAACGAGCCAACCTTGCGCTTCCAGCGTGTTCATCAGCTTGGTTCGATTTAATGCAGCTTCGTCGTAGCTGTCCGTCTTAAAAGAGATCTCGATCAAATTCTCCATACCTGTACCGTCTTCGGTTCGAATTGGCATGACTTCGATATCCGTTTCAAGACCGTTAAACTCACCTTCATATTTACTGACGATTACTGGACCATGGGCACGGGAGCTTTTTAGCATGTCTTTCCCCCAGCCGGACCCATTAGTATTTTTAAGCTTACCCGGAATGTTGTCTACCAGCATGTCCAATACTTTGCTCTCTGACGGGATAGTAAGTCCCTTGGATGCAGATTCTTCTTTATCATTTGAGAAGCTCAGCGTCTGCTTGCTGTAGCCCCAGTCTACTTCAGCCTCATAGTTATCATCAGAGGAATCAAAGCCGGCTTGATTCGCTGCGGTAAGTGCGGCATTGATGTCCCCGTTTGTTACGGTGAATCTTTTCTTATAGGTCAGTTCGTATTTCTTCTTGTCTTCCTTCTTGCGGAATCTGACATTCCAGCCTGAGCCGTTCAAATCCTGCGCATGGGTGTCAAAATACTCCCACGAGCTGTTGATCAGCAGGACTTGTGATGTGAAATTCGCTGGTTACGGAGCTTTGCAGAGAGCCGTCGGCGTTTAGCACTTTCCCGGCATCCAGCAGGAATTTTACTTCGTAAGAAGGGACAGCGTTGGAAGCTGCCTGGACATCCGTTGCGGTTTGCCAGCCTGTCAGCAGAACAGCCGCAGTTAATGCGGTAGCGGTCATTGATTTGACAATCTTAGCTTTGATATTCATGATTTTCACTCCTTTTTAAAGTGGGGAATGCCTACAGACTTCACTTTAAAGAGGTTGTATAAGGAGGATGTCAGAGCTGTTTTATGTTCTGGTAAAAAAAAGAAACATTTTCTTTAGGGCATCCAAGATTTATTGCTGCTCAGGATTTAGGCATTGAGACAGATGGGCGGTAAACTTGCGCAACAGTGCAGAAGGATGGCGATTTCGGTTAGTAACCATATAGACGTAACGTTTGGCCTCATTGTCGGGTATCTTTCTCATTTGCAGTAGTCCGCGTTGTACCTCATCCTCAACTGACATTCGAGAAACGAAAGAAACATACTTGCCAAGCATCACCGCTTGTTTAATGGCTTCCAGAGAATCAAGCTCCAGTGAGAAGGGAAGACGCAGGCGGTTGCTTTCAAGCCATTTTTCCGCAAAGCGGCGGGTGCTGGACTCCATACCGTGCAAAATAAAGGGGGAAGAAGCAATTTGATCCGCAGTGGGTTCAGGCTGTGCGGCCAGAACATGATCTGGCGATAAGATCAGCACCAAGTCGTCTTCGCAGATGGCTTCCGTTTGCAGTTCCGCCGATATAAAGGGTTCCGTTGAAATAATACCTAAGTCAATTTGGTGTTTCTCAAGCATTTCCCGGATCACCGGCGCTGGTTTGACGGACAAGGAGATGTGTATACCAGGATATTCATTGGAGAAACGATGAATCATTACGGGCAGAAGATAAGTGGCCGGCACGTAGCTGGCCCCGATCTGGAGATGGCCCTTTCTTAGGGCATCAAACTCGATAACAGCTCGCTGCGCTTCGGAAGCCAAGGCCCCGATTTTAATAGCGTAATGGTGCAAGGCATAACCCGCGTCTGTCAAAATGATTTTCCCCATACGGGTATCAAACAGCTTTACACCGAAATCCCTCTCCATATTTTTCATGTGAAAAGTAACCGTTGGTTGTTTAAGGTCTAAGATCTCAGCCACGGTTGTAATCTTGTTGTATTTCTCAAGCAGTTCGACGATTCGCAGCTTGAGCAGATTTAGATTCATGATCTCCATTTAACCTCTCAATTCCTTCCTTATTGTACGGGCCCATGTCTATATATTTAATCTATGAATGTTAAAACAAATCATTGAAAAAATTAATTTTGCATTTACATTGCTATAACACAGGTATTGAAATCGGTAGGTAAACTAAGGAATGTAAGCGGCATGGCCCCGTTTACCAGTTAACTGGGCAAGGAAGGGAACCTAATGGATTTATATATTAAAGGGTTGGAAAAGCGTTTTGGCTCTACAACTGCTTTATACCCCACTGATTTGAAGGTTAGGCAAGGCCGGTTTACTACTTTGCTTGGTCCTTCGGGTTGTGGGAAAACAACGCTGCTACGAATGATCGCTGGATTAGAAACCCCGGATCAGGGCTTGATCTCTTTTGGTGATGAAGTTTTGTATGACGGACCGGGAAGCAAGGTGACACCGCCGCATAAACGCGGATTTGGTATGGTTTTTCAGGATTTTGCCTTATGGCCGCACATGACGGTGTTTGAAAATGTAGCCTTTGGTTTGCGGACAAGTCGGCAGACGAATGGACTTCGCGAAACGGTATTGGAAGCATTGGAGAAGGTTAAGTTGGGCGGCATGGAACAGCGGTACCCACATCAGTTGTCTGGCGGACAGCAGCAACGGGTCGCTTTTGCCCGGGCGGTGGCCGTGCGTCCCCGTCTTGTCTTGTTCGACGAACCGCTGAGCGCGCTGGATGCCGTACTTCGTGAAGAGATGCGTGTTGAAATGATGGCGCTCGTTAGAGACTTAGGCCTGACAGCCCTTTATGTCACACACGATCAGGTTGAAGCGATGTCGATGTCCGACGAGGTTGTGGTGATGAATGCAGGACGCATTTTGCAGACCGGTTCACCAGAGGAGGTGTACGGAAAGCCAGCAGATCCGTTTGTAGCCCGATTTATCGGTAAATCCAACTGGTTAAGGCATTCTAGCCAACCAGGCTCGCATTTGGAGCTGGCATCCAGAACTAAGTCTGCTGCAACTGCAATGTTTAGACCGGAGCACCTCTTTTGGGAGCAGGATCGAGAAGGGAGCCGCCAGCCTTATGAGGTGGAGGTCCTGCAGGTTAGTTACATGGGGGATCGGTATGAGATGCACATTCAAGCTGAGGGACAGGAGGTTTGGACGGCTTATCATCACAGCCGAATTCCGGTAGGAAGCCGTTTAAATGTATACCTGCCAAAGGGCCGGGTTACAAGTTTTTTGGAGATTGATCAGGCTAACCAAGGTAGTGGGAATATCAAAGTCGGCAGTTTGAATAGCGCCGCAAAAGTCGTAGGGATAGGCTACGGCAAAAGCCCAGCTATCGCTGGGAAATAAGGGATAACAGTATAAATCAAGGGGGAAAAGAAACATGGCGAATCACATTCCTAACAAGAAAAAGGGGAAATGGGGGACAGGCAGCGCGCTTGCTCTAATGCTCACTTTCGGCTTAGCATTGACGGGCTGCGGCAGTAACACAACTTCAGGGGGAGCAGCTAGTTCGAACAATGGCAATTCTGCTTCGACCAATACCGCATCAACGGTTGCTTCTGCACCGGCCTCTAATGAAAGCAACAGTACTTCCGATTCAGCAGATAAGAAACTGACGGTGTACACAGCAGGGCCGGAAGGTTTGGCAACAAAACTGATTGAAGGTTATCAATCGAAAACCGGTGTAAAGGTTGAGGTATTCCAAGGCACGACCGGTAAAATTTTAGCCCGGCTGGAGGCTGAGAAGTCTAACCCGGTGGCGGATGTTGTGATCTTGGCTTCTCTTCCATCTGCACAAGGCTTGAAGCAGGAAGGATTAACGCTCCCTTATCCGGAAGCCGTAAATGCTGATAAGCTGAATCCGGATTGGTCCGACGCTGAAGGCAATTACTTTAGCACAAGTGCATCAGCGCTGGGCATCGCTTATAACACCAATCTGGTGAAGACCCCGCCAACATCATGGGAAGATCTAGCCAAACCTGAATTCAAAGACCAAGTAAACATCCCTGATCCGTCGTTGTCCGGTTCTGCGCTCGACTTTATGACCGGTTACCTAAGTGTTAAAGGAGACAGCGGGTGGTCCTTGTTCGAGGACTACAAGAAGAATGGCGTCGCTATGGCCGGAGCTAACCAGGAAGCATTGGATCCGGTTATTACGGGGGCTAAAGGCATCGTAGCTGCTGCGGTTGACTACATGACCTATAAGGCGAAAGCAAAAGGCGAGCCGGTTGACATCGTGTATCCGAAGGAAGGGACCGTTGTCAGCCCGCGTCCTGCACTCATTCTGAAATCAACTCAGCACGAAGCCAATGCCAAAGCATTTATTGATTACCTGTTGTCTGATGAAGCTCAAAAAATGGTTTCCGATGCAGCCCTTCTGCCGGGACGTACGGATATCAAAGCGGAAAACCGGGCCAATCTGGATGAAATTGGACAGTATCAAGTGGACTGGAATTGGATGAACGAGAACGGCGCAGACATCACTGAAAAATTTACACAGCTGTTCAAATAAAATGATGAAGTACTTGTCACTCAAATCCGCCAGGGTCTGGTTTATCGGATTGGCCCTGTTGGTTCTTACCGTCATGATTGTTGTTCCACTGATTGAAATCTTCATTCAAACGGTGTATCGAAACGGGGAGCTGCAGTGGTCAGCTCCTTTCCGTACGCTGGCGAAATCGGGACTGGCCGGTGTAATGTTTAGCTCCATTTGGCTTGGGATCTGTGTCATAGCTGGTACTACGGTATTGGCTTTGCCCCTGGCTTGGATAATGACTGCTACAAGGATCGGCCGCTGGAAGTGGTTGGACATTGTACTGCTCATTCCTTTTATGACGCCGCCTTACATCGGATCCATGGGTTGGATTCTATTTATGCAGAAGAACGGATACCTGGAGCAGCTGATCCCGTCTCTATCCCGAATTACGCCTTACTTCTTCACCTTTGGCGGCATGGTACTGATTATGAGCCTGCATCTTTATCCTTTTCTATATTTGCTGCTGCGCGGCGCGCTTGAGCGAATTGGAGGCAGTATGGAAGAAGCGGGGGCTGTGATGGGAGCCCCGTTTTTGTACCGATTCCGTCGGATTGTGGCCCCGTTACTTCTGTCCGCATACGGCATGGGCGCCATGCTGATCTTTGTTAAAACTATCGCGGAGTTCGGCACACCAGCTACTTTTGGCAAAAGAATCGGATATGAGGTCATGACCTCGGAAATCCATCAATATATCTCCAGCTGGCCGATTGATTTCGGCAAAGCTACAACCCTGGCATCGTTGCTGCTGACGGCCTGTCTGCTGATGTGGTACGTCCAATCCATATTGAGCCGCCGCTTTACTTACAGCATGGTAGGTGGGAAGGGCAGCCGCCACGGCGCACTGAGGGAGAGAGGTTGGCCGGTTTGGATTAGCGCTATTTTCGTGGGGCTTCTGCTTGTTTTCTCAATCGGGGTTCCTTATTTCTCGATCCTGGCGGCCTCAATGATGAAACTTCGCGGTGTGGGCCTGGCTTGGAACAACTGGACGTTCGATTACTATAAACAGCTGCTCACCTGGGGAACACCGAGTATGAAGGCACTGATGTCCAGCATCTGGTTGTCTTTCGTCGCTTCTACGGTTGCTGTGGTGCTGGGCACCTGGTTCGCACTGGTGATTCAACGCTCACGTACTATTGGACAGCGGTCGGTTGACTTGTTAAGTCTGCTGCCGAATACCGTGCCTGGCATCGTGATGGTGGTTGGCCTCATCCTGTTATGGAACTCACCTTGGATGCCAATTCACCTCTATAACACCTATGGCATGGTTATTTTAACGTATGTTATTTTATTTGTTCCTTATACCGTTCAATACGTAAAAAGCGCTGCAGGCCAGATAGACAGTTCCTTATTTCAGGCTGGGCAGGTATTTGGTGGACGCGCCCTTTATATTTTTAGAAGAATCATGCTGCCTTTGATTGTACCGGGGATGATTTCCGGTTGGATGATGACCTTTACGATTGCTTCGCGGGAACTGGTGGGCTCACTCTTAATCCTTCCACCTTCAGTTCAGACCGCGGCCACCTACATTTTTGCTCAATTTGAGCAGGGGCAGGTTTCGTTAGGGATGGCGATGGCCGTCGTTTCGGTTGGTTTTACCACCTTGATGTTATTAATTATCGAGAGCTTGGGCTCCAGAAGAAAGTGGAATGCAAAATGATGAAACTTCATATATGGGGAGGGGCCGGAGAACATGGCCGCTCCTGTTATTTACTTGTCGGCGACCATCATCGGATATTATTGGACTGCGGCGTAAAAAAAGAAGACGAAGGCCAGTATCCGCTGCTCGATCCTGAGGTCATTCCTCAACTAACGGCGGTTTTTCTGTCGCACGCTCATGAGGATCATTCGATGGCACTTCCGTTACTATATAAGCACGGCTATAAAGGTCCGATCTGGACGACCAGGCCAACCGTTGATCAAATAAGCAGCTATTTCGCCAACTGGCGCAGTTATGTGAATGGCAGAGGCGCCAAGCTCCCATACACGGAAGAGCATATTGAAGCACTGCATTTCCGCTATCTTGAGGATCTGGCTCCCGCCATGCAATGGGCAGATTTGGGCATGCATCCAGCCTCTGTCCGGGTGAAGTGGGGGAGGAGCGGCCATTTGGCTGGTTCCATTTGGCTGCGGCTCGAGGTGGAGGATCACCAAGTCTATTTCTCGGGTGACTATAGCTCGGAGTCGTTGCTGCTGGCTGTTGACTCACCTAAGGAAAACGAGAGGGGAGCTAACTTGGGGCCGGAGGATCCTGCCGATTTAGCCATTGTAGATAATGCCTATGGCAATGATCAAGAATCTCAAGAAGACAAACTGTTTCATCTAACCAAGGTTGCTCAAAGGACACTGGAACTAGGCGGGCATCTGCTGTTACCTGTGCCGTCTTACGGAAGAGGCCAGGATATGCTGATTTGGGCCTGCGAGCAGTTCGAATCCTATAACATCATTGTTGAAGAGAAAATATGGGCTGGTCTGCAGCGGCTGCTGGAACAGCCGGAATGGCTTAAGGTTGGAATGAGCGAACGAATTCGACAGGCGCTGGATAACAGCCGACATAGAATCATTTTACCGAAGAATAATGAGGAACGTCTTCAAGCCTTAGGTCAGAAGGGGCCATGTGTCATTTTCACCAATGACGGTATGATGGAATCCCCAAGAGCCCGCTGGTACTTCGATCAAGTAGCCAGGGATCCCAAGCATGCGGTCGTGATTACAGGACATGCTGCGCGTGATACGTTTGCTCACAATATACTGGTGGGGGGTATAAATAAACCGGATTGCCGCGTTCATCATATCCGTTACAAGGTACATCAAGGGCTGGGGGATGTAAGAAGGATGCTTGCAGAGGTTCCCGCTTTAAAGACATTACTTGTACATACTTCCAAAGTGAAAACGGACGAAGTATGCAGATTACTGTTAGAGGAAGGCCGCCAACATATTTATTCCCTGCAACCAAGCGAAGAATTAGGGTTCTAAAACAAATGAAAACAGGACCCCGAAGGGTCCTGCTGACGGCGTTACTGTGGAGATTCTATGCTCACATCAAGGAATAGGATTTACTGCCCCTGAAGGCAGCCTTGCCGTAAAGCGAAAACTTTGCGGTGTTTCTCCTTACTCCAATCTTGAGTTAGACTCCTAACAGCTCATGAAAAGCGATCTGGACCAACGGAACCACACCTCTCTTGTCGCCGTCGATTGTATTATGTGCAGATTCCCTCGATTTATACACATCAATTACGAAAAAAATAAATTAGTGAACCCGAGCCTTTTCTTCTTTCTTCCACTTGCGATTCTTGTTTGTCGTTTCAGGGAATTTATCGCCCCTGTTCAATGTGATCCGTTTTGGATCTTTAATCTGCGTATGAAAGCTGCGCGCCTCGCCAACCTCAACGTAAACCCCCGGGTTCGGAGCACGCATGCCTTCCTCGAATTCAGTTTGTTCACCCATACTGCGTTCCTCCTTTGCAATGCATTAGACTACATGGATATTGTTTGTCATGCGTTTTTTTTCATGTATCTTTATGGACCGATAATTATTTACAGGCAGCGTAATTTGAGGGAGGATGCGGTTTGCATGGTAAAGCGCATGGGAGCGATCGACATGAGTATCGTATGGGCACATGGTGATCAATAGCAAAGGCAAGTTGTGGGAACTTGATCTGATCCTTGCGTGCCGACATTGGATTTGATATACTATTACGGTGCGAGTTTACTCTCGCTCCTTGCTCCTAAACGAAAATACGTATTGGGGGCCATAGTCCAAGAGGAGGTGAATCAGAATGCGCAAATACGAAGTGATGTACATTATTCGTCCTGACGTTGAACAAGAAGCTGTTCAAGCTACAGTCGAAAAATTCCAAGGCATCATCCAAAACGGCGGTGAAATTACCAAACATGAAGTTTTGGGCAAACGCCGGCTTGCGTATGAGATTAACAAGGTTCGTGATGGAATTTACGTTCTCGTGAATTTCACCGCTGCTCCAGAAGTTGTTGCTGAGCTGGAACGGATCTTGAAGATTTCCGACGAGGTTATCCGTTATCTCATCACGAAAGACGTAGCCTAATTCAAGTTTGAGTAACCATTGCCCGAAGGAGGGGATTTGATTGTTGAACCGTGTCATTCTCATCGGACGTCTTACCCGGGATCCGGAGCTGCGATATACGCCAGCTGGCGTAGCGGTAACTCAGTTTACTCTTGCTGTGGACAGACCGTTCACCTCGCAAGGGGGCGAACGTGAGGCGGACTTCATCCCGGTTGTTACCTGGAGACAGCTTGCCGAGACTTGCGCGAATTATTTGCGTAAAGGGCGGTTAACGGCTGTTGAAGGACGTATTCAAGTACGGAACTACGAAAATAACGAAGGTAAACGTGTATACGTAACCGAAGTTATTGCCGATAATGTCCGTTTCTTGGAATCGAACCGCGAGGGCGGTTCAGGTGGCAGCGGTACGCGGGAAGAATCACCGTTCGGAGGCAACAGCAACCGTGGCGGAGGATTCTCGCGCAGCAATCAGAACGATCCTTTCTCCGACGACGGGAAACCGATCGATATATCGGATGACGATTTGCCATTTTAACAACGGAAAGGACTGAAAAGCATGAGCTTCAAGCAAAGAGAAGGCGGAGACGACAAAAGACCGGCTCGCCGCGGCGGCCGCAACAAACGTCGTAAAGTGTGCTACTTCACTGTGAATAAAATTACTCACATTGACTATAAAGATACGGAGCTGTTGAAGAAATTCATCAGCGAGCGCGGCAAAATTTTGCCTCGTCGTGTAACTGGCACTAGCGCGAAATACCAACGCCTTTTGACGATCGCGATCAAACGCTCCCGTCAAATCGCATTGCTTCCATACACAACGGAATAAGCGTAATCAGCTAGCAAAACAACCGAACCCTAAGGTTCGGTTGTTTTTTTGTTTCTATACAAAAAGGACTTAAGTCATAGAGCTTCGCATTCGGTAAAATCCAAGTGAATCGATATAAAATAACGTCGATATATGACGAGAAAAATAGAATAAACTCGAAAATTGTTAACATAAACAGTAAAGTGTGAGTAAGAAAAATTAACGTTAAATTTTTTGTAAACGCTTTATATTAATTATTTCTATAAAATACTAGTAAATCAGGGTTAATTAGGGGCCAACAAACGTTTAAAAAAATTATTGACGTAAGATATTTTCACATGTATTATGATCAATAATTGAACTGGTGCATATCCCTGATAGGGACCGGCTTAAGATGCTTATTAACCGATGGTTTATATCAAACCTATGTCACACTTTGTTACAAACGGCTGACGTTGTGTCTCTGTTTTTAGGGTATAAGTCATGGGGAGATAGAGCCATAGGGGCGTAAGTGAGTTGTTTTGTCCAGGATTACGCACTGTGAGAAGCAACTAGAGAGTGATGAAGGGGGAGGTCGAAAGGAACATCCTGGCAAGAGGAAAGGCATGGCGAACTGCACGTTCTCAACAATTAAACAAGGAGGAGTCAACTCACATGGTGGCAAAGAAGAGAAGATTATGGTCCATCTTACTTATTTTATCTCTCGTAGGTATTTTGTTTGCAGGTTGCAGTACCAATAACACAGCTTCCAATTCGCCGACTCCGACAGAGAACAACACAACTCCAGAAAACACAACGGAACCGGAAACAGAACCATCGGCAGATGAGCCGGTAGACGGAGGTACAATTGTCCTTTCAACTTTTTCGGATATTGTTACTTTAAATCCTATCTTTATTGGTGATACTTCTTCCGGAGATGTGGAGCAGTTCCTTTTCTCCAAACTGTACGATCTAGACCGTGAAGGAAATGTAGTTGTCGAGCCTTGGTCTTTGGCAGCCGAGCCTCCACAAATTTCTGAGGACGGTTTAACTTATACCGTGAAGCTGAAAGATACCGCAAAATGGAGTGACGGGCAGCCGGTAACGGCCGACGACATCGTATTTACATTTGATACGATTCGTAACCCAGAAACGGGTTCCCCAGCGATCAGCTCCTTCGATAAGGTAGAGAGCGTTACAAAAGTGGATGATTTGACCGTCAACATTAAGTTGCAATCCGTTTACGCTCCGTTCTTATATACGCTGGTTACCGATTTGGTCCCTTATCATGTGTTGAAGGATGTTCCTGTGAAGGAACTTCAACAACATCCATATGGTACAGATCCATCGAAAACCGTAACGAACGGGCCATGGAAGTGGACAGAATGGAAACAAGGCGAAAGCCACACGTTGGATCTCGATCCAAACTACTGGGGTACGCAGAAGCCGCATATTCATCAAGTCATCTATAAAATTTATGCCGACCAAAACACCCAAGTTCAAGCCTTGTTGAAAGGTGATGCAGACCATATCAGCGCCATTCCGGTGACGCAGGTTGAAGCTGTTAAATCGAATAAGGATATTAACGTCATCCAAAAACCGGGTCCGACTTACGAATACGTCGGGTTTAACTTCGATCCGAAGAACTTCCCGGACAACTACGGTTTGTTCCAAAGTCAAAAGACAAGACAGGCGATTGCATACGCAATTAACCGTCAAGGGATGGTTGATAATGTCTTGAAAGGTGTCGGTGCGCTGATGAACGCTCCGTTCCTGCCGGACACTTGGGCGGATCCGAAGGATGCTGCTGTCAACTATAACTATGATACGGAGAAAGCAAAACAATTGCTGGCAGAAGACGGTTGGGTTCCTGGCAAAGACGGGATCCTTGAGAAAGACGGTCACCGCTTCTCTTTCGAACTGCAATATAACGCCGGTAACAGCCGCCGTGAACAAGTGGCTGCGATTATCCAGCAAAACTTAGCAGATGTTGGTATCGAAGTTACGCCTAAAGGCATCGACTTTGCCGCATGGATCGATCAGAACGTCAACCCAGGTAAGTATCAAGCCATTTTGTTGGCATGGTCTCTGAACAACCCGGATCCGGATGCAGAAAGCATTTATTCCTCGAAATACTTCCCGCCGGCAGGTCAAAACACCGGCTGGTATAAGAACGAAAAGCTCGACCAATTGTGGGTAGACGGATACTCCACAGTTGATCAAACGGAACGTCAAGCGATCTATAAGGAACTGGCGAAGGAAATCTCTACAGACTTGCCATATGTCTTCCTTTATCAATATGGTAACGCCATCGGTACGGGTCCAAGAGTTCATTGGAAAGAAGAAGACCGTCCAGAACCATCGTTGGGCTACGGATACTACTTCCATCTGATCAACTGGTGGGTAACGGAATAAGAAGAAGAGCGGATACAGGAAATAGAACCGCAGGAGGGGGAAAGGGAGTATTCTCTTTCTCCTTCTCCCTTTCAAGCTCTATTTTTATCCTGTGGTTCTATACCTAACTATGTTTAGGAGGATAAAAGATGACAGAATATCTGATCCGTCGCTTGCTGCAATCGGTCTTGGTCATTTTCTTGATCACCGTCGTGACGTTTTTGCTGATCCATGCCGCTCCAGGGGGACCAACGCAAGTCTTCCTTGCTCCGGGTTTATCGCCGGAAGCATTCGAGCAGCAAAAACATAATCTCGGTCTAGATAAACCCTTACCCGTTCAATATCTCCGGTGGGTTGGGGACTTGCTGCAAGGTGACTTAGGATATACGTTCAAAAACCATTTGCCAGTTGCGGATTTATTGTGGCCTCGTATCGGGAATACATTCGTTTTAATGGGCTCCGCTTGGTTGTTAACCTTGATTATAGCGCTCCCTTGGGGCATTTATAACAGTACAAAAGAATATGGATTATCTGATCAAACGGCATCCTTTATTTCTTATATCGGATTTGCGATGCCAACCTTCTGGTTCGGTATACTTTTGCAACAGTGGTTCTCACTAGGCCTCGATTGGCTTCCCCTATCGGACATGCACTCCAGGGGGAAGGAAGACAGCCTGCTTGACCTATTACTGCATCTAGTGCTTCCCATCACGGTATTATCGTTAGGATTCCTTGCTTCTTATATTAAGTATGCCCGTGCAAGTATGTTGGAGGTCCTTGAAATGGACTACATCCGCACGGCTCGGGCAAAGGGTGTTAAGGAAAGAAAGGTTGTGTTCCGACACGCCTTACGGAATGCGCTTATTCCGATCATCACCATTTTAGGACTGGATTTACCGCTGCTTGTCGGCGGCGCTGCCCTCACGGAAAACGTGTTTAACTGGCCGGGGATGGGGCGCCTCTATGTCGAGATGGCTACGGCACGGGAGTATTCTGTTCTGATGGCGATTACGATCGTTACTTCGGTTATGGTTATCCTTGGTAGCTTACTCGCGGATATTTTATATGCCATTGTAGATCCACGGGTTAAATTGGGTGGAAAGGGGACGAAAGCTGCATGAGTGATCTCAAGGTAACGATATCGCCGGGAACATCTCCCGACGTGCCAACTCCTGAACCAAGTCATGCATCGGATCCCCAGAATGCGGTAGCTGCACTTCCAGCCAAGAAGCCGCTGGGTCCTTGGGGCCTATTATGGAGAAAATTCTCGCATAATCCCTATGCAATGACAGGGTTAGTCGTGTTACTGATTTTTATTCTGGCTGCGATTTTTGCCCCTTGGCTTACCAAGTATGATCCGGCCAAGATCGATCTGATGTTCCCGAATCTCCCAGCAGGGACCGATGGGCACCTGTTAGGCACGGATGAATTAGGACGTGACGTGTTCACAAGACTGCTGTATAGTGCAAGAATTTCCTTATTAATTGGTTTTTCCGTCGCCGTAGCTTCGGTCATCATCGGTTCGATTATCGGTGCGTTATCCGGTTATTTCGGCGGATGGGTCGATACGGTCTTCATGCGGATCGTCGATGTGATGAACTCGGTACCTACGTTGTTCCTTAACATTTTGGTACTGGCGATTTTTGGGTCGGATATGAAATATATGATTATGATTTTGGCCTTTACCAGCTGGATGAGTATTGCACGGTTGGTGCGCGGGAATTTCCTTCAATTGCGGGAAATGCAATACGTTGAAGCTGCGCGTGCCATCGGGGTATCGAATACAGGCATTATTTTCCGTCATTTATTACGGAACTCTACGTTTCCGATTATCGTTAACGCAACCTTGATGGTTGGTTCGGCGATTTTGAGCGAATCGGCTTTGTCTTACCTTGGTTTAGGCATCCAACCACCGGCAACAAGCTGGGGATTGATGTTAAGTAATGCGCAAGAATTTATGCTCGTTGATAAAATGCAGGCAGTTTATCCCGGCTTATGCATCTTGATCGTCGTTCTGGCGGTGAACTTCATCGGGGACGGCATCCGCGATGCGCTGGATCCAAGACAGAATCTGAATAAATCCCGGAGGAGGCTGGCAAAATGGCGGAGAAACTTCTCGAAATCCGGAAACTGACGGCGGGCTTCTTAACGGAAAATGGGGTTGTGAAAGCGACCGACCGGATCTCGTTATCCATAGAAAAGGGACAGACGGTTTGCTTAGTTGGTGAATCGGGGAGCGGAAAGAGCGTGACCTCACTCGCCATCATGCGGCTGATTGATTATGCCGGCGGAGTGATCATGGATGGCAGCATTAAGTTTCGAGGTCAGGATTTAGCCACCAAGAAACAGGAAGAGATGCGGCAGATCCGCGGCAACCAAATTGCGATGATCTTTCAGGATCCCATGTCGGCGTTAAACCCGGTATTTACGGTAGGGGAACAGATTGCCGAAAGCTTGCGGTTGCATCAGAATAAGGATGCGGATGAGGCTTGGAATATGGCTGTTAACCTGTTGAAGCTCGTAGGCATCCCTGCGCCGGAAATTCGCGCCAAGCAATATCCCCATGAATTGTCGGGCGGCATGTGCCAACGGGTCGTCATTGCCATTGCCTTAGCCTGCAACCCAGAGCTGTTGATTGCTGACGAACCTACGACCGCGCTGGACGTGACGGTACAGGCGCAAATCCTTGATTTGCTGCGGAAGCTGCAGGCCGAGCTCGGCATGTCCATTCTGCTGATTACCCATGATATGGGCGTAGCTGCGGAAATGGCAGATCGGGTCGCTGTTATGTATGCGGGGGCGATCGTTGAAGAAGGTCCAGTGGAAGATATCTTCAATCAACCCAGTCACCCATACACCACAGGGTTGCTCCAATCGATCCCTGGATTTGAAGGGGAACGGGGAGGAGAACTGTACACGATCCAGGGGACAATCCCGCCAATCGGTCAATTGCCTTCCGGCTGCCGGTTCCACCCCCGCTGCCCGCATGCGAAGGAGGTTTGTCGGCAGAAGGAACCACCGGAGTTTATGATCGGAGCAGATCATCGCGCTTCCTGCTGGCTCTATGAGGATAAGCCGGTAAGCAAAAGCGATGACCACAGCAGCAGAGATGAGGTGAAACCCGCATGACGACAGAAACGGCGAATGTAGAAGTAAAGCGACCGAGCGGTTTGAAGTCCGATGAGATTCTGGTAGATATCCGCGGGATTAAGAAGTATTTCCCGATTCATAAAGGCTTGCTCAGCCGGGTCGTTGGTCAAGTGAAAGCGGTAGATGACGTATCCTTAGCGATTCGAAAAGGGGAGACCTTCGGGCTCGTCGGAGAATCCGGCTGCGGCAAGTCAACGCTGGGACGTGTCATTCTTCGCTTGCAAGGAGCCACGGAAGGAGAAGTCATCTACCAGGGGCGGGACATTCATTCTTTACGGGGGCAAGAGCTGCGGAAGCTTCGGGAAGAGATGCAGATTATTTTCCAGGATCCGTTCGGTTCCCTAAATCCTCGTTTTCTAGTAAAAGACATCATCGGCGAACCTTTACGCGTTCATCGCAACCTATCTTCCAAGGAAATAGATGCTAGAGTCGTGGAGCTCATGGAATTGGTAGGGCTGGATGCCAGCCGGCGCAATCGCTATCCGCACGAATTTTCCGGCGGTCAGCGGCAACGGATTGGTATTGCCCGGGCAATAGCTCTGAATCCGAAGTTTATCGTCGCGGATGAGGCGGTATCGGCGCTGGACGTGTCCGTGCAATCACAGGTCATTAACCTGTTGATGAAGCTGCAACGTGAGCTCGGATTGACGTTCCTCTTCATTGCCCATGGCCTTAACGTCGTTCGGCATATCTCCGATCGGGTCGGCGTCATGTATTTGGGTAAGCTGGTAGAGGTCGGAGAAACGGAGACGTTATTCAATTCTCCGCTGCATCCATATACAGCCGCTTTATTGTCGGCCATTCCAAAGCCGACGCCAGGTCGGAAGCGGGAACGGATCGTGCTACAGGGGGATGTTCCTTCTCCCGCAAATCCGCCTTCCGGATGCCGCTTCCACACCCGCTGTCCGTTTGCCCAGGAGCAATGCGCCAAGGTGGAACCGCCATTGATTGAGGCAACTCCCGGACGCCAAGTGGCCTGCCACTTCCCGTTGCAACCGGAGACCGTGTTGGCTTAAACAGACGCCTTCTCGCAAAAAAACAGGCTGGTTCATGACGGTAGAGGTCCGATCTCCGGTAGGAGCGGGCCTCCCTTCTTTTTTCGTCCAAGCTTCATTGGTTAGTAGACCAGCATCTACATATCCCGCATTGTTGTACCCGATTTCCTCGATGTGTTATAGTACAAAGCGGTAGAGTTGTTTTGAAAAATGATAGATAAGTTAAGCAAGGATGAGTAAAAACGTAGTGATATGGCAGATAGAGAAGGAAATCAACCAGAATGGCGATGGAGGCGTAAAAAACCATGATCGAACGTCGTAGCAGAAAGAAGATGAAATCGAAGAATAAACGCAAGAAAATCGCGTGGATTGTACTCATAGTTCTGTTGGTGGCGGGGGCCGGGGGATATTTGTTCCGCAAGCCGCTTGCCGTGATGGCCTTTGACTTGTTCCTGTCAGGCAAAGTTGAGCAGACGTTGGAACGCTCGTATTCGCCAATTGAAGGGGAAGAGCCCCGTCCGCTGGAGCCGGTGGAAGAGAAGATGAAGCCATTCAGCACTCTGCTGTTAGGTGTGGATCAACGGAATAACGAGCCCGCTCGCTCCGATACGATGATCTATGCGGTGGTGCGTCCGGAGGATGCCAAGGTGTTGCTGATCTCCATCCCGCGCGACACGTATACCGAGATCGTCGGCAAGGGTAAGGAAGATAAGATTAATCATGCGTATGCGTTTGGCGGGGAGAAGATGGCCAAGGATACGGTGGAGAACTTCATCGGCTATCCGGTGGATTACTATGCAGCCGTGAACTTCCAAGGGGTGCGTGACATCGTGGACGCGCTGGGCGGTGTAGAGCTGCCGATTACGAAGGATATTGTCAATAAACAAGCGGATCATGAGAAGTTTACGATTAAGGCAAATAAACCGTTGTACGACGGTACGGAGGCGCTCAACTTCGTCCGTTATCGGGAAGACAGTGATTTTAACCGGACAAAACGACATCAGGTGTTCCTGAACGCCATGGTGAACCGGATGTTAAAGCTGAACCAAGTGACAAAAATCCCTGAATTAATCAACCTGATGGGGGATAATTTTAAGACCGACTTGCCGCCAAGCCAAATCATCGAATTGTCCAAGAAGGTCTTGTTGGGAGATACTTCTCCGCAAATTAGCGGCTTTACGATTTTAGGCAAAGGCATTCGGATCAATGGGGTTTATTATGATAAAGCGAATGAAGAGGATGTTGATTTCGCCAAAGAGATGATCGACAATTGGCTGAACCCGGATACGGAGGCGTTTGAATTGATCCTTCCGGAATCCCGTGATGCAGAGAAGACAGATGCGGGGCAAAACGGCGCGCAGGGAACGGCGGCAAATACGAGCAAGAATGAGTGATCGTGGGGCATCATACCTTAGATTATAATGTGAATATACCCTGATTTCAGACAACGGCAGTCCGGAGTACCGGCTGCCGCTTTCATGCCGCCGGTTCTGGAACAACTTCGGTTTCGAAACGTATCAAATAGGGGAGTCTGAATGAAAGGATGAGGAGGATTTCGTTCTCATGAATATAGCGTTTTTTCTGCTTCCGAAAAATGACGTGGTCACCATGACGTTGGAGTCCACGTTACGCCAGACGCTGGAGCGTATGGAGTATCACCGTTATACGGCCGTGCCGATCATCGATCACGATGGGGTGTATGTCGGTACGGTCACGGAAGGCGATTTATTATGGCACATGAAAAATTCGAGCGGCAAGATTACTTTTGAGACCGCTTCAAAATTTCTCCTGAAGGACGTGCCGCTGAAGATGGACATCAAGCCGGTACGAATCGATGCCGATATGGAGGATTTGATTAATCTGGCGAAGGTGCAGAACTTCGTGCCGGTTGTCGATGACCGGTGCCGGTTTATTGGGATCGTGCGGCGTAGTCAGATCATCGAATATTGCGAGAAGTTCGTGACCCGAAATACGGCACAAACCCAATAAATCCTAAAGGTTTGCGTCTTTTGTCGCGTTTGCTATATGCTATAATGAAGAATAAAGCTTTTTTCGGGGAGGGTCGAAGCTGTCCGAGATGCAAAGGGAAATGGATGTAGCCAAGCGTGCCAAAGTGATTGAATGGCTCAAAACGGAAGTAGTCGATCACGTATCCCGTTTGTTTAAGGCATTATGGGAAGGCAGCACGACACGGGTAACGGACAGTCTTGCCAGCCTTATCGTCAGCAGTTATATTTTGGGGCGGAGACTCGGTGTTTCCTATCGGGATATGGATGACAGTATCTTGGAGAAACTGAGAAAACATAAGCAGGAGGGTCACCAGCTCGAGGATTGGTATCAAGATATTTCTACCCTGGAAGAACATATGTCTAAGAGGTGAACCCATTTGAAGTTACGCTGGACATCGGTGGCCTGGAGCGCCGTATATTTGCTGCTTCTGTTGTCACTTGCAACTCCGCTGACCGTGATCACGATGTTTTTTCTGATCGTGCCGGGTATTTTGCTGTACACCACCTTGTCGACAAGAGCGTTTCTTGTGCACGTCGCGGTGGTCTGGCTGGCGGTTGCATTGATCTTCGGCCCGCTGATCTTGTTGCAGGCCGTCTATTTTATTGTTCCTTCGATCGTGATGGGCTATTTATATAAGAAAAGAAGCCCGGCGTTCCGCACGGTCATGGCGGGAGCCGGCACCATTTTGCTGGAGTTTTTGCTGGTACTGTTGATCAGCACCGTCTTCTTCAACTTTAATCTGGCGAATGCGATTGAGGACCTGGTGAATGCGGCGATGGCTCCGTTCACGAATGTCGCTGACAGCTCGTTGACTGGCACCATTGTCTGGTCGCCAGAGATGAGCCAGCAATTCTCCAGCTTGACGGTGCGGATGATTCCCTTTACGATGATCGTCTGCTCACTGCTCATGGCTGCAGTAGCCCATGCCATCTCCCGGCCTACGTTGTCCAGCTTGGGTCATGCGGTGCCGAAGATGCCGCCGATCCGTGATTGGCGGTTGCCGCGTTCGCTGATTTGGTACTATTTGATCGGCGTATTGCTGCAGTGGTTTGGCGGAGAAGCAGTAAGCCAAGGATTCTTGGGCACGATTGTGCTGAATCTGATGCCGCTGCTGCAATTTCTCTTCATGGTGCAAACGGCAAGCTTCTTCTTCTTTGCCGCCTACCATCGCAAGTGGAATCCGGTGATTCCGATTCTGCTCATTGTAGCGCTGTTGTTTATTCCGCCGCTTCGAATCGTGGGGATTTTGGACATTGCATTCCCGCTGCGGGATATGATTACGAGACCAAGACGATAGGGTGAGAAGGCATGCCAAATGTTTTGCAAAAACGTTGGTACGGTTACCAGACCGTATGGATGTTCATGCTCCAGTTGCTGCTCGTCATCTTCGTCTCCTTCTTTAATTGGATCCTGGGACTGGTTTGCTTATGTCTCGTGAGTGTGCTGACCTTCAGCATGCTGCGGGCGGAGCGGCAGTTCCGCCAAGAGCTGATTCGCTACGTGACCGATTTGAATTACCGGATCAAACGGGTGGAAGGCGAGGCTGTCAGTAAGCTTCCGTTTGGTTTGATCCTGTATAGCGAAGAACGGACAGTTGAGTGGCATAATCAGTTCGTGGCTGGCATGTACGACAAAGATTCCGTCGTGGGCCAACCGCTGTCCGAGCTGCTGCCGCAGCTCCCCTTGCCAAGTCGGGACAAGAAGGATGCGGCGGGCGCTCGGACCACGGCAGAAGTCATGGTCGGGGAGCGTTACTATGAGCTTACCGTCGATGCGAACGAGCGCATCATTTATCTCCATGATATGACGGAGCTGGCGGTACTGCGCAGACGGTACGAAGACGAACGGGCTGCGCTGGGGATCGTGCTGCTGGACAATCTGGATGAGGCCACCCAGGGCATGGACGACCAGCAGCGCACCGCCTTAATCGCTCGCGTGGCGACGGCGATTACGGAATGGGCCAAACAGTACCGCGTGTACTTGCGGCGACTGTCCTCTGAGCGATATCTGATGATTCTGAATCAGAAATCGCTGGACGAACTCGAGCAGAGCCGGTTCGTCATTCTGGACGAGGTCCGCGAAATGACCGCGGACCTGAAGGTGCCGATTACGCTCAGCATCGGCCTCGCTTTTGGCGCCGAGCGCTTCAGTGAGCTGGGCGAACTCGCCCAGTCCAGCTTGGATATGGCGCTCGGCCGCGGGGGCGACCAGGCCGCAGTCAAGGCCGGTCAGCGGCTCTCGTTCTATGGCGGGAAATCCGGCGCCATAGAGAAGCGGACGCGCGTCCGCGCCCGCGTCATCGCGCATGCCTTGCGCGATTTGATGCAGGAGAGCGACCGCGTCATCATCATGGGCCATCGCGTGCCGGACCTCGACGTGATCGGCGCCTCCATCGGCGTGCTGAAGGCTGCCGATATGTACAAGGTCGAGGCCCACATTGTACTGGATGGCCCGAACCCGGCGATCGAGCGCCTGATGGAGCGCATCGGCAAAGAAGAGACCTTGCTCCGGCGGTTTATTTCGCCGGAGCAAGCCATGCATTTGATGACCGAGCACACGCTGCTCGTACTTGTCGATACGCATAAGGCTTCCATGACGATGGAGCCTCGGCTTGTGGAAGAAGCAAGCCGCGTCGTCATCGTGGACCACCACCGCCGCGGCGAGGAATTTGTAACCGACGCGGTGCTCGTCTACCTGGAGCCTTATGCTTCCTCAGCCTGCGAGCTCGTCACCGAGCTGCTGCAGTACATTCACGAGAAGGTGGAGCTGAGCCCTCTGGAAGCGACGACGCTGCTCGCAGGCATCACCGTCGATACGAAGCATTTCGCGCTTCATACCGGCTCGCGGACGTTTGAGGCCGCAGCGTTCCTCCGCCGAAATGGAGCGGACACGGTGATGGTGCAGCGATTGTTGAAGGAAGATTTGCAGGAGTACATCGCCAAGGCCGATATCATCAAGCATGCCCGAATGATACACGGGCATATCGCTTTGGCGGTGACGGAGCCGAATCGCAAAATTCCACAGATGTTAATTGCTCAAGTCGCGGATACGCTGCTGAATATGACCGGCGTCCTGGCGTCTTTTGTGATCAGCGAGCGGCCAGACGGCTTAATTGGCATCAGCGCCCGGTCGCTGGGGAACATGAACGTGCAGGTGGTCATGGAGCGGCTGGGCGGCGGCGGACATTTAACGAATGCAGCTGTTCAATTGGAAGGCACCCAGGCGGAAGCAGAGAAGAAACTGCTCGCCGTGCTGGATGAAATAGAGAAGGAAGAGGGGTTGTTCGAATGAAAGTGATCTTCTTGCAAGATGTCAAAGGTCAAGGGAAAAAGGGAGAAATCAAAAACGTCTCCGAAGGGTATGCGCAAAACTTCCTGATTCCCCGGGGGTTGGTGCGTCCGGCCACCGAAGGGAATGTGAAGACGTTGGAGCAGCAAACAGCAGCGGAGCAGAAGCGGAAGCAGAAGGAGAAGGAAGAGGCCATCGAACTCGGCAAGAAGCTGGAGGAGATGACCGTGCAGCTGAAAGCGAAAGCCGGAGAAGGCGGCCGCTTGTTTGGTGCGATTACGAGCAAGCAGGTTGCCGAAGCGCTGGAGAAAGCCGGCGTGAAGCTGGATAAACGCAAAATTGAAATGCATGACCCGATCCGGACGCTGGGCGTAACACAAGTGCCGGTGAAGCTGCATCCCGAAGTGAAGTCGACGTTGAAGGTTCAAGTGACGGAGGAATAAGATGAGCGGCGATCTGTTTTTTGACCGGATCCCCCCGCAAAATCTAGAAGCAGAGCAGGCGGTACTCGGGGCAGTGCTGCTGCAATCGGAGGCACTTATTACCGCGATGGAGCGGGTGCGGACCGAGGATTTTTACGATAAGCCTCATCAATTAATCTTTGAAGCGATGGTTCAACTCGGCGAGGAAGGCAAGCCGATTGACCTTGTGACGTTAACTGCCAAGCTGAAGGACCGCGGTGAGCTGGAGGAGATCGGCGGCGTCAGTTATTTGGCCAAGCTGGCTCATGCCGTACCGACGGCAGCCAACGTGGATTATTACGCGCGGATCATCGAAGAGAAATCGATGCTGCGGCGCTTAATTCGTACGGCTACGCAAATCGTCAGCGACGGTTATGCCGGCGGCGAAGATGTGGCCGACATGCTGAGCGATGCCGAGCGACGTATTCTGGAGATCTCCAACCGCCGTTCGGGCAGCGGGTTTATCCCGATTCGCGATGTGCTGATGGAAGTGTTCGAGCGCGTTGAGACGCTGCATCAGAACCGCGGGACAACCACCGGGATTCCTTCCGGGTTCGTTGATTTGGACCGCATGACGGCGGGCTTCCAGCGCAGTGACTTGATTATCGTTGCGGCGCGCCCTTCCGTAGGTAAAACGGCGTTTGCCTTGAACATTGCCCAGAATGTCGCCGTACGCGCGAAAGAAACCGTGGCCATCTTCAGTCTGGAGATGTCCGCAGCTCAGTTGGTGCAGCGGATGATCTGCGCCGAAGCGAACCTCGATGCCAGCGTAATGCGGACCGGGGATTTCAAGAGCGATGACGATTGGGCGAAGCTGACGATGGGGATTGCGGCCTTGTCGGAAGCGGAGATTTATATTGACGATACCCCTGGCGTAACCGTGGCGGATATCCGGGCGAAATGCCGCCGGCTCAAGAAGGAACGCGGTCTGGGCATGATCGTGATCGACTACCTGCAGCTGATCCAAGGCCGGGGCAAACCCGGCGAGAATCGGCAGCAGGAGGTCTCGGAAATCTCCCGGACCCTCAAGCAAATTGGCCGGGAGCTGGAAGTGCCCGTGATCGCCTTGTCTCAGTTAAGCCGGGGCGTTGAGCAGCGGCAGGACAAGCGTCCGATGATGTCTGACCTTCGGGAATCGGGTTCCATCGAGCAGGACGCCGATATCGTAGCGTTCCTGTACCGGGACGATTATTACAACCAAGAAACCGAGAAGAAGAACATTATCGAAATCATCATAGCGAAACAACGGAACGGCCCAGTAGGGACCGTTGAGTTGGTGTTCTTGAAGAACTTTAACAAGTTCGCCAATTATGAGCGGGCGCATGCGGATGCGTTCG
Organism: Paenibacillus barengoltzii G22; assembly: GCF_000403375.2. NCBI lineage: Bacteria > Bacillati > Bacillota > Bacilli > Caryophanales > Paenibacillaceae > Paenibacillus > Paenibacillus barengoltzii. Next base: position 598,977 of record NZ_KE159655.1, on the reverse strand, counting down.
CAGGTTAGGCTGAACTGAGAACAGGAATCCTCTTGATCCAAGGACTGACGATCTTCGTCAGTCCTTTTTTTTCGTGTTTGGGATAGATTTCGAGTTAAACAATCGAACCTTCCATTCTCATCTATGGGACAATTATGGGACAATCTAGGGGATTAAAACAGAAATCTAAACAATTTTCGACACATTCCATATCATGGAATATATGCCTGAGACTTATCTGTACGCGTTAAGGAATGTCTGTATAATTTAGAACTGTAAGGAAATGAAAATTGCGGAAAGAGGGTGTAATTATAAGTTTCAACTCACTGATCGGTCAAGCTTCTTGGGGCTCGTAATCCAGTAGAAAAATAAAATGGGGGAGAGGATGGAGATGGAAATGAACGGCAAGCCAGATGTGCGGGATTGGTTCCCAAGTGAAGACGGAAATCCGGCACAGCGGAAGCGAATGTTAGATCTGATCGAACAACTGGTTCGCGGCGTGGATGAGTTGAAGGATCCCGATGGCGTTAACCTGAAAGGGGAGAAACGGCGGGATGCCAATTTTTACGGCCGGCTGGCGGCGGAAAGCGTGATCCCCAAAGAAGGTGCTCCGATGGAAAATGTCAACGAAGAGTTACTCAAGTTACTGCACGCCCATCCCTATCATACGAAATACTTTTTTACGAATATTTTGCCGATGGCTTCGATTCCCGGCATGCTGGGGATGCTGACGGCCATGTTGGTCAATGGGAACAACCTTTGGGATGTCTATGGGCCAGCCGGTGCCGAAGCAGAGGTTCGGGTCATCGCCATGATGTCCAAGCTGGTTGGCTACGATGCGGCAACCAGTGGAGGATATACGACATGGGGCGGGCAGGGAGCAGTCTTTTCCGGTCTGCGTATTGCGATTGCCAAAGCGGTGCCGGACGCACTGAAGCGGGGGGTTCCCAACAACCTGTTCGCTTTCTGTTCCGAGGCAGCCCATTACAGCTTGCTCAAATCGGTGGAAGCTACCGGGCTGGGCAGCGATCGACTGGTGAAGGTCAAAACTTTACCTGACAGCTCGATGGACATTGCCGATTTGAAACGGAAACTGGAGACCGTTTCCCGAATGGGGGGCGTGCCGGTATATATCGTAGCTACAACCGGAACGACGGATGCGATTGGGATTGACGATATCAGCCAAATTCGTGCTACCGCGGAGGAAAACGCGGAACGGTTTGGTTTGCCATGCCCGCATATCCATGCGGATTCTGCCCTTGGCGGTTTCTTTGCCTTCTTTAATGACTACGATATGGAACAAAATCCGCTGGGGTTCAGTGAAGGCGTTCTCGCCATGCTGGAGCCGATCCGGCGTAAAATGCAGATGCTCTCGCTCGCGGATTCCCTGTGCTTTGATTTTCAGAAGCTGGGCCAGGCTCCGTATGTCTCCAGTTTGTTCCTCTTGAAAAATGCGGCCGATCTCAAGCTCATGGATCTGGATGCGGAGGATACGCCGTACGTAGGTCACCGGGGATATGGCGAATACCATACCGGCTATACGTTGGAATGCTCCCGGATGGCAAGTTCGATCAGCATGTACAGCTTGTTGCTGTCCTTTGGTACAGAAGGGTATCAGCGCTTGTTGGGGCAGTTCCTGGAAGTGAACCGGGTGTTCCGCGAGCAGCTGATAGCAGAAATTCCGCAGGCGGACATTGCGAATCCAGACAATCCGGGCATCTCTACGCTGATTCGCATCTATTTGCCGGGAAGCCCGAGGTTTGCCGACGAAATCGAGGGGACGTGCTCCGCACGGGAGATCGAGCGCAGCAACCAGCTTAACGAGCGGTTGTTCGAGAAACTGGGGGAACGTCGCGACCGGATGTTCTTTGGTGATACGAAGAAACATCTGTTGGTGGGCTCGTCCGAAGGGCGGGAGATTCCGCTGTACGTGAGCAAATTTTTCGTGATTTCGCCGCATACCCGGCCGGAGCATGTGCATGAAGTCGTGCAGTATTTGAAGGAATGCATAACTGAGGTATGTGAAGCATCTGGCGTACCGGCAGTGAACTAAGCAATGACCTAAACAATGACCGCAACATATTAATCAATCCAGGAGATGAACTCGCAGTGAAAGATAAAATAAAACGTTTACTGTTCGGACATATCTCTTCAAAGATCATGTTAGGTACGACAGGTTTGCTCCTGATCGCGGTGCTTTGCTTCATCGGGCTGCTCACCATCGTGAATTCCACGCTGAGCGGCAAGCTGAAGAACGAGCTGGATCACCGGCTGGAGAGCAATATCCGCATCGTACAAAGCGAATTGGAGCGGATTGAAGGCAATAAGCTGGAAATCGACGGTACCGACAGCCCGCTGTATCAAGAAACCCGTGAAGCGATGGACCGGCTGAAGGAATTATACAATTTGGAGAACGTGTATATTTTGTCCAATGACGGCGGCACGGAGCGTATCATCGCTTTGTCTGACACCGAAGGCGACTATAATATGGAGTATCCGTTTTCTGATGAGATGAAACAGGCCATTACCAACGACCAAGAAACGATTAGCAGCATTTATAAAGATGAGTTTGGCGTACATAAATCGATATTTGTTCCATTAAAAAATGCAAACGGTACGACCACAGGGCTGCTGGGGATCGATCTTGATGCCTCTGTCATCCCGGAAACCGCCTCTGCAGTGCTGCGGTACAGCACCGTGATCACCATTCTCGTTCTCGTCATCGGCTTGCTGTTCGCTTATCTGCTGGGCCGAACGATTGCGAAGCCGATCCGAACGCTGGTGCAGGTGACGGATCGTTTTGCGACCGGGGATTTGACCCAGGAGATCGAAATTCGCAGCCGCGATGAGGTCGGTCGGTTGGCGGAGGCGTTTGATACGATGCGTTCGAATATGAAACAGTTAATCGGTCATATTTCCGCTTCGTCCCTCGAGGTATCGGGAACCAGCGCCCAGTTGATGCAAGTTGCTAAAGAGTCCAGCGAAAGCGCGCAGCAGGTGGCGGTTTCGATGAACAATATGAGTGAAGGCATTAACGAGGTCGTGGAATCGATCACTCATAGCTCCGCCTCGGTGCAGGAAATCCAACAACAGTTAAGCGGCGTTGTCGCCGATGTGAACACGATGCAGTCCATTGCCGAGAAGGTCAGCAAGCAATCGTCCGAGGGCCAAAACATGGTGGACGAGACACTGCGTCATATGAACAAGATCGAACAGGTCATGCAACACTCGGAAACGATGGCCGGACAATTGGAGGATCACTCCCGAGAGATCGGCGAAGTGATCAATATGATTACGGAGATCGCGCAGCAGACGAATCTGTTGGCGTTGAATGCCTCCATCGAAGCGGCGCGCGTTGGCGAAATGGGTCGCGGCTTTGCCGTGGTCGCCGGCGAAGTCCGCAAGCTGGCAGAGCAATCGGCTGAAGCCGCCTCGTCGATTACCGAACTGGTGGCCGGGACGCAGGAAAACAGCCGACTCGTTATAGAAAGCATCGGCGAAGGCAGCCGGGCAATTGAAGAGGGCCAGGAATGGATGAGCAAGACACATCAAAATTTCCGCGAAATCTTTCAGGGCATCAGCGATTTCTCGGCCCGCACCGATCAACTGCTGCAGTCGTTGCTGCTGGTGGAAAACTCCTATCACAGCATTTCCGCCTCGGTACAGCAAATTTCCGGCGTGACCCAAGAGCAGGCCGCTTCTTCCGAGGAGGTCGCAGCCGCGTCTGAACAACAAAGCGCAGCCATGCAGGAAATCGCCGGGGCGATTCGCCAGCTCTCGGTATTGTCTGAGAATTTGCAGCAGGCTGTGGCGATTTTTAAAATTTAAGCAAGATTTGCGTGTTGTTTCAGTGATCCGAAGGTGCCTTTGCCAATCTAGGCTCTGCCTGGATTCGGCGAGGCATCTTCTTTTTTGAAAACAGGAATTCCGAACATTTGTAAAATTAAACAGAAGCATCGTTCGCTTTTTAATTTGACTTTAAAAATGGAGACTGTTAAACTGGTATTGCTGCGTTAAAGCGATAGATGGTCGGATTAACGTTAGCAGCGCGTTTGTGAGCGCGTACAATTATGGAAAAATGTCGGATCAGCCTAAGGATGGCGGCAAGCCATCGGCAAGACGAAGGCTGTCTTTTGCAATGTTCAAATACAGGTGCTTGACGCACCAAGCGGGGGAATGTACATGTCAACGGTAGTCGTTGTAGGAACGCAATGGGGAGACGAAGGTAAAGGTAAAATCACGGATTTCTTGGCGGAAAGCGCCGATGTGGTGGCCCGTTATCAAGGCGGTAACAACGCCGGTCACACCATTCTGATCGACGGCAAGAAGTACAAACTCACCTTGATTCCGTCAGGCATCTTTAATCAAAATAAACGCTGTGTGATCGGCAATGGGGTTGTGATCAACCCGGCTGCCCTGATCGATGAAATCAACTACGTGGAAGAGAACGGGTTTAGCACGAAGAATCTTGTGATCAGCGACCGGGCGCATGTGATTTTGCCGTATCATCTGGTCTTGGATAAGCTGGAGGAAGAACGTAAGGGAGAGAACAAGATCGGAACGACCGGGAAAGGGATCGGGCCGGCGTATATGGACAAAGCTTCCCGCAACGGGATTCGGATCGCGGATTTGATGGACCCAGAGGAGTTTGAAACGAAGCTGCGTCACATCATGAAGGAGAAGAACCATCTGATCGAGACCATTTACGGCGGGCAGCCGCTGGACGTAGAGGAAGTGCTGCAGCAGTATCTGGAATATGCGGAAATCCTGCGTCCGTACGTCGCGGATACGTCGGTGGTTTTGAACAATGCGATCGATGCCGGACAGAAGGTGTTGTTCGAGGGCGCGCAAGGCGTCATGCTCGACATCGACCAAGGGACCTATCCGTTCGTAACCTCGTCCAATCCGTCGGCCGGCGGGGTTTGCAACGGCAGCGGCGTAGGACCTACGAAAATTCATCAGATCATCGGGGTGGCGAAAGCATACACCACCCGTGTCGGCGACGGTCCGTTCCCGACCGAGCTGTTCGACGAAGTGGGCGACATGATTCGTGAGACGGGCCATGAATACGGAACGGTTACCGGGCGTCCGCGCCGGGTAGGCTGGTTCGACAGCGTGGTAGTCCGCCATACGCGCCGCGTCAGCGGCTTGACCGGGCTGTCGCTGAACTCCTTGGACGTGTTGACCGGTCTCAAGACCGTCAAAATCTGCACTGGCTATAAATACCGCGGTGAGATCATTACCCACTATCCGGCTAGTCTCAAGGTGCTTGCTGAATGCGAAGCGGTGTATGAGGAAATGCCAGGTTGGTCGGAGGATATCTCGGGTGCGAAAACGCTGGAGGATCTCCCGGAAACAACCCGGAATTACGTCCGCCGGATCTCGGAATTGACCGGTGTGCCTATCGCGATTTTCTCGGTTGGCCGTAACCGCAGTCAAACCAATCAGGTGTTGCCAATCTACGAATAATTCAATAGATAGACGATTCAGACGATTTCTAAACCGCCGAACGAGCGATGTGTTCATCCTCGGTCGGCGGTTTCTTTTTCGAGTTTCGGTTCCTTGCTTAGGTTGAAATCTGGTTTTGCCGTCCATACTGAAGGTTGAGAGACTAGATTCTTAGGCAGTGGGAGGATACAAACGATGAAATGGTTCGGATGGATCTTGAAATTATGCGTAACGATCGTAGCGGTTAGTTTATTAACTGTGGCCACAACGGGATATATCGTCAATTCGTATATCCAATCTTTACTCAGCAGTTATAACCTGCCGATCACCGCAGAAGCTCCTAGCTTTAGCGGGATGATGAAGGGCATGCTGGGACTAGGCGGTGCCTCAAACCGTACGGATCAGGCAAAAGGTGAGGATAAAGTAGACAACCGTGCGGACAAGACGAAGGACGATGTGGCGGATTCATCCTCTGGCGGCAGTGGAGAGAGTGGTAGCTCCGGGGGGGCGACAACGGGGACGAATGGAACCCCGGCTAGCGGCAAAGATCCAGGCACGGAGGGGAAGGACGCCAACACCACAGATGAAAATGCACCGGAGGATGCTTTGCCGGTGATGGGCGGAATGAGTGGCGGAGAAGCAATGGGCGAGGATCAGCAGGTGGTCGTGACGCCGGATGATCTCGTGGCCAAGAAGAAGGAACTGCCGGATCAGCAGAAGGAGGAAATTTTTGCGATCCTTATGAAGAAGCTGCCACAAGAGGAAATGCAAATGTTGACTGTCGCCCTGGAAGGTGGTTTGACGGAAACGGAAATGATTAACATTGAACAGGTTCTGTCAAAACATTTGGATAAAACGGAATACGCCAAGGTCATGGAATTGTTAAAAAAATAAAATCGCTTTAATTGCCTGATCTAAAGGGAATGTCAGCGCTAACATTCACAGGATTGTAAATTCAATAAACTAGCTTGCTTACTGACCAAACCGTGAGAACCCGCTTGTTAAGCGGGTTCTTTGCTTTTGACCGAAAGTTGATAATTTTCACCCCACTGTGTTAAAGTAATCAATAGTGATTAAAGGTTAAAATTTTGAAACCATTTCAAGTCGAATCGAGTCGATGGATAAAAGGAGATCGGTATGAAAGGTTTTACGGGAAAACGCTGGCAGCTGTGGCGCGTGAACGATTCTCGGACGCAAGAGCAACACAGCCGCCCGGAAAACGATTCAGAGATATCCGAACCAGAGAGCAGGCGAAAATGGCGTGATCTTCTTAAGCCCCGCAAGCTTGTCTTAGCCGGAGCCGCTGTGGTTGTCATTGCCGGAGCGGTCTATTGGGGAGGCCAGCAATACGTTAAGGCGAATACGGTATCTTATTACCGGGTTTACGTCGGCGGGAAAGAAATTGGCACGATCGCAAGTGAATCGCAATTACAGGCTCTGATTGCACGTAAGGAGCAGGAATATAAGCAAAAATATCCGGATGTGGAGATGGCAGTGAATACCGAGGGCATCACCATCAAGCCGGAGCAGGCCTACAAGGCTGACGTGGATGCGGAGTCTACGCTCGACGAGCTGTACGGGATGCTAACCGGGTACGCCAAAGGTGTGGAGCTGAAGGTGGACGGCAAAGTGATCGCCGTGGTGAAGGACCAGGCGGCCGCCCGAGAGGTTCTGGAACAGGTGAAATCGAAATATGCACCGGATGTGGCTGTCAGCACGCTGGCTGCTAAAGTGAAACGAACTGGCGGGAGTAAGTCAGCCCAAGCGAAAACAAAGGCCTCCAGCGCAACGTTGGAAACGGTGGAAATCGCTGAAGACGTGAATCAGGGAGAGATCAAGGCCGATCCGAACAAGGTGATGAGTCCAGAGGAAGCGGTACGAAAGATCCTTCAAGGGGACGAGGCAGCAATTCAATATGAAGTCCAGGAAGGGGATACGATCTCGTCGATCGCGGCCCGTTTTGGTGTGTCACAGAAGGAGTTGTTTGCGAACAATCCCGGGATTGAAGAGCTGACGCTGCAAATTGGAACGTTGCTCAACGTGAAGGCGGTGCAGCCGGCCCTAACGGTTCGTACGGTGGAGCATGTAACAGAGGAAATTGTTACGGAACCGCAGGTGATCATTAAGAAGAATGCCAGTATGCGCGCAGGAGAAACGAAAGTGATTTCTCCAGGTTCCAGCGGCCTCAAGACCATGGAGTACAGGATCACGAAGGAAAACGGCATCGTGGTCAATGAAGAATGGCTGGGCCAGGAAGTCACGAAGAAGTCTTCGCCGAAGATCGTTGTACGCGGCACGAAGGTTGTGTTGGGTGAGGGCACCGGGCAGTTTGCTTGGCCGGTATCCAGCGCGAAAATGACAAGCAGTTACGGCGAACGTTGGGGACGGACGCATAAAGGCGTTGATTTGGTCTCCTCCAACCGCAGCATCTTAGCCGCCGATGACGGCGTCGTTTCCTTCGTTGGGACGAAATCGGGTTACGGCAACTGCATCATCATCGACCACAAGAATGGCTATGAAACGTTGTACGGTCATTTAAGCAAAATCAGCGTGAAGAAAGGTCAAGTCGTCGAGAAGGGCGACAAGATTGGCGTCATGGGCAGCACCGGGCGTTCGACCGGCACGCATTTGCATTTTGAGATTCATAAGAACGGCAGCATTCAGAATCCGTTGAAATATCTATAAGATGTGAGTCCGTCTCCTGTAAGGGAGATGGGCTTTTTTTGTGGATTTTGGCGGGTATAGGTTTTGGCTCCCTTTCTTTGAGGATTATCCCGTTGCATCAGGCGGTGGAAATAAGGGCAATAGGTATACAGGGAGGAGATGAACGCGTGCAGTCAATCGTTACCGTCTCCGAAGATAGCTGATGCGGTGCCAGATATGGTAAGATAGAGGGAGCAAAAGCCCATGGCTGAAAGTTGGGGTGAACTTGATTCATGCAAGGAAAAATTCTAGTCGTGGATGACGAGAAACCCATTGCGGATATTTTAAAATTTAACCTGGAGAAAGAAGGCTATGAGGTCGTGCTTGCCTTCGACGGGATTGAGGCCACTCAGCTGGCCTTCTCCGAACAACCGGATTTGATTCTGCTCGACTTGATGCTGCCTGGCAAGGATGGAATGGACGTATGCCGGGAGGTGCGGGCGAAGCTCGAGACTCCGATCATCATGCTGACTGCGAAGGACGGAGAGATCGATAAGGTGCTGGGCCTAGAGCTGGGCGCTGACGATTATGTGACCAAGCCTTTCAGTACCCGCGAACTGTTAGCTCGAGTGAAGGCGCAGATGCGGCGTCAGCAGAAGGCTGCCGCGGCGGCCGAAGGTGCAGAGGACACGAAGCAGGGCATCAGTCTGTTCGAGTTGTTTATCGACACGGATATGTATACGGTCTATAAGAACGGCGAGCCGCTGGACCTGACACACCGGGAGTTTGAGCTAATGCATTATCTGGTGAAGAACTCCGGTAAAGTGATGACCCGCGAACACTTGCTGCAAGCGGTATGGGGCTTTGAGTATTTTGGTGATGTTCGCACGGTGGACGTGACGATTCGCCGCTTGCGCGAGAAGATCGAGAAGGACCCCAGCAAGCCGGAATACATTTTGACGCGGCGCGGGTTGGGGTATATGATGCGGAGCTCCAAGGCGGGTGGACTCTAGAATGAATCTGCCCTCTTTTTTTCGCACGATCCAGGCAAAACTGATTATTATTTACGTGCTGCTCATCCTGATTGCCATGCAGCTGATCGGGGTGTATTTCGTGAGCGCGATGAAGACCTCGCTGACCAGCAACTTCACCAAGGAGCTGCAGGAGCGAGCGGAGCTGCTCTCCGTGTTGGCGGCACAAAACCTGGGCGTGACTGGAGAGTCGGCGGAGGAATCGTTAGAGAATTTGCGTGTATTGGTTAACAACTTGTTTAATATCGGCGGGGCCGAGATTCAGGTGCTGGATGCGAGCGGCAAGGTGCTGACGACGTCCAAGCCGTCCCATGCCGATTACGTGGGCACGAAGAACACGCAGACGGTGGTGAGCCGGGCCCTGCAAGGCATCCGCGATAATGAGGAGTACATCATCGACGAGGACAACGTCCGGAAGAAGGTCGTCGCCAAGCCGGTCGTCAGCGGCGGAAAGATCGTTGGCGCCATTTACATTGCCGCGTCGATGAGCGAGCTGTACAGTACGATGGAGCGGATCAACAATATTTTTATCTCCGGGATCTTGTTGGCGCTGGGATTAACGGCGGTGTTGGGCGTGATTTTGGCGCATACGATCACCTCGCCGATTAAGGAGCTGACGCGGCGGGCGACGGCGGTGGCCGAAGGGCAGTTCCATCAGAAAATGCCGGTGCTTGGCAATGACGAGATCGGTCAGCTTAGCAAGGCGTTTAACTATATGACCAGCCGGCTGCGCGATGCGCTGGCGCAGAACGAGGAAGAGAAGGAGAAGCTCGCTTCGATCCTCACGAACATGAGCGACGGGGTGATCGCCACCGACGAGACCGGCCGGGTCATCCTGATGAACCGGCGTGCGAGCGAGATGCTGGGGACATCGGATAAGGATCTCGATCGGGCCGATATCATGTCGCTGTTGAACCTCCCAGATGAGGAGCGGGACGTGCTGGAGCAAGGAACGATGCATTCGACGATCCTGGAGAATACCGGGCCGGACGGTGACGTCTTCCTGATCCGGGTGACGTTTACACCGATCCATCGGCGGGAAATCGGGATCATTGGCACGATCGCCGTCCTCCAGGACGTTACCGAGCAAGAGAAGCTGGAGGCGTCGCGGCGGGAGTTTGTCGCGAACGTATCGCATGAGCTGCGGACGCCGCTGACGACGATCAAGAGCTATACCGAGGCGCTGGAGGATGGCGCGATGGAGGATCCAGAGCTTGGACCGCGGTTCGTGTCCGTGATTCAGAGCCAGACCGAGCGGATGATCCGTCTGGTCACAGATCTACTGCATTTGTCGCGGTTCGACTCGCATGAGGCCGAACTGCGAAAGCAGCCGACGAACGTGATGGAGATGCTGGAGGATGTGGTGGATCGGTTTTCTTTTCAGATGCAGGAGAAAGAGATCAAGCCCACGTTGTTTATTGCCAGTGACGTGGACACGGCCTGGATTGACCGCGACCAGATTGACCAAGTGCTGGACAATCTGTTCTCCAATGCGATGAAATATACGCCGGAGGGCGGCGTCATAGCGCTAGAAGCTCGCTTAACCGATGACCGCCAACTGGCCATTTCAGTGCAGGATAACGGGATCGGGATTCCAAAGAAGGACCTGGACCGGATTTTTGAACGGTTCTATCGCGTGGATAAGGCGCGTTCACGGAATATGGGCGGGACGGGCCTCGGCCTATCCATTGCCCGGGAAATCGTAAAAGCCCACGGCGGGACCATATCTCTGCAGTCCGAATTGGGCAAAGGGACGAAGGTGACTTTTACGTTGCCGGCGGAGAAGCCAGGAGGTGAAGCGCAGTGAAAGAGAAGGTCAAATCGCTGACGCTGACCTTGCTGGTCGCGTGCAGTTTGGTACAGAGTTATTTTCTTATCTATCAGTTGCCGGGCAGCAATCCGGTGGTTAAGTCCGGGAGTGACTATATCCGTACGGAGAACATGGGGACAACCCTGGAAGCGGATGCGATGCTCTTTCCGGCGCAAATCGTCGTGCATTTGGGCGAGGAACGGCACACTGTGTTCTATCCGGATTCGACATTCTACAAGTTGATTTACAGTCGGCTGAAGGGCCGTCAGTTTGATGGGTTCCAGCGCTATGACATCGATAATATGAAATGGACGGAAATTCGCAGTCAGAATATCGGTGTGGAACTGGACTTTGGCGGAGGCGTTCCTGTGGAGCTGCTGCAGAAGGTGATGCAGATCGCACCGGACCCGTTGTTTGACGCGGAGAGCGTGAACCGGTTGATGATCTTTAACTCGGGCAGCGACGACCAGGTGCGGGTGTTCTTCTTTAGCTCGCGAGGCGATGTGGTCTACGAGGCAACGAAAGCCGACTTGACGGTGCAGGACGTGCAGCAACAGGTGGATTTCGGTAAGGATTGGGTGCCGTACACGTTAACGGATGGGTATTATGTCCCCGAGAAGTCGATTGATTTGGTTGAAACCGGCTTGAACATCGGGTTATATACGACGGAGCAGATGCAGCGAAGCTTGTTCTTTGATCCGAGCATCACCCGGTACATCCGGGAGAAAGACGGCTCCGAAATCTACACCGACAGTAAACGCAGCCTTCAGGTCAAGCAGAACCGAAACTGGATCAACTACACCGATCCGGCCGCACCTTCAGCGGGCGAGAACAGCCCAAGCAAGAACGTGCTGTCGGCGATTGACTTCGTCAACCAACATGGCGGCTGGAATGGAACTTACCGGTTGGAGCAAACGACGGAAGGCGTTGAGGAAGACCAGCATCGGGTGGTGTTCCAGCAGTATTACGGCACAGGGCAATTTGGCTCATTCCCGATCCTTGACCTGTCGACGTTCCATTACGGAGCGATCTCGTTGGAAATGCGTCAAGGCACCATCACCGGCTATGAACGGTCGTTGATTTACGGCTCCGGCGGCAATTGGGAGAAGAAAGTCGTCTCTCTGCCCGGCGGCAAGGCGTTGCGGGAGAGCATCGCGGCGCTGAAGGCGGAAGCGCGTATTGCTAACTTGTATCCGGCCTACCTGCCCTCACTCACCGAGCAAGGGCTGCTGTTGAAGCCAACTTGGGTTGTTGAGCTCAGCAACGGTGCGACTCGGGTGCTCACCTTGGAAGCGGTGGAGAAGGCAGGAGCAGATGTGGAGGAAGCTGATGAGACTGACGAAGCTGGGGATGGCTCCAGCACGGCTGCGAATTAGTGCTCCCATGGGGTTGTGTGATGCCGAGGCAGATGTTCATGGTTGGTGCTGGTGGTAGGGTGAAGGTAGTGTAGGTCTGAGATGTAGACGATAAACACGTTCTTCTAACGGACTCAGGCGCCGTTATTAGGACGAAAACTTGATGGCTCTTCACGCTAACGGCCCCAGAAGACGCTATTCGGTTGATACGATAGCAATGTACTTCACTTGAGGGGCAATAAGGTCACTGGAGTCCGTTCGGTTGGGAAATCGTCGGGAAAACCATCATTAACGTCACTACGGTCCGTTAAATTGATGTGAACATGATTTTAACGAAAGGGGGGGGGAACCATGGATTGGGGACGGGCGAAAAACGTGTTGATTTACGCCTTCTTGTTGCTGAATCTGGTGTTGGGTTATCAACTGTGGAACGACCTGCGGGAGCAGGCCGACTCCAACCTGGATATCACCGCCCTGGAAAATAACACGCAGCAGGCAATGGACGAGAAGAACATTCGCGTGCTGGCCAAAATTCCGACGGAAACGCCGGAGCTGCCCAAAATCGCTTACCGTTTCCTAGACGATGCGCAAAGCGGCAAGATGGTCGAGTTGCCGGTGCCGGTGGACAGCAGGTTGATTTTTTCGCCGCGGGAGTTAGCAGCTGCACTCAAGGGCAGCATCCCGGACATCGGGGATTACCGCTATGATGAAGTAGCGAGCAGCGCCGACGTGTTCGTTCTGCACCCGCTGGTGGACGGGAAATGGCCGCTTTTCAAAATCGAGCTTAAGCTGCTAGGCAGCAATCAGAAGATCATTTCGTACCAGCGTCGGGCGATTGAGATCAGTTATCCGGAGGAGGAGAAGCCGCAGCGTGTGCTCTCCGCCTCCAAGGCGCTGGGCAACCTGATTGAGAATTTCTTGCCGGAAGGCTCGGTGGTCACGGAGGTTGAACTGGGTTATTACGGCGAGGTGTTCGATTCGGACGCGCATCTGCCGGCAGCTCCGGCGTGGCGATTTATGCTGGAGAGCGGTAAGGAGTATTACGTACAGGGCATCAGCGGTGATGTCATTAGTCCGAATACAGAGAAAACGAAGGAGTAATGGGAGACTATGGGGATCCGATTTTCGGTGCTGTCGAGCGGTTCGACGGGAAATGCAACACTGGTGGCCAATGGGGAAGTCACACTGATGATTGATGCCGGCTTTAGCGCCAAACGCATCGAGGAGCTGATGATGGAGCGCGGGGTAAGCGGGCAGGATTTGACAGGCATTCTGGTTACGCATGAGCATTCGGACCATATCAAAGGTTTAGGTGCGGTGGCGCGAAAATACAATCTGCCGGTATACGCCAACGAGAAGACGTGGGCCGCTATGGAAAAGGCGATTGGGAACCTCGCGGATGACCAACGCTGTATCCTGGGGACCGGGGAAACCCGTGATTTCGGCTCGCTTCGCGTAGAGTCGTTCGCCATCTCGCATGACGCTGCCGAGCCGGTGGGCTACAACTTCTACGACGGCAAGGAGAAGCTGAGCGTATGCACCGACCTGGGCTATGCCAGCGACAAGGTGAAGGAAGCAATATATGATGCCGATGTGCTGGTGCTTGAGGCGAACCACGATATCGAGATGTTGCGGATGGGACGATATCCGTGGAACATCAAGCGGCGCATCCTCGGCGACTTGGGTCACTTGTCCAACGACGCGACCGGGGAACTGATGAGCGAAATTCTGAACGGCCGTCTGAAACGGACGTATCTGGCTCACCTCAGCCGCGAGCACAATATGCTTGATCTAGCCAGGATGGCGGTTCGCAGCGCCATGGAGGATCGCGGTTGCTTCTTCAAAGACAGTGAGTTCAAGCTATGCGACACGTACTATGATCGGCCGACGCCATGGGATGTGGTAAGCGAACGGTAGGCGGCGGGAGGATCGGTGGCTGACAAGTGTCAAGCGGGGGCTTTCGCTGAAATCGATATGATTTTTCGAGTAGATTGTGTTACGGATCGAGGAGAACGTTGAATTGTACTCGATTTTTCATATAGAATTCGGTCGATTGCCCTTCTGAGGCGAGAATGTGTATGAAAAATCGAATAGATTCGGTCGAAATCGCCGAAAATGGCGAATTGTATTTGATTTTTCGCGTACATTTACATTTACTAATTGCGAAGACAAGAAGACCGCCTGGTTGGGATGGCATCCCTCAGGCGGTCTTTGTATTATAGTTCCCACCCTGGCAAATACGCCTTGGTGTTGTTCAGCATGGTGGTGAACAGCTCCTCTGCTTGCGAAGGCGTCAGGGTGGAGAGCAGCGGATCGTTCAGGAAGGCGCGGAAGGCCAAGTCGCGATCCTTGGTTAAGGCAGCTCTCAGAATCGTCTCCTGGTTGTAGACGTGCCGGCTCACCAGATTGTTGATGTCCTCCGGTAAGCTGCCCGCCATCACCGGCTGGACGCTGTTCGCGCTAAATACGGCGTTCGTCTCCACAACGGCGTTCAGCGGCAGCGAAGCCACTTGACCGAGGTTCGGCAGGTTGACGTTGGTGATCAACGGAGCACTGACGCCGGTCAAGCTGAGCAGCATCGCGATTCCTTCCTCGCCGCTAGATTTGAGCGAAAATGTCTCTTCGCCGGCAACCAGTCGCCGGCTGCGCTCCCGCAGCTTCTGCAGATTGTTAATCCGCCAATCGACGGTGGTCAGGCCGAACTTCCATTGTTTTACGTGCTCGGGGCTCCGTAGATACCAGGTGTTTGGCATAAATTCGGCTAAATGGCGGTCACCCGCAGCGGCGATCAGGCCGAAGCGGCGGAACAGATCGAAATGAATACGGTTCGCGGAGGCGAAGCTGTTGTTCATCCAATGGTCTTTATGCCCATGGGTGCTAAAACCTTCTTCAGCATACTTCTCGGCAAAAGCCTGATACAGCGGGAACAGATCAGTACCGCGATAGGAAGCGCGGTCCAGCCAGGTGAAATGGTTAATCCCCAGCACGTTCACCTCGATCTCTTGGCGGCGGACATCGGTCACTCCCGCCATGTCTTCAAGCATTTCTGCCAGCAGTTCCTGCGTGCCGAAGACCTCGTGGCAGCAGCCAAAGGCTTTGATGCCCGGGAAGACTTCGTACAGCGTGCGGGTCAATACGCTCATCGGGTTCGTGTAGTTAATCACCCAAGCGTTGGGTGCATGATCGCGAATGGCCTCAGCGATTTCTACGTACATTGGGATGCTGCGCAGCGCACGTATCGTTCCGCCCGGGCCGACGGTATCGCCGACAGATTGATAGATGCCGTAAGCCTCCGGCGCATGCACGTCGGAGCGCATCTCCTCGAACGTTCCGGGAAGGATGGAGATGATCACGAAGTCGGCACCCTTCAGCGCTTCTGGCAGGGTCTGCACCGCTTCATAACGCCAGCGGCCCACTGCATCCGGATGATCTTGCAAACGGTTACCAATGATCTCATTCGCTTGGGCTGCCGCAAAGTCGATATCGTATAGGGCTACATGTCCCGAAAGCGCCGGTTCCAGAGCCAAGTCGCTCATTAACCCCCAGGCCCAGCCGCGGGAACCGCCGCCGATATAGGCGATTTTCAAATGTTTGACCGTGGTGGCTTCTTGCATATCGTTCACTCCCTTGATTGATGTTACAATAAACATAGAGCAAAAATAGAAAGGTTACTGCACCAATTTTGTTGATTTGAGCGGATATTCTACATTTTTTGCTGTCGTTAGATGCGCGTGGTGGGAGGGAGCAGAATGACGTTGGAAGGACAATTAGCACCGATTCGCCGGAGGCTGTTTATCGAAGCGGCGAAGCAACCCGGGCGGTTCTCGATGGATGGGGAGCATTTTCACGATGCTTGGGAGATTTATTATCTGGTATCCGGTGAACGGTGTTACTTCATCAAGGATCAAATCTATCGCATCAGCGCGGGCGATCTCGTGTTGATCCCGGTGAATGTCCTGCATAAGACGTCACCCGCGGGGAAGCTGTCGCAGCCACATGAGCGGATTCTGGTGAACTTCCGTACGGAGGTGGTAAACGCGTTGCTGCCCGGAAGGGAGGAAGCGCTGGAGCAACTTTTTGTAAGGTACCCAGTTCTTCGTTTAAACGCCGAGGAGCAGCAGCTTGTGCAACCGCTGTTCGCTCGTATGCTGGCAGAGCAGAAGCAGCAGGCCGTTGGATATGAGGAATATTGCCAACTGCTGTTGGCGGAGTTGCTGCTTCACCTGCTTCGCATGGCGAACGGCCGGCCGAGTTATGATGGGGAAGACGGGGGCGAACAGCGCCCCTATCGGGAAATCGCCGAAGTGGCCCGCTACATCAATACGCATTATGACGAGAATCTCAGCCTAAGTGAACTCGCCGATCGCTTTCATCTCAGCCCATACTACCTCAGCCATCTGTTCCCCAGAGTCACCGGACTGACGTTGGTCGCTTACATCAACCGCGTTCGGATCGAGGAGGCATGCGCACTGCTGCGCGAAACGGAGCTGCCCGTGACCGAAATCGCATACCGCGTTGGCTATCAAAGCGGCACTCACTTCGGCCGCGTGTTTAAGAAGGCCAAGGCGGTATCGCCACAAAGCTACCGGCGCGAGCAGCGGATGTTTAGCGGCGGAGCGGGAGTGCGGTAAAAATAAAACCCCTCCGTCTGTCTATAGACGGAAGGGTTTGGTGCGTACTTAAGAGACGGTCAGGCTTGCTTATTAAACGGTGGGATAGGGGGGCGGGGTCATGAAGCCGTCGATTTCGAGCGCTTTTTTCTCGATTTCCTCCCGGGTTAAGATCCCCTTCTCTATAAGCAGCTCCATAATAGCGCTTAAAGTCACCAGCTGGTGATAATGCTCCTCCTTCATATCCGCCAGCTTGGCGAGCACATTCACTTCATTCATCGGTGTGGAATAATAGGAATCCATGGTTTACCTCCCTCAGATGACCGTACAAGGCGCACGGTGATGATGTTTCTTCGCTTGGTCTGCGATGATGTAGCCAGCGGAAGTTGGTTAAAATTGCCGTCATTTCTCTGTTCAATTTCTGCTTCTAAACCATCAAAATATGGTAAAATGAATCTATCAATCTATCGCATTAATACAGTGTAGTCAGGTGTATGGTCAAACATTCCAGTTTTCAGTAAAAAAAGCGGCAAACTTCTCAAATTTCAGGCAACCTATCTTCGGTTCATGGCGTTAATAAAAGTAAGGCTACACATGAATATGGCTTTGCTGTGACGGCATAAAGTTGAAGGGGACCTGTGCCTGGGGCAGATGGCATGTGATGATGCCGGTCCTTTTGGGAAGCATGATGGAGGGGGAGAATAGAGATGGGATGGTTTGACGATGACTTTTATTCCACCAAAGTTCCGGGGCGTATGCGGTTGTCCGAAGGCGGTAGCTTGCGGCGTTGGCGCGGAAGGTCGCGCAGGCATCGCCTGGAGCTGTCCACGTTACAGATCTCTTTAATCTCTTCCGTTCTTAGTGCGGTCGTGGCCGTGCTGTTATTCAGTTTCATTACGGGGCTTCCTTCCTCATCGAACCGACATGTGGCAACCAGCAGTGCAGTGTTGCTGTCGGATACCGGCGATCCTTTCGATCGGATCAGCTCTGCGGCGGCCAAGGTTGCACCTGCTGTGGTGAGCATCCTCAATCATGGAGAGTTGTCGGATGGCGATCCGGAGCAGGCGGCGCTGGGTTCGGGCGTGATTTTCAAGAAAGAAAAAGGGAAGGCCTTCATTATAACGAATACGCATGTCATTAGCGGTGCAAGTGATCTGGAAATTGTGACAAGCGACGGATCCTCACGTAAAGCCGAGGTTATCGGACAGGATTCGATCAACGATATTGCGGTGCTGGCCATCGACGGACAAGGTATCGATACGGTGATCGAGCTTGGCGATTCGAAGAAATTGCGGGCCGGGGAAACGGTCATTGCTGTCGGCAATCCGCTGGGTCTTGGAGGGACGCTGACCTCCGGGATCGTGAGCTACACCAGCCGGATGATCCCGGTGTCGCTGAACCAGGATGGTGTGTACGATTGGGAGCAGGAAGTGATCCAGACGGACGCGGCTATTAATGAGGGCAACAGCGGCGGAGCGCTGGTTGATCTGAACGGTCGGCTGATCGGCATCAATACGATGAAGATTTCCGATACGGGCGTTGAAGGATTGGGTTTTGCCATTCCGGTCAATGAAGTCATGAAGACGGTCGACGATTTACTCCTGCACGGGAAGGTAGTTCGTCCTTATATGGGCGTCTACACGTTGGACCTCAACAACCGCTATTCTCCGATTACTGACGAGCAGCGCCAAGATCTCAACCTGCCGAACCATGTCACCGCAGGGGTGATCGTCTTGGAGGCGCATGGCCCGGCACTGAAAGCGGGATTGAAATTAAACGATGTCATTACCCAACTCGATAAGCAACCGATCAAATCGACGTTAGAGTTACGCCGGTATTTGTATGAGCATAAGAAGATCGGGGATGAGTTGGAGGTTACGTATTACCGTGACGGCAACTTAGAGAAAGTAACCCTGGAGCTGACCGATAAGCCGTCGGATACGGAAATCGAACAAGGGTTAGACGATAACGAATAAAGCATATTTCATGGAGAGATTCCGAAGTCATGACAGACGTTAGTATAGAAGCGACTGGAGTGGGGGAGGAATCTCTTTTTTTGCGGGAGCTGAAGGAGGATGGAGATGAGCAGTGCCTTTTCGTTTTCGGGTAAGCATCGGCGTCACCTGTTAGAGCAAATGGCGGGTTCCACGGAGCCGCTGGACCTATTGGTCGTGGGCGGCGGAATTACCGGAGCTGGAATCGCCCTCGATGCAGTTGCGCGGGGAATGCGGGTAGGTCTGGTAGAGATGCAGGACTTTGCCGCGGGAACGTCAAGCCGTTCGACAAAGTTGGTCCATGGCGGCTTGCGTTACCTGAAGCAGCTGGAGATCGGTGTGGTGGCGGAGGTAGGACGTGAGCGGGCGATCGTTTACGAGAACGGTCCGCATGTGACCACGCCGGAATGGATGCTGCTGCCGATTTATCGGGGTGGGACGTTTGGCCGGTTCAGCACGTCGTTGGGGCTGCGGGTGTACGACTTCCTCGCGGGGGTGAAGCGCGGGGAACGGCGCAGCATGTTGTCGGCAGCGGAGACGTTAGCGAAAGAGCCGCTGCTGAAGCAAGACGGTCTGCTGGGCGGCGGGTACTATGTGGAGTACCGTACGGATGACGCCCGCCTGACCCTTGAAGTGCTTAAGGAAGCAGCGGCCCGTGGGGCGATGGCGGTCAACTATGCCAAGGTGACCGGGTTCCGGTACGAAGGCGCGCAGCTGGTGGGCGCTGAGGTGACGGATCTGGCCGGGGGGCGGACGTATGAACTGCGCGCCCGGAAGATCGTCAATGCAGCAGGCCCGTGGGTGGATGCGCTGCGCGAGATGGACGGGTCGAAGCAGGGGAAAATGCTGCAGCTGACCAAAGGCGTGCACCTGGTGTTCGACCAGGGGCGGTTTCCGTTGCGGCAGGCGGTGTATTTTGATACGCCGGATGGCCGTATGGTGTTTGCGATTCCGCGCGATGGCAAGACCTACGTAGGCACAACGGACACGGTGTACCATGGCGAGATCCATCATCCGCGGATGACAGAGGCAGATCGCGATTATATCTTGAATGCGATTAATGGCATGTTCGCTGGGCTGGCGATCACGGCAGCAGACGTGGAGTCCAGCTGGGCCGGCGTGCGTCCGCTCATCTACGAGGAAGGCAAATCGCCTTCGGAAATTTCCCGTAAGGATGAAATTTGGGAGTCGGCGTCCGGCCTGATCACGATTGCCGGCGGCAAGCTGACCGGCTACCGCAAGATGGCGGAGCTGGTCGTGGACCGGGTGGCCGCCAAGCTGAAGCGGGAATACGGCCAGAGCTTCACGCCTTGCGCAACCCGGCTGCTGCCCATCTCCGGCGGGCAGGTGGGCGGCTCACAAGGGTTGCCTGGCTTCGTGGCGCGCAAGGCACTGGAAGCGGCAGAGCGCGGCATTCCGCAGGATCTTGCGGCCAAATGGGCGGCCAGATACGGCTCCAACGTAGACCGGCTGCTGGCTATAGCCGATGATGCGGTGACTGCGGGTGTGCCTGCTGATACGGCCGGTGGCGGTGGAGCTCAGCTCCCGCTGGAAGTAGCGGTTCCGCTGCGGTATGCCCTGGAAGCGGAGATGGCGATGACGCCGGTGGATTTTTTTGTTCGGAGAACGGGTGCTTTGTTATTTGACATCGCTTGGGTGCGGCGGTGGAAGGTACCGGTCCTCGATGAGATGGCCCAGTATTTCGACTGGCCGGAGGACGTGAAGCGCCGGCGGGCGGAGGAATTGGAGCAAGCGTTGACGGAGGCAGTTTTCCCTATAAACGATGAGTAAATCATTTGATAATCAGCATGTAAATGCAAATAAATGTAAAAAACTGCTGCAAGGATTTTCCCCTCAATCTGTCGAATTACATCGAAAAGAGCAAGCCAAAAGATCGAGGATGGAAAGAGGGCAGGGGTTCATGAAGAATGGAATGAAGCGCGGGATTCGCGGATTGGTGATTCTCGCGGGGTTCGGAGCCGCCTGGTTGGCTGCGGGATCCGCGGTACAAGCGGCTGCGGTGAACTTTAAAGATGTACCGGCAACCCATTGGGCGTATGACAATGTCATGTGGGCGAAGAACAATGGAGTGACCGACGGGTATCCGGATGGCACGTTCCGCCCGGCACAGTCGGTGACGGAAGCGGAGTTTCTAAGCATGCTGGTGCGGGCCTATCCCGAGATTAAGCTGGATCAGGTGAAAGAGCAGGAGGCCTGGTATACGCCATATTACAACTTGGCCTCTGAATTGGCATGGCCGGTGAGCGATAAGCCGAATGAGCCGATTACACGCGGTTCCGTGGCTCGGTTGATGGCGGCTTTTTATGGGCAGAGCTTAAGTGAAGATGAGGCAGTCCAATGGATTCTGGCACAAGGCTTGGCTCAAGGGAAGAATGGTGCCGGTGTGGAAGGCTTCGCGCCTAAGGATGCGTTGTCGCGGGCGGAAGCGCAGACGTTCCTGTATCGGTTGAAGCTGACGCTGCCTAAGGCGACCAGCCCGGATTTGATCAAACCGGAAATCCAGCTGAAGGGCGTGGGTATCGGCGATTCGACAGAACGCGTGATTGAGCTGCTCGGCGAGCCGGCGCGCAAGGATGTTACGAACTATGGACTGGAATGGTACATCTATAATAAGGATTACAAGCATTATACGCAGGTTGGCGTAGCGGACGGCAAGGTTGTTGGCTTGTTTGGTAATCATGACGAGTGGCAGTTTGCGCCTGATGCGGAGAAAGGGCTGGAGAACCTGCGGATCAGCCTGGCGAGTATTTGGAAGAAGAGCGAGCGTCCGCCGCGGGAGTATGTCGAGACGTATACGCCGAGAGGGTTGTACATCAACCTGTATCTGGATAAGCACGAGAAGTACCGCGTGGACGGCGTGCTGCTGATGGACCAAAAGTTTACGGAGAGCCATGTGTATGCGCCGAATACACCGGAGTCGCTTAAGGCGACAGAGCGGGAGATTTTTGACCTGACCAATTCGTTCCGGGCGCAACGAGGCTTAGGCGTGCTGAGCTGGAATGAATCGGTGGCTGAGGTGGCGCGCGGGCATAGTCGGGATATGGCGGAACGGAATTATTTTGAGCATGATAATCCTGAGGGGAAGTCGGCCGGTGACCGCATGATGGCGCGCGGGATTCCGCAGTTCCGGGCTTGGGGTGAAAATATCGCCGCCGGTTACCTGGATGCCATCGACGGACATTATGGCTGGCTGAACTCCTGGGGTCACCGGGAGAATATGCTGGAGCCTGTATTCACGATGCTGGGTGTGGGTGCGGTAGATGGGCTCAGCAGCAGCGATTACAGAACGTACTACACGCAAAACTTCTATACGCCGTTGTAAACCTGTTCGGCCTTCTCTGCCTGTTCGGTTGGGTTGGCCAGCAGGGGAGGGACCGCTTGCCGGAAGTGACGGGGGCGGTTCCTTTTTTGCACGGAGTATGGTAGAAAAGATAAAGGACAACCTGTTAATACGTAAGTCGGCCGCAGGAGTGCGGTACAGAGAAAGGATGCTTTGACTATGTACGTCGTTTGCAAAGATCATGTGGAACTGGCCATCGATATGTTCGTGGATGAGTTTGAGGATGCCCCGGATGTGGTCGATTTGGAGCACACCAAGTTTATTGATTGGGAGCCGCCGGTGAAATGTCAGGAATGTGACCAGGAGGCGCGGTTTTTGGTGGTGTAAGTGCGGGGCAGGTGAAGGTGCTGGACCGGTGTCAGGTGACTGACAGGTGACTGGCGAGGCACACAACGGAATGAGACACAAAGAAACGGGGCGACGGCAGGGGATGCGGGCCCCGCTTGTTTTTTTTAGATATCTGAGTTTTTGGACTTTGGACGGACGATAACGGAGGGTGTTACGGTGCAGATTCAAATCGTGGCGGTTGGCAAATTGAAGGAAAAATATCTGGTCCAGGGCATTGCGGAATACGCCAAGCGCCTGGCGCCTTATGTGAAATTTCAAGTCGTGGAGGTGCCCGACGAGAAAGCGCCGGAGACGATGAGCGAGGCGGAGCTCATCGGCGTGAAGGAGCGCGAGGGCGAACGCATCCTCGCGCAGATCAAGAGCGATGCGCATGTCATCGCGCTCGCGATTGACGGCCAGCTCTGGAGCTCGGAGGAGCTGGCCGCGGAGATCGACCGGCTCGGCACCTACGGGACGAGCCATGTCGTGTTCGTCATCGGCGGGAGCCTCGGGCTCGCCGATGCGGTCCTCCGCCGTGCGCAGCAGCGGCTGTCGTTCGGGCGCATGACGCTGCCCCACCAGCTCATGCGCCTGGTGCTCACCGAGCAGATTTATCGCGCGGTGAAGATCAATCGGGGGGAACCGTATCACAAGTAGGGCAAGTGTTTTTATAGAATTCCTTACGGGACAAGGATTTCAATATATGTCTGTTGAATTATGGAAGTGCAATGAAAAGATCGGACTATGATTTTGAGTGGAGGATCTCGTTCATGAGAAAAATTATTGTGCTTGAACATGTCTCCCTTGATGGGATCATACAAGCCCCAGGGGGGCCAGACGAAGATAACAGCGGCGGCTTCGTGAATGGCGGTTGGTCAGCACCATATTCCGATGAGATCCTTGGAACGTTACTGAGCAGGCAGATGAATATACCCTTCGATCTGTTGTTAGGGCGTAAAACTTATGAAATCTGGGCACCGTACTGGCCGCAGCATGCGGATGTATGGCCGGGGGCCAACAAGGCGACTAAATATGTTGCCTCAAATACAATGACCTCTGGTGAATGGCAGCATTCTGTGTTTTTAAGTGGAGATATCGCAGAGAAAATTACCAAGATTAAACAACAGCAAGGGCCGAATTTGCACGTATGGGGAAGCGGTGATCTCATTCAGACGCTTATGAAGCATGATTTGATCGATGTGTTCTGGCTGATGATTTATCCGATTACTTTGGGCAGCGGGAAGCGGTTATTTGCTGGAGGTACGATCCCGGCGGCATTCAAGGTGACGGAAAGCAAGGTTACCCCGAGTGGCGTTATTGTTGCAAATTATGAGCGTGCAGGTGCAATTACAATCGGAAGTTTATGAATACTCAAGTATAGTTTTAAAGGCCATCCCACAAAAGGATGGCCTTTAAAACTTGCCGTTACAGACAGCGCGGAGAACCGTATCACAAGTGACGCAAATCACCATCTCACCTTAGCATATATGGATTTCTATTTTTTAGAACGAGGGGGTCATACAGACTATCAAGGCAGGGGCTACGGTAGGTTACGGCTCCAATGAGGGTACGGTGAGATGAAGAGAAGCAGACGTTTAAAGGTGACTTAGGTTTTTGCTGGTTTGATTATTCCCATAATCGATTACTGACTGAATTAGGCGTGTTAAAGAACGGAATTGCCCAATTCGCATGAACGATACCATAAGTGACGACTAAAATCCCCCCAAAGACCGATTGGAAAGTTTCATTACACTTTGAATGAAAGACTGCAATTCGTTTATAAATATTTTGGCAGCTTGCCCCATAAATTTGTCCGTTCGATGTAGGATGCAAATATCCTGACTTGGTGTAGGATCGAGCAGCGTCACGGCTGAAATGTTATCGCGTTTCAGGTAATCAAGCAGCAGTCGCGGAAGAATTGCCGCTCCTACCCCTTGTTCGACTAAGGACAGAAGCGTCGATAATGTAGAGGTTACAATTGAATTATCTATCGCAATTCCCTTTTCTTGACAACAAGAATGGATGACCTTCGTAATCTGATGCTCTGGACCGAACATTACCATCTTTAACTGCTGTAATTGTTCAAAGGGGATCGCCTTTGATTTTGCAAAAGGGTGATCCGATTGGATGGCTAAAACAAACTCCTCGTGGAACAAAGGGATGATCGAGATGCGATCCTCCGGATTCGCAGGCACAATGGTAACCCCAAGATCCCTTGTGCCGTCCACAACCTGTTCATAAACGTCCACGGTCTCCGTAACGCGTATGGAAAGCTTGGGATATGTGCGGTGGAAATTGATCAATAGTGCATCAAACAGCAAATCTCCGTCTCCAGGAAGAATCCCGATGTCTAGCACACCGCCTTCCATTCGCTTCAGATCCGTAATTGCCCCCTTAATGTAGTCGATCCGATCGAAGATAATATGACATTGATCGAGCAAGATCTTGCCCGCTTCCGTTAACGCGATCCGTTTACCAATCCGATCGAAGAGAGGCATCCCGAGCTCGTTTTCCAGAAACTTGATCTGCTGACTCAGATTCGACTGGGTCGTGCATAGGTTCTCAGCAGCCCTTGAGAAATGCATTTCCTTACAAACAGCGGCAAAATACTCAAGCTGTCTAAGTTCCATTCCTCACTCCCCCTTATAATAAATGGCCTCAATTTTTAATTATAAACAGTAATCCAACTTATCCCAAACCCTCTCATTCAATCATTACTCAAACCGATCATTTGAATCGGAATCTCGTGATTGTTGCTTTGTGGGGGCAAAGGTACAATCTGGATGTAACCGAAACACTTACAATAAATGTATTGAGAGGTGTTTTAACCATGGGAAATTCGATAATAACAACTGGAAAAGTTCTGCGTCAGATCGTGATCGGGCAGCTTCAGGCATTTCTCAAGATCAATTCGACATTCAATCGAAGCATTTCAATAACACGATTCGTTGGAATGTTGGTCATATGGTTTATTGGATGGACAAATACACCACTTTATCCTTCGGATTCCCGTCTGCAATTTCGCCTCAATATGAAACGCTGTTTGGCTCCGGAACGAAACCTTCGGATTGATGCAATAAGGTAAAGAAATGACGAATTGGATGGAGTGCTACCGACAAATGTTCCATCTCTAAAAAGGAGACTGATGCGATATGAAACCTGATCAAGTGTTACAATCATATCTCGATAACTTAGTGGATATGGATAAAGCGCTCAGCTGTGTTCACAGTGATGCCAAGTTTATCGCTGCATTCGAGAAGGAGACGGACAGACATCACTTTTATGGAACCTATTATGGGATAGACGGTGTGAGGACGCTATTGTCTAAGTTCCAGAAAGATCTTGATACCCAAGAATTCGAGATTTATAAGATCCTCGCTGATGAAATCACAGCTTTTGCTTGGGGAAGATTTAAACATCGGATTCGGCCTACCGATAAAATTTTTGAAAGCTATTGGGCGATCGTTTGCGAAGTGGAAGACGGCAAGATTAAGTATTTTCGAGGCTTTGAAGATACGGGTGCTTTGGAGGCTTCTTTTAGAGGGGATTGATTTTTTCACGAAGGGGATCAGGGACATGCCGAAATGGCTTGGGGATTACGGAATCCTATTGGTGCGGGTCCGTATATACCTATGAAGATGGGCTGATGCTCGTATGTCCATAATGTGCCCATGAGTGGTCTGCGGAATCCGAGAATGGCCCCGTTGCTGAAAAGATTGTAAAAGATGCCTATGGCATCGTCCTGAGCGATGGGGACACCGTAACGATCATTAAAGATCTGAAAGTCAAAGGAAGCTCATCGACGTTGAAGATCGGTACAAAGGTGATAAATATCCGCTTGGTAGATGGCGATCATAATATTTATTGATTGCAAAATTGACGGGTTCGGTGCAATGAAGCTGAAGTCAGAATTTGTAAAGAAGAGCTAACGTCTAAGGGCCATCCCACAAGGGATGGCCTTAAATCTTGCCGTTGAATTACATTATAATGCTCCTGCACCTCTTGCGGAATAGAACGAAGGGTAAATCGGTCGATACTGTAATTCCTCTCTGATCCGCGTCGTATCTACGATCATATCCCATGGATCATAGTCCTGTTGTAACGCTTCCGGTGACACTTCGCTATGATGAAGTTGAAACAGCTCCAACACGGAGATCGGCGCATCATCGGCAACGTTATAGATTCGGCCATCAATCCCCGGCGTGAATGCGGCGAGCATCAAGGCTTGGCTTATGTCCGCATGGTGTGCCATGTGAATCCGCTTGGCTGGATTCCAGTTCCGGAAGATCGGCATCACCTCGGTGATGTGAGGATCCCCTTCGCCATAAACAAAGGGAAATCGTACGATGCGCACGCCCAATCCCTGTTCGCGATGGAGCTGCAGCAGCGCCTCCTCGGCCTTAACTTTGCTTTGAGGATAAGCATGGGTGGGCTTGAGCTCGTCATCTTCACGGCTTGGTCTCGAACGGACTACCGAAGCGTACACATTACTGGTACTGGAAAAAACAAACCTTGGCACATTCGTTTCTAGTGCAGCATGGGCTAGTGCCAGGGTTCCATCGAAGTTTGCCGTTCGAGTGGTGTGCTCGTCTACTCCACGAAACTGTGCTGCCAAGTGAACGATGGCATCCACGCCCTGGAGGGCATCAATATAATGGTCCGGCTGCAAAAGATCGCCCTCAATGACTTCAGCCCCTTGCTGGTGAAGCCCATCCGCCTTGGCAGCATCCCTAACCAACAGTTTAACGTGATGACCGCGCTGCAACAGACGCGGAACAAATCGGCTGCCTACTTTACCCGTGGCTCCTGTTACAAAAACGTTCATTTTCATTCCTCCTGCATTTTATTCGGGTGCTACACGAGGAGTATAATAAAATGTGCAAGCCGCTTCCTTCCTGCGTTTATCGTACGATTGGAAGTGTCAGGATAGGAGGAGTGGTATATGGAGGAAGTTAACTCTAGGAAGGCGTTAGGTGAATTTTTACGTTCACGTCGAGAACGTCTGACTCCGGAAGAAGTGGGGTTGGTATCCTATGGCCGGCGGCGGACCACGGGGCTGCGAAGGGATGAAGTCGCACACCTTGCCCACATCGGAACATCATGGTATACCTCTCTGGAGCAAGGTCGAAGCGTCAATCCATCAGAGGACGTCCTTAATAATATAGCTAAAGCGCTGCGATTGACCGAGGATGAACGTCGTCATCTCCATCACCTCGCAAGACCGAGTCATCCGGAAAAGGCAGAGAGTCAGCAATTAACGGCAGGTTTGGAACGGACGATAAGGGCTTTCGATCCGCATCCGGCATTCATTATCGGGCGATATTGGGATTTATTGCTGTGGAACCATGCCGCCGAGCTTGTTTTTCGATTGCCGGTGTACTGCAATAACCTGCCCCAGCGTCCCCATTGGATGAGACACCTTTTGACGGACCCCGAGCTAGGATCGAATATCAAGGATTGGGAAGTCAAGGCACGTGTCTTGATTGCGAACTTTCGTGCGGATTATGCGCGATTCCCGAATGATGCAAGGTTTCAGGAACTGATCGATGAATTTATGCAGAGCAGCCGGTTGTTTCGCGAGATCTGGCCACTGCATGACGTTCAGGTCGCAACGGATCGCCGTAAACGGAGCTACGATCCACGGATCGGTGAGATGGAGTTCGAGCATGTGGTTTTGCAGCCGCCGACCAATCCAGACCTGAAGATCATGATATACACCGCTTCAACAGATACTGCAACACGTTTGCGAAGTGCTGCTAGACTAAAAAGTAGACATGGAGAACCGAGAATCGGGTAAAATGAATCTATCCAAATTCGAGGTGCTACCATGACGAAAAAATACGATAAAGAATTTAAACTGCAAACGATTCAGATGATCCAGGAAGAAGGGAAAGCGGTGGCGCAGGTCGCCCGCGAACTGGGGATCAGCGACAACACCCTGTATCGTTGGATGGCGGAATACAAGAAAGACGGCGCACAGGCCTTTCCAGGCAGTGGGCAACTGAAAGCCGACGATAAAGCAATGAGAGATCTTCAGAAACGCCTTCGTGATCTGGAAGAGGAGAACGACATCTTAAAAAAGGCGATGCACTACTTCGCCAAAGACCGGCGCTGATCTATGCCTTCATCCACGATCATCGCTTCAAGTGCCGAGTCTCGAAGATGTGCGAAGCCTTTGAAGTATCCCGAAGCGGCTATTACAAATGGACCCAGCGAAAAGCCAGCAAACGTGAAAAGCGACGTCGCAAGCTGGAGCGGCGGATCCGTCGTATCTTTCTAGAATCCCGTCGATTATATGGAAGCCCCAAAGTAGCAAAAGAACTGCACAAGCAGGGCATACGAGTGTCCGAGAAAACAGTCGCTCGGATCATGAAGGAGCTGGGTTTACGTTCTCGCACGGTGAAGAAATACAAGGCCACAACCAACTCGAAGCACAACCTGCCTGTCCAAGAGAACGTGTTGAACCGCGAGTTTAATCCGTCCGCTCCAAACAAGGCCTGGGTGGCTGATATTACGTATATCCCGACCGATGAGGGGTGGCTATACCTGGCAAGCATCATGGACCTGTACAGTCGTAAAATCGTTGGATTTCACATGGATGAGCGAATGACGAAAGAACTCGTGTTAACGGCGCTGGACCGCGCCCACAGCCAGCAGCGACCGTGCGAAGAGGTTCTGCATCATTCGGATCGCGGCAGCCAGTACGCTTCTCATGACTACCAGGCGCGGCTGCGCACCTACAAGATGAAAGGCAGTATGAGCCGCAAAGGGAACTGCTACGATAATGCGTGTATTGAATCGTTCCACAGTGTGCTTAAGAAAGAACTTGTCTACTTGGAGAAGTTCAAAACACGCAAGCAAGCCAAGAAACGCATTTTTGAATATATTACCTGCTTCTACAATGGAAAACGAATCCATTCCGCGATTGGGTATTCTACGCCCAATGAGTGCGAACGTATGTACCGATCTGCCGCATAATTTTCTCGATTCTTTGTGTCTACTCTATTGACAGAGGTACAAAGTCTATTGGATAGCATAAAGCAATAGGGAGGCTAAGTTGCATCAGATTCAACAGAGTGGAGTCAAATCTTTGCAAATACTTGCATCAATAAAGCTATAGTGATAGTAGGGGACCCTTGGGATTAAACGGGTCTCTTTTTTTTGCTATATCTTTCTGGCTTGATAACAAAAGTCCCAGGAAGCATCTTTGCTTTCTATTTGCTCAATCCATTCTTCGATTTCCTCACCCGCATCAGGATATACCAGAGCTTTTTCCATTATCAGGTTCAAACATAAAGTTTTCTTTAGGTTTCATCCAGGAGCGAGTCACTTTGATAAAGTAGTAGGAAGAAGTCAATTTGATGCAGGCTCATCAACAATTTATACGATATGACCCAATTTGGGAGGAATGACGGACATGGATACGGCTATAAAGGGAGTATCGAAGATTTTTCTAGTCTTGCTGTTAGTGCTAGGCACTCTACCCGGATGGTTCGCAACCGGAGATGGTAAGGCGTATGCGGCAGTAGGCAGCTTTGCTGGAGGAACGGGAACAGAACAAGATCCTTATCAGATCGCAACCGCTGAACAACTAAACGAGGTTAGAAACCATACGGGTTACAGCACTTATTACATACTTACAAATCACATTGACTTAGCCGGTTACGGAAACTGGGTACCGATAAGTGGATTTAATGGGAGAATTGACGGAAATGGGTATGTCATCTCAAACTTATCGATAAGTTCAGACTCAGACTACGCCGGATTATTCGCGGATATCGGGTATTCGGGAAAACTGATCAATATGAAGCTGGAGAATGTGAATGTTAGGGGGCAAGGATATGTAGGCGGTCTAGCCGGTCAAAGTAAAGGTCAGATCGATAAGAGCAGCGTGACGGGGGTTGTGTATGGTAAAAATATCGTTGGCGGACTCGTGGGCAATTTTGAAAATAGTTCAATTTCGGAAAGTTACTCAACGGCAACGGTGAGTGGGATAGATCTAACATCTGATAATGAGATAGGTGGACTAGTTGGACATGTTTTTGAAGGAGTCATTCACAAAAGCTACGCA
Organism: Paenibacillus barengoltzii G22; assembly: GCF_000403375.2. Taxonomy (NCBI): domain Bacteria; kingdom Bacillati; phylum Bacillota; class Bacilli; order Caryophanales; family Paenibacillaceae; genus Paenibacillus; species Paenibacillus barengoltzii. The sequence goes on along the minus strand of NZ_KE159655.1, from coordinate 568,348 downwards.
ACAGGAGATGTGAATGGAAATGAAAAAGTAGGCGGATTGGTAGGTTACTCTTATCGCGACAGTACGATTAGCGAAAGCTATGCGACAGGAGCAGTGAGTGGGACTTATGTTGTAGGTGGCTTGGTAGGTGATTACTTCCAAACGACCATCCGCAACAGCTACGCTGCAGGTATGGTTACTGGGATATCCTACATAGGCGGATTGGTGGGGAATACCTTTCAGGGGTTAATAAGCAATAGCTTTGCAATTGGGACAGTCAGTGGACAGTCATTTGTAGGTGGATTAGTTGGAGCAAATTTTCAGACAACGTATAATAACAGTTTCTACGACAAAGTGACAACGGGCCAATCTGCGGGTGCTGGCGAGGGCAAAACAACCGCAGAGATGCAACTGGAAGCTACATTCGCAGGTTGGGATGCCCTGGTGTGGCGTATACTTCCTGGTCAATACCCGGAGTTGAAACCGCCGATTCAGCTAACCCAAGGGGCGACAGTAGGAACAACGAAGCTAAATGGTGTTGAAAGTGGTATGGAGTTTTCGATCAACGGTTCTGCAGCATACACATCGATTACAAACGCAGTTTATGATAACATTCCAGTAAATATTGGCGATACAATCACTATCCGTATGGCACCGCCAGTAACATCAGGCGAATTCACGTTAACGGTCGGTTATGTCGACATCAAACCTGCAGATGCACCTGCTGCGGCTTTGGAGCAGGGGTTACAGAGCGGAACGACGAGGTTGACTAGTGTGTCTCCTTTAATGGAGTACAGAGTCAATGCGGATGCTTACCAGGCGATAACCGGAACAAGCGAAGACAATATTACGGTTGCGGCAGGCGATAAAATATATGTCCGAATCAAGCCAACCGCACAGCAACCGGCATCGGCCGTACAGGTATTGAGCGTAACTTTAGCAGATATTAAGCCAATACCCGTAGTGCCTATCGGAACAGCAGCGATCACTGGAGTCACGGTGCCAGTGCGGGGGGCAACACCGGTCATAACACTGCCGTCAACGGCAGAATATACGGCAACGGTTGCGTGGTCGCCTGCGGATTCAGTGTTTAAGGCAAATACGGTTTATACGGCAACGATCGTGGTCTCACCAAGAGCCGGGTATACGTTAACAGGTGTTCCAGCAAACTTCTTCACGGTAGCTGGAGCAACAACGACAAATGAAGCCAATTCTGACACAATTACAGCGGTATTCCCGGCAACAGCATCTGAGACAGTTGGCGGGGGTGGAAGTGGTAGTGGCAGTGGCAGTGGAAGCGGAAGCCCAGCGTCTCCAAGTAGTACTACACCATTGACGACTCCGGCAGATCAAGAGCAAACGCCAACAAAACCAGAGCCAGAGTCCACAAATGATTTATTTAAAAGAAGCATTGTCAATGCAGCCGATTTAGTAAAAACGATCGCATCCAGAGTAGAAGATGCGAAGAAAGCAAACGTTACAATGAATTTTGTAGACATGCAGGGGCATTGGGCGGAGGAGACGATCAACACTTTCACCAAGTTGAAGCTGATCAATGGCTATGAAGATGGTTCGTTTAGACCCAACAATCCGATCACCCGCGCGGAGTTCGCAGTGATGCTGAATCGCGCGTTCCAAATCCAAGGCGGCAGCACAATGAGTCCGGGATTGAAGGACATTGAAGATTCCTGGGCTAAAGAAGATATTGAGACCCTAGTAGCGGCAGGGGTAATTAACGGCTACCCGGACGGTACGTTCAAGCCGAATCAGACGGTTACACGTGAAGAAATGGTGGTCATGCTGTCGCGAATCATGAACTTGGACAACTTGGAGAAAGATCAGACGAAAGGCCATTTCAATGATCTGAACGGTGCGTATGCAGCGGAGGAGATCCAAGCATCGGCTCAGGCAGGCATCGTTAGCGGTAAAGGGGATGGAAGCTTCAACCCTAAGAGTAATGCTACACGTGCTGAAGCGTTGCAGATTATCCTGAATGTGTTGAAGCTGAAGCCGGAGTTGAAGACATTGCTAGAATCACTTCACTAGTATCCGTAAAGGACGCCGATTGGGGCGTCCTTTTTTCTTACTGTAGATGTTGCTGAAAACCGTATCATAAGTAGCGGCAAGTTGTCGGAATTGTCTGTACTGTTAAGTGTGCCTGGCTTAACCTAAATCTCAAAATCTGTGTTACCATGGTCGGTCAATTCAAACGGACCAGGTGTGACATCTGCCTCAGGTCTCTTGATTCCGACAAAGTCGGAGTCGAAACGATATGGAGTGCCATCGGGTTCCTCATAGTTCATATCGGCGTGATACGTCTTGCCAAGCAGGTCAGTGGTAATCACCATAGGAGAGGCTCCCTGAAGCAGATGGGGGTCGTTGACCTGAATTTTCACCTTGCCGTGTTCAGGGTTAACTTCAACGTTTATGACCTTCTGCACATAGATTTTTGCATTCAATTCATGAAGGCTGGGTACCGCATTGTTAAGATATACATTGCCCCCCATAGCTACCGGAAGAACCGCATTTCCTATAAAGAAATCCTTTGCTGCATCACCAAGTTCGGCAAGCTCTTCATTCGTGTATTCCCACCATTTTTTATCTTTGATATTAGGATGTTTATCGTACCCTCCGAGCCCCACAGCGTGCAAATAACAAATGGAATTGTCCGGAACGCCATCCATGACGGTCTTTCCGTCCGCTCCAACCTCATCCCTTGGTTTCAATGGCAGATGTTCAAAAAAGGTTATTGGAACAGGTTCCGTAAAAGCCTCGTTATTCCCCAAAAATATGTTGTTGTAGTATCTGTCATCTCCTCCAGTAATATTGGAGTATCCCGCCATTGCTGTTTCGTGAGGGAAGTGATACGGCGTAGTGCGGGTTATTTCAGAACGAACTACAAAATGACCTGCAAACAAATTATGGACAAATGCACCGCCCTGTGCCATATTTCTGAAATTCATAGGGGAGAGGAACAGATTATGATCGGCCAGATACGGACCATGGCAAACCTCAACGAAGAGATCTTCCGAAAGGTTGTCAAAAAATACATTCCGGCTGATGCGGGTGCCCTGTGCCTGCCAGTCAAGCCAAAGTGCACGGTAACAGCTATAGATGACATTTTCGCTAATTTGTGTATCTAGGGCAGCATGCAGTTTGATTCCAGCTACTTCGGCACCGTGTCTAATCCGTTTGTGATGAATATTGTAAATACGGTTCTGATAAATGTGGCTGAAGGCTGCTCCCATATGACCTACAATACCTGCCTGTTCGCAATCGTGAATCACATTGCCGCGAACGATGTGACTGCCCACGGTGTCCTTATGCCAGCCTGAGCGTAATGCTCGTAAAATCACCTCCTGCTCCCGTTGAGTACCGCCTTTACTGTGCTTCCCCGAAGTCTTCGCGTGACCTGTACCGATAGGAGTACCTAGACTGATTCCAACGCATTTGGATTCACTGATGATATTGTTTTCAATAATCCAACCCTTGCTCCAGTGAGGTCCGATCAGGCCTTCCTGGTAGTCTGTAGGCGGTGCCCATTGAGGAGAAGCTTGACGAAGTGTGAAACCGCTTACGGTTATATAGTTAAGCCCCGGTTTCTCAGGCCAGAAGCAATAAGGACGGACACTGATCTCCACGTTCTCCTTACGAGGATCTTTGCCGCCAAAATTGGCCCAGATCTTCGTTGTCACAGAACCAACTTCGGCATACCATTGTAACAGTGAGTCTTTGGGATATTTGGCTTCAGGCCACACTTCGGGATTGTAAACCTTATCGACACTATCACATTCATATAATGATTTGTGATCTAAATATACATCACCGAGATGAACCGGGAAGGCTCCGTCAAATAGCCAATCGCCGCTCAACTCTACTTCAAAGGGATTACGAACGGAAAACATGGAATTGGGCACTTCTGTGCTCCAAACGTTGTCTCGTTCAAACTTCCAGTCGGTAATCCGTTCAGCACCTGTAATGACGACTTCTCCGTCTCCTGCGGAACGATATATGATTCGATGCTCGGCTGTTCCTCCGTTAGCCGGATTCACCCATTCCCTGTATACTCCTGCATGAACAATAACCGTATCACCGGCCATGGCTAGAGCCGCAGCGCGTGAGATTGTACGAAAGGGGTGATCAGCAGTGCCTTTTGCTTGATCATCCCCATGTATGGATACATGATATTCCATAGAAATGCTCCTTCTTTCTATCGTATTCTCACTGTACCAATCCTTAACTTCATCCTAAATTATCATAATTGTACTATACCTTCATAATATTGGCACATAACCATTTGTAAAAAGTAACGGCCCCTAATCGGATGCAAAGCATCGAAGATGAGGGGCCGTATATTCATGCTAGGCGGTTACTCTACGCCGAGATACTTCTTATATTCAGAAACCAACGCTTCTTCTGATTTTCCAAATGCATTCTGAAAAGCCGCTGCAGGCTGAGAGCCCTTCGAGAATTCATTAAGCAGGTCCAGGTATTGCTCGTGGCTATAGTTTTGTTCGAGGAAGAATACCATGCTTTCAAACGAGAAATACTCGTCTGGATACGAGTTTAAGTCGGTAAACGACGTGATCTTGTTCCAATCGATAGGTGACCAACCTGAAGCGCTATTCCGTCTCTTGAGTTCGTTCTTGTAATAGGTAAGGTCACGCTTGTCGCCAGCGGGATCAGAGGAAGGACCGTACTGGGAATAGCCATTGATCTTCTTGGCAACGTAATCTGCTTGTCCTTCAAGCAACCAGCTCGTTCTGCCGCTTAGCGTAGATCCAAGCTTGTAGATATCCCATTTCTGATGCTGGTAAGCATGTGCCAGTTCATGCGCAAAGACAAACCGAACGCTTTCATCACCCGCCATATTATAGTTTTCTTCGACGGCAAGTTTTATGGCATTATGCTGTGGATTGTGGAACGATCCAGAGTCAATCTTAAAGATGCCGTCGCTGTCATGAATCCACACATCAACCTTTTTCTTCAAGGTATCCGATCCGAAAAATTGATCTTGCGCCTTTAAGATGTCCTCAGCCTCTGTGTAAAGATAATGGAACCTTTGGTCGGCTTTAGGTGTGAAATGAAGCATGAGATTCTTCGTTTCATAGGTGATCCAACCATCTTGAGCAGTCGCGGACGAAGAGGTTCCTTGATCCTTGAGCTGCTGTTCAAGCTCAGCGATTCGTTGCTCTGCTTCCTTAAGTTTCTCTGCATCGGTTGAGTTCGTGCTCGTTGCTTCCTGTGGGATCATTGAAATGGTGTTCGTGTTGCCGTTCCATTTGACGTCCTGATTCAAGGATTCTGCAACGAAACGAAGAGGTACGTAGGTTGTTCCGTTGTAAATAAATCCTTTATTATTTTCTGGTGCTTTCTTTTCAACGCCGTTGAAGAGGTACTTGATGTTACTGAAACTGACTTTGATGCTGGTTTCAGTACTAGAGGCGTAGGCTACACCCGTGAAAATTACTGCAAAAAGCGTGCAGGCAACGGTGATACGTGTTAATGATTGGTGTTTTTTCATGATGGCATTCTCCTGAAGTCATATTCGGTAGATCGTTTTGCACATTGTTTCATTATTTACCGATATGACTGCGTGGTCAAGTCATAGATTGGGGAAGATACCCTTTTTTAGGTTGCTGCCATCCACAATGGGTCGCCCCCTAACCGGATCGGAAATCACCATAAGCAAAGGTTTACTTAATTTACTGTCTTATTGACAAAATCAATCTCAGTTCGGATCCCTTTGTGAGCGTCATTCCACAGACCCTTTGTCAGGCGAATGCGCAGCAGGCAGGTGTTAGGGTCCTCGTCGTTATTGGCTTCGTAATACCACTCAGCGAATATTTTGCGCAGCTTGGTCATCATCTCCGCGTTTTTCTCGTCACATACCCAGCCCAGATTTTCACCAATACCATCCGCCGTAAAGTTCTCGACGATGATACAAATGGCCACTTCGGGGTTTTGGGCAATCTGCAGCATTTTGTTGGAGGTCGCATAGGTGACGATGTAGAACGCGCCGTCCTCATAATAGGCGTCAACAATACGGGCGGCGGGGCGGCTTCTGCCACCCGCACCCGGTTCCAGTGCGATGGTGGACAGGGAGATGAGGCAGTCCTTGTTACCTACTTGTTCTTCCAGCAACTTCATGGCTTCATCATACTTGCTCATCAAATTACCTCCTAAAGCAGGATAAGGTTTCTATCATTAACATAGCATTGTAAAATCCTAGTGGATGTGAGAAATAATACGAAAAAGTGGAAGTGAACAAGGATGATGCCCGCCCCGGAAGCAGGAGACGAATATGATCAGCAGCCGGTAAGATCAGATGAAATTTCTTTAAACGAGGGCTGTTTCCGCTTGGCAACCATCAGCATCGGAATGGCGATCGCCAGACTGACCACAACGGGAACAATAGAGGCTTCAAGGCCAAACGTTCCCCCAGTGAGAAGTGCGGCACCTTCTGCTTTCACCGTAAACAGACCGGATGTTGAGTGCCCAGAAACAGGAATACCAAGCAAGCCCTCGACGGCATTCCAGCCGAAATGCAGTCCCATGACAAACCACAGGTTCCGCCGCCATATAAATGCCGCTCCAAGCAGAACGCCCGCCTCAATGGAAATAGCGAACGCACTCCATAGTGTTGCCCCTGTATTCCCAAGATGGGCTACTCCGAAGAAGAGTGAGGTTACAGCGAGTGCGAGCCAGGGCCCGGCCAATTTCGTAATAGCTTGAAACATAAGCCCGCGAAAGATGAGCTCCTCTACAAAGGCTGCGCCTAAAGCTGAGGTAATGGAGGATGCCAGAATGGAGCTTGTATCTGCAGAGCTCGCCCATTGAAAGGTGTACCCTCCCGCAACAACAATTATCAAAATGGACACTAGGATAAAGAGTACCCCTGTTACAAGCCCCATCCCAGCTTCAATACCTGCGCGTTGTTTTGTTATTTCAGGAGTTGGACGGTTAGCAAGGTATTTCATTGTCAGCCTATATACGAGAATAGCAATCGAACCTTCCACGAATGTAATCGCAAGGGAAGCGACTTCTCCTGCCTGATAGGCCAAGGGTCGAAGTAGGGAATCGATCAAAATGATGCCCAAAGCCCCCGCCAACATCCATGTGATAGGAAAACGTGAGAACTTGCTGTTCATGGTTGTTTCATCCCCTTTTTTTGCTCGTTTATTACGAGTGTAGGCTGAAAAAGTCATAAACCATAGTGCGCTATAGTCATTAAAAAGTCATATGATCCCTGAATCTCGGGCTTTACGGGCGGCCTCTTGCCGTCCTCCCACATTCAGCTTCGAATAGATCGTTGAGATGTAATTTTTAACGGTTCCCTCGCTAAGATGCAGGGCCTCGGCAATGTCTTGATTACGCATGCCTGAAGCCAGCTTATGCAGCACTTCAATTTCGCGAGCGCTAAGTCCGTATTCGTTAATTTTTGGGGCAGGGCTGAGGTTCAAATTTTTGATCATTTTACTGGCCATCTCCTGCGTGATTAATGTTCCTCCCGCATGAACGACACGTATGCCCGCAGCTAGTTCCTTGGGATGAATCGCTTTGAGCAAATAGCCCTCCGCGCCATGGCTTAATGCCGTCAACACATATTCCACTTCCCGGTAAGAGGTGAGGATAATGACTTTGGTTGCAGGTGTTCGCTCTTTAATCTTTGCTGTTGCAGCGACGCCGTCCATGACTGGCATATTGATATCCATCAGTACAATATCCGGCTGTAACTGCTCGCAGGATTTGACGGCTTCTTCGCCATTTTTGGCTAACCCGACAATTTCAAAATCCTCTTCCATCGACAGCACGATATGGAGACTCTCAAGAATTAATTCCTGATCATCCGCAATCAGCATTTTAATTTTGGACATGCAGGATTACTCCTTTCAGAGGAAATTGACAGCTGACCTCGGTAACCGGGTCCGTTCCGGCTTCAGATGATACAGACAGGGTTCCTCCCAAATGCTCAACCCGTTGTTTCATAGCAGTCAAGCCAAAGCCATATTCCAGCCGATTAATCGGCTTGCCGTTATTTCGGATGAATAGATGCACGTGGGTCTCAGAAAACCGAAGCTCCAGATGCAGTTGAGTTGCTTTTCCATGTTTTAATGCGTTTGTAAAAGATTCTTGTATGACTCGCAGAATGGTCTGACGCGCTTGGAAACGCAACGCTGGCTCAGTTCCTGACAGGTTTAAAGCCACATCAGTTCCTGTATGTACCCGGAAATTGAACGCAAGTGTCTCAATCTGTTGGTAAAGATTTGATTCTCCTTCGTCGCCCATCTCATGGACGATGCTTCTCATTTCGTTCAGATTGCGCTCAGCTAATTCTCTTAAGCGATTTAACCGATCCTTGACTTCGGCCGGCTTGTGATCCAACAGGGCAATGGCAGCATCGAGGCTCATAATAAGCGATATAAAAGAGTGCCCAAGCGTATCGTGAAGCTCCTTGGACAAGCGCTGGCGTTCTTCAAGTAAAGTCATCTTCTCAACTTCCGCAGCGTAGTGGGTTAACAGCTTATTTTGCTGCCCCACTTCAGCTACCAGTTTATTTTTCTGATCGTACGCATTGGCTACGGAGCTTGCCCATACCCCGATAAAGCAAAAGATCAGGTTATCTGTTCCGATACCGAGGGTCTGCTCCCAAGACAATTTGAAGTGAGATTGAAAGGTAAAAGGAATCAAAGCAGCGATAGGAATGATCCAGAGTGTGTATCGAGTGCACAAATACCCCATTGCAAGACTCGGCAACAAATAGTCTGCCTTGGATGCCAAATCAGGATGGAACACCGAGTTCACATAATAAGAGCCGCCTAGCAGCAGTTCCATGATGCAGAACCAGGTTTTGTTCATCCGCCGCCCAGGGAACCAGAATAGGATAGGGACGATAAACGCTGCCAGCAACCAGATCATGTATAACGATGTGCGGGTTGAGGGCATGCCGTCCATGAAAAGTTGGGACAACAGCAAAATATAATGGTATGAACGAAGAGCGAATATGCCCCAATCCATGAAAGGTAGAATTTTTTTCATCATGATCTCCGAGCTTCCATTCCGATAAAGATCTTCAGAACTTCAGTTTTATACATTATACGATTTTATGGTGCAAAGACAATTGAAAAATCGGGGGTTCGTTCTACTTAAAGTTTTCTTTACATTTCGTAAATGTGGGAATTAACCATGCTAAATTAGAATTAATCCATTTGAGGGAGTCAGGGCTCATTCACAGTTGAAAACATGACAGGAATCACTTAGATCGTATCTGTGAAGGATGCCTGGCAGGGGTGTCCTTAGGTTCTAAACTCCAGGAAATTAAAGCGTACTTAAACCATGACATCAAGATTGTAGTCAATGGAACTGCTGTGCAACTTACCAATCAAAATGGAAAGCAAGTCGTTCCAATCTCTTACGATAATACAACTTATTTGCCCGTTCGTGCGGTATCAGAAGCTCTAGGCGTTGCGGTCAGCTTCGATGCAGCAACGAATACTGTCAACTTAGGAGAAAAAGTTGAAGGAACATCCATTGCCAAAGGCTTCGATGATATGTACCATACGAAAGACCCTCAATATACAACTTATCAAGGCAAAGATTACAAAGAGGTATATTATAATTCAGCTTCCGGCGATCGTAGCAGCAGCTTTATGCTGTATCCCAAGAAGCAATATCAAAAGCTCTATCTTCAAATTGCAGCCATCGGGGAAAACATTGAAAAGTTTGAAATTAAAGATGCTGAAGGTTCAACGGTACTGAAAACTGTCGATGTCATTAAACCGGAAGATGGACTTGTGACGATCGAGGTTGATATTAGCGGTTTCAACTCCCTATATGTTAATGGGAATGCGAAAAATGGAGGAGCTGTCTTTGTCCCGTTGACTACTTCGTATTATCGCTGATTATATAAACACATAAGCAAAGCAAGAGGCTCTCGCAAATCGAGAGCCTTTTAATATTATCATGCTCACCCAAATTGCCCTCGCATCTCACCTGATGGTAAAATATTGGGAAATGATAGGAGGAGACGGACCTCCATTTGAGGGGGAAAAGATGAGTAAACCTGAAAAGAACGTCGCATTGGTATGCGGGCCTGATTGCGATATGGAAGTCCAATCCATTCGAGCCACGCTGGAGTATTTTGGTGCAAGAGTGTTTACTTATTGGGTCGGCAGACCAAGTGACCTGACAGATATCCTATCCGGCAGGGATCTATATCCGAATACGGACACGATCATTCTTAGCTTCCATGGCGACGAAGGCCAACTGATCATGCCAGAGCTGGAAGAAAGCATCTACGAACCGGAGGAACCTAAGGGGAACTTTGGGCCGGAGGAGATCAGACGATTTGCCAAGCTGGCAGGGAAAACGGTCATCGGCACCGGGTGCTCAGTTGGAGCATTTGAGACGGCACAAGCATTCCTTGACAGTGGCTGCGAATTCTATATTGGACCTAATGACTATCCAGATGGAAATGATGCGCTCATGTTTGTCCTGAGGTTCTTTTACGAGCTTATACAGAATAGACGCGGCGTTAAGGATGCTTTCCATCATGCGAAGTCTCTAGGCGAGCAAATGGATATGTTTCAGCTATATGAGAACACGCAACGGGGCAATTGAAAGCGAATAAAAGACAAAGGTTATTTTGATGTTTCAAAAAAAGGATGCGGATGATGTGAACAAAACCGATCGAATGCTGGCCATCGTGATTGAGTTGCAGCGTAAAGGTGTACTGCGCGCCGAGGATTTGGCCGCCAAGTTCGAGACGAGTGTCCGCACGATATACCGTGACATCCAAGCGCTAAGCGAAGCGGGGGTTCCGGTGGCGGGGGCACCGGGAGTTGGTTACTCCTTAATGGATGGATACTTTCTCCCTCCGGTTAGCTTCACATCGGAGGAAGCGGTGGCGCTGCTTATCGGAGCGGATTTCGTCAACATGAGGTTGGACGCGGAGTACGGGGCGAAGGCGCGCAGTGCGCAGGAGAAGATCGAGGCGATTTTGCCGGAGAACGTATTCGAGGAGACCGAGCGGATTCGATCGACAATTCGACTGCTGAATGAACATGGAACGAAAACGCGCGGGCAGGAAAAAGAGACGTTCGAACAGTTACGCCAAGCGGTTCTGCGGAAGCGGAAGGTTCGGTTTGGCTACTCCAAAAAATGGCCGGATCCGGATGGAGATCGTCATAGCGTGCGGACGGTGCATCCTTATGGGCTCGTTTTTTCTCAAGGGGTGTGGATGCTTGTTGCGTTCTGCGAACTGAGGCAAGACATCAGGCACTTTCGGCTGTCTCGTATGAGCGAGCTTGTTGTACTGGAAGAGTCGTTCAACATCGTGCCGGGCTTTAGCTTTCAGGATCACCGATCTGTAGACGATCGGAATGTGACCGTCCGCATGTGGGTCGATCATGCCATTGCAGACCGGGTTCAGGAATCAGACAATTTCTATATGGAGTCGTTCGAACTGGGGGAGGAAGGCGGGTTGGCGACGTTCCGCGTTCGGCGGGTGGAGGACCTTCTTCCATGGACGCTTGGATGGGGAGCGGCGGTACGTGTACTGGAGCCGGAATCGTTGCGTGCCCAAGTTCGAGAGGAAATCCAAAAAATGCTGGAACACTACTGACAAACTGTTGTCAGTAGTGTTTAGGTATGCTGAATCTAACTTGAACAGGAAGGGGTTGGGTTCAGTAATGGATACGAAAGAAATATTGGGTAAATTCGAGGAGACCGTCACCACTTATATACGCGAATTGGATGGTGTAAGTCTGGATCAACTGCTATGGAAGCCGGCGGAGGACGAATGGTCACTGGGACAGATGTACATGCATTTAATCCGCTCTGCACAGTGGCAGTTGAGGAATGTCGCACTATGCCTTGAACCGGGCGGCGGCACGGAAGTCTCACGGGAGGGGAAGACGCAGCTGGGTGAGAAGCTGTTCACAATGGGGAGCTTTCCGCCAGATCGAGTCCGAGTTCCCCCGTCCCCACAATACACACCGCCGCAACCGGAAAGCAAAGAACAGCTTGTGGGTGGAATGCAGGATACATTACGCAAGATGAGCGAGATCGAGCCTGAGATTGCATTGGTGTTCGATCCGATTACCGAGGGCCGATCAGAATCGAGTAAAGAGATCGCTCGAAATACAGTTTCCCATCCGCAATTCGGCGGATTAAATGCGTTGGAATGGCTCCACCTGATCGAAATGCACTATCGCCACCATTTGCTTCAGAAGCAGCGTCTGGACAAGGCTTGGAGGGAAGCGCAGGGGTAGGTTGACCAGAGAGTTTTCTTGATGATGATCACGGTAGCGAGCGTGAGGCCATCCTATGAAGGATGGCCTTTAGTATGTTCTTGTGAACGGTACGGATAGCTGTATCATAGGTATTGTAAGGTCTTGGGAGGAGTTCGTATGTTCAAGATTGCCATTAAGCTGGTTACTTTTTTGCGTCTGCATGAAGATAAGCGAGGAGAAATTTTAGATTTACTTGTGCATCTATTCACAATAGAGAAAATTTTGCCGATACTTTAAATATAAGAGTATGGAATTCAAGGATTCATCTTTGATCTGATCCAATTTGTTGCGGGGACTTATGTAGCAGGATGATCAGAGCGAGATTACCCGTGCAGATTGAACGGGTTATTGTTAATTTTCAAGATTATGAAGCCAAGTATGACCGGATTCGAGCAGGAGCTAGCAGGTTTACACATCAAGATCGGATATCGTGAATAAAGATTAAGGTTCGTTTACCTCAGTCCACAATCGATAGATTGTGGTTTTTCTACTAAATCTCAGGTCGAATATCTTGGCAACACACAAGGGCATCAAAGGAAATACATATATATGCAAAGGGTGTGTGGTAAGATGCTAGACAAATTTCTAAGTCCATTTACCTCAATCATTACGAGGCTCAAATATGGACAAAAATTCATGCTGATCAGTTTGTTATTTCTGATTCCGATTGCTATCCTTCTAGCTATCTGGATCTCAACGCAGCAAAATGATTTGAAAACGATGAAGAATGAGCGAATTGGCTTGGAGCAAGTCGAAGACTTGATGCCTTTCATCCTGAGGGTTCAAGAGCATCGCGGACTTGTAAACGGGTACCTGAACGGAAATAAAGAAGCCAAGGCTCAAATTGCGGCGAAGCAACAAGAGATCTCTCAATTGATTGAAGAAATGGACCATCATTTTCTTGAGCATGGTCTTCCCCAATCCTATGAAAAATGGAATTCTCTCAAAAAAGAATGGGAAGTCCTGCTCAGCTCTTATGAAGGCTTAAAGGCAACCGAGAGTTTTGATCGTCATTCTGATCTGGTGTCCTTGGCTAAAGAGCTGATCGTTCTCAGTGGCGGATGAGTCGAGCCTATCTCTGGATAATGAGATTAACTCCTATTACTTGATGAAAATGACCGTCGAGGAACTGCCTCAATTAATTGAGAGTGCAGCGGTCTTCCGGGGACAGGGAAACGGGGTTCTCGTCACAGGAAAACTGTCGAATGATATGGCAGTTCAGTTGCAAGTAGAAGTTTCAATGAGTGAGGTAGAACTCGACAATCTGAACAAGTCGCTGGCCAAAATTTACGAGTTGAACAACACCATGAATGAGGAACTCCTTAAGAAAGGGGAACAGACTGTACAGAACCTTCAGCAATTTCTCGGCTTGCTGGATGAAGAAATTTTAAACCCTAAAGGAATGAGCATGGATGCTAATGTGTTCTTTGATGAAGGGACGACGGCCATTAAATCAGCGGGTGAGCTATTCGAGTTAGCCGCTATCGAATTGGATGATAAGCTTCAGGGACGTATCCATGATATTACGACGATGCGAAATATTTTCTTATTAATTACGGCTGTGGTACTGCTGTTGGTGTTCCAATTCTATGCAGCCTTCTATAGAAGCGTGATCGAAACCGTTCGTACTTTAAAACAGCGTGCCGAAGCCATGGCCCAGGGCGATTTCTCTCAAGATATTGTCTTGCATACGAAGGATGAGCTGCAGCTTGTCGGGATTGCCTTTAATGAAATGCAAAGATCGATGAATCGGGTGCTAAGCAATAGTCAACAAATTGCGGCAACCACATTCCAAGCTTCCCTGAAACTCACTGAAATCTCCAATGAATCTACCATGGCTATGCAGCAGGTTGCTGTTGCGGTACAGGAAGTGTCGGAAGGGACAACGTCACAGAAGAGAACAACCGCAGAAACGTCGGCCACCATGAATGAGATGGCGATTGGTGTTCAGCGAGTTGCTGAAGCTGCATCCGAGGTTGCCATGATCGCAATGAAAGCGAATGATCACGCAGATCATGGGAATCAGCAGTTGGTGGAGACCGTAAATCAAATGACAAGCATTAAGAAGACGCAGCTCGAGTCCTCCCAGATTGTAACGAAGCTCGATGAGCATTCCGCGCAGATCGAACAAATCATTCAAGTCATTATGGATATTGCGAATCAAACCAAGCTGCTTGCGCTGAATGCCAATATCGAAGCAGCGCGCGCAGGGGAACATGGTCGTGGTTTTGCTGTTGTTGCACAAGAGGTTGGAAAGCTCGCTGAAGAAACATCCAAATCCGGGGAGACCATTTCGGAACTGTTAAATGTTATACGATCCCTTGTTGGAGATACCGTAACTGCCATGAGTTCGATGCAGACCGAGACGAATGCGGGGATGGATTCCATTGAACGATCTCAAGCGGCCATCGATCGAATTCTGAATGAGGTCAAGCTCGTCAGCGAACGGATTCAGGAAGTATCTGCTACCTCTGAAGAAATGTCGGCCGAGATGGAGGAAGTAACCGCCTCTATTGCGGAGATCTCTGATATTTCTCATCAGACTTCGGATGAAGCGGAGAACATGGCGGCAGCTGCAGAAGAGCAACTGGCCTCTATGGAGCAAATTCAAAGCTCTGCCGAGGAGTTGAGGGATATGTCCCGGAAATTGCAAGAAGATTTAAGTAAATTTATATTGCGAGAAGATACTGCAGTCTGACAAGGCCTCGCTATGTTGAAAAAAGCCGGTAAAAGATGCAACTCCCATGTTTACCGGCTATTTTTCAAATCAGGTTCATCTCACGCACATCAGTCTTGACAAAAAAAGGGTAAAGATTTATGTTCTATTTTGTAATGACCATTTCAAAATGACGCAGGGAGGTGAGCATTTGCGCCCCAAAGAGTTTAATCCAGACGAGATCGTGGATGCTGCCATGCATGTGTTTTGGGAACGCGGCTATGCGGCGACCTCTATTCAAGACTTAGTCGAAGGCACAGAACTCGGTCGAAGCAGTATTTACAATGCCTTTGGCAGTAAGCATGAACTGTATGAGCAATCGCTGCGCCGATACCAGGAGTTGAAGGCAGAGAAAATTGCGGTGTTATCTGGACCTGGTTCAGTTAAAGCGCGCGTTAGAGCTTTGCTGATGGAAGTGGTGAATGAAGAACTCAGCGATGATAAAGGGCTTGGGTGCATGACCGCCAGCGCAGCTCTTGAGCTTGCAAGCCATGATGCGGAAGTGGCTGCCATTGTGACGCAAAATTTAAAATCCTTTGAATCAACCATCTATGAGACCTTGTTATATGCCCAAGAGAGCGGAGAAATTGCTGCAGACAAGGATGTTCGCGCACTGTCTCGCTTTATCCTCAATGCAATTCAAGGGATGCGAGTGTTAAGTAAAGGGTATCTTGGGCAGGATCGGCGGCAAATTTTGCTCGATGTTGTGGAGGTCACTCTCCAGGTACTTTAATAATGGCTAACATCGCACCGCTCTAAATTTATCTTGAAAAAAACCTGCAGTACACCTTGCAGGAATTTTTTTGCAGAATATTGTAATGAACGTTCCAAAAAAGAGGAGGTTATTCGAATGACAGCAGCAGAGACGAAATCAAATCCAAAAACGATCGCCGTACTTGGCACCGGCATTATTGGGGCACCCGTTGCGCGTAATCTGCAGAAGCAGGGCTTCTCTGTGCGTGTATGGAATCGGACACGTGCCAAAGCAGAGGCGCTTGCCGCATCCGGTTTGGATGTTTTTGACTCGCCACAGGAGGCAGTGGAAGGTGCGAATATAATTCTTACGCTGCTGAAGGATGGGGCGTCCGTGCTGGAAGTGATGAAAAGTGCAGCCTCCGGTTTATCCCAGGGAGCGATCTGGATTCAGATGAGTACAGTTGGCATCCAAGCGATCGAAGAATTGGCGAGCTTCGCGGAGCAACATGGACTCAGACTGTTTGATGCCCCCATCCAGGGCACTCGTCAACCGGCGGAACAGGGCCAACTTGTTATCATGGCGTCCGGGCCAACTCAAGATCGAGATACCGTGCAACCCGTGTTTGATGCAATTGGCAAACGGACCGTGTGGGTGTCGGAGAAGATTGGAGCGGCCAGCCGGCTCAAGCTTGCATTAAATAGCTGGGCGTTCGCACTGACACATGGTGTTGCGGAGAGCTTAGCTATCGCCAAGGGGCTGGGCGTTGATCCCGCGTTGGTGGTGGATGTGGTGAAGGGCGGACCGATGGATAGTGCATTTTTTCAGTCTAAAGCGGCTTTAATCCTTGCGAATGATTACCCTGTCAGCTTCTCGGTGGCGAATGCGCTCAAAGACGCCCAACTGGTGATGGAAGCTGTGGAGCAGGCGGATCTCACTGCAGAAGTTGCCGCTGCCGGGCTGCAAAGATTCCGGCGGGCGCTCGAAGCGGGGCATCAGGACAAAGATATGGCTGCATCCGGATTGGTGTGAGAAGAACGATAACGCTATGAATAAAGTTAAAAATATTGAATCTACACCAACAGGCATTCACTTTCAGGATGCACCTGCATCAGTTGGACTTCCCGTTTGGCGACTTCTTGCGTTCACTATGGCTGGTTTTATCGCCATATTAACAGAGACGATGCCGGCAGGGTTGCTGCCGCAAATCTCCAAGGATTTTGGCATCTCCGAAGCGATGGCGGGCCAGCTTGTATCGCTATATGCCTTTGGCTCGGTGGTGGCGGCCATTCCGCTGATCGCTGCAACGCGTGGATGGCGCAGGAAACATGTATTATTGTTGGCAGTCGGCGGCTTGTTTCTTTTTAACACGGTAACCGCGTTGTCTACCAACTATTACTTGACCTTGGGTGCTCGATTCGTTGCAGGTATGGCGGCAGCATTGACCTGGGGACTGCTAGCCGGTTATGCGAGAAGAATGGTGCCATATCATCTGCAGGGGCGTGCACTCGCGATTGTGGGCGTGGGTCAGCCTATTGCCTTATCTCTAGGTGTACCGCTGGGCACCTGGCTTGGCACTTTGCTTGATTGGCAGGGGATCTTTGGAATGATCTCCATCCTTGCGCTGGCTCTCATCGTGTGGATCCTTGCCGCAGTGCCGGATTATCCAGGCCAAAGACATGATCAACGGCAGCCTATCCCCGAAGTTTTCCTAATTCCTGGGGTTCGCTCGGTACTATTCGTCGTTTTTGTATGGATTTTGGCTCACAACATCCTCTATACCTACATCGCGCCATTTATGGCTCACATCGGGCTTGCGAATCGTCTGGACCTCATTCTGCTGATCTTTGGCTGCTCATCCATCGTTGGGATTTGGATCACAGGTCAATTTATAGACGTCCGGCTTCGTTTCCTGACACTGATCAGCTTGGCTTTGTTCGTATTGGGTTCCATCGCACTTGGGCTGGTTAGCGAAATCCATGCGATCACCTATCTGTGTGTTTCGATTTGGGGATTGACCTTCGGAGGTGCACCCACATTGCTGCAGACGGCTATCGCGGATGCGGCAGGCGAGGGAGCGGATGTGGCACAATCGATGCTGGTGACCGTCTTTAACCTGGCCGTTGCTGGAGGGGGCGTCGTTGGCGGACTGTTGTTGGATTCCACCGGGGCGGGATCTTTTGCTTGGGCCGTTGCACTTCTTGGACTGATCATCTGGTTTACGGTATGGAGAGGCAAGACTTACGCATTTAAGGCGGAGCGCCGTTCGCGCGGATAGACGTAGAGGCCGTGTCTAGCTTAATATCACGCTTGCAACCTGAGGTTGCGCTGGGATGTAACCAATCCGTTCTTTTACATTAGAGATGGCATCACTTAAAATGAGCTTATCAATTTCAGGAAGGCTGTGTTGTGATGATCTTTAGTGAGAAGTTAAAAGCGGAGCGAATGAAAAAGGGCTGGACTCAAGACGAATTAGCCGAGAAGTTGTTTGTCAGTCGCCAGTCAGTCTCCAAATGGGAGAAAGGGCTGAATTATCCGAGCATTGAAACCCTTTTGAAGATAAGCGACTTGTTTGATATTAGTCTTGATGAGTTATTAAAAAGTGATGAGGAGCTGACAAAAAAGGTGATCAAAGAAAGTAAACAGTTGGCTCATCCGAAACTAAAATTTTTCTTTGATGTTCTATTTTTGGCAGCTCTTGTTCTGCTACTTATTAAGATCGGTGTCCTCATTCTGAACAAAGTATTCTCGCTCGATATTGACCTGCTTGGCGGCAAATTCCTATGGAATTTTGGCCCACTGGTGCTGATGATTGTCTCCGGAATCGGGTCGGGTATTCTTAAGGAACGATACAAGCAAGATTGACATAAAAAGACGCAGCTCAATCTTGGGATGGGGAACGGGAAGTTGCTGGAGATAGACTTTCATTGGTTGACATATCAACCTAATCGCTTAGGGAAGTTTGTTTCATCAATCCATAAAAAAGGAGAGAGTCGTTATGCATAATAAACCGGTTGCCTTGGTCACGGGGGCAAATAAAGGCATTGGACTTCAAATCGCCAAAGACCTTGCAGCGCACGGATTTACTGTACTCGTCGGGTCACGCAATCTTGAGAATGGGGTAACTGCAGCGAAGAGCATTGGGGAGAGCGCACATGCCATCGAGCTTGACGTTACGAACCAGGACACTATCAACGCTGCGGCAGAACGTATTCGGAACGAATTTGGTCGACTCGATGTACTTGTCAATAATGCGGGTATCTCCCATGCCGGTAAGCCGGGCAGATCGCTCGAGGAGGTGGTGAAGGATAGCCTTCCGAGTGTTGCCAAGCTCGATGAAGTGCGCGCCGTATTCGAGACGAATGTGTTTGGCGTGATCGCTGTTACCCAAGCGATGCTGCCGCTCCTCCGTGAAGCGCCGGCAGGCCGCATTGTTAACGTATCGAGCGAATCCGGGTCATTAACGATGAACTCCGATCCGAATTTTCCGCATCGCTCGGTGTTCACCGCATCTTACAGCCCGTCCAAAGCGGCTCTTAATGCGATAACCCTTGCCTTTGCCATCGAACTTGAGTCGTCCGGCATCAAGGTGAATGCGGCGTGCCCGGGCTTCACCGGAACGGATTTTAATAACTACGCGGGGACGCGAACCGTTGAACAGGCCGCACGTGAACCGGTGCGTCTGGCGCTCCTGGACGAGAATGGCCCAATGGGCACGTTCTCCAACGAGTTTGGTCCGCTTCCGTGGTAATAGACAGATTCAAAATGAAGAGGGGGAGCAGGGCGCGTCGGAGGTAACGTTTTGGGCTGATCTTGGTGGTATAATTTAATACGGCCCCCGAATCTTCTCGGGGGCTTTATTTTTGTGCAATCTGTTTTGTTTGTCGTTACACTTCTTGATATTTATTTACCGCCTGCATGCGGTTCTTGACATTCATCTTGGAATAGACGATGGAAACATAATTTTTCACAGTTCCCTCTGAGTAATGCATTTGGGTTGCAATTTCTTTATAGGTTAGGCCCTTTGATAAGTAATTTAAAATCCCGAGGTATACCGAGTTTACTCAGCCGTATTTTTTATTCAGAGGGTTGCTGCAAGAAAGACTCAGCTGGTATGTTAAACCTTATTTTGCGATCCCTCTAACCTCCATGATATTTGCGCTCATGCATGTGTCTCAGGGATCTGTGCAAATCGTGTCGATCGATTTGATATCGGTGTTCTTAGATAGTCTTGTATTTGGGATCATATACTATCAAACCCGAAATGTCTGGGTCTCCTGGCTTGCCCACTTTGCAGCTAACCTGCTGGCTTACTTTTATATTGCTAATGGGCTCTTCTTCTAATTAGCAGCGACAGGAGGCGTCAATCTTGAAGATCCCTGTACACGAATATACCCGCTCGTTCTTGGTGGCCGAGCATTCTGCGTCAACTGATCGGATCCTTGGGTTGAGACAGCAATTCTCATTCGTTTGAAACCCTTAATCGGGACCATGCCGTTCTGTTGAACCGGCTGTATCCCCTCCTGCAATTCTTACACAAGATGGCTTACGCAGTAGAGATGTGTGTGCTACACTAGACGGGACAAAATGATACAACAGGAGGGGTTTATCATCACCGCATCAAGACCCAACGTTCTCCGAACAAACCGCTCTTATCGCCGGTTATGGTTTGCACGGATCTTTACAACGACGTCCTTTCAGATGCTTACCGTTGCCATCAGCTGGCAAATGTATATATTAACCCATGATGCCTTTAAGTTAGGGCTGGTGGGTCTGGCTGAATTTATTCCGATGCTGCTGCTTACCTTAATCGCCGGTCAAGTGGCGGATCGATTTGAACGCCGCAAAATCATCTTTATTTGCCAGCTTGTAGAATGCGCTGTGGTGGCGCTGTTGCTTGTGTTAACGCTAGGCGGCTGGATTCAAGGTCATCATATCCTGATTGCCGCTGCGATTCTTGGAGCTTCGAGGTCTTTTGAGAACCCGACAAACTCGGCGATGGTGCCGGATCTCGTAGACAAGGAAGAGCTCCCTCAAGCTGCAGCTTGGTCGGCCTCGGCAGGGCAAACGGCCTCGATCATCGGCCCCGCCCTTGGCGGATTGTTGCTGACCTTCGGTCCATCGGTCGTGAACACCACATCCATTGCGGCTTTGTTGATTTCGGCCTTTTTGATTCTTTCCATCCAAGTCAAGCGTGCCGTACGGAAGTTGGAAACCATCAGTATGGATTCGCTGCTGAACGGTCTGCGCTTTGTCTTCAAGCGCAAAGTTATTCTAGGCACGATTTCACTGGATTTGTTCGCTGTCTTGCTCGGCGGGGCTACGGCATTGTTGCCTATCTTCGCTGAAGATGTCCTGCATACGGGGTCATGGGGACTCGGGCTGCTCCGGACAGCTCCGGCAGTTGGCGCATTGCTGATGTCGCTGGTTCTGACCCGTTATTCAATCCAAAATTCGATCAGCAAGTATTTGTTTATCTCGCTGGCGATCTTTGGCTTGTCTACCGTGCTGTTCGCCGTCTCTAAAAATCTCGTATTATCTCTGGTCGCCCTGTTCCTAATCGGCGCCTCAGATGTGGTCAGTGTCGTCATTCGTTCTACGCTGGTTCAGCTAAATACGCCGCGTGAAATGCAAGGGCGTGTCAATGCGGTCAACATGCTGTTTATCGGCACATCGAACCAACTCGGTGAATTCGAATCCGGCACGATGGCCAATTGGTTTGGTGCCGTGGTTGCCACCGTTATTGGGGGAATCGGGACACTGGTTGTGGCTGTACTCTGGATGTATCTGTTCCCGGTATTGCGGAATATGAAAACTTATTATGATACCAGTTATGAAAGGGAAGAGCCGGAGAACGGAACTCCTGAGCTGCGAAGTACACCTATACAGCAAAAATAAAGAGGATCTGACGTTAGCGGGTACCCTGCAAGGGACACTGAAATCATGGTGTCTCGTGCAGGGTCTTCTTTTTGACTTGAAATATGTCAATGACTTTAAATCTTCAATCCTAGCATATTTCAATAAAGCGTAATGGCAATAATTTCATGCGAAATTCCTTATCTCAATATCATTGAATGTGTCAGTGACATATTGTATGGTTATGTCAGCTTAAGCTAACGGATTGGTAGAGCACGCGCGGTTTACCAACTAAAAAATAATAAAGGAATGTCCGGACATGAGTTCTGAAAGCACTTCCAAAAGAGAGAAACAACAGCTGTATTTGCAAGTCGCGGAGAAGGTATTGGAAATCATCGAGACCCGGGGGCTTCAAGCGCATGATCCTGTACCCTCTGAGGGTGAACTGGCCAAGTTGTTTGGCGTCAGCCGAATGACGAGTAAATTGGCCTTGGAACAACTTGCAGAACAGGGCATAGTCTACCGCTTGCCGAGAAGAGGAACGTTCCTTTCCGGTGATCGACATGAAAGACGTCGTGAGCCATTACAGGAACCGGTACAACGGTTACCCGAAAAGAAGGCAAGTAAACAAATTGCACTGATCATTCCGCATATGTCCGACTATACATCCAGAATCATTTCGGCTGTTGAGCACGAGTTACGCAAACATCAGTTTGAGCTCATTTTAAAAATTAGCAGCGACCAAGACGACCAAGACCGATGCTTACGGGAGCTTGTGGCTGCAGGAATCAGCGGAATCATCTTATTTCCGTGGGGAAGTCGAACCTGCAGTGATCAAGTGCTTCGATTAAAAACGGAACAAATTCCAAGTGTGATCATCGACCGGATTTTTCGTGAGATTCCGTTTGATTGCGTCTATCACGACCATTTTCAAGGCTCCTATGAAATGGCGCAGTATTTGATTGCGAAGGGTCATCGGGACATTGGGTATTCGTCTAACATTTTTGAGAACATCACAAGTCGAGAGGAAAGATATCAGGGGTACATTCAAGCTTTGCTTGATCATGGGATTCCGGTAAAGAGCGAATATATTCATTTTAGAACGGAACGCTGTGAACCGGGCCGCTTTCATGAGTATGATGCCGAACAAGGGGAATTTATTAGAAGCAATCCGCAAATGACGGCGATCATGTGTGCGGATGACCAAGTGGCGATTTCTACATTGTTTTCTGCACTTCATATGAACATATCCGTCCCGGAGAAGTTGTCTATTGTTGGTTTTTCGAATACTTATCTTTCAGCATTAACGCCCATCCCATTAACTACGGTTCGTCAAGATACAGATCGGCTTGCTGCGGCAGCCGTAGACCTGCTCATGAAGCGTATCCATCATTCGAAGGAACAACATCTCACGATCAAAATACAAACGAACATTGTTGAAAGGAAATCAGTATTCGATCGAAGTCATTTATTATCACTTGATAAGGAGAGAGTATAAGATGTCGAAAATGATGAAAGCGTTGGCAATGGTGGTGCTTAGTTGTTTAGTCATCACGGCCTGCGGAAGTAATAATAGTGGAAATGCCGGCGGAAACTCGGCGGAATCCGGCGAAAATTCGGGGAGCCAGGTCAAAAATGAAAAATTGATCGTATACACCAACTCGAATTCGGACGGCCGCGGCGAGTGGTGGACGGAGCAAGCGAAAAAAGCGGGATTTGATATTGAAATCGTGGGTGCAGGCGGTGCGGATTTAACCAATCGCTTGATTGCAGAGAAGAATAACCCGATTGCTGACGTGGTATTCGGCTTAAATAATATTTTCTATGAAAATCTGAAGAAAGAGGAAGTTCTAACGAAATACGTCCCGCAGTGGGCTTCGCAAGTTGACGAGGGCTTAAACGATCTGGAAGGCTACTATCATGGCCTCGTAAAACAAGCGATTCTGATTGGCTATAATGCGGACATGTATACCCCGGAGACGGCTCCGAAAGATTGGACAGACTTATATACCAACGAAGCGTTTAAAGGGAAGTATGAGGCGCCAACACGACTTGATAGAGCTACCATGCGTCTGGTTGTCGCAGGGATTTTGTCGCCCCATCAAGACGCCAATGGAGACCTGGGCATTTCTGATGCGGGTTGGGACGCGTTAAAGCAACTCTACGATAATGGGCTTCCGGTCATTGAAGGCGAGGAGCTGTATGCGAATATGGCCAGCGGAAAAGTTCCCATCGGAACGATCGTATCCGGCGAACGCGCCAAGCGAGAACAAGAATACGGCGTCAAAACAGGTTATGTAATTCCTGAAATTGGTGTCCCTATGGTTGTCGAACATATCGCCATTGTTAATGGCACGAAGAAGCAGGATACGGCAGAACGGTTTGTGGAGTGGTTTGGCAGCGCTGAAATGCAAGGAGCCTTTGCGAAGGAATTTAATGCGATGCCTGTTATCGCAGAAGCAGCCGAACAAGCTCCGGATTCAGCTAAAGCTATGTTTGCCGAGTTGAAGGCGCAGCCGTTGGATTGGAGCTTCATTGCAGAACATCTCGATGCCTGGGCAGAGAAAATTGAATTGCAAATCATGAACTAAACAGCATGGATGGGGAACTGCATAGCGCTAGTTCAGGCTATGCAGTTCTTTCTTATAACAACCTAAATAGAAAAGGTGAACGTGATGATCACATTTCAGGATATACAAATTCATTTTGGAGATTTCCATGCCATTAAGAACTTTAATCTGAAAATCAACGAGGGGGAATTTTTCACCTTTTTAGGCCCTTCAGGCTGTGGTAAAACCACCATTCTTCGAAGTCTTGCAGGTTTCATCACCCCATCTGGAGGCAGAATTCTATTAAACGACAAAGATATTACACATGCTCCGATTGAAAAACGCGGAATCGGTATGGTGTTCCAAAGTTATGCGTTATTTCCGACGATGACGGTATACGAAAATATTGCATTCGGCAAGCGCGTCAAGAAAGCATCAAAAGCCGAAATCGACCAGGAGGTCCGAGACATTGCGCGTAAGGTCGACTTAAAGGAAGAACAATTGCATAAGCGTGTATCGGATTTGTCGGGCGGGCAGCAACAGCGTGTAGCTATTGCCAGAGCGCTCGTATTAAAACCGTCGATTTTGGCCTTGGATGAGCCGTTATCGAATCTGGATGCGAAGCTGCGCGTTCAGCTCAGAAATGAATTGAAGGAATTGCAGAAGCAGTTTGGGATCACGACCATCTATGTCACGCACGACCAAGAAGAAGCCTTAACGTTATCTGATCGTATTGCGGTATTTAACAACGGTAACCTTGAACAAGTGGGTACACCATATGAAATCTACAATGCTTCGAAAACGGAGTTTGTATGTAATTTCATCGGTGACATTAATCAGATCGATTCGGCATTGATCGCCAACAGTCCATTGAAAAATGTGGTTCAAGCCGGTAAGATCGCCTATATTCGCAATGAAAAAGTAAACTTAACTCCGTTGCCTGACGGTGAGGTGATCCGCCTGAAGGCCAAGGTTGTGGATCGGGAGTTTTACGGACTATATAGCAAGTATGTATTAGAAATGCCCGGCGGCAGTCTGTTGAAGACCATTGAGAAGGAAAATGGGGCTGTAGGGCTTGAGGTCGGGACCGAAGCGGATGTGTATATTAGACCAGCGGATATCATGCAATATGATCGGACGGAGGGAGCGAATTGAACGCACAGACCCTAAAGAACAAATTTGCCTCCCTGAATTATGGGCAGCTGCTGCTGTACGTCCTGCTGGCCTGGTTCATTATCGCTTTTCTCATTTACCCGAACCTAAACATATATTATGAGATTTTCTTCAAGAATGGGAGCTTCTCGCTGGATGCCGTCAACAAGCTCTTGTCATCGAAACGTGCCATGTCCAGCTTGTCCAACAGCTTTGTGTTAGCCGTATCTCTAGTGTTTACGGTAAATATCGTAGGAATTACGTTAGTCCTTCTCACAGAGTACTTTAAAATCAAGGGTGCGAACATTTTAAAGCTGGGTTTCTTTACAACCTTGCTGTATCACGGTGTGGTCGTAGCATCTAGTTACAAGTTTGCATATGGTGAAAATGGCTTTATTACGCGCGTGTTAGCCAGCATTTTCCCCTCCTTTAATACCGATTGGTTCCACGGATACTGGGCCGTACTCTTTGTAATGACATTTGCGTGTACCTCCAATCACATCTTGTTTTTGGGAAACGCGATTCGTAAAGTGGACTTCCAAACCATTGAAGCAGCAAGAAGTATGGGAGCGTCGACCTTTTATATTTTATGGCGGGTTGTCCTTCCGGTGTTGAAACCCACGATCTTTGCTTTGACGATCTTAACCTTCTTGACGGGTCTTGGGGCGATGTCGGCCCCGTTGATTCTGGGGGGGACGGAGTTTCAAACGATTACGCCCATGATCTTGACGTTCTCGAAGAGCTCCACTTCCAAGGATCTGGCTGCTCTGCTCGCCCTTGTGCTTGGTCTGGCTACGATCATTTTGCTGTCGATCATGATTCGCTTTGAGAAACAAGGTAACTATATGTCTGTTTCCAAAGTCAAATCTGTCTTGGTGAAGCAAAAGATTAACAACAAGGTCGCGAATGTGATCACGCATATGATTGGATATGTCTTGTTTGTTATTTACTTGATTCCTGTAACGCTGATCGTGATTTTCTCCTTTACAGATTCGCAGAGTATTGCGACAGCGACGCTCAGCTTGGACAGCTTCACCTTGGAGAACTACGGCCGATTATTTACCACCATGAGTGCATTCAAGCCTTACTTGGTAAGTATTCTGTATGCTGCGGCAGCGTCCTTTTCGGTTGTGGCCCTGGCTCTGTTTGCATCTCGAATCTTGCACAGACACAAGAATAGTAAACTGGCAGCAGCTCTGGAATATTCCTTGCTGATTCCATGGGTTCTGCCATCCACGCTGATTGCAATCGGCTTGGTGGTTACTTATAATGTTCCGCGTTTAGTGACGGGGAATACGGTGCTTACGGGGACGCTTTGGATGCTATTGATTGGTTATATCATTATTCATATCCCGTTTACCATGCGAATGGTCAAAGCGTCTTTCTTCAGCTTGGACAGTAATCTGGAGGATGCCTCCAAGAACCTGGGAGCGAAGACGTTCTATACCTTTAGAAAGGTTCTGCTGCCAATCATTTTGCCGTCCACCCTTGCCGTGCTGGCGCTTAACTTTATTAAAATACTGGATGATTACGATTTAACTGTATTCTTATATCATCCTGTGTATCAGACGCTGGGGCTTGTGATCAAAAGCAGTACAGACGCAGAAGCAGGGGTTGCGGCCCGTGCAATGTCACTGGTTTATTCCGTCGTGTTGATGATTATGTCGGGAATTACGATGTACTTTGTTTACGGTAGAAGTAATAAAGATAATTAAGTATCACTAGAATCTATGTGGATGTTTCCAGAAGTGGAGGAACTCAATGTTGGCGAAAATTATGACATTTAACTTAAGATACAATGAACCATCCGACGGGGAAAATGCCTGGCCATTTCGTGTCAGCGCGGTTGCTGAAGTGATCAAACGTCACGATCCAGACCTCATTGGCATTCAAGAAGGTTTGCATGATATGCTTACGGATTTGGAGCCATTACTCCCGGAATACGCTTGGATCGGAGAAGGGCGAGAAGGCGGGAAGCAAGGCGAATATACTGCGATTTTTTACAAAAAGAACAAGTGGAGTGCAGGGAGTGCGGGGCATTTCAGCTTGTCGGAAACTCCGGAACAGCTTGGGACGAAGAGCTGGAATACTTCAAACACGCGCATGTGCACTTGGGTGACATTTAAGTCGCAAGCGGGCGCAGAATTTGCTGCGTTTAATACGCATTTAGATCATATCAGCGAAGAAGCACAACAGAAAGGCATGGAGTTAATTCGAGAACGGATGAAGCAATTTCGTGCGCAGACGGGGCTTCCGGTTGTGTTAACGGGCGACTTTAACGTTGAACCGGCAAACGCTGTGATTCAAGGACTGGAGCAGGAAGGATATCGAAATGCCTATTCCGTTGTTCTGCATCTGGAAAATAAGGAAGTGGGAGCGACGTTTCATAACTTTATAGGCGGAGAATCGGGAGAGCCGATTGATTATATCTTTGTATCCCCTGACTTGCAGATTCAGAACGTTACGGTGGATCGAGAGCTGTATGGAGGCCGATATCCTTCGGATCATTATCCCGTGATCGCCGAGGTGTCACCCGTGTAGTGACCATGACGAGTAGATAAGGGGATGTCTATGCAATGAAACTGATTGACGCGGGTTTGTGGAACATTTCCTATGTGGACTTATCGCTGCGAATCGTAATTTCGCTTCTGTTGGGCGGCTTGATTGGATTAGAACGGGAGTGGCATAACCATGCCGCCGGATTCCGTACACATATTCTCGTCTGCGTAGGGTCCACGATGATTATGCTGCTGTCCATCTATGGGTTTGGTGATTTCTCCAACGAATATAACGTCCGGATGGACCCGGCGCGGCTGGCGGCTCAAGTGGTGTCCGGCATCGGCTTCCTGGGGGCGGGGGCGATTATTCGCAACGGCTCCAGTATTTCAGGCTTAACGACGGCGGCCTCCATTTGGGTGGTGGCAGCGATTGGCTTATGCGTAGGGGCAGGGTTCTTCTTTGGCGCGGTGCTTGTGACGGTACTGGTTATTATTATACTGGTGCTGCTCAATAAGTTTGAGAAGAGCTTCCACAACAAACGCAGTCGAAATGAAGTCACCGTTCGGATCCTGAATAAGGAGGGCGGCGTCGCTAAGGTTGCGGAGTTGTTCGAGCAGGAGGGACTGCTCATTGTGAATATGTCTCTAGAGGCTCCGAACGATGATCAGGAAGATGAAGGTGAAAGCGTGCGAACGCTGCGAATCAAGCTGCATAAACCGCGCTCGAAGGATCTGCTTCGGGTCTTCGATAAGCTGCTTACCCTGGATTGCATCCATTCCTTTGAAACGGCTGAGGCGCTAAGGTCACATCCGGCGCATTCCAGTATATCCGGCACCAGAACGCTGTGAGCCTGAAAGTTTAGAGCTATCCCTCTTGGGGTAGCTCTATTTTACTATTTTCAATCGATGATTAATCGCCAAAGTTCACAAAGGATGCAGTATAATAGATAAATACATCTTAGGACCTCTAGAGGAGTGAACCCGCTTTGCCGATCCAATACCGATATGATGAAACGCTGACGGACCCCGCTCTCTTAGAAGGGGTATGGGATTTGCTGTGCCGTTACGATCATGCATTCGTCCCGCCCTTATCCGCGCGTGAGCACACTTATCAGTCCGATCTGACCGCTGGTGCAGCGGCAACGGCTTTACCCAAGCGATACTTTGATGAATTAAAGGAGCAGGCGTTCTTGCTGGTACTGGATCGAGAGCAAGTGATCGGATTTATGTCATTTCGCCCTCATTATGTGTTTGAACATGCGGACGAGCGCGTGGAGACGATCTATGTAACGACCGTCATTGTTGATGAAGCCTATCGCGGCCAGGGCATGACGACGCGCCTATATGGAGAGCTGGAAGCCATCGCTCAGCAGAAGAAGCGACCGATCATGACGAGAACTTGGTCAACGAATCACAGCCACATTCGAGTCTTGCACAAAATAGGGATGCGGGAAGTCCAACGTATTCAAGACGGACGGGGACCGGGGCTGGACACGGTCTATTATCGCAAGGATCTACAGGAGGGACCAACATCGTGAATAGCAGACGATCCATCTGGCAGAAGCTCCAGGCGTACAAGCTTCACAACAATGTGTATGTCGTTATTATGTTAGCTGTCAGCGTGGCGGGGTCCATCCTCATCTATGTTTCACCGCTGCGAGAGAGCCGTTTCGTCCCGGAGTTAGCGCTGGCTTGTGCCACTTCGCTGCTCGCCTCGATCTTCCAGCTCGTCTCGGATATTTATGTGAAATATAAAAACCTTGAAAACGACAAGCTCCTCGAAGGGATTCACGAGTTCGGCATCAATGATCTTCATTTTAATAAGCAGCAGCTGTTGGAGCATCTGTTGAAATCATGCGACAGGGAAGTCTGGGTCTCCGGCTACCGATTAATTCTGACGAGTAAAATTGCCCCCAGCCTATCGCAGGCGATCAAACAAGGCGCTAATCTGAAGCTGCTGATCTCCCCTCCTTGGATGGACGGGTTCAAATTAGTCTATGGTGAGAGTGACCGCGTCATCGACAATTACTGCAAAGTGTTCAGCGCGATCGCCAAAGCTTGCCGGGAGGCGGGTCGTCCGGTTGAGGAAGTATGCGAGGTGCGGTTTACGCAGAAGCCTTTATTTAGCGATACATACAAAGTCGATTTACATATTGTGACCGGCCCTTATATGCATAATCGGGATGAAGATGATCATCGGATTACAGCCAACGACTTCTTCACTTACAATCTCATCAAGAAAAGCCGGCTCTACAATCTGGTGGAGAACGAATATATGACCCTTTGGGAAGAAGCAGACAGCGTGTTGGTATGGGAGGCGTATGCGAAGGCCTCCGAACAAATTCGAATCCAAGACTTACGGGAGAAAGAGAAGATTGAGCTCATGCAGGAGGCGAGCCAGCCGCTCAATCACATAGTCCCTATCCCCCTCTCGGTCTAAATCTGATGGTGGTAAATGAAACT
The DNA here is from genome assembly GCF_000403375.2 of Paenibacillus barengoltzii G22. Lineage (NCBI taxonomy): Bacteria > Bacillati > Bacillota > Bacilli > Caryophanales > Paenibacillaceae > Paenibacillus > Paenibacillus barengoltzii. Next base: position 538,148 of record NZ_KE159655.1, on the reverse strand, counting down.
CAATGTCGGAGAACTTCTTTTCGTAAAAGACGAACTCCTATCTCCTTCTCGTCTCCAATGACCGATGAGTTATGCAGTTGAATTACGTCTAAATAGAGGAGTAGCAGGAATACTAGTCGTGAGGGGCTGAGGAACATGGAGACATCGGGATGGGTGAACCCAATTACCGAAATCACTTTGTTTGTTGCAGATTTACAGCGGTCGAAGGCGTTTTATCAAGAGGCGTTTCAGCTGGCGATTCATTATGAAGACGCGGATTGTGTGGTATTTGATTATGGCAACACCTGCATCAATCTCTTAAACCAACAGAATGCCTCTGAATTGATTGAGCCGGTTCAGGTGGCTCGGATAGGAGGGGGGGCGCGATTTCTGTTGACGATCCAAGTGCCGGACGTTGACCGGGTTTCTACTCAACTCGAACAGCAGGGTGTAAAATTGCTCAATGGTCCGATCACACGTCCCTGGGGGCGGCGGACAGCTTGTTTTGCCGACCCGGACGGTTACGTGTGGGAAATCGCCCAGTTGCTTTAAACTTCCCCTTCATCCCCACATGGCAGATGTTGCTTCCCGTGTGGGGATGATCATGTCCTTGGGAAGTTCTGAGTTAATGGATTCCCTTCATAAACCCTTGAATTTTCGAAGAGAGGGCGAGGAGAAGGATGCCGAGGACAATCGCGATTCCTCCAATGACCCCAAAGTACGCCATTTCGGTGGCCGGCGAATAGAATTTCACCACTTGCGCATTAATCGCTTGGGCCGCCGCACTGGCCAAGAACCATAAGCTCATGGTCTGGGAAGAGAAGGCAGAAGGCGCTAATTTGGTCGTCGCCGACAGCCCTACTGGAGACAAGCACAATTCTCCCAGCACCACGATGAAATAACTCAGCACGAGCCATAACGGATTCACCAAGGAGTCCTCGCCGCCAAAGTAAGCCGGCAACAGAATCACCAGGAAAGATAAGCCGGCGAACAATAAGCCCAACGCGAATTTCTTCGGAATCGAAGGTTGCCGCTTGCCCAGCTTGAGCCAGAACCAGGCAAAGACCGGGGCCAGTGTAATAATAAATAAAGGGTTTAAGGATTGGAACCAAGCCGGTGAAATATGAAATCCGGCATAATCCAACTGCGTCCGCTTATCAGCATAGTTCGCCAGGATCGTCGAGCCTTGTTCTTGAATCGCCCAGAACATGATCGCCGCAATAAACAGCGGAATATACGCGATTAATCTGGAGCGCTCCACCTTGCTTGTGCGTGGACTGCGGTACATGACCACAAAATAGGCAGTAGGGATCAAGAGCCCCAGGATGCCAACGATCACGATAAACGATTCGAAGGTTAGCCAACCCAGCGGGATGGTAATAGCGACAATCACCGCAAGAAGCAATACACCGAGGCCGATTTGCAGGAACACTTTCTTGCGTTCCGCCGGTGAAAGCGGGCTAGGTACAATCGTCCCGGCGAGGCCGAGATTTTTTTTACGCGTGAAGGCAAAAATAGCAAGCCCCAGGAACATCCCCACGGCGGCAATGCCGAAGCCCAGGTGGAAATTGTAATCCAGGCCGACGGTGCCTACGATTAGCGGAGCGATAAACGCCCCCAGGTTGATCCCCATATAGAAGATGCTAAATCCTGCATCCCGGCGCGGGTCATGTTCACTGTAAAGCTCCCCGACCACACTCGATACGTTAGGCTTCAGTAGGCCTGTCCCCAAGACGATAAGCACCATGGATACAAAGAACAACGGGACGCTTCCCGGGATCGCCAAGGCGATGTGTCCCAGCATAATGAGGATGCCGCCGTAAAATATGGCTCTCGACTCCCCGAAGATCCGATCCGCGAACCAACCGCCAATAATACCGGACATGTACACCAGGGAGCCGTAGATGGACATAATGGCAAGGGCCACGCTTTCCTCCATGCCAAGTCCGCCTCGACTTAATTCGTAATACATGTAGTAGGTTAGAATGGCTTTCATGCCATAATAGGAAAATCGCTCCCAAAACTCTGTGAAGAACAAAGTGAACAATCCCTTGGGATGTCCAAAAAATCCTCGTTGCGGAACACTCTCCACAACTTGCTGTTTGTTTAAATCTGTCATGCTGTCATTTCCTCCCTAAGCGGCAATCACTATATAAGAATACCCCGAATCAGCCATTTTCAACTGGATACGGAAAATATAGTATATCATAAGATGGCAGACCTTAACTGTAAGATAGGTTTCATCTTGACCAGATCATTGGAGCCTAAAGAAGCAAATGTTGAAAAAAATCGCCGTCCCCGATCCTGCTTGGATCTGGACGGCGATTTGATTTTGGGGTCTCCCGTGGGACAGTATGTGCTATCTGTTGGGAGCGGTCGTTGAACTTGCTGCATTCAGGCCCTGATCGGGCAAGTGACGGCTGGCTCGAAAGGTTGCCGCCACGACAAGAATGCCGATGAGGAACGTAATGATACTAGCGACATGCAGCGCGGATTGAGCTCCCGAGACGAAGGCGCTGATGATGGCGGCTTGTTGATTAGGGGCCGCCAAAATCGCATCTGCGACTGTATGGGGGACGGCATCTTGCTGAAGATTTACTGGAAGATGCCGGGTAAAGGATTCAGTGAGTACCGTACCCACGATCGCGACGCCAAGGGCGCTTCCAAGTTCCCGGGTTGCCGATTGAAGCCCCCCGGCGACGCCAGCCTGCTCGGCGGGCAAGGCCGACGTGATCTCTGCGGTCAAGCAGGGCAGCGCAAGGGCAATGCCGACCCCGATCAGGACCAACCAAGCCGCGTAAGCGAGATAAGGCTGGTAGACGGCCGACGCCAAGCCGAATAAGCCAATGCTGACGGCAAGGAAAGCAGCCGACAGCGTTGCGGGGATGCCGATGCGTTTCACCAGATCGGGAACGAATCGTGTTCCGAACATCATGGGGATCGAGATGGGAACGATAGCAAACCCCGCTTGGAGTACAGAATAATCACGTCCATACTGAAGAAGGGATGCATTGAGATAGAACAGACCGAAGCTGCCGAAGAACAGCACAAGCATCCCTAGGCTGGCAGTGCTGAGCAGGAGGATCCGGAACAGACGGGGATCCAGCACAGGGTGACGGACCTTTAGCTCAACCGCGACCCAGATCGCGCCGAGGATCACACTGACCGTAAATGCGGTGATGACCAACGAGCTGTTCCAACCGTATTCCGGCCCCCCAATAATGCCGATTAGGAGAGCGACCATCGCGGCGACAAGTAAAACGGTGCCGGCGGGATCTAGACCGCGGGGGCTGCGCTCGCTTCGTTGAACGGCAAGGGATGTCCATAGCGCGAGGAGAAGCGCGAACGGCACGATGCCCCAGAACAGAGCCCTCCATGAACCGACAGCCAGCAAGGCTCCTCCGGCGATATTGCCCACAAGTCCCCCCAAGCCGGTGGTCATCCCCCAGATGGCGAGCGCGCGGACGCGCCGGTCCGGTGCGGTTGCGTGTACCAGCACCCCAACGCAGTTGGGGAGCACCAGCGCGGCACCAACCCCAGTAATCGCACGTCCCAGCAGCAGGCTGGTCACATTGGCCGAAGCAGCGGAAATCGCCGCGCCGACTGCGAAGGTGACAAGCCCGGCGATAAGAATGCCCTTACGCCCAAATCGATCACCGGCTGCGCCGCCCGGGATCACGAGGCACGCGAATAAGATGACATAAATATCAACGATCCAGAGCAGCTCGGATGAACTCGGATGCAGGCTGCTGGAGGCGAGAATCGGTACGGCCAGATTGGTGGCGGCGACCAGGCCTACGACCAGGACGGTGCAGGCGCACACGCATGCCAAGACTAACCCCGGATGCCGTGATGGGTTCAATCGGTTATCCAATATCTTCATCCCGTGACCTCCTTGCCGCTTTTTGAGGGCGTTGTTTTTCGCCCATCGCATCGTCAGGATGCTGTCGACACCCGAAGGCATTGGCCGCTTCCATATTCGATATTTAGTCATAACGAACCCGTCCCATGCGCTAAAAAAGGTAATTACGATTGCTTTAGAAGTTCAGCTTCTCCATCTCTTTGCCTCTCTTGTGCAATCCTTCCAAGACTTCCTTCGGCACTTTTCGGAACTTCAAATCTTCCCCCAGGAACAGCAGCCAATGAATCGTCTCGGCGAGTTCCTCGGGTTCGTTGACTTGGACAACCATCTTCAGCATGGCGGTGGTTTGATACGGATTGGTATAGGAAATGAATGCTTTTAAGGGATGATATTTTTTGTACTGGGCAATGGCACGGGGGCCGAGTTCCAGGATTAGGTTGTATGCTTCCTCTTGCTTGCCAAGGAGCTCCAGAATTTTCTTTCGGCTCATTCGTTTCTTGGGAGAGTAGAGCTCGACTTGAGTAAGCTGGTCGACGGAGAACATTCGTTTCTTCTCTTCCTGTAAATCCAATACTTCCATCCACCACAGACTTCTCTCACGATAAAGGTGCAACAGAAAAACCGGATACGAGTTGATTCCATCGCCTTCTTCCAGGGTAATCCATAAATAGCTGTCGATGAGCAGGTGTTGAATCAGCTTCTCCAGTATTGGATGGGGAAGGTCCGAAAGCTCCAATAGATCGGGATTATGCGGGTTGGTCCCTTCAAAGAGCAGGATTTCATCCAGGAGCAGGAGATCGTCCTGTTGGTTTTTCGAGATCAGCCCCAGCAATTTTTCGGCTAAGGATTGGCGACTCTTGAGATACGGAAGCTGGGCGTTTCTGGTGGCCATGAAGGCGATGAACAGCGCTTTGACCTCGTTATCCGTAAACCGCACGGCAGGCAGGATCGAGTTGTGCATCACCGAATAACCGCCGTCCCGTCCAACCTCAGCAACGAGCGGCATTCCTAAAGCTTCGATCTCGCGGATGTCTCGGATCGCCGTCGAGCGGGAGATGTTAAATTCCTGCATAATTTCCGTGATGGTAAAGTGGGACCGATTGTTGATATAACGCATGATGGTGTTAATCCGTTCAACTTTTTTCATCGTGACTCCTAAACAGGTTCATTTTTTGACATGATTTAAAGTTATGATAAACCCATCAAGAACAGAAAACAAATTTAAAAAGAGAGTAGGTTTTAAAACATGGCGAATTATGTTTTGGAAGAGAAGGACAGCTTTACGGTCTTTGGTCTGGGCACAGAATTAAAAAGTCATTACACGGATTTTGCCGGCATCAATCAGGAAAAATCGAGTTTCTGGCAAGCCGTCACTGAGGACGGTCGACTCAACCAACTCAAAGCGATTGCGGAGAACGATTATGTCTTTACCGTCAACGAAGCGGTTAATAACAAGATGATGTATTACGTTGGCGTACTTAGCCGTGAAACGCTGCCGAATGCCGAAGGCTCCCGGGTCATTCAGTTCCCGAAGGGAGAGTACGTAATTGTCAAAGGGGAAGGCACCGCGCCGGATGAACTAAGTAATCAGCTGGCGGGGATCGCTTTTGGCCAAGTTCTGCCGGAACTGAATCAAGTTGCTTATGTTGGCGGGCCCAACACCGCCGTCTTGATGGAACAAGCGAATGGCCGCGTCGCGGGAGAAATGTGGATCCCTGTCGTAAGGAAATAGAGAAGAAGAGGAGGGGCAAGCATGTCCTATGTCGTTGATTTCAAAAATGTATCTACTGTCGGTTTAGAGTCCTCTCCTGTAGCAGAGGCATTAGCCGGACTGCGAGCCAATGAGGCGCGTTATTTTATGAACAAATATAAGCATGTGTTTACGGTTGAGCCAGCCAGCGAAAGCCAGGAAACCCTGGATTACGTGAACCGAATCTTAAAAGAAGAACGGGGGATCGAGTTCTCGGCAAAGCCGTTAGAAACGTCGTTTTTTCAGGTGGAAAACATCCGGTGGGCGTTCGTCTTCTACGAGGACGGCTTAGGGGTTAACGTCATGTACACCCTGGACGATCCAAAGAAACGGGCCGTGGGCTTTAAGCTGTCTGAAGGCATGGAGGTTCCGAAGGAGCTGGAGGAGAAGAAGTTCAAATTTGCCCGGCAGAAGTCGAAATTGGCCGGTACGATCCGGGGCTCGTTCTTCGTGATTAAGGGCGAGTATTCATATAGCTGACAGGAGGGCCGTTCAACGTTGAGCGGCCTTTTCTTCTTGATGCAACACCGGGCGAAATCAAGAAATTTGGGCTTCAATCGCGGCTTTGTCGATGACGGACCACACTTGCTTGATTTTTCCGCCTTCATACTTGTAAATGACATTTTCATAAAACAACACGCTTCGTCCATTGATCGGCAAACCCATAAATTGCCCCTTAGGTGTGACATCAAAGCGTAAGCGGCTCGAAAGATAGGGCGGCTCACAAACGAGAATATCGATATTAAAATAGAGATCCGGAATATCTCGGTAATCGCCCTCCAGCATTTGGCGGTAACCGGCTAAGCCGATTGGCTGCTCATTATAGCGAACATCCTCATGCACAAATCGGCCCAGTTGTGACAAGTCCCGTTTATTCAAACTGCTGATATATTCTCGGTAGATGGCTTTCAACAGAAATTCCACGGAAGTGACATCCTTTCTGTCCAGATTCAACACCCTCAATCCGAGTTATTGTATTCAACGAACTTCGTACGGATGCAAAACGGTCATAAAAAAGCCCCCAATCGGGGGCCCTTATTGCTGGTGGTTGTGAAGCAGAATATCAACTTATTCACCTTTAGCAATCAGACGAACGGCCTTAGCAATAGCCTCCTTCGTTTCCGTCGGAAAGTTCACAGCATTCGGGTCGTGCGAAGGCCCGAAAGGATGAGTTGGCGTCCAGGCAGTTGCTAAAGCCATGATGGCAGTCAAAAGAAAGCCGGGAGTGAATGTCTTTCCCACCAGACCTTCGTTTTGTGCATCCATGATCGCTTTGATTTTCTTGTCACGCACGGAGGCGCGCTCGGATAGCGTGTCTTCTTTCCGCTCTAAACTATACCATGACATTAACCTTACAATTTGTGGATTTGTCATCGCCCAATCGAATACTCTTTTGGCATAACCCGCAAGATCCTCAGGTGTGAAAACAATTTCCTCATAAACACGTGTTAAGTGTCTTTCGAGGACGGTTGTAAATAGCGTTTCTTTATTCTCAAAGTAAACGTAAATTAAATTCTTATTGCAACCCGCGTTTTTAGCAATGCGGTCAACACGTGCTCCAGCAATACCATAGGCAGAGAACTCATCCAAAGCAGCCTCCATGATCCTCTCTCTTGTTGCCTCAGCGTTTCTCAATGGGTGCCCCTCCTTATTGAAGCCTGGATTTAGGATTTATTATATCATAAAAACACAGTTGACTAACTAGTTAATTAGTATTATTATATAACCAACCAGTTAGTTAATGCAGTGTCGCCTACCAGGATGATGACTAGTGATACTGGATAAACTATCTGGTGAATCCAATGAAGAATGGAGAGAATGCACAATGACACAAACCAATCCAAAGATTGCTATCGTCACAGGGGGAAGTCGGGGTATTGGCAGAAGTACTGTTTTAGCCCTTGCAAACCATGGTGTCGATTCAATCTTCACATATCGTTCTAATCAAGAAGAAGCAGAGAAAGTTGTCTCCGAGATCCGAGAAACCGGACGTAAGGCAATCGCCCTACAACTTGATGCAAGCAATGTCCGTACTTTTGACGCTTTTGTACAAAATGTACAAGATGCGCTAAAAGAAATGGGCGCTACCAAATTTGACTACCTCGTAAACAACGCGGGGATCTCTCACCATAACTCATTCGAGAAGACGACAGAGGAAGAGTTGGATCGTTTGTACGAAGTACACTTCAAGGGAGTCTTCTTCCTGACACAGAAACTGTTGCCGCTTATCAATGATGGCGGTCGAATTGTAAACATCTCCACTGGACTTACACGCTTTGCGGTTCCGGAGAGTGGTGCTTACGCATCCGTGAAAGGTGCTATTGAGGTTCTCACTAAGTATTTGGCCAAAGAGTTGGGACCACGTGGAATCACCGCCAACGTTGTTGCGCCGGGTGCGATCGCTACAGATTTTAGCGGACTCCGCACGAATGATGATCTCAAGAAGCTGATCGGGGGAATGACGGCGCTCGGTCGTGTCGGGGAACCAGAGGACGTTGCAGGGGCTATCGCTTCGTTGCTGTCCGACGAGAACCGTTGGGTTAATGCTCAACGTATTGAGGTTTCAGGAGGCATGTCTCTTTAATCTCAGAAGGGGGCGCATTTCTTGACCAACCTAAGAAACAAAGTCGCATTGATAACCGGATCTGGACGAGGAATCGGTAAAGCCATCGCAGAAAGATATGCGTCTTTAGGGGCCGATATTGCCGTAAATTATACGAGTGATAAGGCTGCCGCAGAAGCTACCGTTTCCAGCTTGCAAGCATACGGAGTGAAGGCGATTGCTATTCAAGCTGATATCAGCCAAGTAGCCGAGGTCCGGAAAATGTTCCAAATCGCACTCCAGGAATTAGGGAAAATTGATATTGTCGTTGCGAACGCCGGTATCGAGCTTGTAAACATCCCGACAGTTGATATTACGGAAGAACAATTTGACAGATTATTTCAAGTCAACACCAAGGGTGCATTCTTTACCATTCAAGAAGCGGCCAAACACGTAGCAGATAACGGACGCATCATCTATGTTTCATCAAGCACAACCACTAGTGCTATGGCTGGGTACTCCTTATATGGCAGCAGCAAGGTAGCACCGATGTATCTTGTCGAGGCGCTGGCGAAGGAAATCGGATACCGAGGGGTCACTGTGAATACGATCGTACCAACGGTTATCGAGGGTGCGGGATTATGGACAAACCCGGGAGAACGAGCACAACTTAGAGATGCTCTTATCCAAGCCCATCCTATGCGGCGATTAGGCACGTTGGACGATGTGGCCAATGTAGCTGAATTTTTTGCCAGTGACTTATCCTCCTATGTGAGTGGTCAACGTCTGTTAGTTAGCGGCGGTGCCCTTCAATAATGAGCGGTTTGCTCCGAGGGATGACATAACATATATTAAATAAGGTGACAGAAAGGCCGTCCAATATGGAACGGCCTTTCTATCTTTCATATATTATTCCGGCGTCCCTTGAGTAACCCCGTGAATGTAGGTTTGCCAGGGGGTATCGAGCGCCCCTTGCCCGGGGTTATAGGTGAAGAAGTACTCCACCACATCGCCTTGGCTTAGGTTGTTCACCGCATAGGTATAGTTGCCGTTCCCCACCGGGGTCATGGCGACATTGAGCTGCACACCGTTATTGATCTTATAGTGCAGATCCGCAAAAGTCGCGCCGTTAACGTAGAACAACAGGTTATCGCCGGTTTTCTTCAGTCCCTTCACTTGATCGCCGATCACAATCGTGGAGGGCGTGCCCGGATCTCCCGGGTTCCCGGGATTTTGACCGCCGCTGCCATTGCCGTTGTCCTTATAGACACGCACATAATCGACTTGCATCGTGGCCGGGATATCACCAGGTCCTGGGGCGATGCCGCCGTCGAAGTTACCGCCGATCGCCAGGTTCATGATGAGGTAGAACGGCTGATCAAAAGGTGCATTCGGGTTGTTTGGCGCAGCCGTGGAATACCATTGATCCCGGGTGGCCTTAAAGAAGAACTTGCCGTCTACATACCATTTAATGTTGTCCTCTTCCCAAACGACGGAGTAGACATGGAAGTCATTGGCGATCGTTTGCCCGGATGGGAAGTTGTATTCACCCGAGAGATGGGTATTGGCCGGCCATTGTCCGCCGAAGTGAATCGCGCCGGAAGACTTGCCGGGCAGACGACCGCGAGCTTCCATAACATCGATCTCACCGGAAGCGGCCCAAGTGCCGTAGGCTTGATCCTGCGGCAGCATCCACAGCGCCGGCCAAATGCCGTTCCCCGTAGGCAGCTTCGCGCGGAAATCGACTCGGCCATATTTTAACGAGAAGTGATCTTTAGTGTTCACTTTACCGGACGAGTATTGTGCATAACGACTAGGATCCTGCGGGAACGATTTGGGATCATTCAGCGCCCGGATATTTAACTTGCCGTCCTGAACGAAGACATTTTGCGGACTGTCCGTATAATGCTGCAGCTCCGCGTTGCCCCAGCCCCAAGTGCCCGGATCATCATTCAGGTAGTATCCCTGTTCATAATTCCATTTGCTTAGATCCAGCTGAGTCCCGTCAAATTCGTCCTGCCAGATGAGGGTCAACCCGTCGATGTTCGGATTGCTTGGCGTACTCAGCGGGATATCCTCTTGATCGGAATCATCCGGCCGCGGGGCGTTAGGATTACCGATAAAGGTGTAAGTGACGTAGTTGTTGCCCACGTTACCGCCCTTTTGCCCATTTAAAGGATAGCCGATACGGATTTGCATATCCTGTTGGATCGGCTGGAACCACAGGCCATAGATGTAGTCAGCCCAATAGCCCCATTGGTTCGCGCTGGACAGGTTATTGTAACCATTCGCAGAATAGACGAACCCGCTTTGACTGGAATCCGCCAGATCTACCCACTGACCGTTGATGTTGATCTGATACACGAAGTTCTCCAGTTCCGAGGCAATGGGAGCGCCTCCGTCAATTTTCGGCAGGGGCAGACCAATGGCGCCGCTTTCATTTGCGGTGAACGTCGTTCCCTCATAAGGCGTTAGAGTGTACGAATTTCTTACCGGTTCATTAAAAATAATCGTATACACGAGGCTCGCTGATGAAGTTTTCGATTCCAATTTCACGTTGATGGACTCCGTGACGTTGAACCAGTAACCGCCGCCGCCATCGGTGAATTGGCCGAAGTTCTGATCATAGATCCAGCCGCTGGCCGGATTGTTGTCGATATCGATCCAGGTGCTGCTGTTCACTGGCTTCACATACACCTTCAAGTCGTCGGCTACCGCAGCATAAGGAATCGATGGATCGTTGTTGAACACGGGATAGGTGAAGCCTGCCCCGCCTGTAAAACCAGCGGTAATAACCGGACCTTGCGTAGGTGTCATTGATGTGATTGTGGTGGTGTTGATATTTTGGAAGACGAGAGTGTAGTTAAGGGTAACCCCGTTTGCCTTGGAGTAGAGCTGAATCTCTGTGGTTGCGGAAAGGACGAACCAATATCCGGTAAAGCCGCTGTCATACCAGTGGCCCCAGTTCTGGTTGTAGACAAAGCTGCTGAGACTGTCGATGTCGACCCAGTTGCCGTTCACTTTCACCTTAACGCCTAAATCTTGCACGACATCGTTCCAGGTTGCCGAACCGCCATTAAAAATAGGCATCACAAAGCCGTAGCTCGCTTGTCCAACTCCCGACTTGGTGATGACCGGCCCGTCTGCGGGTGAGAAGTAGCTCATCGATGTAATGGTGGTCTCGGCTGCCTGAGCCGGTGTCGGCACAAAACCGATGCCAACTGCCATGATGACCGCCAGAAACATGCTGAGTACGCTTCGAGCGAACCGCCTTTCTACATAGTGAGTCCGTTTCATAAATACCCTCCCTTTATTGTCCTCATTCTCCTAACCAGTGCACACTAGGAAAATCCTTACATAGGAGAACGCTTTCATTCTAACAATCCGGTCATCTGATGAGTAGGCACCAGATTTCGGGTAGGGTGCTCTTTTTTTAGGGAGGCAAGCAAGTGCTAAAAATTTTAAATAAAAGAACCTTCCTCTGAAAGGGATTCAGTAGGAGAAATAGAATATAATAGAGGTCTCTTCCGGATTTTGCCTATCACCAAGGCGTCCTGGGCGAATCGATTTCATATCGGGAGTCGAATGGCGACTAGGGAGGAAATCGGTTAGATATCTCCATTTTTCCTGTAAGGAGGCTTATATGAACGGAACCCCCCTGGACCTGCAGTTATTGGAAAAAATGAAGCCGGAGCTTACCGCGTTCTGCTACCGCATGTTAGGATCGATCGATGACGCGGACGATGCGGTTCAGGAGATTTTTATTCGCGTGTGGCAGAGCTGGAGCTCGTTCCGGCAGGATTCCTCGCCGAAGACATGGATCTATCGGATCGCTTCCAACCTCTGTTTGGATAAACTAAGGCAAGCGAAACGCCGGGTGCTTCCCATCGACCTGTCTGATCCGGCGAGCTCGATCGTGGAACCTCGGGAGACGTTACCCGATTCCGCCTGGATATGGCTGGCCCCTGATTTTGGCGAAAATCCCGAGGAGGCGCTCATCCGCAAGGATACCCTGCAACTCTGCTTCATTGCGCTTCTGCAGACTTTGCCTCCCCGACAACGAGCCGTATTAATTCTGAAGGATGTCTTTGATTGGTCATCCAAGCAAATCGCGGAGACGCTGGGGATGTCGGCGGCAGCCGTGAACAGTGCGTTGCAAAGAGCAAGGGAGACGATGAACCGGACCCAGCTTCGTTCCGATGAGCTCAGCCGCATGGAAGGTGAGCCGGACGCGGAGCTGCTGTCGCGTTATGTAGATGCCTTCGAGCAATTTGATATCGACCGGTTGGTCGCCTTATTTCATGAGGAAGGCTGCATGTCCATGCCGCCATTCCCGATGTGGATTCGCGGCCGAGAGGATTTGGCGAAATTCTTCTCGCTTACCCGGTGGCATTGCGAAGGTTCTCGGTTTATACCGGTAAAGGTTAACGGTGGGTACCCGGCGCTTGCGCAGTACATGCCAAGCCGAGAAGGGGATCACCTGGTGCCTTGGGGGATTCATGTCCTTGAAACGAAAGAAGATCATATTTTGCATGTGCAGAATTTTATTAATACGAAATTATTTTTGCGTTTAGGGCTGCCGGAGCAAATCAACCGATGAATTTCGAATTTGCGTTACGTCTATAGGAATGTAAAGTCAAAAAACAATCCTATTTGAAAGAGGTGCCTTTGTAAAATGGAAACGAATCAACCAACCAAAGTTACTGTACAAACGGTCATTCAAGCCCCGGTAGAAAAGGTGTGGAGCTGCTGGACGGAACCTCAGCACATTACGAAGTGGAATCAAGCATCCGAGGATTGGCATTCGCCAAGATCGGAGAATGACTTGCGCCCCGGCGGGAAGTTTCTGACTCGGATGGAAGCGAAGGATGGCAGTGAAGGCTTTGATTTTGGCGGTGTGTACGATGACGTGAAAACGCATGAGTTCATCTCCTATACGATGGGGGATGGAAGACGAGTGGAGATCACCTTCGCTGCCGAAGGCCAAGGGACGAAGGTCGTTGAGACGTTTGATGCGGAGAACACGCATCCGGTCGAATTCCAACAAGCCGGCTGGCAAGCGATCATGGATAACTTCAAAAAGTATGTGGAAGCAACCTAAGGTATAAAACGGGCGCCAAAGTGGGCGCCTTTATTCTTTTGGCAAGCTTCGTTAAACATAATTTTTCCCATAGACGAATCATTGATCGCGAGCTACACTAGGGAAGGCGTCAAAGCAAATTACCTAGTAGGAGCTCGTAAAAACGTGACACTAACTGAACGTATACCATCATGGAAGAAACTTAGCCTATTCGCTGTAACTTGGCCGATCTTTATCGATTCGGTGTTACGGATGATGCTGGGCACCGTTGACGTGTTTATGCTGAGCCGCATTTCCGATACGGCAACCGGCGCGGTGGGCTTAGCGAATGAGATTATCTATTTCTGTATTCTGATGTTTGGATTTGTGGGCATCGGAACGAGTGTGGCCGTTTCGCAGTATATCGGTGCTGGGCGAGAGAAAGAAGCAAGCCGCGTCTCGGCGCTGGCCATTACGATGAACCTGATCTTCGGGATCTTCGTCAGCCTCGTTCTGGTTGGCTTAGGCGAGCCGCTTCTGCGGCTGCTCAACTTAAATGAGGAACAAATTGGCATTGCCAGCCATTATCTGAAGATCATCGGCGGCTTTATGTGGATCGAGGCGCTGTCTTATGCCGTATCGTCGGTTATTCGTTCGAGCGGCAACACCAAAAGCGTCATGTATGTGACGCTGGGCGTGAATCTTCTCCACGTGACCGGCAACTATCTGCTGATCTTCGGGAACCTCGGATTTCCGGAAATGGGCGTGACCGGTGCAGCGATCTCGACCGTCGTCAGCCGGTTTGTCGGCATCCTTGTTCTGTTCTTCATCTTGTATCGCCGGGTTCCTGCTCCGATTCACGGGAAAGACTACGTGACTTGGAACGGGACGTATGCGAAGCAGATCCTAAGCGTGGGGCTGCCTGCGGCGGGAGAGCATCTTGCTTGGCAATCGCAGTACCTGATGATCATGGGCTTCGTTAATATGATTAGCATTACTGCATTAAATACGCATGTTTATGTGATGAACATCTCCAACTATTTTATGGCATTGGCCGCGTCGATTGGGGCGGGGACGGAGATTATCGTCGGACAAATGGTTGGAGCAGGGGCGATGAAGGCCGCCTACAAGCGATTGATGAAAAGCGTACGGATCAGCTTTCTGCTCACCTTGGCCATTGTGGGGACGGCTTCGATCTTCCGACATGACCTCATCGGGTTGTTCACCGAAGATCCTGCGATTATCGCAACCGGAGCCAGCATCTTCCTGCTGTCGATCGTGCTTGAACCCGGCCGGACCTTCAATATGGTAATCATTAATTCGCTCCGCGCCGCCGGGGATGCACGCTTCCCCGTTCTAATGGGCGTATGCTCGATGTGGGGCGTCTCGGTGCCGCTGGCTTACCTGCTGGGTGTTCACCTGGAGATAGGACTCCTTGGCATATGGATTGCGTTTGCGGTGGATGAATGGCTGCGCGGACTCATCATGCTGCTTCGCTGGAGAAGCCGGGCTTGGGAGAAGAAAGCACTCGTCAAGCCGGTGTCCGTATCAGAGGAAGGTGTAGGGTTATCTGCTTGAGGCCGCTCGGCAAAGTAAAGGCAAATACGACATCCGAAATCAAAACAGACCCAAGCTAACTTTCAGGCTTGGGTCTGTTTGTTGGTTAAATGATACATTGACACATGAAAATTAATGTAATAAGATGAAAATGCACAAAAATTTAGTTATCATTAATAACTAATTTGGAGATTTTCGAGGTGAAAGGGGGATTTGATGAATTCTCCACCCCAAATATATCGTGATCTTGGGTTGATGATGAGACCGCTCGCAGTTCAAATCAACGAAATATTGCGAGAACATGGCATTCAACCTTTGGAATGGATCGTATTGGTTGAGTTGATTCAAGATGAAGCCTTAACAGCTGCTGATTTGGCCCAAAGGCTAACGATTGAAAAACCAAACGTTACAAGAATCCTCAAGGACCTTGTACAGGCAGGGTATGTGAGTGTTGAGATTTCCAGAGAAGACAAGCGCAAGAAACATCTCCATGTAACTGAGAAAGGCCGCGCCATATATAGACAAGTGCGTGTTTTTATTGATGCTTTAGACAGAGAGATTACGGCCGGCATCACGGAGGAAGAGCAACAATTGTTTTTGAACATCATCCATCGAATTCGACAAAATATAATCAAGGGAGTTGGGGAGAAAGGCAGTGAGTGGAATTAAGGATAAACTATGGACCAAAGATTTTCTTACCGTTTCGGTGATTAACTTCTTTGTCATTCTAATTTTTTACTTATTGATGGTTACGACAGCCTCGTTCGTCGTTAGTGAATATCATGCTTCAGCCAGTCAAGGCGGGCTTGCTACCGGGATTTATATCGTCGGAACATTGATCGGCCGCCTGTTTACAGGGCGTGTGATTAACTCGGCTGGTACCAAAAAGGTATTAGTCATTGGCTTGATTGCCTTTATTATTACGACAGGACTTTATGTTGTATATGCTGGGATCTGGCTGTTTCTCATCATACGTCTAGTGAACGGAATGGCCGCCGGGATTGCATCCACCGCTACGGGCACGATGGTTGCGCAAATTGTCCCCATCTCCCGGAAGAGTGAGGGGATTGGCTACTTCAGTATGAGCAGTACGCTGGGTACGGCCATTGGGCCATTTTTGGGGATCACCCTGAGCCAGAATACGTCCTACACGAACATCTTCTTGTTCTGTTTGGCATTGGCCGTTGTCGCGTTCATCATTAGCTTTATTCTGAAGGCACCTGCAGTACCGACCTCCAAAGCCCATACGGTAACCGAGAAACCAAAACAGGCTTTCAGCTTTAAACACTATATTGAACCGAACGCGATTTCCATCGCCATTGTGACCTTCCTGATGTCTTTTGGCTATGCGGCCATCCTATCTTTCATTAATTTCTTTGCCCAGGAACGGGATCTTGTTACCGCATCGAGCTTCTTCTTCCTAGTCTATGCCATAGCGATCTTGTTAACCCGTCCATTCAGCGGCCGTCTGATGGATACCAGAGGATCGAATTATGTGATGGTTCCATGCTTTATTCTCTTTGCAGGGGGCCTTGTCTTAGTTAGCGGTGCCTACTCTGGACTTATTCTATTGGTTGCGGCGGCAATCATTGGCGCTGGGTTTGGGAATCTGCAATCAGGGGCACAAGCCATAGCGGTTCGTGTTACACCCGCAGAACGTACAGGTCTGGCTACATCCACTTTCTTTATTGCCTTAGATGCAGGGCTTGGCTTTGGCCCTTCGCTTCTCGGTATTGTGGAACCGATCATTGGTTATAGCTCCTTGTTTATCGGCTTAGCGGTCCTTGCCCTCCTGTCACTGGTCATTTATATGCTTCTGCATGGCCGGAGAGACAAGCAATTAATTGCAAGAGCGAATTAAGAAAGAATGATCACGCATAATAAACAAGGAGGGGCGCCTGAGATGGCGTCCCTTGATGCATTTACATTTAGTTTGAGGCGGCTGGCTTGCTGTCCGTGGAGAAGGCAATCTCCTTTTGAGCTTCAAGCTCGCTTCATCCCGAAGCGGCTTCTTCTTGTTACGTTCCATCTCCATTACTCAATAGAATCTTTCGTGGCTTGGTAGAGCTGTTCCGTATATTTGTCGATATCGTCGCGGGACATCCGCAGGCGGGCAACCGAAGAACCGTACCCAATTTCCTGCTTGCCTTCGGCTAAACCTTGGAAAATGCCTTCCGTGAACGCATCCAGCGGTTCCCCATGGGTATGCAAGCCGCCTCCTCCCAAATCGGTGTTTACTGCCGGAGGAGCAATTTCAATCACTTCAACCGATGTGGCAGACAACTGGTGTCTTAAGCTCATTGTGAAAGAGTGAAGCGCGGCCTTGGTTGCGGAATAGACTGGTGCAATCGCAAAGGGAGTATACGCCAAACCAGAAGTAATGTTCACAATGGCTGCCGATTCTTTCGTCGCGAAATATGGAGCGAACAACAGGGACAAATGAATCGGTGCATCGAGGTTCGTGGTAATCTCCTTGCTGTATTCGAGCCAGTTGTCTCTCGCATCCGCTTTGAGCACGTTGTAGCGCAGTTGAATCCCGGCATTATTAATCAGCACGTTCACGTCGGGATAGTTGGTTGTTACCCAATCAAACAAGGCGACACGATCGCTTTCTTGGGCCAAGTCGCACACCCGGGTGATTAAACCGGGAACTTGCTTCCGAGCTTGCTCAAGCACGCTTTCCCGCCGACCGATAACGATGACCGTATTACCGCTTTGCACAAATCTCTCTGCAAAGGCGAGTCCGATCCCGGAGCCGCCGCCAGTAATCAAGATCGTATTTCCAGAAAGTTTCATTGGTTCTCTTTACCTCGTAGTTGTTTTTGATAAAGATCGATTTTATAATCAATCTCTTTCAGGTGTTCCTGCATTAGCACGATTTCATCCAGCACATTTTGCTTATGCTTCAATAGCATGTCGAGTCGGTTCTCTACTGTAGAGTCTCCCTCTACAACCCAGTCCATATATTGCTTAATCTGGTTGATGGGCATATTAGTATTCTTGAGGCAGGTGACGATTTGAAGCAACGCCAATTGACGTTCCGAAAATAATCGTCTGCCCGCCTCGTCCCGTTTGATAAACGGGAGAAGACCTTTTTTCTCATAAAAACGCAAGGTGGACTCTGGTATATGATACATGGCTGCAGCTTCGCCAATGGTATAGTACTTCATCATGGAGGCCTCCTAATCTTAAGGAATTCTTGTCGACAACCCATATGATACGACTTAAACCTTAGTTTAAGTCAACTGTGCTTCTTCGCATTTACTTTTGCTTGTCCGAGTGCAGTATAATAAGGGAGGAGTGAAGACCAAACAAAGAGAGGAGCCAAAAGAAAATGGCACAATCCTTAAAAGGAAAAGTTGCGATCATCACCGGAGCAGCACGGGGCATTGGCAAAGCAACCGCCGTTGCCTTAGCGAAGGAAGGCGTTCATATTGGATTAATGGCAAGAACGGAGTCGACGTTGAAGCAAGTTGCTGCTGAACTGGAGGGGCTGGGGGTGAAGGTCGCTTACGCGGCAGCCGACATCGCCTCGAAGGAACAAGTGGATGCGGCGGTTGAGAAGCTGAAGAACGAGCTGGGAGCTGCGGATATTCTAATCAATAACGCGGGAATCGCTACCTTTGGCACGTTGTTGGAGATGGACCCGGCTGAATGGAAAGGCATGATCGACACCAATGTGTTGGGTACCTATTATGTAACACGAGCTGTACTCCCTCAAATGGTCGAAAAAAATAGCGGAGACATCATCAACATCTCTTCGACGAACGGCCTGAACGGGGCGGCAACCGCAAGTGCCTACAGCGCTTCAAAATTCGCGGTGATCGGGTTTACCGAGTCGCTTGCGCAAGAAGTTCGCCGCAACAACATTCGGGTATCGGCACTAACGCCAAGTACCGTAGCAACGGATTTGGCGCTGGATTTGAATCTGATCAAGGACAACAATGAGTCCAAATATATTCAAGCGGAAGATTTGGCGGAATTCATCGTCAACCAACTGAAGCTCAGCCAACGCGTTTATGTGAAAACGGCCAGCTTTATTGCGACAAATCCGTTTTAAGCGATAGAGTACGTTGTTATGTTTTTAATAACAGGAAGGAGCTGTCCCATAAGTGAATAATAATCAATTGTAGAAGACAGCTCGTCATGAGAAATCAAAGTACTTAACTAAAAGATGAGGATGGCGCAGAAATAACCCTGCGCCATCCTCAGTTTGTTTCGGTCTATAGCGGTCTCCCGTCATACGTATGTGCCTAATGTTTGTTCGACCCTCACTACGTATACGGACGAAGATGAAGGGTTAGAGAAGCGAATCTAACGATTTCTTGAGCTCTGGGTGAAGCTGCAGCGCGTTCAAGATTATCCGCAACGCTTCTGCGCGCGTGGCACGGCTCTTCGGTTCGAATCTTCCCGCCCCTTTGCCGCTGACGATACCTGCCTGTGCTTCCGCTATGATCTTCTCTGCTGCATAAGCACCGTCCAGATCATTGAAATGACCTTTGATCGTATCCTTCTCCAGTACGTCCAGATTGACAATAAACGATATCATGACCACCATCTCTTCACGCGTGATCGTCTGATTCGGCCTGAACGTACCGTCTGGATAGCCTCTTATTACACCCGCTGCCGCAAGCTTCTCAATATCCTCTTTAGCCCAGCTCCCCTCTATATCCTTCAATTCCATGCTTATATTGCTGCCGTCTCTATTATGAATATGGAACACGCGATTTAGAATCCTTGCAAACTCAGCCCGTGTGATCGCATTGTTCGGCCTGAATAAGCCATCCGGATAACCGGTAATCAACTTCAATCGGTCGAAGATCTCAATGGTCTTTACAGCCCAATGTTCCCTCGTGTCAGCAAACTCGCTTTCCGCATTTGCTTCCTTCGCTTCTGCCGCTTTGATTTTAAGCCTCTCTACGAGTTCATCTTCATCAATAATGTATTTATTATAAATCGTATCCTCTTCTGTTGCGGGCTCAGGATCTGCCGGAGTTTCGCTTGGAGGTGGATTATCTGCCGGAGTTACGGAAGGTGCATTGCTGCCGCCGTTGTCACTTACCGGGTCTGACCCTGTTGCCGGAAATACAGCCGTCACCACCCCCGAATTCACCGCATTCGTCACCGATGTCGCACCTGCTACCGTAAAGAAATCCGCCGGAACCCCCGTTAACGTGTATCCTATGTTAGGCGTAACCGTAATCGTTGCGATGTAGACCGTATTCGCCCTAAATACGCTATTCGCCGGCGACCACTCGATCGTTGCCGCATATTCAGACGTCCCCGGCAATGTTGAAACCGGAATCTGCCCCCTCGCCGGCACCGTCACCCCAGTAATCTCTGCTATGCTGATCGTTGCCGCAGGCTTGATATCCGCTGATGTTACATTTAATATTCGCACTTTCGAAGCGGGTTGCAGCAGGGTCTTCTTCATTCGAACATATATCTGATCGCCTTCATCGACTTCTATATTGTCAACGAACGTATCTGATATATCCTGATATTCGCCTGCGTTAACGCTATACTCCATCAAATCGGAGACGCCCACCAACTTCGTCGTACCAGACGTTGAGCCCTGTTCCAATAAGGCCGCAGGTGCTTCTGCCGGTTGGATGTCGATATATCTGACCGTCTTGGTTACACTACCCAATTCTGGTTGCGAGGCGAATTGAATCGTAATTCTATCCCCCACGTTAACCGGAATGTTATCGTATACTGCACTCGTAATCGAATTGAATGATGAAGCCTCTACCGAAAATTCCATTCCATTCTCAACTTGCGTCAGCTTCGTTGTTCCTGCATCCGTGCCTGGTGTTAACTGAATATTTCTGATTTCCGGATATTGACCATCTTGTATACGCCAGATGACATGATTCCAATCAGCAAACGTAGATGCCAATTTCATATCTTCATTTGACTTGCCTATACCTTTGCCTGAATCCGATTGTCGAGTCGTATTGATGTCATAGAAGCTGTTTTGAACCGTACCATAGTTATATCCCGCCAAACCGCCTGTAAACGTATAACCACTTACTGCACCCGTTGCAAAACTATTTTGAATGACACCATGGTTATATGCCGCCAAGCCGCCTACATAACCCCCACCACTTGTGTTTACCGCTGCATAGCTGTTTCGAATGGTACCTTTATTATATCCTACCAAGCCGCCGTCAAAATCAGCACCACTCACTGTCCCCCTTGCATAACTGTTTTCAATGATGCCGCCGTCAATCCAACCTGCCAAACCGCCTACATTACCTACACTGTCACGATGAACACTGATGTCCTCTAGCCAAATGTTCTTCAATGTTGCCCCTGTGGTTCTTTCAAATAAACCTACATTGTATTGAGTTGAATAGATATACAATTTCGAAATCACATAACCATTGCCGTCAAAAACCCCCTGAAAATTAGGGATTGGCACCCAGTTACCCATACTTGAAAGATCAATATCAGCTGTTAGGACGAAATATTTGCCTGCTGTCGAATGGTTTCTGACCTCATTAAGCTGTTCAGCAGTTGCGATCTGGTAAGGATCATTGGCCGTTCCTGCCCCTCCGGCAAAGCTCTCTGCCGCATACGCTTTGCCCTCATATTTCGTGAACAATCCTGGTAAGCTTCCCATCACCATCAGAATGATAAGGAATGCCGGGATTGCCCTTATCATTGTTTTCTTCATACTGGTCCCCCCAATCTCCGGAATAAGTTTCCAAGCTCTATTTAATACTGTACGGTACAGTTTTATTATTACTGTATATAGGGCTACAATGTCTGTCAAGTTAAGAACGACAAGAAGAGGCTTCCCCAAAGTCATCCTAGACGATAACTTTCGGGACAGCCTCTTTTTTTGTTAGGAGACATTGCTCTTAAACTATCCCTATTGTATAGAGGAAAAATATGCTAATTACTCAGGGGAATTGTCCAGTCGTGATTATGAACTAGCTCATACATTGGAGCGTATAGACTTATATCCCAAGAAAAGAGGTGTTAAGCCTTTGACGGCTGTTCAGGACATACAGCAAAAGGCGACGTACGATTTCGGCAAGTTGCCGTTGACCTTCTGGGAATATACGGAACAAGGATCTTCGGCGACAGGGTTTCAGACGAAGAAGCCCGGCTTATCGATTTACTTTGCTCCAATGGAAGTATTATTTGTAAGCAAAGGAGGCGGAAAATACGAGGAGCTTGTTCTACAGTTTCTCGAGTCCAATGCGAACGTAACCATGGAAGGCCGTGACCCTGCGGAGGGAAAGATTCATTATTTAGTTGGGAACGATCCCGGGCAGTGGAGGAGAAACCTGCCAACCTACCATGAAATCATCTATCGTGACTTATGGGCAGGTATAGATCTGATCTTCAAAGGCGACGGCAATAAGCTGAAATATGATCTTGTGGTCCATCCATCAGCGGATATCGCTTCGATTCGCTTGGCGTACCGTGGTGCAGAGAGCCTATCCCTAGATAGGGATGGGAATCTTCAGATCCATATGAGACAAGGCGTAAAGCAGGAAGCTAAACCGGTAAGTTATCAGGATATTGATGGTAAACGAGTGCCAGTAGAAAGCCGGTTTGTTCTTCATAGCAATGCTCAAGGCTGCCATAGCTTTGGCTTCCAGGTGGACTCCGATTATCATCCCGAATATCCCATCATTATTGATCCGGTCTTAATTTACTCTACTTATCTTGGCGGGGATGAAATTGACTCAGGACTGCATATCGTTGTTGATGATTCAGGCCAAGCATATGTTGCTGGGAGCACCTCTTCTGACAACTTTCCGACCACTCCAGGTGCCTTTAGTCAGACCTTTGCCGGGGATACAGATGCGTTTATTACCAAGCTGAATGAGACAGGTACCGCACTTGTTTTCTCCACTTATCTGGGTGGCAGCGCCTTTGATAGAGCGACGAGCCTTGCCATTGATGCGGCTGGTAATGTGTTTATTACAGGAGAGACGCGATCACCAGATTTCCCCGTTACGCCAGGGGCATTCCAGACGACATTTTTGGGGGTCAACTCCGTCTTTGTCACCAAATTGGATGCAACCGGGTCATCCTTGATTTATTCTACCTATCTGGAGGGGAGCGGTGATGAGACCGGTAATGATATTGCGATTGATGCCTCAGGTAATGCTTATGTCACAGGGGTAACCACGTCGAGTGACTTTCCGGTCACACCCGGGGCATTTCAGACCTCTGCACCAGGAATCATTAACGGCTTTGTCACTAAATTAAACGCTGCTGGGAGTGCGCTTGTTTTTTCAACCTACCTGGGCGGATCCTCCTTTAATTTTGGCACGGGAATTGTCATTACAGCGCTAGGGAATCCGATTGTAAGCGGAAGTACTTTCTCGGATGACTTTCCAGTCACGGCAAACGCAGCTCAACCCGCGTTTGGAGGAATTGAAGATGCCTTTGTTACAAGGTTCGATCCGACGGGATCCACACTGGAATTTTCCACTTACATCGGCGGCAGCGATTTTGAAACAGGGGATGCCATCGCGATTGACCAACAAGAAAACGTGTATATCACCGGCTCTACAAGCTCCATGAATTTTCCGACAACGCCAGGTGCTTTTCAGACGGTACTTGGGGGTTCAATGGATGCCTTTGTGACCAAGCTCAATGCTTCGGGTACGGCGTTTCTTTACTCGAGCTATTTGGGCGGTACAGACTCCGATATAGGCTTAGACATTGTCGTTGACACAGCAGGTAATGCCTACGTAGTAGGTTCAACAGAGTCCGCTGATTTTCCAATAACTCCAGGGGCCTTTCAAAGTATATTCGGCGGCACGGAGGATGCCTTTGTGACAGTATTCAATACGGCTGGCAATGCGCTCGTCTATTCTACCTATTTAGGGGGAAGCTTAAGAGATGCGGGGAATGGAGTTGCCGTAGATAGCTCGTTTAATATTTACGTAACCGGCGCTACTTCGTCTGTTAATTTCCCGACGAGTCCTGGAGCTTTTCAAACCTCCCTTATGGGGGATCAAGACGCATTTGTCACCAAACTGGGTACTTTCTCACCGGTTCCGGGTCCACCCGGTCCACCCGGTCCTCAAGGGCCCCAGGGCGAACCGGGTCCGCAAGGTCTGCCAGGGGCTCAAGGTCCCCAAGGGCCACAAGGAGAACAAGGCCCGCAAGGTCTGCCAGGGGAGCAAGGCCCCCAAGGCCCTCAGGGGGTGCCCGGGTCGCAAGGTCAACAAGGGGAACCCGGTATGCGAGGCCCTCAGGGAATGCAGGGTGTACCTGGTCCACAGGGGCCCCAAGGAGTTCCTGGCCCCCAAGGTGAGCGTGGTCCCCGAGGCTTTATTATCATTCGGAAGAAACAGAAACGCTGCAAACGGAAGGAAAAACGGCATGTCAGACAACCCAAAAGAAAGATAAACCAAAGAAGGAAAACATCGAAAATTATAAAGATGACTAGGAAAAATGCACGAAAGCACAAAGGCAAGACCTATAAATTTACGTTTCATACAATAAATAATGTGCGATATCTCTTGAGTTACAATCGCTATCAGTTAATCAAAAGTGGTATAAAGTGTAGAATATATGCTTAGAAAATAACGTTCTGATTCTTTCTTATTAACGAGCATCCGTTAGCGATGCTTGTTTTTTATGTAATAAAACCAGCCCATTCCATCTGAATGAGCTGGTCTTGCGTCTTAAGGTTATTTCGCGATTTCTTTCAGTGAGGCGACCTCGTAGGTGATCAGCTGGCTTTCGAGAATCGGGGATTCTTTGACCTCCCCATGGGTGCCTGGTTCCGGACGCTTATGGGCTTCTTTAAAGCTATCACTGTTTCTCCACGCTGTGAAATCGTCCATGGATTCCCAATGCATGTTCACATTTAGCTCATCATGATCTGCGTGTTGCGCCAGAAGCACTTCAACTTTCACAAGCCCCTTCGTTTGATCCAGCGAACCGGAGGCCGTAAAGCCAGGAGCCATAACCGCTCCCATTCCCGTTCTTACCTTAATTCGGTTGGTGACGACGATCATTTTCACCCCTCCTTATGCCCAATTTAGTGTGCCAGATGCACCTGTGTAGCTTGCTTCAGTTTGCCATCCTCCATGCGATACACCTTATCGCAATATTCGAGCATGCGCTCATCGTGAGTGACCATTACAGCTGCAATCCCGCGTGTTTTCACTTGATTCGCGATCAGGTTGACCACTTCATGCGCACGCCGAGTATCCAGACTGGCAGTAGGCTCATCGGCCAATATCACGTTAGGTTGATTCATCAGAGCACGTGCAATCGCGGTACGTTGCTTCTCGCCGCCAGATAGTTCCTCTGGGAAGCTCTTCAGCTTCGCACCCAGCCCTAATTCCTCCAGCAGCTTCGTCGCGAGGGCTTTATCCTCTGCGCGGATCTTCCCTGACATCTTCTTCACAACCAGCAGCTGATCAAGTACGGTGAGATAAGGCACCAGGTTCGAAGACTGCATAATAAACCCGATTTCCTTTAATCGGATACTGGATAACTCTTTATCCGAGAGCTTAGAAATAGGTTGTCCATTTAAGTGAACTTCACCTTCAGAAGGTTGAAGCAACGCTCCAGCAATGGATAAGAAGGTACTTTTACCCGATCCCGAAGGGCCGACGACAGCGACGAATTCCCCCGGCTTCACGGTGATGGATACCTTGTCCAGCGCGCAGACCCGAGTGCTGCCCTCGCCATAATATTTCGATACATTCGTAAGTTGCAAACCTGTTGTTGTCATTATTCTACCCTCCCGAGTGCTTGAAGCGGATCGATTTTGGTGATTTTACGAACCGAAACTAAGGAACTTAGCACGGCAATGACCAGAAGGACAATCGAGTAGACGACGACAAGATTAGTGTCAAGATTAAACGGCATGCCCTTTGGCATGATCGCCGCTGTCCCGTAGGCTAGAAGGATGCCGATGACAATACTAACCAGGGAAAGGATAAAGACTTGAGACACGATCGCTTTGCTTAAAAATCCATTTTTGGCACCGATCGCCTTCATAATGCCAAATTGATTGGTCTTCTGCATCGTCATGACGAAGAAGAACACGCCCAACACAAATGCTGAGATTACGAATAAGAAGGCCAGCATCATTAAGATGGTACCACTCTCTTCCTTGTAGCCCGGCATGCCTTGTACCGCTTTGGCACGTGTCACAGTGTCGATATTTGCAAGTTTGCTGTTGATTGTATCCGGATCAATATCCGGTCCTTGCAGCATAATCGCGTTAACCGGCCCCTCAATGCCTTTGTCGGAGCCTGGGGCGGCAAAGGCAATTTCCCGCCATTTCGGCATGGGGATAAACACGGCTGGAAGGTGGTTATAGGTTTGATTCTCAACAAAACCGATAATCGTTAATGACACGGTGGATCCGTCCAATTTAAACGTATCGCCAAGCTGGAACCCCTCGTCTTTCATGTTGTCATTTACGATCACACCCGTTAGGTTATCCTCGGACAGCTTATCGCCTTCAATCACTTCCGGTTCAAGGAAGCTGCCAGGCAGAATTCCCAAGATTGCGATATCCACTTTATCATCACTCTTGGAGCTGTCCCCTTTCAGAGCGGTGGCCATCGTGCTCCCCATAGGAGCTGCTGCATTTACATTCGGCAGCTTCTCAGCTTCTTCCACCAATTGATCGGATAACAGGGACTTGCTCATGGAAGACTGGGACCCTTGCTCAAAAATAACATAATCGGCCTGCATATTCTTAAAAGCTGACGCCGCCAGCGAAGATAGGCCATTGCCCAAACCGGACAGGATGAATACGAGCCAAGCCATCATCACAAAAATAATGACAATCATGGCAAATTTCACTTTGCTGTGCATGATCTCTCTCATGGCTAGAAACATGATGTTCAACTCCTCATTGATTTTTGACACGTGTGTCGAATTTGGTGCGAGCTTAACAACTTCTCTTTGATTAAACACTATTTTGACACGTGTGTCAAAATAAACTTATGGAAAAAAACCCTCTTACTTCTTGGCTCCTCCCATCCATACGTCAAATAACATCTGGCTCCATTGGGGAACTGGAACGTTCATCATATTTGGCGTATTAATCAGGTTGAAAAAAACGCCGATATGGACAGGAAGCGGGATATCGTCTCTTAATTTGCCTTCTTGCTGGGCGCTCTGGAACAGACGGGTCAGCTGAACTTTGAGCAATTCGTGGGCCTGCTCCACATATTCGATATCCTGACGCGCTACATCGGAATTCGATGTCTTGATTTTATAGGCATCGTTTAAGAGCTGATGCAGCTGGTATTCTTCGAGATAGATGCCAAGCAACTCCTGAAGAGCCTGCATTGGGTCAGTCTCGTCCAGGGCGGAGGCTTTATCAACGATGGATGCAATCACGCGTTTCATGCATGCAGCAACGATTTCATCTTTGTTCGCAAAGTACTGATAGATTGTGCTTCGAGCGCCTGGCAAGTGCTCTGAGAGCATTTTAAGATTAAACCCATCATAACCATGTTCTAACACCAAACGTTTCGTAATGTTTAATAATTCGGAATGGGAGTAAGATTGTTTTCTGCCCAAGGGAAGGACTCCTTTCTTCTGCCGCCAGGCTTCAATTCTATATCTTAGTTTAGCACAAGGTCCGCTTTTGCAGTGAACATTCAGCCAGCGTTAAGTTTTCCCTGAGGTACTTAAAAACAGCGCTGGGATATGCGCTGGCTTCTGCCGGCTCATATCCCAGTTAATGCGTAGATGCTTATTTAACTTATCCGCGTCGTCCCTTTATCCGTTTTAATGCTGCGACGATCAAGAAACTGATAATGACCAGCAGCAACCAAGAGCTGATCTTGCCAAGATGGACGAGATGCCAGCCGTCGGCTTGGTCCGGGTACCTCCAGGCGCTAAAGAAGGTGGCCACATTCTCTGCAATCCAGATAAAGAACCCGATCAGCACAAACGAAAGGGTTAACGGCATTCGGTAAGGCTTACCGCCAACCTCATAGGTAACCCAAGTCCGCCAGAAGACGATCAACACCAGCGCTGACAGCCACCACCGAACATCGATCCAATAATGATGGGTGAAGAAGTTCAGGTAAATGGAGGCAGCAAGCGGAACCACCAGCCAGAGCGGAGGGAAGCGAACGAGATCTACCTTTAGGCGTCGCCAAGCCTGGCACAGATAACTAGCCACGCTCGCATACATAAACCCGCTGTAGAGGGGAACCCCGTTAACCTTCGTCCAGCCCTCCTCCGGATACGACCAAGACCCCATATGCACCTTAAACAGCTCCAGCGCCAAGCCGATCAGGTGGAAGACAGTAATCACCTTTAATTCGTCGCGGGTTTCCAGTCCAGACCGAACCATCCAGACCTGCATGGCGAGGCAGATGATCAGAAGCCAATCATAGCGGGGCAACCAAGGAAGAGGAATCCACTGCGTCAATGCCAGTGAAGCGAAGATCACAACGGGAAAAACGCAGGACAACGCTTGCTGCCAACCAAAGCGAACCAACTGCTGCAGAGCATATCCCAAATGTACGCCAATAAGGGGCACCCTCTTATTTTGAATCGAATTTGAGCTACTCTTCATCATCTCGATACTCCAGTATATCTCCAGGTTGGCAATCCAGCGCCTTGCATATCGCCTCCAACGTGGAGAAGCGTATGGCCTTGGCCTTCCCGTTCTTCAGAATCGACAGATTCGCCATCGTAATGCCCACTTTCTCCGAAAGCTCCGTGACGCTCATTTTCCGTTTTGCCAGCATGACATCCAAATTGATAATTACGGCCATGGATTTCTCACCTCAGATCGTTAAATCGTTTTCCGATTTGATGTCGATGGCATTTCTTAAGAGCCTTTGAAGCACGGCGGCAAAGACGGCGATGACGAGGGAAGCGAAGCAGATGACCAGCCCGATTGCGGCGAGTCCCGGAGCATCATCCTTCTCCGCAATAATGAATAGAATCGGCAAAATGACCGCGTATAAGATACAGATTGCCATCGCGCAGTTTCGAATGCTCTTTAGAGCATTCACCGAGGCTTCGGAGAAAGCGGTATTTTTATCGATATAGCCCAGAAGCTTCAGCGTCTGGTAAAGCGCATAGTAGAACGGAATAGCCGAGGCATACATAGGAATAAGCAGGGTCAGATAAATGTATGGCGGATAATACTCCACCATTTCTTTGGCTGCCAGAGGGACCGCGAATATGCAGACCGCAAGGATCGCGATGCCCATCAGGAAGACGACGCCTCTTAAGAAGAGGGTAGAGCCTTGTTCACGTTTCATATCACAACAGCACCTCGCGTAGGATTAGTGTGAGGTAAATTTACCATGTTTTTTATCGATATTCAATAAATATTTATTAATAAAAGAGGTGTATGTATCGAAAAAGAATAAATTCGGAGGAGTAAACCGATAAGTTCTTTTTGGATAGCTTAAAAAAATCAATTATTAATATTAAAGAAATAAATATTTCAATCCCTCACTATTGTTGTTACACTTAAAATAGATCACTAATTACGGAAAAGGTGTGGGCCAGCTCGTCTCAAAGTTTGCAACGAGGATAAATCGACAGCGCTTACATCCTTTCAGCAAAATAAGGTCATAAGGGACGGTAAACATGAATCACGGACAAACAAGTACAGATGTTATTTTGATTGGTGCCGGAATTATGAGTGCGACGTTGGGGACCCTGCTGAAGGAATTGGCGCCGGACTGGAACATCACGGTGTTTGAACAACTTGCGCGGGCAGGGGAGGAAAGCTCGAACGAGTGGAATAATGCGGGAACCGGTCATGCGGCTCTGTGCGAATTGAATTATACCACCGAGCGGCCGGATGGAACCGTTGATATTAGCAAAGCCATTAAGGTGAATGAGCAGTTCCAGGTATCGAGACAGTTCTGGGCTTATCTGGTTCAGCGTCAACTGATCCACAATCCACAGGATTTCATCATGCCGCTTCCCCATATGAGCTATGTGCGCGGGGAGCAGAACGTTAAATTTCTGAGCAAACGTTATGAAGCGATGTCTGCCCATCCGTTGTTCCAAGGGATGGAGTTCACCCAGGACCCGGGGAAACTCAGAGAATGGGTTCCTCTGATGATGAAGGATCGGAAGCTGGAAGAGCCCATTGCGGCGACGAAGATCGATTCGGGTACGGACGTGAATTTTGGCGCCTTAACCCGCATGCTGCTGAACCACTTGAAGGAGAAGGGCGTGGACATCCGTTACAAGCATAGCGTGAAGAAGCTGAAGCGGACGAAGGACGGGTTGTGGGAATTGATGGTTAAAGACTTGAACAGCGGTGCTACCGAGCGTCATACCGCCAAGTTCGTCTTCATTGGTGCCGGCGGCGGGAGTTTGCATTTACTGCAAAAATCCGGCATTCCGGAAGGCAAGCGGATTGGGGGCTTCCCTGTCAGCGGACTGTTTATGGTGTGCAACAATCCGGAAGTGGTGGAACAGCATCATGCCAAAGTGTACGGCAAGGCTTCGGTGGGAGCTCCGCCGATGTCCGTTCCCCACTTGGACACCCGGTTCATCGACAATAAGAAATCGCTGTTGTTTGGACCGTTTGCCGGTTTTTCGCCGAAGTTCCTCAAGACAGGCTCCATGTTTGATCTGATTACCTCTGTGAAGCCGCATAATCTTCTGACGATGCTGGCAGCCGGGGTTAAGGAGATGGCATTAACCAAATATTTGATTGGGCAGCTCATGTTGTCGAAGGAACAACGGATGGAGGAGCTGCGGGACTTTGTCCCCGGAGCCAAGAGCGAGGATTGGGACCTGATCGTCGCGGGTCAGCGGGTACAGGTCATCAAGGATACGGTTGAGGGTGGAAAAGGGACACTGCAATTTGGCACCGAGGTGGTCAGCGCTGCGGATGGCTCGATTGCCGCATTGCTTGGTGCGTCCCCGGGAGCTTCGACTGCGGTGCATGTCATGCTGGAGGTTATTGAGAAATGCTTCCCGCAGTACCTCGAAGCTTGGAAGCCGAAGATCAAGGAGATGATTCCTTCGTACGGCTTGTCACTGTCGGAGAATCCAGAACTCTTCCGTACGCTTCAGCAATCAACCGCGCAGGCCCTTGGGTTATCGGGAACGAAGCAAGAAGAAGCTTCAGTGTCCTAATTTCAAATAAGTGAAATGTTGAAGAGCTAATCCGTGGTTAATCTGCGGTTAGCTCTTTATTTTTGCGCTTACTTTTGAAGATTATCCCGTTGCATCAGGTCATAGAAAGAACAAGGTACGCGGATCAAAAGGGATAATGGTGGCAAAGAGGCATGAAAAGAGGTACCCAAATGAAAGGTCGAAGGTAACCTTTATTACAACAAGTTCGCAGCCAGCCAGGGCTTGATCACAGGCAGTACGGTCTCTGGCTGCATCGCTTTCGTATGATCCATCACGTTCCCCGGTATAATCACCACATCCCAGCCGAACTGCCGCAAGGTGGGTTCATTTTTTCGTAAAGCCCCAGCGATGTCCACAGTCACCCTTCCAAAGTTCTCGCCATAAACGATACGGTCGGCTTCGCCCGCGAAAGCCAGCTTGGGCAACGAGAGATCTCCATGCACAGAGGTGTCATCGAAATCGGACAAGCTTTGGTATAGAGTCAGAGTTTGCTTCGTTTGTGCTGGATCTAATGTGACTTGAACCTGATCCCAATCGTATTCTTCTGGGCTGACGGTGTCCTGATGTGAATTCTGAGCAGACGAGGACGGGGACGATTGCAGCGCTTGTTCGTGAGTTTGGGGGTGACCGTCAACATCTCCTGATAAGGTCCTTCATAAGGCGGGAATCCCCCCATTATCAAACTTTCCAGCTGATTGGTCCGGAGTGCCAGCTGTAAGCCGGCTAAGGCTAACCAGGAATAGCCGTAGTAGCTGAACGTATCCACTCCCATCTCATCAGCGATGTGTAAGAAATCATTGGCGATATACTCCGCTGTCAAATGATCAGGCTGGGGATGCTGAAACCGGTGGCCTTCATAATCAAAATGCAGCACCTGGAACAGATCGGACAAGCCCTCCACAAAGAGTTGGCCTAAATCAGGATCGACGCCCCACATTTTCAAACTTTCTGCTTCTTGGTCCGTGACGGATTTTTTGGCGATGGGCAACATGATGATCGGACGGGAAGGTTTCCCGGCCAGACCAACCTCCAATGTTGAACCGTCAGATAAAGTAACAAGCTTGATTTGACTCATTCATATCACTCCCTTACATGTGATACCTTCAGGATATAACATTCATGCAATCTTTCGGTTTTGCTCGATGGAATCCCCAATGTTATAGTCATCTAAAGATGAATAAGTTAACGTAGCACTTGAAGGTTTTACTTTAAGCAAGGGGGTCGTTTTATGACAGATACATATACACCTGCACAAATTGCCGAGCGGTTGAATATTAGCACAACGACCTTGAGAAGATATGAAGAACAAGGATTGATTCCGGAGGTATGTAGAACGGCAGGCAACCATAGAGTCTATGCGAAGGTGCATTACCAGGCATTTGTCGCCATCCGGACCTTGTTAGCGGGTTATGACATTCCCACCGTCTATGAAGTGATGCGGAAAATCAAAGCTGGTCGCGTCACGGAAGCCCTATGGTTGATTAATCATCAACTGGCCCAAGTTGAGGATGAGAAGCAGCGGGTGGAGGAGTTGTTAACGATGGTTCGCCATGCGGACTTCAGGGTATATAAAAACCGGAAGCTGACGAATGCGATGACGATCGGGAAGGTAGCGGAGCTGGCGGGGGTGAATCCGTCTGCTATTCGGCATTGGGAGAAGGAGGGGCTGGTCACCTCGACCCGGCACCCGGTCAGTGGGTATCGAATCTATTCGGTGATTGAACTACGCAAGATTCTGGTGATCAGTAGTTTACGCAAAACAGTATATTATATCGAGAATCTGCGGAAGCTATTGCAGGATGTGGAAATGTTCCGGTTGCCTAAACTCGATCGTTCCTTTCAGGTGGCACTTGAGAAGCTAAATGAAAAGCTCAGGATCCAATATCAAGGAATCGCTGAGCTCATGGCGTATATCCGTATTCTATCTCTGACTTGACCTTTTATTTCTTCGCTGCAGCATTCACTTGTTGCAGCAGCAGGTTGATGCTTTCATTCAACTGGTTAATCTCTTTAAGATCCATGTCCGTGGCGTCAATCAGCGATTGCGGAACGCAGGATGCTTTCTCTTGCAGCGCCTTCCCCTTCGGTGTGATCAACACATTCACCACGCGCTCGTCGATGGAATCGCGTTGTCGCTCAATGAGTCCGGCAGCTTCCATCCGCTTGAGTAAAGGTGTTAAGGTGCCGGTGTCCAGATCAAGGGCCTCTCCGAGCTCTTTAATGGTGCTCTTCTCCCTCTCCCATAAGGTGACCAAGACCAGGTACTGCGGGTAGGTCAACTCCAGTTCATCCAAATAGGGGCGGTACATCCGCAGGATGGCCCGGGAGCAGGCGTATAGCGAAAAACAAAGGTGTTCCCCCAATTTTAAATTTTGCTCATTCGTTTTCAAGATGATGCACCTCGGTTGGCTTTATTTATAAGGTTTACCTTCATCATAGCAGATGATTCAAAAAGAATATATATTTTTTGCAATTTAATTGTTGACAATATAAAACAACGGGAGTATGATGTGAACATAAACATTGTGCACAATATAATCTTAAAAAATATATTTGGAGGGATTTCAAATGGCAAAAGTAACAGTAGGGCAAGAGAATGGACATCCGGTAGAGCTTCATTATGAAGATGTAGGTTCCGGGAAACCGGTGATTTTAATTCATGGATGGCCGCTGAGCGGCAGATCTTGGGAGAAACAAGTACCTGCGTTGGTGAATGCCGGCTACCGGGTCATTACGTATGATCGCCGCGGGTTTGGTCAGTCGTCGCAGCCTTGGAACGGATACGATTATGATACGTTCGCTGCCGATCTGCATCAGCTGATTACACATCTGGGCTTACGTGATGTGACTTTGGTTGGTTTCTCGATGGGCGGCGGGGAAGTGGCCCGATATATTGGTACTTATGGGACAGATCGAGTGAAAAGAGCAGTTCTCGCGGGTGCGGTTCCGCCGTATCTGTACAAATCTGCAGATCACCCAGAAGGAGGACTCGACGATGCAACCATCAAAGCGTTCGAGGATGGTGTGAAGGCAGACCGGCTGGCTTTCCTGGATACGTTCACGACGAACTTCTTCGCAGCCGGCGACCGTACCGATCTGGTCAGCGAACCATTCCGTTTGTATAACCGCGATATTGCGGCATTTGCTTCTCCGAAAGGGACGCTGGATTGTATCGGGGCGTTCTCCCGCACGGACTTCCGCGGCGATCTGGCCAAGTTTAACATCCCAACGCTGATCCTGCACGGGGATTCGGATGCGATCGTACCGCTCGAAGTCAGCGGTCAAAGAGCGCATGAAATGATTCCTGGCAGCGAGCTTGTAGTGATCAAAGGCGGCCCGCATGGATTTAATGTAACGCATGCCGATGAGTTTAACGCGGCATTGGTGAAATTTTTGCGAGACCATGATTAATGAGCCGATAAGGCCATCCCAATAAATAGAAAAAGTCGGTCAGGAGGATATCCTGATCGACTTTTTTATGCAAAATTGATTTATAGAACCGACTGCAGCAAGAAGTTCACCAGGAACAGGAACGAGATGACGAACATGGAGATCGACAGCTGTTCCCGCTTCTTCGAGAACATCTTCAGCAGCGGATAAGCGATAAAGCCAAAAGCAATTCCGTCAACAATGCTATACGTTAAAGGGATCATCAGAATCACAAGAAACGCAGGAAACGCCTCGGAAAAATCGCTGAAATCGATCTTCGTGATATTCGTCAGCATCAACCCGCCGATGATGATCAAGATCGGAGCGATGGCAGCGTCCGGGATCATTTTGATCAAGGGCATAAAGAACAGAGCGCCCAGGAACAACAACCCGGTCGTCACTGAGGTCAACCCGGTTCTTCCGCCTGCGGTAATACCGGCAGCTGTCTCGACCGTCGAAACCGTTGGGCTCGTGCCCAAGAGACCGCAAGCCACTGCGGAGATCGATACGGCCTTGAGCGATTTCCCATTCTTCTCCGGAGCATTCAGCATGCCATCCACTTGCGAGTGAACCAGCCCGATATTTTCGAAGACCAGTACCAGCACCAGTGAGAAGCACGCCGTCAGGAACGGAATGCTGGCCATATGGCGGAGGTCCGCGCTCATCCAGACGTCACGATAGCTTTGAAACGACAGCGATGCGGATGCGAACGATCCCAGGTCAACGATGCCGAACAACCAAGCCACCAACGTTCCTAAAATAATGCTGATCAGAAAATTCCCCGGAACCTTCTTCAAGAACAGGAACAGCGTCAGGATCAGGTTGATGATCGAAGCGAGAACCAGCGGTGCGGACAAGTCCCCGAGCGCCACAAAGTGACTGGGGTTACCGGTGACAATGCCGCTCTTCTGCAAGCCGATGAAGGCAATGAACAGCCCGATTCCCACGGAAATCGATTCCTTCAGGGAAGCCGGAATAGCTTTGGAGATCAGGGAGGACAAACCGGTAAAAGCCACCACGACGAACAGGATGCCCGCAAGCACTGTTGCGCCCAAAGCTTCTTGGTAGCTGAGTCCCATCGATCCTACTATGGTATAGGTAAATAAAGCGTTGATCCCCATGCCGGGGACGAGAATTAACGGTGCGTTCGCTACGAACGCGACCAACAAACAGCCGACAAGCGAAGACAGCACGGTGGCCAATATCCCGGCCTCCAGCGGAATTCCTGCATCCTTCAGGATGTTGGCGTTGACGGCGATGATGTACACGATCGAGAAGAACGAGGTCAATCCAGCGATGAGCTCTCTTCTCACGTTCGTTTGGTGTTGCTTAAGCTTAAAAACTCCTTTCATGATAAAAATCACACTTTCAAAATATCCCTCTCCCACCCGCATCAAACGAGGAATATGCATTCCAACCGTTTATGCCAGAGGCTATTATACCACGGTTTGTAGTGGAATGCCCTTTACAAGTTGTTCCTTGGCATAGAATGAGAACAAGTAGTGCAAAACTACACGGAACTTTTTTATATCAAGAGTTAGTTTGTGCTCCCTATTGGAAGATTCGGCAACGGATGTTCAGACGCGGCAAGTTTCTTCAAGCCTGCCGC
Source organism: Paenibacillus barengoltzii G22 (assembly GCF_000403375.2). Lineage (NCBI taxonomy): Bacteria > Bacillati > Bacillota > Bacilli > Caryophanales > Paenibacillaceae > Paenibacillus > Paenibacillus barengoltzii. The sequence continues at coordinate 502,275 of NZ_KE159655.1, read as the reverse complement.
ATACAATGGACCGTGCACCAGAATCGTTGTCAGGATGCGCGCCATTTCCTCGGGCGACTCTTGCCCGCCGTTCTCCAGCCATTGTTGAATTACGCCGATGTGCGTCCATCCTACATATGTAGCAAAATACTTGGGCGGAACGAGGCATTCATCTTCATTGATCAGGACGTCCGCACTTTTCCATCAGGTCGTATTTGTCCTGATAGTGAGCGTAGAACGTGCCGCTGCTTTTATCATCGACTTCAAAACCCCTTACGCCAGCTACCAGGTGCCGGTCGATTTGGCATCGCTGATTCCGGGGTTGACGGACTTGCTTGCCGCGAACCATCTAAAACCACAGGATATCAGCTTCAAGGTCACCTTGACCGACAAATCTGACGACAAGGACATCCTGGCGGCGTTTGCAAGCGGTGTGCCAGAAGGCCAAGTCCTGGGCGCGATCGTAGATTTGCGCACGGATATCATCAACACCAAGACGAGAGAAGTTGTCGGTACGGCAGATTCGTTCAGCAAGGCGCTTCCCCGGATAATTCCGATACCGAAGAACATCACTGGCATGTCGGAGCAATGGGGGGTGTTCCGCTATAACGAAACGACGGAGAAGTTTGATTTTGTCCCCGCTCGAGCGGTAAAAGCTGACGATGTGTGGAATGCGTCGATTCATTCTTATTTCAACGGCGTATTTATTGCAGCGCAAAATCCAGTAAGCTTCACCGATGTGAAAAATCATTGGGGTAAACCGTATATCCAGCTTGCTGCAGCTAAAGGGCTTGTTGAAGGAGTGGGCGGTGGACTGTACGACCCTAACAGATCCGTAACAAGGGCGGAGTTTACCGCCATGTTGGTCCGGGCGCTTGGACGCGACATTTCTACTGGTAATACAGCTCCCTATGACGATCTCAAACAAGGTGCATGGTATTTCGATGAAGTCGTTAAAGCCAAGGAGCTTGGACTGCTGGACTTTGTGAGCGGGACTCAATTCAAACCAGATCAGCCGCTTACGCGTGAGGAGATGGCGAGCATGTTAGCTGCAGGGATTTCCCTTGAGCAGCTGCCAATAACAAAGGAAAATGTGACTCTGAATGAATACAAGGATCTGGCGAGTGTGAACGCAGCCTTCTTGGAGGACGTTCGTCTGATGGTTAAGCTGAACATCATGACCGGCACAAGCGAGGATACTTTTAGTCCGAAGGGTGAAACGACACGTGCCCAGGCTGCCACCGTGTTCGTGAGAATGCTACAAACTCTTGGCATGATCGATTGATGGGCTCTAGATAGACTGATCCCCATAGACTAGACGCTTTGAGCAACGTGTTTAGGCTATGGGGGTCTTTTTTGTGCCATTCTACTCCTGCGAAAAGGTCTATGTTATTATACCAGCATGAGATAAGCTGCATTGCACCTAGACGCTTCTTCATGAACCCTAAGCAAAGGAGTGAGGTCAATGGATTATCTGCATCACCCGTTTGCATCCAAGCGTTATACCGTTTTTGCAAAAAAAGGAATGGTGGCGACGTCCCAGCCGCTGGCAGCACAGGCCGGGCTTGAAATTCTGCAGCAAGGGGGGAACGCCATTGATGCGGCGATTGCGGCCGCGGCAGCGCTGACGGTCGTTGAGCCGACCTCCAACGGGATCGGCGGGGATGCGTTTGCTCTTGTCTGGACGAAGGGGAAGCTCCACGGCTTGAACGCGTCCGGGCCGGCACCTGCCTTACTGACGGCGGAGGCCGTGAAACAGCGGGGGCATGAGCAAATGTCGAAGCTGGGGCTGGTGCCGATTACGGTTCCCGGAGTCCCTGCGGCTTGGGCGGAGCTGGCCGAGAAGTTCGGCAGACGTCCGCTGACGGAGAGCTTGAAGCCCGCGATTCGATATGCCGAGGAGGGGTATCCTCTGACACCGATCTTAGGAAAATATTGGGCTCGGGCTTATCAGTCTTACCGTAAACAGGAGGGACCCGAGTTCGAAGCCTGGTTCGACACCTTTGCTCCGCAAGGCCGGGCTCCCGAGATCGGGGAAGTGTGGAGCTCGAAGGGTCATGCGGAGAGCTTGCGCCGGATTGCGGCCAGCGGAGCGCGGGATTTTTACGAAGGGGAGCTGGCCCAGCGGATCGAGGACTTGATGTTGGAGCATGGCGGCTTTTTAAGAAAAGCTGATTTGTCTGCCTACCGGCCGGAGTGGGTTGAGCCGATTTCGGCGAATTACCGGGGATATGATGTTTGGGAGATTCCGCCCAACGGGCAGGGGATGGTTGCGCTGTTGGCCTTAAACATCTACGAGCAGCTGGAGCAGCCCGAGTGGCTTAACGCGGAGACCGTGCACCGTCAGATTGAGGCGCTGAAGCTCGCGTTTACGGATGGCCAGGCCTGGATCACGGAGCCGGCGGACATGCCGGTTACGACGGAATATCTGCTGTCCAGGGAATACGCCTCGTTACGAGCTCAAGAGATCTGTGACATCGCGCTGGATCCGAAGCCCATCGATCTGCCGCGGGGCGGGACCGTCTATTTAGCTGCGGCTGACGAAGAAGGCTATATGGTCTCCTATATACAAAGCAACTATATGGGCTTTGGCTCAGGTGTCGTGATCCCGGGAACGGGAATCAGCCTGCAAAACCGCGGGGCCGACTTTTCGCTGGATGAACGGCATCCGAACTTCGTGAAGCCGGGGAAACGAACGTATCACACGATCATCCCCGGGTTTCTGACCAAGGATGGAGAGGCGGTGGGCCCGTTTGGCGTCATGGGCGGATATATGCAGCCCCAAGGCCATATGCAGGTAATCATGAATACGGTGGATTACCGGTTGAATCCTCAAGCGGCCCTGGATGTTCCGCGGTGGCAGTGGGTTGGCGGCAAGAAGGTACAGGTGGAACCGGAGTTTCCAGGTGAACTCATCGAGGCGCTACGGCAAAAAGGGCATGATATCGAAGTGATGCCGGACGGAGGAGCCTTCGGACGCGGCCAAATCATTTGGCGGGATCCGCAAACCGGCGTGTTGGCTGGCGGGACGGAATCCCGAACGGACGGCATGATCGCGGCTTGGTAACGCTTAAGGGAAGTGAAGAAGGATGAAGTATGGGAACATCGTCCACGGACGGCTTCAGCGTCGGGTGAACCGGTTTATCGCTGAGGTGATGGTGGACGGCGTTTTAGAACAGGTGCATGTGAAAAATACCGGTCGGCTGAAAGAGCTTCTGCGAACGGATACCGAGGTGCTGCTGGAGGTGTCAGACCGGCCTGAGCGGAAGACGAAATATTCCTTGATTGCAGCGGCCAAGGATGGAGCCTGGGTGAACGTTGATTCGCAAGCGCCAAATCCGGTGGCGTTCGAGGCGCTGAAGGCGGGGTGGATCGCGGAGATCGGAACGGTCAGCCGCGTGAAGCGGGAAGTCACCTATGGGGATTCTCGGTTTGATCTCTACTATGAAAAAGGCGAGGAACGAGGGTTCATCGAGGTCAAAGGCGTGACGCTCCAGCAGGATGGGATCGCCATGTTCCCGGATGCCCCAACGACGCGGGGAACCAAACATGTTATGGAGTTGGCTAAGGCGGTTCAAGAAGGATACACGGGGACGGTGCTGTTCGTCATCCAAATGAAGGGATGCCGCGAATTTACTCCTTACCGGGACATGGATCCGGCTTTTGCGAACGCTTTGGAGGAAGCTTCCCGGCAAGGGGTGCGGCTTCTGGCATATGAATCCATAGTGACAGAACAAGAGATTGTATTGGGAGCCGGCCTCCCGGTTCATCTATGAGCGGGGTTCGCAGCAGGGCGGCGGAATTGCATTCTGGCTGACTTTATGATGAAATTTACGAAGATGGAGTAAGACAAGAGAGGGGAGTCCCATGAAATTAAGAGTATCCGCTGTCCAATATCATTTGCATACGATTGGCAGCTTTGACGAGTTCGCCCGGCAGGCCGAACACTATATCAAAACCGCGGAGGAATTCAGCGCGGATTTCGTGCTGTTCCCTGAGTTTTTCACTACGCAGCTGATGTCGATTGGAACACCGGAGGGGAGAGCATTGACCATCCAGGAGCTGCCGGATTTCACAGAGCAATACCGTAAGCTGTTTAGCGGATTGGCTCGTCAGACCGGCATGCATATCATCGGCGGGACGCATGTGCTGCGCAAAGGCGACCGGCTGTACAACGTCGCGCATCTGTTCTATCCCGATGGGCGAATTGCGGAGCAAGCCAAGCTGCACATTACGCCGACCGAGGTGACGGAATGGAACATGACGCCGGGCGACGGTCTGGAAGTGTTCGAAACCGACAAGGGTAAAATCGCCATGTTGACTTGCTATGACATCGAGTTTCCGGAGATCGTCCGGATGGCGAAGGCGAAGGGGGCGGACGTGATTTTCTGTCCATCCTGTACGGACGATCGCCACGGCTTCCACCGGGTACGCTACTGCTGCCATGCGCGAGCAGTTGAGAACCAGGTATACATCGTCACTACGGGGACGGTCGGATCGCTGCCAACGGTGGACTTCATGCGGGGCAACTTCGGGCAGGCGGCAGTCATCACGCCAAACGACGTTCCGTTCCCACCGCGCGGCATTCTGGTGGAAGGCGAGATCAACGACGATATGATCGTAACCGCCGATCTCGATTTGGAGCTGCTTTATCAGGTTCGGGAGAAAGGCTCGGTGACCACTTGGCGAGATCGTCGGACCGATCTGTACACCGATTGGAACTAAACCAAGCCACACAGGTTGTCCATGGAGGAGAGACATGATGTATCGGAAAGAATGGTACGTGTTTAATGATCAAGGCCGGCCGGTGCCGGCGGTCATTCGGAACTACGAAGAGAAGGATTTTCCGGGGTTGATCCGCATTCAGCAGGAGAGCTTCCCGCCTCCTTTTCCTTCGGAATTATGGTGGAACGAGGAGCAGCTCCGCAACCATGTGCGGTTGTTTCCTGAAGGCGCGTTATGCGTGGAAGTCAACGGGGAGCTGGTAGGCTCGATGACCGGGCTCAAGGTCGATTTTGACCCCGGCAAGCCGGAGCACGCCTGGGCGGATATCACCGATGAAGGGTACATCCGCAACCACCGGCCTGATGGAAATACTCTGTACGTTGTAGATATCAGTGTTCGTCCGGCTTATCGGAAATGGGGCCTAGGCAAGTGGTTAATGCTGTCCATGTACGAGTTGGTGGTGCAGCAAGGCCTTGAGCGATTGCTGGGCGGCGGCAGAATGCCGGGCTATCACAAGTATGCAGAGGAAATGACGGCGGAGCAGTATCTCAATGCCGTTGTGAGCGGTGAGCTGAAGGATCCGGTGATCACCTTCCTGCTGCGTTGCGGCCGTACGCCGGTCACGGTCGTGCGTGATTATCTGGAAGATGAGGAGTCACGGAATTACGCCGCATTGATGGAATGGAGAAACCCGTTTCTCCAGCGCAATTTTAAATAGGAGGCAATGTACCTTTATGGAATACATCCGAATTACGAATATTCAGGATCCTTTATTCAAATCGATGCATCAGCTGATGCAAAACGTGTTCCCGCCAGAAGAAGTGCTGGAATTCGATTTATGGAAAGAGCCGCTGGAAGACCCCGGCATTCGCGTCTTTGTGGCGGTGCACGAAGGTCAGGTCGTTGGGGCGACGGAGTATCGCTATTATGAGGACTTCAACGTGGCGATGACCGACTTCACGATTATCGGCCAAGCTGGGCTGGGTATCGGGCGGTTCCTGGCAGATCATCGGTTGCGCGATTTACACGCATTAGCCGAAGCGAACGGCAAGAAGCTGCGCGGTATGTTCGCGGAAATCTACGATCCTTACCGGGTGGAGCATCACGAATTCGGCGGCGTGAAGCCGATGGATCCTTATGTACGCCGCGAAGTCTTGTCCCATCTCGGATATATGCGCCTGGACTTCCCGTACGTGCATCCGTCCTGGAACAATGACGGAGAAGCGGTCAGCGGGCTCGACCTCTGCTTCCTGCCGATGGACGGCAACGAGGACAGCCTGGAAACGGCTTTGATCGTGCAATTCCTGGAGCGGTATTACACGGTGTTGCCGAACAAGCCGCAAGCGTGGTACGACATGGTGGAAGGCCTGAAAGCGAAGGATCGCATGAAGCTGCTGCCGATTTAATTCAGGAAGGGAATCCATCTTCTGATCCACACTTTCATTGTTATCCCGTTGCTTCAGCAACAGAGGCGGTACCCGTCATTGGACAGGTACCGCCTTTTGTGTGCCTTTATGGAATCACCAGTTATTTCCCGAAACCCGGATCACATTGAAATTCGGCGTTTGATTCTCGCCATAGATGGCCGTGATTCCCGGATTGTTGACCGTAACATTGGTGAAACGAGCTTCGCCAACCACAGGTCCTTGACCTTGTTCGGCTCTCACGACCAGCTTAATGCCGTAGCGGGTTGGGTTGTTAATCGTGATGTTCTCCAGCCGTACGTTCTGCATGGGCAGATTCTCCGGCGATTTGGATTGGAACATCAAGCCGAAGTATACCGGGTTATTAATGTCCACATTTTTCACCAGGATGTTCTTGAAGTCCCGGTCACCGCCGAAGAACCAGATTGCCCCGAAGTTTTGATAATCGTTAATTTTGTCGTCCGCCCCGACACTGGTCCAGAAATCACCGCCAGTGCGATCCAGCGTAACACCGTCGATCACCGTATCCTGATCTCCGAAGCCCAGCGTATTATAGCCGAAGCTTAAGCTGCTGATGGTCACGCCAGGATACGTGAGCGTATCTGCGCCGTACAGGTTCTGAAACAGGTTGTTCTGACCGCCGTAGACGGCGAAGGCGGCAGCCCGGCGTACGTTGACGGCGGTGAGGTTTGTGTACTTGTTCCCCACATTGTACGAGCCGCCGGCGTCAATCGCACTAAACAAGGCGAAGGCGTCGTCCCCCGTACCGCGGGCATAGTTGTTGTCAATCACGTTGTAGGAAGAGCCGTTGGTCATGTTGATGCCGTCGGCGAACATATTTTTGATCCGATTATTCTTGAAGGTATTGTAGGAAGAGTTCACGCCCCAGTACAGGCACACGAAATGCTCCGCCCAAATGTTCTCAATCGTCACGTTCTGCATGCCGTTCCCGTCAATGAATTTGCCGGGGCCGTCCTGACGGTAGACATAGTTCCCCCAGGCGGACAAGTCCTTGATGGTGGATCCGTTAGCGGTGGAGCTGATGTTAAATCCAACGTCGGTGTTCGTTTGGTTTTGCGGTGCAATCAGCTTGGTATGCCAAGGACCGGCGCCAATGATTTCCGTTGCCCGACCATACAGGAAAATCTTCGATGAGATCGTCCACTCTCCAGCCGGAATGAAAATCCCTTGCTTGGACGGATCCTGACGGAACTCGTTCAGCGCCTGCTCAATCGATTTCGTACTCGACACTTCAACATATTTGCTAGGATCCGGATTGGAGGCTGGCGGCGCTACGTTCTCCGTCTCGATCATATCCACGTAAATCCAAGGAACGTCCCCCGCATCCTTCTGGATTCGAATCTTCGTTCCAGCCGGATAGACTTGGTCCAGCAAGAGCTGGGAGTCTTCGTACAGCCAGTAAGCCTTGGAGCCGGAGTTATTGTACCCTAACTCTCCAAGCGTGGAAGGTGTGGCATACACGTAAGCGAATTTGGAGGACACGGTAAAATTGCCTTGATCCACACCGTTCGCATAGATGCTGATCGTACCGGTGGTATTCTCGGCTACGGCGCTGCGGAGCACGAACGCATTGGCCGGCTGAGTCAGCGTAAATTCCACGTATTCGCCGGTAGCATCCAGATAAACGGCTGAACGTCCAGAGGCTTCACCGGCAAAATCACCCGGCGTAAAGTTTGGCGCCAGCCGCGTTCCATTGGTGCTGTTCGAAGGAGCTTCGGCCTCCAACACAGTAAACGGCATGTTCGCGCCGCGACCGGAATATAAGCTGACGGTGCTGCTGTTGTTATCCCGCTTCACAGCGACCTCGTTAGCATCGTCTGCTACCGTTGTTGTTACCGTGTAGCTGCCGTCCAATGCAGTCCATGTTCCCATCGTCACATTGACGGATGCTCCCGGAGCCAGCGTCCCGCTATACGAACCGTTTAGCGTGCGTACGGTTGTTCCCGAGCCGTTCTTCAGTTCTAAGGTGATGGGGTGCGCGCCGCCGGCGGATGCGATGGTGCCTTGGTTTTTCAGGTTCACGGTAAAGGTGACAGTCGTACCTGCGCTCGGATTCGAAGGCGTCCAGGCTGGCGTCGCGATCAGATCAGAGCTTTGTACCTGGTGAATTGTCAGCGGCGTGGGATGGGTGTAGGTGTTGTTGGCTTCATTGGTTTCAAGGACCGCGTTGTTCTCATCCACCTTGGCAATCACGACGTACGAACCGGCGTCTTTGGCGCCCATTGTTGCGGAGACGTTCGTCGTAGCTCCAGGGGCAAGCGCACCTACGGGAGCTGTACCTACCAGAGTGCTGCCAAGGTAGAAGTTCACATTCGTAGCGCCGGATGCAACAGTTCCTGCATTGCGAACCGCAGCCGTCAGCGTAACGGATTGGGACTCATCCGGTGTCGTCGGCGACCAGGACAGGTTGGATATGGTCAGATCCGGATTGGGTGCCGGTGTGCCAAAGATCTGGAACTCCGCGACCTGCCCGCCGGGGGCTCCGGAATTGGCGGTAAACCGCAGCTGCACTTGGCTCACGGTGGCGCTGACCGGAATGGTGACGGTGTTCTGGGTTGCCGGATTAAAGGTATAGGAAGCGGCGGAGACCAGGTTCGTAAAGGTGGTGGAATTTTGGTCATGCCCCAGCACTTGAATCGTTTGCGTTCGTGTTGCCCATTCGCTGGAAGGGTTCAGTTTCAGGACAATCGACGTGATGTTGGCATTGGCCCCCAGGTCCACGGTGAGTGTGCTCGGATGACCGTTGCCCTCCCAATAGGTCGAGACATCGTTATCGTTGGCATTGTCGGCCACATAAATATACGTCGAGGAGGATGCGGTAATCGTCTTGCCGATGGCGAGGTTGGTTCCGGCCTCTCCGCCGGTTCCGTTTCGCGTCACAGTATTGCTTGGCGGCGAAACGTTGCCGGCTGCATCCTTGGCGACGACATAGTAGGAGACGGTAGTACTTGCTGGCTGCGAGTCGGTGTAAGTCAGCGTGGTTCCGCTGACACTGCCGCGAAGCTGACCGTTGGCGTAAATGTCGTACCCGGTTACGCCTACGTTATCCGTGGCGGCGTTCCAGGTCAGCTTGATTGTGCCAGAGGTTGGCTGGGTGAAGGCCAGGTTGCTCGGCGCCGTTGGCGGCTGCGTATCAGCGGAGCTTCCCTGCGTAAATTGGATCCAGTTGATATTAAAATCATATCCGCTGGCATAGACGCGAAGGGTTTGCGTTCCGGCATTGAGCGTTACGGTGGCCGTTACGGTCTGCCAGTTTTGCCATCCCCCGGTGTTGGGTACGGTCGTTGTAGCCAGCGTGGTTGCGCCGGATTTCAACTGGATTTCGCCTGTACTTGCATTGCTGGCAACCCGGTATTCGACGGTATAGGTGCCCGAACTAACGACGTTGACATTATAGTCCATCCAATCCCCGACATGAATCCAGCCGACGTTCAGCCCGCCGCCTGTATCCGTGGTGGGTTCCGTCTGAATGCCGTACATCGCAGAGTAATTTTCCGCCTCAATCTTGCCCGGAATCGCGGAAGGTGCGGCTGGCGAAGCGCCGTAGACCTCCACTTCGGAGAGTTGGCCCGCCGGCCAGACGGTATTGGCCGTAATGTGAATCCGCACGTAACGAACGCTGGCAGCTGCAAAGTTGATCGTCACCGTATTTCCCGAAGCCGGGTCAAACGTGTAGCTGGCGGAGGCTTTCAGATCGGTGAAGCTCGCCCCGTTGGTGCTGCCTTGTACGGATAAGGTTTGCGTCCGACTTTCCCAACTGGAAGGCAGCTTTAAGATGACTTGATCAATTTCTACTGTATTGCCGAGGTCGATCTGCACCCACCCGGGTAAAGCGTGATTAGTGCTTTCCCAATACGTACTGGCATTGCCATCCGTGACGTTGGAGGCGTGATAAACATCGGCATGCCCGGATTCCGTCGTTGGCTTGCCTGCAGCCAGATTCGCCCCTCCTGCCGCCTGAACCGGTGCGGACCACCCCATTGAAGTAAAGAAGGTTGTGGCGAACATCGCGACGATACATATCCATGCGATAATGCGTCTTTGGCTGTTCACGTCATGCATTCTCCTTTCAGATTTGAAGATTTCTCCCTTTCTTACATCTGGCAGAGTTGTCGTGGTGAGCCTCGCTGCATGGTTAACTAATTCTGTTTAATATACCAATGTAAGCGATATCACAAAAAGGCGTATTCCCCCCTCTTCCCAAGGATCGGTATAAGTCCCGCACTTCCATCGTAAATGAGGAATCCTTTCCAAATAAAGGTGTAATTCTATGGAAATGGTGTGCAGGATTATGGTTTTGGACAAAAAAAGAGACCGCCCGTCATTTCATTGACCGGGCAGTCCCCGCTTAAGCGATTGAGGTGCTTTACGCCAACCGCATTTTGAAATCTTCATAACCAAACTGATGTAAAATTTCGCAATCGCCGTCCTTATGCTGCAGGACGAGCGCCGGCAACGGCATACCGTTGAAAGTGGTGTTCTTCACCATCGAATAGATGGCCATATCGCCAAACACCAGGCGGTCGCCCGGCTTCAGCGGCTCATCAAACGAGTAGTCGCCGATATTATCCCCGGACAGGCAGGTTGGTCCGCCCAGCCGATACGTATACGGCTTCTCGCCAGGTTCGCCCGAGCCAAACAGCGGCGGACGGTACGGCATCTCCAGCACGTCCGGCATATGGCAGGAAGCCGAGGCGTCCACGATGGCGATATCCAAGCCATTTTTCATCGTATCCAGCACCGTCGTGATCAGGTAACCGGCGTTCAGCGCCACCGCTTCACCTGGTTCCAGATATACTTCTAAGCCGTATTTGTCCTGCATCCGCCGAATGCACGCTTCCAGCAGCGGAATATCGTAATCCTCGCGCGTGATGTGATGGCCGCCGCCGAAATTGATCCATTCCATTTGCGACAGCCATGGACCAAACTTCTCTTCCACCGCGTCCAACGTCGTGGCCAAGTCGTCCGAATTCTGCTGGCACAAGGTATGAAAATGAAAGCCAGAAATGCCATCCAACAGCTCCGGACGGAAATTCTCAATCGTTACGCCAAACCGCGAGCCATATGCGCAAGGGTTATAGATATCGTGGCCCACTTGGGTTGAACATTCCGGATTGATGCGCAGACCGACTTTTTTGCCAGCCGCCAGCACCCGATCGCGATATTTCTCCACTTGGGAGAACGAGTTGAAGATCACATGATCGCACAGCTCGATGATTTCGTCGATTTGATCCTCTCGGTAGGCCGGGGCAAAGACGTGATTCTCCTTGCCCATTGCCTCGTGGCCAAGCCGCGCTTCATACAAGCCGCTGGCCGCCGTGCCGCTCAAATATTTGCCGATCAGCGGGTAGGTCGTGTACATCGAAAATGCTTTTTGCGCCAAAATAATTTTGGCCCCCGTCCGCTCCATAATTCCGGCCAGGATCTTCAGGTTTTGCTCCAAAAGTTTCTCATCGACCACGTAACAAGGTGTTGGCAGTTCCTCGAAGCGCATATTATCTAACGTACTCCGTTTCTTTGCGCTCTTCGGCGACTTCCTCTTCCGGATAGGCATCTACCGGTACCGGATTGAAGCTTTCTTTCCAAGGCAGGCCCCACTTGTTCAGTGCATCCATGAATGGATCTGGATCGAACTCTTCGATGTTGTAGACGCCCGGTTTGTTCCAAGTGCCGTTGAGGATCATCATCGCACCGATCATGGCCGGAACACCCGTCGTGTAAGCTACGGCTTGAGAGCCAACTTCTTTGTAGCATTCTTCGTGGTCGCAGACATTGTACAGGTAGTACATTTTTTCTGTGCCGTCTTTTTTCCCTTTGAAAATGCAGCCGATGTTCGTTTTACCCTTCGTGCGCGGTCCGAGCGAAGATGGATCCGGCAGGACGGCTTTCAGGAACTGCAGCGGCACAATTTGCTTGCCTTCGAATTCAATCGGCTCGATGGAAGTCATGCCGACGTTTTCGAGGCATTTCAGGTGGGTCAGGTAGCTTTGACCAAATGTCATGAAGAAGCGGATCCGTTTGATGCCCGGAATATTCAGGGCCAGGGATTCGATTTCCTCATGGTGCAGCAGGTACATATCTTTCTCCCCGATTTCCGGGAAGTTGTAGACGCGTTTGATTTCCATCGGCTCGGTTTCGACCCATTGGCCGTTCTCCCAGTAGCTGCCCTTCGCAGACACTTCACGGATGTTGATCTCCGGGTTGAAGTTCGTCGCAAACGGATAGCCGTGGTCACCAGCGTTGCAGTCGAGGATGTCGATGTACTCGATTTCGTCAAAATGATGTTTTAGTGCATAGGCGGAGAATACACCCGTTACGCCAGGGTCAAAGCCGCTGCCCAGCAGTGCAGTAATGCCGGCTTTCTCAAAGCGCTCGCGGTATTCCCATTGCCATTTGTATTCGAATTTCGCCGTATCTTCCGGCTCATAGTTCGCGGTATCCAGGTAGTGCGTTTTGGTTGCCAAGCAGGCTTCCATGATCGTCAAATCTTGATACGGCAGAGCCAGGTTCATCACGATGTCTGGTTTCACTTCGTTGATCAATGCGATCAGCTCGTCGACATTGTTGGCGTCCACTTGAGCTGTCGTGATTTTGGTTTTGCCGCCGTCCAGCTTCGCTTTCAGCGCATCGCATTTCGACTTGGTGCGGCTGGCGATGCAGATTTCTTCAAATACCTCGCTGTTTTGCACGCATTTGTGGATCGCTACGGAAGCCACGCCGCCGCAGCCGATGATTAATGCTTTTCCCATTTGTCCATCTCCTACCTTCTTTAAAATTTGACAAGTGCTGTGAAACGTAAAAAAAGCAAGTGATTGAACGCATAACCTGCGCATCACTTGCTTCTGATATAGTCAATATTAAGAAATGCTCCATCACAACGGACGAACGCCCGTCTTCATCGCCGCACGAAATGACTTCGCACGAACGCACGCTCCGGAATTCTTAATATTCAATATATCATGTTTGATCAGAGTCTATTTAGCAAATAATTCGCCTTTACCACTCTTATTGACCGTTTCACAAGTTGATGTGCATTATGCACTGGTTGTAAAGTAACCAACTTATAAAATTTGAGCTTTTAACTCAATCAATAAGGCAACTAAGTTGCCAATCGGCATTTGACCCGGCTGTCCGTATGGCCTTAACTTTCCGAAGAAAGTGGTCAAAAAATTATCTGCTTGGAAAGACTCGCGATATATTGAATACAACCTTTCCAAAAATCATGCTCCTTAATATTAGCAGGAACTGATTCGGAGGGCAATAGTAAATTTAAAATATTTTTTTGGTAAGCGAGGGACTTGTTTACGGTTTGAGTTTCGTTTCGCAGTTTCGATTGGAGTCTCGATTGGAGTTTTGCTTTGAGTGTCGTTCCGAGATTTGTTCCGAGTGTCGCTTCGAAATCCGTTGAGTGTCGCTTCGAGTGTTGCTCCTAGTGCCAAGTGTTGCTCATAGTGCCAAGTGTTGCTCCAAGTGTCGCTAACGCTTACCAGGCGTCTTATTTGGCGAAAAACAGGGGGGCTGGCGTTCTAACGCTTGTCAGCGTGCTTATTTGCGGAAAAAGCGCGGTGAAATGCGGAAAATGGAGTAAATAGAGTGTGTGGCAAGCGTTAGATTTGGAAATCGGCCATTTTGGCGGCAATAGCGTTTGTCACAAGCGTTAGACTTACGAGAGGTGGCACCACGATCAATAGGTCGCAAAGAGGCAGCATTCGGCGATCAATCTGTCGCAGGAAGTGGTATCGCGTTCAATCCACCGCAAGAGCTGGTATCACGTTCAATCTGTCGCAAAGGCTGGCATTACGTTCAAACCGTCGCAAAAGGCGTTATCCTGGATCAATCGTGCGTGAGCGGTATCGCGAAGATAACCGTTGCAAGTGGCAGCATCCTGATTACGTTATCGCGAGGGCCAGCACGGCACCCTGAACAATCCGCCGCTCCACCGCGGCTGGCCCAGAGCTTCTTAACTCTAGGATATCTTTAAATTGACGTGAATCAAGGAAAGCCCCTGGAACCCGAGTTACGATGAAGCCATCGATAACCGAAAGGGGATATGTCCAATGATCACCGTTAAATGGAACGTAGAAGAGTTAACCTGCCCAAGCTGCATCAAGAAAATCGAAAGCGCGCTGTTGAAACAACCGGGGGTACAGGAAGTTAAAGTGTTATTCCACTCTAGCCAAGTGAAGGTCCGGTTCGATGAGAACCTGGTGCAGGAGGAGCCGCTGCAGAGCATGCTGGCGAAGCTGGGGTATCCGGTGCTGGCGGGGGGAGGGCATGGCGATGGCCAAGCCTCGTAAAGCGGCGGCGCTGTTGGCGTCGGGGCTGCTACTGGCCTTGGCGGGGTTGTTTCACCTCCTGGGATGGGAGGTGGTTCGAAGCGTCGCACTGCTGCTGGCCTCGGCCCTATCCGGTTGGTCGATCGCTGTCCGAGCCTTTCGATCGCTCCGCATGCGCGTCTTCAGCATCGAGCTATTGGTGACGATCGCGATGATCGGGGCGGTTATCCTCGGCGAATACGTTGAGGCTGCCGCGGTGGCCTTCTTATTCCGGCTCGGGGCATACCTTGAGGCGATCACGTTGGGCAAGACGCGCTCCGCCTTGAAAGCCTTGATCGATCTGGCCCCGGCGGAAGCCCTCGTCCTGCGGGACGGCGTTCAGGTCAAAGTGCTCGCGTCCGAAGTGGTGCGCGGGGATCGGGTGCTTCTGCCGTCCGGCAGCAAGATCGCGGTCGACGGCCAGGTTGCTTCCGGCCAAGCCCTAGTTAACGAAGCGGCGATTACCGGCGAACCGGTACCCGTCGGTAAGCAGGTCCGTGACCGGGTGTTCAGCGGAACGACCGTGGATACGGGCTACCTGGAAGTCATTGCCGAGCAGGTCGGGGAGGACACGACCTTTGCCAAAATTATTGAGCTGGTGGAAGAAGCCCAGGAATCTAAGGCGAAGATGCAAAGGTTTTTGGACAAGTTCGCTTCCTACTATACGCCGGGGATGCTGCTGTTGGCGGTACTGGTGTTCCTCGTCTCTCGGAATCCCGAGCTCGCGCTGACGTTTCTGGTGATCGCTTGCCCGGGGGCTTTGGTGATTGCCGCGCCGGTCTCAATGGTTGCCGGATTGGGAAACGGCGCCGCAAACGGCTTGCTGATCAAAGGCGGGGAGGTGCTGGAGAACCTGGCCCGGGCGGAGGTAGTTGCGTTCGATAAGACTGGGACATTAACGGAGGGGAACCCTTCCGTGGTTGCGGTACACACCTACGGCGGCGTGCAGGAACGCGAGCTGTTGGAGCTGACGGCTGCAGTGGAAGCGGCCTCGGAGCACCCGCTTGGACAAGCGATTGTAAATGCGGCAAAGGCTCGGAAGGTAGAGCCGGCGGATCGACCGAAGCAGGTGGAGGTACACAAAGGAAGCGGGATTTGCGGTGAGGTTCGTGGACAGACGGTTCGGGTCGGGAAGCGGGAGTGGTTGGAGCAGCAAGGCGTGTCCATAAGCAAGGAGGTATGGGACGAGGCAGAACGTCAAGAGAAGCGCGGGGGTACGGTGGTATTTGCCGCGGTTAACCGCATGTTGATTGGCGTTATCGCCATCACAGACCCGATTCGTGCCGAAGCGAAGGAAGCGATCCAAGGGCTCAAGCGGCAAGGCGTGAAGCGGGTGGTGATGCTGACTGGCGACAATCGACATGTGGCTAGTAAGGTTGCGGATCAGCTGGGGGTGGATCAGGTGCACGCCGGGCTGCTTCCAGCAGATAAGATGGCGTTGATTCAGGAGTGGAAGCGGCAGGGCTACCGTGTGGCGATGCTTGGCGACGGCGTCAACGACGCGCCGGCGATCGCCGCCGCGGACATTGGGCTGGCCATGGGAGGCACGGGGACGGACATTGCGATAGAAACTGCGGATGCGGTCATTATGGCGGACCGGCTGGATAAGCTCGTATATGCCCGCCAGCTGGCGAAGCGCACGGTTCGCAATATGAAGCAAAACGTATTCTTTGCCATCGTGGTCGTGGTTCTGCTGCTGGCGGGGGTATTAACGAGGCGGATTTATTTAGCCTCGGGGATGTTTATTCATGAGTTCAGCGTGATTTTGGTGATTTTGAATGCCCTTCGCCTGACACGGCGCGGGTGGGGTTCCAGTATCGACCGGGACATGCTTCGGATCGCGGATCTAAGACGATAATTACAGATGTCTCAACCGCTCCAGGATATCCTCTGGATCAGGACGTTTCATGTAATCCGGTTCCACATAGGCGGAGCGGATGATACCCGACTCGTCGATCATAAACGTGGACGTAATCGGCAGAATCCAGCGATTGGTGGCATTGTATTCTGCCAGATCCAAGTTGAATTTGTTCAGGAAAATGTCCTTAATATAATCCGGTACGTCGTACAGAATATTGTAAGCTGCGGCGACTAATCCGTTCGTATCGCTCAACACCTGAAATTCGAGCTCTTCCTTCTCTTTTTGCGTCAATGTGTTGTCTGGGCTTTGCGGGCTGACAGCGATCAATTGGCCGCCGATCGACTCGATTTGCGGCAGTACCTTCTGGTACGAACGCAGCTGCATATTGCAGAACGGGCACCAGCCGCCACGATAGAAGGTCAGCACCACCGGACCCTTGGCCAATTCGTCATAAAGATTCACGGGTTGCCCCAGCGTGTTATTCAAGGTGAAATCCTTCGCCTTCTGGCCCACCTCCAGGCCAAATGCCTGGCCTGCTTGCTGCTGTTCAGTAATCAAGCGGTTGATTTCGTTATACACATCCGCTGGGGAATTTGCGACATACTCTTGTCTCATTTGTTCCAATTCTTGTTTGAACGTCATCTCTATACACCTCATTTTCGTTGATTACGGCGGCCCATATTTATAGCGTACGATTGGCGAAGGGTTGATGGGATTTCCGCTATTTTTCTGGAGTGAACACTCCATTTCTGACCGACCTCATTGTATTTTAAATTTTTTGGATTGTCAACTCCATTTTTTCGACCTTGGTAGCCCTCCAATTCTGAAAAACGCAAAAAACCCCGTAACCAGCGCTTTCCGCCGGTTACGGGGTGATAAGAAATTACGGATTTCCCTCCTTCTAAAGTGCCCTTATTCTGTTTCTATTTCGGGTGTGTCTAAACCAAATGGGTGCGGATATGCTCCAGCATCGCGTCGAGCACGGCCTCCAGAGCTTTGATATCTTTGCGAACCTGCGTCATGAGCAGGCCGCCTTGCAGCGCCGTCAGCAGCGCTAATGCCAGTTGGTCCGGATCGGCGTCGGCGCGCATTTCTCCGCGATCCCGCATCGCACGAAGCCCTTGGCTAATCGACTGCTCCCACTGCAGGAAGCAGGTAGCCAGCGCAGCGCGGGCTGCGGGTTCCATATCGGCCAGTTCGCTGGCCAATGAACCAATGGGGCAGCCGCCCTGATACTGCCGTTCAACCTGCGATTGGATGACGGCGTCGCGCCAGGTCTGCAGCGCCTCCATGCTGTCCAGATGGCTAAGCAACGGTTCTTGTGAACCTAACACCTGCTCGCTCTGGTACAGGATGACGGCGAGCACCAGGTCTCGCTTCTCCTTGAAGTAGTGATAAAGCTGCGAGGAGCTGACCTTGGCCTCCTTCTGCACATCCTCTACGCTCGTTCCCGCGACTCCGCGTTCGAACATCAGTTTAGCGGCGGCCGCAATGATGCGGCTGCGCGTTTCTCTCCCCTTCTTCGTAAGCTTTGGTTCCGATTGGGTTGTAGTTGTCGTGGTTTTCATAGTCTTAGTATAACAAGAATGGAGTTAACCATCCAGAAATGAATGTCCCCGAAATGGGAGCGGTCATTGTACACCCGCGCGGCCAGGGGCAGGGCTACGACTTCGTGGCCCGCGTCCCGCTGGACGCTTGGGCCAGCTTGCCGGACTGGGAGGCGACGCTCCGGCCGAAGCACCAGGTTGTCTTATTGGCAGCCTGGTGCTTTTTTTGAGTTTTCAGCTAACGGACCGTATGGCCCTTATTATCTGATTTCCCGGCGATTTCCCGTTCTAACGGACCGGAATGCCTTTATAAGCGGGTACGGGCAAGAATTCGACCGAACCCCCTAAATAAGGGCTGTGGAGTCCGTTAGGTGCTAGGAACCAAACTATTCCGCTCCAATAACGGCTCTCCAGTCCCTTAGCTCATTCGCACTCCTTAGCTCCGCTAGTCACCGGAGTCCCCTTCATCCCCTCACCTGCCCTAGTTTCTGGCTTTCTCCGTTTTATTTGACCCTAAGCTGTACCCTAGACTATTGCACATTAAAAAAACATATGTTACTATTAACATAGGTTAAGATAAACAGAGGTGGTTCATATGTCGATCAATTACGCGATTTTAGGGATGCTGAGCGCCCGGTCGCTAACCGGTTACGATTTGAAGAAGATCATTCAGGATTCGCCTTTTATGCCTTGGTCGGGCAATAACAATCAGATCTACAAGGCGTTAGTCGAGCTGCTGGAGGAGGGCTGGGTGACGAATGAGGTCCAGCATCAAGACAGTGCTCCATCGAAGAAGATCTATACGATTACCGAAGCCGGGCGGGAAGCGTTGAAAGCTTGGGTACTGTCACCGCCGGAGCTGCCGGAGTTCAAAAACACCTTCCTCGTGCGCCTCGCCTGGGCGGATGCGTTGGGGGAAGACGAACTGGACGCCCTCCTTACGGGGTATGAGCACGAATTATATTTACAGCTTGCCGCAGAGGAGGAGAAGCTCCGCCGGGGGGAGTTTTCGCCGCGCCGTACCTCTCGGGAAGCCTATCTCTGGGATCAAATCCATGGCCGAGTTCTGGAGCAATACCGGAGTGAGCTGGACTGGATCCGCCAACTTCGCGAGGACTTGGGGATTCATTCGAAGGATCAGAAAGGGGAGAAACCTATGAAATATCATGTAGTGGAGAACAATAACCAAACGATCGTCGTTGTCACGTCCGCCGAACCGCCAATCGCCACTGGTCAGGACGCGATTCAACTGATCGAAGCGTGCATTGAGCACAACGCTGGACGGCTTATTGTTTATGCTGAGGCGCTGTCTGCGGATTTTTTCAACTTGAGAACGGGATTGGCCGGAGAAATTCTGCAGAAATTCGTGAACTTCTCGCTTCGTACGGCCCTTGTGGTTACGGATGGGAGCCTGATTAAAGGTCGGATGAAGGAACTGCTTGCGGAATCCAAGCGAGGGAATACACTTCGGGTGTTTGCCAGCCAAGCTGAGGCGGAGAAGTGGTTAGCGGAAAGTTAAGGAGGGCAGGATTTCAACGCCGACGGGCTTCGCTGGTGATGCATGTCCCGGGGATGGTATAATTTTCTTATGGACAATGCGCTTGGGAGGCCAATCAATGAGAGAAGAGCTATTGGAACAGTTGCAGACGTGGCATGAAGAGGATGAATATGAAAAGATCGTTGAAGCAGTCACAGACATACCGGAGGAAGAAAGAGATTATGAGCTGATCAGCCATCTGGGGCGTGCGCTGAACAATCTGGAGCGGTATGATGAGGCGATTGAGCAATTCCTGAAGATTGCCGATGAAGGGAAGGATGACCCGCTGTGGCATTATCGAATCGGCTTGGCGTATTACTATTTGGAGCGGTATGACGAAGCGCGGACTGCGTTTGAGACGGCAGATCGGTTGGAGCCGGGAGACGAGGATACGTTGGAGTTCCTGAGCTGGATCGAGGAAAAGACCGCTGCAGGCGATGCAGGGGACGAGGAAGCTGCACCAGCGTCGTCTGCGTCTGAGGCGGCGGAAGCTGCGGGTTCGGAAGGTGAGAAGATCGCAGCGGAACCGGTTGTTTTTGAAGGGGATTTTGATGCGGAAGGCTTCTGGGACGATGACAATCCTGCGGCAGAGAAGTACGTCTCGGCGCCGCCTACAGATGCGCTGGTCGAGTCAGTGGAGGAGTCGCTGGTGTTCCGGTTGCCGGCTTTTTACGTGAACCTGATGAAAGTGCATAATGGCGGTATCCCCCGTAACCGTTACTTCCGGAGCCAAACGGGCGAGACCATCGAGATTCTGGGAATCATGGGCATCGGACGGGAAAAACCGCACTCTCTGTGCGGAGCGGCCGGCAGCCGCGCTACGATCGAGCGGGAAGGGTATCCTGAGTTCGGTGTCGTCCTGTGCGATACGCCGTCTGACACCGGGGTCGTGATGCTCGATTATCGGGAATCCACCAACGTCGGCGAGCCGGAAGTGGTGTACGTGGAGAAGGCCAGCAAGAAGGTCATCCCTCTTGCGCCGAACTTCGAGGCGTTCGTACGGGGATTGACGGGGGGAACGACGCAAGAATAAGTAAGTCACACATGTATGTAATCCTGACAACGAGGTTGTCGGGATTATTTTTTTTGGCTGGGGCACGGGACTGAGCTAACGGACACCTGAGACGTTAATTGCGCTTGCAGGGACGTTAGGCCATTCTAACGGACTCACGGGGCGTTATTTGCCAAAGATCAACCCAAATGATGCTTCTAAGAGCCTAATAAGGCACCTGAAGTCCGTTACAACGGGAAATTCTCGGGAAATGGATAAATAGCGTCATTAAGGTCCGTTAGCTCGGGAGGGGGGATCGGTGATTTGCGGTTATTTTTAGAAGTTCTGTTCAATCTAACAACAGGTAAGAAAAAACAACCCAAACGGAGTGAACAGACATGACAGTGGCAAATCACCAGACGGCGCACCAAGAAGCTGTGGAGACGGTGCGGAAATTGATCAAAGGCATCGAGATCGCAATGCTGACCACGGTGACGAAGGAAGGGTTGGTGTCGCGTCCGATGAAAACCCAGGAGGTTGAATTTGACGGGGACCTGTGGTTTCTCACGAAGGAAGAGACGGACAAATACAGCCAGCTGAAGGATCACCCTCACGTGAACGTGTCCTACGTTGGGGACTCCTACGTTTCGGTACGCGGGACAGCGGAGGTGGTCAATGACCGGGAGAAGATTAAGCAGTTTTGGAACGCTGCGTATGCCAAGTTCCTGCATACGACCAGCGATGATCCGAATCTGGTCCTGATCAAAGTGAAGGCTGAAGCGGCGGAATATTGGGAGACCGGCAATCTTGTCAAAGTGATCAAGCGCATGTTCTCCCAGCTTACGGGAAAAGAAACCGAAGCGGAGCTGAACAAGACGGTGAAATTTTAGGTGTGAACCGATCAATAAAAGCCGCCTCGCGGCGGGTCGATAACGACCTGCAGGAGGCGGCTTTGGCATTTGGGTTTATCCCGTTGTTCTTATTTCTTCACCGGAATCAAAATCTTCTGTCCGATCCGGATCAAGTGCGGGTTCTTCAGTTCGTTGTACTTGGCCAGAGCTTGCCATGTTGTGCCATGCTCCAGGGCAATGTGGTACAACGTGTCGCCCTTCTTCACGATGTGGACAATGTCCTTCTCTGCTGAAGGCGCAGGGGCTGGCTCAGGCTTCGGCGTAGGAGCCGGTGCCGGGGCAGGAGCCGGTTCTGGTGTTGGTTCCGGCGTTGGCGTTGGTTCCGGAGCCGGGTTCACCGACTCAGCGGCCGAGCTCAGTTTGAACTTGGCGTAGCCGCCTTCGGAATCAGCGACAAACTCCAGGTTATCGGCCTTCGCAGCAGCTTCCTTGGCAGCAGGCGAAGTCTCGAACGTCACGTTGGCGTTACCGAACGGAGCAAGCGACCAGTTGCCGTCTGCCGTTGGGTTGATCGTGCCGTTTTCACGGATGTAGTCGATGATGACTTGGCGGTTCTCATCCGGCGAAGCCAGGATGATGCGCTTGCCGTCCGGGTTCGCAAACTTGCTGGACGACGCGCGATAGTTGTTGCTGGCAACAACGAATTTTTGCTCTGGATCGATTGGCTTGCCGTTATAGGACAGGTTCACGATCCGGCTGGCTTTCTCATTAACCAGGGTGCCCTTGGCATCGTATTTCGCCGGTTGCGTTACATCGATTTGATACGTTACCCCGTCGATCACGTCAAAGTTGTACGTAGGGAAATCGTAGTTCACCAATTCTTGCTCTTCCGATTTGTTCGGATCGATTTGGTTAAACTGTCCGGCGGACCATTCGAGCCATTCTTTAATCTCAGCGCCGGTGACCAGCACCGCGTTCACCGTGTTCGAGTACAGGTACAAGTCAGCTACGTTCTTGATTGCGATATCCCCAGCAGGAATATCCGTGTAGTAGTTCGCGCCTTGGCGTCCGCCGGCCTTGAATGGAGCGCCAGCCGACAGTACAGGCAAGCCTTCGTATTCCGTGCCTTGCAGATGCTTCTCGACGTACCATTTTTGCGCGTTGGTCACGATTTGGATCGAGGGATCGTCCTGGATCAGGGCGAAGAAGCTGTTAATTGGAGCCGTTGTCTTGCCTACCGGGCCGCGGATGTACTCCAGGGTTGCCTCATGGTCCTCTTTGATGGCGTCCCAGATCGTTTGGTCCGCATCGACCAGCGCTTTCTTATTCTCCGTATCGTAAATCGGCTTCACATCGACTTTGGAGTCTTTTACTGTCCATGACTCACCGGATTTCTCCAGTGTCAGGTCGATGATCCCCAAATTGTTGCCCCAATAACCCGGCTCTACGGCAGGAACACCGTTGATCGTCCCCTTGGCCAGGTCGACGCCGGTTTTGCCTTCGAAGGATGCGTCCGGGAACACTTTATGCGCGTGGCCGAACAGGATCGCATCGATGCCTTCCACCTTGCTCAGGTAGAGGACGGAGTTCTCCATCAGCGGGGTTTGTGGAATGTCCTCGAAGCCGGAGTGCGGTACCGCGATGATGAGGTCAGCGCCTGCTTTTTTCATCTCAGGTACGAATTTCTTCGCAGTTTCTACGATATCCTTTGCGATGACTTTCCCTTCCAGATTCGCCTTGTCCCAAGACAGAATTTGCGGCGGCACGAAGCCGATCACGCCCACCTTCAGCGTGTGCTTCGCTCCGGTGCTGTCAGTCACCTCTTTGTCGAGGATGATGTATGGAGTGAAGGCGTTTTTGTCGTTCGAAGGGTCTTGATCTTGATCATCCAAGTAAATGTTGGCGTTGACGTAAGGGAAGTCCGATCCGGCCACCGCCGTCTTCAAGAAATCCAGACCGTAGTTGAACTCATGGTTGCCGAAGTTGCCGACGTCATAACCAAGCAAGTTCATCGCTTTGTAGACCGGATGGGTCTCGCCTTCTTGCAGCTTATCCACTGTCGCGACATAATCGCCCAGCGGATTCCCTTGAATCAAGTCACCGTTGTCGATCAGCAAGCTGTTCTTCGCTTCCGCACGCGCTTGCTTGATCAGCGTGGCGGTCTTGGCCAAGCCGTACTCGTCGGTAGGCTTGTCTGTAAAATAGTCATAGTTCACGATGTTCACATGCAAGTCGGTCGTCTCCATAATGCGGAGCTCGACGGTTGCTGCACTGCTCGTGTCTGCTGCGGACGCCGTGAACGGCAGGGCTGCCAGGCTGGCCGCAAGCAAGGATGCAAGGATCAATTTAGGACTGCGGGATTTGAACAAGTTCACTCCTCCTTCGAATTTGGGTACTTCCTGACATGTCGGGTGAAATCATGTGCCGACAACATCGTTTAAATTTTACTTAAATATTTTAATGGATCTGGAAGGGCTTGTCATGAGAATTTTCGACCAGTCCCTCGAGCTTGGAATTTACAAATTGTGTATATTCTGGGTGTCTGATATGATATAGCCGAGGAGGGATGTTTATGGGAGGGCCTTCGAACAAATCGGAGCTGGAAATGGAAGAGCGGCTGAATGAGCTGGAGAAACGTCTTTATTCTCAAGATAAACGATGGAAGGTCATCAGAAATATTCTCCTGGTTATTGGCTCCGTTTGGTTAGCGTTGATCCTCGTCGGTGTCATTCAATTTATGTCGTCGGGATCTTGAAATTTACATAACATATTAAAAAAGGCGACCTCAGGTCGCCTTAAATTTCTTCTACGGACGGTTGCTCCATTTCTTGTGTACCTTTGATTCCTTTCGCCTTCGCTTCGCCTCGGCGATTGGGCATGAAGATCGTCACCGCCAGGATCACGATGCTCAGGATTCCCATGCAAAGATAAGCGTCATTCGTTCCGAGAATGGTTGACATCTCTTTCAACTGGGCTGTAGACAAGCTTTGACCGGATTGCATCAGCTCGGCGGCATGGTTCTTGGTGCGCGTCGTATAAATGGTGACCACCAAGGCCGTCCCAATCGCACCGGCGACCTGGCGGACCGTATTCGTTACCGCCGAACCGTGGGCATTTAACTGCTTCGGCAGAGCGTTGAGTCCCGCGGTATTTAGCGGCATCGTTAAGAAGCTCAAGCCGATGCGCAGCACAATCGTACGGAATACCAGGTACGTATACGACGTGGTTTCCGTTAAATGCGTAACGCCCCAAATCGCCGGAATCGTAAACAACAGCCCGATAATCACAATGGGCTTGATCCCGAATTTATCCAGTAAACGTCCGGAAATCGGCGACAATAACGCATTAATTAAAGCCCCAGGCAGCAGCAGCAGGCCGGTGTCCAACACCGAGAAGCCCCGGCTGTTCTGCAAGTAAAGCGGCAGCAGGATCATATCCGCATACATGACCATCATAATCATAATGCTGATGATTGTGGTGACGGAGAACATCTTTTCCTTAAAGACTCGCAAATCCATCAGTGGAACGGGCGAAGTAAGCTGACGCCAGCAGAACATCAACAGGAAAATACCGCCGATAATCAGGCACGTCAACACTTCGGCACTTCCCCAGCCTTTATTCCCTGCATTGCTGAAGCCAAAGAGAAGACCGCCGAACCCCAGCGTTGAGTAGACGATGCTGATCAGGTCCAGCTTCGGCTTCGAGGTTTCCGACACATTCACCATGTATTTCAATGCTAATGGAATGACGATCGCAACCAGCGGCAGCATTCCGATAAAAATCCACCGCCAGGAGAAATGCTCAATCACCAAACCAGCCAGCGTCGGGCCAATCGCCGGGGCAACGATCATCGCCAGACCGATGAGCCCCATCGCTGCGCCGCGCCCTTCCTTCGGGAAGACCACCATCACGACCATCATTAACAGCGGCATGATAATGCCCGCCCCTGCGGCTTGAATCAACCGCCCTGTTAATAGAAGCGGAAAGCTGGGGGCGACAGCGTTAATGAATGTTCCAGCGAGCAGCAGGAGCATGGAGCTGATAAACAGCTGCCGGGTCGTGAATCGCTGCATCAGAAAAGCCGTAATCGGCACGAGGATCCCATTCACCAACATGAATCCGGTAATCAGCCATTGCACGGTCGTAGCCGAAATGGCGAATTCCTTCATTAAATCGGGCAAGGCGACATTTAAGATCGTTTGGTTTAAGATCGATAAGAACGAGCCCAAGAGCAGGACGGGCATCAGGATTTTTTTATTCACATGGGGTGCTGCGGTGTTCACGGTGTTGCTCCTTTCGTAATGACCATTTCATTGACGGGTCGTCAAGTAATTGATAATCTGTCGATAAAAAATACTACCACGCAACGCTGCAAATGACCATTTACACATTCCGCCGAAGTGTAGATTAATCAACAGTTTGTCAGGTCTGTGTTGAATAATTTGCGGATGATCGTCAAAGGAGAAGCGCAATGTTGAGCAATAAGGAGGGCAAGGTGGACCCCCGCGTCATTCGGACGAAGCGAATGTTCCGGGAGGCGTTAATCGCATTGCTGCACGAGAATACCGATCTGCGCAAAGTCACTGTGCAGGGCTTGGCTGATCGGGCCGGGTTAAATCGCGCTACGTTTTATCTGCATTATCGCGATGTGGAGGATTTACTGGAGCAGCTGACGAAGGAAGTGTTAGACGAGTTGGCTCGGAGAATTCACCCGCTCACTGAGAGTGGTCTGACCAAGGACAACAATCCGCTCGTCTCCTTCCTGGAGGAGATTTACGAGAATGCGGCTTTATTTCAAGTGCTGCTTGAAAATAAAGAGTTCCGCCATCAACTGTTCGAGATCATGATGAACATCGTATCGACGCGGCGGGCGCGCCGGAAGCCGGCAGATCCGTCCAAGCAAGTCCCCATCGAGGTCATTGCCGCATCGACGTTGGGAATCGTCACCTGGTGGATTGAGGAAGGTACCCCTTATAGTCCGAGCTATCTGGCCAACCAAATCAATCAATTATATCGAAGAAGCAGTCCATCGAAGGCCTAAGGATCGTGTTGAGCGTACGCTGTCGTTAACCTATGGGATATGGGAAAAAGGAGGAGAGGCAAGTGTCGGCAGGGATTTTGGCGCATTTATTGGGGAAGCAGCCTTATCGGGAGCTGGCCGCGAAGGTGGCCGCCTATGAATTTCCTTATGTGCAGTTGGCGTTGTCCAAAGCCATTTCGGATGTGGATTGCTCGCTGGGCAAGTTAAGCCCGGGCTTGGCCATGGAGATCGGCGGCGCGTTTGCGGATCACCGCGTACGGATCGCCGTGTTAGGATGCTATGCCAGCCTGATTGACCTGGATGAGGAGAGCTACCGGCACAACGTGGACCGATTCAAGGAGCATCTGCGCCATGCGCGGCATTTCGGTGCGCCGATTGTGGCAACCGAGGTCGGCAAACCGGCGGACCCAGAACGACTGCCGGCGTATTGGGAGCGCCTCAACCGCGCGCTGGAGGAGCTGGTGGATGAAGCCGAACGCTGGGGTGTGACCATCGGCCTTGAGGCGGCCCAAGGGCACTTGATCGATTCGCCGGAGACGATGGCGCAGACGCTGGAACGCTTCCCCTCTTCTTGTGTGGGTGTTGTTCTCGACCCGTGCAATTTGATGAATACCGCTAATTTTGACCGCCAAGATCAGGTGATCCAGACGGCCTTCGATCTGTTGGGTCCGCGTATCGTCAGCGCCCATGCCAAGGATCTGCAACGCGGCGCGAACGGCGAACTGCTGGAAACCGCTGCAGGTTTAGGGGAGTTGAACTACCCGCTGTTTTGGAGGCTGCTGGAGCAGTATAAGCCCCGTAGCTTCGTGACACTGGAGGCGGTGACGGAGGAGCAATGCGCTGAGGCAGCGAGGTTTGTACGAGAGGGGAGAAGCCAAGGATGAGGCATACGAAAGAGAGTTTAACCCGCCAACTGGAGGCTCTGGGGTTGGACGGTACAGGCACCGTGCTGGTCCATTCCTCCATGAAAAGCATTGGTGAAGTCGAGGGCGGCGCAGATACCGTTTTGGATGCGCTTACAGAGTATATGGCGCAGGGGTTGTTAGTGTTTCCTACGCATACCTGGTCATATATCAATAAAGATCACCCGCGGTTCGAGGTGGAGCTTTCCCCGGTGTGCGTTGGCATTCTGCCGGAGCTGTTCCGGAAGAGACCCGGCGTTATCCGATCGTGGCATCCAACCCATTCGGTCGCCGCGTTAGGTCGGGATGCTCAGGCGTTTACGGCGGAGGATCATCGGTTTGATACGCCTTGTGCCCGAGGGTCCTCATGGGGGAAGCTGCTCGACCGTAAAGCAACGATCCTGCTCGTTGGGGTCGATTTGAGACGGAACACCTTCATTCATGGGGTGGAGGAGTGGGTGGATATTCCGGGGAGACTTACGGACGATCACGATATGTTGTACACGATCACGCCGGACGGTACGGAAATTCCGGTCCCTTCCCGCAGACATTGCGGGTTGCCTTGGTCGGAGCATTTTTGGAAGGTGGAAGAAGTGCTGGAGTATCGAGGGGCCTTGCGCAAGGGGAAATTGGGAGATGCCGTGGTACGGGTCTGCGATGCGGCCGGCGTGGCAGAAGTCATTACAGAAATGTTGAAGGAGGAGCCGGATTTGTTCTCCGATAACGAACCGCTTCAAGATCCGGAACGCTGGATGGGGAGCCGATCAGAATGAACCGGAAGGAGGAGAATCAGATGAAGACGATCACCGTACAGAAGTTGGTGGATACGTTTAAGTTGGAAGTGCTTGCCGGGGAGGAACGGATGGATCGTGAGATCACGCGACCTCGGACGCATCGGCCGGGGCTGGAGTTCGTGGGGTATTTTGATTTTTTTCCCATGAATCGGGTGCAGGTGTTGGGCCGTAAAGAAATCAACTACCTGTTGACATTAAGCGTGGAGGAACGCAAGCTGCGGATCGGGAACATCGTGAAATATCACCCTCCGTGCTTTATTGTGACGTCCGGGCAGCAGGAGTTTCCTTATCTGGAGCTGTATTGCGAGGAGGAAGGCATTCCGTTGCTGCGTACGGAAGAGACAGCGACGGAGTTTATCGCCAAGCTGGACAGTTATTTGGTTAAGGCGCTGGCTCCGGAGATCTCGATCCATGGGGTGTGCGTGAACGTCTCGGGGATCGGCATCCTGCTACGCGGCAAGTCCGGCATCGGCAAGAGCGAAACAGCGCATACCCTGATTCGCAGAGGGCACCGTTTGGTCGCAGACGATATTGTCGTGTTAAAAAAATTAAGCCCAACCACGCTGCTCGGAACCCATAACGAAACGACCCGCGAATTCCTGGCTCTACGCAGCATCGGGCTGATCAACGTGGTACGGCAGTATGGACGTCGGGCTTTTCAGGATGAGACACGGATTGTCTTGGATATCGAGCTGGTGCCGTGGCAGGAACATGCCCTCAACAACGAACTGGAGACGGTGCCGCAGTGTACGGAATACTTAGGGGTCCAAATCCCGCACATCGAAATCCAGCTCCAACCCGGCCGGGATGTCGCCGGCCTGATCGAGGCCGCTGCGAACAACTGGTACCTGAAGCAGCTCGGCTACAGCGCTGTGGATGAGTTTATGAAACGGATCGAGGAGGAGATGGGGTCGTAGGGGCTGCTGGCGAGCTCCTATGATCCCAACGAACCCAATGGTGAGTGAGGGAGGTTCAACGCAAAGATGATGTGGAAAGTGAATGGAGTTAGCGTGCTGTATGCTTTTTCCCTATTTGTTCAAGTGGAGCTTCTGATGAATGTGTATCGGCTTGAAAGAGTTACCGGAATCGCCCATATGGATCGTTATGTACCTGTGGCGGTGTTCCTGCTCATTGTTCTGTTCTCCATCCTCGCTTATGTTCTGACGAAGTTCCAGCTAAGCCCGGGGAAACGAAAATACCTGGCAACGATCTTGTGGATTCCTTATTTCCTGCTATTCATCAAAGGGTTTGCCTCCGCCTATCCGATCACCGATCCCCAAGAGGTGCCGCTTCCGGGGATGGGGTTGGTCATGATCGCTGCGTGTGGATTGTATCCGTTTTATATTGCGGGTTTGACGTTTTGTGCGGATCTTAGAGCAAGAGAGGTCTGGTAGTGTTTGGCGAGGTTTAGTATTAAGCAGTAAGAAATGGGTTCAGAGGTTCACAATTTTGGGGGATTTTGTCTCTCTGAAGAGGCCGATCGTATAGGACCTTTTCATCACCAGGCTTTTGGCGCTGTAATTGGGAATATAGTTTAGTTCGGCGGCGATTTTTTCAATCCACTCACGAGTCTCTTTTTTGATCAGCGGGTTTCCGTTCAGCGCTCTTGATACGGTGGTATGCGAGACGCCGGCGACCCGCGCGATATCTTTAATAGTAACCATGGCACCTCGCTAAAAACGAAGATTACAACCTGCTGTTTGTGGATTCGACAAGCCGGGTTGCTTTTTTTTCGCCGGCATGGTATATTTACAGCAAGAAATGTGGTACCGTTACCACATTCAAATAACAAATCTTAATTCTATATGTATAAATTTTCCGTGATATGTTATTTAAATTTTTGTGGTACCGATACCATGTTTAGCGGCGGGAGGGATTGTTATCGCAACGATTCGTGATGTGGCCAAATTGGCCGGCGTGTCCGTCTCGACCGTATCGCGTTATTTGAACAAAAGCGGTTATGTCAACGGGGAAACGCAGCGGTCGATCAAAGCCGCGATCGAGAAGCTCGATTATGCGCCGAATCAGGTGGCGCGGGGGCTGGCCGGAAAGAAGACGAAGACGATTGCGCTCATTTTGCCGGATATTTCGAACCTGTTTTTCTCGGATCTGGCCCGAGCGGTGGAGGACGTCGCCGCCACTTACGGATATACGGTGATTTTGGGCAATTCGGACGATCAGGGGGATAAGGAAAGACGATATATCGAAACGCTCAAGAAGAAATATATCGACGGCTTTATTTTCGCTTCCCAGACGTTCGGACCCGGCGATGCGGAAATGCTGACCAAGCTCGGCATTCCTTACGTTTGCCTGGACCGCGGCCCGTCGGAGCAAAGCTCCAGCGTCGTCCGATCAAAAAACAAAGAAGGCGCGGCGATGGCGGTTCGGCATCTGCTTGAGATCGGCTGCCGGAAAATCGCCCACATCTACGGCCCGCAGCATTTGATCACCGGAAAGGAGCGGCTGATCGGCTTTGAAGAGGAGGTGCAGCGGTTTAATTGGTACACGCCGACCTTGCTTGAAGAAGGCGACTTTCGGATTCGCGGCGGGATGAACGCGACCGAGCGGCTGATGCGGCGTCACCCTGATATCGACGGCATTTTTGCAGGCAACGATCTGATGGCGATCGGCGCATTGAAAGCGCTTAACCGCATGGGCATCAAAGTTGGCAAGCAGGTGGCGCTGTGCGGCTTCGACGGCATCCAGACGACGGAAATTACGGTGCCCGAGCTGACGACGATCGCGCAGCCGATTTATGAAATGGGCGCGCTGATTTCGCGCCTGCTGATCAAGAAGATCGAAGGCACGCTGGAGGAGGATCGGCTTTACGAGCTTGACGTGAAGCTGATCGCCAGAGACTCGACGTTGGCGTTTGATCCTAAATAAGATAAAGATACCCAATTTTCAGGAAGGATAGAGTGCGATGAATAAACCGAAAGTGGCGGTCATTGGCAGCTTGAATATGGATATTGTGGTGGAAACGCGCCAGCATCCGCAGGTTGGGGAGACGCTGCTTGGCGAACAGATTCGCTTCATCCCCGGGGGGAAAGGGGCGAACCAAGCGGTTGCGGCGGCGCGGCTTGGCGCGGAGACGGTGATGATCGGCGCGGTTGGCGAGGACGCTTTTGGCCGGGAACTGCTCGAAGCTCTGCGGCAGGATGGCGTTGACATCAGCGGCGTGAAGCGCCTGCCCGGCTGCACGACGGGCGTAGCTTCGATTTATGTCGCGGAAGGAGACAACAGCATCGTGGTTGTGCCCGGCGCAAACTACCGGGTGAGCCCGGAGGACATCGATGAGAACGAAGACAAGCTTCGCCGTGCGGATATCGTGCTGCTGCAGCTTGAAATTCCGGTGGACACCGTCTTCTACGCGGCGCAGAAAGCGAAGTCGTTCGGCAAGACGGTCGTGCTGAATCCCGCGCCCGCGCAGCCTTTGCCGCCGGAATTGTTCGGCTATGTCGACTACGTTACGCCAAACCGTACGGAGCTAAGCCGTTACACCGGTATGGATGCGGACGGGACAAAGCTTGCGGCGGCGATGCGGCGTATGAAAGAGATGGAAGCTAAGCACATTATTACGACGCTTGGAGCGGACGGTTCCGCTTATTTGACGGAGGACGGCGAGGTGCGAACCGTCCCGGGCCATCAGGTTAAGGTGGTGGATACGACGGGAGCGGGTGACTGCTACAATGCCGGTTTGGCCGTATCGCTCGCTAAGGGACGGAGCTTGCGCGAAGCGGTTGAATATGCGGCGCTCGTATCTGCGCTCGCCGTTACGAAATTCGGCGCTCAGGCGGGCATGCCTTCCGAAGCGGAAGCGGAGCGGTTCGCCGCAAAGCTGAAAAACAAGACAGGAGAATGAGCGATGAAAAAAATCGGAATCATCAACAGCGAATTGTCAAGAGTGATCAGCGAACTCGGCCATACGGACACCATCGTCATTGCCGATTGCGGGCTGCCGATTCCTCCCGGCGTAAGACGGATCGATCTGGCGCTGAAGCGCGGGGTGCCCGGATATGTGGAGACGCTGGAGACGATTTTGGAGGAAATGCAGGTGGAGCGGTACACGGTCGCCGCTGAAATGAAGGAGGCCAGCCCGGAATTGTACGAAAAGACGGCGCTTCTGCTTGAAGGGGCGGCCGAAGGCAACGTAACGCACGAGCGGTTCAAGCAGTTGACCCGCGAGGCCAAAGCGGTCGTTCGTACCGGCGAATGTACGCCGTACGCCAACGTAATTTTGCACGCGGGAGTCATTTTTTAGGATGGGGGGGCTATAGATGAATACGCCGCTTTTGGAGATGGAAGGAATCGACAAAAGCTTTTCCGGCGTAAAAGTGCTGGAGCAGGTGAAATTTACGCTTGAAGCCGGCGAAGTGCACGCCTTGATGGGGGAAAATGGCGCTGGAAAATCGACCCTGATGAAAATATTAAACGGCATCTATACGAAAGACAGCGGAACGGTGCGGGTTAAGGGCAAGGAGCGGTCCATTTTGTCGCCGTCGGCCGCGCAAGAGCTTGGCATCGTGATGATTCACCAGGAGCTGAATCTGATCCCGCATTTGACGGTGATGGAAAATATTTTTCTCGGACGGGAATTTACGCTTGGCCCCACCCGGCTGATCGATTGGTGCAAAATGAAGCGGGAGTCGGCCCGGTATTTGTCGCAGCTTGGGCTGATGATTCCTCCGGAGGCCATAGTCGGAGAATTGTCCGTTGGCCAGCAGCAGATGGTCGAAATCGCCAAGGCCCTGTCGATGAATACGGAAATTTTGGTGCTGGACGAACCGACGGCTGCGCTGACGAACCGGGAAATTGAAGGGCTGTTTCAGGTGATCGCTTCCTTGAAGCGGCAAGGGGTTGGGATGATCTACATCTCGCACCGGATGGAGGAGATTTTTCAGATTTGCGACCGGATTACGGTGATGCGGGACGGCCGCTATGTCGGAACGGAGAAGGTGGCCGAGACGAACATGGATCAAATCGTCAAAATGATGGTTGGCCGGGAAATCAAGGACCGTTTCCCTAAAGCGCACATCGATTTTGGCGAAGAGAAGCTTAGGGTGGAGAACCTCTCGCAAAAAGGTGTGTTGCACGACATCTCCTTTTCCGTCCGGGCTGGTGAAATTGTTGGCATCGCCGGCCTGATGGGAGCGGGACGCACGGAACTGGCCAAAGCGTTGTTCGGGGTATCGCCCATCGACGGCGGAACGATTGCCATCAACGGCAAGAAGGTGCAAATCCGCAAGCCGAGCGATGCGATCCGGGCCGGATTGGCGCTAGTGACGGAGGACCGGAAAGACGAAGGGCTGCTTCTTGCAATGAGCGTCCGCGACAACTTGTCAATGACCAATTTGACAGCGGTTTCAAACGGCGGATTTCTCAGTGAGGCCAAGGAACGGGAACTGGCGGACACGATGATTCAGCGGCTTCGCATCAAAACGTCAAGCGGCGCGCAGGCGGTCGGCTCGCTTAGCGGAGGCAATCAGCAAAAGGTCGTCATCGGCAAGTGGTTGGCGACGAATCCGCAGGTGCTCATTTTGGATGAGCCGACAAGAGGCGTGGACATCGGCGCGAAAAAGGAAATTTACGATCTGATGAACAAGCTTGCGGCCGAGGGCGTCGCGATTGTGATGATTTCGTCCGAGCTTCCGGAAATTCTGGGCATGAGCGACAGAATTCTGGTCATGCATGAAGGAAAGCTGACGGGGCATTTTACGAGAGAAGAGGCAACGCAGGAAAAAATTATGATCTGTGCCACAGGGGGAGGAGAACAATATGCTAGCTAAAACGCCGGGCGCCCAAACGTTGAAACGGTTCAACTTGCAAGGGATCGGGCCGCTTATCGGGCTGGCGCTCATCATGATCGCGCTGTCGATTTTTGCCGACAATTTTTTGACGGTCAACAACTTGCTTAACGTGCTTCGCCAGGTCTCGATCAACGCTCTGATTGCGTTCGGGATGACCTTTGTTATTCTGACCGGCGGCATCGACCTATCGGTCGGCTCTATTTTCGCTCTATCCAGTGCGCTTACGGCGGGGCTTATGGCCGGCGGAATGAACACCTGGCTGGCCGTGGCCGTCGGGATTGCCTCCGGAGCGGCTATGGGCGCGGTCAACGGGCTTATCGTGGCGAAAGGACGGCTGGCTCCGTTTATCGTCACGCTGGCTACGATGACGATTTACCGCGGACTTACGCTCGTTTACACCGACGGGAAGCCGATTACCGGCTTAAACAAAGATTTTGCTCTGCTTGGAAAAGGGTACTTTCTGCAAATACCGACACCGATTATTTGGATGGTTCTCGCGTTTGCAGTGGTATACATCATTCTGAAACATACCACTTTCGGCCGGCGCGTATACGCGGTCGGAAGCAATGAGGAGGCGACATGGCTATCGGGGATTAGCACATCCAAAGTCAAATTGCTGGTCTACTCGATCAGCGGCATGTTGGCATCGATCAGCGGCCTCATCCTCACCTCGCGGTTGAACTCCGCGCAGCCGACGGCAGGCGTCTCTTATGAGCTGGACGCCATCGCGGCGGTCGTGCTTGGTGGAACGAGCTTGTCGGGCGGCAAAGGCTGGATCGTCGGGACATTGATCGGCGCCGTCATTATCGGCGTGCTGAACAACGGTCTGAACTTGCTTAACGTATCGTCGTTCTATCAACAAGTCGTAAAAGGGGCTGTCATTCTGATCGCGGTGCTTCTCGACCGTTCGAAAACAAGAACAGCGTAAAAGCGCAAAATTAAACGAAAAGGAGCCTGGAAAAATGAAAAAGTATGGTATCGTATGGCCGCTAACGCTTGCTTTGTTTCTCTTGCTTGCCGCGTGCACGACAGGGAATGAAGGCGGGACGGCAGGCAACGCCGGGAATGCCGCTGGCAAGGGGAATAACGGCGGCAAAGTGAAAATCGGTTTGTCGATCTCCACGCAAAACAATCCGTTTTTCGTCACTTTGAAGGAAGGCGCGGAGAAAGCGGCTCAGGCCGCCGGCGCGGAACTGATCGTCGTCGATGCGCAAGACGACACCTCGAAACAAATCAGCGGCATCGAAGATTTGATTCAGCAACAAGTGGATGTGATCCTCATTAATCCTACCGATAGCGACGCCGTCGTGACGGCGGTAGAATCGGCCAACAACGTCAATATTCCGGTCATTACGGTAGACCGGGCGGCAAACGGCGGCACCGTCGTATCGCACATCGCTTCCGACAACGTAGCGGGCGGCAAAATGGCCGGGGAGTTCATTCTTGAAAAACTCGGCGGCAAAGGGAACATCGTTGAACTGCAAGGCATTGCCGGCACATCGGCAGCGCGGGATCGCGGCGAAGGTTTCCACAGCGCCGTGGACGGCAAAGACGGCGTGAAAGTCGTCGCTTCGCAGCCGGCCGATTTTGACCGGGCCAAAGGGCTGACGGTTATGGAAAATATTTTGCAAAGCAACAGCGACGTTCAGGCGGTATTCGCCCACAACGACGAAATGGCGCTCGGGGCGCTGCAGGCGATTGAAGCCGCAGGCAAAAAAGACATTATCGTCGTCGGTTTCGATGCCACGGACGACGCGGTAAGCGCCGTGAATAGCGGCACGATGGCGGCTACGGTAGCGCAAAAGCCGGAATTGATCGGCCAGAAGGCGATCGAAACGGCGATGAAAGTGGCCGCAGGCGAGCAGGTAGAAAGCTCGATTCCGGTCGAGCTGGAGCTTGTGACTAAGCAATAACGCGGAAGCCGCCGCTGGCGAATGGGTGAAAGAGATCGCCCCAAGCCCCGAGCTGCGCAAATAGTTTAACCATCAGCCGGAGCGGTTTGCCGATTTTAGCAAAAGCTAGATTATAAAA
Source organism: Paenibacillus barengoltzii G22 (assembly GCF_000403375.2). NCBI lineage: Bacteria > Bacillati > Bacillota > Bacilli > Caryophanales > Paenibacillaceae > Paenibacillus > Paenibacillus barengoltzii. The sequence goes on along the minus strand of NZ_KE159655.1, from coordinate 466,449 downwards.
ACATTCGTCTGGGGGAAGGTTCACCCTGCAAACGTTCGTGATTGTAAAATTCAATATAATCAGCGAGGTTTGTTTTGAACTAAGAAAAGAATGGACAGGCTTGCGCCCCAATGCGGGTCATGTGAATGAATAACGCTTGAACTGTGGTTGCCCCCATTCTTTTCTATCCTTATCTAATTGTGAACACGAACCAACGTCAGGAAACGGTGCGATTTGTGTGCAACGGGCGGTTTGTGAGGTAAGGGTGGACGAGCTATTTGGAGGGAGAAGCCGGTCCGGTAGGGCCGGCTTTCTGCTTCTTCTGGATTCGGAGTCTTGAATGTTGCCGTTTTAGTGAAAAAATATGAATACCTCATCAGGACAAGATAAATACTCCTGAATATGAAGAGCAGAGCAAATCTTGGATTGAAAAGAGAATGTTCTACTTATCGGATTGATCGGTTCTTGTTCTACTGAATAATGTCATTAAATATGGAAATCAACATTTCTGGCAGCGTGTCGGCAAACAATTCTTTTAGGGCAGACTGAACATCCGCCATTGTTTTTAAATCGTTGTCTTTAATGAAGGCTTTCACTTGATCTCTGCTGAACTTTGGGGCCACTGTGTTCATCCTTTCCATCCAACCTTTCTCAATCGATAAATAATCGAGCGGTTTTCTGAATTTCAGAGATTAAGGCTGGTTTGTTGGCATAGGATGGCATGGACGGCGTCCTCCGCGTCAGTTTTTATATTTACATTTAGCTTGTCCAATGATAAACATTTCTCCTTTTAAGAAAATAAAGCGCTCCGAGGCTAAAGATAAGAGCGACTGCGGCTTGGGTCACCATGCAGCTTTGGAGGGAGAGGTTCGGATTGGCTCGATTCCACTGCATCAGATACAGAAATCCCTGACCGGTGCCTGTAGTAAACATGCCGAAAAAAAGATAAGCCAAAGGCAGCACGATGCCTAGTGCGATATTTTTGAAGAAAATCAGAAAGAAACTCGATAATATCATATAGAAAACCGCCGAAGTAAAAGCCAACCCCAGCTCCTCCGCCGAATAATTGCCCATATCACGAAGAGCCGCAGTGTAGACTGCGGAGTAGACCAAACTCAGCAGGACGGGCCGGATCCAGCCAACGAAGAAGGCATTCAACGGATAGGTGAGAAGAAGTTCTTTATGATTGATTGAACCTATTTGGTATAACGACGCTACTACTGGAAACAGCATCACCGGGAACACGATATAAATTAAGAGTTGGTTCGATAGATCGGCGTTGAAGCTCTTTAACCATATAGCCAGCAACGTAAGGATAAGCGGAAAGAGCAGGAGGCCGTACCGAGTTTTAAATAGATAACGCCAGAAAATTATCTCTTGTTTAACCAAACCATATACCCCTCTTCCAAAGTAGGTGATGCTGCAGTCGCTTTAGAATCCAGCGGATCAGGTGCTATGTACCGAAGATGAACCTGACTGGAATCCAGTTGGAGATGCTGGGTCATCAACGCTGCGGGATTTGTCCGAATTTGCTCGGCGGTAGAGACATCTGTAGTAAGCTCCCACACCTTTCCTTTTGCAAGAGATACGACTTCTTCAATCGAAGGATACGGCTGGATCGTACCGCCTTGCATCAACAGGACTTGATCACATGTCATGGCTACGTCTTCTGTAATATGGGTAGAGAGAATGACGATTCGGTCTTGCCCCAGCTTTTTGATCAGATTCCGGAAACGAATTCGCTCCTCGGGATCCAAGCCTGCGGTTGGCTCATCGACAAGCAGTAAGGCGGGATGATGAAGGATCGCCTGAGCAATCCCCAACCTCTGTTTCATGCCTCCTGAGAACGATTTGACCAGATCTTCCGCATGTTGTTCCAGATTCACTTCCTGTAAAATAAGAGGGATCTCTTTCGAGAGCTGCCGAGTGTCCAATCCTCGAAGCACCCCCATGTATTCCAGGTATTCTCTTGCTTTCAAGTTGGGAAAGCCGCCGATATGCTGCGGCAAATAGCCTACGATTCTTCTCACCTTCTCGGTGTCTTTTTTCCAATCCAGTTGATTCATGCGGATACTCCCGCGATCTGGGGCATAGTAAGTTGACAATATTCTCAGGAGTGTCGTTTTTCCCGCCCCGTTCGGACCAAGGAGTCCAACAATCCCCTTATCTAATGTGAAGGAGGTCTCGTGCAGAGCTTCTTTTTTGCCGAATTTTTTAGCAATGGATTCAACTTGTAACATTATCGCTCACCTTTTTTCTGTGGATAGAACACTCTCAAAATATCTTCATTCGGATAAATATTCGGATAAATATAAGCCTCATCTGGGTTGGCCTGCATTCCGTAAAACGTAGTGACGTAATAAACGTTAGGCGGAAGCTGTGCGGACGCAGCATATTTCTTATTGTTATCTTTAAAAATATCCTCTACCCCTTGCTGAATTCTCTGAATTCGATCCAAGGTTTTGTAGCGGGGAAAGACTAAATGACCCTCATGCTCAAACTCACCCATGAGAAGGGTAGGGCCGAAGGCAACGCCTGTCCATAAATTTTCAGAGGGATGGGCTAGATTCGATAGGATTCGGTTGGGTTTTGCGGAATCCCAATAGATTTCGTATTTCTCTTTAACTCCCTGCGAGTAAGGATCCATGGCCTCCAGCGGATTCATAGGATACCAGGCAGAGGTCGCGATAAGCTGTAATGTTGTTGGTCCAATGGCTTGATAAGTACGGGTCTCCACTTCCAGATGCAGTGTCCCGATCCGTTCAGGCAATTCAAGTTGGACCACATTCCCTAAGCGTGTTGGAACTATAGGTCGCTCGTTAAGGCTTGCGGAAAGAACCTGAAAATCCTCTAATAAAGCCAAAGAAATCTGATCACTCTGCGATTCGATATCCATATCCACGGTATAGCGGAAGTAATGATTGCTCTCCCCGTGGTTCAGATGAAAGGTGTATTGATTCACTTTATAGCCGGTGTTTAATTGGATCTCATCGTTGTAATGGAAAACGGCTTGTCCAAGCGTATCACTCCCTGTGATATATGGAACGTAGGGGGATAACGTTGGGATAAGCAGCGAAATCACCATGGTCGCTATGGCTAGGTTTCTTTTTGTTCGATCCCTTCGGTACATGACCAAGGTATAAGCTGAGATCAACAACAGAAACATGAATGCCCTTTGGAAGTAATATCCTTTGTTGATTTCAAGACTCTCTAACGGACTGGAGGAGAAGATTAGAATCATATTCGGGTCCCCGTTAATCAGCCAACCACCCAAGGTTTGTGGAATAAAGCCCAACATGGAATTATAAGGCATGGTTAAGAACCACAAAAAAATCATGATCAAATAGCTATAAATGCCAGGAAGACTTCGGTACACAAGATATCCCAGGATGATGGAGTAGAAAAAGGGAATGAACCAACATAACACCGTATAGAGCAGGGAATCTAGGATGTCTGACTTGGTGATATTGTTGTAAGTAATTCCAATGTAGGCCATAACAGTTATATAGAAAAGAAAGTAAATGGCAGCAGACAGCGTCAACCAATACAGGAGCTTACTTCGATGATATAAGGCATACTTAGGTGTTACGAAAAGGTGCTCCTCAGCATGGTTGTTGATTTCCATTCGTGCGATTTCAGCGCCATAGATTGAAAATAGAAGTGACATCACCATCATAAAATAGACTAGGCCAGGCACAACCGAGAGATCGGTTAAGCTTGACCTTGGCAAAAATATAGCTGCAACGATGGTTAAAGCAAATAGAGCCATCCACAACGGAGTCCGAATAAACTGCTTGATTTCCATTCCAATCATTTTTAGCATAGTAACCTCAACCTTTTAGTGGAAAATCCCTCTTCATATATTACTATATATTCCAAATTAGTAAATGGATTAGGTCATTTGCCGAGGAAGTGGTTATGATACAGCGACTGTTATTTGGAGCAGTATTATGAGCGGACCGTTTACTTATCTCAGCTCTGGATTGAAACGGGTCAGCAGCACGGCGTTATTCCCGAAACCGTTGAGGCGGACAAAACGGCTGAGTTGTTCACGCTGATGACGCTGGGATTCCGAATTCGTGCAAGAATTCCGAACGTGCACGCGCTGGTTAATGCACAGGACTTAACTTCACTGATGACGAACATATTGAGCCCCGTTAGAGAACGGGAAGAGAAAGGGTGATCGGTTGTGGGATTATGGTTAACCTTGCATGTACTAGGTGTCTTATTGATGGTGGGAAATATCATCACGGCGGCATTTTGGAAGAGCCGGGCAGACCGGACCGGGAATCCCCAAATTATGCACAATGCGGCTAAGAACGTGATGGTCGCGGATTATATTTTTACGATTCCTGGACTGGTCCTGATCGTCCTTTCTGGCGGCATGATGACAGGCGGCTTGGGCTACTCATTAACGGGGCTGAATTGGCTTACTTTATCTCTGGGCTTGTTTGCCGTGAGCGGATTGATTTGGCTGATCGCCAGAGACTCGACGTTGGCGTTTGATCCTAAATAAGATAAAGATACCCAATTTTCAGGAAGGATAGAGTGCGATGAATAAACCGAAAGTGGCGGTCATTGGCAGCTTGAATATGGATATTGTGGTGGAAACGCGCCAGCATCCGCAGGTTGGGGAAACGCTGCTTGGCGAACAGATTCGCTTCATATAAGTACCAAGGAACAATATCAATGGAAGAGAATAAAAGTAGTAAAAAAACTACAATAGGATTTATGCTAGATGAAAGTTCTATTTTTAGAGGTAGCTTATTAGAAAATATTACCTATGGGTTGAAAGAAGAACAGATTGATATAGATAATATTAGGAAGGTATTAAATCAGGTCAAATTAGAATATTTATTTGATAAAACTGAAGGATTAAATACCATATTGGATGAGCCTACTTCCGGGCTCGATGATTTGACAGAACAAATCGTATGGGGAAACTTTCGTAGAGAATGTAATGACTCGACTATTCTTTATACAACACATCACAAACAAATCATCTATAGTACTGACCGAGTTCTACAAATAAGTAATGGAAAAATAAACAATGCTGTGAATATAACAGAAAATTATAGTCTAAGTTTCCAAAATTAAATATAAATCCCATAACCAGTGAACTGTTAGTTTCAGCTAGACAGAAAATAATTTTGATAGTAGAGACAGAAAAATAACTACTTAGGAGAACTAATGGAAGTGAAGAAACGACTCAATCTATTTTCTTATGAAGATACCATAAATGTGAATAAAAAAGATGGTATTATTCTGATTTTGTATTATGTGTATCTAATGACGTGTACGTATCTGTTTGGGGTAATGATGTTCAGCACGAATTTATTATATGAGACGTCCAAATATATTAATAATATTAGTTTATTAAGAATTATACTAAGTGTTCCCATGTTCGTATTTCAATTACTCCCTATTATGTTGATTTTATTATTTCGTGGGCATTCTCTATCGACCATTGGAATTACTAAATTCAAGATACTTAAATCTATTATTATTGGACTAATCGCTGCTGTACCATTAAATGCATTACCGATATTTGGATATTTAAAAGGGAATTATACTATTCAACTTAGCCTAGGGAATGCGCTGTTACAACTTATATATTATATTGTTATAATTGGATTTGCCGAGGAAGTTATATTTCGGGGATATCTTCAAACACGAATTTTTACTCTTATTAGTAATAAATACCTTGCAATTTTTACAGGTTCATTTATGTTCGCAATCCTACATATTCCTTTTCATATGGTCCGATCCGAGATGAGCCTTTATGAGTTTATAACACACGACTGGTTCGATCTATTGTTGAAAGGTTTAATGCATCTAATCTTTGTATTCATTTATTCTCGGACGAAAAACATCATTGCCCCATCAATTGCACATGGATTAATTGATTTTTTTAACAATTAAAGGAACTTTTTTTCGAGCGAGTTAAGAGGTCCTATCTTCGAACGTGGATAGGACCGATTTTAAATAATAAAGGAAGTGAGATAGATATTGAAAAAAATCGTGCTTCTGGTTTTCAGTTTGGCGCTACTCATCACGGTCACGGCTTGTAGTGGTGATAACAATTCTGCCAAGGCTGGTGGTGAGGGGAATCCTGTAGAAGTAAAGGCCAATAATCAGGATATTAATCCGGTTATTATTTCAAAGAACGTGGAAAAGTCGGATTACAGTAATATGACTCCTTTTCAATCCATTATGGAAAATAACGTTGCAGATCTTCCCTATGTTAAATTAGGAGAAACGATTCAAATAAAATTTCAAGACCAAACAACTGAACCAGGCTCGTACGAGCTGATTGATTATATTTTGACGGAAGAAGGGAAGATGAAATATAAGATACCCGAGTTTAGTAGGCTTGAGTTGAAGTTCGATCATGGTACAGCTTCGTTTGTTCTTAAGGAGAATATGCTGGCCTATGCGAGCTCAGACAGTAAGGATTATGAACCAGGCGCTGTCTTGAGAGGTTTCCGGCTGTTGTGTAGTTGGGATCACGACATCCAAGAGGTGGCTTTTGTAATTCGAACCGATGCCTTTTCCGAGAACGGACTGACCAACTAATTAAAAACTGGTGCAAGAATTGAAGTGACTTAATTATGGAGAGAATAAAAACCTCCTGGGCACAGCCAGGAGGGGGAGCCATGTAAGAAATTTATGGATACATCGGCACCTCCATCATCACCTCGCCCCCGCCTGTCACCTGAGAGTTGGCGAGATGCAGTTCACCCCCATGCAATTGGGCAACAAATTGGGTGATATAGAGGCCCATGCCGTAGTGTCCGTTGCTTCGGCGGGAGGGGTCGCCCATGTAGAACTGTTCGGTGGCGTACTTGAGCGCTTCGGGCGAGAAACCCGGACCTTCGTCGGTCACGCGGAATTGAATCCGATCGCCCAATGCCTCCACCGATAGCGTGATTTTACTCTTCGCCGGAGCGTGATCCATGGCGTTGGCGATGACGTTCATGAGGGCGCGCTCCAACAAGACAGGATCGGCATAGAACTCGTCCGGCAGTTCGCCAACGAAGTGGACTGCGACGGAAAGCTCTTTAACTGCGGCGAGAGCCTGCATCTGGACTTCGAGCGCATGGATGAACTCTTTCAGATCGAGGTTGACGGGCTGATAGGAAGCCGCAGTTTCCGTATTCGTGATTTCGATCAAGGTCTTGATATAAGCTTCCATCTGGCGGGCGCTTTGGGCGATATATTCGGTGTATTCCCGTTGCTCGTCCGACTGCTCCGTTTCCGAGAGGAGCTCAACATTGCCGCGAACGATGGTGAGCGGAGTTTTGACGTCATGGGCGAGCGCTGAGATTTGAGCCCGGCGGCGGCGCTCCAGATTCCATTGCTGCTCCAGCGAGCTCTTCAGGGCATCCCGCATCTGATCCATGGACCTAAGCACTTGGTCAATTTCAGCGATCCCGCTGTATTGGATGGAGAAGTCCAGCTCCTGCTCCTGAATGCGCTGGGTTGCTTCCTGGAGTCCGCTCATTTTGCGGGCTAGCTTTCGACCAAACGAAGAGGCCAACAGAACGGCTTGAAGCAGAAAGAGGACACAGAACAGGGCGAAAAAGGCCAGTTCCGCACTGGGCAGCACGCGGCGCAGGGCCGTTTGGTTAAACTGGGCGGCGAGAGAATACCGGAAGATATAAACCTCTTGGCCATACGTGACTTTCACATAATGATAAGGAAAAGTGTAACCTGCCGCTTGATCGCCCTCCAGACGCTTCCACGCCGTCTCACTTTGCTTGGTGGATAAGCTGTGTTCCAGGAGCTTCCCGTCCACCGTGTACTTCGCATATTGGTACAACGCAGAGGGCGAGTCTAGCCGTACCTCCTGTCCCGCCGTGAGACGAGACTTGACGTCCTCCACCTGCTTCTCGGCATAGTCTGCTGGGAGAACGACTCCCGAGAACAGCAACCCCATAAAGATCAAGGCTAGCAATAGGGCAAGCCCAATCGTTCCCAGACAAAAGGCGGCTAAATATTTAAGAAACAGCGTACGCAGCTTGGTTTCTTTCGGTCCTGGCATGACTCGGGCTATTTCCATCGGTAACCTATCCCCCATACGGTTTCAATCGGATTCACGTTCATTTGGTTTAACTTGGCACGGATATTTTTGACATGCTCGACGATAGTAGAAACTTCACTTTCTCCATCGAATCCAAACACGGATTCATAAATCTGATCCTTCGAGAACACTTGCCCCCGATGTAACGCCAAAAATTCACAGATGGCATATTCGCTTTTGGTCAACGGGATGAGGGTATCCCGCACCCGCATCTCCTTGCCCGACAGGTTGAAATGTACTTCGCCGATTAAGAGAACGCTGCGCCGTTCCCGGCTTTCCCGGCGGAGGTGGGCAGCAATTCGCGCCCTTAACTCGCCTGCGCCAAACGGCTTGATGATATAATCGTCCGCCCCGATGCTTAAGCCCTCCACCAGATCATTTTCCATGGATTTGGCAGTCAGAAACAGGATGGGGCAGTCGACCTTGCTGCGAATTTGCCGGCAGAGGGTGAACCCGTCCAACTCCGGCATCATCACGTCCAGTACGATCAGGTCAAAGCTTCCCAATTGCAGCGTTAACACATCAGAAGGAGCGGAGAGAGCTGTGACGAGATGTCCTTCTTTTTGCAAAATATTCCGAATCAAGGTCAGTACGGCTGGATCATCATCTACCGCAAGAATATGGGCCATGTTCTATCCCTTCTTTATTGATGAGATCTAAGTTTAGTCCAGCGATCTCGTACCTTCCCATCGCCGGAACCACACTCCTAAGAATACCATGATTGCCAAGGTTCCTGTAAGACAGGTAAGGATTCCAGGTTCAAGCAAAGAGCTCGCCGGGATCGGGAGGGAGGCAGTGTTCGCGACCCCGTATTGCATCCAAAGGCTAACGAACCGGGCAGCCCAGGCGCAAGGGATATAGATCCAGTTATGATCCCCAAGACCGGTCAGCAGAAGGGCAGACACGAGGCTCTCCAGAATCCCAAGACCGATGGATGCCCCTTTGCCAAAGCGCAGACCCACGTAGAGGTGCAGGGCATAGAGAAACATACTGCTTCCGAACAGGAGCCCAGCGGCTTCGATATAGAATGTGAGCCCATACGGCGATTGAGACAATAGATAAAGGAAGCCAACTCCGAACCCCACCGAAGCCAGAATTGTGCTGCCCAAGCCCAGCAGGAGAAGTACGGTCAGCTTACCAGCCAGGGCGATGAGGCGGTTCGGCAGGGTGAGAAGCTGCTGATAATTTCCGGCGGCAGCCTCCTGGTCCGCAGCGATGGCACAGATGATACCGATCATCGTTGGAAAAGAAACCGCAAGCACCTGCAAATAACCGCTCACTTTAGAAGCCGGCGTAAACGGAGTATAGGCGTAATAACCTAAGAAAATCACAATCCCGGCCAGCGGGACGAGCAAGTGCACCCACAGGGTCGGTTGTCTGTGGAGCTTGATAAGCTCGGATCGGAGACAACGGAAGTAGGTGCTCATATTACTTGGCCTCCCGATGGCGGAATACACGCATCGTCAGGATGCACAGCAGGAAGAACAGGACGAGCGTGATCAGCACCCCTGGCAAAATAACGCTCTTGTCCCACAAGGCATCGCCTTCGGGAACCGGCAATCCGTTAGGAAGCACGCCGATCGCGGCGCACATCAGCCGAGACGGAATCGCATAAGGCACAGCCCACCAGTAAGCGGTCGTAGCCAACAGAATGTTGCAGGCGATGTTCCCCAGCACATTAAGGATCATCGTAGCAAACATGCCGATCCGGTCGGTTAAGAACAGACAGAGCGGGATCTGCCAAAGGAAGGTCAGAAAGAGCAGCGAGCTGCCCAAGGCGTGGTCGGCCAAAGTAAATCCAGCAGGGAAGACCAGATCGCTAAGCGCAATCCCGAGCATTAAAATGACCGAAGAAACAAGAAACAGCCCGGCGATCACTCCGATTTTACCGAGCCAAATCTTTGGCAGAGGCACTGGCAATCCGAGGATCGCTCGATATTTCAGCTTTTTGCTATCCTTTTGGATCACACCCGTACACATCAAGGTGAGCGCTCCGGGAAGCAAAAGGGTATACCACCAGTTGTAGCTGGCGATTTGAAAGAACGGCCCAGCCATCAATCCTGTGCATAGCAACAAGGTTAGCAGAGGAGCCAACCAGGTTAGTTTTCTCGTAAAAGTTCGTTTGGTTTTAAGAAATTCAGCACGGAGGAATGCCTGCATCCTATTCGTCTCCTTTCCGGTGCTCACGAGCAATTTGCATAAACAGCGACTCTAGATGTTCTCCCGGAGTAACTGCCTCTTGATAAGCCAGCACGCCTCCGGCAATAATGCCGATGTGATCCGCGATTTGCTCCACTTCGGACAGGACGTGGCTGGACAAGACAACCGTGATCCCCATCTTTGGAAAAGAGCGAATCAGCTCGCGCAGCTTCTGAATGCCAAACGGGTCGAGACCGTTGGTCGGCTCGTCCAGAATCAGCAGTTTGGGGCGGTGGAGCAGGGCAATGGCGATTCCCAGTCGCTGCTTCATTCCCATGGAGAACTGGCCGGCGCGTTTTTTCCCGGTGTTCGTTAAACCCACCGTCTGCAACACTTCGTCGATTCGAGTATCCGGTAGACCAAGAAGTGTAGTCCGTACTTTGAGATTTTCGCGGGCGGTTAAGTTTTCGTAGAGCGGAGGCGACTCAATGAGAGCGCCAATTTGGGATAAATGTTCGCGTGACCAGGGGGCGCCTAAAAATTCAATCTCGCCGGAAGTCGGCCGCAGCATGCCGGTCAGCATTTTAAGAAGGGTGGATTTTCCGGCCCCGTTGGGACCAAGCAGCCCGTAAACGGAGTTCTCCTGAATCGCAAGCGAGACGTTACGGACGGCTTGCTGCCCCTTAAAGCTTTTACATAGGTTCTGCGTCTGCAGAATAAGGTTGTTGTTCATGTGTACTCATCCTTTTCATCCATTCTGGAACCTATGGTAAGGGGGAATTATAAGAATTTGATAAGGATTGCGGAGCTAATTCGAAAAAAAAGAAGCTTGATTTACTTCAACGTAAAATCAAGCTTCATCGGGATTTGTAAGGGTGAGCTGGAAAATTGCAGGAATGAAACAGGCGTGATATGATTAGGATAGAAATAAGGAGCCGGACGGCCATCCGACTCCCGGTACAACATTTTGGGTGGGAAACCTCCAAAGTGTTTGGATCAATAACCCGCACCCTTGGCGCTAACCTGGGCGGGTTATTTTCGTTTATGCAGGTAAGTGAGCAAAGCTAGCACGAACATGCCGAGCATAAGCACTTCCGATAACGAAAATTGCATGAGCATCACCTCCGCTCTGGAGGCGATACTTCCCCACCCAAGTCTGTTGTACAACCATATTATATCAATAAATCTAGTAAATGGGTATTTCGAGACTTTGCTCCAACGTAAAATCAAGCTTCATCTGAATATCCGAACCGCGTTTGAAGTACAACGTGTACTCTCCGGGTTCCCACTGCAGATTGTTCAGCCGCATTTCAAAGGCTGCTAAGCTTGGTTTTGGACAAACCCGAGCTGGAGATCATATTTCGTGTTTCTGACCAGCGTGGGATACACGTTTAGAAAAAGTACGATCATGGCGAGAATCTCCTCAAATTTCCCGCCTCACAATCCGTGCATGATTTGATACTCCGCCCATTTATCTACTTTGCTCTTCAAGAAGAGATGACTCCGGTTAGGCAAGACCATGCTAGGTAAAATCGAGTAAGTATCATATGAGCGTGTGCCCTGTAAATTTTCTCTTTTCTTCCGATCCAACTCCAGAAGGTCCTGCAGGTCACTCATGGGAATGCCTAGGTAATCGGCTAATTCACTTTCAGTTAAGATCGACTTATTTGCGATATCCGTCTTGGCATGAACCTCCTCCTCGGACTTGTCCTCTCCCCGTTCAGCTAAGATGTAGCATCCTCCTAGAAAAGCAGCGGCGAGAATCAAACTGCAAATGATATGACTGTATTTCTGCATTCCATCTATGCCCTCCCAAATATTAACAACCACATTCAAGTATAAGGCATAGAAAAATGGATACCAAGTCATTTCTTCACAGATGTTCTGTTCCCTCTCTCTCAACTACTCTCCTGCAAAAACACCTGCTCATGAAACAGCGCTTTGATCTCATCGGTTTGTCCTTTTCGCGCCAGAACATATAAGGTGTCCCCGGCTTGCAAGCGGGTGTGGCCTCTTGGGGTGATCATTTTCTGGTCGCGGATAATGGCGTTGACCAACGAATCCTGCGGCATTTTTAGCTGTCTAAGCTCTTGCCCGTCTGCGGCGGAGTTTTCACTGACTTGGATTTCTACAATTTCGTGATTGGTTTTGCCCATAGATACTAGCTCTAGTGCATGTGGAACTATGGTTTTCTTGCCTTCGGACAGGCCTAGAAGATTTGCTAAAGGCGAGATCGTCGCCCCTTGAATTAAAGCGGAGGTCAACACAACGAAGAAGACAACATTGAAAAAGAGGTGGCCATCTTCAATCCCGGCAATGAGTGGGTAGGTGGCCAGCACGATCGGCACTGCGCCGCGGAGTCCGGCCCAAGAGATCAGGAGCTTCTCTTTTACGTTAAAATTCATGAACATCGTACTGAGGAAGACGCCGATCGGCCGGGCGACAAACATCAATAAGATGGATAACGCCATGCCTTGCCAGATGATATGAATGAGATCAGCGGGGAAGACCAGAAGTCCAAGCAGAATAAACATGAGGATTTGCATCATCCAGGCAAAGCCTTCGTTAAACCGGAAGATGGAGTGGCGGTAGGTGAGGTCGGCGTTACCAACCCACATCGCCATGACATAGACGGCAAGAAGTCCGCTCCCTTTGAGCAAGGACGTAGAACTGTAGGTAAAGATCGCAAAAGCCATCGCTAACACGGGATACAGCCCGGAGGAATCGAGGTTGATTTTGTTGATGCACCAAACCGCGATTTTTCCTAAGAGCAAGCCCATCGCCAACCCCAAGCCCATCTGCCAGAAAAAACTCAAAATCATCGTGAACATACTAGCATTCGGGGATTGGATCAGCTGGATGACTGAGACGGTTAAAAAGACAGCCATCGGGTCATTCGACCCGGATTCAACTTCAAGGGTGGAGGTGAGCTTCTGCTTGATGTTTTTCTCGCCGAGCACTGCAAATACAGCCGCGGCGTCCGTTGAACCGACGATCGAACCAAACAGCATACCTTCCAGCCAAGTGACGTCCAGGATGTATTTTGCGCAAGCCCCAATGACCAGCGTGGTCAGCACAACCCCGAGGGTCGCCAGCGACAAGGAAGGAGCCAATACGACACGGACGTTCTGCCATTTGGTTTGCAGCCCGCCTTCAAACAAGATGACAATCAGTGCCATGATGCCAAAGAGCTGGGTGATCACGGCGTTGTCATAGTAAATAAACTTACTTAGGATCATGCCGACAGCAATAAAGAATACGAGGGAAGGCAAGCCGAGCCGCGAGGAAAACTTGGTGGTAAACACTCCGATGAACAACAGCAGGGAGAAGAGAAGAATCGTATTGTCAATGGTAAAGGGCAAACGATCACCTTCCTTTATCTGCTTGATAACTATATTTTACCTTTCGACTATGGAGCTCGACAATTCATTTATATGCCTTGTACGGATTTTTTCGACCTTATGTGTTGATTTAATCCATAGATAGATCCATGATAAGTCATCTTCTATACAAAACTGTCCGTTATTTGACCGCCTTCTGTCCTTTGCATGTCCGCTTATAGACCGATAGAGCTGGATGATAAAGAATAAAATGTTAGTGTCGGTCACATAACATTAACTTTGTAGGGCTGCGATAGATTTATCGTGGTTCTTTTTTTATTGCAATTAAGGGCACTGCAATGAGAAGAGCAAGGTTCGGAAGGGAGGTGATGAAGTTGAGCTAAGAACATGTAGGTACAATATTCCTATTTATCAACTAAATAGGAGATCCGATAAGAGATATGAATCAAAAATCCTTAATATGGAAGGAGAGGGAAATTGTATGAGGAGGAGCAAAGCAATATTAACTTGTCTTGTCGCCCTGTTGTTTTTAGGAAGTTTGGGGCCGGTATCGTTAAGGGCAGAAGGAGAATCCAGCTGGAATTCCCTTGGGGTGGTAAAGCCACCTGTTGAACACAATTCTAGCCCATCCGTGACGAAGGATGTATATACCGTAACGAATAGCGTTTATCTACTCGCTGCTGAGAAGACGGAATTAGTCATCTATCCGGGGGAGAGCGTCCGATTTACAAACGATACATCCAACTTAATCTCGATTACAACGGATGCCAAATCCAGCAATGATATTCGCTATGATTATGTTTCTTACAACAGTGAAGGCAAGGTAACTTATGATGATCTCGCCCATACTGGCAGTGCAAGCGTGCTATCCAAAGGGGGTACCACGGTCATTACTGTGGATTATCCTTATCCTCTGACGGTCAGTTTTAATTCGGAACTTTCATATGCTTACTCCCCGGTTCCTGCCCTGTTAAAAAAGACGTTACGCCGAGGAGAGAGCTACTTCATTTCCAATCAAGCTTATGCAGGTCGATCTATTATGAGTGACGCGACTTCAACAAACGGGAAACGTTACGATTACGCGGTTTATAAAGAAGATGGGTCCCTAGAGAAGTCAAGTTTTGACACATATACCAAGCCTTCCTTCAGCGTGGGTGATTCGATTATTTTAACCGGAGCCTCAGAAGAACCAGTAACGATAGGTGTCCCTTACGAAGGCTTCATTGGGTATGAAACGGATGAACCAGCCTATGACAGTGTGCTGCTGTATCCGGGAGAGAGCTATAAGTTTACAAACGTAGGTACGAAATCGGATCGAATTGAACATTCTGGAACCACCAAGGACAAATTTGACTATGTAGTTTATGACGCGAATGGTACGGAAACCTCACGGGGAACGAATACCTCGACCATGCCTTTGGTAGCCGTGGGAAGGTATATGACGCTAACTCTTCTTACCGATAATCCGGTCCGGGTTGGGGGTCCGTACAGATCCTTTATGGGCGGTAATCGCCAGGATGACGCTATTAGCCGAGTAACATTATCTCCAGGTGTTTCTTACAAATTTACCAATAATGGCACACTTCGTAATCCTGTGAATAACAATGCCAGAGAGGTGGATGGCCTGTACGATTATACCGTTTATGAGGCGGATGGCAGCTACTACTCCCAGGGCTTTGATTCGATTAGTACACCACAGCTGCCTCCCGGCGGGTTTGCGATCATTACCGTGCAAGGGTCGGTCCCTGTAACCTTTGATTATACGGACGATTTTTCTGCTGAAGTCAGTGCGGAGCCGTCTCACTTCCGGGTAACTCTCTCGCAAGGCGAGAGCTACGAATTTACGAATATCTCTTCAAGCCTTCGTACATTGCGGTCCAATGCAACCTCCAGCAACCGATTTGATTGGGTGGAGTACTATCCAGACGGAACGCAGCAAGGAAAACGGGAAAATACGTATACAGACCCGCAGGTATCTAGTGGGAACTCGATTGTTGTTACGGCAGTTTCGGCTCCGGTAACCTTCGGTGCAAATTATCGCCTGTTCTCGTGGAAGGACAAACCGGGGGAGGCGATCTCCAAACAAATCGTTCGGTTAGGTGAGTCTTATACGTTTAGCAACACAGGCTCAAAGTCGATTGTTATCAACAGTGATGCGCGGGATGTTGGAGGCATCTATGACGCCGCCGTTTACCGCGCTGACGGCAGTGTCTATAGTGTATCGTTTGAAGAAACAGGGAATGTGACGATTCCTGCCGGAGGGTATGCAATTATTACTGGTCAATCTGCAAGTCCGGTGAAGATCTCTTATACGGACACGATCACAGTAGCTTCTTCGGCAAATCCTGCATTGCTTCGGGCTACGGTTGCTCCGGGTAATGCTTATACCTATAAAAATATAAGCAATGAAACAGAATTCCTGTATAGCAACGCCACCATGAATACAAATGAATTTGCCTATGTCATCCGGCGTCCGGATGGAACCGTGCATAGTGAAGGCGCAAGCCGGTACACGTCTGTGCAAGTTTCAGCAGGCTACACCATTACGGTAACTCCGCTGGCGGCTCCGATTACGTTCGGAGCGGTATATACCTCGTTCACAGGCACGGCGGGCGAGGATCCGACGGTTAAACGGGTGACTTTGTACCAAAACGAAAGCTATCTATTCACCAACTTGCAGGCTTCCCCTCAGACCTTGACCAGCGATGCGAAGGCTAGTCTGGGTACGGGGTACGACTACGCAATTTATCGGGCGGACGGTATGCCAGATACAGCGAAGTTTGATCAGGACGGTAATCTCTCCGTACCCGCGAACAGCCAGGTTGTGGTGACGGTAACTACGGATCGAGCCGTAACCTTCACCTATGGACAAGCTTTTCAAGCAAGCCCAAGTGCAGAACCGGCATTGTTGAAACGTGTACTGGAACCGGAACAACGGATCGGATTTAAAAACATCGGCAACTTTGAGGCAAAGCTGACGACCAATGCTAACATTTCGGCTAACCGGTACTTTGACTTCACGATTCTGGATGCCTATGGAAACATCGTCCGGCAAGGGAATCAAACCGCGACCTCGTACGATGTACCAGCAGGTGGGACGATCCAAGTGAAGACGACTTCGGCTAACGCGGTTCTTTTCACGGCTCCTTACCGCAACTTCGAATTTGTGCACGTAGAGGAGTACGTGTTTGAGGACTTGCTGCATCGTCAGGTTTTATACGTGTACAAACAAGCCGGACAGAGCGGCTATTACCGATTTACAGCTCCTGAAACAGGAAGGTACCGTTTTGCAACCAAAGAGCTGCAAAATTTTGCGATTCAACCGATCCTTACGTTGTACGATCAACCGAATTTGCGTACTGCGCTTGCCTCGAGCAACGAGAATGAGCAGGAGTTCGGACTCGATTACACCGTTCTGTAATTCGATCTTCAGGCCGGCAAGACGTACTATTTGAAACTTGAAGAGGAGAACGCTCTCCCGCTTGAACTGCAGCTAATGGCGTCGATCATGACGGTGCTTCCAGAAGCAAAGTTCAACTATCGTCCGGATGGACGGCTTACTGAGATTTTGTTTCCAACTGGAGACAAGTTGATTTACGACTATGACCCGAATGGGAATTTGAAATATCGAACGAAAAAAGTCTTTCCGTTCCAGTAATGTGTCGACATTGAACCAAAAACGAAACTCACGGGGTGATTAAGGATGTTTAAGAAAGTCATCGGTCTGGTGCTATCTATATCACTGATTAGCACGGGCTTATTGGACGCCGTGTCTTTTGGCGCTTCTGTGGATCACAGAGGAACGGATAATTCAACAACCGCTTCCTCGGCTTCCACTGAATTCCTGACCGTATCCGGGATCATTCGTCAATTTGACGTTCGTGAAAACTGGATAGATGAGCAGTTGTCCAAAGGATATACACTTTATCAGATTTATCAGGCATTACTTGGCGGAAAGGATGGTTATGAGAAGGCCATTTCTCAGTTCAGGCCCGCGTGGGAGATCGAACAAGCTGCGGACTTGTTCCCAACGTCCGGGCAGGCCAAAGAATCTTCGGCGCAGAAGTCCAGCCTTCCAGTAGTATTCGCCGCTGCTGACGATTACGATCAATTGGCTATCGAACAACTATCGCTGCTGGATGAATCTTCGATGTATGAAATGGGTTATGCCGAGGATTCGGTTGACGCTGCTACTGGCAACGTGAGGCTCCTTGCTACGGATTTAACTCTGCCCGGGGCGCTTCCTTTTTGGCTAACGCGTATATATGAAAGTGCGCGGGCCAGTGAGGAAATCGGCGTGGCATTGGAAAATGGAGCTTATGTGAACCGTACAGCAGCCCGCCGGGAAGAGCGGGAATCTGCGCTAGGCCGGGGCTGGAGATGGGGGCTTCCTTTCATTGAAGAACGGGAAGGTACGCGGATTTTGGATTTTCCGGGGATTGGGCGTTATTCGTTATCGGATGATTTGAAGCTGCAAGGGTATCCATGGAATGACCTGTTGCTGACCGCGGACGCAACCAAGACGGTTGGAGGTCTGACTAGCGATACGAAGGTTTCGGTGCTGAACGGGAATCAGTATTATTTCAGCGCTTCAGGCCACCTCATTCTGATTGCTGACAACTATGGGAATCAGGTTGAGTTCTACTATACAGCCCAAAATAACGCAACAGTCCTGTCTCGAATCAAGAACAGTGACGGCAATGAATTGACTTTTGCCTATGCAGCCGGTCAGGTTACGGTAGCCCAAACGGGTACGGATCGGAAGATGGAGTACTACACGACAGTTGATAACGGCCAACCTGTATTAAAAGAGGTTAAAGATGCGTTGGGCCGGAGTACCAAGTATTTTTATACCTATCCGGAATCTCGTTATAATTTCTTGGCGGCTTTAAAGGATCAAGAGGTGCAGCAGCCGGTAAAGCGCTCGGCATTGTTAATGCGCGTGATCTATCCTGCTTCAGGAACGACTGAGTTCGATTACGTACCTGCTCGCAAGCAAATTGGTGAGTATGCAACGGACTTTGTTTTTAAAGCGAAGGAGCGCAAAAATGTCTACTCGACACCGCTAGGAGATGTTGTCCTCCGCCCTGTGGAGTTTAGTTATTCCGGTGAAGACTTGAACAGCTTTGGGCAGGCCGCAGCCTGGACCACGACGATTAAGGAAGCTCGAACCACAGATACGTTGAAATTTCGGAAGGCTTTTCTGGGCAGCGGTCAGCCGGATCGGTTGTATCTTGATGAGCAGAGAAGTGAAGAAGCAACCACGGGATTTGAGCGGCAATTTCGTTATGATGATGTGACGGGCTGGAATGTGCCTGTGCAAGTCACGGAGAGCTATTCGCAAGGAGGCAGCGAATCGCAGCCTCTTACGGCAACCTATCGATACAATGAACAGGGACAAGTGTTATCGGAAAACTGGAGTACCGGACAAGAGACGATTTACGAGTATACCGGTTCCTCCGCTCCTTACTTCTGGTCTCTGCCGAATCAGGTTCAAACCAAGATCAGAGATGGCCAAAAGCGTATCCATCGTTTCCAATACAATGAACGGGGGAGCGTGTCTCAATCCTCGGTAAGAGAAAATAGCGCTACCGGCAAGCTGCTGTCTCAAACGGATTGGGAATATGATAATTACGGCAATCCGTTAGTAAAGAAGATCAAGGACGATAAGCGGACGAATACAGTTAACTTTTCTTATGCATCTCCTTACGGGAAGCACTTGCTTACTAAACAATCGATGGTGATTCATGCGGTTGACGGAACATACATTGAAACGAAGCAGAATTTTACCTATACGGCCGCAGGGGATCTTCTTACGGCGGAAGATGAAGCAGGAGCTGTCACGACTTACACGTACGATGCACTTGGACGAGTCATAAAGGCGCTGTACAGCGATCAGTCCCAGACCACGGTTCAATATGACGATGACCATAATATCGTCACGACAACCGGGCCGGAAGGTATCGTCACCTTGGAGAAATATGATCCGTTTGGCTTTTTGGTTAAAGAAGTGGTGGATGACGCCATCTTCGAATACACCTACGATGAAGCAGGGAACTTGGACCAGCAAATCGATGCCGAACAAAACGTCACGAGATTTACTTACGACGGGTTCAACCGACTCACAAAAACGCTTTATGCTGACGGCTCGCAGGATGATACCAGCTATGATATGGTGAATCGCACAATAACCTACACGGACCCTGCAGGAGTTAAGCAACGACAGAAGCTGGATTTGCTGGGGAACACTATAGCCGTAGAAGAATGGAAGAACGGTGCGTTTACCCCATTGCAACAAGCTACTTACGATCTGGAAGGAAATGCACTGTCCGTGACGGACGGTAAGGGGCAGCAAACCCTTTATGAGTATGACGCATTAGGACGTCTTGTGGCGATAACCGATCCGGAGCAACGTGTTACGAAATATATGTATAGCTTGGCCGGCGATTTGATCAAGATCGAATACCCAGATAACACATACGTGGAAAAAGAGTACAACGAAGCGGGCAACTTGATTCGCCAAATGAATGAAGAACATTTGGTGGAGGCTTATTTTTATGATTCAAGAGGGAATCTAATTAAATCCTTAGACCATTCAAGCCGGTTTACGGAGTATCAATATAACAGCGACAACTTGCTTACAAAAATCCAGGCACCGGATCAAACGATTCAGTACACCTATGACGCGATGGGGCGTCGTACGGGGATGACCGATGTCACGGGGAGTACGGTATACAGCTACGATCCGCTGAATGGATCCTTAATGTCCATTCAGTATCCGGATGGCACGCGTATTGATTATACCTACAATAAACAAATGCGTACGGGGTATACGCTGACGGACGCCACCGGAAAAGCAGCAGGCGCAAGCTACACGTTAGATAAAATGAACCGGGTCAGCACATTAGGTGTCGTGAGAAATGCAGCGGGGACTAGGAAGTCTGCGTTAACTGCTGCCTCAACGGCATTGGCAGAAATCGATCGTATTACTTTTGACTACAAGGCCAACGGGTTGCTGGAAGAAGGTGCGTCAGCTAACGGACCAAGTACGTCTTACGGCTACGATGGCTATGATTTGACGGAGATGACAGTCACCGCTGGTGCTGCGGCTGCTGCGAAGAAAGCGGCTGTAAACGCAAAAGAAAATGCCGCGACCGTAACCGAAGCGGCATATGGCTTGGCCAAGATGAGTGTAGCTACCGGGCATACGTTTAGGTATGAATATGACCTTAACAAGAACATCATCAGCCGTATGCAAAACGGTGCTGTCGATACCTTTACTTATGATCCGTTGAATCGAATTCAGACCGAAAGCGGGTTAAAGAACAAACGGTACGCTTATGATGCACGCGGCAATCAGTTAACCGTGGAAGGCCGGGAACTCCGAGGCTTGACGAATGCGAACTTCACCTTCGACAGCCTGAACCGATTAACGAAGGTAAAACTGGAAGATGGCAAAGAAGTGAGCTATGTCTATAACGGGGACGGCTTACTCTATGAACGTGTGGAAGGGACCAACCGGACCCGGTATTATTATGATGAGGACGCGAAGCTAATCGCCGAAGCCAAGGTTAGCGGAGGCACGCCAAGCGTAACGTATACTTATATCTACGACCTGAGCGGACGTTTATGGTCTCGCGTGGACCAGGCCGGTGGCGAGGTGCAGTATTACCAACTCAACGGTCACGGCGACGTCATTGGCCTGACTGACAGCCAGGGCAACCAACTCAACACCTACACTTACGACATCTGGGGCAACCCGGAAACTGAAGAAGAGACGGTTCCGAACATCTTCCGTTATTCGGGCGAATACTGGGACAACACGACGGATCTCCAATATCTTAGAGCTCGTTGGTATGATCCGAACGCGGGCAGATTCGTCTCCAAGGACCCATACCAAGGCAGCATCGCGAATCCGCTAAGTTTGAACCGGTATTCGTATGTGGAGAATAATCCGTTGATTTATGTGGAACCGAGCGGGCATTTTAAATTTAAACCCAAAGATGTCCAGGAACTTACAAACTTACTGAATGAAGCGCGGGAGAAATCAGAGTTCAGTAAGAAGAATAAATACTATCAGGTATATAAAGATTTCATCTGGGAACGCTACGATTTTGGATCCTTTATGGATGAAAACCAATATAATTACTTGTACGGTTTGGTAACAGGGACGAGTGCCTATACCAATAATGCTGGTACAGCAAGTTGGGCGAGAGAACAACTAGTCGATGCGTATTTCGAACAGAAAGAAGCAGAATATGTCGCATTACTCGCTCTTGGAATGGCTGGCGGCATAGGTGGTAGATATACGGGGGCTAAAAGTGGTACTAAGGGGACGGGGAATGGTATTAGTCGCGATACCATTATTAATTCAGCAACACAGGCTAAAAAAGGCGGAGAGACAGTTGTAGGACATGCTCTTCAAAAACATGCAGGAAGAAATCCTGATATTTGGGGTAAAGTTAAGGGTGGTCCGGACCAAATCAATAAAACAGCACAGAAGCATTTGGAAGAAATTATTGATGCTCCGGGGGATTTCGTTAAGGTTACAAACAATAGGGGTATTACTTTCCTAGAAAAGAAATTACCTGATGGCAGAGGAGTAAGACTTAATCTTGACGGAACATTTAAGGGTTTTATTGACCAATAAAAGAGGTGGATAACTTGGAAAACTTAGAAATTATACTGGAGAATTTCCGAAAAGATGAATTAGACAATTTAATTTTTCATGAACTTAAAATTAACTTGAAAGAAATCAAGTCCTCCCATTTTTTTGATAACAATAGTGGAGCAGACATTGAATTTCATCAAATTAAAAGTTTTAAGGAAGTACTTTCACCGAGTGGAACGGGCAATGTATTTCTAAGCCAATTGGAATTAGGATGTTGTATTAAAGATGTGGTGATTGTATTTTCATTCGATAAAGAATTTGGAGATATTACTTTTAATTTCTCTGAGAATGGAATATATGAAGGCAAAGGTACTGATGTAAGGCTGAATATCAGAAAAATATTAGAAACTCTAGTGAGCCTGAAAGATAAATTCAATATACCAAACATCAGAATCGGCTTTGAGCCAGCATCTGATGATGATACTTGCATAGTAAATATTGGTAAGGGTAAATTCGATTTAGAGAGTGCAGTAGAACTTATCTTGAGCTAGTACTAAGAACCTTACTCTCAAGTTTTTTTGGTGGGGCAACCCAGTGCCGAATGAACCCATCATTCAACCAATAACACATATAACCCATGTAATACCCGTATAAAGTTTCTTCATTTCTACTGTACGCACATCAATGTTTTGAATTTTATCACCTAAATAACGCTACTGCGTTACATTGATCAGGTCGATTATGGTTCGAAACCACCATGATAGACCTGTTTTTTTGTTATCTTCGTTTTCTTGCGGATTTATTATTTAAGCATTATCACGATATTTACGGTGGAAGGAATTGATCGAATCTTAGTGTGGGATAAGACGACGCTTAATATTGTTAGGATTTAACTGAATATATGGAAAGGACACGACGGATATACAATGTCTTAGAGCTCGTTGGTATGATCCGAATGCGGGAAGATTCGTCTCCAAGGACCCGTACCAAGGCACCATCGCAAATCCGCTAAGTTTGAACCGGTATTCGTATGTGGAGAATAATCCGTTGATTTATGTGGATCCGAGCGGGCAGTATATCATGCCTATGGAGCCAACTCCTTAGTTAACTTGTGCAGTTAGACATGGAAAATTGTAAAACAAACCTTGACGCACAGTTCAAGGGAGGGCAAAAGGCCTTTGAAGTGGTTTATCTGGACGATGCCAAAACTTTAATGAGCAAAGATGCAAGTGGTCTCGAAAAAGCTGGGACACTTATTCAGATTATTCCGGTTTTCAAGGCATATAAAGTTGTCAAAAAGACAGATAAGGCAATAGACTCAGGTAAGGAAGTTATTAAATACACTAAAAAAGCAAAGAAAGCATGTAACTGCTTTACAAGTGGAACTAAGGTTCTTACAGACGAAGGGGAGAAACCTATCGAGGAAATCGAGGTAGGTGACAAAGTTCTAGCCAAAGACGATGAAACAGGCGAGATGGCTTACAAGGAAGTCGAGTGGCTCTTCCAACGTGATGTTGAGGAAACGTATAATATTACTGTTGGTGGCGAAGTCATAACAACAACTGATGAGCATCCGTTTTGGATTGTCGGCAAAGGATGGGTGGAAGCACAGCATCTTGCGGTGGGCGATGTTCTGACAACCTCAGATGGTATTAAATTAGCAATAGAAAAGATTGAGGTTAAGCAGGAACATGTTACAGTCTACAACTTTAAGGTGAAGGACTTCCATACCTACTTTGTATCTAACCTTGGTATTTGGACGCATAATGCATGTGGACCGTATCAGTGGGGGAATAAAAATACATTACAAGACCATTTTGACCGACATGGCTCTGACTTTGGGGCGAAGAATTCTACTGAGTATGCGCAAATGGCTAATGATTTCTTTAAGAATAGAAATAAATACGAAGTAAAGGTAGATACTGACGGTACAATTAGAGTTTATGACCCAAAAACAAATACTTTCGGTTCTTACAATGCTGATGGAACATCAAAAACATTTTATAAGCCAACAAGAGGACGAGCTTATTGGGATGACCAGCCCGGAAAATGAGGAGGATTACATGAATCGAGTTTGCTTAGTGTGCAACTATCAGGAACTATATGAACCACCGTATGATAATAGAGGTGTACCTTCTGACGAGATATGTCCATGCTGTGGATTCCATTATGGTTTTGATGATGATGGGTACAGCAACAAGGAAGAGGCTTTTAAACTGTGGCTAGATAAGTGGATAAAGGATGGTTGTCCATGGTTTTCTAAGAGTAGGAAGCCACCAAAAAATTGGAATCCTGCTGAACAACTAAAATAAGAAATAAAATTTACTTTGACCTTGAGGGTGGCGATCCTCAAGGTCTTTCTTTTACCCCCACCCAGTGCAGAATGAATCGAGTGGTACACTTTGAAGGAACCTAACCTTCATCTCCTCCGTATGATATTCCTCTAATATGTTTGTACGTGAGATTTAATGAAAAGGTAAAGTTGAACAGGTCGATTATGGCCAGATGACACCATGCATGACCTTTTGTTGACTTAAAATAAACCCAAAGATGTCCAGGAACTTACAAACTTACTGAATGAAGCGCGGGAGAAATCAGAGTTCAGTAAGAAGAATAAATACTATCAGGTATATAAAGATTTCATCTGGGAACGCTACGATTTTGGATCCTTTATGGATGAAAACCAATATAATTACTTGTACGGTTTGGTAACAGGGACGAGTGCCTATACCAATAATGCTGGTACAGCAAGTTGGGCGAGAGAACAACTAGTCGATGCGTATTTCGAACAGAAAGAAGCAGAATATGTCGCATTACTCGCACTTGGAATGGCTGGCGGCATAGGTGGTAGATATACGGGGGCTAAAAGTGGTACTAAGGGGACGGGGAATGCGTTAATTCGGTGAGCTACCAATACATCTGAACTAAACGTAAAACAATTTAATGGGTTAACAAATAATGGAGTAATGATTTGAGTAGCGATAGAGTTAAGGCATTTCATATTAATGTCAATCCTGAGGGTAAAGAGTTCTACCAGCCATATAAGTTGGACGGGGCTGTTCCGCAATTTATTAAGGATTTATTTGGATGGTGATAAGATGAGTGGTATTAAATTATACCGAAGCATCGTAATTGAACAGATATTTCATGAGTTTAAAGAACAACGAGGAATTTCTCTATTTAATCATTCATCAAACAGTAATAATATTGAGGATTTTATTTCAACGGCCTATGTTCTCTGTCCCAATATTATTGAGATCAATGGTTATATATTTATTGGCTGATTTCTTCGAGACTCAAGAGGATAAAGCACTTGATAAGTTATTGAAGTTAGAGGCACAATTCAATTCTAATAAAAGGCAAATAGAACAATGGGTTAATAGCTGGAGTTTTGGGGATTTTTTTATGGGAAAAGACTGTGAGTCTATGGATAATGAAAAAGTTTTGAAACAATTCGGTGATATCTTGGTATTTTATTGGTCTAGAAGAGCAAAAAAGAATTGTTTCCAGACAGAAATATTATTGTTGAATATGGTGAAGGACTTATGGGAGATCTAGGTCTTTCAATTACTCTATATGAGAAATGACTAATGTGAGATTCCCTTGAGATTGCTAACCCTCAAGATCTTGGAGGAAATAATACTTGGCATTGACCAAGTTCATGAGCGAATAAAGAAAAGGCAGGGAACTACAGAAATAATTTAAGACTTTGGGGACTACAATCCTCAAAGTCTTTTTCTACCCTCTCCACCCTAAGGAATCGGGTAGCACAGCTCCTTCTTAAAGAAACCTGCTTATCACAAGAATCACACCAATGATTCCAACTAAAATCAACAAATTGGTGATTTGTCGCCACAACCCGGGTACTCCTGTGGAGTGGAATTTTTGTTCATTGGCATCGAAATGCGCCTTGGCGCCGTGCGGATCGGCGGGATGAGAGAAGGGTTTTCCATGATCGTTGTTATTATCCATGAACCCTGCCTCCTTTCGTCATTGAAATTATTGTACCAGTTTTTAACTTTCACCACACCGATATAAGCTATACTATATTCAAACGATAGGGGAAATGGGGTGCCAGATGAACGAAGAACGGAGAGACGAGATCGGGCGGAGGTTTCTGTTGACGCCGGAGGTTTCGCAGGAAGAGCTGGATGGGCTGGAGATTCAGGAGCTGATTTTTTTGGTGCATGCAGCGAAGCGGTTTAAGGCGGAGGAGGCTTACCCGGATGTGTATTTGGATGAGCGGATGAAGGCTTTCCTCGGCGTGCTATATGAAAAAATAAAAAACGCCCCAACCCTTTACGTCGCGTACGACCAGGCAACCGGATATCCTTACGTGGATGAGGAGGACCGGGTATGGATGTTCTCGCAGCAGGCATTTGCCGAGAATGCGGAGGATTATTTCCGACAGCAGCTGCTGATGTTGGAGATGCAGCCGATCGGCGGGGAAGACCTGCTAAAGACATTTGCACAGCTTCATATTTTAGGGTTATCCAAGGTCCTTGTAGACAACGGACAGTATCATATTGAAATCGAGCGGGACCAAATCCTGCCGCCGCCGGATTGGACAGGGACGCCGGAGATCCGCATTCCCGTATCGAATCCCAGTTTGCAGCGGGCAATGATTCGGTTCTTCCAGACGCTGCATGCACCAACAGGCGATTCAGAGGCCCGAGGCCAGCAGCTCAACGTACTGGAGGCCGAGATGCTGGATGAAATCCTGCAGGCGAAGTTCCTGGTACCTATGCAAGTGAAAGAGTCTGACCCAGCACCTGCAGATGAGCAAGGCATGAGAACCTTAAAGCAAGGGGCGATTCTGCAGTTTGGCGTGCTCAGCGCGAAGGATGGCTCGACATGGCTGCCGGCGTTTACGGATTGGTTGGAGTTCGAGAAGGTTTACGATAAAACGGTTTGGAGCAGCAACGTCGCCTCCTATGACGATCTGTTGACGGTATCCGGAAACTTAGAAGGTGTCGTCATTAACTGCCGCGGCATTTCCCTGCAAATCGACGCGAAAAATCGGGAGCGGATCGAAGCCTACCGTCAAGAGCGCGGCGTGTAGCCTCGGCTCGGCGATCCACCAACCAAGTAACCCGCGCTTCTGCCTGCCGGGGAGCCCCGTCGCAGCGCGGTCATGGTCGCATAAATCCCCCGACTTTGGCACAACCTTCCTGCATGGATGTTATTTGTTCAGGGAAGGTGGATGGGGCTGATGATGTGGCTCTTTGTTTTGATTGCTCTTGTGGTGCTTCTGGCCGTTGGATGGGATCTATTTCGGAGGCTGTACCCGCCCTTTGGCGGGAAGCCGTCGCCCGCTGACCTTCAGCGCTACCGACAATCTCCGAATTATAAAGGAACGAAGTTCGAGTACCCGTTAGTAACGAAAGTATATAAACCGTCTCTCGGCAGTTTCTTTACGATGCTGCGCGAATATGTGCAGCGGAGACCCGAACTGAAGCCCAAGCGGCCCTTGCCCCAAGTCAAGCTCGATCGGGAGGCGATGGAAGAGATCGAGGAGGATACGGTGATCTGGTTTGGCCATTCGGCGCTGCTGCTGCAGATCGGGGGAGCCCGGCTGCTGTTAGACCCGATGTTTGGCCAGACCTCGTCGCCGATCGCCGGCGGCAAAAGATTCAACCGTGAGCTGCCCTTCGGCCATCTGGACGAGCTTCCTCCGGTGGATGCCGTCGTGTTGTCTCATGATCACTATGACCATCTGGATTACGGGACGATCCGGCGAATCCAAGATCGGGTTGGGCAATTTATCGGACCGCTGGGCATTCGTTGCCACCTGGAGCGGTGGGGCGTCGAGCCTGCTCGAATCCGCGAATACGATTGGTGGGAGGAGCTGGAGTTGCATGGCGTGAAGTTGGCTTGCACGCCGGCCCGGCACTATTCGGGGAGAGGGCTCTTTAGCCAGAACGGCGGACTCTGGTGCTCCTGGGTGATTACCACGCCGGAGAAGCGGGTTTATTTTAGCGGGGATAGCGGGTATGGTCCGCATTTCAAGGAAATTGGCGACAAATACGGCCCCTTCGATCTCACCTTGATGGAATGCGGCCAGTATGACGACCGATGGTGGGATATTCATATGCTGCCGGAGCAAACGGTGCGGGCTCATCTGGACGTGAAAGGGAATGTGTTGCTTCCTATTCATTGGGGAACTTTCGCGTTGGCGATGCACAGTTGGTATGATCCGATTCGCCGGCTCAGCTTAGAAGCTAGATTGCGGGGGGTTTCACTAGCGACGCCCAAAATCGGGGAGCCAGTCCGGATTGGGGGTTCGGAATACCCGACCGAGGTGTGGTGGCCAGCCGTCAGCGCAGCGCGAAAGGATCCCAAGTTTCGCGGGGCCCGTCCGTCCGGTACAATGGAGTAGGAAGGATGAACTTCTAGCTGGGGAAGGCGTCAAATCAGAGCAGATTTTGCAAGGACGATTACGAAGGAGAACGCGATGAACGAACCAAGCGCACATCCGGATGCCGGATGGAATTTTGATAATAGTTATGCTAGATTGCCGGAGTTTTTCTACACGAAGCAGGAGGCCAAGCCGGTTCGAGCGCCGCAGCTGATTGTGCTTAACGACAAGCTGGCAGCCGAGCTCGGGCTGAATGCGGAGGCGCTGCGAAGCGAGGAGAACGTGGCCGTCTTCGCCGGCAACCAGTTGCCGCCGGGGGCGGAGCCGCTGGCCCAGGCCTATGCGGGCCATCAGTTCGGGTATTTCACGATGCTGGGGGACGGCCGGGCCCTGCTGCTCGGGGAGCAGATCACGCCTAGCGGCGATCGCTTCGACATCCAGCTCAAGGGCTCCGGCCGGACGCCGTATTCGCGCGGCGGGGACGGGCGCGCCGCGCTGGGTCCCATGCTGCGGGAGTATATCATCAGCGAGGCGATGCACGCGCTGGGCATACCCACGACCCGCAGCTTGGCAGTGGTGACCACCGGGGAGACGGTGGTCCGCGAACAGGACTTACGCGGGGCGATTCTCACCCGCGTGGCGTCCAGCCATGTGCGCGTCGGTACGTTCCAGTACGCCGCGCAATTCGGCGAGCTGGCGGACGTCCGCACGCTCGCCGACTATGTGATCCAGCGCCATTACCCGCAGCTGGCCGAGCTCGCCGACACCGGCGAGGCGGGCCGCTACCTGGCGCTGTTGCGGGAGGCGATCCGGCGCCAGGCCGCCCTGATCGCCCAATGGCAGCTCGTCGGGTTCATCCACGGCGTGATGAACACCGACAACATGGCTCTTAGCGGCGAGACGATCGACTATGGGCCCTGTGCCTTCATGGACGCGTACGACCCCGCGACCGTCTTCAGTTCCATCGACCGTCATGGCCGCTATGCTTACG
This sequence comes from Paenibacillus barengoltzii G22, assembly GCF_000403375.2. Lineage (NCBI taxonomy): Bacteria > Bacillati > Bacillota > Bacilli > Caryophanales > Paenibacillaceae > Paenibacillus > Paenibacillus barengoltzii. The sequence goes on along the minus strand of NZ_KE159655.1, from coordinate 436,947 downwards.
GCAACCAGCCGTCCATCGCGGTGTGGAACTTGTCCCGGTTCGCTGATAGCCTGTTGCCGCTGCTGCATGACGAAGAAGAGCAAGCCATTCGGCTTGCCGAAGAAGCGCTGAAAGGCTTCGCCGGGCAGTTCGAAGCGGCTTGGCTGCAGGGGATGCGGTCGAAGCTCGGCATGTTTGGCGAACAGGCGGAAGACGCCGACCTGATCCATGACCTGCTCAGCCTGATGCATCAGCACCAGGCCGACTATACCAATACGTTTCTCGCATTGACCTTCAGCCGGATGGAGGAGCTGCCGATGGCGTGCACGCCGGAATGGGCGGGCTGGCTGGAGCGTTGGCAGGCGCGGCTCGTTGGGCAGCCGGAATCGGAAGACGCGGCCCGGGAGCTGATGCGCCGCAGCAACCCGGCGGTCATCCCGCGTAACCATCGGGTGGAGGAAGCGCTCGAAGCCGCTGTGGAGCGGGATGATTACAGCGTGATGGAGCGCCTGCTGAGCGTGTTGGCCGAGCCTTTCGCCCATACGCCGGAACAGGCAGAATACGCTGAGCTGCCGCCGTCCAGCGACCGGCCGTACCGGACGTTTTGCGGGACATAATGGTTCGGCAGGTTTCCCGACCGGGCCATTCCGGATCGTGAACCAGATGCTGAAGGGGAATTACAAGACTTTTCAAGAGTCTGACTTCCGGCTGCTGGAGAGCGACCGCGCGATGTTCGACTGGGCATGCAAACAGGCGTATATCGCCCTCGACAACATGCTGACGGCTGCAGCACTCATCGGCGTAGATTCCTGTCCGATTGAAGGGTTTGACCGGCTGTACGATTCAGAAATAGACCGTTTCCTTGGTGAGTGGGCGGTCTATTTCTTTTTAAAGTAGGTAAGCACTTTCCCTCATTTGGCATTGCCCCTGCAATGCAGTATACTCTGCTTGAATCCTTCACTTCTCCACTCTATACATAGGAAAAGGCGGTATCCTGCATGTATATTGCTTTAGGTATCTTACTTGTCTTCATCATCGGCGTCACGCTCTTTCTTCGTCTGCACCCGGCCTTTGGCGGGAAGGCTTCCCCTGCAATGCGGGCGCGTTACGCACAATCCCCGAACCGGCAGGGCAGGAAGTTTGTGTACACGGAACCTGCTTCTCCACCCCAGCCTGCTTCGGGCAATATGATTTCGGTGCTGCGGGATTACCTGCGGGGCAACCCGCGAGTAAGGCCGGATCGGCCGCTTCCGGTCGTGCAGCTGACGCCGGAGACGCTAGGGCGCCTGGACCGCGACATGGTGGTTTGGCTGGGGCATTCGGCCCTGCTTCTGCATTTCGGAGGCAAGCGCCTGCTGCTTGATCCGATGCTGGGTCTGTCGCCCACGCCGGTCCCTCCTTTTGGCGGCAAGCGGTTTAACCCGCAGCTGCCGTTTGATTTGGAGGATTTGCCGGCCGTCGATGCGGTGATCTTGTCCCATGATCACTACGATCATTTAGATTATGGGACCATCAAGGCGTTGAAAGATAAGGTGGGGCGTTTTATTGTCCCGCTAGGAGTGGGCAGCCACCTGGAACGCTGGGGCGTGGAGCCGGGGCGGATCAGCGAGCATGACTGGTGGGAGGAGCTGGAATGGAGCGGCTTGAAGCTCGTTTGCACGCCCGCTCGTCATTTTTCGGGACGGGGCCTTGCGAATCGGAACGGCACATTGTGGTGCTCCTGGGTGATTGCGTCGCCGGAACGTAAAGTATTTTTCAGCGGGGACAGCGGGTATGGTCCGCATTTTCGGCAGATCGGCGAGAAGTATGGGCCGTTTGATTTGGCTTTGATGGAATGCGGACAATACGATCCCCGGTGGATCGACATCCATATGCTTCCCGAACAGTCGGTGCAGGCACATCGGGACGTACAGGGCGGCTTGCTTCTCCCGATTCACTGGGCGGCGTTCACGTTGTCGCTGCATGATTGGAACGATCCCATTCGCCGTGCGACAGCAGAAGCCGAACGCCAAGGCGTACCTATCGCCACTCCGAAAATCGGCGAGCCGGTGTATCTCGGAGACCCGGCGTACCCTAAGGAAGTATGGTGGACTTAAAAAGAATGAGGCTCTCCCGAAGTGCTAATACCTCGGAAAAGCCTCTTTTTTCATGTCGAGAGTCTTACTTGTACCCCCGGAACTTCTTCCTCATGACCTTCTCCTCCAGTCGAATCCGGTTGAACAACGTGATCAGATGGAGCACGAACAGTGGGATAAACACGACCCAGCCCTGCGAAATGATTGCGAAGCTGAGCACCTCCGGGATCATGTTCAAGTAATAATTGGGATGCTTGACGCGCTTGAATAGCGGAGTTTCGATCAATTGGTGGCCCTTGGCAATATAGATTTTGAAGGTCCAGAAGCGTCCCAGCGTACGGATGACATAGATGAGCACCGCCATCGCGAACGCATAAACGACCAGACCGATATAGGTATGCACGCCGACGGGCACATCCTCCACGATAGCATAACCGATCGTGCTGAGGTAGATCAGAAACTGCACGACGATCAGCGCCCGGCTGTTGGTCTTGCCGAATTCGAGGCCTCCGTGAGCCTTGATGCGAGCTTCATTCCGCCCCGAGACAATAGCCGAAGGGACACGAAGCAAAGTTAGTATAATGAGAATGATGCCGGTCACCATGGTTGGTTCCTCCTTAAACATGCACGAAAACGGCAATAAGCGCCACGTCATGCGGATTTTAAAAGACGCTTCTTCACTGTACGATCTGAATGTTAATGCCATGTTAAAACAGCGTCTTAAGGTCCAGCCCGGACTTCATCTCATCCTACATGAAATCAAAGAAATACCGCGTCACGTGAAAAAAGACCGGCGACGTATACGTTAAGCTGTCGACCAAGCTCAGGTAGCTCCTCTTCAAGGATTGAGCCTTGTCGTCGTCCCCGATGAGCAAATCCCGCTTTAGGACAGAGATGGTGGTGCTGCCGATAAAGCCGCCCAACCCGATCAGCATCCCGGCGAACAAGCCAAACGAAGAACCTAGCGGCGTCAGGAACGGAGCCAGGATGTAGGCTGCCAGGGACGTCACCACGAACGAGCACGCGAAGCCCTCCCACGTCATAAACGGATTCGCCGTCGGCACAACTTTATGTTTGCCGAAGTACGACGAAGCGGCATAATGGACGATATCATTGAGCTGGGTCAGCACGACCAGAAAGAGCACCAGACCTGCCCCATACTGCGGCGTGGCGAACGGGAAATACGCGAGATGGCTGAGACCAAACACCATCAGCATCAACCCCCACTGAACCCGGCTCACGCTGCGCAGGAACCCGGCTGTTCCTTTGTTAATCATGCGAGGAAGCGGCAAGAACAGGAACACATACACCGGAATAAAAACGATAAACATGCCGTACCATTCGATCAAGATCCAGTAGAACTGAACTGGAATCGCCAGATACGCCCACAGGAACAACCGACGCTCGGATTTGCGTGAGCGGATCATGGAGAAGTATTCTTTTAACGCGAAAAAAGATAGCAGCATCACCGCAAGCAACGATACGACCGGATTAAATAAGGTGGCCAAGCAGAGAATCAGCCACATGCCCCACCAGGTGCGCAGGCGCTGGCTAAAGGCTAAATAAGTCTCACCGCCGGGCCCGGGAACTTTCGGTTTCAGGACCACGCAGATGAGATGAATCGCTGCCAGGACCACGAAAATCACGATCATCGTCCATTGCAGGTTGTTTAGCATGCTCAATCCCAACTTCCTCAGGAGGTAGATTCCACCAAAGGAATCATATGTTATTATGGAGGAATAGTCTAGATATAGTCTACATGGGAGAAGGGGAATTTCATCCATGGCCGCGGAACGCTCGGTATATATTTTACTTACGAATACAGGAACACTCTTCACCAAAATGATCAAAGGATACACAAGGGCGCCTTACAATCACGCCTCGATCTCGTTCAATCGGGAGTTGTCGGAGTTGTACAGCTTTGGGCGGAAGCATCCGAATAACCCGCTGAACGGCGGATTTGTCAAAGAGGATATCAAGACCGGTACGTTCAGTAAGTACCCGAACACGACCTGCGTCATTTATGAGCTAAAGGTGACCCCGCGTGAGGTGGAGAAAATGGAGCGCGTGCTTCAACTGTTTATTCGCAAGCGCCAAAAGTTCCTGTACAACATTCTTGGCGTCATCGGCATCGCTTTGAAGGAGCCGATTGAGTTCAGCAACTCTTATTTTTGCTCGCAATTCGTGGCGGAGATTCTGGAGCGCTCGGGGATCAAACTGTGGAATAAGCTACCTGCGCTGGTGACGCCGGACGATTTCCGGAAGTGCGATCGGCTTCAGCTCATCTATGAAGGGAAGCTCAGCGAATACGAGCCGTAGACTGCGGAATTTTTTTTAGACTCCCTCTTCCCCTTCTCGTGTGAATATGATACGCTGTCGTTAACTTATTAAAGATGTTTAAAAAGTAGTGGAGGTACCTCAATGAACGAAATGCCAGCCACGCCGAAAGAGATGAAGCAGGTGATCCGCAGCGGCATCCGCTCGGCACTGCTGGCGATGGGCAGCGCGACGAAGGCGGAACTGAGCGGGAAGCTGGACGTCAGCTTTCCGACGATCAGCAAGTTTCTGGCTGAAATGAAGGAGGCCGGAGAGATTGCGACCATCGGGATAGACGATTCCAGCGGCGGCCGGCGGGCGGAGCGTTACGCCTATAATCCAGAGTATATGCTGGGTCTGGCGGTGTTTCTGGAGCGGGAGGAGACGAATTACACGGTCTTTAATTGTCATGGCGAAGTGAAAGAAGAAGGTCGCAGGCCAAGTCTGCTGGCGGATCCCGGGGACAGCCTGGCGGAGTTGATCGGCGAACTGATCGACCGGTTCCCGAAGCTTCAGTCGCTGGCGATTGGCGTACCCGGAGCGGTCAATCAAGGCCGGATTATTCATATTCCTGCTTATGAGGCATTCCAGAACTTCGATCTGAAGAGCACCCTGGAAGCGCGTTTTGGTCTCCCTGTCGTTGTGGAGAACGATATGAATGCGGCGGTGTGGGGGTATTACCACAGCATAGATCCGCGCGACAACCCGTCGCTGGTCTACCTCTATTTCGGCCAAAATGGCCCCGGGGCCGGGATCTTGATCAACGGTGACGTTGTGAGGGGGCATTCATTCTTCTCCGGCGAGGTCTATTATGTCCCGCAATACGAGGAACGGAACTTCGGGCAGGCGCTGCAGGCGGGACGAAATCTTGGCCCCGGCAGAGCTGGAGCGGGGCCCGAGGGAGTGGATGCCGTCAGCCGGTTGGTCGCGGCCTGTACAGCGCTGATCAATCCGCATACTATAGTGTTCTGCCATGATGAGGTGAGTGTCTCTTTGTTGAACGAGATCAAAGTGCAAAGCGCGCAATACGTGCCGGCCGAGCATCTGCCCCGGCTGATGATGAGCGACTGGCGGCGGGATTATTTGACCGGCTTGCAGCAGTTGGGACTTCATCTGATGATATCAACCCGTGGATAGGAGAAGGAGATCCAAACAGATGGCAACATTCTTTCTATTGATCATTTATTTAGCTTTTATCAGCTTGGGGCTGCCTGACTCGCTGCTCGGCTCGGCCTGGCCGATCATTCGCGGCGAGTTCGGCGCTCCGCTGGGGACTGCCGGCGTCTTATATATGATCGTCGCCGCCGGCACGATTGTATCCAGCTTGGCCAGCGGCTCGTTGCTGGGCCGGTTCGGCACAGGCAAGGTGACTCTGGTCAGCTGCCTGATGACGGCGGCGGCCTTGCTCGGTTATTCGGCGGCACCGTCGGTGTTCTGGTTTGGCGTCTTTGCGATTCCGCTGGGGCTGGGCGCTGGGGCGGTGGACTCCGGGCTCAACAACTATGTGGCTGCGCACTACAAAGCGCATCATATGAGCTGGCTGCACTGCTTCTGGGGCGTTGGCGCAACGCTGGGGCCGGTCATCATGGCCGGTTTTATCTCCGGCAGCGGGCACTGGCGCAGCGGTTATTTGACCGTGTCGATGATTCAATTCGCGCTGGTGGTGATTTTGCTCTTCTCCTTGCCGCTCTGGGATCGTGTGGCCCGGATCGCCGGCGATTCACGGAAGGAAGAGTTGCGTGAGATGGAAGCCGAGCAGCCGGACGAACGCCCGGTGAAGCCGCTGCGGATTCCCGGCGTCAAGCTGGCCCTCGCATCGTTTCTGTTCTATTGCGGGGTGGAGTCTACGGTCGGCTTATGGGGCAGCAGCTATCTCGTTGGCATCAAAGGAGTGGATGCGGCGACGGCAGCGAGCTGGGTTTCGTTGTATTTTGCCGGGATTACGGTGGGCCGCTTCATTGCCGGGTTCGTCACGTTTAAATTAAGTAACCGTGTGATGATCCGCGCAGGCCAGATTATCGCTTTGTTCGGCGCCGTTGTGCTGGTGCTGCCGCTCCCCGCGGCTCTGTCTCTGGTCGGCTTACTGATCATCGGCCTTGGCCTTGCTCCGATCTTTCCATGTATGCTGCATGAAACGCCGGTTCGCTTCGGCAAGAAGCAATCTCAGAAGATCATGGGCTATCAGATGGCCATGGCATACACCGGCAGCACGTTTATGCCGCCGTTGCTTGGGTTCCTGGCTTCACATTCCACGATTGGCGTGTTCCCGGTGTACATCGTGCTGTCGGCAGCAGCGATGTGGCTCTTCTCCGAGCGGCTGAACGTTTTCTTGAAAACAAGAGGCCATGCCTCGCAAGAGAGCGTGGCTTCTCCGCAATAGTCTGTCTTATCAGAAGCTAGCTTCGTTAGGTACGTATAACCTATGAGCTAGCTTCTGGATTCTCATTGTTCCCAGCGGGGAATGGGGACAAACCCGTATTGTTCCGTCACCCGGCTTTCTGGGCTAGAAACACGCCATAGGATAAATGGTTCCGGTAACGTTGCAGGAAAGCTTCATTCTCTCTGAAAAAGGTACCCACGGCGGGATCCTGCAGCGCCTCCAGGTCAATGATCCGGTACGGGTCCCAAGCGTTCTGCCAATCGAAGGCTATCGCTCTGCCTCCGTTCCCTTTCTCGTTATGTCGTCCATTTGGGGCGGCATCGGGTTCTGGTCTCCACTGCCGAACCTCCTGAAAACCGGCATCCCGCAGCATCCGCATCCAGGCGGCAGCGTCAGGCAAGCGCAGATTGCCGTACAGCTCGCGCATTTCCCTCTCCAGCGCAGGGTGAGGCTGGGTCTGAAACAGCTCGCGGTCCCACACTTGCCCGCCCTTGCGCAGGACGCGATGGTATTCACGGAACGCCTTCACCGGATCGGCGGTGAACACCGTAACGGACTCGGCGATGACCGCATCATAGGTGTCCGAGCGCAGCGGGATGGCGGTGATATTGCCTTGAATCCATTCGATTTGCAGTTGCTGCTGCTGGGCTCGTTGCTCGGCTTTCTCCAGCATTACGATACTTTGATCCATCGCCGTGACCTGTGCTCCCATCTGGGCTAACAGGCAGGCTGTTCTGCCCGTTCCGCAACCTACCTCCAGCACGCGCAATCCAGGTGTTATGCCAATAAACTCCATAAAATCAAGGGTTCCCTGAAATCCCCCTGGATGTGCCGAGCCTTCCCCCACGGCGGCGATGATTTCGTGGTAGTTCATCCTATAGCTGCCCCTCCTTTATCAACTTCCCGACTTCTCTCAACAGCAGAATATGCCGCGGCGCCTCCAGCGCGATTAAGATAGGCGTTCACCTTGGGAGTGGCCTCGGTTTTGAAGATTTGTTTTCATTAGCGGGACATTCGCCCTGTACAAATACCCGGGGGATGAATAGGATAAATGAGCATTCGAGAGGGGAGGCACGAGTCTATGCAACAGATCTATCCGCTTAGCGTAGATACCTGCAAGCCGCATATCGGCAAAACCGTATGCGCGGTACTTCGGGACGGCCGCTATTACATTGGTACGATTACCGATGTGAACGAAAAGGGCATTCAGCTGAACGGAGGATATGCTTCGGGAGCCAACGTTCTCTCTACCCAACCCGCTAAAGCCAAGAAGCAGCTCCAGCAGCTAAAATCCAAATCCAAAGGCAACCCTAAAGCGTCAACTAAAGCGGTTCCCCACACCAACGAGCAGGCACTAACGAAGGCGTATGGGTATGGGCCGGGGTATCCGTATTACGGGGGATATGCAGGAGGCGGCTATCCGTACTATCCTCCTTACGGCGCCTATGCGTTTGATTGGGCGGCGATCGCTTTGCTGTTCCTGATTCCGTTTCTGTTTATCTGATCAGGCCTGTGCCGATATGCGGCGATTCGAGTCAATTTCGTATTTTGCGGAAATTGGCTCTTTTTTTGTGCAAGTTTATAGAAGAAAACGCTTCATAAAAGGGCTTTCCGATGTATAATGTACATAGTTGTAGACAAGTAGACAAGATTACGCGGAAAAGAGGTTGAATCATGTTCAGAGCTACGGAGGACCAGGAATTCTACGAGTTGCTAAGCCCTACGCTCCTGCCTAAAGCGTCAGGATTCTTATGGAACGAAACGATGATGATTCACATGAACTGCCGGGGATATGCCGTTGCCCAATTTATGCAGCCGGAGCCGGCCAAGTATTCGCATGCCCCAAACCTGGAAGCGAAAACGTTTATGCAGCCGGAACAACCGTACTATGCGCATCATCCGGGCCGTTTCGTGTATGTGAAGGACGAGGAGGATCAGAGTCTGTTTTCGGCACCGTATGAACCGATGCGGGTTAAGACCGACAGCTATTCTTTTGCCTTGGGACAGAGCCGGATTGTCTGGAAGGTCGAGCATCAGGGCGTGTTGATTGAGATGACCCTCAGCTTGCCGAAGAAGGATCCGCTGGAGCTCTGGCGGGTGAAGGTGACGAACGTATCGCAGCGGGCGCGGAAGCTGAGTATTTACCCGTACTTTACCGTTGGTTATATGTCTTGGATGAACCAATCCGGCCAATACCATGAGGACCTGCGGGCGATCGTCTGCTCTTCGGTGACGCCGTATCAGAAGTACCAGGATTACGACAAAATTAAGTTTTTCCGTGATAAAACGTTCCTGATTGCCGAACACACCCCGGTGTCTTGGGAAGTGAACCAGGAGGCGTTCGAAGGCGAAGGCGGGATCACGCGTCCATCCGCGTTGGAGCAAGCGGAGCTGTCGAAGGGAGATGCGCGGTACGAGACACCGGCAGCGGTCATGCAATACCGGATGGAACTGGCGGCAGGAGAAACGCGGGAATACCGCTTCCTGTTCGGTCCGGCCCGCGATGAGCAGGAGATTGCGCAAATTCGGGAGACGTATTTTGGCAAGGCTGATGGTGCATTGGGTGAGGATGGATTTGTGGCTGCTGAACGTGAATACGACCAGTACATCCGGGAAGGTCGAGGTTGCCTGACGATTTCCACTCCTGACAAGGACCTCGATCTGTTCGTCAATCGCTGGTTGCCGCGGCAAATTTATTATCATGGCCAGACGAACCGCCTGACCACAGATCCGCAAACCCGGAACTATTTGCAGGATCATATGGGCATGAGCTATATCAAGCCGAAGATCGCGCGGGCCTCGTTCTTAACGGCGCTGAGTCAGCAGAAGGCAAACGGCGCCATGCCGGACGGGATCGTGTTGCATCCGGACGCGGAACTGAAATATATCAACCAGGTGCCGCATACGGACCACTGTGTCTGGCTGCCTATCTGCCTGAGCACGTATTTGGATGAAACAGGTGACTACTCAATTTTGGAGGAAAAGGTGGCCTATGCCGACAGTGAAGAAGCCGAACCTGTATATCTCCATGTTGATAAAGCGATGCGTTGGTTGATGAACGACCGCGACGAGCGGGGGCTGAACTACATCAATCAAGGCGACTGGTGCGACCCGATGAATATGGTTGGCTACAAAGGGAAAGGTGTATCCGGATGGCTGACGATCGCCACGGCGTATGCGTTCCAGGTCTGGGCCGGCATTTGCGAGAACAGCGGACGGCCTGAGGTTGCCCGGGATTACCGTGCGGCGGCGGAGGAAACCAACGAAGTAGTAAACCGCTACTTGTGGGACGGCAATTGGTATGCACGGGGCATCACTGACGATAACGTCGTGTTTGGGATTAGTACCGATGAAGAAGGCCGGATCTTCATCAACCCGCAGGGCTGGTCGATGCTGAGCGGCGCGGCCGATGCCGATAAACGCGAGAAGCTGATGCGCGCAGTTCGCGAGCAGTTAGAGACGCCATACGGCGTGGAGAAGCTCGCACCTTCCTACACGAAGATGCGCGAGGATGTCGGCCGGGTTACGCAGAAGCACCCGGGATCCGCGGAGAACGGTGCGGTGTACAATCATGCCGCCGCCTTCTATATCTACGCGTTATATACGGTGGGTGAGCAGGACGACGCGTTCCGGCTGCTGCGCAAAATGCTGCCCGGCCCGGATCTTGAGGACATCGTGCAACGGGGGCAACTGCCGGTATTCATCCCGAACTATTACCGGGGAGCTTATCGGCAATTCCCACGGACGGCAGGGCGCTCCAGCCATCTGTTCAACACGGGCACGGTGCCGTGGGTGTACCGCTGCTTGATCGACGGGCTGTTTGGCGTGCAGGGCACGAAAGACGGCATCCGCGTGAATCCGCAGCTTCCGTCCCATTGGAACGAGGCAGCGATTACGCGCGAATTCCGTGGAGCCACACTGCATGTTGAAATTCGGCGGGACGCAGCAGTAGCGGAGACAACAGTTTACGCGGATGGCGAGCTGCTGCCGGAAGGTGTGCTGCGGAATGTGCAGCCGGGCAAGACTTATCGCGTGCAGGTGAAGCTGCCTGCCGGAGCGTAAGCGAAAGCGGCGGAGGAAAAAGCAAGAAGCGTAAGTGTGATGGGATCCCCCTCGCGCTTGCGCTTTTTTTGCGTTGTCTGTTTGGTATTCCATGCGTCTCCCTCATCAAATTTAAGAAAAACTTTATTTTTTCCTCCCATTCTTCTTAATTTATAAAAGGTATCTTAAGGGGGAAGAAAAGCTAGGGGGAAATTGACGTGAAGAAGTTGATCCTTTGCCTGATGATCCTGGTGCTGCTGGGATACGGGGTTTCTAAATTTAAGGCCGAAATCGTGCGGACGCCGGAGGACTCAGATTCAAGACCGCGCGTAGAGGACGTTGAACCCAATAATGATCCTGCTTCCGATTCGTTGCAGGGTGCAAAGGGCATGACGATTGATGTCACCAAGGAGATGATATATCAGGGCGATTTGCTGCTGGTGAACAAGGACCATCCCGTTCCCAAGGGGCTGCATCCTGAGGAAGAAGCGGTAAGCCTGATCAAGAATCCTGAGTTCATCGACGGATTTGGCGTGTTAGATAACCAAGTCTTATTGTCGCCGCGGTTGGCGGAGCGCTTTGCAACGATGGTGAAGGCCGCTGGGAAGGAAGGGATCAACCATTTCCTGATCAGCAGCGGGTATCGGGACGAGGAGAAGCAGGACGAGCTGTACCGCCAAATGGGTTCCAAGCTGGCATTGCCGGCCGGATACAGCGAGCATAACTTGGGGTTGTCGCTGGACATCGGGTCGTCTCAAGCGGAGATGAACGCGGCTCCGGAGGGCCGGTGGTTGAAGGAGAATGCGTGGAAGTATGGGTTTATTTTGCGATACCCCGACGACAAAACGGCGATCACGGGTATCCAGTTCGAGCCTTGGCATTTTCGGTACGTGGGACTGCCGCATAGCGCCATTATTCACAAAAACGGGTTTGTATTGGAGGAATATATGGATTACTTAAAGGAGCAACAGTCGGTGAGCATCACCGTACAAGGCCAGAAGTATCATGTCTTCTACTACCGGGTAACCCAAAAACAGACCATTCAAGTGCCGGTGCAGGGCAGTTATGAGATTGCTGGCAATAATATGGACGGCGTTATCGTCACCGTTCGCGAGTAGTTTAGCAGTGAGCCCGAGTCTGGAGATCATGAAAGTGAGGGATCTGATGGAGCCCAGGGGAGCACAACGCTGGCTGAAGGACGTGAGCATTTGCGCGCTGTTCGCCTTGTATATATGCCTTTTGGTAAAAATTATTTTGTTGAAGTTTCACCCTGTGGAGCCGGCCTGGCTTTGGGGACGATTGCTATCGAATTTGCATTCCCCTGACTTTCTAGGTCAACGATTGCAGGCAATCTCGTTCCTTTGCGGGAAATTACGCGAAGCCTAAAGGGGATGACGGCGCATGAGATGGTCAACCTGTTTGGCAATGTGCTGATTTTTATGCCGTTTGGGCTACTTCTGGGACTGATGTTCCGCCACAAAGACATCACCTGGATCGAGACACTGCTTTACGCATTTGCGGCTAGTTTCAGCTTGGAATGTGCCCAGCTTCTGCTGGCGATCGGTCAATTTGATGTGGATGATCTCATCCTCAATACGGGTGGAGCGTTACTTGGTTATTTCGTGTACCGCATCCGAGCCGCCGCATTGAAGCAGCAAGGTGCGGTTCGCACAGAAGAAGGATAAAGATAAGAATATCGGGGGCGTGTGATGAGGATCAATCATTATGCAAACTTTTTGTAAGTTGCTTGACAAAAGGAACCATGGCGGCTATCATTAACTCAAGTTTAATTAATCCAAATTAAGGATATTGGAGAAGTTCGGAATCATGTCTGGTGGTGTGACAGCATTGTTTCTGGGGCAAAATGTCATGTGGATTAACGAAACCATAAAACCAATCAAGGAGGAATAGAACCATGTCTAAATTGAACATCGGGATTATCCTGGGAAGCACCCGCGATGGGCGCGTGAGCCCGCAAGTCGGAGAATGGGTGAAGAAGCATGCGGAAGCTCGCGGCGACGCGAATTATGAAATCGTTGACATCGCGGATTTCAAACTGCCGTTGCTCGGCGAAGCCGATGCCAGTGAGCAAGCAGCGGCTTGGAATAGCAAGTTGAACAGCTTGGACGGTTTCGTATTCATCGTGCAAGAATATAACCACAGCATCACAGGTGCTCTGAAGAACGCGATTGACTATGGGCGTGAAGCGTGGAACAACAAAGCTGCTGGGATTGTCAGCTATGGTTCCGTAGGCGGCGCTCGTGCCGCTGAACATCTGCGCGGTATTCTGGGCGAGCTGCTCGTTGCTGACGTGCGCACGCACGTGGCCCTCTCGCTGTTCACCGATTTCGAGAACTACAGTGTCTTCAAGCCGGCTGACCTGCACTTGAATAACCTGAATGCCATGCTGGACCAATTGCTTGCTTGGAGCGGTGCGTTGAAGACACTGCGTTAAGATTTATTCCGACTTCGATTTTGAAACCCCTGTGCCTAAATGATATGGCGCGGGGGTTTTTTGCATGATTGTCGGTGCAGGTTAGGCCTCGTATAATTAAAATTTGGAACGTAAAAACACAGTCTGGTTGGTAGTCCAGACGCACGGAGCTTTGGGGCCGTGTCAGTAACCTTCCCCCCTCGGGATGTCCGTCGTTCCGATTGATTAGAGGGGGATTGTGCAATGAAATTGACGGTTTATCATGATGGCCAGTTTTGGATCGGTGTCATCGAGGTGCAGGAGCAGGGCAAGCTGAAAGCTGCGCGCTACATTTTCGGGAAAGAGCCGAAGGATGAGGAAATTCTCGAGTTTATTCGCTGTCGGCTGGACGCTTTGCTGGAACGACTAACCCAGGAGGTTGCCGTTAAGCCCAGCGAGGTGAAACGGGTCAGCCCCAAGCGGTTGGCCCGGCAAGCTGCTGCAGAACTGAACCGAAGAGGGGCCTCCACCTTTGCCCAGGAGGCGATCCGGCTGGAGTACGAGCAGCGCAAGCGGATCCGCAAGCTCCAATCCCGGGAACAACGGGAGGCAGAGAAGGAGCGGATTCGAGAGCTAAAAGTTCGGAAGGCGAAGGAGAAGCACCGCGGACGTTAGGGGTGATCTCGTTCTCCATCATGCGTCAATAGGAAGAAAGAAGATGGCGAAGCGGGACTTTCGTTCCTGCTCGCCATTTTCTTTTTAGAAACATCTCAATGATATCGATCTTCTGGGGTACGTCGGCACTGTGATGTTTCTCATATCAATGGTTCGGCAGCGTCTGCTAATTGTACCTTAGGAGGTGGACGACACATGAAAGTCAATTATTCCTTGAAGGGAACGCCGGATCTCAAAGAGATCAAGGAGTCCCTGAAACCGTTTGGCGGGCGCTGCGCGAAAATTGTCGATGGAACATTGGAATATCAGATTAAGGATGAGAATGAGAAAGCCGCGTACGAAGCGATGAAAGCTAAGGGTTATATCGGTTAATTCCAGGATTGAAGCCAGCATAGAACACACTAATTACTACAGTAAGTGTCCCTCATTTTTTTGGATGAAGGGGCGCTTTTTTTGTCGAAAAATGGGGATTGACGAATTTGTATATACAAGTTAAAATGAAAACGCAAACAAAACATGTATATACAAGTTGGATAAGGGTCGATTGGCATCATGTTCTGTCGTTTGCTGCAAAATAAATGAAATCATCTTCTAGGACAACAAGAAGGAGGAACCATCCATGAGTAACTATACTCAACCGGCAAACGATTTGCTGAAGCATGTCGGCGGCCGCGAAAATATTTCGGTTGTCACTCACTGTGCAACCCGCATGAGATTTGTGTTAGTTGATCCGAAGAAAGCGGACGTCGAACAGATCCGGGCAATCAAATTGGTCAAAGGCACGTTTACCCAAGCTGGTCAGTTTCAAGTCATCATCGGTAACGAAGTGGCATCATTCTATAACGAGTTCATCAAAATTGCCGGCGTCAGCGACACCTCGAAAGAGGAGGCAAAGGAAGCTGCCAAGAAGAACATGAACTTCCTGCAGCGAATGATTGCGCATTTGGCAGATATATTTACCCCGCTGATTCCAGCCATTGTGGTCGGGGGTCTGATCCTCGGCTTCCGCAACATTATCGGGGATATCAAAATGTTGGACGGCGGTACGAAAACCCTGGTCGAAGTATCGCAATTCTGGGCTGGAACCCATGCGTTCCTCTGGCTAATTGGTGAAGCAATCTTCCACTTCCTCCCGGTCGGCATCACTTGGGCTGTTGCACGGAAGATGGGCGCTACACCGATTCTCGGCATTGTGCTGGGGATCACGCTTGTCTCGCCTCAGCTGCTTAACGCGTATAGCGTGGCTGGTGCAACGGAAATTCCGTTTTGGGACTTCGGGTTTGCCAAGGTAGAAATGATCGGTTATCAGGCACAGGTCATTCCAGCGATCCTGGCGGGACTGGTGTTATCCTTCCTGGAGTTGAAGCTGCGTAAAATCGTGCCGCAATCGATCTCGATGATCGTGGTTCCGTTCTTTGCACTGGTGCCTACCGTTCTGCTTGCCCACACGGTGCTTGGGCCGATCGGCTGGCATATCGGTTCGTTTATCTCGAATGTAGTCTACTCGGGTCTGACGTCTTCGTTCGGCTGGCTGTTCGCCGCGATCTTCGGATTCGCGTATGCGCCGCTGGTCATCACCGGGCTGCATCACATGACGAATGCGATTGACTTGCAATTAATGAGTGAGCTCGGCGGAACGAACCTGTGGCCGATGATTGCGCTCTCGAATATCGCACAAGGCTCGGCCGTGCTGGCCATGATCTTTATCAATCGAAAAAATGAAGAGGAGAAGCAGGTCTCCATCCCGGCAACCATCTCTTGTTACCTCGGGGTTACGGAGCCGGCGATGTTCGGGATTAACTTGAAGTACGGATACCCGTTCCTCGCTGCGATGATCGGGTCGCTGGTGGCAGCTGTGATCTCGGTTGGCACGGGTGTCATGGCTAATTCCATCGGCGTTGGCGGATTGCCAGGCATCTTGTCCATCCAGCCGCAGCATATGGTGACCTTCGCTTTGGCAATGGCCGTAGCGGTTGTGATTCCGTTTATCCTCACGATGGTTTTCGCGAAAGCTAACATCGGCAAAGTATCGTTCAAGAAAAATTAAGCATCCGGCGGAGGAACAGATTTGTTCCTCCTTTGCGATTTTTGTGGGAAAGGGAAGGTGTTGGAAATGACGGAACCTTGGTGGAAGAAGGCGGTCGTGTATCAGATCTACCCCAAGAGCTTCAACGACACGACAGGCAATGGAGTCGGCGATCTGCAAGGGATCATTCGCAAGCTGGATTACCTTGCAGAGCTGGGCGTGGACGTGATCTGGCTGACGCCGGTGTACGACTCGCCGCAACGAGACAACGGATATGATATTCGCAACTATTATCAGATCTTTGAACCCTACGGCACGATGGAGGATTTCGATGAACTGCTGGAGGAAGCCCATCGGCGTGGTCTCCGGATTTTGATGGATATCGTCGTCAATCATACGTCAACCGAGCATCCATGGTTCGTTGCGGCCAAGTCATCCAAGGACAACCCTTACCGGGATTATTACATTTGGCGAGACGGCAAGGAAGGTGGACCGCCAAACAATTGGGTGTCCAAATTCGGCGGCAACGCTTGGCAATACGACGAAACCACGGGGCAATACTATCTTCACCTCTTTGATGTGACCCAGGCGGATTTGAACTGGGAGAATGCCCGGATGCGCCAGGAAATTTACCAGATGATGAAGTTTTGGCTTGATAAAGGGGTGGATGGCTTCCGGCTGGATGTCATCAATCTGCTTTCCAAGGACCAGCGGTTTCTGGACGATGACGGGTCGGTGGCTCCCGGAGACGGACGGAAATATTACACCGACGGCCCGAAAATCCACGAGTATCTGCAGGAGATGAACCGCGAAGTGTTTAGCGGGTACGATATGATGACGGTCGGGGAAATGTCATCCACTTCGCTGGAGCACTGTGTTCGCTATACGCATCCGGACCGGAAGGAACTCGACATGACCTTCAGCTTCCATCATTTGAAGGTGGATTATCCGAACGGGGAGAAATGGGCGAAGGGCGAGCTCGACTTCCTGCGGTTGAAGCAGATTCTGGCTGAGTGGCAGACCGGAATGTACGAAGGCGGCGGGTGGAACGCGCTGTTCTGGTGTAATCACGATCAACCCCGTGTGGTATCACGGTTTGGTGATGACGGGAAGTATCACCGGGAATCGGCGAAAATGCTGGCCACCGCGATGCACATGCTGCAAGGCACCCCTTATATCTATCAAGGGGAAGAATTCGGAATGACGAATCCGGGCTTCGAGCGGATCGAGGATTATCGCGATGTGGAGTCGCTGAACATGTACCGCATTCTGAAGGAGCGTGGCATGTCCGAGTCCGATATTTTGGAGATTCTAGCGCAAAAATCGCGGGACAACGGCCGAACACCGGTACAATGGAATGACGGGCCTAACGCCGGGTTTACGACCGGTACGCCGTGGATTCGCCCGGCAGACAACTATAAGGAGATCAATGCGGAGCGGGCAGTCGCGGATCCAGACTCGATTTTTTATCATTATCAGAAGTTAATCCGACTGCGAAAAGAATATGAGGTGATCACGACCGGGCGGTTTGAACTGCTGGCCGAAGACGACCCGGCGGTATTTGCTTATGTGCGTGAGGGCGGAGCAGAGAAGTTGATTGTGGTGAACAACTTTTTTGCGGAGGAGGCGGAATTTAAGCTGCCTGACGGAGACGGCTGGCACGAGTACGAGTGCCGGTTGCTGTTGTCCAACTACGCCGATTCCCCGGCGGAACCGCAACATCTTCGGCTAAGACCCTATGAATCTGTGGTATATTATCTTCATAGAACGTAAACAAAGTTTGGGGTCGTAAAGCATGATAAACAAGTATTTGGCGATTCACAATGACATTGTGCAGCAGATCGAGGCCGGGGAGATTGCCCCCCATTCGCTGCTCCCGTCCGAGCATGAACTGAAGGAGCGTTACCAGACGTCGAGGGAGACAATTCGCAAAGCCTTAAACTTGCTGGCACAGAACGGGTATATCCAGAAGGTACAAGGCAAAGGCTCTATTGTCATTCGCAGCAACATGGTGGATTTCCCCGTATCTGGACTGGTGAGCTTTAAGGAGTTGGCCGGCAAGATGGGTGAGAAGCCCCGGACCTTGGTGCATGAGCTCTCCCGGGTGAAGCCTGATGCGTACGTGAAGCAGCAGCTCAATCTCTCTAACAAGGATGAGGTATGGAAGGTTGTACGTATCCGGGAGTTTGACGATGAGAAGGTCCTGCTCGATAAGGATTATTTGAACGCGAAGTACGTGCCGTCCTTAACCCGGGAAATCTGCGAGAACTCGATCTACGAGTATTTGGAGAAGGAGCTTGGGCTGAAGATTAGTTTCGCCAAAAAAGAAATCGTCATCGAGGAGCCTAGCGACGAGGACAAGCAGCAGCTTGATCTGGAAGGCTTCCACAACATGGTCGTGATCCGCAGCCATGTCTATCTGGAGGACGCCAGCTTGTTTCAGTACACGGAATCCCGGCACCGGCCGGACAAATTCCGCTTCGTGGACTTTGCGCGGCGGATTCATTCGAATAGTTGAGCTCCCGTGCTAAAAGGCCGCCCTGTTATGAACTGTGACCCGTAAGATGGACACTTTAAGAAAAAGTGCCCCTCTTGCGGGTCATTTGTGTTTTAATCAGAATATCTGATAACGGGAGAGAAGAACATGAGGAAAGTAAGAGGCGAAAACAAGCTGTTTACGGAACAGCAAAGAAAGCAGCTGGAGAGTAATCCTAACGTGCAGCATGTCACAGATCGCACTATCACGTATACGCCCTCTTTTAAGCTAGCAGCAATTAAGGCCTATCAAGAAGGTAAAACACCGATGGAGATCTTTCTGAATGCGGGATTTGACATCGCAGCTATCGGCAACGAAAAGCCCAAGAAGTGCCTAAAGCGTTGGAGAGAGCAGTATCAAAAACTTGGAGAAGCTGGGCTGCTTGAGGATCGACGAGGCAAAAACAGTGTTGGAAGACCATCTCAAGGTGAGTTATCGGTTGAGCAGAAGTTGAAACGAGCAGAGGCTCGAATCAAACTACTTGAAGCAGAGAATGAACTGCTAAAAAAGCTCGAAGCGCTCGAAAGACAAAAACAGTTTTAACGTCCGCAGAGCGCTATGCCATAATCAACCATACGATTCGAGCCTACGGTTTTAAAAAGATGACGCAATACTTGTGCATCCTCGCCGGCGTCAGCCGCAGTGGTTACTATCGCTGGCTGGGGGCTGAAGAAAGGCGACAACTACGTAAGCGTTCAGATGAGCAGGATTTAGCGCTCATTAAGGGTCACTATGACCAGTTACGCGGCAAAGCCGGTGCACTGACTATTAAGATGCGTTTAGAAGGGCATAACGGCGTAATCATGAATCACAAGAAGATTCGCCGATTAATGCGAAAGTACAATCTGGTCGCCAGAATACGCCAAGCCAATCCTTATCGTAAAATGGCAAGAGCCACACAGGAACACAAGACATGCCCCAATCTGTTAAACCGTCAGTTTAACCCAGGTGTGCCGGAGAAGGTACTGCTGACAGACATTACGTATCTCCGATATGGTAACGGGCAGTGGGCTTATCTGTCTTGTGTTAAAGACGGCGCTACTCGCCAGATCCTCGCCCACTACGTATCCTCTTCACTAGAGATGTCTCTTGTAGAGCGGACGCTGGACAATTTGATTGAACGACTGGACGGGAACATTCATCCCGAAGCGATCCTTCACTCTGACCAGGGCAGCCATTACACCCATCCTAGGTTCCGTCAACGCGTCGCCAGGATAGGAATTCAACAGTCGATGTCCCGCAAGGGAAACTGCTGGGATAACGCCTCTATGGAGACATTTTTCGGTCACTTAAAGGATGAGCTCGAGTACCGTCGTTGTGAAACATTAGGGGAACTACGCCAGAAGATTGAGGAATATATCCAGTACTACAACGCAGAACGTTACCAATGGACATTAAAAAAGATGACTCCTGATCAATACAGGAGCCATCTATTGTCCGCCTAAACGGGGCTTCTTTCACTGTCCATAAACTGGGTCACAGTTCATTATGGGGCGGCCTTTTTTTGAGATGTGGCTGGACATTTAGATGAGTTTATGTGCGTACCACTTCTTCCCGCGGAAGCGCCAGAGGAAGATGGCCCCGCGTACCCCCCATTCGCTGCACATGGCCACCCAAACTCCGAGGATGCCGAAGCCCAGCGTGATGCCAAGCACATAGCCGAGAATGACCCGGAATAACCACATCGTCAGCATCGAGGTGATCGAGGTGAAGCGCGAATCACCTGCCGCCCGCAAGGCAGATGGCAGAATGAAGCTGATCGACCAGAGCGGAACCTGGGCGATGGAGCTCACCAGGAGCACGAGGAAGATATCGTTTACGATATCAGACGGCGGCGAGAAGATGCTCACAAGCGGTCGGAACAGCGGCAGCAAAATCAAGCTAATTAAGGCCAGCGACCCGGACCCCAGCCAGAGGAAGGACTTAATGAACTTCCGCGCATCACTTACGTTGCCGCTGCCGATACATTGACCAACGACGGTGACAATCGTCAGTGAGAGCGCGCCGGCGGGAATCTGGAACACCCCGGCCAGAGAGCCGCCAATGGCATTGGTTGCAATCGCGTAAGTCCCCAGGCTGACAATAAACACTTGGGTCAGCAGCTTGCCGCCGTTAAAGAACAGCTGCTCGGCTGCGAACGGGATGCCGATGAATAGAATTTTACGCAGCATCTCAATCGGGAAGCGGAACAGGTCACTGAGATGCAGGTGAAGAGAGGCTTCCATTTTGAACAAATAATATAGCGCACAGGCCGCGCCGGCGAACCGGGCGATATTGATCGCCAGCGTCATTCCGAGGACGCCCATGTCCAGCAGCGTAATCAACAAGAGGTTCAAAAGGACGTACATCAGATTCATGATCAAGGATAGGGAAAGGGACGCCCGAGTTTTGCCGATGCCCCGAAGTGCGGAGCAGACGGCTTGAACCACGGCCAGCCCGACGTAGGAGATGCTGCTGCCGATCAGATAGACGCGAGCATTGTCTAATACATCGGCCGATGCAGCGCCGAACAGCAGCTTGAGCAGCGGATTGTGAAAGCCGATGAGCAGCAGCCCAATGCCAACGGCGAGCAGGGTCACCGCAGTAACCGTTGCTGCAGAGGCGCGGGAGACGTTACGGTCGTTGCGGCTGCCTTTGTATTGGGCGACCACCACGGTACCCCCGGTCGCGACAGCAACAAACACGCTGATCAGGAAGATATTCAGCGAGTCCACGATGTTGACCGCGCTGACTGCGGCTACGCCGGACGAGCTGATCATGGCGGTATTGACCAGATTCAGGCCAACGATAAAAGCCTGATCGATCAGAATCGGCAGATACAAGGCAAAGATCTGTCGATAATCCATGGACTCGCCGGACAGATGCTTTTCGAGGAAGGCGTTATTTTGCAGACGGGCAAATAGGGGCTTCAACGTCATCACATTCTTTTCTTTATAATGGGTAGATCAATCCAACCTATGAATCTTATTATCGGATAATTCGAAATGAAGCTAAAGCAACCAAGTAACTAACCCGGTTATCGCGGGCAGGGTTGAAGATATCATTTTTGACGGAGCCGTGTCAATGTATTTCGGCAATCTATCTAGCGAGGGATGGGGAAGACCGGGGACATTTGGAAATTGCGGTTCAAGGTGGTACGATGAAGGGGATTGGGTGAATTTGACTTGGGAGGGGATTATTTTGAAAGCGCTATTTATTGGAGGTACGGGAACAATCAGCTCGGCGATTACCCGACAATTGGCGGAGGACAGCTCCTGGGAACTGTATCTGCTGAACCGGGGGACGCGGAATAAGGATTTGCCGCCGGGTGTACATGTCATTGAGGCTGATATTCATCAGGAAGCTGAGGTGGCGAAGAAGCTTGAAGGGTATACCTTTGATGTAGTAGCGGATTTCATCGCGTTTGAACCGGCGCAGCTGGAACGCGATGTGCGCTTGTTTGCCGGGAAAACGAAGCAGTTTATCTTCATTAGTTCGGCTTCGGCGTATCAAACTCCTTTGTCGGATTACAGAATTACCGAAGGGACGCCGCTGTCCAATCCATATTGGGCCTACTCTCGCAACAAAATTGCCTGCGAGGAATATTTGATGAAGGAGTACCGCGAGAACGGCTTCCCCATCACCATCGTACGGCCAAGCCACACTTATGATGAGCGCTCGATCCCGCTAGGTGTCCATGGTAACAAGGGATCCTGGCAAGTGGCCCAACGGATGCTGTTGAACAAGCCCGTCTTAATTCATGGGGACGGCTCGTCGCTGTGGACGTTAACGCATAACAGTGATTTTGCCAAGGGCTTTATTGGACTAATGGGTAACATTCATGCGATTGGAGAGTCCGTGCATATTACCTCCGACGAAAGCGTGACCTGGAACCAAATTTACGAAATTATTGCGGATGCGCTGGGTGTTAAGCTGAATGCCGTGCATGTCGCTTCTGAATTTTTGGCGGAGAACGGCCCGTACGACTTCCGCGGCGGACTGCTGGGTGACAAGGCCAATACGGTCGTTTTTGACAATAGCAAGCTGAAACGGCTTGTACCCGGCTTTACGGCTACCGTTCGGGTAGATCAAGGGATCCGGCAGACGGTGGAGCATATTCTGGCGCACCCAGAGCTGCAAGTGGCTGATCCTGAATTCGACGCCTGGTGCGACCGCGTGGTCGGGGCGATGGAAGCAGCTGCGAAGTTCATGAAGGAATAGGCGAGGGACCACCAGTGACTAACGTACGTCAACCTACGTTCGTGTTGGCGCCGGATTCGTTTAAAGAGAGCATGACCGCCAAGGAAGTGTGTGAGGCCATGGAAAAAGGGCTGCGCCAAGCGTTCCCCGATGCGCATTACGTCCACGTGCCGATGGCCGACGGCGGGGAAGGGACCGTCCAAGCTTTGGTCGATGCCACCGGCGGCAGGCTGTGCTCGCTGGAGGTGACGGGTCCGCTGGGAGAGCCGGTTCTGGCGGAGTACGGCCTGCTGGGCGACGGGGAGACGGCGGCCATTGAGATGGCCTCGGCCAGCGGGCTCCACCTGGTGCCGCCAGATCGGCGCAACCCGCTGCAGACCACGACGTATGGCACCGGCGAGCTGATCCGCGCCTGCCTGGATCAAGGCGTGCGCCGGATCATCGTCGGCCTGGGCGGCAGCGCGACCAACGACGGCGGCGCCGGCATGGCCGAGGCGCTGGGCGCGCGCCTCCTGGACGCGGCGGGCCGGCCGTTGGCGCGCGGCGGCGGCCGCCTCGGGGATCTGGCGCGGATCGACGTGTCCGCGCTGGATCCCCGCTTGCAGCAGGCGCACCTGATCGTCGCCTGCGACGTCGACAACCCGCTCTGCGGCGAGCGTGGCGCGTCCCGGGTGTTCGGGCCGCAGAAGGGCGCCACCGCCGCAATGGCGGAGCAGCTGGACGCCGCGCTCGCGCATTACGCGGAGGTGGCGCGGCGGCAGCTGGGCCGGGACGTTCGTAACGTCCCGGGCGCTGGGGCAGCCGGCGGGTTGGGCGCCGGGCTGTTGCTCTTTACGCAGGCCGAAATGCGCAGGGGCGTCGAGATCGTGCTCGACTTTACCGGCCTGCGGGAGAGGGTGGCGGCGGCGGACGTAGTGTTCACCGGCGAGGGCGGCATCGACTTCCAAACGAAGTTTGGGAAGGTGCCCTACGATGTCGCCCGAATCGCCAAGGCCGCCGGCAAGCGCGTGATCGCGATCGCCGGGACGATCGGCGACGGCGCGGACGCGCTCTACGCCGAAGGGATCGACGCGATCTTCGGCATCACCCCCGGCGCGGCCGCCCTGCCGCAGCTGCTCGCCGACGGGCCGCGCAACGTGCAGCGCACCTGCGAGAACATCGGCCGCCTGCTGCGGCTTAGCTGATGGGTAGTATTGCGTGCGCTGGGGCATCACGTCGCTCCTGGGGGACACATGCGGCCACGCTCTTTTTGATGATTATCCCGTTGCATCAGGAGATGGAGGAATCCATCTTCCGCTTCTGAGCGAAAGGGATAATGGTGTAAAGCAGCGCGAAAAGGATATCCTCGGATGAGGGTACCTATGTGCTCTACTCCTTTGTAACCATTATCCCGTTGCATCAGGGAATGGAGGGATTCGCCTCCCGCTTCTGAATGAAAGGGATAATGGTGAAAAGCAGCTCGAAAAGGATATCCTCGGATGAGAGTACCTATGCGCTCTACTCCTTTTTAACCATTATCCCGTTGCATCAGGAGATGTTGTACCTCTGTCAATAGAGTAGACACAAAGAATCGAGAAAATTATGCGGCAGATCGGTACATACGTTCGCACTCATTGGGCGTAGAATACCCAATCGCGGAATGGATTCGTTTTCCATTGTAGAAGCAGGTAATATATTCAAAAATGCGTTTCTTGGCTTGCTTGCGTGTTTTGAACTTCTCCAAGTAGACAAGTTCTTTCTTAAGCACACTGTGGAACGATTCAATACACGCATTATCGTAGCAGTTCCCTTTGCGGCTCATACTGCCTTTCATCTTGTAGGTGCGCAGCCGCGCCTGGTAGTCATGAGAAGCGTACTGGCTGCCGCGATCCGAATGATGCAGAACCTCTTCGCACGGTCGCTGCTGGCTGTGGGCGCGGTCCAGCGCCGTTAACACGAGTTCTTTCGTCATTCGCTCATCCATGTGAAATCCAACGATTTTACGACTGTACAGGTCCATGATGCTTGCCAGGTATAGCCACCCCTCATCGGTCGGGATATACGTAATATCAGCCACCCAGGCCTTGTTTGGAGCGGACGGATTAAACTCGCGGTTCAACACGTTCTCTTGGACAGGCAGGTTGTGCTTCGAGTTGGTTGTGGCCTTGTATTTCTTCACCGTGCGAGAACGTAAACCCAGCTCCTTCATGATCCGAGCGACTGTTTTCTCGGACACTCGTATGCCCTGCTTGTGCAGTTCTTTTGCTACTTTGGGGCTTCCATATAATCGACGGGATTCTAGAAAGATACGACGGATCCGCCGCTCCAGCTTGCGACGTCGCTTTTCACGTTTGCTGGCTTTTCGCTGGGTCCATTTGTAATAGCCGCTTCGGGATACTTCAAAGGCTTCGCACATCTTCGAGACTCGGCACTTGAAGCGATGATCGTGGATGAAGGCATAGATCAGCGCCGGTCTTTGGCGAAGTAGTGCATCGCCTTTTTTAAGATGTCGTTCTCCTCTTCCAGATCACGAAGGCGTTTCTGAAGATCTCTCATTGCTTTATCGTCGGCTTTCAGTTGCCCACTGCCTGGAAAGGCCTGTGCGCCGTCTTTCTTGTATTCCGCCATCCAACGATACAGGGTGTTGTCGCTGATCCCCAGTTCGCGGGCGACCTGCGCCACCGCTTTCCCTTCTTCCTGGATCATCTGAATCGTTTGCAGTTTAAATTCTTTATCGTATTTTTTCGTCATGGTAGCACCTCGAATTTGGATAGATTCATTTTACCCGATTCTCGGTTCTCCATGTCTACTTTTTAGTCTAGCAGCATGTGGGGATTCGTCTTCCGCTTCTGAGTGAAAGGGATAATGGTGCAAAGGGTACGGGGAGCGCCTTCATACTGCCGGTCCTACGTTGGCTAAAAGGGGAGGAATGTTGTATGACCAACCTACAACATTTCTCTCTTTTTATATTTCTAGGTCAAGGGGGACTACTACGATTCACACCTCTTGACGATTATCCCTTTGCATCAGGCTAGGGAAAAGTTCATTACCCACTTCTGAATGAAAGGGATAATAGTGTAAAGGAGGAGCAAAAGGGAAAATCATACAAAGAGGTGTTTGAAGGGATATCCCCCAAGTTTCCCCAAAGGCTCATGCAAATCAGCTCAGACAGTTAGTGGACGAGATGAGTAGTTTTTATTTTGCTCTAATGAGAAAAGTATAGTAAAATACAAAAATATAGTTAATTAACGAAGACGAAGCGGAGGAACGGAGTATGGAAATCGGGATCAGCACGTTTGTGGAGACGACGCCGGATGTGGTCACGGGTGAAACGATTAGTCATGCGCAGCGGCTGCGCGAGGTTGTAGAGGAGATCGTCCTGGCCGACAAAGTCGGATTGGACGTGTTTGGCGTTGGGGAGCATCACCGCCAGGATTATGCGGCGTCCTCGCCTGCGGTGGTTTTAGCAGCAGCTGCTCCGCAGACGAAGCGTATCCGGTTGACAAGCGCCGTCACCGTGCTGTCTTCCGATGATCCGGTCCGCGTGTTCCAGGACTTCGCGACGTTGGACGGCCTCTCAAACGGGCGTGCGGAGATTATGGCCGGGCGGGGTTCTTTTATTGAGTCGTTCCCACTGTTCGGTTACGATTTGAACGATTACGAGGAGTTGTTTGAAGAGAAGCTGGATCTGCTTCTTAAGCTGCGCGAGTCGGAAAAAGTCACCTGGCAAGGCAAGCACCGTCCGGCGATCCACAATCTAGGCGTCTATCCGCGTCCTGTGCAAAATCCGCTTCCGGTCTGGATCGGCAGCGGCGGTAATACCGAATCCGTCATTCGCGCCGGTGTGTTAGGCTTGCCGCTGGTGCTGGCGATCATTGGCGGACGGCCAACTCAATTTGCGCCGCTCGTGAAGATTTACAAGCGTGCTGCCGCCCAAGCCGGGCATGATGTCTCGAAGCTTACCGTGGCTTCCCATTCGCACGGCTTTGTCGCCGATCGGAATGATGTGGCTGTAGAGAAGTTCTTCCCTTCGACGCAGGCGGTGATGAACATCATCGGGCGCGAACGTGGTTGGGGCCATTACAGCCGGGCCACCTACGATGCGGCCCGCAGCCTGGAAGGTGCGCTGTACGTGGGCGACCCGGAAACTGTGGCCAATAAGATTATCTACTTGCGCAAAAATGTTGGTATCACCCGCTTCTTCCTGCATTGCCCGCTTGGCACCATGCCGCATGAAGATGTGATGCGGGCCATCGAGCTTCTTGGCACGGAGGTTGCGCCACGCGTCCGTGAGGAGGTTGCGCGCTGGGAGGCTGAGGGCGGGGATCTTCAGTGACATTGAAGCCCGCTTCTCTACAACTTCCTCCATGACTTCGGCCTCGGCGCTCCGCTGGCTGGGCAGGTCGTTCCGTTGCGGAGGTGTGAGGGGAGATTGATTAGGCATTCTGGGTAGCGTTGCAGGTTTTCTGCGGCTTGGTCGCTTAACCCGATGCCTAGGACAAGATGGTCCCCGAGTGCCCAAGAGGACGTGCCGGTACGGGGAGTACCGGCTTAGTTGTTCTAGCCTCACATAGGTGTCCGTTTATTTTAATTTGGGGCATCCGCCCAACTCGGTTCCATGCATAAAAAAGGGGCCGCCCAGCCGATTTCGGCCGGGACAACCCGTTTTCATTTAGATTTTGTCCTGCAAAAAAGCCTTAATCTTCGCCAGCGTCTCGGCGGGATCGAGGTTTTGCAGCAAATAGTCGGATTCCTTCTTGTAAATCACCTGCTCGGAGTAGTTCCGTAAATACTCCTCAACGACCTCGGCGGGCGCCCCTTCGCGTTCCTCACGCAGCCGGATGTCCTCCTTCGTCACGTAGAGGAAGATCCGAATCGCCTGCGGACCAAATCGTTTCCGCAGCGTCTGCATGCCTTCATGATTCACGACGACGACCGCTGCACCATACTGTTCCAGCGCTTCGTTCAGATCGCGCTCCGCAATGCCGTAGCTGCCTCGCTCCAGGCGGACGCTTTCGCTGAATTCCTGCCTACTCAGCATCGCCTGAAAGTCGGCCTCCGTAATAAAACGGTAGTGCTCGCCGTCCCGTTCTCCCGCACGTATAGCACGGGTTGTATAAGGCAGCACATAAGGAAGGCCCAGATCAGCGCTTAGCTGCTTGGCGATGCTCTTGCGGCCGGAGCCGCTGGTACCGGTAATGATGATGACCTTGGGTTGCGGGGGAAGGTCATCCGTCAGGAGCGCATCCGCCTGGCTTGTCGCAGCGGTTTCACTGCGGGCAGGATCGGGAGTTGCTTTCAAGCCTTTGAGCCATTTCCACATTGCGTCCCATGCACTTTTTCCGGCTTTATCAATCCGTTTGAACGTCGCCGGCAAAACCGCACGGATTCACCTCCTTCGCCAACATCTATACTTATTATGTCGGCAAATTCAGAGGAAAACTGAATGTACTCGAATAGGAACTGGCAAGCGCCTAGAACAATCGCCGCGCGGTCACAAACCGCTTGGTCCATTGGCCGTTAAACGCCTCAATATGGACGCCCTTCTCTTTCGAGTAGGTGTGCAAAATTTGATTGTCCCCGATGTAGATGGCAACGTGGCCGATGTCCAGCCCGCGCGCGCTGAAGAACAGCAGATCCCCTTTACGGAGCTCGTCCAGACTGACTTCCGTGCCCTCCTTGGCTTGGTTGTAAGAAACCCGCGGCAGTTCGATTGAGAGAACATCCTCATACACCCTTTTCACAAAAGAAGAACAGTCAAACGTCTTCGTCTGGTCAGGGGACGCCCCAAACTCGTAGGGTGTGCCTTCAAACGTTTTGCCGTAGGCGATCAACTCGTCAGCCTGCTTGTCCGCCAAAGTATCGCTGCGATAATTGGTGTATTTCGGCTTGGCGGATACATAACCGGAGCGGCCATCGGGAGTGCGTACCTCCAGCCAGAGCGCACTTGCCTCACGCACGACATGCAGCTTGCTGCCGGCAGGAAGCAGTTCCTCACTGACCGTCGCGCTGCTCACATCAGGTGCACTGCGCAGATTGACGCCCCAGGTGACGGTGGTTTCGTATGTAAATTTCGAAGTGATCCGCACCCTACGGCTCTCCCCGTCCCAAGCCACCTCGCTGCCGAGCGCTTCACTGACGAACCGCAGGGGGACCAATGCATAACCGTCTGTAATCTGCCCGGGGACCGGCAGTGTTAAGGTTTGGCCGTTCAGCTGTGCCGTAGGGTCGCCGATGCGATAAACCAAGGTCATCTGGTCTCGCGTGGCTGTGACGGTCTTGCTGCTGTTGTCCCAAGTCAGCTTGGCCCCCAGCGCTTCAAAAACGTCGCGAATCGGCAGCAGAACACTGCCATTCATCAGGACGGGCGCCACTTCTGTCTGCAGCGGCCGCCCGTCGAGTTCAATGGTGATACCGCTGGCGGAGGCGGTTTGGCTTGCCGAGAGAGCAGTCCCGGCGGTTAAGGCTTCTGAAGCCGTGCTGCCCGCAGCCTCCGCGCCCCCAGTTCCCGCTTGGGCGGTCAGCACGAGGGAGGCCGCCAGCAGCCAGCTGAGTTTGCGTGAACCTGTATTGAATGGTTTCGTCATCATAAATCACCTAGTTTCTGGATGGTTTATATAGTTGGACGAAACCCAAGCTAAATGGTTGTGTGGAAAATGTTACCTATTCCTTCAAGTTCGATGGGGTCAGGCGTTTGAGTCCGTTCATATATTTGCGCAGCGCCTGTGGAATCCGGATGCTGCCGTCTTCTTCCTGATGATTTTCCAGCAGGGGGATCAGGATTCGCGGCGAGGCTACCATGGTGTTATTCAACGTGTAGCAGAATTGCAGCTTGCCATCTCGGTCCTTAAAGCGGATGTTCGAACGCCGGGCTTGAAAGTCCAACAGCTGCGACGACGAATGGGTCTCCCCGTAAGCGCTGCGGCTGGGCATCCACGTTTCGATGTCGTATTGCTTATACGTCTTTTGCGACATGTCGCCGGTACATACTGCCATCACCCGGTAAGGCAGCTCCAGCAGCTGAAGCAATTCCTCGGCGTTCTGGGTGATTTCCTGAAACAGCTGCTCCGACAGCTCCAGACTGTTCTCGCAGAGCACCACTTGCTCGACCTTCGAGAACTGGTGCACGCGGTATAAGCCATGCACATCTCGCCCGGCCGAGCCGACTTCGCTGCGGAAGCATAACGAGGCCGCTGCCAGCTTGATCGGCTGGGGGAGGTCGACAATCTCGCGGTCGTAATACGCGACAAGTGGGACCTCGGCGGTGCCAACCAGCCAGCGATCGTCTTCGGCCATCCGGTACGTCTGATCCGCACCCAGCGGGAAGAATCCGGTATTCACGAGCGCTTCCGCGCGCACCATTAGCGGAACCTCCAGCAGGGTGAAGCCCTTCGCGGCGAGGAGATCCATCGCCAGCTGCTGTACCGCCCGGTGGAGCAAGACGCCCGCGCCGCTCAGATAGTAATTGCGCGTGCCTGCCGTTTTGACTCCGCGCGGGATGTCAATCATCCGGTGGAGCTCGCCTAAAGCGACGTGATCCCGCGGTGTAAATTCAAATGTTGGAGGTTCGCCGACCCGCTTCACTTCCACATTATCGAGATCCGACCGACCTTTTGGCGTGTCGGGCGAGACGGGGTTGGGGACGAGCAACATCAAGCGTCGATACTCTTGTTCGGCTTCATCCCGCTCTTTCTCCAACCCATTCAGCCGCCGATTCAACTGCTTGACCTCGTTTTTCAACGCGTCAGCCGCCTCCGGCCCTTGCTCCCGAATCAGTGCCTCAATCTGAGGTGTCAGTCGGTTGCGCTCCTGGCGTAACCGTTCCGTCTCCTGCAGCAACGCCCGGCGTTGGTCATCCCAGCGCAAAAGCTCGGGAACCGACAACGCGATGCCCTTTTCCTCCGCCACGGTTTGAACTTGTTCTTGATGCTCCCGAATCCATTTGATGTCTAACATGGGTGATCCGCTCCTTTTTCGATAGAAATACAAAAAGCGCCCTTCGTCCATTGGGACGAGGAGCGCTTATCGACTCGCGGTGCCACCCAAATTGATCAAACCGGCAGGTCCGGTTCAATCCCCTTTCGTCCGCGATAACGGGCGGACCCGGTTAGCTTAGGGGGAATGGTGTATGCATTTAATACGATGATCCCCTTGACGAAAACGCCTCCGAGTTGGATGCTCTTCATAGGCATGATTCCGAGATTTGATTTGATTAGCAGTATAACGTAAGCGACCAACAGTTATCAAGAGGGAGGGGATGATCCCATGAAAAAATTATTGCTTACCGGCTTTGAACCCTTTGGCGGGGAACCGATCAATCCGGCGGTTGAAGCGATGCGCCGGCTGCAGGGCCGGGTGATCGGCTCCTTTGAGATTGTCGGGTTGGAGCTGCCGACGGTGTTCGGACAATCCACCGAGCGCCTGCTCGCCGCCGTCCAGCAACACGAACCCGAGGTGGTGATCGCGTTGGGACAAGCCGGCGGCCGCGAAGGAATCTCGTTCGAGCGGGTCGCCGTCAACTTAAACGACGCCAATATCGCCGATAACGCCGGCAACCAGCCGGTAGACGAGCCGGTTGTGCCGGAAGGCCCGGCGGCTTATTGGACCACGCAGCCGGTCAAACGCATGGTCGACCGCCTGCGGGATGAAGGCATCCCCGCGTCGATATCGCTTTCGGCCGGGACCTTTGTGTGCAACCACCTTTTTTACGGGTTGATGCACCACCTAGCCGTTACTGGCAAGCCGATTCGCGGCGGGTTCATCCATGTGCCTTATCTGCCGGAACAGGCAGAGCGACACCCCGGCGCCCCCAGCATGACGCTGGACCAGTTGGTCACCGGCTTGGAGCGGGCGATCGAGGTCCTGGGAGAATAACGTTGAAATCAGCGTCTGCGTTTATGATTGTGTTTCTTATGGCGACGGCGGCCGTACTTGTTCGCAGCGACGCTGCCGCTGCCGCCGCCAACGGCGTGCTGCTGACGTGTCCCGGGGCTGCTGATGGCAGAGTTGGTGCCCCCCGTGCCATACCGTCCGCCGCCGCTGGCCACTTGCGTAGCGCCTGCAGTTTGCTGACCGCGGGGCAGCTTCATCACCTGGTCGTTCACTACGATCACGACCTCCTTGCCGCGTTGGAGCAAGCCGCGCGTATCGCGGTGGCTTCTGTTGCTCCACCGCCCTCCCATCAAACCGCTCTTGCCGTCCTTATTAAACGCTTTGCCGCCTGCGCCAACGCTCTGCTGCTGCCGCACATACGGCGAACGGATGGCCGCGTTGCTGCCAGCGGCGCTGCTATGACCTGCGCCGCTGGCGATCTGCGTCGTGCTCGGCGCGTTGGTGTACTGGCGGTTCACGACGACGATCACCCGACTCACCCCTGGAAGGGGCGTTTTGGCAATCAAACGTTGCTTGCCTTTTTTCAGGATGACCATTAATTGGTCCTTGCGAGATGACATGGAACCCTCTCCTTTTAGACTACCTTATGCCAAGTTCGGAGATCGGCAAGGGCGAAGCCACGGGGAGGCGAAAATCAGGCTGATTCATTAGCCTTGTTAATGTATTGATGAAAGCCCGTATTATAGGGGGACGACTAGGCGGTATTGCCGAAAAACAGGCATTGTTTTTTCGGGGAGCACTTCCATTTGTAGGCGCGGAAAATTTGTTATATGATATCATGGTAAATTGGGTTCTCAAGCGGTTTGATGCAAATCGCGATCCACAACATCGTTAGAAATTGAACATGGCGAAAAAACGTCCAATAGCGTTTCTCCTCTGCGTTAGAGCATGAGAAGAAGCATCCATGAGGACTTGTGGAGAAGCCGCGATGTGGATGGCCCCGGATCTAGCTTGAAACGATAAATTCTTTGGTAGTGGAGGAAACGATGTATCCAAAAGATTTGAACTATAGAATGCCGGCCGAATGGGCGCCGCATGAACGTACTTTCATCTCCTGGCCGGTGCAGGCATCGATGGTTTATCCGGACCGGTATGCCGAGGTATGCGACGGATATGCCGAATTTATTACAGCGATCGCCGAGTTCGAACCAATTACCGTGGTGGTGAATCCGGACGATCTGTCTAAGGTGCAAGCCCGCTTTGCGCAGGATCCGAACATAGAGCGTATCGCTTTTCTGCCGATCGAGCATAACGATGCCTGGCTGCGCGACAACGGCCCGACGTTTCTGGTGAATCCGGAAGGTGAACTGGCCGGGGTCAACTGGCGTTTTAACGCATGGGGCGGCAAATATTCGCCGTGGGATCTGGACGATGCGGTGGCACCGCAAATTTTGGAAGCTCTGAACGTCAAGCGGTTTGACGCCCCGTTGGTGCTGGAGGGCGGCTCCATCCATACGGACGGGGAAGGTACGTTGCTGACGACCGAGGAGTGCTTGCTCAACGAGAATCGGAATCCGCAGCTTAGCCGGGAAGAAATCGAGGCAGCTGTGAAAAACTACGTCAACGTCGACCAAATTATCTGGCTGAAACGCGGCCTGGACGGGGACGAAACGGACGGTCATATCGACAACGTGGCTTGCTTTGCTGCACCAGGGAAGGTGATTTTGCAGGTCTGCGACGATCCAAGCGATGAGAACTATGCCATCACCCAGGAAAATATCGCGATTCTCAGCGCCGCAACGGACGCCCAAGGCCGTAAGCTGGAGATCATCCCGATCCCGCAGCCGCCGAAGGCCTTTTATGAGGATAGCCGCTTGACGCTGAGCTATTTGAATTTCTATTTCGTCAATGGCGGCATCATCTTGCCGATCTTTGGCGGCGCTGCGGAGGAAACCGACCGCAAAGCCATTCAAGTGCTGAGCGAGACCTTCCCGGATCGCAAGATCCGCACCGTTGACGGGATGGCGATCATCCGCGAAGGCGGCAACGTCCACTGCACCACCCAGCAAATGGCGGCAAGACGCGTCTAAACGAGAATGAAGGAGGTTCGACCAACAACATGAGAATGGTAAAAGTCGCAGCGACACAAATGAGCTGTTCATCCAATAAAGAAGAAAATATCGCCAAGGCGGATCGACTGGTTCGGGAAGCGGCTCGGCAAGGGGCACAAATTATTTTGTTGCAGGAGCTGTTTGAAACGCCTTATTTTTGCCAAAAGGAAAAGTCCGACTACTACGTCTATGCTACCGAGCTGGAGCAGAATGCTGCGATTCAGCATTTTCGCAAGGTCGCGAAGGAGCTGGAAGTGGTGCTGCCGATCAGCTTCTATGAGAAAAAAAATAACGCCCGCTACAACTCGCTGGCGGTGATTGATGCGGACGGCGAAGTGTTGGGCCTCTATCGCAAAAGTCATATCCCGGATGGTCCGGGGTATGAGGAGAAGTTTTATTTTAATCCGGGGGACACCGGGTTTAAAGTGTGGAAGACGCGTTATGCCAAAATCGGCGTGGGCGTTTGCTGGGATCAGTGGTATCCGGAAGCAGCCCGCTGCATGGCGCTGATGGGCGCCGAGCTGCTGTTCTATCCAACGGCGATCGGTTCGGAGCCGCAAGACAGTTCGATCGACTCCAAAGATCATTGGCAGATGTGCATGCTTGGACATGCGGCTTCCAATCTGGTGCCGGTGATCGCCTCGAACCGCGTTGGCTTGGAATCCGACGAAGATTCGAGCATCACGTTCTACGGCTCGTCCTTCATCGCCGGACCGCAGGGCAATAAAATTGCCGAAGCCAACCGGACGGAGGAAACGGTGCTG
Source organism: Paenibacillus barengoltzii G22 (assembly GCF_000403375.2). Taxonomy (NCBI): domain Bacteria; kingdom Bacillati; phylum Bacillota; class Bacilli; order Caryophanales; family Paenibacillaceae; genus Paenibacillus; species Paenibacillus barengoltzii. Next base: position 402,641 of record NZ_KE159655.1, on the reverse strand, counting down.
GTGGCGGAATTCGACCTCGATCAGCTGGAAATCCAGCGTATTGAGTGGGGGATCTTCCGTGACCGCCGGCCGGACCTCTACAAAATTATCACCTCTTATGACGGTGAGCTTCGCATCGACTAAAATTGCATAAACAACACTAGATGAAATAGCCCCCAATTGCACAGCGCTTTGTGATTGGGGGCTTTGTGCGGATGTGGAAGGTTCGGCATGCTAGAGATAAGCCGAGCCGGGCTGGATATCGGGGTTGGCTTCCACGATGGAACGGGCAACGGTCATGAGGCGGGGCAAATAGCGCAGCACGTTGTCCGCTATAGACTTCGCGATGCCCATATGCCTCAAGCACCTCGCGGGCCCTCAGATAACGAAGCCGTATGGTTGGATTGCGCAGGGCCGCGGTCAGCAGAACATGGGTGGTCACCCCGGTTGGGAACAACCAGCCCAACACCTGATTCTGCAACAGCTTTTTCGGCATACTTCGATGAACATCGAGGCATCGCCGTGATACAATCAGGATCATGATAAATCAGGTTTCAGAGATCCGGGTTACGTTATTAGATATGACCAAGTGACCCGAGAAAGAAGGGATAAGAGTGGGACGTACGCTGTATTTTGCTTTAATCTTGCTTAGTTTAATTTGGGGCGGTTCGTTTTTCTTCATCAAAATCCTGCTGCCTGACTTCGGCCCCTGGACCGTAGCGTTCCTGCGTTCCGCCTTCGGGCTGGCGACGATTACCGGAGTGATGCTCATCTTGCGCAAGCCGTTTGGGTTCCGCTCGATACCTTGGCTGGCGATGATCATCATGGCGCTGATCAACACGGCGATTCCGTGGGCGTTGATCGGCTTCAGCGAGACGCGGCTGACGAGCAGCCTGGCGTCGGTGCTTAACGCCACGACTCCGCTTTGGACGCTGGTGGTGGGCGTCCTATTCTTCCGCGTTGCCACGAATCGCATGCAATGGGCGGGGATGGGGATCGCCTTCCTCGGCTTGCTCGTGCTGGTAGGTGTCAGCCCAACCTCGCTTGCTTCGGTGGACCTGCTTGGGTTCGCCTGCATGCTGGGGGCTACGTTGAGTTATGCCGTCGGCTCACACCTGTCGAAGCGGCTGTCCGGCGGGCTGTCGATGTATCAGGTGACCTTCGGCACCTTGATCAGCGCGATGGTCGGCAGCGGCCTGATGGCATTGATCGCCGAGCGGGATTCGCTGGCTCCGTTGGCGAAGCTCCCTACGCTTGGCGCAGTCGTTGGACTGGGCGTGTTTGGCTCGGGGGTGGCGTATATTTTGTTCTATTTTATGATCCAAAAGGGTTCCCCGCAATTCGCCACCACCGTCACTTATCTCGTTCCGGCCAGCGCGATTATTTGGGGATTCACGCTGCTGAATGAGCCGGTGAGCTGGCGTCTCCTGGCTGGACTGGTGTTCATCCTCGGCGGGGTATACTTGGCGAACCGAAGCGGCTCGGGCAGTGCGGGGCGGGTGGACAAACGCCAGGAGCTGCCAGTGGTCTCCGACTCGGATGCAGCGGCCGCCTCGGCCAATCAGCCTTGATTTAAGGGGCGCCCTTAGGGTACCCTTTTTTATGATTTAGGCACGTCCTTCTGCAACATCACAGGAGGGATGCCGTCTTATATTTTTGAGGTGATACGAATTGAGGAAATACGCGCTAGGTCTGACCGTGATGCTGCTCGCGCTTCTGCTTGCCGGATGCGGGACCTTCGATCCGGTTGACAAAGCGATCACTAAGCTGAGACCTACAGTACCCCAAGATTCAGTGCAGGATGTGGAAGGTCCTTTTACTGTAGAGTTGTCCGTTCCGAAGCGTGCCGGAATCGATGAGAAATTTACGCTGATTGCCAGCTTGCATAATTTGTCCAAGACCCGATATGAACTGATGAGTCGCCCGCGGGTGTTCCATTACCTGATCGTGGACAGCTTGGGCAACCGGGTGAACACGATCACCCAGGTCGATAGTGCGGTGGTTCGCAGTATGAGGGGAGAAACGGATATTAACGAGTTTTTCGAGACTCGGATTGATCGAATCGGAACCTATGAAATTTATGCGGTAGCGGAATTTTCGATCAAGGAGGATGGGAAGTACAAGGACCTCACCTATGAGACCGAACATCATTTCATCGAAATTGGTCCCAACAGCTAATAAAGAGCAGAACCGAAGGATCCAGCGGATCCACGGTATCTGCTCTTTTTTGGTAGGCTTAGAAATCAAAATTGTCAGGGTCCGGACCCACGCGAAGGTTCTCGTTAAGCGCGCTGATCCGTGCCATATCCTCATCCGTCAACGTGAAATTAAATACGTCGGCGTTCTCGGTAATCCGATGCGGCTTGGTTGATTTCGGAATCGTCACTACGCCGTTCTGCAAATCCCAGCGCAGGATGATTTGGGCAACCGATTTTCCATATTTGCGAGCAAGCTCTTGTAACACTGGATGATCCAGCAGCTGCCCTTGCATGAGCGGGGACCATGCCTCCATTTGGATGTTGTGCTCGCGGCAGAAGGCTTGAACTTCCTGTTGTGTCAGGCGGGGATGGTATTCAACCTGGTTGACCATCGGTACAATTTCGGCATCTTCCATCAAGTCCTGCAGATGGTGAACTTGGAAGTTGCTGACGCCAATCGCTTTAACCTTTCCAGCTTTATAGAGCGTCTCCAGCGCTCGCCAAGCTTCTTTATATTTGCCGGCAACAGGCCAGTGGATCAGGTACAGATCCAAATAGTTGAGTCCCAGCTTCTGCAGACTGGTTTCATAAGCAGCGAGCGTCTCTTCATAGCCGAGGTCAGCGTTCCACACCTTGGAAGTGACAAACAGGGCTTCACGCGGGATGCCGGCTTCATGCAAGCCTTCACGGATACCTTGTCCAACGCCCGTTTCATTCGCGTAGATTGCTGCGGTATCGATGCTGCGGTAGCCATGGGTAATGGCGAACTTGACTGCGTCTACCAGTTCCTGTCCTTCCTCAACTTTAAATACGCCCAGGCCCAACCAAGGCATCTTCACTCCGTTGTGCAGAGTAGTGGTATCTTGCAAATTGGTGATCATATCAAAATAGCCTCCTATTTATTTCTGAAGTTCAATTTGGTGATGAAAAAAGATCATTAGTTATGCTGAAACGATGGTTGTGAAATGACCGTATTTTGCCGGTCTTTTCTTTCTAAAGCGCGGCTCCAGCCGGTAAGAAGTACAGCAGCTGCGACCATCAGAGCGCCGATCCACGAAGTATGGATCAGACCCAAAGAGTCGGTGACAACCCCGCCTAGGTACGAGCCCAAGGCAATCCCGGCGTTAAAGGCTGCGATGTTGATCGCAGAGGCCACGTCGACGGCGGACGGAACAAACCGCTCCGCCAGCATCACGACATAGACTTGGAGCCCCGGCACGTTCATGAAGGCCAGCAGGCCCATGAGGAAGATGGTCACTAAGCCGGCGATTTTAAACGGAGCTGTGAACAGCAGGGCCAGCAGGATCAGCGCCTGTACGATAAACATATAGAACAAGGCGCGAACCGGCTGACGATTGGACAGCTTGCCGCCCACCATGTTGCCGATAGCAATCGCGATACCGTAGATCAGCAAAATTACGGCAACCGCACTTTCCTTAAAGCCTGTAATTTCAAGAAGGATCGGCGATAAGTAGGTATACACGACAAAGGTGCCGCCATACCCAAGGGCCGTGATCAGGAACAACAGCAACAACCGTCCGTTCGTCACCAATTTCACCTGGTCGCGGAATGCCGTTCGCACTCCTTTCCGCAGGCCTGCTGGCACCAGCAGGCTGTTGGAGATAAAGCCAATGAGCCCCACGATGACGATCAGGATAAAAGCGGCGCGCCAGCCGAGCTGCTGACCAATGAAGGTGCCAAGCGGCACGCCGGTGACCGTCGCCACAGTCAAGCCGGTGAACATGATGGAAATCGCGCTGGCCCGCCGGTGTTCCGGCACTAAGTCAGCGGCGATCGTTGAACCGATCGACATAAACACGCCGTGGGAAAAAGCCGAGATCACCCTTGCCACGAGCAGTATGGCGATACTGGTTGCAGCCGCAGCCAAGGCATTGCCGATCATGAAGACAACCATGATCCATAGCAGCAGCGTTTTACGTGACATTCTTGCAGTTAGCGACGTGAGTACCGGCGCTCCAAAAGTGACGCCTAACGCATATAAGGAAACCGTCAGTCCTGCAGTCGTCGTGGAAATATGCAGGTCTTCGGCGATCAAAGGCAGCAGACCGACGCTGATAAATTCGGTAGTCCCGATAGCGAAGGCACTAATGGCCAAGGCGAGCAGCGCCAAGGTGCTTCTTTGATGATTCATGAGCCAATCTACCTCCCAAAAAGATGATGGTTTGAAGGTCGCCGCTGATCTGCCGGGGAATGATGCAGAATCGAGCGACAAATGCTATTATGGGAGATAGGGTAGTTTTTGAGAAGTACGCACTTTGAAGTGATATAGGAACCGAAAAGTAATGTAGGTACTTTTCAGTGCCTATGAAAAGAGGGAGCCATCTTAATGAAAGAGAAAAAATACAATATTTCGGTAGAAGCGACGCTGGAGGTGATCGGCGGGAAGTGGAAATGCGTGATCCTGTGCCACTTAACGCACGGCCGGAAACGGACCAGTGAATTAAAACGTCTGATGCCCGACATCACCCAGAAAATGTTGACCCAACAGCTGCGCGAGCTGGAGGCCGACGGCGTCATTCGCCGGATCGTTTACCAGGAGGTCCCGCCTCGGGTCGAATATGAGTTAAGTGAATACGGGGAGAGCTTGCGAGGAATCTTGGATGCGCTGTGCTCCTGGGGAGAGCAGCATATCCGCAAGGTGTATGGCAGCTATGATGTTCTGGAAGAGAACGTGCTGAATGAACATTTGAAATCGTAAGGTCTCTTCGGTTATGCTGTGCATGAAAAGGAGCGATGATCGATGAAACCTATCACGGTATTGATTGCGGACGATGAGCCGGAAATCGCCGACTTGATCGAGCTGCATCTGGCCCGGGAAGGATACCGCTGCATCAAAGCTTCCAACGGGCAGGAGGCGCTGGATGTGATTCAGACGCAATCCGTGGATCTTGCAATCTTGGATATAATGATGCCGAAGATTGATGGCTATGAGGTGACTCGGCAAATTCGGGAGAAGCACCATTTGCCGATCATTTTTTTAAGTGCGAAGGCAACCGATTTGGATAAAATCACCGGCCTGGTACGTGGGGCGGACGATTATATGACCAAGCCGTTTAACCCGATGGAGCTGGTGGCCCGGGTGAATGCCCAACTGCGCCGCTTTATCCACCTGAACCCGTCGGTAGCTGCGCCTCCGAATGAGACCGTGTTGGAGGCCGGAGGGCTTGTGATTCACCCCGAGCACCGGACCGTGTTCCTCTACGGCGAGCCGGTGGAGCTGACGCCCAAAGAGTTTGATATCTTAGTCCTGCTGGCCAGCCATCCGAAGAAGGTGTTCAGCTCAGAGCATATTTTCGAGAAGGTCTGGGGGGAGGCTTATTATGAAGGCGGAAATACGGTTATGGTGCATATCCGAAGCTTGCGTAAGAAGCTGGGGGAAGACCGGCACAAGAACAAGCTGATCAAAACCGTCTGGGGAGTAGGGTATACATTCAATGGATAACCATACGGACAAACCGAAATTTCGCAGTTTTCGCTTCCAAATGATCCGATTATTTGGACTGAGCATGATATTGTCCGCAGGGACAACCTTTCTCATTTATTTAGCGCTGCGCGAGTATTATCATACCCTGCTGCGTGAAGACCCATTGTATAACGTGCGGCTAATGATGCGCCAGATCGGTGACATCAACGTGTTTTTGCTGATTTTTATCCCGCTCTCGTTCTTATACTTCTACTTGTTAACTCGACGTTATGTCGCGTATTTCCGGGAGATTTCCCGGGGAATCAATCAGCTGGCGGGAGGAGACTTCACCCATCGGGTTCATATTCCTTCCGGGGATGAGTTCGGAGAGATTGCGCGGGACATCAATTTGGCCAGCGAGAAGCTGCAGCAGGCGGTGGAACGGGGCGATTTTGCCGAGAACAGCAAGGAGCAGCTTGTGCTGAACCTGGCCCATGATCTCCGAACCCCGCTAACCTCAGTGATTGGCTATCTCGATTTCATTTTGCAGGGGAAAGACCTGACTGCCGATCAGATGAAGCATTACACCACGATTGCCTACACGAAATCACAGCGTCTGGAGAAGCTGATCGACGAGTTATTCGAAGTGACGCGAATGAATTACGGCAAGCTGAACATCCACCGCCAGCCGCTGGATTTAAGTGAGTTGCTGAGTCAATTAACTGAAGAGATGTACCCTGTATTTGAAAAAAATGAGCTGACCGTTCGCCTCAACACCGAACCGCAGCTGATGATCTCCGGTGACGGCGACCTGCTGGCCCGCGTCTTTGAGAACTTGTTGTCCAATGCCGTTCGTTACGGTAAAGACGGGGAATACGTCGACGTCGAAGGGAGGATGGACGGGGATGAGGCAGTCGTGCGGGTGACCAACTATGGCGATTCCATCCCGCCGGACGAGCTGCCCCATTTGTTTGATATGTTCTTCACCGGTGATCGAGCGCGTACGCATCAGGAAGGCAGCACCGGACTCGGCCTGTTTATCGCCAAAAATATCGTAGAGCAACACGAAGGCACCATCTCGGTGCAAAGCGATCTGATTCGCACGGAGTTTGAGGTGCGGTTGCCGAAGCTTAGATAAGTGAATCGAACAAAACTTAAGGAAAATTTTAGTTTTACCCCACTTTTGATTTTATCAATCCGCCTTAAGCTGAAAGAGCAAGAACGGCAGGAGGATTGGGAAATGAGAAAGTGGGGTTTTTGGCGTGCGCCCATAAGCCAAGCTCTATCGGGATTCGCTAGGTGGGGGCGCAGCGATGCGGCAACGGCGGGGTTGTTTCTGGCACCAAGCGTAGCAGGGTTCGCGCTCTTTTATTTGATTCCGTTTGGCATGAGTTTATTTTACTCCTTTCAGAGCGGCACCTCTGGCGGAAGCTTTGTAGGCTTGGCGAATTACCGCGACCTGCTGGACAGCGCTTCGTTTCGCAAGGCCGCAGTCAACACGCTGTATTTCAGTGCGTTGGGTGTCCCGCTGCTGTTGGGATTATCGCTGGGGGTGGCCCTGCTCCTGAACCGGCATGTTTACCTGCGGAAGTGGCTGCGCACCGCTTATGTGCTTCCTCTGGTTGTGCCGGTGGCGTCGGTAATTCTCATTTGGCAGATGGTGTTTGATTGGAACGGAGCATTAAACTACCTGCTTGGCCATTTCGGCATCCAGCGCGTGGATTGGATGAAGACCGATGCCGCCCGCTACGTTGTCCTCATGGTGTATTTGTGGAAGAACCTCGGCTACAACGTCATTTTGTTCTTGGCGGGTTTGCAGCAAATTCCTCGGGACTACTACGAGACGGCACAGGTTGAAGGGGCTGGACCGGTTCGTCAGTTTTTTGGAATCACGCTCGTCTACTTAACGACGACCACGTTCTTCGTAGTGATCATGTCGATTATCAATTCATTTAAGGTTTTCCGGGAGACGTATTTGCTGGCGGGTGATTATCCGCATGACAGCATTTATATGCTTCAGCATTACATGAACAACATGTTTGCAACGATGGATATCCAGAAGCTGACGGCTGCTGCAGTACTGATGGTCTGCGCGATCCTTGCGATTGTCCTCGGATTGTTTGGGTTGGAACGCCGATACCGGCAATTCATGGAATAGTAAGACAGAACGTGAGGATATAGCACATAGAGAGGAGGGGCCGGGCGTGCAGGCAATCCAAAGGATACAAAAAGCTATGCTGACGGGAATGTTAGGCTTATTCGCCGTGCTGCTCCTCTTTCCCGTCATCATTACATTCACGAATTCGCTGATGAGCGAGCAGGAGCTTGAAATCAATTATGGTCCAATGGGGGAGCTGACGGAGGCGGCTTCGACCGAAGCTGATACCTTCATCAATCTCAAATGGGTACCGGATCAGGTGACCTTGGCGCAATACGGCAGGCTGTTGGTATATACCCCTAATTATTTGCTGATGTTTTGGCGTTCCGTGGAGCTGGTCTTACCGATTATCGTTGGACAAACCGCGGTCGCTGCGATGGCGGCCTATGCGCTGTCCAAACTGCGGTTTCGGGGTCGAGATGCGATTTTTCTGATCTTCTTGCTGTCGATGCTGATGCCCTTTCAGGTGACGCTGGTCCCGAATTATCTCATGGCCGATTGGCTGGGGTTAATCCACCGTCCGGCGGCGGTGATTCTGCCGGGTATTTTTGCTGCGTTTGGGGTCTTCATGCTGCGTCAATTTATGCTGCATATCCCGTACGCCTACATCGAGGCGGCCAAGATCGACGGTGCCGGTCATCTGAGGATATTCCTGACAATCATTCTCCCGATGGTTAAGCCGGGACTTGCTGCGCTGGTGGTGCTCCTGTTCGTCGATTACTGGAATATGGTCGAGCAGCCGCTGATCTTCTTGGATCCGCTTCGGCAGCCGTTATCGGTCTTCTTATCGAGATTAAGCGGCGAGTGGGGAACTGTGTTCGCGGCTTCGATGTTGTATATGTCGCCGATGGTGCTGCTGTTCCTTTATGCCGAGGCCTATTTCATCGAAGGCGTGCAGCTTTCTGGCATCAAGGGGTAAGGAGGATAAAGTCGCGTCATGGAACTTGGGAAAGATCAAACGGATCGTAAACGCAAAAAAATAATCATTACCACCTTTATGGCTTTGATGGGAGGTTTGTTGTTTTTCACTTTTTTCAGTAATACGTTGCAATCGATGACCTTGCCAAAGGTCCGAACTTCCCCAGCAGCAGCCGGCGGAATAACTTATCGGTTAACGGGAACCGGGATATTGCAGCCGAAGAAGCAGGCAGAGCTGATCAACCCGGCCGGTTGGAAGGTTAAGAAGGTACTGGTGAAGGAAGGTGCTGATGTTCAAGCGGGGCAGAAGCTTGTACTATACGATCGTGCTGATGCCGAGCGGGAGTTGGAAGATGAGATGGCGCTATTGAAAAAGCAGCGAATCGCGCTCGAAACGATTCAGGATCAGTTCATCGAGGCCACGGTGAGCGGGGATGAAACCGGCTTGAGAGAAGCCAAACGGGAGATCGAAACTCGCAAGCTTGACCTCCAGGTACAGGAGCGGAAGATCGAGAGACTGCGTGAGCAGATCAGAAGCCGCAGCGAGCTCGTCGCCCCGTTTGACGGGGTGGTTACGGAGGTCAACGCGGTGGTTGGGGTGGCTTCCACCTCCCTCCCAGACGTGGTGGTGTCAAGTACAAGTGCAGGCTACCGTGTGGATATCATCGGGGATGCCGAGGTGATCGACCGTCTTCGGATCGCAACCGGCGAAGCGGTGAAGGTTGAGGTGGCCGCTGCCAGTGAACAACCGCCGCGTCAACTGGAGGGCGTGGTCGAAGACATCACTAACGCAGGTTCTCGAATCACAGGTTCACCGGAGGAAGGTGACGGAACATCGGCGACGCTGCCGCAAAGGCGGCTGCGTATCCGAGTAGCTGATCCTGCCCTGAAAGGAGGGGAGCAAGTTACGGTTCGGCTGGAACAGACGTCCTCCGAGCAGGGCTGGGTTGTTCCAAATGAAGCGATTCATCGCGAAGGCGATTCGCGCTTTCTTTTTAAGGTGGAGGAGCAGCGCGGGGCGTTGGGCAATGTGTTCGTCGCCCGAAAGGTGACGATTAAGCAAAGTGAAGCGAATGAAGCGGAAACGATGATCCCGGCAGATCTTCTGTTTGAAGGAGAGCGGATCATTCTGGAGAGCAGTGAACCTTTACAGGATGGCAATCGGGTTCGTTTGCAATAGAAAATCAGCGATCGAAATGAAGCAGAGGAGGAAGAGAATAAACCATGAAAAAACGGATGGGGAAGACAATTATTGCGGCATTGGTTATATCGATTGCTTTGGCTGCGTGCAGCAGAGCGACGGATACTGTAGGGAAGAACCCGGCTGGAGAAGAGGGCAAAACCGTGCTTACCTTATCGGTTCAGGAGGCAAGCCCGTTTTATACTGCGCTGGAGCGGAAGTTTGAGGCCAAATTCCCTGACATCGACCTGATTATTCAGGCTTATAAACAAGCCGGAGAGGAATGGAAGGCGGGTGAAATTGAGGAGTATCGCAAATCGGTCAACACCGCACTGCTCTCAGGACAAGGACCGGACGTCATTGAAATGAAGAGCCTGCCAATAAGCGAATATATAGCCAAAGGTTTGTTGCTGAATATGGATTCGTCACTTAGCGGGGATGTATCCATCAAGAAGGAGGATCTCCAGCAAAATATTTTGGATGCTGCGAGGGAGAACGGAGGTTTATATGCGATCCCAGGAGGTTTTTCCCTGAGGGCGTTCATCGGCGATGGCGATGCTTTGAAAGAGGCCGACATTCAGGAGAAAACCTGGACTTGGCAGGACTTTGCAGAAATAGCGAAAAAATTAACGCAGGGGAATGAGAAGGTCTTTGCGATGACGGAATATCCGCCGGATATGCTCATGCAGGAAATGACAGTGGATAACTATGAAGCCTATGTCGATACGAGCGACAAACAAGCCAAGTTCGATTCCCCGGAATTTATCGCGCTGCTACATCAAGTGAAGCAGATGTATGATGATGGCGTGATGACCGAAGAGTCGGCGGGTTCGGGAAAGCAACTGTTTTATTCTGCGGTATTACGTGATCCGAAGGATGTTATTGACGTGCCTCATCAGTATTTTGAACACCCGATCCTCATGCAGAAACCGCATAACCCCGCTCAATCCGGTACGATGCGAATCATTCCGACGAGTTTGTTTGGGATCCGGGCGAAATCCCAGGTTCCGGAAGAGGCCTGGAAGCTGATCCGCTTTCTCCTGTCGGAGGAAGCGCAGAAGTTACCGGAGCGCGAGGGGTTCTCGCTGCTCTCTTCGATCAATTCGCAGCAGCTGGATGACATAAAGCAGCAAATTGCGGACGGCAGCTACAAACTGCCGGATGGAGCTGCTGTTAAGGCCGCGGACGAGGAATTTGATCGCTTTCGTCAAATGCTGGATGCGGTGGACCAATATTCGCCGCTTGAAGCCAAGGTGATCTCCATCGTCGGGGAAGAATCGCTTGCCTTCTTCAGCGGACAGAAATCTGCGGAGGAAGCCGCGAAGTTGATGCAAAACCGGGTAACTACGTTTTTGAACGAATAAAGTAAAGGATCCTGCCTCATTGAGAGGCGGGATTTTTTTGTCGCTTACGCGCCGTTCGTTAGGTACCTCTGCCAGCTTCTTTTGATGATTATCCCGTTGCATCAGGGAGTGCGTATCTCATGACCATTCACAGGATCGATGACGTGATTAGAGATCAGGTGCTGGCTCAGGCTCAGGCCAACCTCACCTCACCATACCTCACCTCCCTCATGCCCTTGATCTCTCCTTCTTCTTGTCACTGAACGAAAGGGATAATTATGTAAAGAGGCTCGCAAAAGGACCGCTTGACGGCAATATGATCAGGAAATATTAGTTATCGCCCATTGCTTGGTGATAACTAATAGTGTATGATGCATAGTATAAGATATATTGTATGACGCACAGTATGCGAAAAACAGTATAAGATTGCAGTAAATAAAAAACAGGATGAGACAACGAGGTGGAAGGATGAACGCCCTATTAAATTCCTTGATCACGGAGCTCCGTCGCGGAACGTTAACCTTGGCGGTGTTAAGCCAGTTGCGGACGCCGCAGTATGGGTATTCACTCGTTCAACGGCTGGAGCAGTCCGGGATCGCCATTGATCAGAGCACGCTATATCCGCTGTTACGGCGGCTGGAGAAGCAGGAACTTGTGACAAGCAGCTGGGATACAACGGAGAGCCGACCGCGCCGTTACTACGTGTTGAGTGAATTTGGCTTGGAGATTTTTGAGCAGTTGAAGGTGGAATGGGAGAAGACCTCCCAGGAGCTGTACACGTTGTTGAAGGGGGAGAATAATGATGAAACCATCGGATCTGATTGAGCTTTACGTTTACGAAGTAACTCGTCGCCTGCCGGATAAGACCCGAGAGGACATCGCGCTGGAACTCCGCTCCACAATTGAGGATATGCTGCCGGAGGAACCCAGCGAGGCGGAAGTGAAGGAGGCGCTGACGCAATTGGGGGATCCGGCCGTATTGGCCGCGCAGTATCGCGATCAACCCGCATTTTTGATCGGGCCGCGCTTCTATGAGACTTATGTTCAGGTCTTGAAAATGATTGTCCCCATTGTGGTTGTAATTACTCTCTTGTCGCTGATTGCCAATCAAATCATTACGTATTCCGGTGATGTGGTTCCCGCTGAGGCTGCGGCTGTCCTGCTCAGCAAAGCGATAGGGACAGTGTTCAGCGCAGGGGTGCAGACCGTATTTTGGATTACCTTGGCGTTTGTCATTCTGGAGCGCACGGGAACTGGCAACGAACTGCCGCTGAACAGCAAGTTCAAGGCCTGGACGCCGGATGATTTGAAGGACACCCGGTATATCCCAGTGCAGAAAGTGATTAAGAAAAGTGAGGTTTTTGCCAGCCTCATGTGGACGGCGATTTGGGGGAGCGTGTATTTCAATGCAGATCGGTTAATTGGTGTATATGAGAAAGGTCGAAACGGCATAGAAATGACAACACCAATTTTTAATCAAGACGTGTTGCTGTCGTATTGGCCGTTTATCGCAGTAATTCTTGCGCTGGATGTGGCTCTGGCGATCTACAAATGGATCGTGGCCCAATGGAATGTGAAGATCGCGTTCCTGAACGCGGCCAACCACGTCCTTTCGTTGGTGGTATTCGGCACGGTCATCAGCAAGGGAGAGCTGTTGTCCCCGAGTTTTATCGCGAAGCTGGAGGATATTTTCAGATCGGGCGTGTCCGGTTTTAACTCCGGTTGGATCATGTGGCTTGTATTGTTCGTCTACATGTTAGTCGCAGCTCTGGACAGTTATCTAGGGTTCCGCAAAGCGAACCTTCCCCATACGGCGAAATAGACCCATCCGAAAAAGCCCCGTTCTCTGGGTGAAAGAGAGCGGGGCCTATCATTTGGAAGCTCGCTTAAGCAGTTGCTTTTCGGGACCGGTACAGCAGCAAGCCCATGAGAATTGCGAAATACAAGAATAGGGCGCCAAAGGTGTACAGGTACATCACCGGTTGATTTTGCAGATACCCAACGATTGGGATGTTTAAGATCAACAGCAGCGGGAAACCGAACATGATTGCGGAGGCACTGCCCATAACTAAGTTGTCTGTCGTATTCGATTGGAATTTCGGATCGACGGCTTTGACCAGCGCAAGTCCGGTGGAAATCGTTCCGGTCAGCATCCCGTAGAAACCGAGGACGTTCGGCAACTTATCCTCCGGCAACACCCGCGGCACTAACCAAACCATAAACCATACCGTGACTAATCCGCCAATTGTCGTTAGGATGAGCACAGGCGTCAAGTATTGCTTCAGTGCGTAGATCGAGATCGCTGCAATTGAGGCGGCGATCATGTAATCGAAGGAAAATCCGGAGATCCGTTGCAACAGGTAGTTGTTCGGAGAATGCTCCAACTGGAAGCCCGCTTGCTTCCAACGGTTAAGAATCCATCGGAACAACATGGCGTACAGGCTGCCGATGAGAAAGTGAAATCCTATCAGCAATTGGGCCAGCGTTTCTCCATAGGTTCCGAGCGGAGTCAGCACCGTCTCTAGTCCACGTAACGTCAAGTAAGTCACCAGGTAAATAAAGCCGATCAGCGCGATTTGGTAGGTTAGCTTGTCGATCGCGTCACTGAGCGGAATCTCACCTTCTTCTGATTTTTCCATAACCTCAGTTCGTTCTTTGTGTGGACGGGAAGCCACCTGTTTAAATCTCGGATGACGGATCAGGATGTTCATCAGAATGATTCCGGGAATTACAGCCCAGATGAAACCAAACCCAGCGATGGTTAAACCGAGGTTGGCGCCGCCCTCCAGCCCCAGAGCCTCCCAACGGCTGCCGATCGAATAGGCTTGCCCCGGGCCTTGTCCATAGCCCAGAGGAAGCAGTAAACCGATACCTGGGAACATTCCGGGATAGAACAACTCCGTTAGGATCAAGAGCAGACCAAATCCCACGAGCCCTTGGATCAGGTACGTCGATACGATGAGCATCCCGGATTTCATGACCGCCGGGCTGTTGGACACCTCTCGCTCCTTCAGGGAGAGGGCAATGAATCCGATCGCCATCAGATGGTAGACCAGTTGCCCCAGACGATCGAGATCGAAGTTCAGCCACCCGAGCAGCTCCGGACCCACGATTAAGCCAAGGATACCGGCTACCATGGAGGTAGGGACGATGATTTTGCGTAACAGCGGAATGCGTGCCTTCAGAATGGCCGATACGACCATCAACAAAGACAGCAACGTAAAGTCAATCACGAAGGACCATGAATTATCCAAAGAGAGAACCTCCTAGTTGTGCCGGGTTAAACGTTGTTCCAGCGCGGTGATAAATTTGAGCCATTTGTAAGCCGAGGTGCGCGGTTGATAAAACAGGAACCGATACAGCTTATCTCCCACATAAAACTCAAACTTGTGGTGAAGTTGGACGTTGATCCCTTCTAACTCGACAAATGGGAAGGAATACGCCTGTCCGTGACCCCCTTGAAACGTAAGAGAATCTGCTTGATCTGCGTTCCAGTGCAATTGTCCTGTTCCCAGCGATTGAAAAGGCTTCTCTCCCTCCGAAACATACATATGCACGGGATCCTGCATGACGGGTTCCCAGGAGACGAGCTGTCCGGCTTCTTGCATGACTTGATTCAGCCGTTCCAGCTGCCAGCGATTCCAGTCCCGCGTTGTCGAGAAGCGCAGGGGATGGGTAAACGGGGCGAATTTGCCCTGTGGCGTGTAGCGAACGGTGTAGCCGCAGGCCGTGCAGCCGAACAGGTCTTGTTCGGAGCGGAGGCGGCCTGGGACTTCACAGTGCGGGCAGATGAACAGCAGGCGCTCCAGGTAATGCGCGGGGGCTTTGCCGTAATAGACCGCGCCGGTCTGGGACTGCCACTCTGCATCGTCATGCGCCAACGCTTCCGTTAGCATTTGATGGATCTCATCCGGGGTATGGTTGGCGAATGCGCCGGCATCCCATTTTTTCTCGAAGGAGAGGTGGATGGGGCCCCTGCGATAGTTCTCCGCCCAACGGGGGGAGGACAGGTGGCCGCCGGAAATCGTGGCGATCACCACCGGAAGATCCAGCAATTTCACCAGCTTGGCCGTGGAATAGAACAACGGCTCGGTCGTCCCGTCCCAGTTCCGGTTCCCTTCGGGGAAGAGGCCGATGACGCGTCCGCTCTGTTTGGCTTTGATCATGCTGCGGATGGTGCGCGTATCGTTTTTATTTTTCATTTTGGGAATCGCTCCGGTGTAATTCAGCAGCTTGGCCAGCCACGGGTTTCGGAACAGGGAAGCTCCGGTCACGAAGCTGATTGGCTCGTCCACGTAACAATTAATGTAGAACGGATCCCAGTTGGTTACATGGTTCGCCAAAATCAGATACGGCGGCTTCAAGCCCACGGTATCGTTGCGTACCACCTTGATCTGGGAGCGGCTTTGGAGAAATGCGCGTAGAGCGGACAATACAAGTCGCTGCGCGATTTTTCCCGGTTTCTTCTCTATGCTCACAGGGTCACATCCTGAAGATGAATTTCGAAAAACACATTAATATTGTTATATCATATTTTGGACAAATTCGGCGGCGGGAAGTTATTGGTGTAGAAAAAAAGAAGAACGGCCAAGGGGCCGTTCTTGGGGGGGGGAGAGGCTTAATTGATAGTAATATCAATTGGCTCCGCATCAAGAGAATTACCAGCACGATCATAAGCTGAGGTGAAACTGATCCGAACCTCTACAGGAAGAGTAAGATTAGAAAGAAAAGAATCCGTTAGCTCAATTCGATAAGTAATATTATCGAGTGTGTTTAGATCATAGTCAGCTCCGGGTGTCATAAATTCGGAGGAGTCGAAGTTATCAAAAGAATATGTGAGATTAAGGTTTCTAATAAGAACCTCCTCATTGAATTCCAATGTGATCCCCCCATTTTCGTAGGTGCTGTTGGTTACAGTAGGAGCCTCATCGTCGAATAGGATAGGAATCTCAGCATGGCCTAACACTAGGCTATCATCGCTCCAAAGAGTGAACTCGATGAAGGCTTCACTATGTTGATTTGCCCCTTCTTTTGCTCGGATCATTAGACCTAATTCGTTAGGATCATCCCCCAGCCATTCAATTAAATCGCTTGATGAATCGACAAGAAGGTTAGCTACCTTCTGATCAGGATTAGACGGATCAATCACCGCAAAACAATTTGCCCCCAAGTAGTCTCCAATTCGCAGCTCGGTTGCACCGTCTCTAATTTCGATCAAGTCGTTAATATTGCGAGTGTTGTAGGTTAATGGATCCGAGGATACGCTGTCCAAAAGGAAAGTGTTAGCGGAAGATCCACTGTTCAGCCAGATTTTCGCTTCAGGTTTCGGCCACACATTGTATTCGCCAGACGACTCAACGAGTTCGATTGCAGCCGATGGAGCGGAGACGTTCCCGGCGGCATCCACCGCAAAAACCCGGTAGGTCCCACTAAACAGTTCAGAGGTCGGGATACGTGTAATTTCATTGGCCGTAGAAGTAGCAACTCCGCGACCAGAGCTAAGTGATTCCAACTCAGATCGTGATCTTGGTGTGGGGCCTTCGGGAATAAGATAGAGAGTACCGTTCTCATTACTGCGGGCTTGGACATAATTACCAATCCGAACAGGTGAGGAAGACAACAATGTTACTCTTGGAGCGGTTACATCAGGTGAGGAGCTCCCCCCGCTGCCTCCCGAACTCGGCACCGAAGGCGTCGTTGGAGGTGCGACGGGCTTGTCCGGCTCTGCGGGAGGAGCAGGTTGTTCTTCGGTCGATGGGGTTGGGCTGCTTTCGCTTTGCTTTTTCTCTTCCACTTGCTTCACGAACTTGCTGGCGACCAGGGCGACGGCCTGTCTCTCCGCATTCCCGGTTGGGTTAAATTGTCCATTGCCGGTGCCGGTGATCAAGCCTAGCTCCACTGCGGCGGCCACGGCGTCCTTGGCATAATCGGCAATTTGGCCGGCGTCGGAGAATTTGAGATTGCTCGCTTTACCAGCAGCATCTACGCCGAGGGCGCGAACGAATAGCACCGCCATGTCTTGTCGCGATAAATTAACGCCGTTACCAAAGGTTCCGTCGCCTAGACCTTTGATCAATCCGGCTTTGGCCGCCGCTTCGACATAAGCAAAAGAATAGTGAGTCGTAGGCACATCCCGGAATGTAGCGGATGCCGGGGCTTCACTCGTATCTAGTTGCAGGGCTTTGGCTAAAATGATCGCAAAATCTTGACGCTCGATCTTCCCTGTCGGATCAAACTTCCCGTCTCCTTTTCCGTTAATGATCCCCTTGTTGACCAGTTCCATAATGGCATCTTTCGCATAAGAGCCGTCAATGTCCGACAATTGAGTTGCAGCATGGGCTGGCAGCGAAATCGCGCTAAGCAGGGCTGCGCTTGCCATCACTTTGGCGTAAAGCTTTCTCCTCATTTACATTCCCCTTTCATATAAAACCGAAAAATTTACCAAGATGCCTCGATATTTGTCTAAAATTAATATATCTTAATTTCGGATTTGCGCAATCCAATTTGAGGCTATTTGATTTAGAAACATAAAAAAGCCCTTACTGCACAAGGCAAAAGGGCAAGAAAGGAAGTATAGCGAGATGGGGCATCCACTTGCGTGGTGTCAGCGGAAATCCGGTGGAATACGCCGGGACACGCCGGTGGCAATGGCCGCTTCGATGACGGCTTTGCGCACAAGCGGAACAACCTGATCATTAAAAATACTCGGGATGATATACTGCTCGTTTCGTTCCTCATCGGTAACGGCAGAGGCGATGGCTTGTGCTGCAGCCAGCTTCATCGCTTCGTTGACCACGCGGGCCCGGCAATCAAGCGCTCCTCGGAACACACCGGGGAACACCAGCACGTTGTTGATCTGGTTCGGATAATCGCTTCGACCGGTTGCGAAGACCGCTGCGTGAGCCAGCCCAACCTCTGGATCTACCTCCGGGTTCGGGTTGGCGAGGGCAAATACGATCGGCTGCTCGTTCATCGTCCGCAGATGCTCACTGGTCAGCAGATTCCCCGCAGAAACGCCGATAAACACGTCAGCACCAGGCAAGACCTCATGCAGCGAACCGGGCTGGCTTTCCACCTGCGGCTGCTCTGCGAGCCACTGCCACATCGGATAGCCGTATGTCCCCCCGCGGACAATCGCCCCCTCCTTGTCCACCGGCACAAGCTTCGTTACACCTGCAGCCAGCAGCATTTTGCATATGGAGACACCCGCGGCCCCCACGCCGCTTACCACGACCCGCACCTCGGACATCGATTTGCCAACGACCTTCAGCGCGTTGATTAACCCCGCGATCACGACCACCGCCGTTCCGTGCTGATCGTCATGGAAGACCGGAATGTCCAGTTCCTCCGCCAGCCGTTGTTCAATTTCGAAGCATCGAGGGGAGCTGATGTCCTCCAGATTGATCCCGCCAAAAATCGGACTGACGGCTTTAACGGTACGAATAATTTCTTCCGTATCGCTGGTATCCAGGCAGAGCGGAAAAGCATCTACCCCGGCCAGCTGTTTAAACAGCATCGCCTTGCCTTCCATCACCGGCGCCGCGGCATACGGGCCGATATCGCCAAGCCCCAACACGGCGGTTCCGTCCGTGATGACCGCCACCGTGTTGCGTTTAATCGTCAGCGAAAACGACTTGTTTCGACTTTCGTGGATTGCCGTGCAGATTTTGGCGACCCCTGGCGTATACACCTGCGACAGATCGTCGCGGTTGCGAATCGGCATCGTTGGTTCGATGGCAATTTTGCCGCCGAGATGCATGAGAAACGTGCGATCGGAGACGTTGATCAGCCGGACCCCATGCAGCTTGCGCAGCGCTTTGACGAATGCCGTTTCGTCCTGGTCGCCCGTGTCGACGGTAATGTCGCGTATCGAAGATCCTTTGGCCGAGGAGATCACGTCGATCGACGTAATGTCGCCCCCGGCACCACTCACCGCAGCGGCGACATCGCCGAAGCTGGCCTTCTTATGGTCGAGCTCCAATCGGATAATAATTAACGTACGTGCCATAACTTAAATCCACCCCCGCCATTTTACCGCCTCGGTCATTCGCTTCAGCCCTACGATATACGCGGCAAGACGCATGTTCACCCGGCGTGTCACCGAAGTCTGATAGACCTTGTGAAAAGCGTCCACCAACAGCTGCTCCAGCTTCGCGTTCACTTCCTCCAGCGGCCAGTAGTAACCCTGATTATTTTGGACCCACTCAAAATAGGATACGACCACGCCGCCCGCACTCGCTAGGACATCCGGCACAATCAGAACCCCGCGCTTGGACAAAATTTCTGTCGCTGCATACGTCGTTGGACCGTTGGCCGCTTCGACGATCAGCTTGGCCTGGATGTGCGGCGCGTTTTCCTCGGTGAGCTGGTTCTCGATCGCAGCCGGCACGAGGATGTCGCATTCCTTCACTAGCAGTTCCTGATTTGTGATCCGGTTGGAATAGAGATGGGTCACCGCGCCAAAAGAATCCCGCCGATCCAACAGCTCGAGGATATCAAGCCCGTTCGGATCGTACAGCGCGCCGCGCGCATCGGCAATACCAACGATGATAGCCCCGGCGTCGTGTAAGAACTTGGCCAGGTAACTTCCGGCGTTGCCAAAGCCCTGGATGATGACTCGCGCGCCTTCCACCGCCATGCCGACCATCTTAGCGGCCTCCTTCAGCACGATCGTGACGCCGAGGGCCGTCGACGATTCCCGCCCGTAGGAGCCGCCGAGCACCAGCGGTTTGCCAGTGATGAAGCTCGGCGAGTCGAATTCGCGGATTCGGCTGTACTCGTCCATCATCCAGGCCATCACCTGGGAGTTGGTGTACACGTCAGGCGCCGGGATATCCTTGGTCGGTCCGACCAACTGGCTGATTGCCCGCACATATCCGCGGCTTAAGGCTTCCAGCTCCCGCATCGACATCGTCCGCGGGTCGCAGGCGATTCCGCCTTTTCCGCCGCCGTAGGGCAGCGACACGATCCCGCATTTGATGCTCATCCACATCGACAGAGCCTTCACTTCCTCCGCCGTCACGTCGGGGTGGAATCGCACGCCGCCTTTGGTCGGCCCGACCGCGTCATTGTGCTGAGCGCGGTATCCGGTAAAGACCTGGACTGAGCCGTCGTCCATCTTCACCGGAATCCGCACGGTCAGCATCCGCAGCGGCTCCTTGAGCAGGTCAAACATCGCCGGCGGCTCATTCATCGTCTGCAGGGCCATGTGAATGACCTGTTGGGTGCTGGTCAAAACGTCCATATTTTCCGAAAGTGTTCGTTTCCCGTTCATAATCATGGGTTACCCTTCTTCCGTCCGTATTGGAGATAGATTTGAAGCTTGCTAAGTCCGTCGCCGCCAAAGCTCTAGGTTGCTTCTGCTGCTTTAACATTGCTTCGACAGCTCTAATATTGCATTCGGAGATGCTAATGTTACTTCAGTAACTCTAATGTTGCTTTGGAGACGCTAATGCTAGTTCGGTAACTCTAGGGCTGCTTTGGTAACTCTAGTGTTACTAAAGTAACTCTAGCGCTGCTTTGGTATCTCTAATGTTGCGCCTGCAACTGGCTTCCCGCAGCTCTAACGCTTGTCACAAACCTTATTGCCGCCAAAATTGCTGTTCTGCGATTCTAACGCTTACCACGAATCTTATTGCTTCATATATCGGGTAAAAAAGGGTGTTTTCATCCAAATAGCGTGTCTCAGCGTCGTTAGAATTTGTGAGAAGCCAATTTTGCTACAATAGCGCTCTGTATCAGCGTTAGAGCAGGGAGCGCCGGCCTAGCGAACAACGAGCAAAAGAGTAAGCTAGCAAATGACGAAACGAGCAAAAAGAGCAGTAAAGCAAAAGGCAATAAGGCAAAAGAGCTAAAAGGCAAAAGAGCAACAGAGCAATAGAGCGCAGGCAGCGCACGAGATCAAGAAGTATCCTGGAAGCGATCGATCGCCTACAGCTTCCGGGAAGTCAGCTTGGCTTGGGTGAACAGCAGCAGGTAGTCGTAGCCGCCGGCTTTCGAGTCGGTTCCCGACATGTTAAAGCCCCCAAAAGGATGGGCGCCGACCAACGCTCCGGTACATTTGCGGTTCACGTACAGGTTGCCGCAGTGCATCGTTTCTAACGCTTCGCTGATGCGATCCTCATCCCGGGAAAAGAACGACCCCGTCAGCCCAAACTCGGTATCGTTGTACAACGCAATCGCTTCGCGCCAATCCTTCGCTTTGCCGATCGCCAGAACCGGCCCGAAGATTTCCTCCTGCATAATCCGGGCCTTCCCGTCCACGCCGGCGAACACGGTAGGTTCAATATAGTAGCCGTTGCCTTCGGCTTTCCCTCCGCCGGTGAGAAGCTGCCCCTCTTGCTTCCCGATCTCGATGTAATCGAGGATTTTGCGGTAAGAAGCCTCGTCGATCACCGGTCCAACCGCTTTATTGTGCTCGGGGAGGCCAATTTCCAGCTGTTTCGTCAATGATACGACTTTCTCCACCACCTCGTCGTAGACGGACGCTACAATGAACGCACGGGAGCCGGCGGAGCATTTCTGTCCCTGGAACCCAAAAGCCGAGGTCACGATGGCCTGTGCGGCTGCATCCAGATCTGCCGTTTCATCCACGACGATGCCGTCCTTGCCGCCCATTTCGGCGACGACCCGCTTGATCCAGATTTGCCCGGGAGCCGTATCGGCTGCCAGCTTGCTGATGCGCAGTCCGACCTCCTTCGAGCCGGTGAAGCTGATAAACCGGGTTTTCGGATGTGTAGTCAGATAATCGCCAACCTCGGAGCCGCTGCCGGGGATGAAGTTCAGCACTCCGGCCGGCAAGCCAACCTCTTCCATCAGTGCAGCGAACTTATAGGCGATAACCGGCGTGTTCGAGGCAGGCTTGAGCAGTACGGTGTTGCCGGACACAATCGCTGCTGAGGTCATGCCCACGCAAATCGCCAACGGGAAGTTCCATGGCGGAATGATGACGCCTACGCCAAGCGGGATGTAGGTCAGCCGGTTGTGCTCTCCGGGGACCGGTGTCAGCGGCATCGTTTCGTTGATCTCGCTCAAGCGGATCATTTCCCGTGCGTAGAAATTCAGGAAGTCGATGGCCTCCGCGGTATCAGCGTCCGCTTCCGCGTAGTTCTTGCCGGATTCGAGCACCATCAGAGCGGAGAACTCATGCTTCCGTTCAGTCATGAGCTTGGCGGCCTTCAAGAGGTACTGTGCGCGTTTGTGGGGCGGTACCTTTTTCCACGATTCAAACGCCGAGAGGGCAGCCTGCATCGCTTTCTCAGCCAGCTCCTGATCGGCTTTGCTGACATAGCCAATCGTTTCATCGAGATTGCCGGGGTTGATCGAACGGATTTTGGCCTCTGTAAAAATCTTCTCGCCGCCGATCTGCAGTGGAATCTCCCGTCCCAGCTCTGACTTCACTTGGGCAATCGCGGCTTCCATGGCCTGGCGGGCCGGTTCCTGATTAAAGTCGGTAAACGGTTCGTTGCGGAATGATTCCAGTTTTGCCGTTGTGCTCATAGGGAGTGCTCCTTTATGAATAAGATTTTTGGTTATTACTTAAATAAGTTCTTTAAGACAAACCATACGTTGGCGGGACGTTCCGCGAGGCGGCGCATAAAGTAGCCAAACCAATCGCTGCCAAACGGGACGTACACGCGAACCTTGTAACCCTCGCGAACGAGCGCAAGCTGTAAATCTTCGCGAATGCCGTATAGCATTTGAAATTCGTAACGATCCGGTGGAATGGATAAATCCTGAATTAGTTTCTTCGCGTAGTCGATCATCTGGGAGTCATGGGTTGCTATGGCAGCATAACCGCCGTTCATCAGGTGGGTAGAAATGAGGCGTTTGAAATTATCGTCGACGTCCGACTTGGACGGGTATGCGACTTTCGGTGATTCCTTGTAGGCTCCCTTCACAAGGCGAAGGTTCGGCTTCAGGGCCTTCAAGTTCTCGATGTCGTCTATGGAGCGATACAAGTAAGCTTGGATGACGATGCCAACGTTGTCGATTTGTTCGCGCAGTTGCTTGTAGATCGAGATCGTTTTTTCACAATAGGTAAAATCCTCCATATCGATGCGCACAAACAACCCGTACAGACGGGCTCGGTTCAGGATCGTGGTCAGATTGCGCATGCAGAGTTCGTCGCTAATCCCCAGCCCCAGTGAAGTGAGCTTTAGCGAGAGATTGGCTTCGACTCCAGCTTCATTGATGGCATCCAGGGTCTTGAGGCACATCCGCATGGACAGCTCAGCTTCGGCTTCTGTGGACACAAACTCGCCGAGGTGATCGAGGGTGGCTACCCGACCCGTCGCATTTAATGCGCGTACAGCTTCAATTGCACCATCAATCGTTTCTCCGGCGACAAACCGGCTGGCACCAAAGCGCAGTCCGTATCGGCGGGCCATTCGTCCCACGGATTGGCTTTTGGCGAAGGATTGAAACAGGGTGCGGAGCAACGCTTCCATAGGCATCCATCCTTTTCCATTTCTCATTGTACACAAAATATACAATATTTTAGATTTTTGAACAATATAAGTTGAAAAAATAAACAAAAAAATTTTAAATTAAAGCAAGAGTGTTCAATATTGAACATATTTATGCTGGATGAAAGTCTAATCTTCGCGATGGAATATTGAACCTCGCCTGTATTCGTGTTAGATTTACAAGTAAAATTTCATTACGTGTGAGGTACCTATGTTCAATCATGAACGGATATCCTTCCGGCAGGATTTGACCCGGTTGAAACCGGAAGAAAAAATAAGGGCATTGCTTACGGCACTACAGGATGGCCAAGCGGCGGCAGTCGAGTTCGACGGGGCTTGGTATCTGTTGACGCCGGATGGTGCCGAGCGGCTTGAAGCTTGGGGCGAAGGGAGCATCGGGGGAGGACTGCGGCTTGACGGGACGAGGTTCATCGTTTCGGTCGTGTTCCAAGAGTCGGAGCTGGCGCTTCCGGTCAGCGAACTGGCGACCCGCTGGTCCAGCGCAGATCCAAACGGGCGGCTGGCGTTGGTGGTTAATGATCGACAGGAGCCTGTTGGTTATCTACCGATGATCGACCTGCTCAAAATAGCAGCGGATCGGCAGCAGCGGGCGGAGGCGTATTTTGACGCCCTGCTGGAGACGGTCAGTGATGCGGTAACGGTTGTGGACCGGAACGGTACGGTAATCGGTTGGAACACGGTGGCGGAAGAAGTGTACGAGATCGCGAAAGCGGACATCGTGGGCCGTACGATCGGGGAGCATTTTGATCCAGACGCGCTGGTCGTACTGGGGATCTTGGATGAGGGCCGGCGGCTGCGCGGGGCCTACCATCGTCCGCGGGAAGGCACGCATGTGCTGATCAATGCATCACCGATCGTTGAGCCGGGTGGAGGGATCATTGGCGGCGTGGCGACCGAGCAGGATATCACGCACCTCGTGAAGCTCAATGATGAACTGACCGTAGCGACATCCCGTCTGTTAACCCAGCGGATTGGCGATGAGGATCCGTTTGCCTTAATCAGCGGACGCGGGGAGAGCATGGGCAAAGTAATTAAGCTGGCCAAAAAACTGGCCGAAACCGACTCCACTGTGCTCTTGATCGGGGAAACCGGAGCGGGCAAGGAGCAGTTGGCCAGAGTGATCCATCGCGCCGGCGCGCGGTCGGAGGGCCCGTTCTTGGCGTTGAGCTGCGGGGCCGTTCCGGCAGGCCTTGCGGAAGCGGAGCTGTTTGGTTATCAAGGCGGCGCTTTCTCGGGACAGCCGTCGGGTCAGGCCGGTCGGCTGGAGGCGGCGGACGGCGGCTCGATTTTTTTGAATGAGATTGAGTGTTTGCCGTTAGACGTACAGGAGAAGCTAGCTCATTACATCAAGCACCGGACGATCACGCGAATTGGGTCTTCGGAAGCCGTGCCGGTATCGGTGCGCATTTTCGCCGGCACCACCCAGGATCTGGGCCAACTCGTGCGGGAAGGCAAATTCCGGGCGGATTTGTACTACGCGCTGAACGTGGTATCGCTGAAGGTGCCGCCGCTCCGTGAGCGTCGCGAGGATCTGGGGCCGTTGGTGCAAATGTATTTGCGTGTTTATTCGTTGCAGTATCAGAAGCCGCTGCCGACCGTTTCGCCGGAGGTGATGCTGGCGTTTGCGAATTACGACTGGCCGGGAAACGTTAGCGAACTGCGGGCGGTGATCGAGCGGTGTGTAATTTTAAGCGAAAATGAGCAAATCACGCTGGAGCACTTGCCGGAGGCGTTGCAGCAGCGGCAAGCTCAGCTGGAGTTCGCGGCGGCGGATTCTGCGGCGGGTATAGCGGTTGGAGGCGGATCCGTTGCCGGTTCTGAGTTCGGGCGGGGAACAAGGCTGTCCTCTGTGGAGCAGGCCGATCGGCTGGACAAAATGCTGCGTCCACGCATCACCCCCGAAGAAGAAATGGAGTTGATGAAGGAAGCGCTGGAGCGGACGGCGGGGAACAAGAGCAATGCCGCCAAGCTGCTGGGCATTTCCCGGGGTACGCTTTATAAAAAGATTCGGGATTATAATTTGGTATAATCCATTTTTAAGAACAGGCGGGGCCTTTGTGTTTATCACAAAGGCCCTGTTGCTTTGAGTGACTAATGTTCCTCCTAAAAGGATATTCTCCGTTTAGTAAACATTCCCTCAATACTATATACATGGTAATATTACCTGGTAATATTCTACTAAATGGGGGATTGGATCAATGAAAAAGAAATTGCTGCTCAGTTCTTTTTTACTGATGTTTGTCTTGTCTAGTACTGTGGCTAGTGCCCATCCAGGTCGAACGGATGCGAAAGGTGGCCACACGTGTCGGACCAATTGCGCCAAATGGGGATTAGAACAAGGCGAATATCACTACCATAATGGGGGAAGCTCTTCTTCTAGTTCTAGTAAGAAA
This sequence comes from Paenibacillus barengoltzii G22, assembly GCF_000403375.2. Lineage (NCBI taxonomy): Bacteria > Bacillati > Bacillota > Bacilli > Caryophanales > Paenibacillaceae > Paenibacillus > Paenibacillus barengoltzii. Next base: position 376,560 of record NZ_KE159655.1, on the reverse strand, counting down.
TCCTCTTCTTCATCTTCCAAAAGTTCTACCAAACCATCAACCAAAGGTTCTTCTGCTCCAAAATCGACAGAGCCAACCTATAAGAAATCTAAACTGACTGTATTCATTAATGGGGAGAAAGCAAGTTTCGATAGTGGTTTAATCATTTATCAAAATACAAACCTGGTTCCTCTCCGCGAAATTGCAGATTTACTAGGTGCAACCTTTAGTTATGATGCCAAAAGTGGTGTCATTATTGTAAGTAAAAATTCGAATACGGTCACATTTACAATAGGAAGCAAGAAAGTGTACTACATCGGGGAAGCTGAAACGATGAATGTGGCGCCCGTGGTCGTCAAAGGAGTTACTTATGTACCATTACAAAGCCTCGTTAAAGGGCTTGGGGCGAGCTTGAAATCGGATGATTCGAATAAACTGAGCATCACAATAAAGTAAAATGTAAAGTAGCATGAATCGCCTGCTCTGAACCTCGACATGGGCCGAACCCTTGCTTGGGCTCCTGCATAGCATATAGCACACTTGCAGGAAGAGGGGCGTGACTCCATGATAGGCATAGAGTTGTCGGCGATTCACTATGTGTATCTAGCGTTCATCGTCTTCATCATGGCGTTGTTGATCAAGCGGCGCGATACGACGATGATTTGTGTGGCAGGGATTTTTACGCTGGGGTTGCTTGCGACGCAAACGCTCAGCGGCTCGGTTTCGGGTATTTTTCATTCGTTTATTTATGCAACCAAAGAGTTAATGGGGACGATTATGATCATCTCGATCATCGTGGCGATGAGTCGGGTGCTGATCCGCACGGGCATCAACGAAACGATGGTCTCTCCCTTGACGCGGTTTATTCGCACACCAACGATGGCATATTGGGGCATCGGGATTATTATGATGGTAACTTCGATGTTCTTCTGGCCCTCACCTGCGGTGGCGCTGATCGGCGCTGTTTTGTTGCCCGTGGCGGTCCGCGTGGGACTGCCGGCGCTTGGGGCGGCGGTGGCGATGAACTTGTTTGGGCACGGCATCGCTTTGTCCGGCGACTATATCATTCAGGGAGCGCCAAAGCTGACGGCGGATGCCGCGGGCTTGCCCGTCTCCAGCGTCATGTCGGCCAGCGTGCCGCTGGTTCTCGTCATGGGTCTGGTGAGCACGGTGACTGCTTTTTGGCTGATGCGCCGTGATCAGCGGAACGGCACGTGGCGCGACGGCTTGGTCGCCGGAAAAGACGCGGGAGGCGTGCTTAGTGAGGATCGTCCGACGAGCAAAGAGGCTCGCGCAGCCATATCCCCTCAGGCCAAAAAATGGCTGGCCCTCCTGATCCCGTTGCTGTTTGCTGCCGACGTTGTCGCTATGTTCCTGCTAAATCTGCAGGGCGGCGATGCGACGGCTCTGGTTGGCGGCACAGCGGTGCTGATCCTGATTGGCGTGACGCTGCTGGCGCACCGGAACCGGGGCCTGGAGAAGATCACCTCGTATTTGATCGAAGGGTTGACCTTTGGCTTTAAGGTGTTTGGCCCCGTGATTCCGATCGCCGCGTTCTTCTATCTAGGTGACGCGGCGTTTCAGGAGCTGTTCGGGCAGGTGCTGCCCGAAACATCGCATGGGATCGTGAACGACCTCGGCGTGGCGCTGGCCGACGTCGTTCCGCTGAACGGCATCATCGGCGCCGTGACCCTTGCCGTGACCGGAGCGATCACCGGCCTGGACGGCTCCGGCTTCTCGGGCATATCGCTGGCCGGCTCGATCGCCCAGCTGTTTGGCACCGCCATCGGCTCTGGCACGGCCGTGTTGACGGCGCTGGGGCAGGTCGCCGCCATTTGGGTCGGCGGCGGCACGCTGATCCCGTGGGCGCTCATCCCGGCTGCCGCCATCTGCGGCGTGAGTCCGTTCGAGCTCGCCCGCCGCAACCTCAAGCCGGTGCTCATCGGCCTTGCCGTGACCACCGTGGTGGCGATGTTCCTGGTGTAACACCAGGGAGGGAATGGGTTGTACTTGCACTTGCAAAGAAGGAGGCGGTGTGGCCGCCTCCTTCTTTGATTTTGCCGCGAATGCATCCCTTGAACTAATTTACCTCCAAAACCTACCGTTAATTTCGCAAGTTTGAGCGGTTAGCGCAATTTACATGTAAACCCTACCGTTATTTTCGGCACATTTGCCCCAAACCGCAGTTTCTGACCAAATTAACAGTAGGATTTACCGTTAATCGTAACCAAACCCCGTGATCTGCCTAAATTAACAGTAGCATTTACCGTTAGACCGTCTGACTTCTTCACAACACCAGCTTTGTCCCGTCGTACGACTCCCTAATTACTCATTAAAACTCCGCCCCCCCTCACTGCCTCACACTCCGACCACCCCCACCGTTCAGTTACAGCATCCACCATCACAAATAGTTCACCACTCCGCGTACCAGTTCATATTTGACGATGCGTTCCCCCTTTCCACGATAAACGGGTCTCATCCACCCTTTAGCTGTCACCTTATGCAGCATTTGGACCGCCGTTTTATGGTTTAGCTCGAAATGACGTTCGACATCCACCGGGCGAATCGGGCGCGCGAGTTGCACGGCAAGTCGGATGAGCTCCTTTTCCCGCCAGCAGACCGCGCGTTACAGGCACCTGGTCCGGATGGTATCGGCTGAGCACCATACGCAGCAGGTTGATGCAGAGCTCTGGACGTTGCTCAACGTCATCGTACGCGAAGGAGATCACCTGGTAGCCCATGGCGTGCAAAAACGTTTCGCGGTTGAGCTCATGGCAGTACTTTTGTCGGTCCATGTCGCGAACATGTGCAGCGTAACCCTTAATCTCAAACAGCAGCTTCAACTCTCCGTTCCCAGGCAACCAGGCAAAATCAGCGAAGTACGAGCGCCCCCGCCAATCAGTGACTTCGTACTCCGGATGTAGATCATCAAAGTTGCCGCGCAACGGCCACCACACATTCCTCAGAAACAATGACTCCGCATGGGCATGTCCACGTTCGAGTCGGCCTCGACGTTCCCCGGATCTCCGGGCTAAATGGTGCTCGAGAAATGCTGTGTAATTTTCCTCAAAACTTATAGAACTCATCAGCCAATCGCCTCCTCCAAACAAAATAAAAAACGCCCCGCATTAGCTCTTGAAGTTTGATCCTTAATCGCCAGGAGCGCCATCAACCCAAAGGTCATGGTACCAGCCCCTGAATATGGTTCAAACTTGAGCAAAACGGGACGTGCTTCGTCTTAGCTTTTAGTATAGGGCCGGCGGAGGGCTCCGTCCAGCATGGGAGTTAGTTGAGGGCATATGCTGGCGGGGGGCAGGGAGGCAAACTCATCTGACCTCACATCCATTTTTACATTGCATTTCTTAAGCAACGGTCGTAAGCTAACGGAAGGGTTTTCCAGCGGGAGTCTCCAACGGTTGCCTTTGCGGCCTGCTGAAAGGCTTTTGGCGCCGAACCCGTGAGCATAACCAATTCATTCCCCGGTTCATTTCCCACCTTCTCCCTGCATAAAGGATGAAACGAAGCGGAGATGTGCGCGTAACAATATTTAGTGTGTATAACGAAAGGGTGAGGGGCATTGGAGAACGGCATGAACGTGAAGTTGTATGAAAAATTACCGGACGGCGAACTGCGGGAACTGGAAGAGCGCGTCTGGAACGCGAATATGGTCGCTGCGTTGGAGCATGTCAACTATCTAGTCGTGGGCAACCGGGAGTTTGAAACGGTGGAAGGCCGGCTGAACATCGACGAGGGGAAGCTGGAGCTGCTGCTCGTACCGGTTGTGCATGAGTAAGCTGTTTTTTTCGTAAGGAGGGAATAGGTCTTGGCCAAAGAAGAGGAAGCCACACGAACGGAAAATACCGCTGCACCAGAGACAACGGCGAAGGAGCCGTTGGCATCTAAATTTTTGACCCCGGAAGGCAAGCCGATCCGCGTCTTGTCTACCTCACTGGGCATTGCGCTGTTGGCGAATGCGTTTCTGATTCCAGGGGCTGGGGCTACGGCAACAGGGAGCGGGACGTCGGCTGACGAACCGAAGCTGGTGGCTTGGTCGACGGAGGAAGTGAAGCAATATTTCGATAAAAACGTAGACTGGAACATCCCAGTTCCGGCGGAGGAAGAAGGAGCATCTGGAGAGGCCGCGGAGACCGGTAGCTCAAACGGCGCAGACGCCTCGAACGGCTCCGGAGGAACCACCGTCATTAACCATTACGGCGGGGGATTCGGTTGGGACGATATGCTGCTGTATCACCTGCTGTTCAACAGCGGGTCCAGCTATTCGTCCAGCCGCTGGTATGACAATCACCGCGGGTATTATGCCGGAACTTCGACGCCGTACAAGCCGAAAACGTACTCCAGCGAGACGTTCCAAAACAAACAGATGGCCGGTTCCGTCGTTCGTCCGAAGACTTCGACCTCGTCAACCGGCTCCATCGTTCGGCGTTCGACCTCCTCGAAGGCGGGCGGCATCGGCGGGAAATCCAGCTCGCTGGGCTCGTCGTCGGGCTCCTCGTCCGGCTCATCCAAAAGCTCGATTTCCGGTTCGAGATCCAGCGGCACCGGTAAGGGGTTCTTCGGCGGATGACAGACGAGAACAATATTTTTGAAGTTGTGGGCCAGCCGCATCCCAACCGGAGCGAGCGGGTGGAGAAGCTGGCCGAGCTGGGCTTTACCTGGGCGGATCTCGAGGAAGAGGAGTATTGGATCGATCAGCTGGTGTTGATGCCAAAAGAAACCTATGCGGAGCTCGAGCGGGCCGCCGCCGCGTTGTGGCGCATTCTCGACAAGGCCGCACGCTATGTTCATCGCCGGCCGGATCTGTATGAGCTGATTGGGATTCCGCCGATTCTGTGGACGATGCTCGATGAGCTGCCGTTCCCGGATCCGGGATTGATTAGCCGCTATGCGCGGTTTGATTTTGCCGTGGCGAATGACGGCACGATCAAGCTGCTGGAGCTCAATGCGGATACGCCAACCGGCTACGTGGAAGCTTCGATCGCCACCCCGTGGTTGATGGAGCAGGCGGGATACGATTCGCCAAATGCCCGGATGAAAGACCTGGTCGCGGAAGCTTGGGCCATTGAGCGGCCGGATACCGTGGCTTGTGTGGATTACGGCTGGCATCTGGAGGATTCCGGAACGATTGAAGCGTTGGGCCGGCACAGCGGGCTGGATTTGCACTATGAAGATTGCCTGGAGCTGTGGATTGACGAAGGCATCCTGAAAAATAAAGACGGCCGTACCATTGAGCGCCTCTTCGCGTTGTACCCGAAGGAATGGATGGCAGTGGACGATGCCGGCGAGGCGTTAAGCTACGCGATCGAAACCGGTCGCCTGACCATTTTCAACGGGCCGCACAGCATTTTGCTGCAATCCAAAGGCTTGCTTGCTGCGGTCTGGGGGCTTTACGAGCTGGGCTTGCTGTTTGATGCCGAGGAACGTCAGGCGATTGCCAAGTACATGCTGCCGACTTACAACAAGCCGGTCTTCGCTGGCGGCTTCGTATCCAAGTCGATGTTTGGCCGTGAAGGCGGCTCGGTCCGCTTATTTGATGAGGAGGGCCGGCTGGAGCTGGAGGATCAAGAGGGCTTTGACAGCAGCGTCTTGTTCCCTACGGTATATCAAAAAAGAGCCGAGCTGGCACGAATCAATACCGTCTTCGGCGAGCGCCATTTGTTGACCGGCCTGTTCGTCCTGAACGGGACGCCTTGCGGCTTGTTGGGTCGAGCCGGCGGACCGATTACGGGCAATACCAGTCATTTTATCGCGTTAGGAGTGAAATAGATGCATAGTTCGAAGCAGACTTGGACGCGGCGTTTCCTCGTTACGTTGATGCTGGTGTTGTCGGTGGGCTTCCTTGGAGCCTGCGGGGATACGACCAGCGTCTTCTCAACCGAGAGCGGTTCGGAAGCGGAGTTAACGACCGCTCGCGTCCCTTGGGACTATAAAATCGTGGAAGCAATGGTAGGAGATCTGGTGGGCAGTGATATGACGATTTTGCCCGATAACGATCTGCTGCCGAACGATAACAATTACGCCACCGGGGATAAAATTTGGATCCTGCAGTTTATGGACGCCGAGCTGACCACGGACGAGAACCAGAAGAATGAAGTACGCCTATCCTCCTGGACGACGTTGAAATCCTATCCGGATCAGGCGTCTGCCGAGAAAGATCTGGCCGAGCTGAAGGTGTCGGTGACGACCGACGTCAACCTAGTTGGTGTGTACAAAACGGAATACCAGGGCAAAATACGGTGTTTTGCCGTGCTAGAGCTGCCAACTGGGAACCGGATTAAGCAACCGATCGACGAGGAACGATATGCTGCGCTGGAGAAAGCGAAGACGGTGTCGGTTGTACTGGAGGAAGTGCATGATTTTGCCGATTATGATTTGGCGTTTGCGAAATTTCGGGGGTGGGCAAATTGACGATCGTGATCAATATTGTAGTTAGTGTCATCGCGATGATTTTGCTGCAGTTGCTGGGGATGGTGGTCTTCAATTGGATGACCCCTTACCGCGATATGGAGGAGCTGAAGAAAGGCAATGTTGCCGTAGCCCTGGCGCTGGGCGGCAAATTCCTGGGCACCGCGATCATCTTGGGGGTGTCCGCCTTCACGAACACCTCCATCTTACATATGATCCTGTGGTTTGCCGTAGGTTATGTGTGTCTTGTGGCATCTTATTGGATTTTTGAACTGGTCACCCCGGGATTTAAAATTTCCGACCAACTGAAGCAGGGAAATGTTGCGGTCGGCACCTTGCTGTGCTTGGTGTTTATCGGGATGGCGTTTGCAGTAAGCAGCCTCATTATCTAACGCAGGGCAAAATAAACAAGAACCCCCGTATTCCGCCGATGATTCGAGCCTGGTGGAATGCGGGGGTGTTTTTTTGTAAGTGTGGAGGGTCGGTTACATTAACTCTTGCCGTTTACGCAGATAGCCGTATAAGATCAGGCTGCATACTGCGCATAACAAGGCGCAAACGCCGATAAAAGCATACCCGGCTTGCAGGCCGCGCAAGAGGCCAAGTCCTGTGTCCGTGCCGCCGGAGAAGAGCTCTTTGATCCCGTCCGTGATCCAACCGATCAGATAGTTGCCGATGACACTGCCCACCCCCATCAGCGTAACGATGAAAGTAATCGCTGAATCGCTGGAAGAGCGATACTTCTTGGCGATCAGCGCCATGACGGTCGGATAGATCGGAGCGATGCCGATGCCGGCCGCTGCGAACAGGAAAGCTCCGGGTTCGCCTGCCCCGATGGCAACCAAAGTACAGATTCCCGAGAAAGCCGAGAACAGAATCAAGGAGAGCGTAAACCCTATTTTATCGGTAACCGGACCGAGTGCCAGCCGTGCGAATGTAAAGCAAAGGAAGAAGGCAGACAGCATCCCGGATGCGCTGGTGGTGTTCCAGTGATAAGCTTTTTCCAAAAAATTAACCAACCAGCCGCCTACCGCTAGCTCTGACACGACGCCAAACGAAAGCACCAGCACGATCAACCAGATTGCGGGATCACGCATTAGCTGGGTGAACGGAACCCGCTCGCCGCCCTGTTCTTCCTCGCCGGGGAACCGGCTTAGCAGCGTAGGGATCATCGGGATGACCGAGAGGGACAGCATGATCAAATACATGCCTCTCCAATCCAGCGTATGCCCGCCAATAGAGACGGTCATCAGCCCCGAGGCGATTAATGGTGCTACCGTAGAACTCAGCCCGTAGAAGAAGTGAGACAGGTTCATCATCGTACCGGTGTTGCCGACAAAAATTCGGGCGGCCAAGATCGCGAGCGCGATTTCCAGCATCCCGTTGCCGATGTACATCAGGAAATAGGAACCTGATAATGCCGGGTAGGTGCGTGATGCAAAGATGAGAACCCCGGAAGCAACCATGGATCCAAAGGCGAGCATCGTCACCGTTTTGGCTCCCCATTTGCGGGTTAAGTAGGCCGTAAAAGAGCAAGCCAGCAGATACCCCAGCGAGTTGAGCGACAGGAGCGTACCGATTTGCATCTCGTCCAGACCGAAGTCCGTTTGGATGCGCGGGATCGCGGGGCCTTTAATATTTTCCGAGAAGCCAAAGACTAAGAAACCGATAAAGACCGTTAGCAGTTGGAATACATAATTTCGTTTGGAAGAAGCGGCGCGGGGGATGGCGTCGACGGAAGCCGCCGTCGTCTTCTCCGCATCAAGTTGTGTTTGTGCTTTCAAGGGAAGCCCTCCTGATGTCCATCAATCGTAAATGTAAAAAAGGTCGAACAGGCAAATCGTAACACACTTTTGGGCTTCAATCTATCCCCGGGCAAAAAAACACCCGCCTACCACACGCTTGTTCAGCGGCGTAAACGGGTGCTTCACCCTCTTAATGGTTAATATCGCATTTGTTCATGATAAATCTGATTTGATTTTCGAGCCGGTTGATTTTCTCCTGCGTTTCCGGGTCAGCGTGACCCAAGCCTCGCATCTCGGCGAGTTCTTGCTTCAATCGGTGCAGGTCCTCACCTGCGTTGGCGCAGTTATAATCGCTTTCGAGATTTTCCAGCATGCTGATCTCCTCCATTGGTTACTCCGTGATTCTTTCCTATTATGGAGGATTAAGGTTGGGCTTATTCAGATTGCTCCGGTTGAACGGAGTCGCCGCCGATTTTGCGAAGAAACTCGTTGATGTGTTGATGCATGGAAATGATGTCCTCCACCTCGGCATATGTACCTTCAAACAGCCGCATCGGGACGGTGCAGGCTTTGTTCTTCAGCGCTTTCCCCTCCTCGGTTAATGCGATGATGACGTTGCGTTCATCGGCTTTGTCCCGCGTTCGGGTAACCAGGTTCATCTGCTCCAGCTTTTTGAGCAGCGGCGTTAATGTGCCTGAGTCAAGGAACAGCATCGAACCCAGCTCCTTCACCGTGATCCCGTCCCGCTCCCACAATGCGAGCAACGTAATGTATTGCGTATAGGTTAAGCCTAGTTCCGACAGCAAAGGCCGGTATAGCTTCATAATCTCCCGGGAGCAAGTATAAAAAGCAAAGCAAAGCTGATTCTCCAGCTTCAACATTTCATCAGTATTCATCTATATTCACCTGCCATTTAATTGCATGCAATGTAATTGCTGTTGAGCCATTATAGCATTGCTTGTTCTTTGGCGTAAAGGGGCTGGAGCGGGACGTAATTGGATACACAAACGCTTGAGGAGACGGAGATTCGGGATTGCCGGTAAAGTTGAGGGGGGCGCTCTGTTTAGATATACAAATTGACACGATTATATAGATTGTATACAATTAAATTACACTTAATTAATTTGTTGGCGGAGGTGCTATAGATGTCATTATTCGATATTGAAGTCAAAACCATTCAAGGCCAAGTGCGAACGCTGGAGCCTTATCGCGGCCAAGTCATGTTGATTGTGAATACGGCGACCAAATGCGGGTTTGCTCCGCAATTTAAAGGGCTGCAGAAGCTGCATGACACCTACAAGGACGAAGGCTTCACGGTGTTAGGTTTTCCTTCGGGCCAGTTCGCCAACCAGGAGCTCGGGACGGATGAAGAAGTGGCGCAGGCTTGCGAGCTGAATTTTGGTGTGTCGTTCCCGTTATTTTCGAAGATCGATGTGAATGGAAAGAACGCTCATCCGCTGTTCAAGCACTTGACCAAGGAAGCTCCGGGATTGCTGGGCTCCAAGTCGATTAAATGGAACTTTACGAAGTTCCTTGTGGATCGGGACGGCAAGGTGGTCAAGCGTTTCGCACCAACCGATGAACCTGCGAGCATTGAAGGGGAGATTCGCAAGCTGCTTGGGGTTTAGGGCAACGACTGTTGCGGGAAGTGCGGAAACGCCTCAGACCCTATTGCGTAACTTTCTCTGCTATGTCACACTAGTATTAATACAAGTAACTGACGTGAGGCAAAGCCTGCCCCGTTTCCTTTTCTGAATGGAGAGGAGCGGGGCTTTTTGTTTTTTTACTAAGGATGCGAGGGGGGGCTTTCTTATGGGATTCGAAGCGGAACATGAGACTTGGCTGCAGGAGCATATGAAACGCAGAACGGGGGAGCGTCTGGATGCACTTCGGCGAGGGCATGGTTATGGGAATCGGTTGTTTGTCGAGCGCATTTGGTGGCCGTTGGTGGGACACTTTGACGGATTACATCCCGAATACGAAGTGAAGGATTGGCGGGGGAGGTCTTATTATGCTGATTTCATGTGGGAGGTGGGGACGGTACGGATCGTGTTTGAGATTATGGATTACGGTTCACATGGCACGGATCGGACGAAATATCGGATGGATTTGAACAGGGGATTGTTTTTGCAGTCCCAAGGCTATCTGCTCTACTATATTGCACTGGACGAAATGAAAGAGAACTCAGCGTTTATCCTTTCTTCGTTGCGGAGTATTCTGGGGCCGTATTTGTCTGTGATTGAGGGGGGAGCCCTGCGGGCCTTTTCGAAGATTGAGAGGGATCTGATGCGTGCCGCGGTTCGCCATGATCGGGTTATTCGTCCGACCGAGGTGGCGAGGGAGTTGGAGCTGCACCCGATGACAGTCATTAAGTACTGCCGGATTCTCGCGGCAAAAGGGAAATTCCGCGCCATCGCCAAAGGGAGCTCCGGACGCATCACTTCATATGAATATGTGGGTTCGCTGCTAAGCCCGGATTTGGTGTGAGTGCGGCGGACTTGGGGAAATGAACACGAAAAATCGTGTACATTTGGGGCTTGGGAGGTGGAACTGACCCGATATATATGAAAAATCATATATATTGGGCCGAATTGAGGGAGAAGTGGCAGAATGTACACGAAATTTCATATAGAATGCGCCGTGTGGCGAGGGTTTGGGGGAAATGTACACGAAAAATCGTGTACATTTGGGCCTCGACTCGTGAAACCGGTCAATATAGGCGGGAATCGGTTCCGAGATGCACGGCCTCAAACCAATTTCTTCCGCAGATAACCGGACATCCAGTCTACGAGCGTGATCATCACGATGATGCCGAGCAGAATGATGCCCACGCGGTCCCAATCCCGCGAGCTGAGAGCGAAGATCAGCGGGGTACCGATGCCGCCGGCGCCGATGACGCCGAGGATTGTTGCGGAGCGCAGGTTGATCTCGAACCGGTACAGCGTGTACGACAGGAAGCCCGGCAGCACTTGGGGCAGCACGGCGTACCACAGAATTTGCAGGCGGTTCGCTCCAGCAGCGATCAGCGCTTCGGTGGGACCGTGGTCCATGTTCTCGATCTCGTCGGCGAACAGCTTGCCAAGCATACCGACCGAGTGCAGCCCCAGCGCCAGTACTCCGGCAAAAGCGTTCGGCCCCACCGCTTTGATGAACAGCAACGCCATCACGATTTCCGGGAAGGTGCGGACGAAGCTGAGCAGGATTTTGCCGGATCCAGAGACGAAACGAGACTTGCCCCGATTGGCCGCCGCCCAGAAGGCGAACGGCAGGCAGACGAGCGTAGAAACGAACGTGCCCAGGATCGAGATAGTCAGAGTCTCCAGCAAACCGCGCAGCAAATCCTCCCCGTCTGGCAAATACACGTAATCCCAATCCGGCGAGAACAAGCCCGAGAGGATCGACTTCGTGATTTGCCCCGCCGTTTCCTTTATTCCGTCAAAAGGAATCCCGGCAAAAGCCCATACATAGAGAAGCAGGAGCAAGATATAGATCAGCAAGCGGTAACGGTTCTTTTTGGGCTTTGGCACTTTGTGCCGCCAAGTCGTTGTGTTTGTTGTCATAACCATTTCTCCCGCAATTTGGTGCTTACATAATCGATCAACAGGACGACCACGAGCGTGAACAAGATAATCATGCACGTCTTGTCATACTCTAGGAAGCCTAAGGTCACTTCGTAATAATGGCCGATCCCCCCGGCCCCGACGAGACCTAATACCGCCGCGGCGCGAACGTTAATTTCGAACGTGTACAACACGTACGAGATAAAATGGGCCTGAATCTGAGGCACAACGCCAAAGGCGATCCGTTGCACGGGCGTAGCCCCGACGGCCGTCATCGCTTCCAGCGGCCCGCGGTCAATCGTCTCCAACGCTTCGTACGTCAGTTTGGCGATTAGACCAAACGAGAAGACGCTTAGCGCCATGATGCCGGGCAGCGGGCCGAGTCCAAAGATGGCGACGAAAATGGCCGCCAGCAGCAGGTCCGGAATCGTCCGCACCAGGTTCAGCAAGAAGCGGACAGGCTGATAGATCCAGGCGCTGCGGCTGAGATTGGAGGCGCAGAGCAGCGCTACTGGTACAGCAAGGATTGCGCCAAACGTCGTGCCGATCAGCGCCATGCGGATCGTCTCCAGCATCGCCGGAACGATATTGTCGAAGTAGCTCCACTTCGGCGGGAACATCTCCTGCAGCAGATCGAGCATGTTTGGCGAGCCCTGGATCAGCTTGCCCCACGAAGTGTCCGTATCCACGGCGCTGCCCCACAGCAGGAGCAAGATGATCGCGGCGGTTAAATAATGCTTCAGCTTGCTGGGGGCTGCAGGGCGATGCTGCTTTAGACCAGCATGGCCGGACAGGCTAGTGCTTGGATTGGCGTTAAAATTAGCATCGGCGTTGCTGTTGATGTTAATGTTAGCGCCCACGTTGGCGTCGGCGTCGGTTACGGCGTTGACATTGGTGTTAGCCTTAGCATCTGCATCGAAGCTAGGACAAGGGTTCATGTTCATCAAGCCTGCGCCTCCAGCACCTGCGGCCCCGGAAGTCGACTGGCCAACAGCTCTTCGCGGTCGATTGCGCGACCGTAAATTTCGGCAAACCGCTCGTCCGTGGCTTCCTCCACAGGACCGTCGAAGACGACTTGCCCGGCACGGAGCCCGATGATGCGCGTCGCATAGCTGCGCGCCAAGTCGATAAAATGCAGGTTAACGATCGTCGTAATGCCCAGCTCGACGTTGATACGCTTCAAATCATCCATAACCTGCTTGGTCGTCAAAGGATCCAGGGAAGCCACGGGCTCGTCGGCGAGGATGATTTTAGCCTCCTGCGCCAACACGCGAGCGATGGCCACCCGCTGCTGCTGCCCGCCGGAGAGCTGGTCGGCCCGGGCGTAGGCTTTTTCCACGATGTTTACGCGTTCCAGCGCTTGAAAGGCTAACTCTACATCGGCCTCCGGAAAACGGCCAAACAACGTACGAAGCGTGGAATGGTAGCCGACCCGGCCAGCCAGCACGTTGCGCAGTACGGAGGAGCGTTTCACGAGATTAAAGCTCTGAAAGATCATGCCGATGTCGCGGCGAATCATCCGGAGCGATTTGCCAGCGGCTTGCGTGATCGATTTGCCGTCGATGAGAATGTCGCCTTCCGAGATGTCGTGCAGCCGGTTAATGGACCGTAGCAGCGTCGATTTGCCCGCACCGGACAAGCCCACGATCGCCACAAATTCACCGGGATCAATCTTTAGGTTAATTTGATCCAGACCTTTGGTGCCGTTCGGATACGTTTTGGTAACATTGCGCAGTTCTATCACGTTTAGGCTCCTTTTTCACAAAAAATAATCAGGAAAAGCGCACAGCCAGCCGGGAGCACACCGCGCTCCGACTGGCTTGAAGGAGGATTCGTCAAATTTCGCATCATCGCCTATTCTGTCTTCACTTTCTCGTTATACTCGCGGACGATGTCGAACACGCTGTCGTTGGATTCGACATAGCCTTCATGCGTGTAGATATCCGCGATGATTTGATGTCCTTCCGGATCTTTGCCGATTTCGATGAAGGCATCCTTTAGCTTCTGCACCCATTCGGCGTTCATATCGGAACGGACGGAGATCGTGTCGTTTGGAATCGGTTCCGTGTACGTCAGGACGCGGGTGTCTTCGAATACGGTAGGATAATCCTTCACCACAGTGTTCCGTGCATCCTGGAAGATCGCGGCGGCATCGACATCACCGTTCAGGACCGCGATTACGCCTTGGTCGTGACCTTTTACCGTGATCGGCTCGACGTCAGACAGCGGATCCAAACCAGCTTCTTGAAGCTTTGCAGCCGGCCAGACATAACCGGCAGAAGATGTGACGTTTTGGTAGGCGATTTTTTTGCCTTTCAGGTCTGCCACGGACTGGATGTCGGAATCTGTTTTGACGATAATCATCGCCTTGTAGAAATCTACCAGTTCATCCGTAGGCGCACCGGTCTCATCTTGTACTCCGTAACGTTGTGCTTGTAAAATCACCTCGGCCGCGCCTTTATCTTTGGCCAGCACGTAAGCGGTTGGAGGCAAGAAGCCGACATCCACTTGCTTGGAAGCCATCGCTTCAATAATCGTATTGTAGTCAGTCGACACGCTGACTTTAACCGGAATGCCCAGGCGATCGGACAGCAGCTGCTCCAGCGGTTTTGCTTTGGCTTCCAGCGTGTCGGCGTTTTGCGAAGGTACGAATTGGACGGTTAGCGTTTCTGGAACGTAGCCGGTATCTGCAGACGTGTCAGCCGCATTTGCGGATGCGTTGGATCCGGCACCGGAAGACGCGGCATTCGATTGACTGGACTCGGCCGATGCATTCCCGCTGGTGTTCGCCGGAGCGTTGTTACCACAGGCGCTCAGGGTCACGGAGAATGTTAATAATAAAGGTAAAACCAACTTACTAATCTTCTTCAAGCGTATGACCTCCACTATTCTCATTTTTTTAGGTTCGAGACTACTATAAAAGAGATTTATTAACACGCCGTCAGAGGAAAAGCGGAAGTATGTAAAATTCCTTTTCTTTCAGGAGTTTACAAACTTTGCGATCTTCGTTGCTAGAATGAGGAGGGGAATAAATAGGAATCCGAGGTGAAGGTGATGGAGCAACATATGGAACGTGGAACCGGGGCGATCTCATCGGGACAGGAGGAAGTTCTCTGCAAAATCCTGGTCACCAGCGACATCCACGGCTTTATTTATCCAACAGATTATCGTTCGACGGCGGAACGTTCGCTGGGGCTGGCCAAGCTGGCTACGCTTATTCGACGAGAACGCACGCATACACCCGACTTGCTGCTGATTGATAACGGAGATGCGATTCAGGGGACACCACTGTGCACCTATCACGTCAAAAATCACCCCCACGGGGTTCATCCGTCCATCGCGGTGATGAATCTATTGGAATATGACGCCGCAGTACCGGGGAACCACGAGTTTAATTACGGGCAAGCACTGCTGGGTAAGGCGATGAAGGATGCCCGCTTTCCGTGGCTGTCGGCGGGGATTTTGGCTGAGGAGTCGGGGGAGCCGGCGTTTGGCAAGCCTTATGTGGTAAAAACAACCCCGGAAGGCGTACGGATCGCTATCTTGGGTGTTACGACTCACTATATCCCGCATTGGGAGCATCCCCGGCATATAGAGGGTTGGGCGTTTCGGGATGCGCTTGAGACGGTGAAAACCTGGGTTCCCCGCATCCGAGAAATAGAGCAGCCGGATTTGCTGGTGGTCAGCTATCACGGCGGGTTCGAGCGGGATTTGGCGACCGGCGTACCGACGGAACGGTTAACGGGTGAAAATCAAGGCTATGCCATGTGCCTGGGGGTGCCGGGCATCGACGTCTTGATCACGGGCCATCAGCATCGCATGCTCACGGGCGAGGTCGGCGGAGTCACGGTGATCCAGCCAGGAACGGGCGGACAAGCGTTGGGCCAAATCACCGTTCGCTTCAAGCGCGGAACTGACGGTCATTGGAGCATCCGCGAGAAAACGGCCGAGCTGCTCGTTCCCGATGCCGCCGTGGAGGCGGATGCCAAGGTGTTGGAGCTCATACGGCCGCTGGAATCGGCTACACAGGCTTGGCTTGACCAGCCGATCGGCCGGGTGGAGGGCGATATGACGATCGAAAACCCGCTCGCCTGTCGCTTGGCGGATCATCCGTTTATGGAGTTCGTGAATCGGGTGCAGATGGAGGCTGCTGGAGTTGACGTGTCCAATGCCGCGTTGCTGAGCGAGGCATCCAAAGGGTTTGCCGGAAGCATCACGCTGCGAGATGTGTTGACGAACTTCATGTACCCGAACACACTGACCGTCCTCCGCTTAACAGGGAAGGATATCCGGAAGGCGCTGGAGCAGACAGCGAATTATTTCGTTTTGGACACGGATGGTGAAATTACGGTAAATCCGGTGTATATCCAGCCGAAGGCTCAGCACTACAACTACGACATGTGGGAGGGGATTGAGTACGAGCTTGATATCGCCCAGCCCGTAGGGCAACGGGTCGTGAAGCTGACCCGTAACGGAGCGCCGCTGCAGGACGACGCTGAAGTTGACGTCGTGATGAACAATTACCGCGCTGGCGGGGGCGGCGATTATGAGATGTACCGGGGCAAGCCGGTGGTTCGCGAGATCCAGACTGACATGGCAGAGCTAGTGGCGGAGTACATTCAACGGCACGGAACGATTCACGCCTCTTGTGATGGGAATTGGAAAGTGGTCAAGGGATCGTCCTAAAGTTGGCGTTTTCTGGTACAATGCAAGCAGTTGAACACAAACGTTGAAGGAGATGTCCCTATGCCAGCTTCCGTCTACACGATCCTGACCGCTATATTCCTACTACTTCTGCTGCTAGTGGTTGTAGCGATCGTTTATCGGAGCTGGCGAAATGGCATTTCGCCCATGCCCACTTCTGCTCCTGTGAGGCAGGCGGTCATCACGGAAATGAAACGACTGGAGCGGGCCGCTGCCCTTGCAGGAGCGGCTCCGCTGGCCACCGTTAACCCCATCGTTGAGGCGGGAGCCGGATGGGGAACGCTGGCCTTGGCGCTAGCGAAGGCTTATCCGCATTGGCGAATCATCGGAGTTGAGAATTCTTTGATTCCGTGGTTATTTTCCCGGTTGAGCTTGCGGTGGAGTGCGTATTCTCAGGTGCAGTTTTTGCGGGGAGATTTATATGCGTTTCCTTACGAAACTGCAGGTACGGTAATCTGTTATTTGTATCCTGGAGCCATGCGTCGGCTGAACCCTCTGCTTCGCGAGAAGCTGCTCCCGGGTGCGCGGGTGATCAGCATATGCCGGGTTGGCAGCCGAGGAAGATCGTCACCTGCCGGGATTTGTACCGGACTAAAATTTATATCTACGAGAAAGACTAGAGGCGAAATCAAACTAACCTAGTAGGAGTGAACCTAAGGTGAGCGATCAAATGAATGAACAGGAAATGGTCGAGTTTATTGCAGAGCGTGCGAAGACGAGTGTGGACCACGTGCGATTGGTGTTAAAGCACGAAGCTGATTATATCAATCAGGCAGCGCAAAACGCCGATGGCGAGGTCGAGATTGACGGCGATGAACTGGTGGATTATGTCCTAAGCCGAAACGATGTGAAGCTCGACGAATTAACCGTGGAAACGATCCTTGACTTGGAGATGGATTATTTAACCGAGCATGGACTGGCGGGTTTCATCGACTAGCCTCAAAATAACGTAACTCTCTGCTGCGCCTTACATCGCCGTCTCCATCTCTAATGGCCCAAATTGCCGGAACAGCGACGCGCGGCTCATTACCAGCTTGACCGGTATCAGCTTATCCGCATGGCCGGTGATCCGTTTGCGATGACTTGGATGAAAGACGGTGAGCAGCAAACGCAGATAGGTGGTCGTTAATGTCCGGAATGCCCCGTGTTCAACATGATGCGTTTCGAAGCCTAACCCATGCGTGATGCCCCGATGCAGGAGTGTAATTCCTTGCAGCGCCTTCACTTGACTAAGCTGCGGGTTGCTTTGCATTTCGGCGCAGATTTGCGACATCGCTTTTCTTGTCAGCCGGGCGATCTTTAAGGCGACCCGGTTCGCCTCATTGGATTGCAGCATAGCGAGGATCTGGCGATTATCCAGATGCAGCTCTCCAATCCAATCTCCGTCTTGAATCCACGTCCCATCCTCGCATTGCATGCTTTTGCCGCGATACTGGGTGACAAACATTTTGCAGATGCCGAACTCTCCGGCGTATTTGGAGCGCAGTCGACTAAACAGCTCAAACACCTGCTCCCAGCCCATCCAAACCTTTTGGACGGAATGCTTCATGATCTTTTTTACTTGCATGGAATGTCCTCTCTTTCTGTATGAAGTCATAACGTGCTAGACCAGGCCTGCGCTTAAAACAACGAGAAGGGCTGTTGCGGCTCCCAGTAACCCGCCCGCCAGCACATCGGAGGGGTAGTGAACGCCTAGATAAATTCGCGACAGGCCAACGATACAAGCCAGCGGCAGAAGCAGTTGAGCCAGACCCGGCGCCGCGTAAAGAAGCGGGATAAACGTTGAGAAGGCGGCCGTGGTGTGCCCGGATGGGAACGAGTAGTCCTTGAGCGGGTGGACGGAGATCCGCGCATTTTGCAACGCTTCGTAAGGGCGCGTGCGTTGGAATCGTTTCTTAATCACAACCGCCAGCAGATGGCTCACGGATAGGGCGATCAGGCTGTGCCATCCAGCCCTTTGCCATACCCCTGTGGTGAAGAGGACCACAGAAAGGGTTAGAGTAATCGTAAACACAGCGCTGCCCAGATGGGTAAGTCCTTTCAGGATCCGATCCAGCCACGGATGACTTAGCGAATGGTTGCACCACAGAAACAGCCGGTTATCGTACTCGCGCAACCGAAGATAATAGCGATGTCTCATTCCAACCCCTCCAATCCATGACCAAGATAAACCCAAACTGCAACTCAACTACGCTGGCGGTATTGTTCCCGTTGATGCTGTCGCACAGGACGAATCCAATAAAACAACATGATGCCAAACAACAACAGGGAGCTGATCCCAACGGTTACTGTGACGTCGAAGCTTTCTGCCATCCAGCCGCCTAGAATCGGGCCGAGGATAACCCCGATCCCTTCGATGCCGGAGAGAACCCCCCAGCCGGTCGCTTTTTGCTCCGCAGGAACGTAGTGGGACAGGATGGCGTTCCATGCCGGGAGCACGGCGGCATATGCTGCACCCAGACAGACGGCGAGCAGCATCGTGCTGAAGATCTGGCGGGAGTAGATCAGCAATCCAAGGCAGGCGGCCAAGACGCCAAAACCGGCGATCAACAGCCATTTATACCCCCATTTGTCGGCGAGCCGGCCCATCGGAACGAGCAGCAGGACGGTCATACAGCCTCCAGCCATCAACATGATGGAATAGTTTGAATAATCCAGCGCCAAATACTCGGAGGCAAAGCTCGGCAGGACGGGCACCAGCAGCCCGGCAGCCAGCGTTTGCACAATCATGCCGGGGACCAGCGGCTTCATCTGTACAAGCTTGCTCCCGATTTCACGTATTTGCTGTTTCAACGGAACCGTGCGCTCCAGCAAGCGCCGGGACGATAAATCCATCCGTTTGAAGGCGGCTAGCAGCCACCCCGCGGCCCAGCATCCGGCCAATAGCCAGAACGATAACGTATAGCTGCGGTCGATCAGAAAATTGACGCCAACGGGGCCAAGCCCCAGCGAGATGAGCCAAATCGTATAAATCGAGCCCATCTGTGAGCCGCGGCGATCCTCCTGGATCTCGGAGAGACAGAGCAGCCAGACGGGGGAGACCCCAATCCCGATCAGGCCTGCCCCAAGGACAATCGCCCAAGGAGCATGAACCCCGTAAGAGACGAACAGGCCCAACAGTCCGAGCAGCAGGAAAATGTTCAAGATCACCCGGGCGGGGAACCGATCCAGTACGTATCCTGCGAGGACCTTAATCAGCGTGTCGGCCAAATAGTGGACCGAGATCGCTAGGCCGACCGCCGCCAGCGTAATCTGGCGCTCTTTGGCATAGGCAGGCAGGAACGAAATGAGAAAGGCACTGCGGGCGATTTCTGTGAAAAACAATATGGCCGCACAGTGCAGAAATGCTGGTGTAAGATGATTGCTGGATATCGATCGTCGAGTACTTTTCATATGAGTCAGACCCCTTGCCTCTTATTCGTCCTTCATTTCATCGTCAACGATGCGGTCCGCTGAATCATCGGCGATCCGCCAACGCCGGCAGATGGCCTGTCAGGCGCAGCACATCCCGGACGATCGTCTCGGTGGCGCAACCCGCGGCTAATTCGTCGTACTGCTGGAGCATTCGGGCCCTGCGGACCTCAGAATCAAGCAGCTCTTGCACCTGCTCCGCCAAGGCTCGCGGCGAGGAGGCTACTACGGCTGCGCCTTTGCGCTCCAGGTACCTTGCGTTTTCCCGCTCCTGGCCGGAGAACGGCTTGTAAACCACGATCGGCGTGCGAATCTGGATCGCTTCCGACAACGTGATCCCACCGGCCTTCGTCACGATGCAGTCGGCTTCTCGCATGCGATCGTGGATCGCTTCGACATAACCGAATAGACGGAGCCGTTCGTGACCGGCGAAACGCCGTTCCAGGCGACGCCGCAGCTTCTCGTTGCCTCCGCAGACGAGGTCCACGCGCACATCCGGCAGCGCCAACAGCTTGGAGATGATCTGCTGAGCATCGGGCAAAGGAATATGCGCCCCCATCATGATCAGAATCGAGCGGGTCCTCTCCAAGGATCGCCTTGGTTGGCTCTGCGCCAGCGGATATGGGGGGCGCCCCGGCTCATAAAACGGCTCCCGCACGGGGATCCCGCTGACCACAATGGCCTCTGCCGGCACGCCGCGCTCCATCAGCTCCCGCTTCAAATCTGCGGTCGCCACATAGTAACGATCCGGCTGCGTGAACAACCAGCGGTTGTGCAGGCTGAAGTCGGTCACTACGGTAAAGACCGGCACCTGAATGCCGTGTTTTCGCAAGTGTTCCGTGATGCCGCCGAAGGGGAAGGTGTTGATGATTGCGTCAGGCTGCTGCTTTTGGAGCAGGGCGATGAGTTTTTTCATACCGAGCTGGTTTCCCCATTTCGCTATTGCGCTTGTCTTCTGGAGATCCTTCGTAGCGTAATAGCTCCAACCGTAATAATCTAAGCCGTAAGCGGAGAACCACGGACTGTATAAGTAAAGATGCCGGGAAATGGAATTGAGTCCCGGATGAGCTTCACGGTACAGGTCCATCACATGGACCGAACGGACACCCGAACGGAGCAGGGATTGTTCCAGCGTCCGCGCTACCTGGATATGGCCGTTGCCGTATCCGGCGGTTAGGATGACGATATGCATGTTATGCTTCATGATCGCTGCCGCCTTTCCACCGAAATCGAAAATTCACGGTTCTTTCCGTCGATTCATTCCGAGTTCCAGTATATAGGAAGCATGGAAGAATCAAACCGGGCGTCCGGCGTGATTTCATTCCGACCTTAGTCCAGTATGCGGGCCGGACTCGGACCGCTAGGGAATATAACTTCGTAGAACATCCGAGTATCCTAAGTGAGTATACCTTCACTTTAGAGGGCGAATGTTAACGTTCGTTTAAAGGGGATAGGTATCTGTGTAAATGGACGGTGAGATGAGGGGGGAGGATTCGTTTTTTTACCTGTGGCATTCGGGATGTCGGATTAGGTATAATTAAAAAATGACTTAAGTTCCTTTAGAAAGAGGATATGGATGAATAAACAATCGATATATGGTATGACGAAGGATCAGCTGGCCGCTTGGCTGCTGGACCGTGGACATAAACGAGGCCGGGCTGAGATGGTATGGGAAGGCTTGTACCGCAAACGCGTTACTGCGTTTGATGCGATGGAAGGCGTTCATCCCGAATGCCTCGCCTTGCTGAAAGAACAGTTTGTGATTGAAACCTTGGAGGAGCATGTCCGCCAAGAGTCGATCGATGGAACGATCAAGTTTCTGTTCCGCTTGCAGGACGGCAATTTAATCGAGACGGTGCTTATGCGCCATAAATTTGGCCTGTCGGTTTGCGTGACGACCCAGGTCGGATGTAATATCGGCTGCAGCTTCTGCGCCAGCGGGCTGTTGAAGAAGAGCCGGGACCTGACGAGCGGAGAAATCGTGGAGCAGGTCATGAAGGTGCAGATGCATTTGGACCGGCAGGGTAAAGGCGAGCGCGTATCCCACATCGTGGTGATGGGGATCGGGGAGCCTTTTGACAACTATGACAATATGGCTGACTTCCTGCGAGTGATCCAGGACCCGAAAGGCCTTGCGATTGGTCCGCGCCATATTACGGTGTCGACCAGCGGTCTGGCGGACAAAATCGTCGAGTTTGCCGATTCTGATCTGCAGGTGAATTTGGCTGTATCGCTGCATGCGCCTAACAATGAGCTGCGCACGCGGATCATGAAGATCAATAAAGCGATTCCGATTGAGAAGCTGATGGCGGCTATCGATTATTACCTGGAGCGGACGAACCGGCGGCTGACGATCGAGTATATTTTGCTCAAAGGCGTGAACGACGGGACGGAACATGCACAGGAATTGGCGGATCTGCTGGGAGACCGGTTCGTGAACGTCAACCTGATTCCGTATAATCCAGTGGATGAGCACAGCCAGTATCAGCGGAGTGAACAGCAATCCGTGCTGGCCTTCTACGATGCGCTCAAAAAACGCGGCCTTAGCGTCAGCGTCCGGCTGGAGCACGGGGCCGACATCGATGCGGCCTGCGGGCAGCTGCGCAGCAAGCAATTGAAGCAGTCGAGCTGAGCTGAACTGAGTTGAGCAGAATTAGGCTGAGTGGGACTGTGAAGAGCAGAGCTGAACAGAGCTGGGCTGAGCTAAACTAAGCTGAACTAAGCTGAGCGAGCGGGATAATGGCAAAGGGAAAGGACTTGGAGAATAGCTCCAAGTCCTTTTTGGGTTGCTGGAGGCGGCTTGCTGTACCTATCGGAGAACCAGTTAACTGTAAAAGTACATCTAAAATCAAGCAGGTTGCGAATTTTTGAGGGATTAACTGCAAAAGCGGCTAGGCCCCCTAAATCCGGAGTCCTGACCTACAAGTTTTGTGTTATCGCAGTCCAGCTCATTTTCTTGTGTGTTTACAT
>NZ_KE159655.1:298815-352543 GCF_000403375.2 Paenibacillus barengoltzii G22 | reverse complement strand
GGCTTTTCCCATAACTGAATCCTCTCCCTTATTTCCATTGTAAATCCTTGTAGGGGAGGACTCCAGTTTATTTAGGGGGCCTTAGGGAAAGTACAGTTGAAAAGGAATGATTAGAGTAGAATCCAGCCGATTGCCGGCTCATGAACTGCATTTTTACATTTGAAGCCTCAAATATGATCGGTTTTGGTGCAAATGAACTGTACTTTTGCATTTCGTGAATGTGTTTCGTGTCAAGGCGGTGCAACACGCTTGCGACAAGCGGGTGGCCGCCTCGCACATCCTCCACTAGAGATGTCTTCGGATCACGCCCTCCAGCAAGCTCGCTACCGCATGCGGCCCGCTCTGGAGCACCTCTCTCGACAGAGGGAGTCGTACGAAACGTTCATCCAGGTCCAGCGCCTCGGCGAACAAGCCGCTTAAGCCGCGGGCTCGGCGAATGGTTTGTTATTTTGACCGAGACCCGCTAACATAGGGGTACAATTGTTATCCTCGAGGTGAAGGAGGTTATCTGATGCTGCTAGAGGTTATCGCAACCTGTGTAGAGGACGCCGTCGTGGCGGAGGCAAATGGAGCGGACCGGCTGGAGCTGATTACAGCGATGACGGAAGGGGGACTCACCCCTGGGATTGGCATGGTTCAACAAGTGGTGAAGGCGGTGTCTATTCCCGTTCATGTGATGGTGCGCCCGCATAGCCGATCTTTTGTATATGGGGAAGCCGATTTATTGACGATGGAAGCCGAAGTGCGAGCGATCGCCGAAACGGGGGCGGCGGGGATCGTCTTTGGCGCGCTGACCGCCGATCGGCAAATTGATGAGGGGGCGCTGGAGCGGATCTTAAAGTTGTCGGGGGAGCTGAACGTTACGTTTCACCGGGCGTTTGACGAGTTGGCCGATCTGCCGTCCGGTTTGCGCACACTCATGCAGTACCCGCAGGTGAACCGGGTGCTGACCTCGGGCGGACCGCGCCCGGCGCCGCAGGCGGTTTCCGAGATTCGGGAGCTGGTGGAGATGGCACGCGGCAGCTCGTTGCGCATTTTAGCTGGACACGGCTTAACCCTGGAGACGGTCTCCCAAGTCATTGCCGACACAGGCGTGAGCGAAGTACACTGCGGCTCTGCGGTTCGAATCAACGGGAACGGACTGGCTCCCCTTGATCCCTCCAAGCTGCAGAGCTTATCTCGTTTGTTACATGGCATAAAATAACAGATAACAGCATAATATAACAAAAATTTACTGGATACGACACCTCTTCGGGAGATAACATGTCATTAAATCCCATATAGAGGAGCGATCCTGAATTTATGCATATTTATCCCAATAACCAACAAACTTTAACAAAACGTTGTGCATTGGCACTCCTGTGCATACTGCTGCTGCTCGAAACGGTGGGCGCTTCAACTCCGGTGATCGCAGCGTCCGCTTCAACCGCATCCCCCGTATCCTGCGGTCCGGGTTGTCAACGTTATGACATTGTTATGATTGGCAGTGAAATTGAAGGGGTGCTCTTGGCAAAGCGGGCGCATGATGCCGGGCTAAGCGTACTGATCCTCGATCCTCGCGAGAAGCCGGGCGGGGAGCTGATCCAAGGACAGATGCTGGTGCTGGACGAACCCAACGACAATCGTAAGCGCAGCTTGGTGCAAGGCGAAATGAAATCCTTGTACGACGGCTACAATGCCGGGACAATTCGTAAATTGTCTGCTTTTGAAAACTATTACCGTAAGATGATCCGAGGGATTCCGATGCGAAGCGGCATCGTCATTGACAGCGTGGAGATTAATGGAACCGGCAAATCAAATCAAGGGAAGACGCTGAAATCAATCACCTACCTGGCCAAAGACGGCAAATTGTATCAAGTACAGGCGGGATACTTTGTGGAAAATACCGACTTTAACGCACTCACCGTCCATCTTGGCAACAAACGAATCCCGGGGATGGAAAGCTTGTACAACGGCAAGAAGCCGGATTATATGGCCGCTACCTATATGCTTCGGTTCAAGGGAGTTAACTGGGGCAAGCTGCATCAAGCGGTGCTAGAGGATTATCCGCTGACGAATGTCGTCAAGAAATACGGCCCCAATACATATGTTGATTGGGATTTCGCCACTGGCTTCAGCAACATAACCTACCAGTATAAGCCGCGGGACTCCCAGCTACTACTGAGAGGATTAAATGCCACCTATCAGAAAGACGGTGAAGTGATCGTTAATGGCTTGCTGATTTACGATGTCGATCCGGCCGATCCGAAATCGGTCCGCTCTGCCGTGGCTAAGGGCAAGGCCGAAGCCCCGTATATCGCCAAATTTTTACGTGAACATATTCCCGGGTTCAGCAAAGCGCAGCTCAATGGATATCCCGATTATTTGTACATTCGCGACTATAACCGTTATGAAACGGAATACGTGCTGACCTATAAAGACGTGATGTCGAGCCGGATGTTCTGGGATAACGTGACGCTTGGAGGATATCCCGTCGATTTACAGGCAACTCGCGCGTTGAAGAAGGGGATTGGTTTCGGCAAGCCGGACCGCTACGGGATTCCTCTGCGTTCCTTTGAGCTGAAGAACTACGACAACGTCCTGGTAGCTGGTAAAAATATTGGTGCGGAAATCAAAGCCTACGGCAGCGCCCGTATCATCCCCACCACTGCTTTGGCCGCGGAAACCATGGGCATCCTGCTCGCGCGGGAATGGAAGAAGGGGCACAAGCGGTTAAGCGAGCTGACCGCGGCGGATTTCCGCCGAATCCACCAATATTTGAAGAAGGATTACAACATCCGGGTCGATCAATGATCTGTATGCGGAAGTTCCTGAAGCCAGGTCGACCAGGCCTCCTGGAGTCGAGCCACGCCTTCATCGATCCGATCGAACGGGATGCCGCCGAATCCGAGCATAAACGATTTGAGCTCCGTTTCCGGCGGTGCCTCCCAATAGAAGGCGGCAGAGGCGATCCGTACGCCGGCTTGTCCAGCCAGCTGCAGCAGCTGTGCTTCCGGCAGGCGGGATTTGACGTTTAGAATCACATGCATCCCGGCGCTATCACCGGTAACGGCAGCTTGTTTCCCGAAATGTGATGTGAGGGAGGCGACGAGCTGCCGATTTTTTTTGCGATATAGATTCCGCATTCGCCGGATATGCCGTTCGAAGTGTCCTTCCTGAATAAACCGCTCCAGCGTTCGCTGATGTATCCCCGACGCAGACGCTTCAAACAGAATATGCCGCCGCAAGGCGTGGAACCGGGGCACCAGATGCTCGGGCAACACGAGATAATGGATGCAGATATCCGGGGCTAACACCTGGGAGAAGCCGCCGAGATAGATGACGCGGTCGTTGGGGACCAGTCCTTGCAACGCCGGCACCGGTTTGCCTTGATAGCGGAACTCGCCTCCGTAATCGTCTTCGATCAGGTAGCCGTCCACCGCCTTAGCCCATTCCAGCAGCTCCAGTCGGCGGGATAATGGCATGACGAGACCAGTCGGAAACTGGTGGGACGGAGACACGCTGGCGATCCGGGCTCCACTGGCCCGCAACAAATCGGGGCGCAGCCCGTGCTCGTCAAGGCGGATCGGATGGACCGTGAAGTCCAGGGCGGCCAGCGTAGCGGGAACGATCCGGTATCCGGGCTCCTCGACGGCAATGGAATCGATCTCCCCCTTCAGCATTTGCCCTAGCAGCAGAAGCAGCAGATGTTGTTCCGCCCCAATAACGATCTGGTCCGGTGAGGCTTTCACCCCGCGGAACCGGCCTAAATATCCGGCGATGGCACGTCGTAATCCCGGGTCCCCCTGAGCGTCTCCGTAGAACAGCAGGTCTGCATATTCCGGGCGTAAGAGCTGGTTATGTAGTCTTTTCCATAGGGCAAAAGGAAACAAGCTGAAATCGTTCTTAGACAGGTGAAAATCGTATCGTGGGAATCCCGCCTTCTTCTCGTTTGGTGCAGGCTTCGTTTGAGGCATAGCAGCAGCTGCAGCGGACTTCGACGACACCCGGTCCCGGCCTTCCGGCTTCTCGTGTCCCAGCTCAAGTGCCTTATAGGGCTCCGGCAGTTTGACAACGAAGTATCCCCGTTTCGGCCGACTCTCGATAAACCCTTCGGCGATCAACTGCTGGTAGGCCAGCTCGACGGGCGTAGTGCTGATGCCGAGGAACTCCGCCAGCTTGCGGATCGAAGGCAAACGTTGCTCTTCTTGAAGCGAACCGGCGATGATGTCCCGTTTGAACGACTCATAAATTTCGACGTACCGGTAGGAACGCCCGGCCTTCCCAGTTTGTCCGTCATTTTGGTGCGGTATGATATACACTCGTGGATCCCCTTCCTTCGATGGCAAACTGTCCTTTGATTTTTTCTCGATTTGTATATTTTTCAGTATACAGTACCGTGTTAAGATGCGAAAAGAACAACGCAGCAAGATGAACATGTGCAGTAAGAGAGAATAAGCCAAGAGATGAAAAAGGGGAACGTAACGATGAGTAACGCGGGTTTTCTAATGGGTGAAAAAGTATATCTCCGCCCGATGAACGTGGAGGATGCGGAGTGGTATTATTTGAATTTGCATGAGCCGGAAGTGAGAAAATGGACGGGGACGAAACGTCACTTCACGAAGGATTTTATCGCCTCCTATCTGGAGCGGAAAAGTCAGGACGATTTCACCGTACTGCTGGCGATTGTACGACGGGACGATGACCGGCCTATCGGGGACATTGCGCTGCAGGATATCGATCCGAGCAACCGCTGCTGCAACATTCGCATTGCGATTAACCAGACGTCGGATACCGGGAAGGGTTACGGCAGCGAAGCCATGAAGCTGATGCTGGATTACGGCTTTGGCGTACTGAATCTTCACCGGATTGAGCTGAATGTGTTCGACTACAATGCCCGGGCGATGCACGTCTATGAGAAGCTGGGGTTCAAGCGAGAGGGTGTGCAGCGAGAAGCGTTGTTCTACGATCACAAGTACCATGATTCGATTCTGATGAGCATTCTGGAGGACGAGTTCCGGGCGTTGCACGTACGTCAATAGCTCTTGTCAGAGTCTTGGGCAAACCGCTTTGCATAGCGATCCTCGTCAGTTCGTGATATACTAGTGGAACAAATGTTCTCTAGGGATATCGGCGGGTGACACATAGATTTATGGCAAAAGAGTCCACAATTACGATCGCGGTGCGCCCTCTGGTGGAGCATGTATTCCGCAGCGGCAGCTTGGAAGGCGGATTTCGCGCCGCCGTTTCGCTGACGGAAGGCACGAAGGCGCATCAACAGATACAGAAGCAGTACGGCGAAGGAGATCAGAAGGAAGTGTATGTCAAGGCGGAGATTCCCTGCGGGGATCTCCTCTTTGTCGTGGATGGGCGTTGCGATGGGCTGCTGGTCGGTGAGAATGGAAGCTTAACCGTGGACGAGATCAAATCGACAGCCGGGGATCTGGCGGCCATCGACGAGGACACCTATCCCGTGCATTGGGCCCAGGCGAAATGCTATGCCTACATGTACGCCAAAGCCAACGGACTGAGCGAGATGGGGATTCAGCTGACGTATGTCCAGCTGGATACGGGAGAGCGGAAGCAGTTTCGGACGCGCGCCAGGATCGACGAGCTGGAGACATTTATGTATGACGTCGTTCAGCAATATGCCCCGTATGCCCGGCTGCTTCGCAATCATCGGCGCGAGCGGAACCGGAGCATCGCAGAGCTGGCGTTTCCGTTTCCGGGATACCGGGCCGGGCAACGGAAGCTGGCGGGCGCGGTATACAAGACGATCGAGGAAGCTGTCGGTTTGTTTGCCCAGGCGCCAACCGGCATTGGCAAGACGATCTCCACCACGTTTCCGGCGCTGAAGGCGATGGGGGAAGGCAAGTTGAATCAGCTGTATTACCTTACCGCCAAGACGATTACCCGTACTGCGGCAGAGAGTGCCTTTGCGCTGATGGAAGCCCAGGGGCTGCAAGCTTGGGTGGTTACACTGACCGCGAAGGAGAAGATCTGCTTCCGTGAAGAAGTCCGCTGTACCAAGGAAGACTGTATCTATGCCGACGGCTATTACGATCGGATCAATGGGGCGATTCAGGATATTCTGGCGAACGAGACCCAGCTAGCCCGACCGGTCATTGAGGCATACGCCCGGAAGCACCGGGTGTGCCCGTTTGAATTTTCGCTGGACCTCTCCTATGCCGCCGATGTGACGATCTGTGATTACAATTATGTGTTTGATCCCAAAGTGTCCTTACAGCGCATGTTCGCCGAACAGAAGAAAGAAACTGCGTTGCTGATCGACGAGGCGCATAATTTGGTCGACCGGGGCCGGGAGATGTATTCGGCCGAGCTGCTGAAATCCAGCTTCCTAGAGCTGCAACGAACCTATAAAGCGAAGAATCCCTCTGTTGCGAAGGCGGCGAAGGCAGTGAACGCGGAGTTCATCGCACTGCGGAAGCAGGCAGAAGGATCGTTTTGGGGGGATCGGACCGCGCCAGAGGTGCTGCTGCAGCGGGTGGAGGCTTTTGCCGAGGCGGCCGAACGGGAGTTGGCAATCGATCCCTCCGCCGCCGGACAAGCATATGCTCCAGGCAGTCCAGAGGCCGAGACGCGGGAGTTGTTGCTTCAGGCTTATTTTGACGCTTTGCATTTCAGCCGAATGGGTAAGCTGTACGATGAACGGTTCGTCACCTATGCCGAGATCACCAGGGAGGACGTGCGGGTGAAGCTGTTTTGTCTGGATCCTTCTCATTTACTGCAGGAAATGAGCAAAGGGTTTCGCTCGCGGATCTTTTTTTCAGCGACCTTATCACCGATGGGGTATTACCGCGACATGTTGGGCGCCGGGCCGGACGATTATTCGATCACGCTGCCGTCCCCCTTTTCTCGGGATCAGCTGGAAGTGGTTGTGGTGCCGCTGTCCACCAGATATCAGGACCGGGAACAGACGCGAGGCCCGCTTGTTCGTGCGCTGCAGGAGGTAACCCGCGGACGGCCGGGGAATTATTTGTTTTTCTTCCCTTCTTACGCTTATATGAACATGATCTATGAGGACTTTGCCGCTGCCAAGGAGGATGGGACGGAGCTGTTGCTTCAGCAGGCGGGGATGAAGGAGGAGGAGCGGGAGCAGTTTTTGGCTGCGTTTGTCCCGAACCCTGAACCAGGTCGGACCTTTATCGCGTTTGCCGTCATGGGCGGATTGTTCTCGGAGGGCATCGATCTAGTCGGCGACCGGTTGACAGGCGTGGCGATTGTCGGCGTTGGCTTGCCGCAAATCGGTCCGGCACGCAACTTGATCCGCGACTACTTTCAGGCGACCGGACGAGATGGCTTCGATTATGCTTATGTGTATCCCGGCATAAATAAGGTGCTGCAGGCCGGCGGGCGCCTGATTCGCTCGGAGACGGATTATGGCCGATTGGCCCTGATCGACGACCGATATCTTCAACCGCATTACGCCCGGCTGTTGCCGGAGGAATGGCATTAGTCAACGTCCGAATATTCCCCTTAATTGTGACATATTTTGAACATGTAAGGATCACTTGTTCCAGTTGGGGGAGGCGACGGTTTGGGGATCACGTATATTAAGGTGTCGGTCGTTTATTTTGTCATCGGTGTATTGCTAGGCATGTACATGTCCATGCAGCATGACTATACTTTATCGGGCGTTCATGCTCACGTGAATTTGCTGGGGTGGGCGTCCTTCGCGTTGGCTGGTGTCATTTATGTGTTGTTTCCAGGAGCAGGGGAAAGCGTGCTGAGCAAAATCCAGTTTTGGACGTACTCCATCGGACTTCCGGTCATGATGATCAGCTTATCTCTGGTGCTGAATGGTTCCGATCAGCTGGAGCCTTTGGTTGCGATCGGCGGAACACTGGTCGTATTCAGCGTGATCTTGTTTGCGGTTAACGTGCTGACGAACGTGCGAACCAGCGCGTCGGCGCGCGGCAGAAAGTAGCATTCGCAAGCGAAAAAAGGCGCATCTGTCCTTCATTAGCCCCCCGAAAGATTTGCGGGGGTTATTTTTTTGCATAAATGGGTTGACAGTTATCTCGATATCATATATCTTAATATCAAGATATCTCAAATTAAGAATTGTTGAAGAAGCTTGAGGTTACCTTATACAATAGTTGTCATAGTTAGATCACGGCAGGGAGGTGAACTCATAGATGGATCCATCAAAGCGTGAGGCGTTGCATTTGTTTATCGTCTTGTCCCGAGCCAACGAGTGGGTACATGCGCATGCAGATAAGGAGATTCGGAAATACGGATTAACCCGGACTGAGTTTAGCGTATTAGACTTGCTGTACCATAGAGGCAGACAGCCGATTCAGCAAATTGGCTCTAAAGTGTTGATGAGCAGCGGCAACATTACGTATGTCGTGGATAAGCTGGAGAAGAAGGGGTACGTCACCCGTCAGGATTGCGCGGAAGACCGGCGGTTAGTTTACGCAGAACTCACCGAGCAGGGATGCGAGTTCATCGAAGAGGTATTCCCGCGGATTACCGATATCATCGAGGAGGCCGTCAGCGGTCTTTCATCGGAAGAGAAGCAGATCGCGGGAATGCTGCTGAAGAAGCTTGGGAAATCGGCGCAGGCTGGCTTTAAGTAGCGGCAAGGGGGCAAGGGGCAGCCGGAGGACCTAGAATCATCGCTAGCAAAGGAATTGATTTCATGACAAAGATCCGATAGGCGGCGGGAAAGGGCGTCAAAGGACGTCTTTTCAGGCCAAATATCTTAATATAAAGATTCTTAATGCTTAGAGGTATGCGATTCGTGCGTGAAGGTACGCACTCAAAAAAAATAAAAAGCAAGGAGTTATATAACATGAATCTGGAATTGGCATTATTAATTATTCGTTTGGTGTTGGGATTAACGATGATGGGGCATGGCGCGCAAAAACTGTTTGGTTGGTTTGGTGGTCACGGGCCTAGAGGAACCGGCGGTTGGTTTGAATCCATCGGGATGAAGCCTGGGGTGCTGATGGCTGTGTTAGCAGGTCTCGCTGAGTTTGGCGGCGGCTTGCTGGTGGCAACTGGCTTGTTTACGCACGTGGGCGCGGCACTGCTGATTCTTACGATGATCGTGGCCATCGTTTCCGTTCATGGGAAGAACGGGTACTGGTCGACATCAGGCGGCTTTGAATACAATTTGCTGCTGATTGCCGTTTTGGTTGGCTTGATGTTGTCCGGTGCCGGAGATTACTCCCTCGATGCTCTGCTATGAGCCGTCAAATGAGATCGCAAACGTAACTTAGGGTTTTATTTAGGAGGAAGTTAGGGATGAGTTCGAATGAGCATGATTTTACTACGATTATCAAAACCCGCCGATCAGTGAATAAATTTATCCCGGGCGTGGAAATCCAAGACAAGGAACTGGAAGAAATCTTTAATCTTACGAAATTCGCTCCTTCGGCGTTTAACTTGCAGCATACCCATTATGTAGTAGTGAAGGACCCTGATTTGAAGGAGCAAGTGTATGAGGCTGCGGCAAAGCAATATAAAATTCGGACCGCTTCCGCGGTGATTCTAGTACTCGGGAAAGTGGATGCCCACAAGGATGTCGGCGAGATGAACGAAGGCCTGCTGAATTTAGGCTTTCTCAGCAAGCAGGAGTATGACTTTCTTGTGTCGGATACGATCGGGTTCTATGAGAGCCGGGGCGAAGCGTTTATGCGGGAAGAGGCGATTCGCAGCGGCAGCCTGTCGGCCATGCAGATGATGCTCGTCGCGAAGGACCGCGGCTGGGATACCTGCCCGATGATCGGGTTTGATCCTGATGCGTTGCGCCGCTTGTTGAATGTGCCGGACAATTACATCCCGGTGATGCTGATTGCGATCGGCAAAGAAGACAGCTCGAGCTTCCGCCCGCGCGGTTATCGTAAGCCGGTTGGCGAGTTCGTCAGCATTAACCGTTTTTGAGCTTGTCCACAGTCCAAATTTAAGGAGGAGTTACACATGGTACATCCAACTTCAGGGATTCACCATATCACCGCATTTGCAACCGACCCGCAGGCGAATGTCGATTTTTACGCAGGAGTGCTGGGGCTCCGATTAGTCAAAAAAACGATCAACTTCGATGCCCCGGAGGTGTACCATTTGTACTTCGGCGATGAGGACGGGAATCCGGGAACGATTATGACCTTCTTCCCGACGCCCGGGGCTCGGCGCGGCCGGGTTGGCGGCGGCCAGGTTGGAATCACCACCTTCGCCATCCCGGTTGGCGCGATGGACTTCTGGCGGGAACGCCTGGGCAAATTTGGCATCTCCACGACCGAGACTCGCCGATTCGGCGAAACCTATCTGCATTTCCGTGACACGGACGGACTCCAGCTAGAGCTGGTGGAACGGGCTGCGGGTCCGCTTAACATGTGGTCGTTTGGCGGCGTTCCGGCCGATCGGGCGATCAAAGGCTTTGGCGGTGCGGTGCTCTACAGCATGGCCCCAGAGAAAACGGCTGCGTTGCTCGAAACCGTATTGGGCTTGCAGAAGCTTGGAACAGAGGGCCAATATACCCGCTTCAAAGCCGAGGGTGACCTTGGCGACGTGATCGACGTCAACATCAAGCCGTTGGATTACGGGTCGGGCGGAGCCGGGACGGTGCATCACATCGCCTGGAGAGCCCGGGACTTTGCGGAACATGAAGCCTGGAGAGTTCGGGTTGCCGAGCACGGCTATCATCCGACGCCCATTGTGGACCGGCAATATTTTCACGCGCTGTATTTCCGGGAGGAGGGCGGCATCTTGTTCGAAATCGCTACAAATCCGCCGGGGTTCGCCAATGATGAGTCGCCGGAGCATTTAGGGGAACGGTTGATGCTTCCCGCTTGGTATGAACCGCATCGAGAAGCCATTGAACAAAACCTCACCCCGTTTGAAGTCCGGGTGCTGAAGGAGGACCTGCAGGGATGAAGCTAAAACATATTTACAAGCCGGGGATAACGACGACTAGCGGTGAATCGGCGGCACCTCCATTGCTATTGCTTCACGGAACCGGCGGTACGGAGCGGGACCTGTTGCCGCTGGCAGAGATCATCTCCCCGACTTCCGCCGTGCTTAGTGTCCGTGGGAACGTGTTGGAGAACGGGATGCCGCGCTTCTTCCGGCGGCTGGCAATGGGCGTATTTGACGAGGAGGATCTGGTGCTGCGCACGAAGGAGCTGCACGAATTCCTGGACGAGGCGGCGGCGCAATATGGCTTCGACCGGAGCCGCCTCGTGGCCGTGGGGTATTCCAACGGAGCCAATATTGCTGCAAGCCTCCTGTTCCATTATGAGGCTGCACTCAGCGGGGCGATTCTGCACCATCCGATGGTGCCTCGGCGGGGCGTGCCGTTGCCGGAGATGACAGGAATCCCTGTCTTTATCGGGGCGGGGCGGAACGACGTGATGTGCAAACCGGAGGAAACCGAGGAGTTGGCGGGGGTGCTCCGAGGTGCCGGGGCCCAAGTGCATGTGCATTGGGAGCCTTACGGGCATCAGTTAACCGAAACCGAGGTTCAGGCAGCGGCAGCGTGGTTTCGAGATCATCTTCTAAATCAATAATCCCAACAATCAACAAAGGCAGTTCGGAGCACATTGCTCTGAACTGCCTTTGTTTGTTGGATAAATTAAGTCCCACAAATGAAAGATTTTGTGCTAGCATAAAAATGTGTACGCTTACATGGGGGATAATGGTTGATTTATACATGGATGAAGTTTCGCAAAAGGGGAGGGATGGCAGTCATGCTGCAAGTGCTTCTAGTTGATGATGAGCCCTGGGTGCTGGAGGGTCTGCGAACCATGGTGAATTGGGAAGAGCACGGCTTTCAAGTCTGCGGTGAAGCGCTGGACGGTCCG
The DNA here is from genome assembly GCF_000403375.2 of Paenibacillus barengoltzii G22. Lineage (NCBI taxonomy): Bacteria > Bacillati > Bacillota > Bacilli > Caryophanales > Paenibacillaceae > Paenibacillus > Paenibacillus barengoltzii. Next base: position 340,736 of record NZ_KE159655.1, on the reverse strand, counting down.
GAAGCTTTAGCGAAAATGCAGGAACTGCGACCTGAACTGGTCGTTACGGATATTCATATGCCTGTCATCAGCGGCTTGGAACTGATTGAACGGAGTAAACGGCTGTTCGCAAGGCCCCCCAAATTCGTGATTTTAAGCGGTTACGACGACTTTAACTACGCCCTTACGGCGATGCGGCAACGGGTGGCGGAGTATTTACTGAAACCGATTGACGAAGACGAGTTCGGAGCCATTCTGGACCGTCTCGGTCTCATGATTGCCGAGGAACGGGAACTGGAGCAGTCCAAGTTACGGAAGCAGACGTTGTTTAAAAATAACCTCCTGAACCGATTGATTCAGGGGGAAGATGGTCTCCAGCTGGAGCAGGAGGCGGCCGTCGCGCTTCAGCTCGGGGGTGAGCCGGAGCTGCAATGTATGCTGTTCGACGCCGGGATGGATCCGCAACCTCTAAAGCAACGCGTACTCAGTTATTTCTCGAAACCCGCGGATGCGGATCGTTCCTTCATGGACGGCTCAGGCCGGTTTGGAATGATCCTGCGGACGGATGAAATGCCGCAGCCGCGGATCGAAGAGATGGGACTGGCGATCAGCAGTGAACTATCGGAGATAGGGTCGCCGGCAGTGATTGCCGTCAGCCGTGTCGGGAAAGGCATCCGCTCCATCCGGGAGCTGTACCTGCAAACGCTGGAGACCGTCAAAGCAAAGCGCGAGAAGGGGAAAACTGGCTTCTTCATGCTATGCCATCTTCCGCAGCCTTACAGTTCGGAGGATGTGTTGAAGGGCAAGGTTGAGCTGCTGTTGGCCGCCGTGCTTCAAGGGGATCCCGGATCAACGGGAGCAGTGGTAGAGGAAGTGTTTGGCGCCCTTGCCAGCAGCCAGATTGGTCTGGAGACCCTACGAGCTTTCGCAGCTAATGTGGAGCTCACGTTATGCCGCAGGATCAAGAAGGCCGGCGGCGATGCCGACGCTTTTATGGTTCGTGTGCAGGGGAACGAAGGAGAATCGAACGGGATCAGCGATTACGCCGCGTTGAAGCCGTATCTCCTAAAGCTGTGCCGGGAAGCCTCGCTGCTGCTAGCCGGATTGCGCCGGAAGAACGAGAATAACACGATTTTTCAGGTCATTCAGTACGTGGATGAGGAGTTTCGCAGCAAGCTGAAGCTGCAAACCCTTGCCAAGCAGTTTCATATGAACCCGACCTATTTAGGACAGGTGTTCAAAAAAGAAACAGGCAAAACCTTTAACGACTATCTCAACGAGAAACGGCTGGAGGAAGCCAAACGACTGCTGAAACGCACCTCGATGAAAATTTCCGATATTGCGCTGCAGGTGGGTTATCCGAATACGGACTATTTTATCAGCAAATTCAAACAGTCGATTGGTATGCTGCCCTCAGTCTATAAATCCGAGTTTCAACATGACGGTCCCCAGAAAGTAAAGGGGCCCAGATTGGCCGAATAAGCCCGAGGTGGTGCGAGCATGGGAAGATGGAGATTCCGGGGAAGAGTGAACGATATTCCGCTGAAGACGAAATTTATGCTGATCTACCTGATTGGCGTTCTACTGCCGATCCTGGTTATTAACCTGGTGTTCATGGGGCGGATGACTGACTTTATTAAAGAGCGCGAGAAGCAGAACCTGGAGATTTCCATGGAGCGTGCCCGTAAGGATATTCTCGATTTTATCGACGGCGGGGTAGCGGTTAGTCATGCCCTGAACACCGATAAGACGCTGTATGAAAAGATGGACCGAATCTACTCGGGCCCGGTCGATTTTTACGAAACGTTTGATGAGCAGCTGCGCAATCGGGTGACCAGCTACATTCCGGTCAATAATCAGATTCTGCGAATCGGGATATACACCACCAATCCGACGATCGTCCCCGGGGGCAATTATCATATGATCAATGATGAGGTGAAGGGTAGCGAATGGTACCGGATCTGGAGCAGTTCGTCGGACCCGGTGGTTGTCGCAGCGTACCGCGCATCTCAAGCTACGAACCGAGCGAATACCGAGCCTTATTTCAGCGTGATTGAGAAAATGGACTACTACGATTCCTATAACACCTTCGACAAGCTGCTGCGGATCGATATTGATCTCAGCAAAATTTACGACGTGATCGTCCGGGAGCGGGACTACCTGGATTTGTATCTGGTCAACGGGAACGATGAAATCATCGTGTCGGCGGACAGCGGCTATCGGCAGGATACAAGTGTGGGTTATCCCAAGCTTGAATTGTCTGCCGAGGATCGGGAGAAGGGGGTGGAGTCCGTAGTCATCGGGAATGCCAAATACGTGAAAGGCTGGCGGCTGATCGGGATCCCGCAGGGCACCCGGTTGTCCAAGGCGATGTTCGATATGCGCTTGTTCGTTGGGATGTTGGTTGCGGCAATCACCTTATTCACGTCGATCTTCATTTTCGTCATGCTCCGCTCCTATCATTACCGGGTGAAGCGGCTCTCGCGCCATATGCAGAAGGTTACTAATGAGAAATTCGATTTGATTAACATCGATGAAGGACGCGATGAAATCGGCGGTCTGATCCGCAACTTTAACATGATGACCGCTCGCATCAACGCGTTGATCAACAACGTCTACAAGCTGGAAATCCAGCAGAAGAGCCTTGAAGCCGAGCGCGTGCGGGCAGAGCTGAACTTCTTGCAGAGCCAGATGAACCCGCATTTTCTGTTTAATACGCTGAACGCGATATTAGTGGTCTGTACGAAAAAGAACTACTCCGACGTTACGGACATCATTAAGAACTTGTCCAAGCTGCTGCGCCGGTTGCTCCGCTGGAAGGAGGACCTCGTTACGCTGGAAGAGGAGATTCGGTTTATCGACATGTATTTGAAAATCGAAAAATTCCGCTTCCGGGATAAATTCGAGTACGTCTTCGACATTGAGGAGGCAGCGCTGCATTATACGATTCCGAAGATGAGCATCCAGCCGCTGGTCGAGAACGCCTGCAAGCACGGAATTCAAGCGGTGCAGGGCAATGGGCTCGTTACCGTTAAAGCCCGCGTGGAAGACGGACGGCTTCGCATCGTCATTTCGGATAACGGCAAAGGCATCAAACCGGAGCAGCTGCGGGAAATGCTGCTAACCGTACGGAGCGAGAACACGTCCGGGAACAGCATTGGCATTCGCAATGTGTATCGCCGATTCGAGTTGTACTACAACGATCAGGTTCGCTTTAACATCGACAGCAAGCCGGGACAAGGGACAAAAGTGTGTATCGAAATTCCGGTCAAACGGCTTCAACACCAGGGAGGATAATCAGGGGGGAAAGAGCCATGAGATTCAAGGTGTTATTGGTGGATGACGAGCCGGCAGCATTGGAGGGGATGCAGCTGTGGATCAACTGGCCGGAGCTGGGCTTTGAGATATGCGGGACTAGCAGCAACGGCGCGGAGGCGCTGGAGAAGATCGGCCAGCTGCAGCCGGACCTAGTTGTTACCGATGTGCGGATGCCGGGAATGGATGGACTGGAAATGATCGAGGCGTGGCAGAAGCAGAATACCCGACAGGTCAGCTTTGCGATCATAAGCGGATACAGTGAATTTCAATATGCACAAAAAGCGCTCCGCTTTGGTGTCACCCGGTATTTGCTGAAGCCGATTGACGAGGAGATCGCCGCCGAAGAGCTCGGGGCGATCTATCAGGAGCTGGTGGAGGAGCAGGAGCGTCAACGCATCAGCCGGATCGCTTCCTATGAGGAGACAGTGGGTCTGCTTAAGGGATGGCTCCATCCCTCGCCGGGGCTCCCTCGGGATGCGGGGCGGATCGCTGCGCTTTCGAGCCTGCGGAAGGCGTGGAATGTGTGTCTCATTCAGCCAAGAGACAGCTGCTTTGCCGAGACCCGGGAGCAAGTTGCCGCCTATGTCGGGGAGAGGGAAGCCATGTATCTCATCGATCTGGACTATAGCGGCTTGGATGAGGGCCTTCTGGCCCTGGTGTACGGATTTCATCCCGGCGAGGATGGGCCGGACGGCGCTAAATGGATCAGCGAACTGGAGAGATTATGCCGCAGTCTTGGAGTCGTCGCATCGGCGGGGCAGGGCGTGACAAGCCTGCAAGAGATTCCAGCTGCGTTCAGACAGGCTCAGACAGCGATGCAGCATCAGTTTTATGCGGAAGGCCCTGCCGGGATTATGGAGTATCGTAACGTGGCTGCGCTGAAGTTCCACCGCAGGTACGATCAAACCGAGCTGGTGGATCGCATTATAGGGGCGATTCAACTGCTGGACAAAGCGGGCTTGGAGGAAGGGCTGTCCGAGGCGGAGCGTAGGTTCCGGGAACTTTACCTTACGCCGGACATCGTGCGTAAATTTGGGATTCATTTGTTTTATCTCATGATGGAACACCTGGAGGAACTCCCGGGCAAGGCGGTGGAACTGCAAAGCAAATACGACATTCCCGGTACAGTTTCGGCGGTGCCAACCCTGCGGGAATTAATGGACCGGATCCAAGCGTTAGGGATAGAGTGCATCGATGGGCTTCTGATGGACAAAGCCCAACGGTCCCAGGGAGTCATTCAAGACATCAACGCCTATATCCGGGAGCATTACCGTGAGCCTTTGACGATTAAAAAGTTAGCGGAGGTGTTTTACCTTCATCCGGTTTATTTGGGCCAATTACTCCAGAAGAAGAACGGCGTTTCTTTTAACGAAATGATCCATAACTTTCGCATTGAAGAAGCCGTTGGGCTGCTCCGGGACGGAAGCTTAAATAACGGGGAGATTGCCGAGCGAGTGGGGTACGCGAACTATGGCCAATTCCTGAAGCAATTTGAAAAAAGATTACAAATGTCGCCTAATGAGTACAGAAACAGGAACTGAAATTTTGAAGATGGAACCTTTAATTGTGAACTAGTTGTGGCGGGGTAGCGCTCTTAGAATTAAAGATAAGTTGATGAAAGGGCTTACAAAATAGCTTAAACATCAACAAATCATTACGGAGGTGCTTTACATGGGGGGCAAGACCAAATCAATGCTCCGGCTCAGCGTTATCCTGCTCTTATCGCTCAGCGTCATCCTAGCGGGATGTGGCGGCGGTAACAAAACTACCACAGCCGAAACCAACACCGGCAATACGGGGACTACAGGGAACAATGCCGGAGATAAAGTCGAACCGCTTGAAATCACCGCGTTTATCGGCGAAGCCGGCCAACAGCCGACGCCGGACAACAAGATTTACAAGAAGATTAAAGATGAGCTGGGCGTCACATTCAAATTTGAATTTCTTGCCGGGGACATTGACCAGAAGCTTGGCGTTATGATCGCAGGCTCTGATTATCCCGATATTATGACCGGCAATACGAAGTTGACGGCAGCAGGTGCTTATATCCCTTTGGAAGATCTGATTGAAGAACATGCACCGAATTTGAAGAAGCACTATGAGAAATATTGGAACATGATGAAGGACCCGAATGACGGTCATATTTACATCCTGCCAAACTACGGGGCATATAACGGAGAAGTCAGCACAACTTGGTATTCGGGTCCGGCTTTCTGGATCCAAAAGGCTGTGCTGGAGGAAGCGGGATATCCTCAAGTCAAAACGCTTGATGAATATTTTGATCTGCTCATCAAGTACAAGGAGAAACACCCAACGATCGATGGCAGCCCAACGATTGGTTTCGAAATTCTGAACTATGACTGGAGAAACTGGGGACTGTTTAATGCGCCGCAGCATCTGATCGGACACCCGAATGACGGCGGCGTTGTCGTGAAGGACGGCAAAGCGGAGATTTTCGCCGACAAGGATTATGCCAAACGGTACTACAAGAAGCTGAATGAAATGAATGCCTTAGGTCTGATCGATAAAGAGACATTTACACAAAACTATGACCAGTATCAAGCGAAAATTTCCAGCGGTACGGTGCTCGGATTTTTTGACCAGCACTGGAACTTCCAAGATGCCGAGAATGTGTTAATTACGGCGAAGAAGCATGAAAGAACCTATGTCGGTTTGCCGCTGGTTTACGATACAAGCATTACAGACCATTATCTGGATCGCCCGGCACTGAACCTGAACAATGGCTTTGGGATCAGCGTAAATGCTGGGGAAGATAAGGCGATCAAAATTCTTAAATTCTGGGATCGCCTGATCCAGGAAGATTGGCAAAAAATCATGTCTTGGGGGATTGAAGGCGAAGACTACATTGTTACCGAAGAAGGCCGCTTCATGAAAACCCAAGAGCAACGCGACAAGTTTACGGATGCGACTTGGAAACTGGCGAACAAAGCGGATACGTTGCACAAATTCAGTCCGAAAATGGAAGGGTATTTCAGCGATGGGAATGCTACCGATGCGGCAGCCCAACCTGAAGAATACCAAGCAGGGCTGGAAGAGTACGATAAAAAATTCTTGGCCGCTTATGGATATAACAGCTATGTTGACTTCTTTACACCAGCACCGGAAAACGAAGTTTCTTATCCGGCATGGTCGGTTGACTTAGTGGAAGGTTCGGAAGCCAAGGTAGTGAACACCAAGCAGAATGATTTGTCTACGAAGTATCTGCCTAGAGCGATTTTGGCCGACCCGGCTGATTTCGATAAGGTATGGGATGAATACGTGGGAGAAATCCGCAAGCTCAACATTAAAGCTTACGAAGACCGCATTAACGAAGTGTTGCAATGGAGAATTGACAACTGGTCCGTGAAATAATCCAGGGATTCAATCGAAGAATGGAAGGCATCTAAGCCTTCCATTCTTCGAAATCTTAGGCTTTGTGGGGAGAACAAAATATGGATGAGACCTTAATGGACAAACACGCCGTCCCGAAAGCGAAAAGACGAAAACAACAGCAAATAACCTGGTCCCTGATCAAGAGTCAACGGCAGTTGATCTTCATGTCGGTTCCGTTATTGGCTTATATTATATTGTTTGCTTATGTCCCGGTGTGGGGCTGGACGATGGCGTTTCAAAATTACAAGCCGGCAAGAAGCTTTGGTCAGCAGGAATGGGTCGGGTTCAAGCAGTTCAAGTTCCTGTTTACGGACGACAGCTTCCTTCGGGTGCTGCGCAATACGTTGGGGATGAGTATCATCAACCTGGTGCTGGGCTTTGTCACCGCAATCGCTCTGGCCTTGCTGCTGAATGAAATCAAGAACATTTTCTGGAAAAGAACGGTTCAAACGATCTCGTATCTTCCGCACTTTCTATCCTGGATCATCGTCACAGGGATTGTTGCGACTTCACTTGCTTCCGATGGCATTATCAACGATGTTCTGATGCGGCTGCATCTGATCAAGGAGCCGATTCTATGGCTTAGTGAAGGCAAGTATTTCTGGGGCGTCGTTGGTGCCTCTCATGTCTGGAAAGAGGTTGGCTGGAACACGATCATTTATTTGGCGGCGATGGCGGCGATTGACCCGTCATTATACGAAGCTGCGGATATCGACGGAGCCAGCCGATACCGGAAGATGTTGCATGTCACGCTTCCCGGCATTAAGCCAACGATTGTCATTCTGCTGATTATGTCCATCGGACATATCCTGGAAGCCGGCTTCGAGGTGCAATACCTGCTCGGGAACGGTCTGGTGGTGGACTGGGCAGAGACGATTGATATCTTCGTGCTGAAATACGGGATTGCCCAAGGCAACTACTCCCTGGCAACCGCCGGCGGGATCTTCAAAACGGTCGTTAGCGTAACCATGCTGCTCCTTGCAAACTGGACCGCCAAACGACTAGGGGAAGAGAGGCTGTTATAGAGATGGCAAACCAATCCATTACCCCAGAGCGAGTATCTGCAGCTGCTTTGCCACGTCGGGTCGGACGCGGCAAGGTGGAGCCGGTGATTTTCCATACGCTGAATACGATCTTCATGATCTTTCTCGTCGTCGTGACGCTGTATCCGTTTCTGAACACGATTGTGGTATCGCTTAACGCGGGGAATGATACGATTCGCGGAGGACTCTACCTGTGGCCGAGACAATTTACGCTGCAGAACTATAAGGCGATTTTTGTTTCCGGCACGATTTACGATGCTTTCCTGATCTCGGTGGCGAGAACGGTGTTATCTACGATTCTGAACATCTTCCTGACAACGATGCTCGCCTATACATTGAGCCGAAGGGAATACGTGTTCCGCAAGCCAATTACGTTGATTTTCGTGCTTACGATGTATTTTAATGCGGGGTTGATTCCCGGGTACTTCCTGATGAAGGATTTACATCTGATCAACACGTTTTGGGTTTATGTCGTTCCTACGATGATCAGCGCATTTAACCTGATTGTTATCCGGACGTATATCGGCACCATTCCCGAAAGCTTGGTGGAGTCGGCGAGAATTGACGGGGCAGGAGACTTCAAAATCTTCTGGACCATCATCTTCCCGCTGTGCAAACCGGTATTAGCGACGATTGCGTTGTTTGTGGCTGTCGGCGCGTGGAACTCCTGGTTTGATGCGTTCCTGTACACGTCTTCGAGACAAGAGCTCAGCACAATGCAATATGAGTTGATGAAATTGCTCTCTTCCAGCATGAATGCCAACAGCAATCCGGCGGTGGCTAACGGGGCGGGCATGACCCAGGATACGGCGGCTTCCATGGTTACACCGTTATCGATTCGGGCCGCGGTTACCGTGGTGGCATCCGTTCCAATTCTGCTCGTATATCCTTTCATGCAGAAATATTTCGTGGTTGGCCTGAATGTCGGGAGCGTTAAAGAATAGTTGTTTTATTTCGTGAACCGTTCGTACGAGTATTTTCCCAAGCGTGGCAGAGGAGGAATCTTCATGAATCCAACGTTCCATTCCGTACCGGCATTAAAGGAACTGTTTGCGGCGGACTTCAAAATTGGAGCGGCGGTCAATCCGACGACGATCCGGAGGCAGAAGGCATTGCTGGCGTATCACTTCAACAGCCTGACTGCGGAGAACGAGATGAAGTTCGTCAGCGTGCATCCTAAGGAACAGACCTATACCTTCGAGGACGCGGATCGGCTGGTTAATTTCGCCCGAGAGCACGGCATGGCCATGCGGGGGCATACACTGGTGTGGCATAATCAGACGTCTGACTGGTTGTTCCAGGATCGCCAAGGCGCGGCGGTTAGCAAGGAAGTGCTGCTCGGCAGGCTTCGGGAGCATATTCATACCATAGTAGGCCGGTACAAGAACGAGATCTACGCCTGGGACGTCGTCAACGAGGTCATCGCGGACGAAGGGGAGGCGCTGCTGCGCACTTCCAAATGGACGGAAATCGCGGGACCTGAATTTATCGCTAAAGCGTTCGAGTATGCACATGAGGCGGATCCACAGGCGCTGTTGTTTTATAACGACTACAACGAATCGAATCCTCTGAAACGCGATAAAATTTACACACTCGTTCGTTCGCTGCTGGAGCAAGGGGTGCCGATCCATGGCATCGGATTACAAGCGCACTGGAACCTGTACGATCCATCGTTGGATGAGATTAAGGCAGCGATTGAGAAGTATGCTTCGCTGGGTTTGCAGCTGCAGCTGACGGAGCTGGATATCTCGATGTTCCGCTTCGATGACCGGCGAACCGATTTGACCGCGCCAGAGCCGGCGATGCTGGAGCAACAGGCCGAGCGTTATGAAGCCGTGTTCCGGCTGTTGCTGGAGTATCGTGACGTCATTAGCGGCGTTACCTTCTGGGGAGCAGCGGATGATTATACCTGGCTGGACAATTTTCCGGTGCGCGGCCGGAAGAACTGGCCGTTTCTGTTCGACGCCCAGCACCAGCCGAAGGCAGCTTATCACCGTGTGGCGACATTGGCTGCGGAGCAACGAGCATAACGGTACGCATACAGGGAAAGCAACGATATAAGGAAAACGCTTTATTCTGCTAGCGTTTTCGGTGTAAAATGAGAGAGGCCCTTCTGGTTGGAAGGGCCTCTTTTGAAGTATACAGAACCTGTTCAGAATCTGGACCTATCGAACCTTAGGAGGGAAATTCGATGAAATATCGGGAGCTTGGAAACACGGGTCTTCAAGTCAGCGAAGTGAGCTTCGGCACTTGGGCCATCGGCGGAAGCTGGGGCAACACGAATGATGATGAAGCCCTAAAGGGATTGGATAAAGCGATTGGAGAAGGCGTTAACTTCTTTGATACGGCGGATGTCTATGGTGACGGACATGCGGAACAATTGCTCGCCAAAGCGACCAAGGGGAAGGAAGACGAAATCTATATCGCGACCAAATTTTGCCGGGCCGGCGATATTCATGACCTGGAGACGTATTCCGAAGCGCGGGTACGGGCTTATTGCGAAGCCAGCCTCAAACGGTTAGAGCGCGAGCGTATCGACCTGTATCAGATCCACTGCCCGCCGTTGGCTGTGTTGAAGGACGGCCGGGTCTTTGAGGTGTTGGACAAGCTGCAACAAGAGGGGAAAATCCGCCACTACGGCGTAAGCGTAGAGACGGTGGAGGAAGGGCTGTTCTGCCTAGGAGTGCCGGGAGTTAAGGCGCTGCAGGTCATCCTGAACCTGTTCCGCCAGAAGCCGCTCGCAGAGCTGCTGCCGAAGGCACACGAAGCCGGTGTAGGCATCCTTGTGCGGCTTCCGTTGGCCAGCGGCCTGTTGACCGGTAAATTCACGCCGGACACGACATTTGCGGCCGACGATCACCGCAACTTTAACGCGAACGGCGAGCAGTTCAACGTCGGTGAGACGTTTGCCGGCTTGCCGTTCGTTAAAGGTGTTGAGCTGGCGGCCCAGCTCCGCTGGATCGCCGAAGGACGCGGGGACATGGCCCGCGCGGCGATGCGCTGGATTCTAGACCAGCCGGAAGTTTCCTGCGTGATCCCGGGCTTCCGCAACGTGCGTCAGGTCGAGGACAACCTCGGCGCAATCGACGTGCCTTCCTTCAGCAAGGAAGAGTTAGAGCGGCTGGCCAACTTCTACCAAAACGAAGTTGCGCAGCATATCCGCGGGGCGTATTAAAGCGAAATCACCTTATTCACCGAGCGTGGCCATCAAATTGGCGTGATTCCCGGGAATAAGGTGAATGATTCGAGAAAGCCTCCCATCATTCGCCTTGAAATCAGGCTTGATGGGGGGCTTTTGCGCGTTCTGCGGCGGCCGATTGCTCCAAGCGCAGCGTGTCGCGCCAACTGCAGTAAGTCGCCCATGGACTGCCGTCGTCCAGAAGGGCCTTGCAGGTGTAAATGCCCTCTTCGATCGAATCGACGCGCCCGGCGAGCTCCAGGCGAACCGCTCCGTTCAGCAGCACCTGGTTTACGTAAGCCGGGTGCGCTTGCCCTTGCAGCACCTGTTCGGTAACGTGCAGTTGTTTGGCTGCGTTCCAGGCGGTATCGTCTTCTTCGGGCAGCGGGGTGTCCAGCCCGTACGTTTCCGGATCGATAATGTTCAGCTTCGCTTCACCGTTGCCCACCACATAGGTGCGGGTCGGCCGATCGATAAACAGGTCCTCTGAGCCTTGTGCCCCTTGGACGATCAACGCTTTCCGGTAATCCAGCTGCTCGATGAGCTGGGCCATCCGGTCGAACACAGTATTATGGTATACACCATACACCAAATAAGGCGAATCGCTGAAGTCCAGCAGCTTCTCGATCGTATTCAAGATCGTCCGCAGACCCAGCTCTTCGCGGATCGGACGAAGCTTCTCCAGCGGCGGGCACCAGACCTCAGACGGCACGAACCGGACGCCGGAGAAGTCTGCCGGGCGGGCTGCCGGCGCCCACTCCATCAAGCGGCTGTCCACGCCCAACTCGTCAAGCAGATCGGTCAGGGTCACGCCCCACTTGGGCGGGAGCGATGGGGTGCCGTGCAGCGTGACGGGTAAACCTCCTGCAGCCAGCAGAAAGGAGGTGGCAAACGTCGCCATAAAGGAGGTGGTGCGGCCGTCATAAGGTCCGGCACAGTCGAGTCCCTGAGGTATCGGCGAGCGATGGGCATGTTTGCGAAAGACGGTCACAAATGCTTTCAGTTCCGCCACGCTCTCCAGCTTGATCCGCTGTGCCATAAAGAAGGCACCAATCTGCGCCGGAGTCGCTTGGCCGCTGATCATCAATTCGGCGGCTTCGGTTGCTTCCTCATAGGTCAAGTCGCGGGCGCCTCTTTTGCCTCGTCCTACTTCCTTCAGGATTTCTGTCATCGTCATCGGGAGCCCTCCTTTGTTTGTAAGATCGGTTCAAAATTTTAATTGCTGATGGGCTTTGACGACCGAAGTCGCCACATCCACCATCCGTTTCCGTTCATTCATCGCCCGCTTGCGCAGCATGTCGTAAGCCTCGGCTTCGGACACTTTGTTCACGTCGCACAAGATACTCTTGGCCATGTCGATCCACTTCCGTTCCTCCAGCCGGGAGACCAATTGCGCCCGTTCATTCTGCCAGGTTTGCCTCTCAAAAAAATGCCTAGCGCTGAAATGCAGCGCCCAATGCAGCTCCGATGCCGTCATGGACGGGGAGAGCAGGCCGTCAACGGGGACCTCCGTCTCACATGCCTCCAGTGAGGAGCTTGCCGTCTCGGGGCTACACCACCAGAGGAGCGGGAGCGGCTTCCACTTGAGCAGCGTGTTGCCCCAGCGCTGCATCCCCTCCAGCGGCGTATCCAGCACCGCAGCGTCAACCTCCTTGATCCGCTTGCGAATTTGCGGCTCCTGACAAGAGGCGAAGACTTGATACCCGCTCGTTTTGAGGAAGGTTTCGGGATCAGCCAAGGGCAAAGACTTCAGGGGATCTGTCGGGGCAGTCCCGGGTAAACCGGCTTCGCGAATGACCAATAAGAAGCGCATCGAGAGGGATCCCTCCTATCCATAACGATCTGTTTCATAATCCAAGCGGTGTTTAGCTTTAAAGTCATAAAGGATTGAGATACAAGATAACTTCAACAACTGCAACTGCGAAATTGCAGCGAGGAAAGAAAACCTCACATCATATTTCAAATTTTAAAGGATAAATGTATTTTCTCGCCTTTTTTCTGAAAAATCAATATAAACGTAATGAAAACTGACATATAAATTTTAAATCACACAATTTTATGTAATGTATATTGACATAGCCTCCAACCTCCTTTATAGTTAATGTCAACTTACACTTGATTCAAATTTGTTTATTCAAAAATTCGATCGTAATCATGCCGGGTACAATGGGGTGCCCGCTAGAAGCGGCAATGGAGCCTGTCTTCGCAATCCGTAGAAATCACGTGGTGTAGCTGCGTGTCTCTAGGGGCGAAGCAGGCTTTTTGTGTTTTCTTGGTAATTTGGGAAAAGGGGAGATGGAGATGAACCAAAAGAAAAAGATGGTGCTGGTCGGTAACGGGATGGCGGGAATCCGCACGGTGGAGCATGTGCTGAAGCTGGCTCCGGAGGCGTACGAGATTACGGTATTCGGTGCAGAGCCGTATCCGAACTACAATCGGATTATGCTGTCTTCGGTGTTGGCTGGCGGGGCAGACATGAAGGAGATTGTAATTAACGATTTGGCCTGGTACGAGGAAAATCACATCAACCTCCATCTGGGCGATGAGGTTGTTCGGCTCGATACCGATAAGCGCAAGGTCGTATCGGCCTCCGGGGTAGAAGCAGAATACGACGCATTGATTTTGGCCACGGGCTCCAATCCATATATCTTACCGATTCCCGGGGCACGTAAGGATGGCGTCATTGGGTTCCGCAATATCAAGGACTGCGAGCTGATGATGGAGGCCTCCCGCAAACATAAAAAAGCCGCGGTGATCGGCGGCGGTCTCTTAGGCCTGGAAGCGGCCCGCGGGTTGCTTAATCTCGGCATGGACGTCACCGTCGTGCATATCCATCCTTACTTGATGGAGCGTCAGCTCGACGAGCCGGCATCGCGGATGCTGCAACATGAGCTGGAAGCGCAAGGCATGAAGTTCCTCATGCAAAAGCAATCAGCCAGCATTTACGGCGGACGGCGGGCCGAGGGGCTGGAATTCGCAGACGGAAGCCGATTGGAAGCGGACCTTGTCGTGATGGCCGTCGGCATCAAACCAAACATTGAATTGGCAAAAGAGGCAGGCCTTAATGTGGCGCGAGGCATTATCGTCAACGATTATCTCGAAACCAGCGCACCGGGGGTTTATGCCGTTGGGGAATGCGCTGAGCATCGCGGCATCGCCTACGGGCTGGTGGCCCCGCTCTATGAGCAAGGCAGTGTACTGGCCAAGCGGCTGGCTGGTGTCGAAACCGCCGCGTACGAAGGATCTGTCACTTCGACGAAGCTGAAGGTGTCGGGAGTGGATGTTTTTTCAGCGGGATATTTCAATGATGCGCCAGGCACGCGCTCGCTGCGCATTCAAGACGAACTGGAAGGCACGTACCGTAAAATCGTCCTGCAAGACGACCGGCTCATCGGCGCGGTACTGTTCGGCGACACGACGGACGGCCCATCGTTATTCGCCAAGATCAAAAGCGGTGAATCCGTAGCCGGGAAAGAGAAGGAGCTGCTGCTTGGGTTTACTCCGGGTCAAGCCGGGGCAGGGGCCTCGTCCCCGAATGCCCGGTTGGCCGCAATGGCGGACGACGAAATCATCTGCGGCTGTAACGGCGTCACCAAAGGCACTATCGTCGAAGCGGTGAAGGGCGGCTGCTCCAGCGTCGGCGAGATCAAAGCGTGCACGAAGGCGTCCGGCTCCTGCGGCGGCTGCAAACCGCTGGTCGAGGGACTGCTGCATCTATATGCAGAAGGCGATGTCAAAGCGGTGAAGGAAGGCATCTGCGGCTGTACACTTCTGGGCCGCGACGAGATCGTCGCCCGCATCATAGAGATGGGGCTCAAGAGTGTGCGCGAGGTGATGAACGTGCTGGAATGGCGCGAGCCGGAGGGCTGCTCGAAGTGCCGTCCCGCGTTGAACTACTACCTGGGGATGCTGTGGCCGGCTGAGTATGTGGATGAGAAAGAATCGCGCTTCGCCAACGAACGTTATCATGCCAACATTCAAAAGGACGGAACGTTCTCCGTGGTGCCTCGGATTTACGGCGGTGTAACCTCACCGGCTGAACTCAAGCGAATTGCGGCGGTTGCCGAGAAATACCAAGTGCCGATGGTGAAGTTCACCGGCGGACAGCGGCTTGACCTGCTGGGCGTAAAGAAGGAGGATTTGCCGAAAATGTGGGAAGAGCTCGATATGCCGTCCGGTCATGCGTACGGCAAGGCGTTGCGGACGGTGAAGACCTGCGTCGGCTCCACGTTCTGCCGGTTCGGCACCCAAGATTCCATCAGCATGGGCATTCAACTGGAAAAAGCGTTTGAACGCCTGAACACCCCAGGCAAGGTCAAACTGGCGGTATCGGGTTGCCCGCGGAACTGCGCCGAAGCCACGATTAAGGACCTTGGCGTTGTGGCTATTGACGGCGGTTGGGAGATCTATGTGGGCGGTAACGGCGGTGTGAAAGTTCGGGCGGCAGATTTACTCTGCGTAGTGAAGACCGAAGATGAAGTGGTCGAATGGACCGCAGCGTTCTTGCAGCATTACCGTGAGCAAGCCAGCTGGAACGAACGGACAGCGCAGTGGGTTGAGCGGGTAGGATTGGACGCCATCAAGGCAGTGTTGGAGCAAGCCGATGAACGGAAAGCACTGGCTGAGCGGATTCAAGACACCTTAAGCCGGACGACAGACCCGTGGAAAGAGATTATTGAAAATCGGGAACTGCGCAAAAACTTCGAACCGCTGCAGGACGTACAGCTGCAAAATTCGTGATCTTTTTTTGGGGGGCAGATACCATGATGACTAAAATTCAAGTGGCACGGTTGGACGACATTGATCGGCGAGGTTCGCGCACGGTGTTTGTTGAGGGGAAGGAGGTTGCGATTTTCCGCCTCAGCGACGGCAGTGTTCACGCCATTGAAAACCGCTGTCCGCACAAAGGCGGCAAGCTGTCGGAAGGGATGGTGTGCGGTGCAGCCGTGCACTGTCCCCTGCACGATTGGAAGATCAATCTGCGGAGCGGACGTGTCCAAGAGCCCGACCACGGGGAGGTCACGGTCTATGAGATCGAAGTGGATGAAGCGACCGGAGCTATATATATTTCACTGTAGCGTATAGGGCGTATAGAGCGTATAGAGAATCGCAGTGCGAATAAAGGAGTGGACGAACCATGGATTACGTCAAACCAGGAGAAGTACTAGGGAGCATGATTGAGACCGGGAAAAATAAAGCCAACCTCAGCATTCTGCAGCTGCTGGTCAAAGGATTTTTGGGCGGAGCGATCCTGGCGTTCGCCACCACCTTGGCGTTTACCGCGACGCAACAGACCTCGCTGGGGATCGTGGGGGCGGTGATTTTCCCGGTTGGCTTTGTGATGATCGTCCTGTTGGGCCTGGAGCTTGTCACTGGCAGCTTCGCCTTGATCCCGCTGGCTGTGATGGAACGGCAGGCTTCGCCGGGGCGGATGTTGTCCAGCTTTGGATGGGTGATCCTCGGGCATCTCATCGGCTGTGCTGTGTATGCTGTTCTCTATGGGCTGACGATTACGAAAATGGGCACGGACCTGTCCCACCCGCTTGTGCAGATGTTGATCCAGACGAGCGAAGCGAAGACGCTGGCTTACAAGCAGATGGGCGGCAGCGGTCTCGCGCTGGTCACCATCAAGGCTGTTCTGTGTAACTGGATGGTTACGCTGGGCGTGGTGATGGCGATGACCTCGAAGTCGACGGCAGGCAAAATCGCAGCGATGTGGTTGCCGATCCTGATCTTTTTTGCACAAGGGTTCGAGCATGCGGTCGTGAATATGTTCGTCATCCCGGCTGGCATGATGCTGGGAGCGGACGTCAGTATGGCCGACTGGTGGCTGTGGAACCAAATTCCTGTCTTGATCGGCAACTTCCTGGGCGGCGTCGTGTTCACCGGTTTGATGCTGTATGTGGCGCAAAAAGGCAGCTTGCGGCGCGGAGCGAAGGCACCGGTTACCGGAGCGGAAATGGCTGAGCCGGATGGCCGCGCGTTGTCCGTGGCAGGGGAACGCCTATGAAGCAGCCCGGAACGGTTAGTATTATCGGAGCGGGGCCCGGCGACCCCGAGTTGATCACGGTCAAGGCGATGAACCGGCTGCGGGAAGCCGAGGTTGTGTTGTACGACCGCCTCGTCAGTGAAGAGCTGCTGGCGTACGCCGGGCCGTTCGCGGAGCTGGTGTACGTCGGCAAGGCGCCGGGACGCCATGCGATGCCGCAGGAGGAAATCGAGCGCTGGCTGATCCGCTACGCCATGGACGGGAAGCGGGTCGTGCGCCTGAAGGGCGGCGACCCATTTGTCTTCGGGCGCGGCGGGGAGGAGGCGCTGGCGCTGGCCGCTGCGGGAATCCCCTATGAGGTGATTCCCGGCATCACATCAGCGCTGGGCGCGGCGGCTTCCGCCGGCGTGCCGCTGACGCATCGCAGGGCGGCCGCCTCGTTCGCCTGCGTGACCGGCAGCCGCTGCCACGGCGATCAGACGCCGATTCGCTGGGATCTGCTGGCGCATAGCGTCGACACACTCGCGATCTACATGGGCGTCAGCCAAATCGGCGCCATCCGTGATGAGCTGCTCCGCCATGGCAAGCCGGCCTTAACGCCGGTGGCGTTGATCGAACGCGGCACGACCTGCCGGCAGCGTACGTTTACTTGTACCTTGGACGACATGCACAAGCTGGCCGCCGCCGTGAAGCTGAGCAACCCGGCGCTGATCGTCGTCGGCGAGGTGGTGCGCGTCCGCGAGCAGCTGCAGTTGTTCGAGCATCAGGCGGAGGTGTACTACGGGTCGTGAAGCGAGGGAGGTCATAGGTAGTTGCTAACTTACAACCACCCCACTGTCCCTTGTTTATAGCCTAACTGCAAAAGTGCAGTTCATTTTGAGGAAAATCGGCTTTTCTGCGAGATTAAGTGTAAAAGTGCAGTTGAGTAAGCGGGTTTTGATGAGAAATGGGCTCTAGGCGGTTAAATGAACTGTACTTTTGCATTTCATCCATCGATACAAGGTACATTCGACAAGATTCGCCTGCACTTTTACATTTCGTTATCCATCCGAACAGAAAAAAGGCCAAAAGGAGCTCCTCATTCGTGAGGTTCCTTTTGGCCTTTTGCCTTATTCCAACGCGGCTCTGCTTAACGACAGCAGCTCGCTGACCGTCACCAGCCGGTATCCGGCAGCCGTCAGTTCGGCAGCCAGGATGCGCACGGCTTCCACGGTTTGGGAACGGTCGTCGAAGCCGTCGTGGAACAGCAGGATGCTGCCCGGGCGGACCTGCTCCCGCGTCTTCTCCACAATGTGCGCCACGCCGGGCATCTCCCAGTCCATCGCCGCGCCATTCACCGCCCCAATCGCGGGATAGCCGAATTCACCGGCGGTGATGGCGGCCACCTCCTCGGAGGTTGCGAGGTAAGGCGGGCGGAAGACCTTCGGTTTCGCGCCGGTGACCTGCTCGATCAGCTCCTCCGTCAGCTGCAGTTCCCGGCGGCATTCCTCCGGGGGAAGATCCGGCAAGTGCGGGTGCGTGTACGTATGGTTACCGATCTCATGGCCTTGCTCGTGCACAGCCTTGGCGGTTTCCGGGCTTTTCTCCATCTGCGTGCCGATCATAAAGAACGTTGCTTTGCCCTGTACCTCCCTTAGAATCTCCAAAACCTGCGGGGTGTACAGCGGATTGGGGCCGTCGTCGAACGTGAAGGCAACCGCTTTATCCTGGATAGGCAGCTCGTTAATCACTTGAAAATCAGCCATTTTCTAACGCATCTCCTTCTTTATCGAAGTCCCGCGTACGACTACCGCGACCTTTTAAACCCCCGAGTAAGCCATAAAACCGCCATCGACGGGAATCACCGTGCCGGTCACAAAGCCAGACGTTTCCGCATCAGCCAGCCACAATAGCGTACCCAGCAAATCCTCCGGTACGCCAAAGCGGCGCATCGGGGTATGGGTGATAATTTTGTTCGAGCGCTCCGTTAACGACCCGTCCGGGTTCGTTAGTAAGCTGCGATTCTGCTCGGTCAGGAAAAATCCCGGGGCGATCGAGTTCACGCGAATGCCGGACTCCGCCAGATGCACGGCCAGCCACTGCGTCAGGTTGTTGATCGCCGCTTTGGCCGCACTGTAGGCAGGGACCTTCGTCATCGGACTGTACGAGCTCATGGAGGAGATGTTGATAATCGTCGCGCCGGGACGCCCGATCATTGCTTTAGCGAAAATTTGTGTCGGGATCAACGTCCCCATGAAGTTTAAGTCCAGAACGCCGCGTACGCCGGGAATGCTGAGATCAAAAAAGCTGGTGACCTCCGGATTCGCGACATCTTCCGCCCGAAAAATCTCGTTGGTTGTATTGGCGCTGGCATTGTTGCCGCCGGCTCCGTTGACGAGGATGTCGCACGGGCCAAACTGCTCCCGTGCTGCGACCTCCGCCGCCTTCACGCTCTCGACATCCGTCACGTCGCAGGCAAATGCCGCAGCCACGCCGCCGTCGGTGCGAATCTGCTCCACCACGGCTTCGGCCTTGGCGAGCGTGCGGTTCAAGATCGCCACTTTCGCCCCCTGACGGCCTAGTTCACGGGCCATTGCCCGGCACAGCACCCCGGCGCCGCCGGTAATGACGGCTGTTTTGCCGGCCAATGCAGGATGTACTGGCAAGTTGCTCATCGGTTGCTTCACTCCTTTTGGGTTAGTTTAGCTGACCGGCCTGCTTGGCATAGGCGTCCCATAAGCCCCACAGATACATGATGCCAAGCGCTCGGTCGTACAGGCCGTATCCCGGACGGCATTCTTCGCCCCAGATGTGGCGGCCATGGTCGGGACGGGCATACCCCGTGAAACCGGTGTCATAATACGCTTTCACAATACCGGCGATATCGACGGTGCCGTCTTGAGTCCGGTGTGACGTTTCCATGAAATCACCGTTATCAAACACGCGCACATTGCGGATATGGGCAAACGGAATCCGGTCATGGAATTCATGGATCATTGCAATGATATCGTTCTCCGGATTCGCCCCCAGCGAGCCGCTGCACAACGTAATGCCATTGGATGGACTGTCGACGAGCTTCAGGAAGCGGCGCAGATTGTCCTGATTCGTGATAATACGCGGAAGCCCAAAGATCGACCACGGCGGATCGTCCGGATGAATGGCCATTTTGATTCCGTGCTGCTCGGCCACCGGAACGATTTCCTTCAGGAAATACTCCAGGTTGCGCCACAAGTCCTCCTCCGTGACGCCTCGATACGCCTCAAACAGGGAGGTCAAGTGCTCCAGCCGCTCCGGTTCCCAACCGGGCATCGTCAGCGCGCTGTTCTGGTTGATCACCTTCACCAGCTCAAACGGATCGATATTGTGGATGCGGGCTTTCTCATAAAATAACGCTGTCGAACCATCCGCCCCCGCCTTATGTAAATCCGTCCGCAGCCAGTCAAAGATCGGCATGAAATTGTAGCAGATCACCTTAACGCCGACTTTGGCGACTTTCTCAATCGTACGCTTGTAGTTTTCGATATACTGGTCGCGCGATGGCAGACCCAGCTTGATATCCTCATGCACGTTGACGCTTTCCACCACATCGAGGTGAAACCCATAGCGGTCAGCTTGCCGCTTCACCTCTTCGATTTTGTCCATCGGCCATTCTTCTCCGGCAGGCACGTCATGCAGCGACCATACGAGACCCTCGACTCCGGGGATTTGCTTGATCTGATCCAGCGTGACCGTGTCATTGCCTTCGCCGAACCAACGAAATGTCATACGCATACTTTACCTTCACCGCCTATCTGGTTATTTGGGGGAGAGCTGGATGTTAGCTTTGCTTAAAATAGTCCGGATACCGCTCCTGCAACACCGGTAAATTGGAGATGCTGAGCTGCAAATGCTCCATCATCAGCCGGTCGGCCCGATGGGCGTCGCGGGCAACAATCGCCTCATACATGTCTTGGTGCTGCTCGTAGAGATTCTCCCAATGCGGATCGGTTGTCAGCCAAAGCACTCGCGTCCGATTGAGGTGGGCGTTCATCTGCTGGATGACGTCCCAGGTACCCAGCTTGCGGCAGCCCGCAAATAGAATGCGGTGGAACTCCTCGTCCAGCGCAAACATCGCGTGGTTGTCGTGCCGGCGGATGCTGTCCTGCTGACGGGCCAAGTTGTCGGCCAGCTCGGTCAGCAACGCTTCCGGGAACTGTTCGCAGGCGAGCCGGATCACGGCGCGTTCCAACTGCTCCCGCATAAACCGCGCTTCCTCCACGAGCTCGGGGTCGATCAGCGATACCCGCGTACCACGCTGCGGCAGGACCACCACCAGCCCTTCCTGCGCCAGCCGTACGAAGCTCTCCCGAACCGGGGTGCGGCTCACCTGAAAGGCTAACGACATCTCTTTTTCAGATAGTGTAGTCCCCGGAGGCAGCTCCAGCGTGACGATCTGTTCCTTCAGCTTGGCATATACGACGTTACCCGCCGAACCCGTCTGTGTCAGCCATTTGTCGCTCATCCATTCACCTCCTTTGGGCCGGGGCCCAGCTCTAGCATTTGTTCTCGTTCCATCTTGCCTAATGTCCATCCTCTGTCTTGGTGCTCTTCCCAGATCCATTTAACTGCCATACTTGTATGGTAGTATGGAACCTGCTGGTTAGCAAGAGGCAAAATCGATTTACCCGCATATTTTCTACCGTATAAATTTGCAAACTTCAAAAATACAACAATTGCGCGGTTGAGGTAGGAATACCCCTGGATTCCAATTTAATAGGATAGAAGTACCTATCGATGAAAGTGGGTGGTGGAACATCCTTGACGAGCGAAGTTCTTCGATCCTTGCCCTGGTTCAACAGACCCCAGGCTACCTCTCAGTGCAAGAATTGATGGATGTCTTCCATGTCTCCAAGCGGACGATTTACTACGACATGGACAAAATCAATCACTGGCTTCGCCAAGGCGGGCTGGCTCCCGTGCAATATGTACGCGGCCGGGGCTTCTTGCTCCCCGAAGCATCGAGATCCCAGCTTCCGAGCATGGCCCAATCCGTACAGCCGCAGCAATACTATCTATCCAGCGGTGAGCGAAAAGCCCTGCTTTGCCTGAGACTCGTCAACCGGAGTACCCCCCTGTTCTTGCATGATATGGAGGCTTTGCTTCAGGTAAGCCGGGGAACCGCCCATGCGGAGCTCAAGCGTCTGAAGAAAGAACTGGAGGATTATGCACTAAGCATCCAGTTCGACCGAAAACAAGGCTATTTTATTCAAGGGAATGAGAAAGACATTCGGGCGGTCTTGTCTCGCTTCTTGTTTGAGCAGCTGTCGTATGCTGACTGGAATCCTTCGTCTCCTGCCTTTGACGGCCTTATTCACACGGATTTATTCCGGCGCCACTTCCCAGCGTTCCGGGAGGAGGAGCTGGCCTCCGTATACCGGATCATCGTCTCCACCGAGCAGCGGATTGGCATGGAATGGACAGATGAGACGATTCTGCATTTGACCCTGCGCATTTGGTTGTCCGCCAACCGTATGAAGCAAGGGCGAACGGTACAGCTGGAGGAAGAAGAGAAGGCGGCCTTACGCGAAACGCTCCAGTTCAAGGCGGCGACGCAAATCGCCGATGAGCTTGGGGAACGGTTTGACCTTCGCGTACCAGAAGACGAGATCGGGTACTTGGCGATTTATTTGCTGGCGGCCAAAGTAAATCGGGTCGAGGTGGAATCCGATACTTGGGAGACGAAGCGACTGCGTGCAGCGACAGAGGAGGTTATCGACCAGTTCGCTAAGAACGGCTGCGTCTATTTTCAGAACCGGGAGGCTTTGGTTAAGCAGCTGTTCCTTCACGTCAAATCGATGTTTTATCGCATCAAATATGGACTCACCATCGATAACCCGCTGACGGACAAAATCCTAGAAGAGTACCGGGAAGTGTACGAGCTGACTCGAAAATCCGCTTCCCCGCTGGAGAGGTTATTCGAGAAGCCGCTAGGCCGTCATGAGATCGCCTATCTGACGATGCATTTTGGGGGCTGGCTCAAAAGGGAGCAAGCGAAAACGGAGCATCGGAAACGGGCTGCTGTCGTTTGTGTAAACGGAGTTTCGGCTTCAAGGCTGCTTAAAAATCAGCTGGAGCAGCTCTTCCCCTCCCTGGATTTAGTGGCAGTGCTGTCCCTGCGAGAATTTGAGAAATTCACGGATCCCGTCGACCTGATCTTCTCAACGGTTCCCTTGTCGGGCTGTCAGGTTCCGGTGTTTATCTTGAACGCGGTAATGAGCGACGCCGAGAAGACGCATCTGCTAAGTCGGGTGAACCCTTATCTGGGGGTGGCTGAGGGCAGCTCTGCCTTTCCTGCGGCGCAGGAAATTGTGGATTTGGTGAGCCAACACGTCGCCATTCCCGATCGAGAGGCGCTGCTAAGGGATATCCAGCGGTATCTGTCATCAACTAAAGTCCAGCCGCCTAAATCGAAGGAGAATAAGCCAACACTTGTTGATCTGTTAAAGCCTTCACGCATTACGATTCGGGAACAGGCCTTGGGATGGCGTGAAGCAATCCGGCTTGCAGCCCAGCCGTTGCTGCAGGAAGGAACTATAACTGGCGGTTACGTGCAAGCGATGATCGATTACATCGATCGATACGGGCCCTACATAATTGCCACGCCGGGGGTTGCGATCGCGCATGCCAGGCCCGAGGACGGGGCGGTTCGGGCCTCCATATCCTTGCTAGTCATTCGAGATGGAGTTCCCTTCAGTGATCAGCCGAATCACCTCGTCAATCTGCTATTCGTCGTAGTTGGCATCGATGGACAGTTCCACTTAAGGGCGCTCACCCAGTTGGCGAACCTATTGATGGAAGAGAGGAACCGTCACGTTCTGGGGAGCACGGATGACAAAGCCGAAATAATGCAGTTATTCCAACATTATTCTGATGCTTGACGGATATTTAAGGAGGATTATCGATGCGTTTTCTGGATACAAGTCTGATCTCGCTGGATGTTGAAGCGAAGGACGCGCAGGAGGCGATTCGCGCTGCCGGGCAGTTATTAGTTGAGATCGGGGCGGCTGAGGACAGCTACGTGGAAGCGATGCTGACGGCTTTTCAAGAACAGGGGCCCTATATCGTGGTCGCTCCGCACATTGCAATCCCTCATGCCAAAGCGGAGTCCGGTGTTCATGAAGCCTCGGTTTCCTTCGTCCGGCTGAAGCAGCCCGTGGCCTTTGGACATCCCGAGAATGATCCCGTCGAGCTCGTGTTCGCCCTAGGCTCCTCGTCAAGCTCGGAGCATATCGATCTGTTACGCAGATTAACCACTTTACTCAATGAACCAACGAATATTGAGGCGTTGAAAGCAGCGAGAACCCCTGAGGATATCGAGGGATTGATCGAATCCTCAATTATCGAGCAGGGAGAATAACCAACACGGGAGGAATCTCCATGAAGATCATCTGCGTTTGCGGTTTAGGACAAGGAACCAGCTTGATTTTACGCATGAATGTGGAAACGGTGCTAAGGGAGATGGGGATCCAGGCTGAGGTGGATCATATGGATGTCTCTTCGGCCTCGAGTATGCCGGCAGATTATATTATTACGAACAATGAGCTGGCTCGAAGCCTGCCTGACCATCGGGCACAAATCATCATCGTCAACAATTACTTTGACTTAGAGGAGATTCGGCAAAACCTGAAAGAAGCTATGTAAAAAGAAGGAGGAAGGGACAATGGATGTTTTATTCTGGATATCCAACAACATCTTTGGGACACCGGCAATTCTTCTTGGCTTCATCGTTTTATTGGGTTTACTGCTGCAAAAGAAATCGACCAGTCAAGTGATCAGCGGCACATTTAAGGCGGTGATTGGGTTCCTCATCATCTCCGCCGGTTCCGGCGTCATCGTTGGGGCATTGAACGTTTTCGAGCCCATGTGGAAAGAAGTGTTCGGGCTGGAGTCGGAAAGCCTGTCGAACTTCCTTGGTCAGAAGACCTTTAATGCGCAGTTTGGCGGCTCTGTGACGATGGCGATGCTGCTTGGTTTTCTGATCAACGTGCTGTTGGCCCGGTTCACGAAGTTCAAGTACATCTACTTGACCGGACACATGATGTTCTGGACGTCCACCATTTTTACCGGAATCGTAATTCATACTGCTGGAGATTCGGTTCCACGGTGGGGGCTGATTCTGTTCATCGCGATCATCCTGGGGGTTTACTGGACCTTCCAGCCCGCACTGACTCAGCCATTCATGCGCAAAATTACGGGGAATGACAATATCGCACTAGGGCATACGTCGGCAGCAGCCGGTCTGCTCGGGGCACTCTTAGGGAAATGGTTAGGGAACAAAGAGAATGATACCGAAAAAATCAAGGTGCCGAAGGGGCTGGAGTTTCTTCGCGATTCTAACGTCATTACGGCACTGTGCATGGGCTTGTTGTTCTTCGTAGGCGCGGTTGTGCTCATGTTAAAAGGAACGCCGGAAGCGCAGAACTTGGTGGCCCAGTCCGGAGATCAAAACTTCATTATTTATTCGATCGTTCAATCGCTGACCTTTGCGGGCGGGATTGCCATCGTCCTGCTTGGGGTCCGGATGTTTATCGGGGAGCTCGTTCCGGCATTTAACGGAATTGCGACCAAGCTCGTCCCGGGTGCAAAACCGGCGCTCGACTGCCCGGTGGTTTATCCATATGCACCCAATGCGGTTATTCTCGGTTTCCTTGGCGCTTTCGTCGGGGCATTAATCTGGCTGGTTGTGCTCGGGAACACGGTGGCGTACATTTTCGTCCCAACGATGATCGTGTTGTTCTTCCACGGGGCTACGGCTGGGGTGTTCGGGAACTCCACCGGCGGAGTCAGAGGGGCATTGTTGGGTGGTTTCATCACCGCAACGATCGTGGCCTGGGGCCAATTCATCATGGTTCGTTATCTGATTTCCACGACGGTGCCGGACACAGCCATGTGGGCAGCCGATACGGATATGTTCATCCTCGGACCGATCATTCGCTTGCTGTCGCAGCTCCTGTTCTAAGGATGTGATCCATCGGAAGGTTACAAATCAGCTGGGGGGAACGCCGAGATGAGCTTCATACGTACGCTGGACGGGGATATCCCCAAAGATCAGCTAGGGTTTACTTATTCGCATGAACATCTCGTCTGCCGGCCTGCTTACTGGTCGGAGCGCGGGGAAGACGATTTGCTGCTGGATGATCCGGAGAAATCCAAACGTGACGTGCTTGATTTTAAGCGGCATGGCGGGGAGGCGATCGTCGACGCAACGGCGATTGATTACGGTCGAGATGTGCAGGCGGTAGTTGACATCATGAAGGAAACTAGGGTGCGCGTTATTGGGACCGCCGGGTTTAACAAGAGCTTCCTTTGGGATGCCCAGATCAAGGATGAGCTGAAGCCGATCCTCGGAAATTACGACACGTATTACGAATGGATTGAAGCGAAGAGCATCAACGAATTAGCCGATTTCGTGATTCGCGAGGTTGAGGAAGGCTTAGAAGGTACGCCCTTCAAAGCAGGCCAGGTGAAATTCGGGACGGGGTATAACCGGATTACGCCGCTGGAGGAGAAAACGCTGCGGGCGGTTGCCAGGGCCCATCACGAAACCAAGGCCCCGATCCACTCCCATACCGAGGTTGGGACGATGGGCTTGGAACAACTTGAGCTGCTTCGCAGCGAGCGGGTTGATCTTCACTTCGTCAGCTTGGGTCACATGGACCGCAACCCAGATCCTTACTACCATGAGCAACTTGCCAAGACCGGTGCTTATCTCTCCTTCGACGGCATCGGCAAGATCAAGTACGGCCCTGAGAGTACCCGCATTGGGCTGATCCTCGATCTCGTCCGCAAAGGCTATGCCAATCAGATCCTCATCAGCGGAGATACCGCCCGGAAATCGTATTACAAGCATTACGATTATGGGCTGGGACTGGAGTACATTATTGCCAAATGGGTTCCGCGGTTTGTGGCCGAAGCGGAACAGGCGGGATTTGACGGGCAGCAGCTGGTGCATCAATTTTTCGTGGAAAATCCGGCGAACTGCTTTAGCTTCAAGCGATGAGGGGGCGTGGTGATTGATCTTTCAATACGAAAATGCCTATGACATTGCGGAAAAAATCAAGCGCATGCCCTGCGCAATCCTGCCGATCGGTGCGGTGGAGGCCCATGGCCCCCACCTGCCGCTTGGCACGGATAACCTGCTGGCCGAGCGGCTGGCGCTCCGGTTGGCTGAACGGACGGAAAGCTTGGTGCTCCCCACGTTACCGTACGGCCAAGTGTGGAGCCTGCAGAACTTCCCTGGCAGCATTAACGTCTCCAATGAGGCGCTGATCCGGATGCTGTACGACATCGGGGAGAGTTTATACCGACAAGGCCTGCGAATCTATGTCATGCTGAACGGACATCTCGGCAACGCCGTAGCGCTGAAGGAGGCTGCGCGCCTGCTTTATAAGGACATTCCCGAATTGAAGGTCTACTATTTCTTCTATCCGGGAACGAAACAGGTGATTGAGCAGGTGAGGGAAACGCCGGCGTCCCACGCATCCTACTTCCATGCCTGTGAGCTGGAGACCTCCTACATGCTCTATTTGGCGGGAGAGTATGTCGATATGGATAAAGCCGTAACGGATATTCCTCACATTGGGCTGGAAGCGGATTGCACGCCAACGCCCTGGGAGGAATTTACGTCCACCGCGGTTCTTGGCGATGCGAAGCTCGCAACCAAAGAAAAGGGCGAACAGATCATCGAAGCCGCCTTGAATGCGATGGCCGCTATGATTGAAGGGGCTAAGCAACGTTTGCCAAACAGGAAGGAGACGTGATCTATGATGCTGCATGAGTATGTGGAGCAGATCCGTCGCAGCCTCGACCAGATCGAGGAACGGGAAGCAGAGCGCATTAGACAGGCGGCTCGGAGGACGGCGGAAACGATCATGCAGGGAGGCGTGATCCACTTGTTTGGATGCGGACACTCCCACATTCTCACCGAGGAAGTGTTCTATCGCGCGGGAGGATTAGCACCGATTCATCCCATTTTGGTCGAACCGTTGATGCTGCATGAAGGAGCGGTTCGCTCGTCGGAGCTGGAACGGCAGAACGGGCTGGCTGAGTCGTTTATGCACAATCAGGACATTCGTCCGGGAGAGGTGATGATCGTGTTATCGACTTCCGGCAGGAATCCGGTGCCGGTGGATGTCGCTCAAATCGCGAAGGCGAAAGGGGCTTACACGATCGGCATCACTTCGCTCGAGTATTCGCAGAGCTGGCCGTCTCGGCATGTCAGCGGGAAACATTTATATGATGCCGTCGACTTGGTCATCGATAATCATGCGGTGAAGGGAGACGCGGTGCTGTCTTATCCGGGAGTGCCGGTACCGTTCGCACCGACGTCAACGGTGATCGGGGCTGTTATTCTGAACAGTATCTTTGCCGGGGCGATTGTGATGATGACCGATGAGGGTTATGAGCCTCCTGTATTCTTAAGTGGAAATATCGACGGGGCGGATGAGCGAAACAGGCAGTTGATCGCTCATTACCGCGATCGGATCTCTTTATTGTCCTAATTGAACCGCACAGTGAAGGTTGGCATGGATCCGGCCTTGGCTGTGCGGATTTTTGTCGTGATGGATTGATTTGGATAAATAGAAGCGCGAAATGCACATGGAAATGTGCTGGGTACCGTGTTACCTTAACGTTGAAATCACGATAAGACCAGTTGTACTCGAGAAGGAGGCGAAGGAATGAAGGAGCATCAAGGGGCTTACTGCACAGGAACGTACCGGAACTTGCTGGCTGAATACGGTTACGGGGAAGAGGCGATTCAGCGTCGATTGGATGAGACATGGGAGCAGTTATTTGAAGGAGACGAAGAAACGCGTATTTATTACCCTTCCGGCGAAGATATGGGCTATATGCTGGATACCGGCAACCTGGACGTACGAACGGAGGGGATGTCCTACGGGATGATGATGGCCGTTCAATACGACCGCCAGGATGTGTTCGATCGGATCTGGAAATGGACAGTAACCTATATGTATATGACCGAAGGGGATAACGCCGGGTACTTCGCCTGGTCCTGTGCACCGGACGGCAAGCGTCTATCCAACGGGCCGGCACCGGATGGCGAGGAGTATTTTGCGCTGGCGCTGCTGTTTGCGTCTCATCGTTGGGGCGACCGGGAGGCGCCGTTCAACTACGGCACCCAGGCTCGGGATTTGCTGCGCACCTGCCTGCATAAAGGGGAGGACGGACCAGGTTATCCGATGTGGAATCCGGACAACAAGCTGATCAAGTTTGTTCCAAACTGTGAGTTTTCTGATCCTTCCTATCATCTTCCTCATTTCTATGAGTTGTTTGCGCTGTGGGCCTACCCGGAGGATCGAGCGTTCTGGAAGGAAGCGGCTGAGGCGAGTCGGCAATATCTGCACCTGGCTTGCCACCCGGTTACCGGTCTTGCACCGGAGTATGCATATTATGATGGAACGCCAAATAACGAACGGGGGTACGGCCACTTCTTCAGCGATGCGTATCGAGTCGCGGCCAATCTTGGCCTCGATTGGGAATGGTTTGCCGCCGATCCTTGGCAACGGGAGGCGGTGGGCAAGATTCAGGCGTTTTTCGCTGATAAAGAGCCGGAGGACTACCGCCGCTACACGATCTCAGGGGAGCCGTTTGAGGAACCGGCTTTGCATCCGGTCGGGTTGCTGGCAACCAACGCGATGGCCTCACTGGCGGCCGACGGCCCCCAAGCTAAGGCCTGTGTTGATTTGTTCTGGAACACTCCCGTCCGAACCGGAAAGCGCCGCTACTACGACAACTGCCTCTATTTGTTTGCGCTGTTGGCGTTGAGCGGGAACTACCGGATATGGATGCCGAGGGGTGAGGCGTAAGGCTGAATCGGGAGTGGGCGGCTGGGAAGGGTCGAGGGCCGTTGATCTAGCTAAGATGAACGTAAAACAAAGACAGCCCTCCAAATTGCTACATCTCGTAGGTTAAAATGGATAGTGATTAACCCAAACCATTTCAGAGCTACATAGCAAAGGAGAGCTGATACTATGCAGTCTACCACAAAATTCGTCGGTTTAGATGTATCCAAAGAAAAAATTTCGGTTGCGATTGCAGATGTGAGCGGGGAAGCTCCACGCTATTACGGAACCATTCCCCACACACCGGCAGCGTTACGCAAGCTTATCAAAGAGCTGGGAGCGGCCGAAACGCTATCGTTTTGCTACGAGGCAGGACCCACAGGTTACGAAACCTATCGCTGGATCACCTCCATGGGGGCCCACTGTGTCGTCATTGCTCCATCGCTCATTCCCAAACGCCCCGGCGACCAAGTGAAAACAGATCGACGGGATGCCGAGCAACTCGCGCGTTTGTATCGTGCAGGAGAGCTCGCTCCCGTTTACGTCCCCGAACGGGAAGATGAGGCTCTACGGGAATTGGTTCGCGCCCGTGAAGCTGCCAAGGAAGATGCCCACCGGGCTCGTCAGCGGGTCTTGAAGTTCTTGCTCCGTCACCAGATAGAGCCACCGGCCACAATCAAGCGTCGCTGGACGAAGAAGTATCGCGTCTGGCTGGGGCAACTGGTATTCCCGTACGAGCCCATGCAGGTGGCCTTCGATGAGATGCTTCATGCTTTGAATGAGATCGAGCAGCGCATGGGTCGCCTAGAAAAAGCACTGGTAGAGCAAGCGGCGACCGGCTCCAAGGCTTCGCTAATTCAAGTTCTTCAGTCCTTACGCGGGATTGGATTGCTCACAGCCATCACCCTTGCGGCTGAAATCGGAACCTTTGCGCGTTTTCGCTCCCCAGCCCAACTGATGGCGTACTTGGGACTGGTCCCTCGTGAGTATTCCACGGGCCTAAGTACTCGTCGAGGCAGCATGACCAAAGCCGGAAACGGCCGCTTGCGCCGGACTTTAGTGGAGTCCGCTTGGAGTTACCGTCATCGTCCTGCCGTGAAGGGCGATCTCGCCAAACGACTAGATGGCATGCCGGCCGACGTACAACTGTTGTCCTGGAAGGCCCAAGAAAGACTGCATTCCAAATACCGCCATCTTGTGTTTGGAAAGAACAAACACAAGAATGTGGCCGTCGGTGCGGTGGCCAGGGAACTGATTGGGTTTGTATGGGCTGTTGCCCGAACCGTGGAACAGCCCGCCGCATCCTAACAGCTTTTCGATGATGAAGGACGCAGGGGACCTTGCCCCCTGCACCCCCACACTCGCCGTGTGGCGTTCCTCATCTTCGATGAGGAATTGCAAAAGTGTTGATTTGTAACTACCCGCTTGTCAAGGAAGACGCTTGACAAGCTCACGCCTGAGCACGAGGCCCGGGAGCAAACGAAGGTTTGGGAGAGAAATTGCGTTGTCCGTTTGCACTAAGTTTCGGAAGGGACTGAACGTGCGTTTCTAGCTTGCAAAAGCTCTCCTTGACGAAGGCATAACATGTGGTAACCAACCCACGGATAGCAGCGTGCCGACCGTCGCTCGCATTTTTGCTCTCGCGCCACGTGCTCAGGCAAGGTTTAAACTGAGGGCTTGACAAAAACGTTCATAGCAACGGACTCCAGTGCTCTTAGTTCCGTTGATTCGTGGGGAATCGAGTTCTAACGGATTGAGAAGACGTTATTTGGGCAAATCGTTGCCTAGTACCATAGCGAAATGGCAAATAAGGGCTGGAGTGTCCGTTAAACCGGGAAATCGTCGGGAAATCGTGGATTAACGTCATTACGGTCCGTTACAGCAGGGATTCGCCAAGTTGCCAAGTCGCCGGCTCGTTTAACTCAGACGCGGCCTTTGCCCCAAAAAAGCGAGCCCGGAATTCCTCCCAGGCTCACTTCATTAAATGCGTATCCGCTGCAATCAGCCCTTCACCGCGCCGGCGGTGAGGCCGCTGACGATGTATTTTTGGCCGAACAGATAGAGAATAAATACCGGCAACGATGTCAGCACGAGGTTGGCAAAAATAAGATTCCATTCCCGGCTGTATTTGCCGTAGAAATTATAAATGGACAGCGGCATTGTCCAGGTCGAACTGTCGGTCAGGAAGTAGAGCGGAATCGTGATGTCATTCCACACCGACATGAACACCATAATCGCAACGGTAGCATTCACTGGCAGGATCAGCGGCGTCACGATCCGGAAGAATACGCCGAGCACGCTGGCCCCTTCCAGGAACGCCACCTCGTCGAGCGCTTTCGGGATCGTCTTGATGAACCCGCTGTAGAGGAACACGCTAAAGGCGGTGTTCAGCGAGGCGTAAATCAGAATGACGCTGGTGATGCTGCCGTAGAAGCCCAGCGCTTGCACGATCCGGATGGTCGTAATTGTCGACATCGGGGCGATCAGGCCCATAAAGAAAAACATGTACAGCGTATTGGCGAGTTTCGTCTCGCGACGCGCCAGAATAAAGGAGGCCGCCGAAGAAGCCACGATGTTGATGATCGAAGATACACCGGTAATCAACACGCTGTTCCAGAACGACCGGGCGAGCCCGCCTTCTTCAAAGACGCGCACGTAGTTGGAGAACATCCACTTTTCGGGCAGTTTGATCGAGAAATCCATTACTTCGGCGCTCGTCTTAAAAGAACCGAAGATCATGATTAACACCGGCAAAAGAATCAGCAATGAAGCCAGCAGCAGAAGGCCTTCGACAATATAGTTACGAATGGCGAGTTTGCGTGTAAATCCCATTATTCGGTGACCTCCTTACGCCGCATGAAGATGAGCAGCGGGATGGCAATGATCGTAACTGCCACGAACAACAGTGTATTGATGGCTGTCCCCAGCCCCCAGCTTCCTTCGCCGAAGGACCGTAGGATGATCGTGCCGACGACCTGTGAAGCATTGCCCGGGCCCCCGCCGGTCAGGACGAAGACCTCCGAGAAGACCTTCAGCCCGCCGATGAGGGTGAGCATCAGGTTGATATTAATCGCTGGCAGCAGGAGCGGCAGCGTGATATTCGTGAACTTTTTCCAGGATCCGGCCCCGTCGATGGTTGCCGCTTCGTAGTACTCCTGGGAAATGGATTGCAATCCGGCCAAATAAATCGCCATTTGAAAACCGGCATGCTGCCAGATCGAGATCACGGCGATGGTCCAGATGACGATATGCGGATTGGTGAGCCAAGCCTGGCTTAATGCGTGCAACCCCACCGCATTGAACATCCGGTTGATCGCGCCTTCCGTGCGCAAGATTGGAGTAAACACGATCCCGATAACCAGGATGCTCAGAATGGACGGGGAATAAAAAATCGCCCGCAGCAAGTTCCGCGTCTTGAGCCGCATATTTAGAGCCACCGCAAGGACGATCCCGATCAGGTTCTTCCCAACCACGGTGACGACGGCGAAGATTAGGGTGTTTTTAAGCGCGAGGAGCAGTGTTTTATCGGAGAAGATCTTATGGAAGTTCTCCCATCCGATGAATTTGATCGTCAAGCGATCCAGCCGCCAATCGGTAAAGGAATAATAAAAGCCCGTAAACGCCGGGATGACAAAAAAGATCGTGTAAATGAGTAACGCCGGTAATACGAGATAATAGGAATATAGATTTTTGACCGATGCTTTTGATTTCATGTTTTCCACCCCACTATAGACTGGGGCAGCATAACCCCCGGACGGGACTTATGCTGCCTGCCATTCTTCCGATTTAGAAACCGGGGATTTCTTTATCTGCCATCAGTTGGCTGAACTTCTCGTCCCAAGCCTTCAGAACCTCTT
Organism: Paenibacillus barengoltzii G22; assembly: GCF_000403375.2. NCBI lineage: Bacteria > Bacillati > Bacillota > Bacilli > Caryophanales > Paenibacillaceae > Paenibacillus > Paenibacillus barengoltzii. The sequence goes on along the minus strand of NZ_KE159655.1, from coordinate 307,158 downwards.
CCGGGGTTAGGCCGCCGGCGAATTGGTCTTGGAGCAGCCGGTACAGCTCGCTGCGGTCAACCAGCATGTAGGCGTCGGTAGTCAAGACGGTTTTCTTCGGCGTGATGTAGTTATCGACGATTTCTTGCTTGTAGTCCGGCAATTCCGGCGTCGTAACGTCATTCAGGTTGGATACGTACCCTTTGGAGTCAACGATTTTCTGGGCGATTTCTTTCGAGCCTAAGAAGTTCAGGAACTCTTTGGCTTCCGCCAAGTGCTTCGCTTTCTTCGGAATGAACAGCTGGCCGCCCAGCGGGCTGGCACCCAGGCTGGCATCTTCCTCGGAAGGGATCGGGAAGACGCCGAGGCGCATGTTCGGATCCTGCTTCAGCACGCCTTCGATCAGCCAGTCTCCCATGAACATCATGGCGACTTCCTTGTTCAGGAATTTCCCCACCGCCATATCGTAGCTGTCACTCAGGACGTCGGCGTTGGTGTAGCCTTGCTTATACACGTCATACTGCTGCTGCAGGAACGTTTGGAATTCCGGGATGTCGGACCATTTTTTCTTATTGCTGTTCAGATCGTCGAAGAAGGTCGGATCGCTCTTGGCTACGAAGTTGGCAAACGCAGCGGCCGGCCAAATATTCGCGGCCCAGTTGTCCTTGTACGGCATAAATACTGGAGTGACTCCGCTGGCTTTGATCTTCTCGCAGACAGCCAGGAATTCTTCAAAGTTCTTAGGAATGGACAGACCCAGTTCGTCAAAGATGTCTTTGTTATAGACCACGCCTTGCATCCCGGTGTCTTGGCTGACATGGAAGCTGTAGATGTGCCCGTATGCGGACAGGACGTCTTTGTTCAAAATCCGGCTGGCCCAAGGCTCGTCATCCAGAATTTCAAAGTTGCGCTCCAGATTCAGGTCCGTGGTTGCGCTGGCCAGATTGTATTGAATGATGTCCGGCGTTTCTTCAACGGCCAGCTTCGTCTGTAAGACGGTTGTCGTTTGCTCGGCTGGAATCAGCTGCAAATTGACTTTGATGTTCGTCTGCTTCTCAAATTCGTCGAGGATATCTTGTTGGATGAAGGCGGAGTCCTGCGAGCTTTTGGAGATCGCTAACTCAATGGTGACTTTGTCGCCCTTGGCGCCGCCGCTGTTGTTGCCGTCTTGGGCGGTGTTGTTGGACTTGGCGCCTCCGGATCCGCAGGCTGCGAGCGATAAGGCCAGCAAACCGGCGATGACTGCGGTGGTTGTTCTCTTCAGTGCGTAATTCAAGGCAAATCCCCCTCTGTTTGATATGTCTTTGAATGCGCTTGCAACTTGATTATAGTTTTCAGTCTGTGTCAGGTACATGTCTGAGGGTGACAGATGAGGTGTAAAATTGTGAACTTGTAACCGTTGTCATGACGTGAAGCAAAGTGGTACAGTTAAACCATCCTAATGCAACATGGCCATAGCCAAAGGGGGCCAAGCCAACGTCATGAAACCTTTCTTCCTCCGCAGAAGTCAGCTGAGCTTGCAGAATAAAGTCTTTTTAACCTTTGTAGCTCTGCTTCTGTTTATATTGGGTTGCTTTATCGTCTACGTCAATCTGGTCGTCATCAAACCGTTGAAAGAGAAAACGGTGGAGGCCAAGCTGGCCGCAGTGACCAAGGTGAGCCAGCAGCTCGACGATTATGTGGACAGTCAGAACCAAATGTCGCAGCGGATTTTGTCCAGCAAGGATGTTTTTACGATTCTGGAGCGGGGTTATCAAACCGACGCTAACCTCGAACGGCTGAATCAAAGCCGCAGGCTGAAGGATCTGATGTTTCAGGCGATCGGCCCCAGAATGAATATCAAGGACATGGTGATTTACGATAAGGCCGGACGCAAAATCGTGTCCTATATTGGTTTACAAGGGGATGCGGCTTCGATCGAAGGTTATCTGAAAAAGAGTCTCATCGACGGAAGCTGGAGCGGCAGCGGTTATGTTCTGGAACGTCAGGGAGGGGCCGTTTCGTTTATTCGATCGATCAATAATCAGAACGGGACGGTATTCGGATATCTGAGCATCCTGTTGGATAATGCATACCTGCAAAGGATCACGCAAGGCGTGGGCAGCGGCCAGGTGTACATCTTGGACCAGAACGGCCAGCCGGTGGTTGGAGATATCCCGAAGGAGCATGCCGAGTTGACAACGCGACATTCAGTTGACGGCGTCCATGTGGACGATCACGGGAACTATGTGGCTTACGCCAGGTCGGAAAGCACCGGGTGGACAACCTATCTAGTGACGCCGAAGCAAGACGTACTGGGACCCGTCAACTCGGTCAAGTATTTGTCCATTTTGCTGATTACGGCGTTGATGCTGTTATCTTTTGTGTATATTTATTTTTCTTCGCGTAGTCTGCTGTTGCCGATCCGGAAGCTGCGCAGTCAGATATGGCGGATCAGCTATAGCAATATGAATCTCAAATGGGACAACCCTACGCAAAATAACGATTTAATTCTATTAAACGAGGCTTTTCAGGATCTGATGGAACGGCTGCAAGCATCGATTGAACGGGAGAAGATCGCCTTGCATGAGGAGGTCAAGGCGCGCAACTCCGCGCTCCAGGCCCAAATTGCACCGCATTTCATCCATAACGTGCTGTATTTGATTAGCATCGCGGCCCAGGAAGGGAAGACCGACGTCGTCACCGACATGTGCAAGCACCTGTCGGACAGCCTGCGCTACATCGTATCTTCCCCTTATGCGCACGTCACCTTAGCCGATGAACTCGAGCATACGCGGCATTACCTGTCGCTTGTTCAGCAAAAATACGAAGATGATCTCGAATGGGAGATCCATACGGACGATTCGGCGCGGAACGTGCAGTTGCCGCGGTTGGTGCTTCAGCCTTTTGTGGAGAACTGTATCGAGCATGCGTTCATTCACCGTGACCCTCCTTGGCGGATCGAGATTACGGTGAAGCAGTTCAACGGGCTGTGGGCCGTGGAAATTAAGGATAACGGAGACGGGTTCCCGCCCGGGAAGATCGATGAAATCATGGACAACCTGCGGAAGAGCGAAGCTGCTGACGGAGAGGGGGGTGAACGCCCCGCCTCGATTGGCAATATGGGCATTGTGAACAGCGTCGGCCGACTGAAGTTAATGTACCAGAACCGGCTGTTCTTCAATCTGTTTAACCAAGCAGATGGGGAAAAAGGCGCCACGGTTCAGATCATCGGTTCGCTCACCAAGGACTTCTACTGAACAAGGAGGGCACAGCATGTACAACGTCATGATCGTGGAAGACAGCAAGCCGATCTTGCGAAACATCCGAACATTGCTGGGTTCCCTGGAGCTCCCGTTCCAGGTGACGGCTACAGCGGCCAACGGCGAGGAAGCGTTAGAGCTCATCCGGCAGCAGCCGGTGGACCTGGTGTTGACCGATATTCGCATGCCTAAGCTGGACGGCCTCGCGTTTATCGAAGAGGCGAAGCAGATCCGCCCGCAGTTGTTATTTATTTTGATCAGCGGATACAACGATTTCGAATACACGCGCAAGGCGATTAATTTGCAGGTATTTGACTATTTACTCAAGCCCGTCGAACGCAAGCAGTTGTTGGAAGTGATGGAACGGGCGCTGGAGCGTCTCCGCAGCCGGGTTCCCAGTGAAGCGGAGCTGTTTCAGGAGATTGTAGCTCCGGAGGTTTATGCGGATTTGCAGCTCGGGGATCAATTCCGCCATTACGGTAAGCTCTTGATCCTCATCCGGAGGCAGCCGTTTACCGGCAGGCGGGAGCTTTGGAACGCGGAGGAGCTTCAGCGCAGACTGGATGCTATGTTTGCTCCGCAGCTCTGCTGGGTGTTTCCGACGCAGGTGCCTGGTCAATTTCTTGCTATGGTGCAAAAAACGGCGGCGGACGCTTATTCCTCGGTGTATCAATGCCTGGAGTCCGTTCGCAAAACGCTGGAGGCGGCGGGGCTCGCGGCGACGATTGGCGGACAGCTGCAGTCCGGCGATCCGGATCGCCTGCCTGAACTGTACCACCGCATGTCAGGCATTTTGGACGAACGGCAGCCGGTTCACCAAGGCATCGTGGTAGATACGGAGATTCCCCAGACATTGGTTCAGCCGGAGGGTTCTGAGCTGGATCGGGCGACTGCCGCGGCCTTTACAGAGCTTATCGTGGGGCGGAGGAAGGAGCAGTTCTTGTTAAAGCTGAACGAGCAGCTGGCCAAATGGTCGAGCCACAACATTCGGTTTGCGGAGCTGGAACGATTTATTGCACTCATGACCGATGCTTTCTCACAAGCGGGAGGCGACTCGGAGACCGGACATCGGCTGGAGCTCGAGACTTCTTCACGTCGTTTGCTTGATGCGGATTGTTTTGAGAGGTTTGGCGAGAACTTGTTGGAATGGACGAAGCAATCCTTCGAATGGCTGCAGGCGCAGAACCGAAAAAGCGGTGAGGAACTGTTTCGGCAGATTGAGGAATACGTCAGGCTCAATCTGTACTCGTATCTTTCGCTCGCCGATGTGGCGCAGAAATTTCACGTCAGCCCCTCGTATGTCAGCCGGGTCATGAGGAGGTATGCTCAAAGCACCTTCGTGCAATATTATACTGGCCTCAAAATCAAAGAGGCCTGCAGGCTGATTGCCTGCAAGCCGGAAATGCGAATTAAAGAGGTGTCTGATGCTTTGTCATTCAGCGATCAGCACTATTTCTCCAAAGTGTTTAAGGAGTACACGGGCTGCAGCCCTTCGGATTACAAGGAGCGCTGTCCTCCGAACAACCCGGACAACAGCTCGTAAGAGCGCAAGCGGGCCTTGTGGTCGTAGATCTGGGCAGCGACGATGATCTCGTCGGCTTCGGTCTCGGCCAGCAGGTGCTCCAGCCGGTTCCGCACCGTCTCGGGTGAGCCGATCGCCGAATAGCTGAGCTGGCGTTCGACCACCGCTTGCTCCTGCGGCGTCCAGTCGAGATGCTCCACTGGCGGGCTAAGCTGTGAGGTGCGCCGGCGGATCAAGTTCAAGAACTGCTGGTGCTGGGAGGTCGCCAAGCGACGAGCCTCCGCATCGGTATCGGCGACGATCACGTTCACGCCGATCATCGCATAAGGCTTCGCCAGTTCCGCCGACGGACGGAAGTGCGTGCGGTATAAATTGAGCGCCGGGAGCAAGTAATCCGGCGCGAAATGGCTGGCGAAGGCGAACGGCAGACCGAGCTGGGCGGACAGCTGCGCGCTGAAGCCGCTGGAGCCGAGCAGCCAGATCGGGATGTGCAAGCCTTCGCCGGGAATCGCGCGCACGCGCATCGAGGAGCCGGAGACGGGCTGGAAATAATTCCGCAGCTCTGCGAGCCGCTCTGGAAAATCCTGCCCGTCACTGCCCGGCCCGCGGCGCAGCGCGTGCGAAGTCAGCGGGTCGGAGCCGGGCGCCCGACCCAGGCCGAGATCGATCCGCCCCGGGTACAGCGACTCGAGCGTGCCGAACTGCTCCGCGATAACAAGCGGCGCGTGGTTTGGCAGCATGATGCCGCCGGATCCAACGCGGATCTTCTTCGTACCGCCGGCGATGTGTCCGATCACGACGGAGGTCGCCGAGCTGGCAATGCCGGGCATGCCGTGATGCTCTGCGAGCCAATAGCGGTGGTAGCCCCAGTTCTCGGCATGCTGGGCAAGGTCCAGCGAATTGCGCAGCGATTCGGCCGCCGTGCTGCCGGCGGTAATCGGCGCCAAGTCGAGAATCGAGACCGGAATATGGGATAAACGATACGATGAATCGTTAGTCTTACTTGAATCAGGCATAAAAACTAGCCTCCTTAGGCAGGAAATGAGATGCGAAAGCCTAATTTCTATTATAATCGAAATTTTAAGATTTGAGCGAAAAACAATAACCAATTCGATAACAGTTTTTATAGGAGGAACTTATGAGCGAACGTCCAATGATCACGAATCCGATTTTACGCGGCTTTAACCCTGATCCCTCAATCTTGCGAGTTGGGGATGACTACTACATCGCGACTTCTACCTTCGAATGGTTCCCGGGTGTGCAAATTCATCATTCTCGGGATCTCGTGAACTGGCAACTGATCGGCCACCCGCTGACGAGGGTGTCACAGCTGGATATGCTGGGCAACCCCGGCTCTTGCGGGATATGGGCCCCTTGCCTCAGCTATGATAACGGGCTGTTCTACCTGATTTACACTGATGTCAAAAGCCGTCACGGCGCGTTCAAGGATACGCCCAACTATCTGGTTACTGCCCCGGATATTCGCGGCCCCTGGTCGGATCCGATCTATTTGAACAGCAGCGGCTTCGACCCTTCGTTGTTCCATGATGATGACGGGCGCAAGTGGCTGGTGAACATGCTGTGGGATCACCGGAAAGGGAAGAACCACTTTGCTGGCATCGTGCTTCAAGAATATGATCCGAAGCAGCAGAAGCTGGTGGGTCCAGTGAAAAATATTTTCCTAGGCACTGACCTTAGAGTAACCGAAGGCCCGCATTTGTATAAAAGAAATGGCTACTACTACCTGCTGACAGCGGAAGGCGGCACGCATTACGAACATGCGGTCACGATGGCCCGATCGCGGACGATCGACGGACCGTATGAAGTGGACCCTACCAATCCGATTCTCACCTCGGCGGGTAAACCGCATCTGGAGCTGCAAAAGGCGGGACATGCCTCGCTGGTCGAGACCCAGACAGGGGAATGGTACATGGTGCATCTGACTGGACGGCCGACGAAGGACATCTATTGTACGCTTGGCAGGGAAACGGCGATTCAACGCGGGGTCTGGACCGAAGACGGCTGGTTCCGGTTGGAAACCGGTGGGAATGAGCCGCAAGTGAAGGTGCCTGCTCCCGCCTTGCCGCCGCACCCGTTTGAACCGGAGGCGGAACGGGACGATTTCGAGGCGGAGACGCTGGGGGTACATTGGAGCACCCTGCGTGTTCCGGCCACGGAGGATTGGCTGACACTGCGCGAGCGTCCTGGCTTCCTGCGCTTGTATGGCCGCGAGTCGATGAACTCGCTGTTCCGGCAGAGCCTGGTGGCGCGGCGGCAGCAATCGTTCCATTGCCTGGCGGAGACGGTGGTGGAGTTCGAGCCGGAGACGTTCCAGCAGATGGCGGGCCTGACCGTGTTCTACGACACGAACGATCATGTATATCTGCGGATCTCCCGAGATGAGACGAAGGGCAAGAGCCTGAATTTGATCCAGACCAAATACGGCGTTTACGACGAACTGCTGGCGGAAGATATCTCGATTGAAGGGGCTTCGCGTTGCTGGCTGCGGGTCGTAATCGAACGCGAGCTGGCAAGTTTCTACTACAGCCTGGACGGGGAGATCTGGCATGCAGTAGGCGAAGCCGTTGACGTAAGCCACATGTCCGACGATCCGGCGGAGAGATTGCGCTTCACCGGCACCTTTATTGGCGTCTGCGCCCAGGATCTAAGCGGGATGCGCAAGCCTGCCGATTTCGACTATTTTATTTATAAGGAGCTTGATTCATTCTCAAAATGAGAGGGGGTGTAAGAGGGTGTATTTACGAGAGATCACGCTGCTTAAAGAGAAGATGCCCTCCTTCCACGCATACCCTTTCTCGCTCCCGTTAGTTCGAAAGATGAACAAGCTGTATCTCCGCCGTCCAGTTACCTTTTTTGTTGGGGAGAACGGTTCGGGTAAATCCACGTTGCTGGAGGGGATTGCCTACCAATGCGGGTTTAATCCGGCTGGCGGTGGGAGAAACAACGTCTACGAGGTAGATCGATCTGAATCTGCGCTTGGAGACTACCTTCGTCTCTCCTGGAACCCGAAAGTCACGAATGGCTTCTTTTTGCGGGCGGAGTCGTTTTATTCGTTTGCCTCGCATATCGATGATGTCGCAGCAACACGGGCTTACGGCGGGGTGTCCTTGCACAGCCAATCGCATGGCGAGTCGTTCCTCAGCTTGTTCAAGTATCGATTTGGCAGCCGGGGCATTTATCTGCTGGACGAACCGGAGGCGGCCCTGTCTCCAGCCCGGCAGTTGTCCTTGATGCGGATTATCCATGACTTATCGGATCGCGCCCAGTTCATTATCGCCACGCATTCACCGATTCTGATGGGGTATCCGGACGCGGACATCTTAAGTTTTGATGGCGATCAGCTGGAGCAGATACGTTACGAGGATACGGATCACTACCAAATTACGCGCCGTTTCCTCGAAAACCGGAACAGTGTCCTTCGCACGTTGTTTGAGGATGAAGACGAGGGCGAAGACATCTCCTAGCGTAGCAGTTAGGGCGCAACAGCGAACCAGCGGTCTAACGCTTGCCAGAAACGCTATTGGGCCGAAAACGGGGGCGATGAGAATCTAACGCTTATGAGAGAGCTTATTTGCTGGT
>NZ_KE159655.1:210832-298083 GCF_000403375.2 Paenibacillus barengoltzii G22 | reverse complement strand
CTGTGGCAAGCGTTAGCCGGAGCTGCACACGTTACCTGGAAGTGTCATGACACTTTTTCAGTTATGGTCTAAACATGCAAACAGCCCCCGATCCATAGGATCAGGGGCTGTTTTATAATTACCCTTTCACCGCGCCGGCGACAACGCCTTTGACGATGTATTTTTGCAAGAAGATAAAGACGATGATCGAAGGCAGCACCGCCATGACCATAGCGGTCATTGCATATTGCCAGTCGGAGGTGTATTGCCCAACGAAGGTGTATGCGGCCAGCGTCAGCGTTTTGGTTGCCGGCGAGCCGTTGACCATCAGCAATGGGAGCAGGAAGTCGTTCCAAATCCACATCACGTCGATGATGATGATCGTGGTCGTGACCGATTTCAGCAGCGGGAAGATCACGCTGAAGAACAATCGGAAGCCGGAGGCACCGTCGATCGTGGCGCTTTCATCGATTTCCTTCGGAATCCCCTTCACGAAGCCGTGGTAGATGAACAGGGCGAGCGGAGCGCCGAAGCCCCAGTACAGAATGCCAAGTCCCCACGTGCTGTCCGAGAGATGGAGGTTCTTCGCCATTTGCAGCACCGTCAACATGATCGATTGGAACGGAATCAGCATCGGCATGATACAGATAAAGTAAATGATCGAGCTGGCTTTGGATTTCGTACGGGCCAGCTTGTACGCAGCGATGGACGAGATTAATATGATCCCGGCCAAGCCGAGGATGGTGACGACCGCATTATTCAGGAACAGCCGCGGGTAGTTGATGAACTCCCATACATAGCTGTAGTTTTCGAAGGCGAGTTTCTTCGGCAAGGCGATGACATCGGTCATGACCTCGGAGAAGCTCTTCAGCGAGTTGATGATCGTCAGGAACAACGGATACAGGAACAGGATCGAGAGCAGCACCATCACGATTTCCAGGACGATGCGGCCTGCCGTATTCTTTTTCATTACGCCTCAACCTCCCTGCGTTTGAAGATCGTTAGCTGAATCGCTGTAATAATCAGCACGGCGACGAACAGAATTAGCGCTTTCGCGGTACCATAGCCGTACAGGTTGTTCTGGAATGTGTCACGGTAAATGTCGTACGCCACACTGTACGTCGTGCCGCCAGGGCCGCCGCCGGTCAAGGACAGGATGACGTCAAATACTTTAATCGAGTTGGTCAACGCCATAAAGACGGAGATCGTAATCGATGGAGCAAGCAACGGCAACGTTACGTTAAAGAATCTGCGGACTGGGCCAGCGCCGTCCACCGTGGCTGCTTCCTTCAGGTCATCTGGAACCGATTGCAAACCTGCAATGTAAATCACCATGTAAAAACCAATCGATTGCCAAATGGAGACAAACAGGATCGAAACAAAGGCAAGTCCAGGTTCACCCAGCCAGCTTAGATCAAATATGCCCCATCCGGTGCTGTCGCCAAGGGACTCAAAGCCTTGCATAAAGATGAACTTCCAGATAAAGCCGACAATGACCAAGCTGAGAATGTACGGAATAAAGAAAGCGGCTCTCAGCCAGTTCGTCGTCTTCAGCTTCATATCCAGCACCAACGCCAGCAAAATCGCCAGCACGTTGATGATTACGATATAAAGAATCGCGTATTTAATCGTAAACCAGGCGGCCTGCGAGAAGTTCGCGTCACCCATGAAAATTTGTTTGAAATTGTCCAGTCCGATAAATTTCGGATGCTTGGATATCCCGTTCCACTTGGTCAGGGAATAACGGATTGTCATGACAAACGGATAATAGAAGACCGCGATGATAGCTATCAGAATTGGCAATGTAAATACGCCAAACTCTAATTTCTCGCCCCGTTTTCTCCCTAGTTTGAACATAATGGCACCTCTTTTTCGTGACGTATTGGTATAAACAGCGGTGTGACCGTCTCCCCTATACACTTGGGCTTTTTCGACTATAATGATTATAAAACAGCGGTTATGCCGTCAAAATGGATTTAAGAAAACAGTTAAGGGTAAAAAGGTGAACTCGCTTTTTCGCCCGAGGTACTAGAAATGAGGAGCTATGTTCAACCGCATCCGAAGCATCATGACAACGCTTACTGACCGGATCTCGCGTAGGCTGGTCAATAAGCTTATTTTGTTGTTTACGACGATCATTATTCTAGTAGTTGGCCTACTAACCGTTATCTCTTATGAGATGCTTGAACAAGAATCCGTAGAGCATAGTATGGCCAGCACCACCAACAACCTGAAGCTGATTAATCAGAAGCTGGAAGATTACCTCGCCGGTGTGGAACAAATGTCGCTGCCGCAGATTCACTATGAGGACATTCTGCAGGCGATTATGAACGAAGAATCGGATTACGCGTCAAAAATGTACTTGGAGGACTATCTGCGAGAGCTGTTTTACTCGCGGAATGACTTGGAGAGCATTTATCTCTATTTGATCGATCAACGCAAATACTACTCTATTACGCGCGAAGCTTATAACGTCTCGGTTCGGGTGAGCTATCAGGAGGATATCCCCAATCAGGCGTGGTATAAGCAGGCGATGGAGAGCCGTTTTAACGAAGCCTATCAATCGTTTATCGTGCCAGGGGCGAAGTCGGGCTACGACATGGATGTAGAACCGGACTTTATGGGGTATCACCGCGTGCTGCGGTCCTTAGTCACCCGAGAGCCGAAGGCGATTGTCTCTTTTTATATGAAGCCCACGGTGAAAGATCAAATTTTGAAGGATGTCCCGTTCGAGAACGGAGAGCACCTGCTGTATCTAGATCCGAATAATGTTCCGTTTCATGTGGATGATCCTGCTTTTTTGGAGAAGGTTGAGGATGCACCCTGGCTTGCCCGGCTTGAAGAGGGAGATTCCATGAAGCCGATCACCTGGACCAGTGAGTCTGGCCACAAATATTTGATTATTTACAACATTGAAGCGAACGGGGGCTGGAAGCTGGTCAAACCGATTCCGTACAGCAACCTGTATGCGGCTGCCCGAGCCACGCGGAATATTGGATATCTCATCGGCACAATATTCTTGTTGATTTCGCTCATTCTGGTGACTCTGTTTTCCAACAAAATTACGAGTCCGCTGAAGGATTTGTCTCTCCAGATGCGCCGCTTCAGCGAAGGGACCTTTGATGCGGAAATCCCGGTGAAGGGTCAGGATGAGATCGCTTATTTATCCCGGCATTTCAACCGGATGGTGCGGCGGACGAACGATTTGATTAACGAGCGCTACAAGATGAAGCTGGTGGAGAAGAATGCGATCCTCAAAGCGCTGGAGGCGGAGATTAACCCGCATTTCCTGTATAATGCGCTGCAGGCGATTTCGACCAAAGCGCTCAAGAGCGGGGACGACGAAGTAGCCGATATGGTGGATGCCTTGGCGTTGACGCTAAGATATTGTATTAGTGGAAAAGACATCGTGTACGCTAGGGAGGAGCTGAAGCATATTGAACGTTATCTCGCGTTGCAGAAGGCTCGGTTTGGCAGCCGGCTGCAGGTAACGGTCGAGTGGGAGGAAGCCCTCAAGGAGCTGCAAATTCCCAAGCTGTCTATTCAATCTTTGGTTGAAAACTCCATTAAGCATGGGCTTGAGAAAATGTCGAGCGGCATCTCGATTCGGATTCGGGCCGAGCTGAGGGATAAGCATGCGGTGATCTCTGTCAGCGACAACGGTCCGGGCATTTCTCCGGAACGAATGGAGCAAATCCAGACGTCCTTCCGCCAAGAGTGGGAGGAGCAGGAAGGCGAGAACATCGGACTCAAAAATCTGTATACCCGCTTGAAGCTTCTCTATGGGGAAGAAGCAGAGCTCAAGATCCAGAGCGATGAGCACGGGACGGATATGTGTATGATCATACCGCGAGGGGGCAGCAGTTATGTATAATGTATTGATTATCGACGATGAGGAGCCGCTTCGCGAGGCGATTCGGATTCTAGGAAATTGGCAAGAGCTTGAGGTGGATGAAATCCGGGAAGCGACGGACGGCAAAATGGGGCTTGCCATGCTCGAGCAGTACAAGCCGGACATCGTTATGGTAGATATGAAAATGCCGGAGTTAAACGGGGTCGAATTCCTGCGGATTGTCGAGGAGAAGTATCCCGAGCTGCTGACCATTGTGATCAGCGGATATGACGACTTTGAATATACGCGTCAGGCGATTCATGCGAAAGTGGTCGATTATTTGCTGAAGCCGGTCAATCGTCAGGATTTGAACCAGGCGCTGCGCAAAGCGGTAGATGTGTTAAATGCCAAACGCGAGCGTCAGAAGGAATCGATCACACGAAACATTGCGTTTAATATGTCGCTCCCGAAATTAAAGGAGAAGATCTATTTTTCCATTATTGAACGGAGCTTTAAGAAGCAGAGCAGCCAGGCGTTCCTCTCGTTAATTGGGGCGGATGAACCGGATCATCGATATGGCGCGCTCGTCCTGCGGATCTTGAACATGGAAGCTGTCCAGGAGAGCCGGTTTCATCGCGACCGGGAGCTGCTCCATTTCGCTGTGGCGAATGTGATTAATGAGGTTGTGGTGAACAATCTGCAGTGCTTCAGCTTTGCCAATCCGAAGCAAGAGCGGGAAGTGATCGCCATCTATACGGTGAAGGGGGGCTACCCGCAAGAGATCGCGTTTCGTGCAGGGGAATTGATGCGAAAAATTGTATCGACGATAGGTGATCTGTTTGGAATGCTGACTGTCGGAGGAATCGGACGATATTGCGAGGATGTGTTACACTTAGCTGAATCGTATGATGAGGCGGTTGCGGGCATTCAGAGCATCGACCTGCTGAAGCTTAAAGGGAACGCGGTCATTGGAGAGGTGGATAAGGCAGCGAGCAAGGAGACGTTCTCCTTCTCCAGTCGAATGCCGATCTTGCGGGGGGCGTTAGAGGCAGGCAATCTTAACCATGCCAAATCGGTGGTGGCCGAGTTTACCAAGAGCATCAAAGCCGCTGGATCCTTCAGTATCGGCGCGGCTGATCGGTTGATGCGGGAAATCGTCGTGCTCATGAATGATACGGTTTCCGAGCTGGGCGTTCCGGCGGACAAGCTTCCTTCCTCCGGCGGAGATCGGTCACTGCATAAGATTGGAATCAGCACGGATATCACTTCGTTTGATCAGTTCGAGGCCATCCTGCTTCATTTAACAGAATATTATCACGAGCAAGTCTGCCGCTCGATGGCCGCAGGCCGCCCGTTCAGCGTTGAGGTCATCAAGGAATATATCGACCATCACTATTTTGAGGACATCAAAATCTCTATGTTTACGGAGAGGTTCTTCTTAAGCCGTGAATATTTAATGAAATTGTTTAAACAACAATATGGCTGCGGCATCCATGAGTATGTGCAGCGGGTTCGTATGGACAAAGCCAAAGAGCTGCTTGATGATTCGTCGCTCAAAATTCAAGAGATCTCGGAAATGCTCGGGTTCAAAGATAAGAACTATTTTAGCAAGGCGTTCCGGAATTACTATGCTTTGTCACCCTCCGAATATCGCCAACAGCAGGAGGAACAAAGGGGCAAAAAGTGAACTCACGACAAGACTTCACTTTTTTACCCTTTTTTCATCACATATCTACATTTTATTACTTGTCTCCTTTCATTAAAATAGGGAGCATAGTAAATATTAACCAAATGAAGGTGGGGGCAAAGTAATGAAGAAGAAGATTCTGGCCTTATCGTTCAGCCTGGTGTTGATTATGGGCCTGTTATCCGCTTGCGGCGGCAACAATAGCGCGGCGAATAACGGGGCAAGCAACGCAGGCAGCGGTAACGGCGCAGCGACGGATGATTCCAAACCCGTAACCATCAATATGTTCACGGCTTCTCCGGAATACACCGACGCGTTTAATGCTTACATCGAAGAATATAAGAAAGTGAAGCCTAACGTAACAATCAACCTGGAAATCATGCAGGCAGACTACAACACGGTATTGAAATCCAGAATCGCAGCAGGAAGTACGCCTGACGTATTCCAAACCACTGCGGGCGGGGATATTGATACCTTTGCCGAGTACAGTGCAGATTTGACGGACCAACCGCTGGCTGCGGCTATGACGGAAGCAGTACGCGCGAATATGACTTCCTCTGACGGTAAAGTGCTTGGCTTGCCAGTTAAAGGGAACTTATTCTCCTTGATTTATAACAAGCAGCTGTTGGATGAAGCGGGCGTGATGACTTTCCCGAAAACGACAGCAGAACTGGACGACGCGATTGCTAAGCTGGAAGCCAAAGGCATTACGCCGTTTGCGAATGCGTACAAAGAATGGTGGGTATGGAAACACATCTTCCAACATTTCGTGAACGCTGCAGCACAAGACGCAGGCGTAACGTCGCAAGATCTGGTGAAGAGCTTTATTGCTGGTGATGCAAAAATCAAGGATTATCCGGCACTGTACGACAACTTCTTTAACTTCATTGATACGACAGTGAAGCATGGCACCGACAAACCGCTGGAACGCGACAGCAACGCAGAAGTAAGTGACTTTGCATCCGGTAAAGCGGCAATTATGACCGGTAAAGGTGCATGGGACGAAGAAGCGATTAAGAAAATTAATCCAGACATTCAAATCGGCATTGCCGGCTATCCGGTTAGTGACAAAGCCGATCAATCGATGATTATCACAGGTGCGGACCAAGCTCTGCGCATTAACAAAGACTCTGCGGTCGTCAACGAAACGATCGAATTCTTCAACTGGCTGTATACTTCCGACTACGGTAAGAGCTGGTTCTCCACGATTGCGAAGGTCATTCCTCCAATCAAGGACGCTCCGCTTCCAGAGTTGGAAATGCCAAATCAAATGAACGAAATTCTGAAGTCCGAGCCTTCGGGCGACCTGGCGATCAACTACTCGCTGGATACGTTCCATCAAAAATTCGGAGAAATCATGCAAGCTTACATCGGCGGCAGCAAAACCAAAGATCAAGCTGTGACCGAAATCGAACAAGCATGGGTACAACTGGGTTCGGCTGAATAATCAACGGGAATCTCGGTTGTTCGTGAAACCACGAAATGAACCCGGCACCAACTATCGGTGCTGGGTTTTGCTTTTACTTAGGACAGGTAAAGGAGTGTACGAGGGCGATGAATCAAATCGAGCTAAGGGAGAACGGCTTACATCTCGTATTGGAAGTCACCGACGAGCAGGATGTGCGGCTGCTGCATTTTGGAGCAAGTGCATTGAGTGAAGCGGTGATCCGGGAGGAGCAGAAGCCGGGATTCCGCCTGATGGAGCTGCAACTCACTGGAGAGGACCGGGCCGAATATCACGGACGGACCCACCGGGCATCGTACCCGGGATTGAGGATGGTGTACGCCGGCCATACCAAAGGACGGAACGAGTTCGGGAGGAAGCTGGAAATCGCGCTGCGCGACCCGAAGACCGGGCTGCAGGCGGTGCAACACCTCCAATTTTACGACGGGGTGCAATTGGTCCGAGCTTGGGCAGAACTGTACAATGCCGGGCCGGAAGCGGTGGGGATTGAGTATGTTTCCTCTTTTGCATTGACCGGGTTGGATAAGGAGGGCCGCCAGGATCGGGACGAGAAAATGCGGCTGTCCATCCCCCATACCGGATGGCAAAGCGAGCTGCAGTGGCGCACATACCGATTACCTGAGCTCGGCTTATCTCATTTGACGGATCGCAGCTCCAAGCGGATCTCCTGCAGCAATACCGGCTCCTGGTCGGCGGCCGAGCATATCCCGATGGCGGTTCTGGAGAACCGCGAGGCGGAGAGCGTCTTGTTCTGGCAAATCGAACATAACGGCTCTTGGCATTGGGAGATCTTCGATCAGGTGGACCAACTGACCTTGCTCCTCAGCGGACCAACTGAACACGATAACCATTGGTGGAAATCGCTTCAACCGGGTGAGCGGTTTATCAGCGTCCCGGTGGCTGTTGGCGCGGCGAAGGGCGGCTTCGAGGAAGCGATCGGCCAGCTGACCGCTTACCGTCGCCGGATTCGCCGACCGAATGCGGATAACCGGGAACTGCGGATTATTTTTAACGATTATATGAATTGTCTTTGGGGTTCACCTACGACAACCAAGCTGCTGCCGTTGATTGATGCCGCGGCTGAAGCGGGCTGCGAATACTTCTGCATCGATGCCGGCTGGTACGCTCCGGGTGAGTGGTGGGACGGCGTGGGGGAATGGCTGCCGTCTTCGGAACGGTTCCCGGAAGGGATCAAGTACGTATTGGATTATATTCGCAGCAAAGGGATGGTGCCGGGACTATGGCTGGAGCTGGAGGTCATGGGCATCAACAGTCCGAAGCTGGCAGACACGGACGACAGCTGGTTCTTCATGCGGCACGGCAAACGGGTGATGGACCGCAGTCGCTACCAGCTCGACTATCGCAACCCGAAGGTGGTGGCCCACGCCGATGAGGTCATTCGCCGATTGGTGGAGGACTATGGTGTCGGCTATATCAAGATGGACTATAACATCAACGCCGGGATCGGGACGGAAACGGCGGCGGACAGCTTCGGCGATGGATTGCTGCAGCATAACCGAGCATACTTGGCTTGGCTCGATCGGATTTTTGAACGCTATCCGGAGCTCGTTATCGAGAACTGTTCCAGCGGCGGGATGCGGATGGATTATGCGATGTTAAGCCGCCACAGCATCCAGTCGACCAGTGATCAGGAAAATTACGTGAACTATGCGGCGATTGCCGCTTCATCCCCGTCCGCGCTGACGCCGGAGCAATCCGCTATCTGGTCGTATCCGCTGCGGGAAGGCGATGATGAAGAGGTCGTCTTCAATATGGTGAATGCGCTGCTTCTGCGTGTGCATCAGAGCGGTCATTTGGCGGAGCTAAGCCCGCGACGCCGGGAGCTGGTGAAGCAGGCGCTGGACTATTACAAGACGATTCGCGCAGACATTCCGGAGGCATTGCCGTTCTGGCCGCTGGGGCTGCCCAAGCAGCAAGACGACTGGATCAGCCTTGGCTTGCGCCGGCCGGGCAGCGATACGGTATATCTGGCTGTATGGCGTACGCGCGGGGAAACCTCCTCACAAGCCTTGCCGCTTCCGTCGCTGCAAGGGGAGGGGCTGGACATCCGCTGTGCCTATCCGCAGGACTTGGATTGCGCATGGAACTGGGATGCCGCCGCAGGTCAGCTGACAGTGACTCTGCCTTCCGCGCCATCTGCCCGATTGTTTGAGATCCGCCGTAAACTATAGGGGGAGCTTAGATCCGAAGAAGATCCGCATCGCTGCTTTTGGCAGGGGATGCGGATCCTTTTTTGTGCAAGGATAGCGGGTCATGGGAATGAAATGCGAAGTTCTTTGATTTTCTCGCCCGCCAGTTTGAAGCGAAGCTCAAACAAAAGGGGATCGGGAAGATTCGTTTTGTCGAAGTTACCGTATTAGTCCAATTCATGTCTATCATCGGAATAATAAAATTTGTTCATGAGTTCTCGGTAAATTGATCCTCGCTAGCATTCGTGGATTGGGGTGGATCTCTTTTGGTTGACATGAAACCAAATGGTGTCATATAATCGATTTTATTAGGAAACCATTTGGTTTCATGTTAGCTAATCAATCAAGATTATAAAGGAGAATAGATGATGGAACAGAACAATACGGGTAAGCTGCCGGATATTCGGCATACGATGCTGCTCAATGCACCGATCTCGCGGGTATGGGAGGCTGTAGCTACGTCGGAGGGGATTGCCGCTTGGTTTATGCCGAATAGTTTTCAGCCGGTATTAGGCTATGAGTTTGTCCTGCATGCCGGCCCGTTTGGAGACTCCCCGTGCAAGGTGATGGAATTGAAGCCGCCGCACCGGTTGTCGTTCACTTGGGGTAAGGATTGGACGGTGACCTTTGAGTTGGAGGAAAAAGGGGAGCAAACGGAATTTACGTTGATTCACGGCGGTTGGACTGCCGACCAAGTGACTGAGTTCGGCGAGGCGCACGAGCTGGTTCGCGGCCGTATGGATCAGGGCTGGACCGGTATCGTCGCTGCGTTGGCTAAATATGTACAGGAGTAAGTCATGGCAGAGGCCGCTTCTGTAAAACATGATGTGTTCCAGGCGATTTCCGACCCGACGCGCCGAGAACTGCTGCAGTTGCTGAGCGGGCAAGAGCTGGCGCTGAAGGATATCAGCAGCCAGTTCCCGATCAGCCGAACTGCGGTATCCAAGCACTTGCGTATCTTGGCAGAGGCTGGCCTTGTGCGCGAGCGCAAGGTCGGCCGGGAGACGCGCTACCGCCTGGAGGCCGACCCGCTGTTGGAGCTGAAGCGCTGGCTGGCGTTTTTCGAGCGGTTCTGGGAGAACAAGTTGGCGTTGCTCAAGCACTATGTTGAATCTGAACCGGGCGCAGAACCGGAGGGGCTCCTTCCCGTCCCGGCGCCGCCATCCGGCAGTACAAGTGAGAATTCGGGCCAATAAAATAAAGCCCTCGGCTGCACCTCAATAGGGGAGACGGGGGCTATTCCCATGTACGCGGCAGATGACGGGTTTGAAGGATTCAAAGGGGGAGCCGACCATCCCCTTTAGCTGGGATCGGCTTGCCTTTCCCGGGTCTCCCATCTGGTATATAATGGGTTTGGACTATTTCATCATGGCAAATTACTTCCAAAAAAACGCTCAAGGAGGTTGTTGACATGAAGTACGTCAGTTTGGGAAGAACCGGATTGAAGGTCAGCCGTTTGTGCCTGGGAACGATGAATTTTGGGCCAACGACGGACGAGAAGGAAGCGTTTAAAATCATGGACGCTGCCATTGATGCCGGCGTTAATTTCTTCGATACGGCGAATGTCTACGGTGGAACGTCGCATCGCGGCTGGACCGAGGAGATCATCGGCCGTTGGTTCGCGCAGGGCGGCGGCCGCAGAGAGAAGGTTGTGCTGGCGACGAAGGTGTACGGAGCGATGAGCGATCCTGCGTCGGATCCCAATGAAGGCCAATCCGGCTTATCGGCCTACAAAATCCGCCGCCATCTGGACGATTCGTTGCGTCGGCTCGGCACGGACCATATCGAACTGTACCAGATGCATCATGTCGACCGGAACGTTTCTTGGGATGAGTTATGGAATGCTTTTGATATCGCACAAAAACAAGGCAAGATCGGTTACGTTGGTGCCAGTAACTTCGCGGGGCGGGATCTTGTGAAAGCGCAATATGAGGCGAAAGCTCACGGGGCGCTGGGCCTTGTCTCTGAGCAGCATAAGTACAGCCTGCTGTGCCGACTGCCAGAGCTGGAGGTTCTGCCTGCAGCCGAGGAGCTGGGGATCGGCGTGATCCCGTGGAGTCCGTTGGACGGCGGGATTCTCGGCGGGAATCTGAATCCGCAGCCGGGCTCGCGTACGGCGAAGCAGACCGAACGGCTCGAGAAGCTGCGCCCGCAGCTTGAGCGGTTTAGCAACCTGTGCAAAGAGCTGGGCGAATCCGAAGCCACGGTAGCCCTCGCCTGGACGCTGGCGCATCCGGCGGTGACGGCGCCGATTATCGGGCCGCGGACGCTGGAGCAATTTGAGGAAACGCTGCGGGTTGTCGAAGTCGAACTGAGTGAGGATACGCTCAAGGCCATCGACGAGATTTTCCCGGGTCCGGGCGGTGAAGCGCCAAAAGCGTACGCCTGGTAAAAAGCCATACGAGGGAGGAGAACGAGACGATGATTCGATATGAGCGAGGCACGGACCTGGACATGAGCACGATATATCAGGCGTTTCAACGCGGTTTTGCCGATTATATCATCCAATTTAATTTGACCGAAACGGAATTTGCGGATCGATTCTTTGGTCCGGAAGGCAATGCGCGTGAGCACTCTTTCGTGGCTCTCGACGGCGATGAACCCGTGGGGGTTGTCTTAGGCGGCAGCAAGGTCTATGAGTCCGTCCGGACAATGCGCTGCGGCGCACTGGCCGTCAGCCCGGAATATCGCGGCAAAGGCGTAAGTGCCGGCCTGATGGATCTGCACCGGGAGGAGGCGCTGCATGCCGGTTGCAAGCAGTTGTTCCTGGAGGTCATTGCCGGGAACGACCGGGCGATCGCTTTCTATTTAATAAGAGGATACCGCCGTGTATACGACGTCTCGTACTTCACCCTTCCCGATGCATCCCGACTGGAGGCCCCGCAGGGGGCTTCCGCGGGAGCGCCGGTGGAGCGAATCGAGTTCGAGACCTTCGCCAATCTGGTGGGGCCTTGGAGATATTTCCATATCAACTGGCAAAACGACTTGGAGTATCAGCAACGAACTCCGTCTAACGTCTATTACGGCGTCCGGGTGGACGGTGAATGGGCCGGAGGGCTCTCGATCAGTCCAACCGGTAAGATCAATATGCTGATTGTCAGCCATCAGCACCGGGGTCAAGGCTTGGCCACCCGGATGTTGGTCGCTGCCCGCGAGGAGTTAGGCTTCGTGAAGTTCACCGCTTCCTTGCCGGATAATGCACTGCTGGAAGGATTTTTGGATCGGCATGGGTTTGTTCGCGATAAAATCAGCCTTCATGAGATGTACCTTCGCCTATAAAATGGGGGCATACCGGGCCTAAAAAGTGTTGACATAGTCCTTGGACATCGTTTATCATCATGTAGACCAATCGGTCTAATCTTACGCGGAAAGGTACCGGTATGCATGCCCAATCAGAATCCGACCCGTCAGTTGCTGATCGAAACAACGGCCAAGCTGCTGCAGTGCCAAGGCTACAACGCCACAGGGCTGAACCAGATCACCCAAATGAGCGGTGCGCCCAAGGGATCGTTGTATTACCATTTCCCTGAGGGGAAAGAGCAACTCGCGTGTGAAGCTGTTGTGTATACCAAGAACGTCACTTTGGCGAGCTTGCGCGCTGTACTGGACTCCACCGAAGATGCAGTTGGGGCTGTGCAAGCGTTGTTGCTTCTGATTGCCGACAACTATGATCGCGAGGATGCAACGCTTGGGGTGCCAATTGGCATCGTTGCCCATGAGACCGCCCGCAGCAACGAGAATATTCGTAAAGCCTGCTGCGACGTGTATAACGCTTGGATCGCTGAACTGGAGAAGAAATTTATCGCCTCCGGCTACAGTGCGGAAGAATCGGCGGATTTAGCCGTGTTGATCAATGGGATCGTCGAAGGTTCGATCATCATGTGCTTAACGCAGAAGAGCAGCCAGCCGCTGCACACGGCAGCTCGTTTGGTTCCGCGGCTCTTTCCTTCCTGAGCCCCGTTGCTCAGGAGCCCTTGCGGCAGAAGGAAGTGAGATTCGCGCCCCTTTATTTCAATTTTGATATATAGAATGGTCTATTCAACTTCCCCGTATCCCCGTCGTGAGCCCCAAGGCACCTATGCCTTGTTCATATAGATTAACCTAGAGAGAGACGTAAAGTCCCAAAATAGGAGAAGATGGAGGTAACCCTACAAATGAATACATCATCGATGTCATCGGCTCAAGGCGCCGCTGTGGAAGGGATCAGGCGTCTGCCGATTACGATCGCCCTGGTCATCGGGGCCTTTGTGTCCATATTAAATGAAACGTTGCTGAATGTGGCCTACACGGATTTGATGCAAGAACTGCGCGTGGGGCCTTCGACGATACAATGGCTTTCTACTTCTTATATGTTAGTGATTGGGATTCTGGTGCCGATTACGGCGCTGTTGATTCAATGGTTTACGACGCGGCAGATGTTTCTGTCGGCGATGATTCTGTTCTTGGTCGGAACGGTCGTCTGCGGGATTGCTCCTTCGTTTGGCGTGCTGCTGCTGGGTCGGATCATTCAAGCGATTGGAACAGGGTTGCTGCTTCCGGTCATGATGAACACCATTCTAACGATCTATCCTCCGGAAAAAAGAGGGGCGGCCATGGGCACGATCGGTCTGGTCATTATGTTTGGTCCGGCTATTGGTCCTACGCTGTCCGGCTTAATCCTGGATGTGCTGGATTGGCGCTGGCTGTTCTATCTGGTGATTCCGCTCGCGGTATTGTCCATTGTCTACGGAGCGCTGTATTTGCGGAACGTGTCGGTATTAACGAGACCGCGGGTGGATCTGCTGTCCATTCTGCTGTCAACGATTGGTTTTGGCGGTATCGTATACGGGTTTAGCCACGCGGGCGAAGGTGAAGGGTGGTCAAGTCCTGTTGTCTATACCTGCCTGGTTGCCGGATTTATCGCTTTAGTCTTGTTCGTTTGGCGGCAGCTGCGAGTCGCTGAGCCAACTCTGGACGTCCGCGTCTTCAAGTACCCGATGTTCGCCTTGTCGGCCGCGTTGCTCATGGTCATGATGATGACCTTGTTCTCGACGCTGATTATCTTGCCGATGTATCTGCAAGGCGCGCTGCTGCTGGCACCGTTCGCCGCTGGTCTCGTCTTGCTTCCCGGCGGGGTAATCAACGGTCTGATGTCACCGGTGGCGGGACGGTTGTTCGATAAATTTGGTCCGCGCGCGTTGATCGCGCCGGGGCTTATCATCGTGATCGCCACCTTGTGGTTCATGCGCGGCTTGTCGACGGACAGCTCGACCGGAGAGGTCATCGCGTTGCATATTACGCTGCTGATCGGAATTTCCTTGGTGATGATGCCAGGGCAAACGACGGGGCTGAACCAGCTGCCTCGTAACTTGTATCCGCATGGCACCGCGATCATGAACACACTGCAGCAGGTGTCGGGCGCGATCGGCACCGCGCTGTTCATCAGCATCTTCTCGCATGGCCAAGAACGTTACTTGAAAGCTTCGGCCAATCCGCAGGATCCAGCCGAGCTGGGGAACGCACTGGTGTCCGGTATGCACCAAGCGTTTACCATTTCGATGTACGTTGGCGTGGTGGCGTTGGTGATCGGCTTGTTCCTGCGCCGCACTTATGCGCCGGAGGAAACGCAGGTTGCTGCAGGCAGCCATCCGGAGTTTAAGCCGGAGGTTAACCCGGAATCGCGTTAATCGTAAAGGAAATCAAAGGCCGTCTATGCTTGAGACGGACACAGACCGGTTCGGTGGGAAGTTTCCATCGGACCGGTTTTTTTCACGTTGACTAGATGTGAATATTCTGGAAAACTTGAAGATTTCGATTGAACATCCGGCAAGGAACAGGGATGATGGCATAGGGAATGATTGGCTATACTGACAACATGAATATTCAGAAGGAAGGGGCATCCATTGATTATGGAGCGGTTTTTTAAATTAAAAGAACATGGAACGACCATTCGCACCGAGCTGTTCGCCGGGCTAACTACCTTTCTAGCGATGGCCTACATCCTGGTCGTCAACCCCGCTGTGCTAAGCGCGGCGGGAGTTCCGTTTGATCAGGTGTTTATGGCTACCGTGATTGCGGCGGTTGTCGGCACGCTGTTTATGGCGCTGTTCGCCGGGCATCCGATCGCCATCGCTCCCGGCATGGGGTTGAACGCCTACTTCACGAGCGTGGTTGCCAGCACCGGATTATCATATCAGACCGTGCTGGGCACGGTGTTTTTTGCCGGGGTGCTGTTTCTGCTGCTAAGCTTAACCCGGCTGCGGGAAGCGCTGATCCGCGCGATTCCTGATTCGCTGAAGTTCGGCATTACTGCGGGGATCGGGTTATTCATCGCCTTCTTGGGGCTCAAAATGTCTGGCATCGTCGTGGCGAATCCCGACAACCTCGTGACATTTGGCGATTTACACCGCTCGGTGACGTTGCTGACGTTGTTTGGCGTCTTTGTCACACTGGTGCTGATGGCCCGCCGCGTTCCCGGCGCGCTGTTTATCGGCATGGCACTGACCGCGGTGGTTGGCTATTTTACCGGTCAACTGAAATTGGACGGCTTCGTGTCTGTGCCGCCTGCGCCGGTCTTCTTCGACCTGGATTTGTCCGGCGTCTTTAGCCAAGGGCTGTACACGACCGTATTCGCATTTCTGCTCGTTACGCTGTTCGATACGACCGGCACGCTGATTGGCGTTACGGAACAAACCGGCGCTATGAAGAACGGCGAGCTTCCTCGGGCCAAGGCCGCATTGCTCGCAGATGCGACGGCGACCACCATCGGTTCGATGTTTGGTACGAGTCCCACCACCGCCTACATCGAGTCGACCACCGGCGTGGCGGCAGGCGGTCGCACCGGCCTGACATCGCTCGTCGTCGCTGTACTGTTCCTGCTGTCGATGTTCATCTCGCCGCTGGTGGGGGCGATCTCCGGTCTTCCGGCCATCACCGCACCTGCCTTGATTATTGTGGGCTGCTTTATGATGGAAGGATTGGCCCGGATTCAGTGGAAATCGTTCGATGAGGCGTTTCCGGCCTTTGCGATCCTGTTGATGATGCCGCTCACCGCCAGCATCGCCACCGGGATCGCCGTTGGGTTCATCACGTATCCGGTGATGAAGCTGGTCAGCGGCAAAGGGCGGGAGGTTCACCCGCTGCTTTATGTGTTTGGCGTGATCTTCGTGATTCAACTGGCTTTTTTTCCGGCGCACTAGGAAATTGAAGAAGATTTTGTTACTTGTTTTAACCGGGGTGAGACCCTTTTTTCGGCAGGCCGTCATATAATGAACCTGTAAGCCATACAATGGAAATCCTGAGGCGGTAAATCGCTGGATGTGCAGACATGAGAAAGGCGGACCTGACATGAAAAATTGGTTTACAGCGCTGTTTCCCCTGGCGCTCATTGTGATGTTACCTGGGCTGGATGCCCATGCGCCGTCGTCCTTCGGGTTTCTTGCCGGAGCGGGAACGGGAACAGGAGCCAAGTCGTCGACTGTTGGGATGGCGGAGCTGCAGTTACCCGAGACGGTTACGGTATACTTGAACGCCGTGAGCCTTGATTCTGACGGAGGAGTTCTCACGGTGGACCCGATCTTGTGGTATCAGGGGGATGAGGCGGCGGCGATCTTCGCAGAACGCGAACCGGAGGCTGGCTTTGACGGACCACCGGACGGCTATTATATCGTCAATGACGCGGTGGAATCGGTGAATTATCCGGTTTCCCCAGAAGCTGAAGTTATACTGCAAATTTATGACCGTACCGGTAAGCCGGAGGATATCGAAATCAAGGCAGATGAAACCGTAACCTTTAAGAAATTTAAGGAGTTGTTCCAACAGACGGATCTGCTGGATCTCAGCCAATTCCCATATCACCTCACGCTGAAAGAAGGCAAGGTCGTCCGGATTGTGCAGCAATATGTGCCGTGAAATCCTGCATGCAAATAAGATCCAAGTCGGAGTATTTCGCTCCGGCTTTTTTTATTTGGCGTTGCTGATAAAATCGTGTAGCACAATTTTGCAGTTGTAGTATAATATTTCCTTAGACGTAGTTCTTTGTACCCAGTACATTCATTTTATCATGAGCCTCACTTTAAGGGGGGAGAACGGATGAACGCCCACCAAATTCATATCAAAAACATTTGGATGCTGAAATTGCTTGTCGGCTTGTTTATCGTTGCCAGTGTGCTGCAAATGCTGGTCCATCGGCATTTTGAAGTGGCACAATCGATCTTGGGCGCTTCCCTGCTCCTGGTGCTGGCCGGATTTGTGGTAAGACGCCGCTGGCCGCGGCTTACGATGATCTTAACGCTGGTAATGCTGTTCATTTACCTCAATGTTATGGTATTCACGGATTTGTCCGTGACCAGTTATATATTCCTGGGGCTGCTGCCGCTCCTCAGCTTGATGTATCATCATTATCTTGCGGTCGCTGTGGCAGGTGCACTTCATCTTCTGTCGATGCTGTATTTGGCGCTGGCATACCGGGGGGCGCTGTTGAGCGGTAAGCTGGAACGCGGCGATGCTGCATTTTTTGTAGTATACGGCCTGTTTATCTTATCGTTTTGCTTGATCTATGTACTGACGACGAAGATGCTGTCACCTCGCACTGAAAGTGATAAACTGCCTTTGAATGATATCCTTGAAAGCGCATCCGTTGGGGTCTGGGCTTATGACCTCAGCAAAATGGAATTGGAGGTTTGCGCCGGGTTCGAGCAAATTACCGGATATTCGGAAGAGAGCCTGAAGGGGAGGCAAGTGCAGGAGATCGTCTACCCTGCGGACATAAAGCTATTCCTCGAGATCCAGCATGAACTCATCCTCCGAAAAACGAACTCCGTGAAGGAATGCCGCATCGTTCGGCCCGACGGCGAAATCAGATGGCTCCAGAATCGGGCGCGGCCGTATTTCAACAACCATGGACATCTCGTAAGGCTGGAAGGAGTCGTTATTGATATCACGGAACGGAAGCAGCTAGAGGAAAAGATTCAATTCCTGGCCTATCATGACGAGCTGACGGGACTAGCCAATCGGGCGAAATTTTATGCCAAGTACGCAGAAACGCAAGGGCAAGGAGAGCCCGTCGCCCTGATGTTCCTGGATCTGGACAATTTCAAGGAAGTGAACGACACCTACGGCCATGAAGCCGGGGATGAACTGTTGAAGCATATCGCAGGCCGGCTGGTCACCCTGGTCCGGGCGGAGGATATGGTATGTCGTTTGGGCGGGGATGAATTTGTGATTTTGCTGGTAGGCCTGCAGGAGGACGGGGTAATAAAAGTGCTGGACCGCATTCGATCCAGCCTGGCTGAAGGTTATGTGTATCGGGGAAGACGGATCAGCATCTCGGCTAGCATCGGCATCAGTCTGTCACCGGATGGGAACGCAAGCTTGGAGGACATGCTTCGGCTCGCCGATGCAACGATGTATGATGTCAAGCGGGGCGGCGACACGATCCGGATGACCGCTGAATCCAGTTTGCCGCTGCCCAGCTGACTTATTTCTTCTCCCCTCGGTTTTCTTTCCGTTCCAAATAGATCGCTCCGAGCCACTGACTGGCAGCAAACAACACCACCATGCCAAGGACCACAAGAAAGCGGTTGTCTCCCTTACGCAGCAAGAGCTGCAGCAGGAACAAGGCGACCGCCACTTCCGTCCACACCAGGCCGCGTTTGCGCAGCGCCTTGAGATCGTAAGCCCCGGAACTCATTTTACGCAAATTCCACATGGCGATCACAGCGAGGATAAGTAGAAAAATCAAAGATCCAATCAGGTCTTCTGTGGAGAACATGAACAATACGCGAACCCCTCTTCTACAGTATTGGTACAACTTACTTGCATTTTAGCTTAAGCCTTCAGGGCATGGCAAACGAATTGAAAACATCGGTTTGTGAAATTTCGCTCTAACCCATTTGTCAAGGACATATTCAACAGCCATTATTTCAAAGTAAGATATCTTCTTTTTAACTAGATAAAAAAGAGGATGATGGAGAATGGCGATCACCAAATTTCTCAAGCTGGTGGAAATCCAGACGAAGGCCGCAAGCATGATTCCGCTTTTGTTTGGCACGGTCTATGCTGTCTACCGGTTCCATGTGTTTGAGCCTTGGCATTTTGTGCTCATGCTGATTTCCTTGCTCAGCTTCGACATGACCACGACGGCGATAAACAACTATATGGATTTTAAAAAAGCGAAGCGCAAGCACGGCTATGGCTACGAAAAACATAATGCCATCGTCAAGTACGGCATGAATCCAACCGCGGTGCTGGCGCTGATTATTTTGCTGTTCACGATTGCAGTGACCGCAGGAGTGCTGCTGTTCCTTCAGACCGGGTGGCTGCTGCTGTTGTTGGGCGCGTTGTCGTTTGCGGTTGGCATTTTATATTCCTTTGGGCCGATACCGATCTCCCGGATGCCGCTGGGCGAAATTTTTTCCGGACTGTTCATGGGATTTGTTATTATATTTGTGTCGGCTTACATCCATGCGGGCAACCGCTTGGCTTCACTTTCGCTGCAGGGCGGCACGGTGATTCTCCAAGTTCATTTGCTGGAGACGCTGCTGGTCTTCCTCATCTCCATACCGGCGATTCTTGGCATTGCCAACATCATGCTGGCCAACAATATTTGCGATATGGAAGAGGATATCGACAACAAACGATACACCTTACCGATTTACATTGGAAAAGGTCCGGCGCTGCTGTTGTTTAAGCTGCTCTATTATGCGGCCTACGTGGATGTGATTGTACTGGCGATCCTGGGGGTTCATCCATTGATACTGCTGCTGGTTCTCCTCACCGTGGTGCCAGTGTCCAAAAATATCCGAACGTTTACCGCGCAGCCTACCAAGCAATTTACGTTTGGCTTATCGGTGAAAAATTTCCTGCTGACCAATATGGCGCGTATCCTCGCGCTGATTATCGCCGTTGTGTTGCCCTTCTAACGATGGGTTCCGGCGGGGATGTATCCGTGTGATCCGGGTCTGACGCATGGGTTGGCAGGCTTGAGGAGGAAGCAAAGAGACGATGGACAATCGAGGCAAGCTGCGGATCGGAATAGTTGGCGGCGGTTGGCGGGCTGAATTTTATTTGCGGATTGCCCGCGCGCTGCCGGAGCGTTTTGAAGTGAGCAACATCTATATGCGGGACGAGGCAAAAGGCCGGGAAGTGAACCGGGTATGGGGCGTTCCGGTGACAACAAATTGGGAGGCCTTCCTGAAGCAGCGGGACTTCGACTTTGTGGTGTTGTCGTTGCCTCGGACGGTTACGCCGGAGTACCTGGTTCGGCTCGCTGCAGCGGGCATACCCGTGCTGACGGAGACGCCGCCGGCGGTCGATCTGTCCGGGCTGTACCAACTCTATGAAACCGTAGGATCTACGGCGAAAATTCAAGTGGCCGAGCAGTTCCTGTTCCAGCCGATGCATGCGGCCCGCCTTGCCGTCGCGCGGTCGGGTCTCTTGGGCGAGGTGTCGCACGTGCAGGTATCGGCGGGACACGGCTATCACGGCATCAGCCTGATTCGGCAACTGCTCGGAGCGGGATTCGGGGAGGCGGAAATCCGCGGGGAGCAGATTTCCTCCCCGCTCGTTCAAGGCCCCGGCCGCGGAGGCTGGCCGGAGGTGGAGCAGATCGTCACTTCGTCTCAGACGATTGCGCTGCTTAGGATCGGTGAGCGGACGGCATTGTTCGATTTCACCTACGATCAATATTTCTCACCGATCCGGCGTCATCGCGTGTTGGTGCGCGGCGTCCGGGGGGAAATCGACGGGACGGAGCTTCGCTACCTTCGCGATTTCCGCACCCCGGTGGAGCTGCAGCTGCGGCGGGTGGATGCCGGCCAGAACGGCAGCCTCTTGGGGTATTACCACGAAGGTGTGCTGGCCGGCTCCGAATGGGTGTACGTGAACCCGTTCCGGCCGGGACGGTTGACTGACGAAGAGATCGCGATCGCTACCAGCTTGGAGAAGATGGGGCAGTACGTCCACGGAGGCCCATCCTTCTACAGCTTGGCGGAGGCCGCCCAGGACCAATACCTGTCGTTGATGATGGAGCAGGCGGTCCAATCTGGGCAGACGGTGCGGACCGAGCGCCAGCCCTGGGCCATCGAATCGCAAAAAGCAGAGTGAATCCATTGACGGGACTGACCCCATAGTGTGGGACAAATAAAAACACCTTCAAGAAAATTCGCCCATGTCGTAAGATATGGAGACAACCTTGGAGGTGTTTTTTTTCATTGGGAACAAGAGTTAGTTATCCCCCTAGAAGTTAAAATGAAGGCAATTGAAATGAAAATGTCTGGTACACCGGTGAAGGAAATTATGGAGCAATTAAATATCCGAAATAAGACACAAGCGGAAACTTGGATGAGATGGTATCGCAATGGCGAGCAGAACCGTTTAGAGCAGCCAGTAGGTAAACAATACAGCTATGGCAAAGGACCCGAACATACCTCGGAATTAGGGAAGGTTAAGGCGGAGAACCGGTTTTTGAAACAACAACTAGAGCTGCTAAAAAAGTACAACGAGATGGAGAGGGGGCATCGTCAAAGATTGTAATAGAGTGGATTGAGTCGATTCGAGGAGAAGTGAGTGTGCAACAAGCTTGCGCCTGGATCGGAATCCCTCGCGCCACTTACTATCGCTTGAAGGCAAGGGAGAAAATAAACTCGAGAACCACATGGTAGTGAAAATTCGCGAACTCTGAATCCAGCATAAATATCGCTATGGATACCGAAAAATCGCTGCTTTGCTCCGGATGAAATATATGGTAAATTATAGTTGTGATTCCAATAATATATTCAAATAAACTAAGAAAAGGAGGTTAGTAGGGATATGGGGAATATTCTACTGTTCGTGGTGTTTTAATTTTACTCCTTGTATCATTCGATCTAGTACAATACCTATCAAGACCCTCAAAAATACACTGAGATTACGTGCTAAGTAAGGACAACTGGGGATGTCATCACAATTCATAACAAAGCTGTAAATATTTTAAAATTTATTCTGAGAGGAAGGGTAGTTTATGAAGCTTAAGAAACACCTTGTTAGTGGACTAGTGTCCATTGCATTTTTCTGTGCAGGGGGAGTGGTTGCTTTTGCAGGCTACGATAGTAATTTATTTGTTGCTCCAAAAGAGACATATGAATCCATGGTTAAAACACCGGGCAATTATTATTATCTGGCTGCTGCAACTCCTAACTATAACTGTTTAGCATATGCGTTAGGAGACACACGTCAGTGGATCTGGCCTTGGGGATCAAGTAACCCTA
Source organism: Paenibacillus barengoltzii G22 (assembly GCF_000403375.2). Lineage (NCBI taxonomy): Bacteria > Bacillati > Bacillota > Bacilli > Caryophanales > Paenibacillaceae > Paenibacillus > Paenibacillus barengoltzii. The sequence continues at coordinate 275,684 of NZ_KE159655.1, read as the reverse complement.
CATTGAAAGAAGCAAATGACTACATGACTTCCCGAATGTATAATCCTTACCCATACAGTTCTAGTGCTTCTAATGTGAAAATTATTGCATATGGCACGTCGACCAGCAATATCACTCATTTTTCCAAAGCGGAAGGAACTAACTATTCTAACGCAAAATGGGGCCAATTGGAGAGACTCCAATCTTTAGGATGGGACCCTTACACATCTTCCATATACGGATCTGCGTTGCAAGTATACAAGTAATGAATAGTATATAATATATAGTGAGGTGATCGAAGTGAACAAAAAGTTACTTATTGGAATGTTCGCCCTCGGTTTTGCTGTTACTTCTTCTTTATACGCGGTACGTGCTAATGCATCCGTTGAGAAGCAAATTAACCAAAACCTTAACAGCTTGGCCGAACAGTTACAAACGGAAGTCACTAATAAAACTGAATTAGCCATGAGTAGTAATCCCTATGATTACATCAAGAACAGCGAAGAGTATGCAAATATTGTAAATCTCGGAACAGATGCTGTTCCAATTTTAGAAAAGAAAATCGATGAAAGTGAAGGAAGCGGTCTTTTTGATTACATTTTTTCAGTTGCTATCGAAGAAATCACAAAAGTAAACCTCAAAGAAGAGGAAAGTACAGCTTGGGATACTGGAGACAAGTTCTCGGAGAAATGGAAGGCAAAACTTAAGACACTTCCTGAAGAAGTTGAAAAAATCGCTAATTCTGAATTAACTGAAGATGAGAAAATTACTTCTCTAAAAAAACTGGGTCTTCCTGCTGTGCCATTTATTATTGACCAACTTGAGGCAGGTAAAACTGAACTTTTCCCAGCAGTTCAGTCTTTGGTTCCGGATAGTCAAACGAAGTCCTTGAAAATGACTGACATAGTACAATGGGCAAAAGAAAACAAGGATAAATTTGATGACCTTAAAGAGTATGTTTTAAGCAAAAAATAATAATAGTCCAACTTGAGGTTGTAAGTGATCCTTTCAAGTAGAACTTATTGGGGCTGTAATTTGACTAAATCGCTCGGATGGAAAGTCAGGGACTGACCCCATAGTGTGGGACAAATAAAAACACCTTCAAGAAAATTTGCCCATGTCGTAAGATATGGAGACAACCTTGGAGGTGTTTTTTTCATTGGGAACAAGAGTTAGTTATCCCCCTAGAAGTTAAAATGAAGGCAATTGAAATGAAAATGTCTGGTACACCGGTGAAGGAAATTATGGAGCAATTAAATATCCGAAATAAGACACAAGCGGAAACTTGGATGAGATGGTATCGCAATGGCGAGCAGAACCGTTTAGAGCAGCCAGTAGGTAAACAATACAGCTATGGCAAAGGACCCGAACATACCTCGGAATTAGGGAAGGTTAAGGCGGAGAACCGGTTTTTGAAACAACAACTAGAGCTGCTAAAAAAGTACAACGAGATGGAGAGGGGGCATCGTCAAAGATTGTAATAGAGTGGATTGAGTCGATTCGAGGAGAAGTGAGTGTGCAACAAGCTTGCGCCTGGATCGGAATCCCTCGCGCCACTTACTATCGCTTGAAGGCAAGGGGGAAAATAAACTCGAGAACCACATGGTAGTGAAAATTTGCGAACTCCGAATCCGGCATAAATATCGCTATGGATACCGAAAAATCGCTGCTTTGCTCCGGATGAAGTGTCCGGTAAACCACAAATGTGTACGGAAACAACCAGTCACCGATTCATTTCCGACAACTGGCTGTTTAATCTTGAGAGGTGCTTTGATCCCTGTCTCACAAACGGGGTTAGTCCCCAGTCCCTGAAGATTCACTCTGCTTTTTTGCATGAAGGGGGGCGTTAAGACCGTCGCTTCGGCGCAATCATCAGCCCTGCACCGATAGCGATCAAGGCAATCGCTAATAACGGTTGGCCGAAGATCAGGCGGTTGTACAACGCGCCCAGCGAGAAGACGGCGAAGAACAATAACGAAAGCACGGTCAAAATGTTGATCGGGATCAGCAGGTATTTATTGCGGTTCCCGAACCAGTAAAACTCGAACAACCCCACGGCCGGAGCCAGAATGAAGCCGGGCCACAGGTACTGCCAGCTGTCAAATAATGTTGAAAGTTGACAGACGAGCCCGACGGTGAAGAGAATTCCCCCGGGGATGAGCAGCCCGGTTGCCTTGCGCCCAACGACCGAGAAATACAACCAGTGGAAGAACAGACCGAGCGGAAGGACAAATAAGGTCGGCCAGAAGGTGCCGAACAGCGTTCCCGCGCTGATCGCTTCCTTGCGGAAGAAGAAGAGATAGAGGCCTAGCAGGATGAGCACGGGCCCAATCCATGATTTTTTATTCCAATTCATACGCAAACTCCTTTGTTTATGTACTTATCTGTGATCAGCATACTACAAAAGCCGAAAGAAGACTTCAGTCTCTGGGGGAGACAAGAGCTGGACTTTAGTCCAGTTCCCCTGCCTTGGAATAAAAACAGCCCGGGGAAGAAACGCTAACCGAAGGAACAGGCAGGGCGGCCTTTCCATCCATCAGATCCTACTGAGGAGGTTAGAACAACATGGGAAATAACAAGCAGCATCGCAAGCCGGGCACCGGAAACGGCAGCAGCAACGGGCAGAATCAAACGACCGGTAACGGCGGAGAAGCGCAGAACGGACGCTTGGCGACGATCAAGAACCATAGCACTGAAGGCGGAGAGACGCTGAACGAATACATTTCCGGCCATGATAAGTACGAGGGATAAGCCGAAAGCCGAAAGCCGCTGCACAGGATTGTGAGCGGCTTTTTTCGGCGATGCCATCTTGAAGTAGCTAAGATACTTTGATGTTATTTTTGCGTGCCGTGCTGCTTGGTTGGAAGCTGGCCGGCCGGGTTGCCGTGCCCGCGCTTTTTGTTTTTGGCTTGCTTCTCCTGTTGATCGTGAACCTTCTCGACAAATTCGTGCAGATTTTCCATGAGGTTGATCGTCTCCTTGCTTGAAATAGGGTAGGTTGCAGATCTACATAGATCCGACTCTTCTGGATTACTATACCCCGTTCATGCCTTTTTCATCAGGTCGGGATGCTCTATACTTGCCTTCTTCGGACATGTACAATGAAGGGGACAACCACGGAACCACTTGCATAAGGAATGGGCGATTCGTGCCGCTGAAGCGGGCAAACATGTATTGTGCGAGAAGCCGCTGGCGTTGACGGCCGCCAAGGCGGAGGAAATGGCAGCGGCCGCGGACAAAGCCGGGGTCCTGCTGGCAGAAGCGTTTATGTACGGTCGAGTTATAGATTTGAAAAATAAAACGCGGGTTTGCTTGAGAGCGCTCAGGCAACCCGCGTTTTTGTATTATGGCTTTAGCCAGTTGAGCTCGCGAAGCGTGCGAAACAAAAAACCACCCGCTATGCGGGTGGAGGAACGAAGGTTTGACCAACTAGACCATTCCCATAAAATTGAGATGTTCAGGCTCAATAAAAGAAAGGAATGGTCTTAGATGGCAAACAAGAGCTATAGTTTAGCTCACACGAAGTGGATGTGCAAATACCATATCGTGTTCACCCCGAAGTATAGACGGAAAGAGATCTATAATCAAGTGAGGAGAGATTTGATCGAAATATTTAAGCGTCTGTGCAAATACAAGGGAGTGGAGATCATAGAAGGCCACATGATGCCGGATCATGTACACATGCTGGTAGCGATACCACCCAAAATCTCAGTATCCTCATTTATGGGGTATCTGAAGGGAAAGAGCTCACTAATGATATTCGAAAAGCATGCCACCCTAAAGTATAAATATGGAAATCGGAAATTTTGGGCGGAGGGATACTACGTAAGCACAGTGGGCTTGAATGAGGCCACTGTCGCAAAGTATATCCGCGAGCAGGAAGCACATGACCAGGCAATCGATAAACTGAGCGTCAAAGAGTATGAAGATCCATTTAGCAGAAACGGTAGCAAGAAAAAGTAAACCAGTTTAACTGGTAAGTGAAAGTGACAAAAACACTGAGCCTGAACAATTTTATTGTCAGGCTAGCGTCTTTAGGCGCAGTTTGGCAACAAGGGGTTATACCCCAAGAGCAAACCACCCGTTGGACGGGTGGTTATGATTTGGACAGAAGCCTTATTCCGGCTTACCAACGTACATGTCGTTCGGATGAGAGCCTTTGCGGCGATTGAGATTCAGGCCGCTGATCTGCTCCATTTCAGCGTCCGACAGCTGGAAGTCGAACACGTTAAAGTTCTCCTCAATCCGGGACGGAGTCACTGATTTCGGAATCGCAATCGTGTTGTTCTGCAGATGCCAGCGGAGAACGACCTGGGCCGGTGTCTTGCCATGGGCTTCGGCAATCGATTTCACCACCGCATCGGTCAGCACTTCACCGCCTTGCTCCAACGGGCTCCAGGCTTCGACGTAAATATCATGTTTGGCGCAGAACGCCTTCAATTCGGTCTGCGTCAGGTGCGGATGGCATTCCACCTGGTTCAACACCGGCTTAATCTCCGTTTCATTTAGCAGACGCTCCAAATGTTCAATTTCAAAATTGCACACGCCAATCGCTTTCACGCGGCCATCGCGGTACAGCTTCTCCATTGCCTTGTAGGTTTCTACGTACCGATCGACCTTCGGCATCGGCCAGTGAATCAAGTACAAATCGACATAATCAAGCCCAAGTCTATTCAGGCTTTCGTCATAAGCTCGCAGCGTACTGTCGTAACCCTGGTCGCTGTTCCATACTTTCGTGGTAATAAACAGCTTCTCACGAGGGATGCCGGATTGCTTGATGGCCTTCCCGACCCCTACCTCGTTGCGGTAGATCATCGCTGTGTCGATGGAGGTATATCCTACCTCAAGCGCCTTGGCCACTGCGGCCGTAGCCCCCTCATCAGGCACCTGCCAAACTCCGAAACCTAGCTTTGGCATCTGTAACCCATTATTTAAAGTGACGAATTCCATGACGTTTCGCTCCTTCTTTTGGTGAATGGTCCTAATTTTCAGGGTGAGTATAGCATCCTTTGGTACATTTTTCAAATTACCTGAGACGACAGATGTCACAGAATTGACATACTCATGATGGTTCTCCCATATTCTCAATAATGGAGGTATTTCAGAAGGCAGCTGAACAATCTTCATCAACCCCTCATGGAACCTTCATGCGATTTAGAGGGGGAAGTGGTACTATTTATTATAGTTTTTAGAATAAGTCTTAGTGTAATAATAAGTTGAAAGGGATGATTTTATGGATAACCGGCTGACAACGAATACGGGAGCACCGGTAGGCGATAATCAAAATTCTAGAACAGCGGGGCAGCGCGGCCCTACACTGCTGGAAGATTATCATCTGCTGGAGAAGCTGGGCCATTTCGATCGCGAACGGATTCCGGAACGCGTCGTGCATGCTCGTGGGGCAGGGGCCCATGGGGTTTTTGTTACCGAGCGCAGTATGAAGGAGTTTACGAAAGCCCATTTCCTCCAGGAGGTAGGCCGGGAAACTCCGGTGTTCGTCCGTTTCTCTACGGTGATTCACGGGCAAGGTTCTCCGGAGACAGCGCGGGACCCGCGGGGATTTGCGGTGAAGTTTTATACGGAGGAAGGCAACTACGATTTGGTCGGGAACCATCTTCCGGTCTTCTTTATCCGCGACGCGATTAAATTTCCGGATATGGTGCACTCGCTGAAGCCGGCTCCAGATACGAACATCCAAGACCCGGCGCGCTATTGGGATTTCATGACCCTGTCCACCGAATCGACTCATATGATGACTTGGCTGTTCTCGGACTTCGGGACCCCGGCGAATTATCGCCAGATGGACGGTTTTAGCGTCCACGCCTTTAAGTGGATTAATGCCGAGGGCAAGACCACATACGTCAAATACACCTGGAAAACAAAGCAGGGGGTAAAAAACCTCTCGGCGGCAGAAGCTCAAGAAGTGCAGGGTCGAGATTTTAACCATGCGACCCGTGACCTGTATGACCATATTGCTCGCGGCGAGTTCCCGCAGTGGGAGTTGAACGTACAGCTCATGCCAGTGGAAGATCTGGATCGCTGGAGCTTCGACCCGCTGGATCCTACGAAGGTATGGCCGGAGGACAGTTATCCCTTGATCAAAATCGGCACAATGACGCTGAACCGCAATCCGCAAAACTTCTTCGCGGAAGTCGAGCAGTCAGCGTTCTCGCCAAGCGTGCTCGTGCCTGGGATTGAACCGTCCGAGGATAAGCTGCTGCAAGGCCGGTTGTTCTCTTACCCGGATACCCAACGGTACCGGCTGGGTGCGAACTATTTACAAATCCCGGTGAACTGCCCGTATGCTCCGGTTCGAAACCATCAGCGGGACGGCTTCATGAATGTGAAGCAGGATCCATCGCCAATCAATTATGAGCCGAACAGCTTCGACGCCACTCCGAAGGAAGATCCGGCTTACCGCGACAGTGTAGTGCCGGTCAGCGGACACATCGGCCGGGAGAAAATCGCCAAAACCGACGATTTCACCCAAGCGGGCGAGCTGTATCGAAGCTTTACGGCTGAGGAGAAAGATCATCTAATCTCTAACCTGGTGAACGATTTGAAACAGACCCCGGAACCAGTTCAACTGCGCGCGGTGTGCAACTTCTTCCGCGCTGACAAAGAATACGGTATGCGCCTGGCACAAGGGCTTGGCGTAGATATCAGCGGTTTCATTCCATCCAATGTCCAGGGATAATCGATATCCCTTTTATATAAAGAAGGCATCTTCCGAACCGTTAGGATCGGAAGGTGCCTTTTTGTGTGAAGATTTCAGCTCCGGGCGTAAGGAAATGTATGGTAAACTGAGGGCAGTAGAAAGGGGCTGAATCGATGACGACGACAATGAATCCTGTGATTAAGCTGGCGGATTTACGCATGAGCTATGGGGGACATCACGTTTTGAACGGGGTGGATTTGGAGGTGTATCCGGGCCAGATTATCGGCTACATCGGACCCAACGGGGCAGGGAAGAGCACGACCGTCAAGATTATGCTAGGCCTGGTTGAAGGGTATCAAGGGGAGGTCCGGGTCTTTGGGCAAAATCCCGGCGACGGCGATGTCAGCTACAAGAAACGGATCGGATACGTTCCGGAGATCGCCGAGCTGTACGATACGTTGACCGCTTCTGAATACTTGACCTTCATTGGTGAACTGTACGGCTTATCCGCCGATGACGCCGAGATGAAAGCTCGGCGAATGATGACGGAATTTGGTCTTGGGGACGCCTTTAACTCCCGAATTTCGACTTTCTCGAAGGGCATGAAGCAGAAGGTGCTGCTGGTTTCCAGCCTGCTGCATAATCCGGACGTGCTGTTCCTGGACGAGCCGCTGAGCGGACTGGACGCCAACAGTGTCATGGTCGTGAAAGAAATGCTTGCTCTCTTGGCGGCGCAAGGCAAGGCGATTTTTTACTCTTCTCATATTATGGACGTGGTTGAGAAGATCAGCAGCCGAATCGTTCTGTTGGACGGCGGCCGCATTGTGGCCGACGGCAGCTTTGACGAGCTAAAGGCTCAGAACCATGAAGGATCGCTGGAACAGATCTTCAACCAGCTGACCGGGTTTAACGAGCATCAGGATATTGCCAGCCGGCTTGTATCGATCGTGCAAGAGGTGTAGCGATGAAAGAGATGAAGAGTTTGCAGGTGTTGGACCGGTTTCGCGGATTATTCAAGAAGATGGGTGTGGAATATCCGGTGATGCGCCGAATCGTTCAGGTGAAGCTGGCGATGGATGCGAGAAGGATGCCTACGCTGGCCAAAAACTCAAATAAGAGGCGAAAGCAGGAACCAGAGGACAGCAACCAGTTTCTCCGCTCTCTGTGGATGTATGTCCTGTTTGGCGGACTGAGCTCGATGTTCGTGCTGATGGGGGATAATCTGCTGTTTCAGATGAGCATCTTGTTTGGCATTATGATGTTTATGGTGATGACCTCGATGATCTCCGATTTCTCCTCGGTGCTGCTAGATATTCGGGATCGAAGCATTTTGGCGACGAAGCCGATTAACCGCCGTACGCTCACGATGGCGAAGACGGTGCATATCTTTATTTACCTGTTCTTTTTGACCGGAGCCATCGCGGTGATTCCGCTGGCGGTCGGATTAATTCGGCAGGGGATCGGGTTCTTTGCCCTGATGCTGCTGCAGCTCATCCTGATGGACTTGTTGATCGTGGTGCTGACCGCGCTGTTGTATTTGGTCGTGTTGCGGTTTTTTGACGGCGAGAAGCTGAAGGATATGATCAATTACGTGCAAATCGGGATGACGATCACAATTGCGGTAGGTTATCAGGTGTTGGTCCGGCTGTTCGACTTCACGGAGATGGACATCGTCTTCAAGCCGGCGTGGTGGCAGTACTTGGTGCCGCCGGTATGGGTTGGCGCTGCATTTCAATCGCTGCTTCATCCGGGCGAAGGGATGACGTATGCCGGGCTGGCAGCTCTGTCCGTAGTTGTTCCGCTGGCCGCCTTCCTGCTGTATCTGAAGCTAATGCCGGCTTTGGAACGGAACCTGCAGAAGCTGGCGGAACCCAGCGCGAAGAGCGGGCAGCGGTCGGGGAAGATGCTGCGCCGAATCTCCGATTGGCTTTGCTCCTCGCCGCAGGAGAGCGCTTTCTTTCGCTTTACCTGGTCAATGTTGGGAACGGAGCGCGAGTTTAAGCTGAAGGTGTACCCTTCTTTGGGCTTCTCGATCGTGTTTCCTTTCATCTTCCTATTCTCGAATGGACTTGATCAGGGCTTGGAGGGGATCTCCGGTTCCCGGTCTTATTTGTTTATTTACTTTAGCGGGATTATGCTGCCATCACTCATCATGATGCTGCGTTATTCCAGCCGATATAAAGCGGCCTGGATCTACCGGACTGCTCCGATCTCCGGCGAAACGTCCATTTACAAAGGAGCCTTGCTGGCGAGCTTGGTGCGGCTCATGTTGCCGTTATATGTGATTGAGGCGGTGATTTTTGCCGTGCTGTTCGGAGCGTCCATTATTCCGGACTTGATCGTGGTGGGATTGGCAATGTTTGCTTTCGCAATTCTTTGTTTCCTATTCATTCGCAAGGGACTGCCCTTCTCTGAACCCTTCGAAGCCGCAGGGCAGCAGAACCAAAGCTTTGTTGTCATGGGATTGATGCTGCTGCTCGGCGCATTTGGCGTGCTGCATTGGCTGGCAACGACGCTTCCGTTTGGGATTGTGGCTTACGGACTGCTCATGATCGCGGTAACGTGGCTGGGATGGAGACTGGCCTTCCAGACGCGGGAAACGCAGAAGGTGACGAGATAAGATGGCCATGCTTAAGAACGATGGGCCGCGAATTCGCCGGGAAAAGATCACCGTGACTCGGATGATCGCACTATATTGCCGTAAGGAACATGAGGACAGGGAACGAACTCCTAGGCGTGCAGCGGTTCATCATCCCGCGTCCGTGTTGTTATGTGACGAGTGTGCCGAACTTCACCACTATGCCGAGCAGCGGCTGGACCGCTGCCGGTTCGGTGAAGGGAAGACCACGTGCCTGACGTGCCCGGTGCATTGTTATGCGCCGATCCAGCGGGAGCGGATTCGCCGGGTGATGGCTTTTGCCGGTCCGCGGATGCTTTGGCGGCACCCGGTGTTAACGCTGAGGCACCTCCTTGATGGCGTGAAGAAAGGCCATTCACAGTAATTTCATAAATTGGACGACCCTCAAAAAATGTTGATCTGATGCGGGTTTCAGGCCAATATTCGGAATTGTGACATATCTCATGTGATTTCTGTCACAAAATTATTACTTTTTCCCCGTTCGTTTTCATGGATCAGTGATAGAATTCACATTAGATAATAATTATTTGAAAGTAGGGGAAAAGAAATGCTGGATCCGATTGTGCTTGCTCGCCTGCAGTTTGCGGTGACAACGATTTTCCATTTCTTCTTCGTACCTTTGTCCATCGGCCTTGTGCTGCTGATTGCCATCATGGAGACGATGTACGTTGTGAAGGGCAAAGAAGAATACAAACGGATGGCCAAGTTTTGGGGAAAACTGTTCCTTATCAACTTTGCGGTAGGGGTCGTGACGGGGATTCTCCAAGAATTCCAATTTGGGATGAACTGGTCGGATTATTCACGCTTTGTGGGTGACGTCTTCGGGGCACCGCTGGCGGTAGAAGCGTTGTTTGCTTTCTTTATGGAATCGACGTTTATCGGATTGTGGATTTTCGGATGGGATCGTCTGTCCAAGAAAGTGCACCTGTTGTGCATTTGGCTGGTTGCTTTGGGGACGACCGTCTCAGCGTTCTGGATTCTGGCCGCAAACTCGTTTATGCAACGTCCAGTTGGTTTCGAGATCAACAACGGCCGCGCGGAGATGAACGACTTCTTCGCTCTGATCGGCAATGGGCAGCTGTGGGTGGAATTCCCGCACACGGTGTTGGGTGCTTTTGCCACAGGTGCTTTCTTGATCGCTGGGGTCAGCGCATATAAGCTGATGAAGCGTCAAGATGTGGCGTTCTTCAAAAAATCGTTCACGATCGGCATTATCGTGGCCTTGATCGCTTCGTTCGCTACGGCGATGTTTGGTCACCAACAAGCGCAGTACCTGGTGAAGACGCAGCCGATGAAAATGGCGGCTTCCGAAGGGCTATGGGGCAAGTCGGGCGACCCTGCGCCTTGGACGCTGTATGCTCATATTGATTCAAATGATCAGAAGAATAATTTTGAGATTAAAATTCCTTACCTGCTGAGCTTCCTGTCTTACAGTAAGTTCTCCGGCGAGGTGAAAGGCATGCACGAATTGCAGGCCGAATATGAACAAACCTACGGTCCTGGCGACTACATCCCTCCGGTACGGACGACGTTCTGGAGCTTCCGGATTATGATTCTCGCCGGCTGCTTGATGATCGTGCTCGGGTTGTACGGTACGTATTTGGCATGGCGCAAAAAACTAGAGCAGCCAAACAACAACTGGTTCTATAAAATGATGCTGTGGTCGATTTCCCTGCCGTTTATCGCCAATACTTCAGGTTGGATTATGACGGAGATCGGGCGTCAGCCATGGACGGTATTTGGCTTGATGCAGACAGCGGACAGCGTATCGCCAAGCGTCACAGGCGGACAAATTCTGTTCTCCTTGATTGCCTTCACCCTCATTTATGGGGTGCTTGGCGCGGTGATGGCGTACTTGTTCGTCAAAGTAATCAAGAAAGGACCAAATGAGATTGCTGCCGCCAGCCGTGATCAGGTCGGGGATCCATTTGGTAAGGAGGGATATCATGTCTCTTAATGAGCTTTGGTTTGTCCTTGTCGCGGTGTTGTTTGTGGGGTTCTTCTTCTTGGAAGGTTTCGACTTCGGCGTGGGAATGAGCACTCAGTTTTTGGCCAAGAATGATATGGAACGCCGGGTGCTGATCAACTCGATTGGCCCGTTCTGGGATGCGAACGAAGTTTGGCTGTTGACCGCCGGGGGCGCGATGTTTGCTGCTTTTCCGAACTGGTACGCCACGTTGTTCAGCGGCTACTATACCCCGCTTGTCGTTCTGCTGCTCGCGTTGATTGCTCGGGGCGTTGCCTTTGAGTATCGGGGCAAAGTGGACAACAGCAAATGGAAGAGCACCTGGGATTGGTCGATCTTCCTTGGCAGTCTGTTGCCTCCGTTCCTGCTGGGCGTGGTGTTCTCCGGTCTGCTGAAGGGCTTGCCGATTGGTGAAGACATGGAGATGAAGGCCGGACTGTTTGATATGGTGAACCTGTACACGTTGTTCGGCGGGATTACCGTCGTGATGCTGTGCCTCGTTCACGGGCTGCTGTTTGCCTCCTTGCGGACGACCGGCAGCTTGCAAGAACGTGCCCGGAAGCTGGCGCACAAGCTGCTGATTCCGCTGGCTGCCCTGTTTGTGATCTTTGGCGTGTTGACCTATTTTGAGACGGATGTATTTGAAGTGCGCGGGTTGTTGATTGGCTTGCTGGCTGTGCTGGGCGTAGTTGCCTTTGTTCTGGCAGGCTGGTTTATGAATAAGCAAAAAGACGGCTGGGCGTTTGGCATGACTGGCGTGATGATCGCCTTGTCGATTGCGGCGGTATTCGTGGGGCTGTTCCCTCGGGTGATGATCAGCTCGATTAGCGACGCCTTCTCCTTAACGATCGATAACGCTTCTTCCGGCCACTACTCGCTGAAAGTCATGACGATCGTCGCATGCAGCTTGTTGCCATTCGTGTTAGGCTATCAAATATGGAGCTATTTCGTATTCCATAAACGCGTACACGAAAAGGAGCATTTGGAATATTAATGGGACGCGGATTAATGAAAATTGCGGGGATCAAGCAGGTCATGATGATCATGGCCTTGCTGACCCTCGTTCAGAGCTTTGCAATCATCTGGCAGGCCAAATGGTTGGCGGAGGTTGTCTCCGCCCTGTTTGCCGGGGCCAAGCTGCAGGAACAAGCCGGCGGGGCCGGCTTGTTCCTGCTTGCTTTTATCGTCCGTCAGGGCTGTGGAATGATGGGGCAGAAAATAGCGTATGCTTTTGCCGAAGAGACGGGACGAAGCTTGCGGGAGCGGGTGCTGGAGAAGTTGTTTCAGCTTGGACCGCGTTATGCCGGGACCGAAGGGACCGGGAACTTGGTGACGTTGGTGCTTGAAGGGGTGACCAAGTATCGCAATTACTTGGAATTGTTCCTGCCGCGCACGCTGGCGACGGGTATCACCCCCATTTTGATCTTGGCTTATGTGTTTAAGCTCGATCTGGCTTCCGGGATCATCCTGACGATCACGATGCCGATTCTGATTGCCTTTATGATCCTGATCGGACTTGCAGCGCGCAAACAGACGGAACGGCAGCTGAAGTCATACCGGACGCTGTCGAATCATTTCGTGGACTCGCTGCGCGGGCTGGAGACGCTGAAGTTCTTGGGGCGCAGCAAATCGCACATCACATCCATCGACCGGGTTAGCGATGCGTACCGGTCGGCGACGATGAAGACGTTGCGGGTTGCCTTTCTGTCTTCGTTTGCCTTGGACTTCTTTACGATGTTATCCGTCGCTTCGGTGGCGGTCAGCCTGGGCCTTCGATTGGTGAATGGGGAGATGGTATTGCTGCCGGCCTTAACCGTACTAATTCTGGCGCCGGAGTATTTCCTGCCCGTTCGGATGGTGGGGGCAGACTTCCATGCTACCCAGGACGGGAAGGCCGCAGGCGAAGCCATGAACGAGATCATTGCTGCCGCGGATGAGGAGGCAGCGAAGGCGGCACCGGTTCCTGCAGGAATGAACTGGACGTGGGGGCCGGAAAGCACGCTGAGCCTGCACGGGATTGGAGTCGTTCATGAGGAGGAAGCGAAGCCTTCCTTAGCCGAGGTGAACCTAACGCTGGGCGGTATGGGCAAAATCGGCATCATCGGCGAAAGCGGGGCTGGCAAATCGACGTTGATCGATGTGCTTGGCGGGTTTCTGCGGCCCACTTCGGGACGGGTTGTGCTGAACGGGACGGAGTTGGGGGATTTGACGGCCCAAGGCTGGCGAGAGCAAATCACCTATATCCCGCAGAAGCCGTATATTTTCAGTGGGACGTTGGAAGAGAATATCCGCTTTAATGCGCCGGAAGCGACGCGAGAAGAGGTGGAACGCGCGGCGGCGGCAGCCGGCCTGGACGGGCTCGTGCGCAGCATGCCGGGCGGATTGAACGAGCAGATTGGCGGCGGCGGCCGGCCTCTGAGCGGCGGTCAGGAGCAGCGTGTGGCGTTAGCCCGGGCTTTGCTGAGCAAGCGGCCAGTCATTTTGCTTGATGAACCCACGGCGCATTTGGACATCGAGACGGAATATGAGCTGAAGCACACGATGCTGCCTCTGTTTGAAGGGAAGCTGGTAATTTTGGCGACCCATCGGCTGCATTGGATGCGCGAAATGGATCGGATCATGGTTATGGAGCAAGGCCGCGTCGTCGAGGCAGGGACGCATGCCGAGCTGATGGCCAAGCGCGGAGCATATTATCGGTTGGCGGCGGCGCAGCGGGAGGAGATCAAATGAAGCAGGAGTCCTGGGTTCGGCCTTATTTTCGGTTATATAGCGGGCGGTTTGCGTTATATCTGATTCTGGGCGTGTTAACGCTGGTTTCCGCCGGGATGTTGATGTTCACTTCCGGGTTCTTGATCTCAAAATCCGCGTTACAGCCTTACAACATCTTGCTGGTGTATGTACCGATTGTAGGGGTTCGCACGTTTGGGATCGGGCGAGCGGTCATCCATTATGTCGAACGGTTGGTTGGGCATGACACGGTGTTGCGGATATTGGCGAAAATGCGCGTGCGGCTCTATCGCGTGTTGGAACCGCAGGCGTTGTTCATTCGATCCCGGTACCGGACGGGCGACATTCTTGGCGCGCTTGCCGATGATATTGAGCAGCTGCAGAATGTGTATATCCGTACCGTCTTTCCAAGCGTCGTGGCGTTGATTCTCTATGCAGCCGTGATCGTGGCCATGGGCGTGTTCGACGTGACATTTGCGTTGCTGTTAGCCGCGTATATCCTTGTGCTCGTCGTCGTGCTGCCGTACCTTTCGTTGCGGTTGACGAAGCGGACGAACGAGGAGGTTAAGCAAGAACGGAACGGGCTGTACCAGAAGCTGACCGATGCCGTCATGGGGATCGGGGATTGGGTGATCAGCGGACGTTCGGCGGAGTTCCTTCAATCGTATGAGCAAGACGAGGCTGCCGTTGCGCGGAAGGACCGCAAGCTGCGGGCTTGGGCACGCTGGCGCAGCTTTATCGGTCACTTCGTTGTAGGCCTCGTCGTCGTATCGATGGTGTATTGGGCCGGCGGCGAAGCTGCGGCTGGCCGGATCGACGCTACGCTGATTGCGGCGTTTGTGCTGATCGTGTTCCCGCTGTCGGACGCGTTCCTGCCGGTGTCCGAAGCAGTGGAGCGCACGCCGCAATACCGCGTGTCCCTGGACCGGCTTGCGCGGATCTCGGGCGGCGACAGCGCTAGTGCCAGCCGAGCGGCGGCAGGCGGCTCGCAGCCGGGCGCAGCGGGCGAGCCGATCCGCCCCGGCATCCCTGGGGCCGGCGGCGCTGGGCCGGCTGAGGCGGGCGGGGGGACCCGCGCCGCCGAGGTGCGGCTGCGCGGCGTGCGCTTCGCCTACGCCGCGGAGGACGCCGACTCCGTGGACGGCGTCTCGCTGGACATCCCGCAGGGCAAGCGGGTGATGGTGATCGGCCGCAGCGGCGCCGGCAAGTCGACGCTGCTGAAGCTGATCCAGGGGGCGCTTGCCCCAAGCGCAGGCACGGTTGAAATTAACGGCATCTCTGCCGCCGCCTACGGCGAGCGGATGCCGGAAGTCATCTCCGTGCTGAATCAAAGCCCCCATCTGTTCGACACCACGGTGGCGAACAACATCCGGCTCGGCCGGCCTTCGGCTACGGACGAGGAGATCGCGCGGGCCGCGCAGGCGGCGCAGCTCGGCCCGTTGATCGCGGCGCTGCCACAGGGGCTGAACACGCCGATGCGGGAGACCGGCCAGCGGTTCTCCGGCGGCGAACGGCAGCGCGTCGCTCTGGCGCGGATCCTCCTGCAGGACACGCCGGTGCTCATCCTCGATGAGCCAACCGTCGGCCTCGATCCGCGCACGGAACGCGAGCTGCTGGCGACGATCTTCCGCACGACGCAGGGCAAGTCGCTCATCTGGGTGACACACCACCTCGTGGGTGCCGAGAAGATGGATGAGATCGTGTTCATGGAGCACGGACGGATCGTGATGCGCGGCACCCACGCGGAGCTGCTGGCCCGCGAACCGCGGTACCGTAATTTATACCGGCTGGATTGTCCGGAGGAATAAGACGCATACTAAAAATCAGGCGGCGATGCATGGGGAAACCGGCATCGCCGTATTTTTATAGGTAGAAGAAAGGTACAGCAAGGTGAGCGAACTGCAAAAGTACAGTTGAATTCCGGGGACATAGTCTTATTGTGCCTCTTAGCTGCAAAAGTGCAGTTGATTTCCGCCAAATTTACCTTGGAATCACGATTTCCCCAAAATGAACTGTACTTTTACATTCCATTGTCCATTTTCGGCGCAAAACGGGTGGGATGAACTGCATTTTTACACTTGGCAGAGCGTTGGTGGTGCTTAAGCTAACTCATGATTTAATAAATTGCCTTTTCTGCTTCCGTTTTCATATAGGAGCCGATATAATGGTTCTTAATATATTTACATGAGGTGTAAGCTATAAGGGTTTGGGTTTGGTCAATCCCAATCGGATATAGCGTGAAAAATGCAGCGAACGGGGTGAGGGGATGGAGCTCAGACAAATCCAATACTTTATTGAGGCGGCTAAGCTCGAGCATGTGACGGAAGCGTCGTATGCGCTGCATGTGTCGCAGTCGGCGGTCAGTCGGCAAATCTTTAAGCTGGAGGCGGAGCTGGGCGTCGATCTGTTTGTCCATGAAGGCCGGAAGGTGAAGCTGACGCCGATCGGTCGGCAGTTCCTGCAGCATATGGAGCAAATGATGAAGGTACTTGAACAGGCGCGCCAAGAAATCAACGAGTATCTGGATCCGGAGCGCGGGACCGTCCGCATCGGGTTCCCGAGCAGTCTGGCGGCCAACCTGGTGCCCACGGTGGTGTCGGCGTTTCGGCGCCGGTATCCGGAGGTGCATTTTCAACTGCAGCATGGATCGTACCGGGAGTTGCTGGACTGGGTCGGCGGCGGCGTGATGAATCTGGCCATGATTGGTCCGGTGCCCCAAGGGGAACCCCAAGTCACCGGCGAGGTGTTGTTCCGTGAAAGGTTCAAGGTGCTGTTGCCTGCCGGACATCGTTTGGCTGACCGCGAATCCGTCGGGCTGGACGAACTGCGGGAGGATGTGTTCGTATTATTCCCAAAAGGCTTTGTCCTGCGGGAAATCGTGGTTGACGCCTGCGATCAAATTGGATTCCAGCCGAAGGTATCATTTGAAGGAGATGATCTTGATGCGATTAAGGGGTTGGTGTCCGCCGGATTGGGGCTGACACTGCTTCCCGAGATTGCGCTTGGTGAGCATATTCCTTCCACGATCGTATCGCTGCCGATGAGGGAGCCGCAGGTCACCCGGGACGTTGGGGTGATCATTCCAGCGAATCGCGAACTCGCGCCAACGGAAAAACTGTTTTATGATTTTTTGAAGGAAAATTTGCCGTCGTCATGCGGAATTTAGGATTCATCGAAAAATGATATCGATAAGGGCCGTGAATTTTGTCACTTACACGGTCCTTTTTTCTTGAAAATGTGTTACAATTTACTCGGATTGTTCAGGTTTAAGATGTGCAAATTTTCACTAACTCAAAATGGGTTAGAGGCATCCAAAGGAGGAACACTATGCTTGAACAGCAGTTCGGCAAGCGAATCCTCAGATTATCGCAAAGGAGAATCGAATATGTCAGAGACAGTTACTGAAACAAAAACGGAGCAATCCGTAGCTGGTACCGCAAGTGGGCAGCAGGAGCTCCTGGAGCAGCTCTTAAAGCCGGAGGTGCAGCAATCGCTGACCGCTCTGGTAGAGCAGCTTCCAAAATTAAATGAGCTCGTTGGGGTTTTGACGAAAACGTATGATTTTGCCAAAGCGGTGGCAACGGATGAAATCCTGAAGAATGATACGGTTGGCGCCATTTCGGAAATTGCCGGCCCAGTGGTAGGCAAGGTGAAGCATTTGGCTGCTAACGTGATCGAAGCGAAGGATCGCGCAGAGGAAAGCCAAGAAGTGATTGGCGTGTTTGGGTTGATGAAGATGTTGAAGGACCCGCAAACGCAAAAGCTGCTCCGATTCGTTAACGCCTACCTTCAAGTGTCCGGTGAACGGGACCGCCAACAAAACTAACGGAGGAATACGATTATGTCAAAACATATTTTAATTTTGGGCGCCGGCTATGGCGGCGTACTCAGCGCATTGTCGGCCCGTAAGTTTATGGATAAATCGCAGGCGCGGATCACTGTGGTCAACCAATATCCGACGCATCAAATCATTACAGAGCTGCATCGCCTTGCTGCGGGCAGCATTTCCGAACGCGCGGTTTCCTTGCCGCTTGACAAGCTGTTTAAAGGCAAAGATATCGATTTGCGGATCGCGAAAGTAGAGAGTTTTTCGGTGGATAAAAAAGAAGTGAAGCTCTCCGACGGCACCGTGTTGTCCTATGACGCACTGGTTGTTGGTCTGGGCAGTATTACGGCGTACTTTGGCATCCCAGGCTTGGAGAAGCACAGCATGGTGCTGAAATCGGCGGACGATGCCAAACGGATCTATGCGCATATCGAATCGCGGATTCGCGAATATGCGGCAAGCGGCAATGAAGCCGATGCTACGATCGTGATCGGCGGCGGCGGATTGACCGGCGTCGAGCTGGTTGGGGAAATCGCCGATAAGCTGCCAGAGTTGACGAAGAAATACGGCGTACCGCAAAGCGAGATCAAGCTCCTGCTCGTAGAAGCTGGACCAAAGATCTTGCCAGTGTTGCCGGATGCGCTGATCGAACGCGCGACTGCCAGCCTCGAGAAACGCGGCGTGAAGTTCCTAACTGGCTTGCCGGTAACCAATGTGGAGGGCAACACCATCGATCTCAAGGATGGTCAAAAGATCGTCGCCAACACCTTTGTTTGGACCGGCGGCGTGCAAGGCAATCCGCTGGTTGGCGAATCGGGACTGGAAGTCAACCGCGGCCGTGCTTCGGTGAATGAATTCCTGCAGTCCGTCTCTCATCCAGACGTATTCGTTGCAGGTGACAGTGCCGTATTTATGGGTCCGGACGGTCGTCCTTATCCGCCAACGGCGCAAATCGCTTGGCAAATGGGTGAGCTGATCGGTTACAACCTGTTCGCTTACCTTAACGGCAAGACGATGAACGCATTCAGCCCAATCAACTCCGGTACGCTGGCCTCGCTTGGCCGCAAAGACGCTGTAGCGACGATCGGGGCAAGCAATACCCAGCTGCGCGGCTTGCCAGCTACGTTGATGAAGGAAGCAAGTAACATCCGGTATTTGTCCCACATCAAAGCGCTGGATTCTTTGGCTTATTAAGCGCCTTAGATACAAAGAGTCGCCCAAGAGGTTTTATCCTCGGGGCGACTCTTTTTTCGTTATTCCACGCTGCTTGGTTTATACAACTCCGTGAGCGATCATGGCGTCAGCAACCTTCAGGAAGCCGGCAATGTTGGAGCCGACAACCAGGTTGTCGTCATACCCGTATTCTCTAGCTGCGTTTACGCTGCTGCGATAGATGTTGCGCATAATGTCCTTCAGCTTAGCATCCACTTCCTCAAACGACCAGGCGAGTCTTGCGCTGTTTTGCGCCATTTCCAGAGCGGAAACAGCAACCCCGCCGGCATTGGCAGCTTTTGCTGGTCCGAAGTATACGCCATTGTTCAAATAAACTTCGATGGCTTCCAGCGTAGACGGCATGTTGGCCCCTTCAGCGACATATTTGACGCCGTTGGCCACCAATAGTTTCGCGGAGGCTTCATTGATTTCGTTCTGCGTTGCACAAGGCAAAGCGATGTCGCAAGGGATGCTCCAGATATTTTGGCAACCCTCTACATATTCCGCAGTTGGATGCTCGTTCACATATTCCTTGATCCGTTTGCGCTCGACTTCTTTCAAACGCTTCACGGTTGCCAGATTAATGCCGTTCTTGTCGTACACATATCCGTTCGAATCACTGCAAGCTACAACTTTCGCGCCAAGCTGCTGCGCTTTCTCAATCGCGTAGATCGATACGTTCCCGGAACCGGAGACAACAACGGTTTTTCCGACGAAGCTGTCGCCCCGGCTTGCCAGCATTTCGTTGGTGAAGTAAACCAGCCCGTAGCCGGTAGCTTCGGTCCGCGTCAAGCTGCCGCCATAGTTCAGGCCCTTCCCGGTCAGAACGCCGGTTTCATTGCCATACAGCCGTTTGTATTGGCCGAACATGTAGCCGATCTCGCGAGCGCCTACGCCGATATCGCCTGCAGGCACGTCGGTATCTGGACCGATGTATTTGGACAACTCGGTCATGAAGCTTTGCGTAAAGCGCATCACTTCAAGATCGGATTTGCCTTTCGGATCGAAGTCCGATCCGCCTTTGCCGCCGCCGATCGGTTGACCGGTCAATGAGTTCTTGAAAATTTGTTCAAACCCTAGAAATTTGATGATGCTGGCATTTACAGATGGATGAAAACGAAGTCCGCCTTTGTAAGGACCAATTGCGCTGTTAAATTGAACCCGGAAGCCGCGGTTCACCTGGACTTTGCCTTGGTCATCGACCCAAGGAACGCGGAACGTGATCATTCGTTCCGGCTCGACGATGCGTTCAAGAATCCCATGCTCTTGATATTTTGAATGTTTGGCAAAGACAGGAACCAGCGAGTCAAGGATTTCCTTGACGGCTTGATGGAATTCCGATTCCCCCGGATTCCGTTGTTGAACGGTCTCAAATACCTGATCTACATATTTGCGAGCTGCCTCCAGGCCTGCTTCGCGTTGCTGTGTTAAAGCCATGATCCACTCCACCTTTCTGATGTGCGTAATCGGATGAGTACGTTCACCATTTCACGATAATTATGACCTCTATTGTAATATTGATGTCAGCTATTAACAAAGCTAATTTGAGATCAACTTGATGATCGAATGAGATGAACTGGAGCGGAAGAACAGCTTTGTAACAAGGCGGAATAGGAGTATTATGTCCGGGGAATCTACGGTTCAGACACAAAAAAGGCTGGTTCCACAGGTTCCTTCCGTGCGGTTCCGGTCTCTCTAAATTTGAAGAAAATTATTTCTGGAAGGCGTTCCAGGAAGTGACTTGATCTACCGACAGACGTCCCGTTGCGTGGGCTGGTTTTGCAGCTTTCCCGATTGCGATCAGCAGGATTGGTTTCAGCGTTTCAGGCACTTCAAATGCTTCGGCAAATTGCTCGGCATTGTATCCGGCCATCGGTACGGTGTCGTAGCCTTTGGCTTTGGCGATCAGCATCAGTTGCATCGATACCAATCCAGCGTCGAACAGGTTGACTTGATGCAAACGTTCCGGTCCCATGCCGCCATAGCCTTTATGCAGACGCTCGACAAAATTATTTTTGACCTCTTCCGTCATTGTCCCAAGACGCACTGACTCGGAGTAGATCTCTTCGGCCCGTTCATACGAACGAAGGTCTCCCAGTACTGCAATCACAGCGGACGAATCCACAACCTGCTGCTGATTGTTGGCGATCGGGAGCAGCTTCTGCTTCAGCTCAGGCTCGTCGATGATCAGGAAACGCCACGGTTGCAGGTTAGATGAGGACGGAGCGGACAATGAAAGCTCAATGATCTCTTTCAATTCCTCGCGGGGAATTTTCACAGACGGGTCATAGGCTCGAACCGAATGTCTCTCTTTAAGTACGGTATAAAAATCTTTGACGTCCACTTGATTTAACGTGCTCATGTTCTCTCCACCCTTTCATTTTTTTCCTGTGACTAGTATAAAATGCAACTGTAATAATTTCAAGTACAGTTAATGAGACAGGTGGCAGAGCACCAAAACTTGTGGTTCTTAAGGATAAACAGTATCTTAAAGAGGTAGTTGGTCGATTACAGTTTGATCATACAGGGAGGGGTACACATGACATTACAGATCGGAATCGTTGGAACAGGTTGGTTTAGCAAGGTGCATGGGGATATTTTGGCAAGTTTGGACGGCGTTCGCGTGACAGGGGTTACCGGAACGACAGCCGCTAAAGCACAGGCCTTGGCAGACCGCTACCCAGGAGCGATTGGCTTCGGGAACCTCACGGATATGCTGGATTCACTGAAGCTGGATGCTGTTTATCTCTGTATCCCGCCAATGGCGCACGGGGAGATCGAAACCGAGTTGATTGAGCGCGGTATCCCTTTTTTCGTGGAGAAGCCGCTGGCAGCAGACTTGGAGACGCCGCAACGCATCCTCTCGCGGTTGGAGCAAAAGCCGTTGGTTCATGCGGTAGGCTATCATTTTCGTTATAAAGAATCGATCCGTCAGTTGAAGGAATCGCTCGAAGGACAGAAGATTGGGATGGCTCTAGGCACCTGGATGGGCGATATGCCGCAAGTTGCTTGGTGGCGTAACCAAGACGGGTCTGGCGGACAGTTCGTGGAGCAGACGACCCATATTGTAGACCTGCTTCGCTACACCGCCGGCGAGGTTCGCGAGGTGTATGCCGCCTACGGGAATCGTGTGGTGCAGGAACGCTTCGAGAACGTCACCGTCCCCGATGTGGGCACCGTCACGATGAAGCTGCAAAGCGGGGCCGTTGCCACCATCTCCAATACCTGTATTTTGCCCGGCGGCGTGTCCGAAGTAGGTCTGAAATTGTATACGGATTCAGGTATTTTGACTTGGAGTCCCGAGCGGCTGGAGATCGATCTTCCGGGGACGAAGACGGCCTACACGGGGAAAGACAACCCTTATTTGGCTGAAACGGAGGCATTTATTCATGCTCTGCGTACCGGTGATACGTCGCGGATTTTATCCGATTATGCGGATGCTGTAAAAACGCAACAGATTACCTGCGCCGCCCTGGAATCGGCCCGCACGGGGAATCCAGTTCGCATTGGAGAGTAAACTTAAGGAAAATTTGAAATAAATGTGATCTTTTTCGTTGTGGAAAGATAAAGAAATCCAGATTTGTAATCCGAATCACAATTCTCTTCGTTCCGTCATCTTATCCTGATTCTGTCTAGAGGAAAGGAGAGACGAGGAATGAAGGGAAATCAAGCCCAGAACTCATTTTTGAAGGGAATTTTGATCTGTGTCCTTTTGCTAAGCTTCACGGTGCTTATTGCCGGAGGATATTGGATTTTTAAATCGCAGGCACCTACGCCGCTGAAAGTTGTCAATAGCGCGGGTGAAGTTCTGACGATTCAGGATCAGATTACCGGAGGTCGGGCGGTATTTCAGAAGTACGGTCTGATGGATTATGCCACCGTGCTGGGTCATGGCTCTTATCTGGGGCCGGATTACACCGCACAGGCGCTAAAAATCATTACGGATGCCATGCATGACCATCATGCGCAAGCCGAGTACGGAATGGATTATGCCGATCTGGCCCCGGAGCAGCAAACGTTGATTTTTGAGAAGGTCAAGGCGGAAATGAAGCAGAACCGCTACGACAAAAATGCAAAGACCTTGGTGCTGACAGACGGTCAGGCAGAAGGTCTGAAGCGGGTTCGCGCTTATTATGATCAAGTCTTTACGGAGGGCGACGGGCGCGGCATCCAGCCGAATTTATTCGAGAACGATACGATGCCGGAAGAAGGCCGCGCTTATGTGGCGCCAGGGGATATGCGCAAGCAAATTGCAGACTTCTTCTTCTGGACCGCATGGCTGTCTGGTACGCAGCGACCGGGCGACACGATTACGTATACGAACAACTGGCCGTATTTCGAGGATGCGGGCAATACCATGGGTTATTCCGCCGTACTTTGGAGCGGCATCAGCATGACGATTTTGATTTTTGTGCTGGGATTAATCCTGTATTTCTACAACCGCTACCGGCTGTATATGCAGGAGGCTTATGAGCCGGGCAATTTCCCGGTGCTGGATCTGAACCGTATGCCGGTGACGTCTAGTCAGGTGAAAACGGCGAAATATTTTCTCGTCGTTGTGCTGCTCTTTCTGATCCAGGTAGGGTTTGGCGCTTTGTTGGCGCATTATTACGTTGAACCCAACACCTTCTTTGGGTTAGATTGGATCGTCAAGCTGTTCCCGTTCAATATCGCGAAATCGTATCATTTGCAGCTCGTGATCCTATGGGTAGCGACGGCATGGCTGGGAATGGGGATTTATGTGGCCCCGCTTGTTGGCGGGAAGGAGCCGAAACGCCAAGGACTGCTGGTAGACATCTTGTTCTGGGCGCTGGTCGTGCTTACGGTGGGAAGTACAGTCGGGGAATGGCTTGGAGCCAAAGGTTACCTCGGCAACCTGTGGTTCTGGCTGGGCCATCAAGGCTGGGAGTACCTGGAGCTGGGCCGTTTTTGGCAAATCCTGTTGGTCATCGGTATGGCGATCTGGCTGTACATCGTGTACCGCGCAATCCGCAGCGCGCTGCGGATGGAAACCGATAAGGGCGGGTTAACGCATTTGCTGTTCTATTCGGCGATCGCGGTGCCATTCTTCTATATCTTTGCCTTTTTCTTTAATCCAACAACTTCATTCACTTACGCCGACTATTGGCGGTGGTGGATTATCCATTTGTGGGTCGAAGGGATCTTTGAGGTGTTTGCCGTCGTCGTCATCGGCTTCCTGATGGTACGAATGAAGTTGGTTACCAAGGAATCGACGATTCGCTCTCTGTTGTTTCAGTTGATCCTGCTGCTGGGCAGCGGGGTGATCGGGATTGGCCACCACTATTACTATAACGGGTCGGCCGAGATCTGGATTGCCCTGGGCGCGGTCTTCTCGGCGCTGGAAGTCATTCCGCTGACGCTGTTGATTCTGGAAGCGTACGATCAATACAAAATGATGAAGGATGGCGGTCAGACGTTCCCTTACACCTCCGCCTTCCGTTTTCTGGTGTCAACCGCGGTATGGAACTTGGTTGGCGCCGGGGTGCTCGGTTACTTGATCAACCTGCCTGCGGTGAACTATTTCATGCACGGCTCCACGCTGACGACGGCGCATGCCCACGGTTCAATGATGGGCGTGTACGGGATGTTCGCCATCGCCGTATTGCTGTACACGATGCGCAACATCGTGAAGCCGGAGCAGTGGAACGACAAGCTGCTGCGCATCTCTTGCTGGGGTTTAAACATCGGATTAACCGGGATGATCGTCATCACCCTGCTGCCGGTTGGTTTTATCCAATTGAAGCATTCGTTTGACTTGGGGTTCTGGTCGGCGCGCGCCTTCTCGTTCTATCAACAAGATACGGTAAACCTGCTGCTGTGGCTGCGAATGATTCCAGACACGATCTTTATCGTCGCGGGGATTGTACCGCTGGTATACGTGATCGTTCGTTCGATGTTCCACCTGCGCAAGCCTAATGTTGCCGAAGAAGAAAGCTTTGAGTAGGGGGCGGGGAAGATGAGCCAATCCAGTCATCTCCTGCGCTCCTTCCCCTTATTCCAAGGGCTGACGGCTGATGAAGCAGCTCAAATTGCTCGGCTCACCGTTCCCCGTCTGTTGCCAAGGCGGGCGGCGGTGTTCCGGGAAGGGGATGAGGTGGAGTCAATCTATTTTGTGGCGAACGAAAATTGCCCGCATTGCCGCAGCCTGCAGGGCGTAAGGCAAGGTTAATTTCTTGCAGTCGAGTTACCCCAGCGTACGAATCTTTATCCATCACTGACACCCCCTCGCCTCGCGTAATAAGGCAAGGGGGTTGTTTGTTTGAAGCGACAAAAAAAGAGCCCCGCTTCAGCGAGGCTTCAAGCATCAATATATAAAATTTGGAGGAACCTAAACGAGTACCCTGATTGGCCGAACGTGCCGTAGGGTTAGAAGTGAAATACAGCCATCAGCATCGGGGCGACCCCTAAAGTAAACAGGGCAGCCAGGATCATGGAGATGCTGGAAATTGTCCCGGTCAATGTGCTGAGCTCAAACGCCTTGGATGTCCCGGTGCCATGGGCACTGGTCCCAAACAATACACCTCGGGCAACCTCGCCTTCAATGCGGAACAGTTTCATGACGAGCGGTCCCAGCATAGCGCCCAGCAAGCCGGTCAAAATTACAAAGACCGCGGTAATATTCGGCACGCCGCCGATCACCTGCGATACATTCATCGCGATGGGGGTCGTAATCGAACGTGGAATCAAGCTGTTAATCAATTGGGTGTCCAGATGTAGCCATTCCGCGAGAACGGCGGAGGAGAACATCGCGACCACCGAGCCGCAAAGCACGCTAATGAGAATTTCTACAGCGTGTTTTTTCAGGACGTTGTAGTATTTGTACAGCGGAACAGCAAACGCGATCGTTGCCGGTTGCAGCAGGCTGCTAAGCCATTTTCCGCCGGAATGATAAGTTTCATAAGGGATTTGCGCCCAGAGTAAGCCGATCACCAGAATCAACGGAGTAATCAGCAATGGGGACAAATACACTCTTGGCCGTACCCGGTACAGGCGTTTAGATAAAGCATAGATCATGAGGGTAGAAGCTAAACATAGTATGCCAAGGATCATGAGGTTCGGCCCTCCTTTCGTTTTTCGATGCGAGAGGCGACAAGCCCGGAGCAAACCATCACGATGACGGTGCTCAAGATGACTACGATCAAGATCCGTACGCCTTCGCTTTCGAGCAGAGGAATGTATTGCATGACGCCGACGGCAGCAGGAACGAAGAACAGCAGCAGCTCGGCCAGCAGCCAATTGGCGCCCCGCTCAATCCATTTCAGCTTGACGACGCCTGTTTTTAACAAGATAAACAACAAGGCAATGCCAATAATGGAACCTGGTATCGGTAAATGGAGCAGCTCCGCGACTTTATTCAAGGCCATCGCGGCGAAGAACAGGATGGCGACTTGAACAATCCCGATGCCGATCTCTTTCATCTTGTTCATTTCAGCAGCTCCTTTCTTTTTTGGTTAGTAATGAAATTTTACATCGATTATTTTCATGAGTAAAATGAATATAAAGAATAAATATCATTCCACTTCGTTATAGAAAATTGAGCTAAAGGGGTTCAGACGGTTGGATATCCGACAAATGCAGGTTTTAATCGAAGTCGCACGGCTGCGAAGCTTCACGAAGGCGGCTGAAGCGCTGTACATCACGCAGCCAACCATCAGCAAAACGATTAAGGCGATGGAGGAGGAGCTGGGGGTAGTGCTGTTTGACCGCGTTGGCAAAAAGATCGAGCTGACCGACGCGGGACAAATTATCGCAACGCAGGCCCAGCAGATCGTGACCTCCTTCCAGAATCTGATGGCAGAGCTGGACGACTTGCGCAATTTAAAGAAAGGACATCTTCGTATTGGGCTGCCGCCGATGGTGGGGGCGAGTTTTTTTCCGAGGGTGATTGGGGAGTTTCATCAACGTTATCCCGACATTACGATTCAATTATTTGAGGACGGCGCCAAAAAAGTAGAGCAAGATGTCGCCAAGGGATTACTGGATGTGGGCGTGGCCGTATTGCCGACCGTGGAGGCGGAGCTGAGCTATTTTCCGTTTGTGGAAGAGAAGCTGAATCTAGTCGTCCATCCCTCGCACCGGCTGGCAGAACGGGAATGTGTCGAATTGGCTGAGCTAGCCCCGGATGGGTTCGTGTTGTTCCGTGAGGACTTTACACTGCATGACCGTATCATCGGGGCGTGCGCGAAGGTCGGGTTCCATCCGCATATCATTTACGAGAGCTCCCAATGGGATCTAATCAGTGAAATGGTGGCGGTCGGTCTCGGCATCACTTTGCTGCCGGAAACGATTTGCCGTGAAATCGACGACGAAGGCGTGCGGATTATCCCGCTCGTCAACCCGGTGATTCCGTGGAAGCTTGGCATTATTTGGCGTGACGATCGGTATTTGTCTTTCGCTACTCGGGAATGGATCCGGTTTGCACAGGAGGTCCTGACGTCACATTCGGAATAAATCGAGAGTGCATGCAGTGAACGGTTGTTTGAAAAGGTGCATATTTCCCGGGAATTTGACAGATAGTAAGGGCGAATGTCGAATTTCGAATACCTTGAAAAGCATGAAGGAGAGACAGCTGTGAAGTTTGCTTTAATCTGTTCATTGCTGGTCAGTTTGCTGTTCGGAACAGGGCTCCCTGTGGCGGATGCCCAAGCGGACGTTGCTCATCATTTCGGATTTAAAAAGAGCGTTGGCGGTCAGCTCCCCTCTATTAATGAGGAAGGGTTCAAAGATATTATCGACAAGCACGGCGCGATTTTCTTCGGTGATCCTTCGAGCAAAGTGTTGTTTCTGACGTTTGACAACGGATACGAGAACGGGTATACCGCCCCGATTCTGGATACGTTGAAGGCGAAGAAGGTACCGGCGATATTTTTTGTCACTGGCCATTACATCAAAGATCAGCCGGAGCTGCTAAAGCGCATGGTTGCTGAGGGCCATTTGATCGGCAACCACTCTTGGAGCCACCCGGACATGACGACGATCTCCGATGCCCAGATTCGGGAGGAGCTGGAGAAGGTCAAAAGCGCCACGGCAAAGGTCACCGGGCAAGCCAAGATGGACTTCTTGCGCCCGCCTCGCGGGATATTCAGCGATCGGACGCTGCGTGTGACGAAGGAGCTGGGGTATACGAATGTGTTCTGGTCCGTGGCTTATAAGGACTGGGATGTGAACGACCAGCGCGGTGCGAATTATGCATATCAGAAGGTGGTATCGCAACTGCATCCCGGCGCCGTGATCCTCCTGCACTCCGTCTCCAAGGACAATGCGGCGGCACTGGGAGCGATCATCGATGAGGCTCGCCGGCAAGGCTACGAGTTCAAGAGTCTGTATGAGTTGAAACCAGGGCAGTCGCGTCCATAACTCTGTTTCCCACTTCGACCGTAACAATCGGGCATTTCGACCGGTTGGGGCGGTCTTTTTTTTTGGTTCTATGTCCGAAATTTGACGGCGCTTGACTTCGCTTAGGCGGGTTATTATAATTAGCTTTGCAAATAAATAGGATACCTAAATATTAAATAATGAAACAAATGAACAGGAGGGGTTGATTTGTTCACCGGTGACAACTCGCAGGCGCAGCGGCTGCTGAAGACGTTTCACCGCTTTCGGAGAATGGATCTGAGCAAACTTACGCCATCGGAGTTTAAACCCAGCGAAGTCCGATTGATGTTTTATATTTTGCATGGCATGGAGAAGGATGAGCGTGGCGTAACGGTTTCGGAGCTGAGCGCGATGCTGGAGGTGGCTTCTCCGACAGTCACGCCACTCGTTCGCAGCTTGGAAGAGCGCGGGATGGTGCTGAGGTATAACGACAAGGAGGACCGCCGGGCGGTTCGCGTTAAGCTGACGGAGCAAGGAATCGCACATATTAAGGAGCTTGCCAAGAAAAGATCGGCCCAAATCCAAGGGTTGGTCGAATTTTTGGGCGAGGAGAAAAGCCAGCAGTTAATTGAACTGTTGGAGCAGGTGTACATGTATATCGAAATGAAGGCCAACCCTAATAAGAGTCAAGAGCAATGATATGAATAGACATGTGGAGATGATGGGAATTGATCAAACTTTTCCGCAATTTGAAACCCTACCGCTGGCTTGTGGTAGCGGTGCTCGTATTCGTCTTCTTCCAGACGTTATCCGAGCTGTATTTGCCAACGCTGATGTCCGACATCGTAGATAATGGGGTCGTAAATGGAGATACTCCGTATATTTGGAAAATCGGCGGTCTGATGCTGCTGGTTGCACTTGGAGGCATGGCCTGCTCTATCGCTGCCAGCTATTACTCTGCCAGAGCGGCGACTGGGTTCGGGAAGCTGCTCCGGGGTAAGGTGTTCAAGCATGTGTCAAACTTTTCGCTAGAGGAGTTTGATCGCATCGGCACTGCCTCGCTGATTACCCGTACGACCAACGATATTACCCAAGTCCAGCAAGTGCTGATTATGATGCTGCGGATGATGGTTATGGCGCCGATGATGTGTCTGGGAGGCATTATTATGGCCGTCTCGAAGGATGCCACGCTGTCGCTGGTACTGGTGGTGGTTCTGCCGGTCTTGGCCGGAGCGATCTTCCTCATCGCACGGAAAGGACTGCCTTTATTTAAAGCGATCCAGAAAAAAATCGATAAACTGAACCTCGTCATGCGCGAAAGCCTGACCGGGATTCGCGTCATCCGTTCGTTTAATCGGACGGACTACGAGAGCAAACGGTTCGACGCGGCCAACCTCGATTTGACCGATACGTCGATCAAGGTCAACAAAATTATGGCGTTTATGATGCCGGTCATGATGCTGGTGATGAATCTGTCTTCTGTAGCAATCATCTGGTTTGGCGGGCTGCGGATCGACTCTGGACATATGCAAGTTGGGGATCTGATGGCGTTTCTCCAGTACGCCATGCAAATCATGTTCTCGCTGGTGATGGTCTCGATGATGTTCGTGATGATTCCACGGGCGTCAGCTTCAGCCAGCCGGATCAATGAAGTGCTGGATATGGTCCCGGTGATCAAAGATTCGGCGAAGGGCAAATCTTCATCGACTGAGGTCAAAGGGCTGGTCGAGTTCCAAAATGTGACCTTCAGCTATCCGGGTGCGGAGCAACCGGCGGTGCAGGATCTTACGTTTACCGCCAAGCCGGGGCAGGTTACGGCGATCATCGGCGGGACGGGCTCCGGGAAATCCACGTTGATCAGCTTGATTCCGCGGTTTTACGATGTGCAAGAGGGAAGTGTCCGGGTAGATGGTGTGGATGTCCGTGATATGACCCAAGAGGAGCTGCGCAGCAAAATCGGGTTTGTCCCGCAAAAAGCGGTGTTGTTCACTGGAACGATCAGCGAGAACATCCGTTATGGCAAAGAGGATGCGTCTGACGAAGAAGTGCGGCGCGCCGCGGATATTGCCCAGGCGACCGACTTTATTTCCAAGATGGAGCAAGGCTTTGAATCGCCGATCGCTCAGGGCGGCACCAACGTGTCGGGCGGTCAAAAGCAACGGCTGTCGATTGCGCGGGCTTTGGTTCGTCCGGCGGAAATTTATATTTTTGACGACAGCTTCTCGGCTCTGGACTTCAAGACCGATGCGAAGCTGCGGGCAGCTTTGAAGGAAGAGACGAAGGAGGCTACGGTGATCATCGTGGCACAGCGGGTAAGCACTGTGCTTGACGCTGACCAAATCATCGTTATGAACGAGAGTCAAATCGCTGGCATCGGCACACACCAGGAATTGATGGAAACTTGCGATGTCTATAAAGAAATTGTGTATTCGCAGCTTTCGGAGGAGGAGATCGCATGAGTCAGGAGCAATCATCGAATAAACGCAGATTCGGCGGTCCTCGTCCGGGGCATGGTCCGGGTCATGGCGGCCCCCGCATGGGGATGCCGGTGGAGAAAGCGAAGGATTTCAAAGGAACCCTAAAACGGTTGATCCGATACTTAAGACCACATAAATATCAATTAATGGCTGTATTTGTGATGGCCATTCTGAGTACGCTGTTCAGCATTTTTAGCCCCAAGGTGATGGGGAAAGCGACAACCAAGCTGTTTGAAGGAATTGTTGCGAAGGTTCAAGGGGTTCCCGGCGCGGAGATCGACTTTCATTATGTATGGCAGATCATCATGATCCTGATCGGATTGTATGTGCTGAGTGCGTTGTTTGGGTATGTCCAACAGTATTTGATGGCCGGCGTGGCTCAGAAGACGGTGTATGACCTGCGGAAGGATGTAAACGCCAAGCTGAACAAGCTGCCGCTCAAATACTTTGACGCTCGAACACACGGGGAAATTCTCAGCCGGGTCACCAATGACGTCGACAACATTGCCGGAACGTTGCAGCAAAGCTTGACGCAGCTGATCACCTCGGTCCTGACGATCATCGGGGTGATCGTGATGATGCTGTCGATCAGCCCGCTGATGACCTTGATTGCGGTGCTGACGCTGCCGCTGAGCATTGTGGCCATCACCTCAATCGCCAAACGTTCGCAGAAGCAGTTTGTCAGACAGCAAAAAGAACTTGGCCAACTGAACGGCCATGTTGAAGAAATGTATACCGGCCACAAGGTAATTAAGGCGTTTGGCCGCGAACCGAGATCGCTGGAGCAATTCGACACCATTAACGAACGGCTGTATGAAGCCGGTTGGAAAGCGCAGTTTATCTCCGGCGTAATCATGCCGATCATGAGCTTTATCGGCAACATCGGATACGTGCTAGTGTCGGTGGTTGGCGGGATCCTTGTGACCAAGAAATCGATAGAAATCGGGGACGTACAGGCGTTTATCCAGTACGCCCGTCAGTTCACGATGCCGATTACGCAAACAGCGAACATCGCTAACATCATCCAGTCGACCGTGGCTTCTGCGGAACGGGTGTTTGAAATCCTGGATGAAGAAGAGCAGGTGCCGGAAGTGGCGAACCCCGTGGTTCTGGAAAAGCCTCGCGGCGACGTGGCGTTCAATCACGTTCAGTTCGGCTACGATCCGGAGCATTTGCTCATCGAAGATATGAACATCGACGTGAAACAGGGACAAACGATCGCCATCGTTGGGCCAACCGGCGCCGGCAAAACAACGTTGATCAACCTGTTGATGCGCTTCTATGAAGTGAATGGCGGTTCGATCACCGTGGACGGAGTGAACATCGCCGAGATGAGACGCGGTGACCTGCGCAGTCTGTTCGGCATGGTCCTGCAGGATACGTGGCTGTTTAATGGCACGATCCGTGACAACATCGCTTATGGTCGGGAAGGAGCCACCGATGAAGAAGTGGTGAAGGCCGCCAAAACGGCGTACGCCGACCACTTTATCCGTACGCTGCCGGGCGGTTATAACACCGTGCTGAATGAGGAAGCATCGAACATTTCGCAAGGGCAGAAGCAGCTCTTGACGATCGCCCGGGCCATCCTGGCAGATCCGGCGATCCTCATTCTCGACGAAGCTACAAGCAGCGTCGACACCCGGACTGAGGTGCAAATCCAAAAAGCGATGAAAGAGTTGATGAAAGGCAGAACCAGCTTCGTCATCGCCCACCGCCTTTCCACGATCCGCGACGCCGATCTCATCCTCGTGATGAACCACGGCACCGTCATCGAAAAAGGCACGCACGACGATTTGCTGGCCCTTGGCGGCTTCTACGCCGACCTGTACAACAGCCAATTCACCCAAGGTAGCTTCGAGCCCGAAGCCGTATAAGCGTTGGCGTTCAAAATCGCCCTGCGTTCAAATGGATTTAGCAATGATGATGATACGCCCCTGTTTGGCAGGGGCGTATTTCTTTTTACTGGGGGGCGGGGGGTATCTCTGCGGGGGGCCTTTACACGATTATCCCTTTCGCTCAGATGGCGGGGAGGGGTATGTTTGGGAGGGTCCTTTCCATGATTATCCCTTTTGTTCAGATGCTGAAAAGTTATATGTTGTGTGTGTTGTCTGTAGCCACTTTTCCTTAGTTCTGTAATTTGAGTCAATGTGCCAGATGGCTTCCTCGCGCTTTTGTATCTGGGCAAAAGGGATACCAACCTACTCTCTTTCAAACAATTGGGATACATGATCTTCTCTTGTTATTGTATCTGAATGAAAGGGATAGCAGGTGTAGTGTTCCTCAAGCTCAGCAATCTGAGTAAAAGGGAAAGTAGGTGTAGTGATCCCCAAGCTTAGTAATCTGAGTTAAAGGGATATTGGTGTAATGAACCTGAACCAATGGGATCATCGTGCAAAGAGATCACCGCGCAAAGGGACGTTCATACAAAGCATCCGCATCTGATCAGGTGAATGAGCGAGTATCCAGTAGATGAACGGATTAATCGGGATAATGGTGTAATAGAGCCGGTAAAGTGAGAGCTCTTGTCCATGAACTGATCGAAAGGGATAATGGTGCAAATGAACTGATCAAGGGAGATTCTTGGGGAAGTGAACTGAGCGAGCGGGATAATGTGCTAAAGGTGACGGAACGGGATCATGGTGCAAAGTGCCTAAGCAAACGGGATAGTCGGGTGAAGGAACTGATTAAAAGGGATAATCCCTCGCAAGGGACTGATTCAAGGGGATAATCATCGTGCAAAGAGTCAGGACACAGAGTAAAAGCCCGGCCTGGCATTCGAGTCAGGGCTAAGCCGGGCCGGTAACCCAAGTCGAGGCGGCTTCTGAAGCTGCCTAGCCCTCCCCGGCGAGGTGGCATAGTGCGGCTTCATCGCGGATCAGCAATTGCCGACGCGTTGCGGTTAATACGCCCTCGTCGTTAAGCTGGCGGAGTTTGCGGCTGAGCGTCTCCGGTGTGGTGCCGATGAGGGAGGCGAGGTCTTTTTTGGAGATGGGTAAGGTGAACTCTCGAGAGTTGGGGGCTGCTTTACGACGAAAATATAATAACATCTTGACAAGACGCCGATCGGCTTCAAGTAAGGTCAGAACGGCTGCCCAGGCGTCGGCTTCCTCCAGTTGGGTGCTAAGCGCGGTCATAAAGCGGGCCGCTGTATCGGGATCACGCCGCAGAATATCTAGAAAATCACTGCGGTGAATCCGGCAGATGCCGGTCGTGTCCGCCGCGATGGCGCTAGCGTAATGGGGTTTTTCCTGTAACAGAGAAAATTGGCCGAAGAAGTCCCCAGGAAACAGAAGCCGAATGAGATGTTCCTTGCCGTTATCCTCCAGCTTCGTCAGCTTAATGATTCCACGGTTCACCACAAACAGCGAATCCGAACGATCTCCTTCACGGAAAATGATCTCCCCTTTATGGAATTGTGAGGTACGCATGACGGAATGGAGCAACTCAACCTCCGTTTGGCGCAGCTGCGCAAATACCGGCACGCGCGCGAGGCAGGAGGGGGCCGTGGCTGTATCTTGAATGTGGCAAGTACAGGATTTCATCTGGGATCTCTCCTTTCTTGGAAAGACGTATTCGTATTCATCTACCTCTAACTTAATCGTTGGCGAGTGACGGACTAGTGATTATTATCACAATAAATCTGTCGATTTCTTGATGAAGATCAAGGTTTTTCGGATGTGGATATGGGAAATTAAACCTATCAACGGATCAAGTTCAGTTCTATGGATAGGAGGAGACAGATGAAAGAATTTACATTTGATGAATTGCGACAAATCGACCGTACCCAGCTTGGGGATCAGGTGCCGCTGGAGTTGTTCCGGGCGATTCGCCTGATTGGGATGCGCCAGGGGTTGCCTCTCGAGGGGAAAGGCACCACCGCCTCCATCGGCCGCAAGATTGGCGAAAGCTTACCCGTCACCACGTTGGACGAACTGCTCCATTTATTCGCCGAGCTGCGGATCGGATTGCCGCAGATCGTGGAGCAAAGTGAGCGATGGATGCGGATTGCGATAGAGGATTGTTTTTGCAAGGGATTGCCGGTGATGGAGGAGAAGAAGGTGTGCGATCTGGAAGGTGCCTTTTTGGAAGGGGCACTCGGTAAGCTGCTAGGCCGCAAAGTGAGCGTACGGGAAACGAAATGTAATGTATGCGGCGACGAACACTGTGAGTATGAAGTCCGAATTTATGAGTAAGGCATTCTAGTCTGTGTTATGATCTCGCCAATAAAACTACACCGAGTAAGATGACGAATACACCCAGCAGCTTGGTCCAAGTGATCGTTTCGTGGAACAGGAAATAGGCCGGAAGAAGCGCCAGGACGTACGCCAGCGCTTGGAGCGGATAAGCGACGCTCAGCGGGAGGCGGGACAGCACCGCGAACCATAGCAGCGTAGCTACCCCATACAAAGCGATGCCGCCGATCACTGCAGGTGAGGTCGCCAGCTTGCTCCAGTGAAGCCCGCCGGTACGGGCCAGGCCGATTTTAAACAGAACTTGTCCTGTCACGAGAAGCAGAATATTACCAAATAGCATGAGGTAACTAATGGTTTTGTCCATTTTCACGGACCGCCTCCCGTTCTTTTAGAATGACGATTTCTTGGGTTAAGCGGAGCACCTGGGCGGTTAGGCGTGTAATGACGATCGTTAGGTGAAGAATGAATGCAAAACAGAAGAGCAAGCCAAACAGAAACAACACGGCAGGTGCATATTTAACTCCTAGATGATCCGCGATCCATTCGATAAGCCCAATATTTGTGGAGCAGATCAGCAGGATGACACTAAACAAAATCCAGAGCAGGGAATATTGCTCCCTCAGTTTTTGACGACGGACCAATTCCAGGACAAACAAGAGGAACAACGCGGCAACCAACACAGATAGAATGTAAATCGACATTTATTCTATCACCGCCGTCTGGTGGAGCGGGCGCCGCAACGCGCTCATGAGCACGGATAATGTCACTTTCACCATGTAGTAAATCGAACGCCAAGGGGTAATCGATGATTTACCAGCGGTGCGGGCTCGCATTTGCACGGGGATCTCTGTGATTCTGCAGCCGTGGCGTTTCAGATACACAATCGATTCCACCTCGGGATAATCGGTTGGATAGTACCGGGCGTACAGCTCAATGACCTTACGGCTGGCAGCGCGAAAGCCGCTGGTCGTGTCGGTGAAGCGTTCGCCGGTAACCCAGGAGACCAGCTTGGAGAAGAAGACGATCCCCGCTCGTCTCGCTGTGGACGAACGGAAGGAAGCGGTCCCTAGGAACCGGGAGCCGATGACAAGATCCTGCTCGCCGATTCCGGCGAGCAGCTTATGTAATTCTTCGGCTGGATGCTGGCCGTCGGCGTCCATTTGGATGGCGATGTCATAGCCCTTTTGCTTCGCGTAGAGATAACCAGTCTGCATTCCTCCACCGATCCCCACATTGTAAGGCAGCGTCAGCACCTTGGCTCCGGCTTCCCGTGCACAGCTCTCCGTTCGGTCGGAAGAACCGTCGTTAATGACGAGGATATCGGCCTCCGGCGTGTGCTTACGGATATCGCGAATGACCGAGCCGATACTGGCTTCCTCGTTATAAGCCGGTATGATGATCAGTATACGAGGCGGTTTTGGTATCATGAGGCACAGGCCCCCTTTCGTTCGGATCGATGATGGGAACGGCGCAGAACTCGGGAGATCAAGTCGCCAATCAGATATGACCCGAACAGGATCAACAGCGTCATATTGGGATAACCGTAGCGGTTAAACGCCACGAACGGAATATAAATCATGGTGAAATAAGCCAGTGCCAACAAAAGCGGGAGTAAGCGATCCAGCTTGAGACGGTTTTTCGCTACGGCCCATAAAATGCCGCCCATATTAACGTACATCATCACAACTTGGATATGGTCCATGACCGGTCGGCTGATCGGCCAAAACGGGCGCGAATAAAACGGATGGAAATACAGCTCCACCCATCTTCCTAACGTATACCAATACAAATACTTCATCGGCTCATGCGTGAATCCGTATCGGAGGATATCCAGCCCTTTGCGAATTGCCGTGGAATCAGCGCCCTGGAATATCGTTTCCGGATCATATTGAGGGTAAGCCTCAAAGAAACCAGCCGGCGGCAGTTGCCAACGGATACGTGTGCCGAGCAAGAACGGACTTCCGCCGGAATTGGTGAACAGGATAAATTCATGGAATGTGACCCAGTTGCGGATCCACCACGGGGTTAACAACAGAACATAAGTCCCTCCGATGAAAAGGGTATATTTCAACATCGTCCGCCAAGGCAGCTTCATGCGCAGCCAAATGATCAGCAAAACGGCGGGGTACAAGGAAGCATGCGGCTTGAAGTAAGCCGCCGCAGCCGTCAGGACGCCGATAAGGACGTATAAAGCAGGTCCGTCTCGGTCCATGGCGAGGATGGTGCAACAGACGAGAAGCAGCAGCAACGTGCGAAAAGTTGTTTCTGAGAGAATAACCCCGGAGGAAAAGTAGTCGGGT
Organism: Paenibacillus barengoltzii G22; assembly: GCF_000403375.2. Taxonomy (NCBI): domain Bacteria; kingdom Bacillati; phylum Bacillota; class Bacilli; order Caryophanales; family Paenibacillaceae; genus Paenibacillus; species Paenibacillus barengoltzii. Next base: position 238,372 of record NZ_KE159655.1, on the reverse strand, counting down.
GGATAGAAGGCAGACACGGTGCAGGCGATCAGCGCCGCCCGGGTGTTAAAGGTGCGATAACCGATCCAAAAGATCAGATAAATACAAAACGCTTGCAGAAGGCACTGGAAAAGGCGGAATGCCACGACACCGCCTTGTTCTTGGCCGAAAACCGCCATAAACCCGGACAGCATCAGCGGCAGCCCGGGCATGATGAAGGCAGAAGGCGCCTCTTTGGTATTATAAGCAAGTACGCCTTCATTCAGGAGAAGGCGCGCGGATTGAATATACTTCACGTCATCATTGTTCGGGTGAACCGGGTCGCCTAAGAGGAAGTGGTCGTTATAGATCAGGACGATAAGACTCGATACAATGCCCACAAATGCGATCAGACCGAACAGATACCACTTGACCGGCCGACGGACTTCCGATAATGAAAACACAGCGATTCGACCCCACTTTTTATAATTTATCTCTAAAAATAGAAAATATCACCTTCTATATTATAATATATCCAAATTCTTCCTGTGACAAGCTTAATCTGTCTGAATTCCGAAACTGGCCAGCCGCTCGTTGAAGGTTTCTCCCGAATCTACATGGCCCCGGTTGATGGACTCCCATAAGTAAAGCGAGGCGATGGAGCCATAAGATGGCCATTGCGCAGCGGCTTGCTGTAAATATTTGCGGTCCGGGCGCTCCTCCATGTCATACACCCATTTTGCCGCACGCTGCAGACCGGCATCCCCATAGGAAACGACATGCTCGCGGCCCAGGGCGAAGATGAGGAACATTTCGGCTGACCAACGGCCGATGCCCTTTACGGAAACCAGGAGCTTGATGACTTCTTCATCATCAAGTTCCTGCAGCCGGTCTAGGTCGAGCTGACCGGATTGGACTTTGTCGCTTAAGTCTTTGAGGTAAGCGACTTTGGATGCGGACAGCCCGGCGGCGCGCAGGTCAGCGTCGCTTTGGGCCAAGAGGGCGGCCGGGGACAGTTCCCCGGCCAACTCGATGACACGGCCGCGAATGGTGGAGGCGGCCTTCACCGAGATTTGCTGGCTGATGATCGAGCGAGCCAGCTCGGTAAACCAAGGGCCTTGCGGTTTCGTCGCAAGGCTTCCTATCAAGGCGATCAGCCGGCCCATCCGGGGATCGGCGCTGGCCAGCGCCTTGACCCGGGGGTCATCCGGGTGGAGCTCAAAGACCGGTTTCCCATGGTTCATAGGGACAACCTCCTTCAGTTGGGATGCTCCTCCAGCAGGGTGACATACTGCTGGAGGAGCTCGTCGGCGCGGAGCTGCAGGGCGTCACGTTGCTCCTGCAGCTCCGCGAGCCGCGCGGCGTCGCAGGCCACCTCCGGTGCCTGCATCGCCGCGTCCAGCGCCGCCAGCTCCGCTTCGGCGGCGGCGTAGTCGGCCTCCAGCTTGCGCAAGGAGGCCGGGTTGGCCCGGGGCTTGCGTGCCGCTTCGGCGGCCGCATCGCCCCTAGCGCGGGCGGCGCTGGGCGCGTCGCCCGGGGTGCTCGCGCCAGCGCCGGTATCCCCGGCGCCAGCGCTCCCCGCGCGGCCGGCGCTGCTGTGCGCAGCGCCCGCGGCCTCGGCGGCGGCGGTCTTCCGGGCAAGCTCTGCCCGGTAGTCCTCGTATCCGCCGAGGGTGACGCTCATGCGCCCGCCGGCCAGCGCCCACACCTGCCCCGCTACTTTATTGATGAAGTAGCGGTCATGGGATACCGCGAGCAGCGTGCCCGGGTACTCCTCGAGCGCCTCCTCCAGCGCTTCGCGCGAATCGATGTCGAGGTGGTTGGTCGGCTCGTCAAGCACGAGCAGGTTCGGCTTCCGGTGCATCAGCACCGCGAGCCGAAGCCGCGTCCACTCGCCGCCCGACAGGCTGCTCACCTTCTTGAACACGTCGGCGCCGTAGAAGAGGAAGCGGGCCAGCTGCCCGCGGGCTTCTCCCGCTTCGAGCCCCAGCTCTTCGCGGAAAAATTCCAGCACCGTCTCGTGATGGTCCGCAGGGGCGGCTTGCTGGGCCAAGTACCCTGCTTCAATCCGCGAGCCGAGCCGGACCTCCCCCTCCTGGGGCGGTTCATGCCCCAGGATGTTCTTGAGCAGGGTGCTCTTGCCGGCACCATTGTCGCCGATGAGAACGGCCGCCTCGCCATAGCGCAGCGTATGGGTGATGCCGCGGTACAAGACGCGTCCGCCGCGGGCGTCGCCGACCTCGTTCAACACGATCGCATCCTTACCTGAGCGGTCTTTATGATCTAACTCCAGGCCGATGCGTTTACGTTCCAGTATGGGCCGTTTGAGCTTGACCATACGGTCCAACGCTTTTTGCATCGAAGCAGCACGCCGATGAAACCCGGGATTCGGCGGGTTGGAGCGGTTGCCCCATTCGATCAGCTGCTTGATCGTTTCCTGCATTTTCTTGATCTTCTTCTGCTGTTCCTCGTAATCGGCGAACTGCTGCAGCAGTCGGCGTTCCTTTTCTTCCTTGTAATAGCTGTAGTTCCCGTGGTACGTGAACGCCTCCCCGTCCTCCAGCTCGATGATCTTGCTTACAACCGCATCAAGGAAATAACGGTCATGGGAGATGATGACGCACGTTCCCGGAAAGGCGCGGACATACCCCTCCAGCCATTCCGTCGCCGCCATGTCCAAATGGTTGGTGGGCTCGTCGAGCAGCAGCAAATCCGGCTCCCGCATTAAAATCACCGCTAACCCGACCTTTGTCTTCTCGCCGCCAGACAGCGACGCAAACGGCCGCGCGAATTGCTCCTCCGGGATACCGAGACCGCCGGTAACTCGGGCGATGGACGCCTCCACTTCGTAGCCGCCGCCTCGCTCGAACGCTTCCTGCAGCCGGCCGTATTGCCGAAGCAGCGAATCCAACGCGTCCGAATCCGCTTCTGACATTTCCGCTTCCAACTGCCGCATCTGTGTTTCCAGGCTCCGTACATCGGCGAAGGCGCCCAGCAGGACATCATATACCGTCTCTTCTCGGGTATAATCCGGAATTTGTGCTAAACTGCCGATTCGGGCGTTTTTCGGAACCGACAGCAATCCTTGATCCGGGCGTTCGATGCCGGCCAACAGCTTCATGAGGGTGGTCTTGCCCGCGCCGTTGCGACCGATCAGCCCAACGGTCTCGCCCGACTTGATTTCAAAGGTAACATCGCTGAGCACCAGCTCAGCGCCGTAATACTTCTGGATATTTTGACCTTGGATCATCATGGTTTCGTTCTCCTTTATTCCCATGCCGATCCTACAAAAAAAGAAGGCAGCAGGAAATCCTGCTGCCTTCAAAGCTCACGCGTAAGTGAGGTTAGGGTAGGAGCGGCATTTCGCAATTTGGTTTGGATATCGAGTTTCCAAAAATGGACAGACTTCTCCCGTTGTTGGCTGTTGCATGAATAATGCCAAACATTGCCACCGGCAGTTGGCCTACTCGATTCCACGCAAATTTGCGATCCACTCTACCCACCTCCTTCACCAAAATAGTTACCCATATTATATTCGTTCATTTATGGGAAATCAAGGTGATATTAGTTGGACATACTAAGGGCACCGCAGGCTAAAAAAGTAGGATGAAAAAACATTTGACGATCTATGGCGAAGTGTGTAATATTCAATTAAACCTAGTGAATTATAGGGAATTAAGAAGATAGACGGGGGATGAATTCAATGAAGAAATGGAGTTTACTGCTGTTAACACTGGTGCTGACGGTGCTGGTTGCAGCTTGCGGTAATAACAATACAAACAATCAAGCGGCAGACAACGCCGGTGCGAACCAAGGCAGCGCAGGAAATGCAGCCAACGAGCAGCCAGCGGGGCAAAATTTGCCGGAAGCTGTCAAAGCCAGCGGCAAGCTGCGGATCGGCACGGAAGGAACTTATGCACCGTTCACGTTCCATGATAAGGATGGCAAGCTGACGGGCTTTGACGTCGAAATCGCAGAAGAAGTTGCAAAACGTCTGGGGGTGGAAGCTGAGTTTATTGAGACGCCGTGGGATGGCCTTTTAGCCGGACTGGATGCGAAACGGTTTGATGCGGTATTTAACGAAGTAACGATTCGCGATGACCGCAAGGAAAAGTACGACTTTTCTGATCCTTACATCGTTTCCCGTGCTGTGCTGATCGTACATGAAGATAACGAGGACATCAAAACCTTCGCCGATCTGAAAGGGAAGAAGGCGGGTCAATCGCTGACAAGTAACCTGACGGATATCGCCAGAGAGAACGGCGCGGAGATCGTTGCAACGGAAGGATTTAACCAAGCCATCGATCTGCTGCTTTCTAAACGGATCGACGCGACGGTTAATGACGGTCTATCCTTCTTGGATCTCAAGAAGCAAAGACCCGACGTGAAGTTGAAAGTGGTTGACGAAATGCCGGAAGCGGCAGAGAGTGCGGCCTTGTTTAACAAAGGCAACGAGGAGCTGGTGCAGGCAGTGAATGAGGCACTGGCTGCGATGAAAGCGGACGGAACTTACTTGAAAATCTCGGAGAAATACTTCGGCGAAGATGTTTCGAAATAAGTTGTATAAATCATTGGAGACGGCCCGTGAGGGCCGTTTCCTTCCGAAAAGGATGCTTGAGCGATGGATGAACGTATTTGGAATATTATCGTAGATTCGTTTGTTCCCCTGCTGAAAGCGGGGGTGGCTTTTACGGTTCCGCTGACGTTAATTACGTTTGCATTAGGATTGGTTGTAGCTGTCCTGACCGCGCTTGCGCGGTTGTCCAGCTTTGGGCCGCTGCGGCAGCTAGCTAGATTTTATGTATGGATCATCCGCGGGACGCCGCTATTGGTGCAGTTATTCATCATCTTTTACGGTCTTCCGTCCATAGGAATTGTTCTCGATCCGTTTCCGGCTGCGGTGATCGGATTTACGCTTAGCGTTGGTGCGTACGGGTCGGAAATTGTGCGGGCTGCGATCTTGTCGATCCATGCAGGTCAATGGGAAGCGGCGTATTCGCTGGGAATGACACGGCTGCAGGCGCTGCGGCGGATCATCCTGCCGCAAGCAGCACGGGTATCGGTGCCGCCGCTGGCCAACTCATTTATCAGCCTGGTTAAAGATACGTCGTTAGCCGCTACCGTGACGTACACCGAGATGTTCCGTACCGCCCAACAAATCACGTCAACGACCTATGAACCGCTGATTGTTTATTCGGAAGCGGGCGTCATCTATTTGATCTTCAGCACCATCCTATCGGCGCTGCAAAATCGACTGGAGAAGCGGCTGGACCGCTTCACCGCCCGGTAAGGAGGCCCAACCATCATGATCGAAATTCGCGAGTTACACAAGTCATTTGGTACCCAGGAGGTTCTCAAGGGGGTCAATCTCGAGGTCGAGCAGGGCAAGGTTCTGGTCATCATTGGGCCTTCCGGGTCGGGGAAGACGACCTTGCTGCGTTGCTTGAACCTGCTGGAAGTCCCAACCCGAGGAACAATTCGTATCAGCGACGTTCAGCTGGAATTTGGCGATGGTCGGAAGCCGAAGACTAGCGAAGTGCTGGCGCTGCGCAAGAAGACGGGCATGGTGTTCCAGGCGTATTATTTGTTCCCGCATATGACGGCTCTCCAGAACGTGATGGAAGCCCAGGTTCAAGTGTTGAAGAAGAGTAAAGAGGAAGCCCGCCGGGTTGCTTTGGAGCTGCTAAATAAGGTGGGTCTCGGTGACCGAGCGGATTTCTATCCGCATCAGCTGTCAGGCGGGCAACAGCAGCGAGTCGGGATTGCCCGGGCGATGGCCATGAGCCCGGACGTGCTGCTCTTTGACGAGCCGACCTCCGCGCTGGACCCCGAGCTGGTCGGTGAGGTGCTGAAGGTGATGAAGGAGCTGGCCCAGGAGGGCCGGACGATGGTGGTCGTGACCCATGAAATGAAGTTCGCCGCCGAGGTTGCCGACCGGGTCGTGCTCATGGACGAGGGGAACATCATCGAATCGGGAACGCCGGACCAGGTGCTGAATCATCCGTCCAGTGATCGGGCCCGTTCTTTCCTAAACCGAATTACCCAACGGGAAATCGAATAAACAGAAGAGCGGCCGGAGTTGCTATGAACTCTGACCGCTCTTCTGTATTTCTAGCGAATGCGAATATTCCCGGATTCCGCCCGGATCTTGATCAAGTCTTGCGTCTGCCGCGGTGAATCCGGCGCGCTAGTATTGCCGGAGCGTGATTGCAGGTCATAAAATCCTTTAAATTCCGCATCGACGGACAGTGTTGCATTCCCTGAGTCTACAGAGATGTCCAAATTGTCTGAGCGTTGCTCCGACAAGGTGATGTTCCCCGAACTTGCCTTGAAGCTGCCATCACCTGTAAAACGATGAAACCGGATATCTCCAGAGCTGGACGATACTTTGACGGTCCCCTTAACCTGGTTGGCGGTGATGTTGCCGGAGCTCGACTTCGCGGTCAAATTCCCCTCCAATTGTTCTACACGAATATTCCCGGAGTCTAATTGAATTTCCGTATTCCCTTGGATGTTTTCGGCCGTAACGTTCCCCGAGGAGGATTCGAGATGAATCTCATTCCCCTTGAGGTTCTCCACACGGAGATTCCCTGAGTCAATCGACAAATCGATTTCACCAGCGCGAAGACCGCGGAACGTCCCATTGCTTGAGTCTGACTCGAAGTCGATCCGATCCAATTCATCTTTGTCGTTCAGTGCAACGGTAATTCGTTGTTTGGTGGACTGGAAATTGATTGAGAAGAAGGTCCATTCGAACTTATCTTCTAGATCCAGCTTCAGTGTCCCTGCTGAGATTTGAGCCGTTTTCACCGCATCGATCGTCTTCTGATTCATTTTGCCGTTGATTTCCACGTAGTTCGTCCCGTCAGGACTATCGATAAACTCCAATTCCACGTCATAATCACTGTCGATGAGCAGATTCTGTAACCCGCCCTGTTCAAACGTCCACTTCTGCTGGTAGGACGGCAGTTCATCGCCGAAATCGAAATGCTGGTAAGCCATGCCGGCCAAGCCGATCAAAATCAGCAACACTCCTAGGAGTGACCATTTCTTTGTATTCATGCTTGTTGATCCCCCTTCGCGATCCGAACATTCCAACGCAAGTAAGCGATGCTGAGCCAGAGCATACCCTTATAAGCATATCGAGTGACAACGATAAGCAGGATGCCTAACCCGACGTAAGCGATGGATGCAAATATTTTGGCTTTAAAAATGTCCCCATGCCATAAATACTCCAGCCCAAGGAGCAAGGGGCTTAAAATTCCGGCGGCCGCACTCACAGCGAAGCTGACGACGACAGCCCAGAAGGAGAGCAGCAGCGGAACAGCGATGAGATTGATAAAGAATAGCCCGATGTAAACCATCACACTGGCAAAAGCGCTGCGGTGCTGAACACCGGCCTCGTTAGGATAACCACCGGTTGGTGGTATCGCTGCGCCTGGTGCGGCAGCGGGTTCTGCTCCGCCAAACCAATACACATGCTCCTGGGGCACGAAGCGGTTGTCAATAGCCTCTTTGGCTAGCTCCGCCGGGTCCCCCAGCTCCAGCACGATCTCTTGCTCCGTCCGTCCGCTTTGCAAACCAAAAGCGAAGTGGGCCTCATAATCCTCCAGCAATTCGTTTTGTTCCTCCGGCGGGAGAACCGATAAATGCGCCCGGAGATTCGCCAAAAATTCGCTTTTATTCATAAACGGCTTCCTTTCTCAATTAAGGTTGAAACATTGTGTACGAACTGTCTCCACTCAACGACCAGCTTCTGGGTGTATGCTTCGCCTTCAGGAGTTAGTTTGTAGTATTTGCGCGGGGGGCCGCCTGTGGATTCTTTAAGGTATGTGGTGCAATAACCTTCATTGACCAGTCTGCGCAGCAGGGGGTACAAGGCCCCTTCGGCCACCTCAATATGCTTGGATACCGATTGGGCGAGCTCGTAGCCGTACCGGTCGCGGCCTTGGATTAATACCAGCACGCATAACTCCAAGGCGCCTTTCTTGAATTGGACGCTGATATCCAAACCTGCTTCGCCTCGTTTCCTCTGAATTGGATTACGTTATGTGTTGAAATTTCATTAGTACTGAACATTGATTAGTATTAACGAAAAGTATAATATCACACAGTACTGATTAAAGCAAGGTAGTGAATGAAAAAAGGCATCTGTTCCTTTTTCCCTTGGTTTTCAAGGGAATAGGACGAACAGATGCGCTTTGATTTGTGCGATTTCTCAAAAGTCAGATTGCAGAGTGTCAGAAGCAGTCAGCTCTTGGCTTGTTCGGGTTGGCGGTGCAGCCGAGGGAGCGCCTCGGTTGCCGGCCCTTCGATCACTTCGCCTTTGTAATCGAATCTGGAACCGTGGCAAGGGCAGTCCCAGGAACGTTCCGCCTCGTTCCATTTAACCTCGCAGCCCATATGGGTGCAGGTCGTATCCACCAGATAGAGCAAGCCGTCCTGGTCGCGGTAGGCTCCGGCACGTTTGCCATGGTGCTTCACGACGCCGCCTTGCCCCGGAACGAGATCTTCTGGCTTCAGGTGGACGAGTTCGATTTTACCTGTGACGAACTCTTTAGCTACGTCCGCATTTTGGGTGATGAAATGCTTAATTGAAGGATCGGCCTTGAACCGGGATGGCGTAAACAACTCGGCATAACGGTTCTCTTTCTCCAGAATAAGGTCGCGGATCAGCATCGCAGACAGCGTGCTGGTGGTCATTCCCCATTTATAGAAGCCGGTAGCGACGTATATGTTCGGATGATTCGATGTGATCCGCCCGATATAAGGGACGCCATCGAGAGTTACTAGATCCTGCGCCGACCAGCGGAAAGGGATCGATTTGATTCCGAGCGTTTGCTGCCCGAATTTCTCCAGGGCTTCGTAGGACTGAATCGTACAGTCGTTTTTACCCGTCTTATGTGACTCACCGCCGACGAGAACCACCGGCTTACCGTTTAGCTCTGCGGACCGGAGCGAGCGCGTAGGGGAGCCGCAATTAATGTACATGCCGCCAGGATAGGCTTTCTCCGGTTCAATGGCCACAACATAGGAGCGTTCGGCATGCAGCCGGGTGAAGTACCATCCTTTTCCGTCAAAAAACGGATAATGAGAGGCTGATACCGCGTGGCGGCAAACGATGTGACGGCCGTTTTCCGTGGTCAGGCGAAGCCGACCATCTGGCTGCGGTTCAGCAACGTCTTCTAGCGTTGTATTCTCATATACTACGCCTCCATGGGAAGTGACGTACGCCAGCAATTCCTTCAAGTATTGAAGCGGATGGAACTGGGCCTGATTTTTCATCACGACGGCCCCTCTGGCTTGCAGCGGCAATTCTATCGTATCCCGCCATTCTCCCGGCAGACCTAAGCGTTCATAAGCCCGCCACTCCGCTTCCAGCTGGTGGAGCTGCTCGTCCGAATCCGCATACAGATAAGCATCCTCTTGACGAAGTTGACACTCGATCTTCCGCTCCTTGACGGTCTCGCCGATCCAACGCAGCGCCTCTTCATTTGCCTCAAAATACAGCCGTGCGCCCTCCTCCCCAAAATGTTCGATCAGCTTGTCATAAATCAGGCCGTGCTGTGCCGTGATCTTTGCAGTAGTGTACCCGGTGGTGCCATCCAGTATCTTGCCGGCTTCCAGAATCGCGACCTTTACACCGGCTTGCACCAACAAATAGGCGGTGGTGATTCCGGTGATCCCGGCGCCAACCACGGCAACGTCGGTTTCGATGTCTTCGGTTAGCTTGTTAAAGTCCGGCAGCGGCGTTGTTTTGCGCCACAGCGATTCGGGGAATCGCGGAAGTCCGCCGGACATAAATGGGATATCCTCCATTGAGGCTTCCTCCTGTCTTCTGATTTTCCTGTAAATTGGGAGCCGTTTCGGATACATTATTTCCCGCTTGGATGCAGAAAAACCGCCGGGGATTCTCCGAAGTTCCTGTCGATCGATGTCGCATGAAAAAGGAATGAAAAGCAAATAATGGAGAGGAGAGATGCAGACAGAATAGGAGTTGCTGATCATGCTGCGCCATTTATCCCGCGGCCGCTCCGGCCAGCAGACCAAAAGCAACAGACAACTACGAATTACTGGGGATTTGCAGCAAATGCTGGACCGCATTATGGAGGAATCCGGAAACAGCCCGGATATTGTCATCCGTCAGCTTAAGCTTGGCGGCCCTGTTCCGGCACCGGTGAAGGCGGCCATCGTATATTTGAATGCCCTCAGCGACCAACAAGCGATTAATAATTTCGTGATCAAGCCTTTAATGGAGATGGATCCTGAGAAGGTTAACGTTTATCCTCCCGACCGACTGATCCAATATATCCTCGAAGATGCTTTGTCCTTAGGCGAGACCAAGGTCGTGCAAGAATGGAACGATATCATGCTAGCTGCATTATCGGGGGACACTGTGCTGCTGGTAGATGGCAGTGACCAGGCGATCATTTCCGGCACGGCCGGTGGGGAATGGAGAGCGGTGAACGAGCCAACCTCGCAATTAGTTGTGCGCGGGCCGAAAGACAGCTTCGTGGAATCGATTGCGACTAACATCTCCTTGATCCGGCGGCGCATTAAATCACCAGATCTTTGGCTGGAGTCGATGAAAATCGGTTCCGTTACCCATACCCACGTAGCCATGATGTATATGAAAAACAGTGCCGACCCCAATTTAGTCGCTGAAGTTCGCCGGCGGCTCCAACAGATTCAAATCGATGGTATCCTGGAATCCGCATATATCGAGGAGTTTATTCAGGATAAGACCATTACCCCATTTCCGACGGTTTTTAATACGGAACGTCCGGATGTTGCCGCAGGCAATTTGCTTGAAGGACGAGTGGTTATTATCGTCGATGGTACGCCGTATACCCTGATCCTGCCTACCGTGTTTGCCCAGTTCATGCAATCGCCGGAGGATTACGCACAGCGTTTTGACATCAGCATCCTGATGCGTGTCATTCGCTATATCTGCTTCGTGATTTTGCTGCTGGGTCCGGCGGTTTATATTGCCTTAACAACCTTCCATTATGAGATGATCCCTACGCTGCTGCTGGTCAGCTTAATGGCTCAGCGCGAGGGAGTGCCGTTTCCTGCTTTCGTAGAGGCGATCTTCATGGAGGTTGTATTTGAGATCTTACGTGAGGCAGGGGTACGGATGCCGCGGGCGATCGGGCAAACGGTGTCGATCGTAGGTGCACTGATCCTCGGGCAGGCTGTTGTAGAGGCAGGGATCATCACGCCGATCATGGTTATTGTCGTCGCACTGACAGGGATCGCAAGCTTCGCCTTGCCCTCCTATAACTTGTCCATTGCGGGTCGGCTGTTTCGGTTTTATTTTCTCGTGCTGGCCGGCTTATTTGGGTTTTACGGAATCACATTGGGGTTGATTATGCTAATCGCCCATATGAACAGCATCCGGTCGTTTGGTGTACCTTATTTGTCGCCGTTCAGCCCGTTTGTGCCACAGGCTCAGAAGGATGCCATCCTGCGGCTGCCGATCTGGATGCACGGCTGGAAACCGTTAATGTCTTCAAGCCAGCAAGATGTGAAGAAGACCGGGGAAATCAAACCGATGTCTTCAGGCGACTCCAGCGGGTCGTCGAATACTGGACAGGAGAGTCAAGGCGACTCACCACTAAATAGAAGTCATTCACAGAAAGAGAAGGATGAAAACCATCCGCAGCAAGATGGAGGCCGTGCGCAGCAAGATGAAGGGAACTCACAGCATAATGGACACAAAACGGAATCAAGGAAGCAGGAGGACCAATATGAGAATTAGAGGGATAGGGTTGCTTGTTATCCTGTGTGTCATGTTGCCCCTGTCCGGGTGCTGGGATGCGGAAGAGTTAAACCAACGTGCGGTGGTATCCGGGATTGGCATCGATCGCGGCCCCGGAAATAACAATTATGAGGTGTCTTTTCAAGTGATTATTGCCGATGAGATTTCCGGAAAAATCGGCAGAGGTGGTACTCCAACGACAGTTTATTCCGCCGAAGGACGATCCATTATAGAGGCGATTCGCAAGGCTTCCATTCAGGTACCGCGGCTGATGTCGACCGCACATGTTCGCATTGTGGTGATCTCGGAGGAACTGGCACGCGAGGGAATATCGGATATCCTTGATTTTCTTGACCGGGATTCAGATATTCGCCTCACTTCTAAAGTTTTTGTGGCGAAAAAAGGAATCCGAGCACTCGACGTGATTGCCGGGCTGTCCCCCATGGGGAAAATCACGGCGTATACGCTTGCTCAAAAAGCAGAAGTATCCTCCCGAGAGTTCGGTGCCAATTATCCTGTTGAGGTGGACGATTTGATACGTGATGTTCTCGTGCCCAACTCAGGGCCGGTCATTAACGGCGTAGATATCGAAGGAAGTGTCGAAGAAGTACGGAAAAAAAGCAACCTAGAAGCAACAGATAACCTTGGTCTTCTGGTCATGTCCAATTTGGCAGTGTTTAAAGGGGATCAGATGAAGGGATGGCTTAATGAGCAGGAAAGCAAGGGGTTTGTCTGGCTCAGAAATTTGCTTCAGAACACTTCGATTGTGATCACGCCGGGTGATCAGGGCGTGATTACGCTGGATGTCCGCAGAGGTAAAACTTCGATTCAGGCGGTCCTGAAGGACCGGGAGGAACCTGCCTTTATTGTGAAGGTGATGAGCCAGCTCTCGGTTCGGGAGATGGATGGCATCGTCGATTTGCGCGACCCGGCAGCTTTGAATGAGATTGAGAAGGATGTAAACGAAGAAATCGTGAATAACATCAAGGCTGCCGTTCAAAAAGCTCAGTCTCTGAACAGTGACATTATATGTTTCGGACGGACGCTCGAACTCCAGCACCCAAAAGTATGGAAGCAATTGAAGGGTCAATGGTCCGAAATCTTTCCAAAGGTCGCTGTCGAATATCAGGTTGATTCGATCATTCGCAATTCCCAGATGAGAGATCGTTCCTTCAAATATAATTTGAAGAAAGAATAGGAGGCAGGATTGCTTTGGAAAATACGAAGCTAAGTCCTCTACAACTTTTCGCTCTGCTTGTTTTGTTTCAACTCGGGACGGCCCTGGTTGTGAATTTGGGCATGGAAGCCCGCGAGGATGCCTGGATTGCCGTGTTATGCGGCATGTTGATCGGGTGTCTGCTCTATATGGGGTATGCGTATCTCTACATCACATTTCCGGATAAGCTGCCTACCCAATACATGCGTTTGCTGCTCGGAAAATACTTGGGCGGGATCATCGGCCTGGCCTATATCTTGTTTTACATGAACAAATCTAGCCGCGATTTGTTGGATGGCGGGCTCTTGGTTTTTGTCTCTACGTTGAAAGAGACTCCGCTGTTCATCATTAATACAGTGATGATGCTGGCAGTCGTTTATGTGCTGCACAAGGGCATTGAGGTGTTAGCTCGCACGGCGTTTATTTTGCTTTGGATTGTGTTTGTGATAGGGATCGTCATCTTGTTTATGCTGTTGTTCTCGGGAATCATCGATTTCACTCGGATTCTCCCAGTGCTTAGCGATGGGTTTAAACCCGTACTCAAATCCGTTTATCGACAAAACTACCAATTCCCGTTTGCGGAGATTATTTGCATCACTATGGTGATGCCGTATTTGAATAATAAAAAAGCGGGAGTTCGGGCAGGATTGATGTCTGTGTTGCTATCGGGGATGATTTTGTCGGGAACGGCAGTGATTACGATCTCTATCCTTGGCGTGGACATTGCCGAGAGATCCATCTTTCCGCTCCTAACGATGGTTGGTAAAGCCTCCATTGCTGACTTTATTCAACGACTGGATATTTTAGTGGTCATGGTGCTGATTATCGGCGATTTTTTCAAAATCGCGATCTATTTCTATGCTGCAGTGATCGGAGCTTCCGATCTGTTCAAGATTCCTTATCGGAAGATCCTTTATCCATTGGCCCTGATCGTGTTGTTTACTTCGATAACGATCTCTCGAACGTATAGTGAACATGTCAAGAAAGGTGGCGATGTCCTCTATATCATGGACCCATTATTTTATGTTATTTTGCCCGCCGGACTGGTTATAGCCGCCTTGATTTACCGATTCCGTACCCGTCGCAAATCCGGAACCCGAATCTCCTGATGTTTTCGAAGAGTCTTTGTCCGCTGAGGTGGACGAAGACTCTTCGTTTTGCTGCGAGCTAAGCACATGGCCAGCGTTTTGCTCGTTTCCTTTTCGTTTGCTGGCTACGAAATGAAGGATGTCCGGAACAATCAGGAACAGAACCAGTATATAAGCACAAATCCGTTCAGCAGGATCGGGTAGGGTGTAGCCCCAGTTAATTAAAAAGTTATTCCATGGCAGTCCAACAAGGATATCCGTACATATGATATAACCCATTGAAAAAGCCGCAACGACAACGACAGTCAGATATTTTCGTATCAGCATAAGATGCAGCTCCTCCCGGTAAAATGATGAGTGTAACCTATCCTTTAGTATTGGGTAAAAGCGTGTTGGAACATACAGGAAGTGGGGAAAGGAATTGACGTTTCATAAAACAAGACTTATACTAATTCTAAAAATAACTGCAGGGATTGATGATAAATGAAAGCCTTAAACTTAACGACCCAACGCCAAGCGGTATATGATGTGGTTCGTAATGCCAAGGACCATCCGACAGCAGCGGAAGTCATGAACCGTCTGGTTGAGCAAGGGTATAATTTTGCATATGGTACGGTGTATAACTCACTTCGGTATTTAACCGAGAAGGAATTGATTCGCGAACTGAAACTAGGCGAAGCAGCCAGCCGGTATGATGCGAAGCTGGACGATCATCAGCATATCTTGTGCGAGGTTTGCGGGCGCGTGGATGAAGTGATGTCGAATGTGCCGGAGGAATGGTACCGTACGGTGGCTAAGGAAACAGGATATGATGTCCATCATGCACATGTCGTATTTGGGGGGGTGTGTCCACAGTGTCAGCAGAAGAAGTGATGCAAAACGGAATTTCAGGTCATACCGTCCCCTTTCGCAGCCCATCCAGTGTTGAAGTGGCCGAGCCGGAGGGTTTGGAATTAGGCAAAGTAGCGTGCCCGGTTACACAGCGGGTCATTCTAATTAGCCCATTTCCGAGCGATGTTCATGAACTGGTACGTGAGTTGTCGGAGAGCTGCTTTGATGTCCTTGTATTTCATCATTTGGAGCAGGGCATTCGTAACGCTTTGGCGGCAGATCTGCTGATCTTTGATCTGACCTCCTATCAGGAGGATAAAGACGCGGCGGTAATCCGTTCATTGGTCGGACAGGAAACCGGGGGCACCCCATCCTTGTTGCTCGTGAGAGAATCAATGCTCGAATACCTCGATCCGGCCTTAAGAAACCAAGAGCTTCTGGTTTGGCCAGCCCGCCCGGTCGAAATCGTGTACCATGCCCAGCGAATTATTCGCAATAGCGGCCCTCGTCCGTTGTCATCTCGGCTGCTTACTGGCACGTCACCGGCGATCTTCAAGGATTTGTGGATCGATCGCAAGAAAATGACAGTGTACCGGGGCGGCATCAAAATTGAGTTGACTAAGACGGAGTTCGAGCTGTTAATCAAGCTCCTGGAACATGAAGGTACCGTGCTGTCCCGCGAAGAGTTGCTGTCCGAAGTATGGGGAACAACATTTCTTGGCGGCAGCAACGTCGTTGACGTGCATATCAAGAGTCTACGCAAGAAGCTCGGCGACAACGCCTCGCGTCCGACCTACATCACCACCGTCCGCGGCGTTGGTTATCGTCTAGCGGATTAATCACACTCAATTTATAAAAAACCGTTTGTCGTCGGACAAACGGTTTTTTTAGTCCCCAGTGTTCTAGTTGAAAGGAAATAGGGGAGCGGACTATCTTCCCGCCCCTCCTTTGATGATTATCCCGTTGAGTCAGCTAGTGGTGTGGAAGAAAGAGAAGAGAGGGCAATAAACATGTCAGGACTTCTATAAATACCATTAGCAACCCACTCGTATCTAATGAGTATTGAATATGTATCATATAGAACAAGTATAAGTATTTAGGTATCAGTATAGAAGAACAAGCATCGAATAAGCATCGAATAAGCATCGAACAAGCACTAGTAAGTACTAGTAAGTACTAGCAAACACTAGTAATGTCTAATAAACTTCAAATTAATTTCTATTAAGTATCCCATTAGCCCCTTCGATCACAATCGTATAACCGTCCACGAGCATTACAGCACCACACTAGCACCTGAGCCGGCATCTCACTAGTGTCTCATTGCCACTTCATTATCCTCACTCGTATCTCGATAGCAAATTAATTTTAGGCCGCTGCTGCAAAGTATGGCTTCTGATGATGTGCGTTCTGATGGCGTTTGATTAACTGGCGGTAAGGGATCGCTGGAATGGATACGCACATCTGCAGCAAGTTTTGGCGCATTTCTTCCTCGGAAAAGGACATGCGTAGGTCACGGCGGACGGTGTACTCATTCAAATAGGCTTGCAAATGGGTTAGCCCCAAGGCAACATACGTGCGCTTCAGCGAAGTCCACGCCGCTCTGACTTCTTTGCGCAAAGGCAAATACAGCCGAAAAGCCAAAGGGTATGACTGAACGGTGGAGGTAGGGACATCGACATGCTTATGGATGAACGCGGCGACATCGTGCTTGTTCGCTCGTTGTCCGTCTCCTCTTGTGTCCGATATCAATTGGATCTTCACTCGCTCCGGCTCGCCAAACTCCGTAACCGTGCATCCGGCGACAACCGGGGTGGCATAAGGCTGAGCAGCTGGATGATAGCGTAACGAATCATACGCATATTGATCGCAGTTGACCTTCACGTCTCCAGAGAGCAGTTCCCGGGCATCGCATTCGCCGAGGGTATGACGGATTTTGTGCAGCATGAGCCAGGCGGTCTTGTAGGTCACTTCAATGACCTGGCTCAACCGCAGCGCTGAGATGCCATCGGGAAGCAGGAACAATTCGAGGGCACGAAACCACTTTACCAGGGGCAGATGGGTTCTTTCAAAAATCGTACCGACCAAAGGAGAAGCTTGATAGCCGCATTTTCCACATTCAAACAAAGGTAGACGACGAGAGGATAGACGAGTGTACTCGGTATAAGCACAACGCGGGCAAACGAAGCCATGTGGCCACTTCATCGCGATGATGGCCTCTATGCAATCTGCCTCGCTTTGAAAGCGGCTGCTGACAGTTTGAAACAACTCCGTATTCATACCAAACTCCATGTCCGATCCCTCCAATTCATTTTCCTAAACCCAAAGAATGCGTACATACGTTCTGATTTTTCTTCATTATACCAAACACATGTTCTTAAAGCAAGAAAAAAATTCCATAAATAATAGAAATGATCAGATTCCAGTAACCTACAATGCCGTCTATTGAGTTCCTCTATACTGAACAAAAGGGATAATGGTGCAAAGAGGTGGCAAAAGAAGCAGAAAAACTAAAAAACTAAAAGAATCAGGAGGTTTAGAAATTTAGAAGTTCTAGAAAATTTAGAGATCTAGAAGATCCAGAAGCTCCAGAAGATCCACAAATCCCACAAATCCCACAAATCCCAGAAATCCCTATCCAAATCTCCACAGTTCTGAGTAAAGGGGATAATCGTGTAAATGAGGTGCGGAAATAGATTCGAACAGAGATGTGGAAAAAGACGTTGAAAGAGACGTTGAAAAACTCGATCTCTCTATTTCTGAACGAAAGGGATAATCATAAAAAGAAGTGCGCGAAAGACCATACGGGGCGGAGAGTTAACAGGGATCATGGGGGATTGAGGTATTGCGAGGGGAAGTAGGCAGTTGGCAAAACGCTGTCTGCAACGGGCAGAAGCTGTCAGAATATATTTGCTTTTTTTGCATCTATATTCAAGACATGGTTCAACGAGTATAATCTAGTATAATAGCTTATTTATTATGTAAGAAAAGGAAGGTCATGAATGCAAAAACGCGTTAGGTTAGCACTATTATTGATACCGATTCTGTTGGCAGTGGTTCCTTGCATTCTAGCGCTGGTTATCAACGGCGGGGTCGGATCAACCTGGTATCTCATTACGGGCATCTCTATTGTGCTTGCGATTGTAGCAGCCATCGTACTCATTCGCATGATTGCTGTCCCGCTGGAACGCTTGACGGAAACAGCCAAGCGGATAAGTGAAGGGGATTTGACCCGGCGCTTGGACTATTTAAACCGGACGGATGAGATTGGCGCTATGGCGAACCAATATCAACGGATGGTCGACCATCTTCGGGGGATCATCACCGGCATACGCGATATAACGAACCAAGTCGTGACTACGTCCGAACGACTGTCTACCGGTGCGAAGCAAACGGCGGACACGATCGGACAAGTTAATGGTGCCCTTCAGGAGATTGCAGCCGGCAGCGAACGGCAGTTGTCTGAACTGGAAGCCGGTGCCCAAAACATGGGTGAGATGTCTCGTCAGGCGAGCCAAATGTCGGAGCAAATCGTTAACCTTACGGAGACGATGGAGAAGACGACTGCCGCAGCAGAGGAAGGGAATACTTCCGTGCTGAGCGTTGTGGAGAAGATGGAACGAATTCAGCAAACCGTCGATGAATTGGGTGAGGTCATCCAAACGTTAGGCGAGCATACGGCCAATATCGGCGGGATTATCGAAGTGATTACAGGTATTGCCCAGCAGACGAACCTGCTGGCGCTAAACGCTTCAATCGAAGCGGCGCGGGCTGGTGAGGAAGGCCGCGGGTTCGCCGTGGTGGCTTCAGAGGTGCGCAAGCTGGCGGAAGGTTCCGAGCAATCGGCCAAGCAAATCGCGGAGCTGATCAGCAGCGTGCAGGCGGAAGTCGAACGCGCGGTCGTCTCCATGGAGGAGGCCAAGCAGGGCGTTCATGAAGGAATTCTCGCGGTTGATACCTCGGGCCGCTCGTTCTCGCGGATTCGCAAAGCGGTTCGCAGTGCTGCAGACAAGATGGAAGGCCTCGTTACAAGTGTTAAAGAGGTGGCTTCCGGTACGGCATTTGCCAAAGATGCCATTCAAGGGGATCGTCAGATATCCCAGGAACTCGCCAGCAAAACCCAAACGATTTCCGCCGCTGCGGAGGAGCAGCTTGCTTCCGTTGAGAAAATCACCTCTTCTGCTGCCCAGCTGGCTCAAATCGCTGAACAATTAAAAGCCAAAGTGGACAAGTTCCAGATGGATCGTAAAATCTGATTCATCAACTGCATTGCTCTCCGGTATTGGGCCGGAGGGCTTTTTTTTGTCTACATACATTTTCCAAAATGGTACATTCTACATCATATCACCATGAATCGGCGGACCAGCAAGGAGTTGTTCCCATGAAGACCAAGGAACGAAAACAAGAGAATCTAATCAGCCGAGATTTAACGGAAAATATCAAGCAAGTGAAAAACGTATTCCAGGACTGTTCCGACGTCATCTACCGCGAGCTTCAACTTACCGAAGATATCCGCGGTTTGTTGGTATACATTGAAGGGATCGCTAAAGTTGAGGACGTTCAGCAGCATATCCTTCGTCCATTGATCGAGGGACTAGCCAAGCACCCGCAAGCGAACGGGGACATCTATCCATTATCGCTTACGAGAATATCATTAAGCCAAGCAGAGGCTGCTACCGACTGGCCGACGGTGATAAATGGAGTATTAACAGCAAACGTGGCTATTTTCGTTGAGGGTATGAACGAGGTGTTGCTGTTCAGCGTCAAGGGCGGCTCGCGGCGGAGCGTTCAGGAGCCGCAGACCGAAGCGGTGATCCGCGGTCCGCGTGAAGGCTTCACGGAGTCGCTCCGGATCAACACCGCCTTGATCCGATTTAAAATCAAATCGGAGAAGCTGAAGTTAATCGACATGGTGATCGGTACGATGACCAAGACGGACGTCGCGATTGCCTATCTCGAGGGCGTGGCCGAAGATTCGCTGATTGCCGACGTAAAAGACCGCCTCGAAAGCATCGATATCGATGGGATTTTGGAATCCGGATACATCGAGGAATGGATTGAGGATAATCCTTCGTCCCCGTTTCCGCAGATGCAATATTCTGAACGGCCAGACTCCGTTGCAGCGCAGCTGTTGGAAGGAAGGATCGCTATCTTTGTAGACGGCACGCCGTTTGTGCTGATCGCTCCTGTGACGTTGTGGCAGCTTCTGCAGGCCAGCGAGGATTATTACGAACGCTTTTTCATCAGCAATATGATTCGCTGGATTCGGATTTTTTTCTTGTTTCTGGCCCTGTTTCTGCCCAGCTTGTACATCGCGGTCACGACATTCCATCAGGATATGCTGCCTTCGACTTTAATCTTAAGTATCGCTGCCTCCCGGGAAGCCATTCCATTCCCCGCTTTGGTGGAGGCGTTTATTATGGAAATTTCTTTTGAAGCGCTGCGGGAGGCCGGCATTCGCCTGCCCAAAACGGTTGGGCAAGCGGTCAGCATCTTGGGGGCGCTGGTCATTGGGCAAGCCGCCGTCCAGGCCGGTATCGTGTCCGCGCCGATGGTTATCGTCGTTTCACTGACCGGGATCGCCTCTTTTACGATTCCACGTTTTAGTCTTGCGGTGACGGTTCGGATGCTGCGTTTTCCGATTATGCTGCTGGCCAGCGCCTTCGGATTATTTGGCATCGTCATCGGCGCCATTTGGATCGTCGTTCACCTGACGCAGTTAAAATCGTTTGGCGTGCCTTACATGAAGGGGGTAGCCCCATATGAACCAAGAGATATGAAGGATATTTTCAGCAGGGTGCCGATCTGGAAGATGAAGAACCGGCCTTCGGACGCAACCCGAGGGAACGTTCGTCGAATCGGAAAATCCCGTCCATTGGGGAGTGATTCCAATGAAGGATGGTGACGTTCGTGAAAGCAAGTCTAGCCCTAGTTCGAACGATTAGCGTGTTCGTCTTGCTTCCCTGCCTGCTGACGGGCTGCTGGGATCGCATTGAAGTGAATGATGTCGCCTTTGTTTTGGCATCTGCGACGGATATGGATCAGGGACAAATTCGGTCAACTACACAAATCGCTTTGCCAAGCTCGCTTGGGGGCGCAGGCAGCCAAGGGGGCGGCGGCGGTACGTCCGGGAACAAAACTTACCTGCTGGTTTCCCAAACAGCGCCTACGGCATATCAGGCCAACAAAAAGGTACAAGACAGTTTGTCGCGGGTGATCAACTTCTCACACCGGAGGGTTACGATTCTTGGGGAAGAGTTCGCCAAATCGGGGATATCCGAGTCAATTGACATCTGGGCTCGGTTTCCGCAAAATCGGCTAACGACTTACATTGTACTTAGCCGAGGGCCAGGGTATAAATTGTTGGATATTGATGCCCCGATTGAGCAATCCCCTTCGGAAATGATTCGCGAGTTGGCCAAGTCGTCGATGCAAGAGCCGATCTCCATCCAAAGCCTGGCCAATGCCCTGCTAACCGAAGGAAGTGATATTGCACTTCCAGTCATGGTGACAACACTCAGTGTTCCCGAAAAGGTCGCGAATGGGCAAAGCTTAGTTAAATTGGATGGATTAGGTGTTTTTCATGGTGACAAGCTCTCAGGTTATTTGACCGATAAGCAAACGCCCATGGCGCTGATCGCGATGGGGCAAGCTTTGAATCCTAAAATCACGGTAGTGCTAGGCGAACATCAACCACAAGAGTCGGCGACGATCGTATTAAACCAAATCCATAGGAAAGTTCAGCCTCATCTGAAGGATGAGCGCATCTCCTTCGACTTGGAGATCGAGGCGACCGGATTAATCTTGGAAAATACGACCCGGCAAAGTTTCGAACATACGATGATGATCTCGCTGGAGAAGCATGCCAATGCGTTACTGGATAAGGAGATCCAGGCTGTGATTCAAGAAACGTTCCAAAAGCACCGAGCGGATATTTATGGATTTAGCACCGCTCTGATCAGAAAGTACCCTGAAGAATGGAACAAAATTAAGTATCGCTGGCGTGATCTGCTGCCGGAGGTCGAGGTTCGCGTCCGTACAAAGGTTCATCTGGAGAATAGCGGCGAATTAATCGACTCGTTAGGGATTAAGGAGGGGCTGCTTAAGAATGATTAGTTCCTACATAGGATTGCTGCTGTTGATTGTTTTCAGCTGCTGGAGGGACTGGGGGTCACTTCGGGAAGGAGGAGTACTGAGCCGATGGGCGTTTGGTTCAGTGATGGTCGTTTCCTTCGGAATTTTGATCTATGTGACCTGGTCCCCTCAAGTGTTCTATCCCACAGAGTGGCTGGGACGGGTGTTACAGCCGTTGCTCCCCTTTGATCATCATCATTGATACCCTACCGAATACGGAGGAGTGTTTCTGTCATGAAAATAACCAAACGGCAAATCACTCTGCTTGGTGTCCTGTACATCGGATCGATTTCGTATCTGCACACGTACACGTTAGCGACTCAAGCGGCTCGCCAGCACGCTGTTATCAGTTATATCATCAGCGGGCTGATTTGCCTTCTGTCGTTGTGGTTGGTCGCCACGACGCTGAAGCGATTCTCAGACCGCAATTTGCTGCAGGCGTTGGCTGGGAGGTTTCCGATTTTTGGAAGAGTCCTGCTGGTCATCTACCTCTTGTTTCTCCTGTTTATTTGTGCAAGAGACATCCGAATTATCTCGGATTTTACCAATACGGTGTTGCTTAATCGGACACCGGTCCCGATACTCGGGTTGATGGTTACCGCAACGGCGGTTTACATCTGTCAGGGGGGCATTCGGGCTTTTCTGGGACTCAGCGAAATTTACGCACCGATTTTTATCGCCTCCATGTTTTTTGTGGTTTTGGTATTACTGCGGGACCTGCACCCGACATACCTGGTACCTTATTTTTCAATGGATTGGACTGGGATTACAGAGGGCGCCTGGTTTGTCTTCCCCTATCAGGCGGAAATTTTGGTGCTTCCGCTCGTGATTTCGGGTAAATACTACAAGGCTATCTCAGGCTATGTCGGCTTGGCCATAGGCACCGTCTTGATGGCGGTGATGTTGCTGTTAACACAGATGGTGTTGGGGATTCCTTTGGCCGAAAGATTGATTCATCCCGGTTATGAGCTGGTCCGTCAAATTCAGATCACCGATTTTATCGACCGCTTCGATTTGCTGCTCCTGGGATTCTGGTACCCCATGGCCTTGAGCAAAATTGCGTTCGATCTCTATGTGTTGTGCTACACCTTGCAAATTGTCGTCCCCAAGCTGTCGGGTCGGCTCATGACGGCTCCCGCTGGCGCACTGGCTTTTGCCTGCTCCATCTGGTTCTTTAAAAATGCGTTGCAGCTGTTTCACTTTAACTTCGTGCTTCCGCTGATCGCCATTACCTTCTACCTTGTCATTCCGATCCTGTTCTTTGCCGTGCTGCGACCACGGGGAAGTAAACCGGAACCGAAGGCAGGATAACGGCCGATCGCCGAAATGGCAATTTACTTCACTTTCTCCGTCGTATAAGCTGAAGGTAGTTAATAGGATAAACCTGGGAGGTATACGATGGCACGGAGACTGGAAGGGAAAAGAGTTGCATTAACCGGACCCCGTCGGGCAGAGGAACTAGGCAAGCTGGTAGAGAATATGGGAGGCATCCCGCTGTACCGTCCGGCACAGGGAACCGTGTTGCTCGACGATCAGGCGTTACGAAGCGGCATTGTCGATTGGGTGGAGCATCCGCCGGATTGGTCGATTTTTACGACGGGCATGGGGTTGGATGCGCTGTTCGATATGGCTCAGGAGATGGGGGTTGCCGATCAATTGCTGGAGCGCCTTCAAGAAGAGAACATTGCCGCTCGGGGCTACAAGACGGTGAATGCGCTGAAAAAGCGGGGATTGACCCCGATCGTCCGCGACGATGACGGCAGCACAGAGGGCCTCATTCGCGGGTTAGCGCAACATGAATTGCGCGGAGCGAGTGTGCTGTTGCAGCTGCACGGCGACCCAGCGCCCCGATTGGTTGCGTGGTTAGAGGAGCAAGGGGCGAGTTGCCGCCAGTTGCTGCCCTACAAGCATATTGCACCTCCTGAAGCGGAGTTAGAGAAGTTGTTAAGCGATATTTTGGCTGGAGAAATTGATGCAGTGACGTTTACAAGCGGACCGCAGGTGCGCTTTCTGATGGAGCACGCAGCGCGCCAAGGACAACTTGACGCTTTGCTGGAGGCGCTGAAAGGTCCAGTACTCGCGGTGGCGGTGGGCAAAGTGACGGCAGCCGGACTGTACGAGGCGGGGGTGCCCCGGGTGTTAGCCCCCAAGGAAGAACGGATGGGCAGCATGATGGTGGAGTTAGCCCGCTATTATGCGGGGGAAGCTGAACCGCTCTTTGCAGCTCCCAGCGGCGGGGATGAACAACGCGCTTAAATTGGGTAATGATAGGTATAGGTACTACAAACCTCAAATGAAAGGATGATGGGCAATGAGCGATTTACTGAAAAAAGCGATTTCGCTGGGTTGGGGTTTGACGATCATGAGTAAGGAGAAGGTCGAAAGTATCGTCGATGATTTGGTGAAACGCGGAGAGCTGGCCCCTTCCGAATCGAAACAGCTGGTGGAGAAGCTGATTGAACGCGGTTCCGAGGAACAAAGCAAGTTCAAGGAGTTGGTGAATGAGCAGGTTCGGTCCGCGTTGCAGAACATGGGCTTGGCCACGGCAAAAGAGGTAGAGGAGTTGACACGGCGGGTAGCGGAGCTGGAAATTCAGCTCGCCGAGCTGCAGCAGCCTTAAAGCAATGAGCAGCTTCGTTCGACATACCGGCCGTTATCGTGAAATCGCCATGGCGCTTGGGCGCCATGGCTTTGGCTATTTGGCCGAGGAGATCGGTTTGGCTCGGCTGATCCGCTTGCCCTCGCGGCGGCGGCACACCAGCGAGCGGAATTCGCGGACCCTGGCCGAGCGAATTCGGCTCGTGCTGGAGGAGCTGGGTCCGACCTTCGTGAAGGTCGGACAGTTGGCCAGCACACGCTCGGATTTGCTGCCGGAGGCGATCATCCAAGAGCTCATCAAGCTCCAGGACCAGGTGGCGCCGTTTCCGGCGGCGGAGGCCCGCGCTATTTTGGAGGCGGAGCTGGACCAGCCGCTGGCGGGACTGTTCCAGAGCTTCGACGAGACACCGCTCGCGGCAGCTTCGATTGGCCAGGTGCACCGGGCCCGCCTAATTACAGGAGAACCGGTTGCGATCAAAGTCCAACGGCCCGGCATCGCCCCGGTCATCGAGACGGATCTCGACATCCTGCAGCATCTGACGACGCTGGCGAACAAACGCTGGTCCTGGGTATCCCGATATCAAATCCCCCAAATGGTTGAGGAGTTCGCCCGTTCGATTCGTGCGGAGTTGGATTACGGCTTCGAAGGCCGGAACATGGAACGAATTCGCCGGCAATTCACGGCGGATGAGGGGATCTATATTCCGGAAGTCCATTGGCCGCTCACGACCTCCCGCGTGTTAACCATGGAATTCATAGAGGGGGAGCACCTCAACCGCTTGCTGGCGATTGATGCGCTGGGGTACAACCGTAAGGAGTTAGCGGAGCGGTTGGTGAATGCGCTGCTGAAGCAAATTTTTGAGGGAGGGTTTTTCCATGCAGATCCCCATCCTGGCAACCTGCTGGTGACCAACAAAGGGGAGCTCGCCTTCATCGACTTCGGTATGATTGGGCGGCTCAGCCAGGAGATGAAAGATCACCTGTCCTCGCTGGTGATCGCCTTAATGCGGCGCAGTACGGAGGGGATGGTGCGAGCGATCCTGCGCATGGGCCTCATCGGAGACGATGCGGATACGACCGGACTGCGCATGGATCTGGATCGGCTGCGTGAACGGTACTACGATATCCCGTTTGCGGAAATCCAAATCGGTCAAGCATTGCAGGATCTATTTGCAACGGCCCAGAAGCATCAAGTCGTGTTGCCCGCTGACCTTTTGCTGCTAGGCAAAGCGCTGCTCACTGTTGAAGGGGTGGCGCTGGCACTCGATCCGGACCTCCGCATTTTGGATTTAGCGGAGCCTTTTGGACGCAAGCTGATGCGTGACAAATATGCTGCGCGACGAATTGGCAAGAAGCTGATTGACGAAGCTGCCGAGCTGACGGATTCGATCGTGGATCTTCCGCAGCAGGTCCGCAAACTGTCGAGCGCGCTAGCTCGCGGCAAGCTGAAGATGGACATGAACGTTCCGGAGATGGAGCAGCTGCTTCGTAAGCTGGACCAAATCAGCAACCGTTTGTCGTTTAGCATTGTATTGCTGGCTTTCAGCATCATTATGGTGGGCCTCATCATCGGCTCTTCCCTTTCGCGGATGCCGACTTTACTTTGGAATATTCCGGCAATCGAAATCGGCTTTGTGGTCGCGACGCTGATGTTCCTGTGGCTGCTTTACTCCATCTTCCGCTCGGGCAGGTTTTGAGGATGTGTTACAATAGGGAAGCTGAAGAAGATGAGGTGAAACCTGTTGACAACTTTTGAAAGTTTAAATGTATCGCCCCTCCTGGTCCGCAAGCTGCAGGGACAAGGTATCGTGAACCCAACGCCGGTGCAGGCGGCAGCGATCCCTGTGCTGCAATCGGGCGAGGACGCAATCGTGCAGGCGCAGACCGGTACAGGCAAGACGCTGGCGTTTCTGCTGCCGATTTTGGAAAAGATTCGCCCGGAACGCCCTGAGGCGCAGGCGTTGATCATTACCCCGACGCGGGAGCTGGCGATTCAAATTACGGCGGAGGCTCGCAAGCTTGCGGAGGCCATTGAAGGTCTCTCCGTCCTGGCTGCTTACGGCGGTCAGGACGTGGAGCGGCAGCTGCGCAAGCTGAAGAACGGCGCGCAGCTGGTCATCGGCACGCCGGGCCGGCTGCTGGATCATTTGCGGCGGGGCTCGCTGACGCTGGGAGCCGTTCGCTACTTGGTGCTCGATGAAGCGGATCAAATGCTGCATATGGGCTTCCTGGCGGAGGTGGAGGAGATTCTGTCGCTCGTGCCGCGCAGCCGTCAAACGATGTTATTCTCGGCAACGATGCCGGGCAATGTGAAGCGCTTGGCGAAAACGTATATGGACAAGCCGCGCGACATCCAGATCGCTGAAACCTCGCGCGTGACGCTGGACAGCATCCGGCAGATCCTGGTGGAATGCACGGACCGCACTAAGCAGAGCGCGCTGATCGAATCGATCCGCAGCCAGCGTCCGTATCTGGCCGTGATCTTTTGCCGCACGAAGCGCCGGGCGAGCACGTTGAATGAAGCGCTGCAAGCCGCGGGCTTTCAGTCGGACGAGCTGCACGGCGATCTGTCGCAGGCGAAGCGCGAGCAGGTCATGCGCGCGTTCCGCAGCGCGAAGCTGGAGCTGCTGGTCGCGACAGACGTTGCCGCGCGCGGCATCGACGTGGAAGGGGTCACCCACGTCTTCAATTACGACATTCCGCACGATGTGGACAGCTACATCCATCGCATCGGGCGGACCGGCCGCGCCGGGGAGAAGGGCGTGGCCGTGACCTTCGCAGCGCCGAAGGATATGGAGGCGCTGCGTCTGATCGAGCGGGGCATCGGCCGCAAGTTGGAGCGGCAGCGATACGAGAAGAGCGGCGCCGCTGGCACGGGCGCCGAGAAACAAGCCGCCGCCCGCCGCACCGGCGCGGGCGAGGGCGGCCCGGGCCGCCGCAGCGATGCGGCCGGCGGG
>NZ_KE159655.1:0-210822 GCF_000403375.2 Paenibacillus barengoltzii G22 | reverse complement strand
GCGGGCAACCGCCGCGGCGACAGCGCGCGCGCTCAGCGCGGCTCCGCCGGGGGCGCCTCGCGCGCGCAAGGGCAAGGCCGCCGCGGGCAGAGCGGCCGCGGCGGGGGACGAGGGCGCCGGGGGCGGTAGCCGGCCCCCTCGATTTACGCAAGTAACTTTTAACGGGTCCATCCGTTAAAGAATAGTAGAAAACACATAAGGTGCCTGGGAAACATCAATCCAGGCCCCGTACAGGGGAGGAACCAGGATGAACCGCAAGAAAGGCGTGGTGACTGCGGCGATGGCCCTGTTGTTAACAGCGGTCCTAATTGCAGGTTGCGGCAAACAAGCAGCCAACGCTCCGCAGACACCAGCAGAGAACAGCACGAACACGGCTGTCGGCGCCAATAACGGGGCAGGGAACAATGCTGCCAACGACACCAGCACCGCGGACGATCAAGCTACAGAAGGCAATAACGCAACAAACGATGGCAGTACCGGCAATGGGGATTCCAGCGATTCGGCACAAGCTCCTGATGGTTCCAGCGACAGCAGCGGAGGGGACCGCGCGGCGATGTCGGATCCGTACAGTGTGGCGGTGCTGATTAACAAGCAATTTGCTTTGCCGGATGATTACGAGCCGAAGGATCTGGTGTATCCCGACGTTCGGTTTACGTTCAAAGAAAAAATCGAAAAACGCATGATGCGCAAAGAGGCGGCGAAGGCGCTTGAGGAGCTGTTCGCTGGAGCCGAGAAAGACGGGATCTACCTGGCTGGCGTGTCGGCGTACCGTTCACATAAGACCCAAACGGCGCTGTTTAACCGTTACGTGGAGAAGGACGGCGAGGAAGTTGCGAAGACGTACAGCGCGGTTCCGGGCCACAGCGAGCATGAGACCGGGCTCGCCATCGACGTTTCGGGCAGCGATGGCAAATGTGCAGCGGAAAGCTGCTTTGGTGACACGAAGGAAGCGGCTTGGCTGGCGGATCATGCCACCGAGTACGGATTTATCATTCGTTATCCGGAAGGGAAGGAAGACATTACCGGTTACAAATATGAGCCATGGCACCTGCGTTATGTAGGAAAAGAAATTGCAGCTGACATTGGCGAACGCGGCATTACGTTGGAAGAATACTATGATGCCGTACCGGTATCTGGCCAATGATTTCATTAGATCTTTGGAGAGCGTGAGCTTATCCGGGAAAGACGCCTGCGAGCGTCTTTTTTTGTTTTTGCCTCCAACGAAGAAAGCGAATAAAATTAACAGTTGACACCTGATAATGATTATCAGTATCTTTAAGAAGATGAAGTTTTTATGAATCTAAGATGAAGTCGTGCGATAGACTCTTTTTACAATGATACATTGGTGGGTTTATTCAGTTGGACACGGAAAGGATGGGTGCCATGGTCTCCTTAAAAACTTCGCATCTAGACATTGCCTATGAGGATCGTCTGATCGTCGAAGACTTAAATATTTCGATTCCCGAGGGGAAAATCACGGCGTTGGTTGGCGCGAACGGCTCTGGTAAATCAACGGTCCTGAAAACGATGGCTCGGATCCTTCAGCCGAAGTCCGGCAGCGTGCTGCTGAACGGCAAATCGATCCATAAGCAGTCGACGCGGGAGGTAGCCAAGCAACTGGCGATTCTGCCGCAGAACCCAACCGCCCCGGAAGGATTAACGGTTTATGAGCTTGTGTCGTACGGGCGTTTTCCACATCAGAAAGGGTTCGGAGGTCTGAAAGCCGAAGACCGGAAAATTGTCGAGTGGGCGATCGAAGCCACCCGCATGACCGAGTTTAGTGACCGGGCCTTAGAGCATCTGTCCGGCGGTCAACGGCAGCGGGCCTGGATTGCCATGGCGCTGGCGCAGGAGACGGATATCCTGTTCCTCGACGAACCTACGACGTTCCTAGATATGGCCCATCAGCTGGAAGTGCTTCAATTGCTGGAAGAGCTGAATGCCACATCCAACCGGACGATTGTGATGGTTGTCCATGATTTGAATCATGCCGCTCGTTACGCACATTATATGATCGCGATTAAGCAAGGCCAGGCTGTCGCTTCCGGTACACCGGAAGAGGTCGTGACCTCCAAAGTGCTGCGCGATGTGTTTGGCATTGAGGCGGATATCGTAACCGACCCGCGGAGCGGTGTGCCGCTGTGCCTCCCTTATGAGCTGTACCGGGCTGCAGCTGAAGGCAAAGTACAAATCCGCAAGGACAAAAATGATGGACCGGAAGAGGCCTCGCCCAAAGTCGCCTCGTTCCTGTAGTGGGGGAACCCAAGATGAACATCAATTATCAGTTGCTGGAGCAGCAATTGGCGATTGTTACAGAGCAGCGGACGGATGCTTTCTTCACGATGCCCGCTGAGCGGCTGTTGGATCGCGGGCAGCTGGTGGCTTTTTTGGAAATCTACCAAGAGAAAATTAAGGGGCTTGATCTTCAAGTATCCGCCACCTATTTTGCCTCGAGCTGGCGAGTCGTGTGTGCGGCGCTGCACTATATGGTGTCGGTGACCTCGGGCAAGCTCCATTTTTCGCTCGACAATCTCACCCTTCAACTCGTGATGGTGAACGGATTTCCTTGGGTTTATTTTGTGCTGAACGATAAAGCAGAACACCCTTGGCCGGCGGGTGACCGTCAATCCTGGCAGACCCGGGAGCTAACTCGTTTTTACGGGGAAGTGCTGCGACCTGTCATGGAAAATATGGCGGCCGTCACCAAGCTGCCGGTTGCCCAGTTATGGGGGCAGTTGCCTCAAGGTGTGCAATATTATGTCCATGCCATCGCAGGGCGTCTGGAGGAAGAAGACTCACGTTCTCAACTCCTGAAGGAGTACGAGGGCGTGAAGGAGCTGCCCGCCGAGGCGTTTGGCTTAAAGCGCAATCCGTATCGGGTCAAGGAAGTGCTGCTGGATGATCCTTATCGGCCAGGTGAGAAATCTCCGATGAAACCAACCTGTTGCTTGGCCTATCGGACGGACACCGGAATTGGATACTGTTACGGGTGTCCCAAGCTCTCCAAGTCGGAGCGGGAGGCCAAATATGAGGAGATCCGTCAGCAGCTTGCTGCGGCTCAAGCGCAATAAAGAGCCGGTTGCCGCTGAAGGTGAGATGCACGCGGACGCTGGTTTCTTTCTACATACGCGATACGCACTTGCGAAAATAATAAGCACTTGGCAATCCTGAAGAGGCTTCGGGGTTCCAAGTGCTTTTCTTTTTCGATCCCTCAACCTTCCAGCTTAATATCCCAAATCAAAGGGAAATCTGATAAGGGCTCCCCCAAGCTGAACCAAAGGGATCATCGTGCAAAAGAGGCGTGAGAGAAGGGATTATAGCTAGGCTTTCGGACATTTTAAATTCAGCATTTAAAATTTCTTTCTTTTTCCTCTTGTAATGTGAAAAAAGTCACACTATAATAAGAAGCATGAAGTGAAAAAAATCACAATAATCCGAACTCATAAGTGACAGTTTTCACAAGTTATGACGTTTGCTATACACCATCAAACAGCATGGATTATGGAGGAGGAAGAAATCATGAAAGTAGCAGTTATCGGATGTACACACGCAGGCACGGCAGCCATCGTTAATACGGCCAAACTTTACCCAGAGGCGGAAATTACCGTATATGAACGGAACGACAATATCTCGTTCTTGTCGTGCGGCATCGCCCTCTATGTCGGAGGGATGGTGAAAGATCCTCAGGGGCTGTTTTACTCCTCGCCGCAGCAATTGGCTGAGCTGGGTGTAAATACAAAGATGCGGCATGAAGTCGTATCGGTGGATACAGACACGAAAGTCCTTCAAGCCCGCAACCTAGAGACCGGCGAAGTGTTTGAAGATCAGTTCGACAAGCTGATTGTAACGACGGGGTCGTGGCCGATCGTACCGAAGTTTGAGGGCAGTGAACTGGAGAATATTTTGCTCTCGAAGAACTATAACCACTCCAACACCATCATCGAAAAAGCAAAACAAGCCAGCAACATCGTTGTTGTCGGTGCAGGTTACATCGGGGTGGAGCTGGTTGAAGCGTTCCAGCTTAATGGAAAGCACGTTACGTTGATCGATGCGGAGGAGCGCATTTTGAGCAAGTACCTTGATGCGGAGTACACGGACAAGATCGAACAATCGCTCCGCGACCATGGCATTGAGCTGGCATTAGGTCAAAAAGTCACACGCTTTGAAGGCGAGAATGGCAAAGTCGCGCAAGTGATCACCGATAAAGGCACATACGCTGCCGACCTGGTGATTATGTGCATCGGGTTCCGCCCTAACACAGAGCTGTTAAAAGGTCAGGTTGATATGCTGGACAATGGCGCGATCATCGTGGATGAATATATGCGCACCTCGAAGCCGGATGTGTATGCGGCAGGTGATAGCTGTGCCGTCTACTATAACCCGACAGGAAAGCATGCTTATATCCCGCTGGCAACCAACGCCGTCCGCATGGGGACGCTGGTCGCACGGAATCTGGTTGCACCAACCGTGAAGTATATGGGGACCCAAGGCACTTCGGGAATTAAAATCTATGAGGATAATATCGCCGGAACCGGATTAACGGAAGCAGCAGCCAAGGACGCCGGTTTGGATGCAGAGGCGGTGCTGATCACTGACAACTACCGCCCGGAATTTATGCCAACCCATGAGCCGGTCCTGCTGAAGGTAGTCTACGAGAAAAATACTCGCCGGATTTTGGGCGCACAAATCATGTCGAAAGTAGACTTGACTCAGTCGATCAACACGATTTCGGTGTGCATCCAAAATGGAATGAAAATGGAAGAGCTCGCTTTCGTCGATTTCTTCTTCCAACCTCATTACAACAAACCGTGGAATTTCTTGAACAGTGCAGGCTTACAGGTGCTGCCGGAAGTTCCGAAGCGGGAAACGGTTCACGCCTAAAACAAGAACATCAACGAGTTTCATCTCGAAATAAGCCGATTCGAAAAGGGCATAAACCCTTGAGGAATCGGCTTTTTTATTTGATTGAAACCATATAGCCAATAAAC
The DNA here is from genome assembly GCF_000403375.2 of Paenibacillus barengoltzii G22. Lineage (NCBI taxonomy): Bacteria > Bacillati > Bacillota > Bacilli > Caryophanales > Paenibacillaceae > Paenibacillus > Paenibacillus barengoltzii. The sequence goes on along the minus strand of NZ_KE159655.1, from coordinate 205,834 downwards.
AAATGACAAAAATACAAAATTGATACTTGATATCTGATATATGTACGATATATAATCAAGCCATCAAATGGAGGAGATGATCAAAATGAAAAATGAAACGAAGGATCAAGTAGTTCTCGTCACAGGCGCATCCACTGGAATCGGAAATTTGACGGCTCGGTCTTTGGCCGAGGCCGGACACACGGTATATGCCAGCATGCGGAACATCGGAGGCCGCAATGCTGTCCGTGCCGAGGAGCTTCTGGAATATGGAAGAAGCCATGGGCTGGACCTTCGAGTTGTGGAACTCGACGTGCAATCCGATGCTTCAGCTGAAGCTGCCGTCGCGACGATTCTTGAGGAGGCCGGCAAACTGGACGTCGTCGTGCATAATGCAGGTCATTTAGTGGTTGGCTACGTTGAGGCGTTTACCCCAGAGGATATCCATCATCTGTTTGACGTGAACGCCCTCGGAATCCAACGGGTGAACCGGGCTGTACTCCCGCATATGCGAGAGCGTCGTTCGGGAACTCTTGTTTATGTCGGCAGCACAACGACGGTAGTTGCTCCACCATTCATGGGCCCTTACGTAGCCTCCAAGTTCGCCGGTGATGCAATTGCTCAGGTCACTGCCTACGAAGTAGGGCAATATGGCATCGAATCGACGATCGTCATGCCAGGTCCGTTTACTGAGGGAACCGACCATTTCCCGAATGCCAGCCGGGCAAGCGATGTAGAACGGAGTAAGGCTTATGCCGAACTGGACCCGTTGGTAGAGCGTAATGAAGAAGCTACGTCGAGTCTATTTGTACCAGGGATCGATGCCCATCCTAGAGCGGTTGGCGAAGAAATTGCTCGCATTCTTGCGATGCCGGCGGGAACACGCCCGTTCCGCAGCGTCGTGGACTTCACCAATGCAGGCGTTGAAGAGGTTAACGAGGCAGCCCGTCAGGCGCAGGCGAATTTCATTAACCGCCTGGGCTTTGGAGAGTTGTTGCATGTCAAAACCGCACAAAACGCTCAAAACTAATAAATCTGTTCAAATTTCATCACACTATCATTTAGGAGGAAATTAAAATGACCGAACAATTGTTGAATGGAAAAGTCGCTTTGGTAACAGGTGCATCTAGAGGGATGGGGAAAACGATCGCAGAGGAATTGGCACGCCGCGGGGCCAAAGTCGTTGTAAACTACGCCAGCAGCCCTGAGAAAGCAGAAGCCGTAGTGAAGGGGATTCAAGCTGAGGGCGGGGAGGCTGTCGCGATTCAAGCCGATGTCAGCAAGCTGGCTGAATTGGAGAAGCTGTTCCAGAAGACGAAGGAATCCTTTGGACGTCTCGATATTCTGATCAATAACGCAGGGGTCATGGTTACGAAGCCGCTGAAAGATATCACGGAAGAGGATTTCGACCGGCAATTTGCGATTAACGTGAAGGGAACCTTTTTCGCGATTCAGAAAGCTGTGGATTATATGGAGGCAGGGGGCCGTATTATCAACTTCTCGACATCCGTCACTGGTCAAATGTTCCCTACTTACAGCTCTTATGCAGCCAGCAAGGGAGCTGTAGAGCAGATCACACGACAGCTGGCGAAGGAGCTTGGACCGTTGGGCATTACGATCAATGCGGTTGGCCCAGGACCGGTGAATACAGAACTGTTTACTGTCGGAAAAACACCGGAGCAAATCAAAGCCGTCGGCAACACCAATGCCTTCGGACGGTTGGCGGAGCCAGAGGATATTACGAGCGTCGTCCTGTTCCTGGCAGGGCCGGAATCCGGTTGGGTTACCGGGCAAACCATTCGTGTTAACGGCGGTTTCATCTGATTAAGCTGTTCACAATTGACAAAAATCGTATTATTGTCATTTGGATGCGATTTTGATATAGTGGGGAAAAAACGGGGAGGAGGACGGGTGAAATGAGCAACGAGCTGCCTTTAAGCAAAGAACAAATTTTGGATACCGCAGAGCAGGTGCTAAGGCGCTTCGGACCGGATAAAACCTCCGTGCTGGATGTGGCGCGTGCGCTGCAAGTAAGTCATGGCACGTTGTACCGGCATTTTTCCAGCAAGGCCGCGCTTCGCGAAGCGGTGACTGAACGTTGGTTAACGCGAAGCATTGCCGCCCCTCTAGCAGATATTGTGAACGGCACAGACGGAAGTTATACGGAGCGCTTGAAGCTGTGGCTGAAGACGTTAATTGGCTGCAAGCGAACCTATGCCAGCGAAGATCCAGAGATGTTTGCCATGTATGCCGCTGTAACTGAAGCAGCCGCGGATATCATCGAAGCTCATATTGATCATTTGATCGGACAGATTCACACGATTTTTGAGGGCGGCATCCGTGCGGGAGAGTTTAAAGCGCTGGAGCCGAAGGAAGCATCAAGAGCCATCTTCCTAGCGTTCCTGCATTTCCATCATCCCGCACACTTTCGCCAATGGACAAATGAGCGGATTGACGCAGATTTCGATGCGGTATGGCAGTTAATCTTGGACGGAATCGCCGCACCATCCAAATAATTACACGCTCACATGCAGGTAAAAGACCCTTTCCGGGATTGCTCTGGAAGGGGTCTTTTGTAATTTTGTGATCATTAGGGAAATCCCTAATTTGTGAAAACGCTAACGTGATCTATGTTATTTTTTCGAGGTCCACTCGCACGCTACAATGAACACGACTTCAAACGACGAATGACCTGTGAAGTGTTGTTTAGAAATGACATATAAAAGGAGACAGGATCATGGCTTATTCTAAACCTGCACAAATTGCCGAAGTATCCGTAGAATATGGCGTCAAAAAAGCACATTATCCACTGCTTACCGTATTGATTCTTGGTTTTTTGGGAGGGGCGTTTATCGCGCTTGGCTTCCTTCTTGATATTCGCGTGATCAGCAGCGCTCCGGCGGAATGGGGCAGTATCGCCAATTTTATCGGGGCTGCGGTATTCCCAATCGGCTTGATTCTTGTGTTGCTGGCGGGCGGGGAACTGTTGACCGGCAATATGATGGCGGTGCCGTTGGCACGGATGTCGGGGCGAATTTCCACTGGAGATCTGTGCAAAAATCTCGTCCTCATCACGTTAAGCAATTTCGTAGGTGCTTTGTTTGTCGCTTACTTTTTTGGACACGTGGTTGGTTTGACGGCCAGCGGGCCTTATCTGGAGAAGCTGGTCGATATGGCTGGTCATAAGCTGGACGACAGCTTCCTGCAAGCGTTCGTGTCCGGGATCGGTTGCAACTGGTTGGTTGCTTTGGCGGTATGGCTCTCCTATGGCGCAGATAATATGAGCGGTAAAATCCTGGGCATCTGGTTCCCAACCATGGCCTTTGTTGCGATTGGCTTCCAGCACGTTGTTGCGAATATGTTCCTGATTCCAGCGGCGATTTTTGAAGGATATTACTCTTGGGGCGAATATTTGAGTAACTTTGTACCGGTATGGCTGGGGAATTTAACCGGTGGGGCTATCTTCGTGGCTTCGGCGTATTGGGCAGCTTTTCTGAAGGATAAAGGGTCCAAGGATGCAACGGCTGCCGGGTTGGCTGCGTCCTCTGAGGCGGCGAAACATCACGGATAATCCGAATGGGCTTCAGTTTGGTTTAGGTTAGGCTGGGTTGGGTTGAGCACGGCCCGGCTCAGCTCGGCTAGGATTGATTGGCCCGGGTAGGATTAATTGGCACGGCTTGGCCTTGCTTGACTTCTTAGCTTGGCACTTGGCTTGCTTAGCGTGTTTGGCCCTTGACTGGGTTTGTTGTTTGTTAGAGCCTCCTTTACACCATTATCCCGATGAATCAGAAAAGACTCGTTAAAAGATTCGTTAGAGAAAAAAGCAGTGCCTCGATTAGCAGCAAATCCGCTCTCCCCCATTAGCCAATCGACGATAGGCTGGAAGTTGTCATCCTTCCTCAATCTACATTAACCTCATTAACTCTAAACAAACGACCTTCCTTTGAATAGCTACCTCTCACTTCATAATGAATGATTAACTGAATAAAGGAAATACCTGATTAAAATAAATACTGAACCAAAGGGATACCACTCAAAAGAGGGTTACTCAATCAAGCATGCAATCAAGTATGGATGCTCCCCCAAATGGTTTTCTAATCAAACTCAGAAACCTGAGCGAAAGGGATAATCGTGAAATGAGGTGCGCGCAACACACTCCCGCCATAAGGAAATTCCCGCTTGGGCTTTACGCCGGGGATGTTTATTCTTACAATAGGCTACAGACAGGAGGGGTGGAACATGATCCATGAACCTAACGGGGTATTTCCTGCGGTATGTCCGCTGGATTGTCCCGATACATGCGGCTTGCTGCTTCATAAAGAGAATGGAAAAATCGTCAAGGTGACGGGCAACCCCGATCACCCGATTACGCAAGGCGCGATTTGCAATAAGGTCCGCAATATGGCGGAGCGGGTCTACCATCCCGAACGGGTGCTGTATCCCCTGAAACGCGTTGGACGCAAAGGGGAAGGGAAGTTTGAACGCATCACCTGGGATGAAGCGATCCAAGAGATCGCGGATCGTTTTAAGGGATTGACCCGGGAGTATGGGTCGGAGTCGATCCTGCCGTATAGTTTTTACGCCAATATGGGGATTTTGAGCGTTGATGGGATGGATCGGCGGTTCTTTAATCGTTTGGGCGCGACGCGGCTGCAACAAGGCATTTGTAATTCCGCAGGTAATGCGGGATGGAGATATACGATGGGGTTCGGCGGCGGGACGAGCCCGGAGGAGACGGTCAAGGCGAAGTTGATCATCGTGTGGGGCGGCAATCTCGTCAGCACGAATATGCACCAGATTGCCCTAATCGAAAAAGCCCGCAAACAAGGCGCCCAGCTCGTCGTCATCGACGTGCACCGCAACCGGACAGGACAGCGGGCCGACTGGTTCATTCCGCTGTATCCGGGCACGGATGCAGCCCTGGCGCTCGGTATGATGCATGTGCTGTTCGAGCGCGGCCTGGTGAACGAAGCGTTCTTGGAACGCTATACGGTTGGTCATGCCGAGCTGCGTGAGCACGTGAAGCAGTACACGCCGGAGCGTGTGGCGGCGATCACCGGCGTACCGGCCGAGTCGATCGTTAAGCTGGCCGTTCTGTACGGCGAAACCTCGCCCGCCTACATTCATATTGGCAACGGCCTGCAGCATCACGACAATGGCGGGATGACGGTCCGCACGATTAGCTGCCTGCCGGCGTTAACCGGCCAATGGCTAGTGCCGGGCGGCGGCGCCTTCAAGTCCAACGGCGCTTACGGCAAAATGAACGCGACGGCGCTTGAGCGTCCTGATCTGCGCCCCAACCCGGGCGCGCGTACGGTCAGCATGAACCAGCTGGGCGACGTCTTGTTGACCCTGGATCCGCCGATCCGCGCTTTGTACGTTTATTGCTCCAATCCGGCGGTTGTTGCCCCGGATACAGGGAAGGTGGAGCAAGGTCTTCTCCGAGAAGACCTGTTCACCGTGGTGCATGATCTCTTTTTGACAGATACGACAAAATATGCCGATATTGTGCTGCCGGCGACGTCTTCTTTTGAGAATACAGACTTGTACGGTTCGTATTGGCATCATTATATCCAGCTTCAAGAGCCGGTGATTGCTCCTCAGGGCGAAAGCAAAAGCAACGTCGAAACGTTTAAGCTGCTGGCGGCTGCGATGGGGTTTGACGACGATGCGTTCCGCGATACGGAAGAGGATATGATCCGGCAGGCTTTGGATTTCAAGCATAACCCGTATCTGGAAGGCGTGACGCTGGAGAAGCTGAAGGAGCAACGGTTCGTGAAGCTGAACATGGAACCGCAGCAAACCTGGCTCGACCATTTGCCGACTCCGTCGCGGAAGATCGAGCTGTACTCCGCCACAATGGAGCGGGCAGGCTTGCCGCCGTTGCCAACGTATGTGCCGTTGGTGGAAGGCTATGATGGAGAGCGCCGTCCCGGCAAGGACACGCCGTATCCGCTGATGTTCATCTCTCCGCCAAACCATAACTTCCTCAACTCGACGTTTGGGAATGTCGAGAAGCTGAAGGCGCTGGAGAAAGGCCCGGTGCTGCAAATTCATCCGGAGGATGCCGCTGCACGCGGGATTGCCGATGGAGACGAAGTTACGGTGTGGAATGATCGCGGCAGTTATGACGTTACGGCGTCCGTCACCGACAAGATGCTGCCAGGCACAGTCGTCAGCCAAGGGCTGTGGTGGCAGCAGGAGGACGGGAAGCGCACGCGCGCCAACGCCTTAACTCCGGACCGGATAGCCGATATGGGCGGAGGAGCAGTGTTCTTCTCCACCGTGGTGGATGTCAAGCGCCGCTAGAAATGTACTTGCTTGAGTCACGCTTTTAGGCGATACTAATATAATCTGGGCGTAATACAAGCAAGATTTGCCGAACCATCTGAATCAAGAGTGGGGGCCCTGGTGGCCCTCCTTTTTTTGTATATACACAATTGTTGCAGCGAAGGGGGAATCACGATGAGATGGCTGCAGGCTTATCCGCGGGAAGTCAAGGTATTTTTGATCGCAAGCTTGATCAGTTCGGCGGGCGGTTCATTGATGTGGCCTTTGGTCACGATGTTTGTGTTTAAGGTACTGGGGCGGACTGTGACGGATGCCGGCCTGGTCATTCTCGTCATGTCTGTCGGAGGGATTGCCGGTCAGCTGCTGGGCGGAGCGCTGTACCATCGCCTAGGCGTCAAGCGCCTGATCGTGGGCGGTCTTGCTTTGACCTCCCTCTTCCTGATTCTGCTGCCCTATGGAAGCGGGAACTGGCATCTGTTTATGCTGCTGATGCTGCTGGTTGGTTTCTTTAATGCCACGACGATGCCGGCCATTCAAGCGTTTATCGGTTTTCGGTTTGCCGAGCAACGCGGGGAGCTGTTTAATGTCATTTATGTAGCGAACAATATTGGTGTGGCGTTGGGGACGGCCATCAGCGGGTTTTTGGCGCAGATCTCGTATGATCTCAGTTTTATTTTGAATGGACTCACTTCGGCGGGGTTTGCCTTATTTTTTTGGTTTTATTTGAACAAAGTTCAAAAAACGCAAGGCGAGCTGCAAGTACAGAAGCGCAAAAAAACGGTGGAAGGCCAAAGCGTCTGGACGCTGCTTCGCTGGTATCCCGTTTACCTGTTTATGGGCGTGGGATCGTTTTTCCTCTGGCTGGGGAACTGTATCTGGAATAACGGCGTATCGCCGTATATCATCTCCCAAGGCATGCCGGAGTGGAATTACAGTATTCTCTGGACGCTGAACGGGTTATTGATTTTTGTGGGACAACCTTTTACTTTATGGATAAAGCGGACCTTTGCCGGCTCCCCGCAGGCCCAAATGACGGCAAGTGCCATCTTCTACATGTTGGGTTACGCTACAATCTTGAGCTTCCATACGTACCCGAGTATGGTCGGGGCCATGGTGCTCACCACCTTCGGTGAAATGCTGATCTCTCCGGCAATCCCGTCGTTTATCTCGGATCGAACCGGGAAGGCGGCGCCGTTCTACCTCGGATTGGTTGGCGGGATGGGGGCGGCTGGCCGCGTTGCTGGACCTTATGCCATGGGCATGCTGTTTGACTGGAATGGACTTACGCCGGTTGCTTGGTTGGCTGTGGGCATTGCAGCGCTGTCGGTGCTCTCCTTCTTGGTACATGCTGCTATGAACCGGGAGAGTCGTCCGCAGCTGCCGGGTCTGGCGGAGTGAGCAGGAGAAAGGATGAAGTTCATGAATCAACGTGAAATTTGGACGCGTCTATCGGAAATGCGTGATGCGGCCGCATTGATGGAAATCGACAAGGTCACTTGGGATTATAACAATACGCCAGCGGAAAAAATGGAATGGGAGTCGAGAGAGCAATATTTGCAGAGCTGCCCGCCGGGAAGTCAGATCGTGGCCGGGATCGGCGAGGAGATCTGCGGTTATATCGGCTTTAAGCCGCCGACCCCGCTGCCCAGCAATCAACATGTGCTTGAGCTGAACATTGCGATTCATCCGAAGTACCAGCGGCAGGGCGTGGGGCGAGTGCTGATGGATGCCTTGCTGAAGTTCGCAGCTGAGTGGGGCGTACGCAAGCTGTCGTTGCGTGTATTGGGCAGCAACCCGGGGGCTATTGCTTTTTACAAAAGCTGCGGATTCGTGGAACAGGGCCGTCTTGTGGAAGAATTTCTGATTAACGGAACGTATGTGGACGATATATTAATGTGGAGAAAGGTTTAGCTGCTGAAGTGCTGATCCCGGCGCAGAGCGCAAAGCGTCTGATAGTACTTAAGGCATTGAACTATTCTAAAGATATCGGTATATTTAGAAGAAGAAATTTCGGGGAAGAACTCGAATGGAAAGGTTGATACCCGTGGAGAATAATTTAACCCCTCCCAATTTTATTAAAAATATCATTTCGGAAGATTTGAAATCCGGCAAGGTGAAAACCGTAGTGACGCGGTTCCCGCCAGAACCGAACGGTTACCTGCATATCGGACACGCCAAAGCGATCTGGATCAACTTCGCGTTAGCGGATGAGTTCGGCGGACGGACTAACCTGCGGTTTGACGACACCAACCCGGTGAAAGAAGATGTAGAGTACGTTAACTCGATCAAGGAAGACGTGAAATGGCTGGGCTTCGAGTGGGAAGAGCTGCATTTTGCGTCCGATTATTTTGAAGAGATGTACAATCGTGCTGTGCTGCTGATCAAGAAAGGCAAAGCCTACGTGGATGATCTGAGCGCCGACCAAATCCGCGAGATGCGCGGGACGCTCACTGAGCCGGGGAAAAACAGCCCTTACCGCGACCGCTCGGTTGAGGAAAACCTTGACCTGTTCGAACGGATGCGGAAAGGTGAGTTCAAGGATGGGGAAAAGGTGCTGCGGGCGAAGATCGATATGGCCTCGCCGAACATCAACCTGCGGGACCCGGTCATTTACCGGATCGTGCATGCAACCCATCATAACACCGGTGATAAATGGTGTATTTATCCGATGTACACCTTTGCTCATCCGTTGGAGGATGCCATCGAAGGCGTAACGCATTCCTTATGCTCGACTGAGTTTGAGGATCAACGCCCGTTCTATGACTGGACGATTGCCGAAACGGAAATGCCGCACGTATCTCACCAATACGAATTTGGCCGGTTGAATTTGACGCAAACGGTAACCAGCAAGCGGAAGCTGAAAAAGCTGGTGGATGAAGGCATTGTTGACGGTTGGGACGATCCGCGGATGCCAACGATTTCCGGTCTGCGCCGCCGCGGCTATACACCGGAAGCGATCAAAGCGTTCGTCTACGAAACCGGGATTTCTAAAAACTTCGGGAACGTGGATCCGAAAATGCTGGAGCATTTTATCCGTGAGGATTTGAAATTGAAAGCTCCGCGCACGATGGCGGTGCTCGACCCGCTGAAGGTCGTGATCACCAACTATCCGGAAGGGCAAATCGAATGGCTGGATGCGGAGAACAATCCTGAAAATCCGGACATGGGCAACCGTAAAATTCCGTTCTCACGGGAGATTTACATCGAACGTGATGACTTCATGGAGAATCCGCCGAGCAAATATTTCCGTTTGTTCCCGGGGAACGAAGTCCGTCTGAAACATGCCTACTTCGTGAAATGCAACGATGTCATTAAGGATGCGGACGGCAACGTAGTGGAAATCCACTGCACGTATGATCCGGAAACGAAGAGCGGAACCGGCTTTACCGGCCGTAAAGTGAAGGGCACCATCCACTGGGTGGAGGCGACTCAGGCGGTTCCTGCCGAGTTCCGGTTGTACGAACCGCTGATTCTGGAAGAGGAAGCGGAGAAGACGTCGGACGTGGCGTTAGAGGAACCGGTTGAAGGCCTGGTTGATGATGTGACAGTCGATGCTGCTGCAGAACCGATTGTCGAAGCTGCCGAGGAGAAATCGTTCCTTGATCTGATCAACCCGAACTCGCTGACGATTGCGCATGGTTTCGTGGAGCCAAACATGAAGGATGCGAAGCCGCAAGATAAATTCCAATTCTTCCGGCACGGTTATTTCAACGTCGATACGAAATATTCGAAGCCGGGGCAACCGGTGTTTAACCGCATCGTGTCGCTGAAAAGCTCGTTCCAATTGCCTAAGGCCTAAGTAAGCTATAAGCGGCACACAGAACTTTGCGTGCAAAAAGGAGCCTTGCAGATCTCTGCAGGCTCCTTATTTTTGGTGGTTTCACACTGAGCTGCGCTCGATAAACTGAAAGCGAAGCTCCTCCGAGACGGGCTGGTCCTCGCCGCCGACGATGTGCCCGTGGACGATAGAAAACGCCCGTTCTCCCATCTCCGACAATCGGTTGTCGATCGTCGTGATCCCCAGCAGGCCGGCGATCGGCTGGTTATCGAAGCCGATGACAGCGAAATCGCCCGGCACCTCGATCCCGCGGAGGCGTGCGGAGAGGATAAACCCGGCGGCAACTTGGTCGCCGGTGATGAGCAAGGCATCCGGACGCTCCTTCATCGCGAGCAGCCGATCCAGCAACGCCGCACCATCCTCCCAATCCAGATAGCCGTCCAGCACCCAATCCTCCCGGGCTTGCCCGCCCAAGGCCGCCAGGGTATCGGTGTAAGCCTTCAGACGGCTGCGGCTGCTGGGGCTGTTCCGGCGGTGGATGGTAAACGCGATGCGGCGTTTCCCTTTTTTCCAGAGATAATGGATCGCGGTTTGAAAGCTGGCATAATGATCGATATAAATCGAGGAGAGGTTGCGGCCGCTCACCCGCTCGCACAATGCGATGGGACCGTAGTCGGCAAAGGATTCGATATCCCGAAGGGACAGCGCCCGCGAACAGATGATCAATCCGTCCATCCGCTTGTTGCGAAGCATCTCCAGTACCTTCCGTTCCTCATTCGGGCGGTAGCCGGTCTGGCATAGCATCAGCTGGTAGTTGCTATGTAGCGCCAGCTTGGCGATTCCGTCCATGATCCTGGCGAAATAATAATGGCTGATGTTCGGCAGAATCACGCCGATGGTCTGCGTCATTCCTTTGATCAAATGGACCGCGTTCATGTTCCGCGAATAGTTGAGTCGGCGAATCGCCTCCTCCACCGCCTCCCGCTTGGCAGAACTGACGTAGGGGTGGCCGTTCAGCACCCGGGACACGGTCGTCACCGAGACGCCGGCGGCTTCCGCAATCTGTTTGATGTTCGGCATGGCCGGGCAGCTCCTTCCTCGCATGTAATCAAAAAAGGATCTTGCTATGGAATGCATTTCATATTTTACAATGGAGATGCAATAAAGAAAACAATGCCTTCCACCGGCGTCACCTCGTATAAAAGCGAGGGCGTTACGGTTTCCGGCATTGTTTTCTTTCGTTTTCGTAAAGGTCGATTCGTTAAGGAGCATCCGGTTGATCGTCCATGGCGGGCGAATACCCGTGATGGCGGATTTGATACCACATGGCGGCGAACCCCAACGCACCGATGAGTGTTAAGGCGACGCCGGACCGGTACATCACGACCGGACCGAAATTTTGAAACATCCAGCCGCCCCAGAACCCTGCAATTGCGCTGGCAAGGCCGCTGGCAGCAAAGGTATACACCGCTTGCCCCGCGGATCTCAGCGGCCGCGGCAACAGCAGAGCGATCAGCTTGGTGCCGACGTAGAAGAATCCGCCAAACGTGACGGAGTGCAGCAGTTGAATAAGCATGATGTGCACCGGAAGCGTTGCTTCAGACATCAAATCCCAGCGAATCGCAAACAACAAGCTGACAATCGTGGTGCAAGCGAGTAAATAGGATAATTTTCGCTTGAACAAGCGGTCTAGCAATATAAATGCGAGATATTCAAAAACGGTGGATAAGAACACGGCACCGCCGACCGACAGCCGCGTTCCGCCGAGATCGATCATAAACAAAGGCATAAAGATCGTGTTGATGGCATTCGGGATGGCTACCAGCAGGCTAAAGAGGACAAACACCACCAGGTACTTGTTCTTTAGCGCCAGGCGCAGCTCCCGGCCCTTCAGCCATGGGGTTTGGGACGCTTGACGAATGGTAGGCAGCAACAAGGTTGCTCCGATCGCCAGCATCAATGTCACACTAAACAGCAGCGAGCTTCCTTCATGACCGACGGCATCGATGATCGGTCCGGCAGCCAGCGCGATGAACGTCCAACCCAGCGAACCCCATATGCGGTAGGTTCTAAATTGGTCCGGCGTTTCTGCAAGATAGCCAAGGGTCAAGGTATTGTTCTGCGAGAGCAGCGGGCTTAAGAAAAAATAAAGCAAAATCATCGTTACGTACAACATCGAAAAGGTCGTCACCTTAAATACGAGATGACCCATGATCAGTAAGCCCAGCATCATAACTAACAGGATGGCACGTGGATTCTGCCTTTGGTCGCCCAGGGATTTCCAGAACGGGTGGGCCACCAATGAAATGAGGGGGCCGACGGCCATCAGGCTGCCGATCTCCAGCTTGTCCATCCCGATGTCCTGCAAATATAATTGAAAAAAGGCAGTGAAAATGACCAAAGTTCCGTAAATCAAAAAGTTAAGCAGACCTAGCGGCAACAACGAAAAGGACGAATATGGTCTTTTGTCCTGCAAACGAGCCATTCCTTTCTATCCGGGTCCATATGGTCACAGCGGGAAGCTTGTGACTATGATCCCAATGTAACACACAGGTGAAAGGGGGTACAAACCAAGTTTTTTTGGTTTTACCATAATTTATGCATTGGGGGAAAACTGATGAACATTACCGCCATCATTTTAGCCGGCGGAAGATCCAGCCGGATGGGCAGCAACAAAGCGCTGCTTGAACTTGGCGGCTTGACGGTACTGGAACGATTGATTCGAGAGCTGGAGCCGATAGCTTCGAGAATCGTGATCGCTGGGGGAGAAAGGGCGGCCTATGAACGGTTTGGCCAAGAAGTCGTGACGGACCGTTATCCGGGGGGCGGTCCGCTGGCTGGGCTGCATGCCGGGTTGGAGAGCTCGACAACCCACTGGAGCCTCGCGGTCGCTTGTGATACGCCGTTCGCGAATCGCGGCCTGTTCCGCGCTCTGCTGGAGCGCGCAGAGGCTGCGGAGGAAGCGGCGGCCCGGGCGGTTGACCGGGCAAGCGACCTCGCGGCAGGCGCCTCGGGCGGCTTCGCACCGACCGAGGCGATTTTGGCCCGCACGCAGGAGCGGGCCCATCCGCTGCTGGCGGCCTATCGGCGCAGCGTGCTTCCAGGCTTGGAAGCACGGTTGCGGGAAGGCCGCCTCAAGATGACGGCTTGGACCGAGACGCTGTGCACCGAATATATCGAAGGGGAGGCCCTCGCCAATGCTTCGGGCCTCCCCTTGGAGTGGTGCACGTTTAATATGAACAAGCCGGAGGACTATGAGCTGGCCCGATCTTGGTTAGAATCGGGCCGCTCAGAGGGTTAACCGCCGATCTGTGACATTCGGCGGGCGGTTGGCGTATGGCTTTGTTGCTTGCGCTCCAAAGCCAGCGCCATTTCATGGTTCTTCGGCTTGGCTCCCAGCGCCTTCAGGAACAGGGAGCGGATGCCTTCATGGTCGCCGGCTGCGGCATAGGGACGCACATGCAGCTCATCCGACCAATACAGGCAGGCTTTGATATGTCCATCCGCGGTCAAGCGCAGCCGGTTACAGCTGTCGCAGAAATGGTCGCTGACCGGATGGATCAGCCCAAACGTTCCGGCGGCACCCGCCACGCGGCGGCTCTCGGCAGGGCCGTTACCGCGCGGACCTTCGACGCCTTCCACTTCCCAGCCCGCTTCTCGGCACACGTCTTCTACGGCCGTCAGAGGCAGGTAAGTTTGACGCCAGGTGTCGCTGGCACTGCCGATCGGCATATATTCGATAAAACGAACATGCAGCGGCCGATCCAACGTTAATGCGATAAAATCGCGGATTTCATCCTCATTTATCCCTTTCATCAGGACCACGTTGAGTTTAATCGGCTCAAAACCGACCTCGACGGCGGCCTGAATGCCTTCCAGCACCTTCTCCACCTCGCCGCCGCGGGTAATCATCGCGAAGCGGTCCTGACGCAGTGAATCGAGACTGATGTTCACTCGGTTTAATCCTGCTTGCTTCAGCAGCTCCGCTTTTTTCGCCAGAAACATGCCGTTTGTCGTTAGTGCAATATCTTCAATGCCTGGAATGCGGGAGAGCATGGCAACAAGTTGTTCTAAATCTTTGCGCACCAGCGGTTCTCCGCCGGTTAGCCGAATTTTGCGGAGGCCCATCGGAGCAAGCGCCGAAACGGTCTCGGCAATTTCCTCGTAGCTCATAATTTCCTCATGCGGTTGAAACACCATTCCTTCAGCGGGCATGCAGTAGACGCAGCGCAAATTGCATCGATCCGTGACGGAGATGCGCAGGTAGTCATGTTTTCGCCCAAAGGGATCAAGCAATTGCTCCATGTGTACGCCTCCTTTTCTCTTCAGGTGTTTCAAATTTAATATATATTCTTCCAGGGGTCAATGCGTTGACACACACTGTTCAAGTATATTCTGTGTCGGACAACGATACAATGGAAGTAAAGTGTAAAAAAGATCACATAAAAGCGCTTACATTTAGAGGTATAATACAGGTGAGCGATACGTGATCCCCCTTAATCATGTGTCGGTATATGCTTTCGAGATGATTTCCCGCATGGTGAAGGGAGTCATCTTTTTTTTAACTCATGGCAGGGCAAGTTTAAACCACGATGTCGTTTTGAGGGAGATGAATTTGGATGGCAATGCTGTTCAAACCTTTGGTCTATACGCAGGAGCAGGTGGAGTGGCTGGAAACTCGCGGGATGGTGTATCAATTATTAATGGACTTTCTAAGCCGTCCGCCGCGGATGTCCTTGATTGCTCAGTGGCGTCGTAAGGTCGCGCAGTATCCCAAGGCAGGGGCCAGTAAGGGAGGGCGCCGGCTGATGGCCTATCTGGAGAGCATTCCTGAAGCTAAGTTTCGCAGTGTCTGCCATCAAGAAGCGAAGGAGTACGAGCGTTTGTTTTCGGGGCGGGAGGCGATCATTCCGTCTTGTGAAAGCTTGTTCCGCAGTCGCCGAGAAGGTGGCGGCGCGATGGCTTGTATTGCCGAAGTCCGCCAATTATATATGGATAATGCGATCGTATTTAATATGTTAAACGGCGAGCGCGACGACCATATTGCACTAGAGCTGGAGTTTATGGCCGTGCTTGCGGAAGGCATGCTGGCGAAGGCCAACCTGCAGCAAAGCTGCCTGGCGTTAGCGGACGTGCAGATCCGCTTCCTGGAGGAGCATTTGTTAAAATGGGCGCAGCCGTTTGCCCAAGAGCTTATGCAAGCTACGGAAAGTCCGCTCTTTATCGGACTGGCTGAGATGCTGGATGAGTTTCTGGTCAAAGATTTGGCACAGCTTCGCGCTTGGCGGGAAAGTCAGCAGCCGGTGATGGAATAGATAGCCAAAGGACCTCAACCTTCGCTGGATCAGCGGGATGGGGTCTTTTTTGATGTTCTTCAGGTTTTCTGCTGCGAGGGCTAACGAGAGGACGAACGGGAGGACAAACGAGAGATCTAACGCTTGCCACACGTCTTATTGGGGCCAAAATCGCCATGTAGAAATTCTAACGCTTATGACAGTGCTTATTCACCCATGTTGTGGCCGAAAACGATGGTTATGACTGCAATAGCGTTGCTCATCGTCGTTAGAATTTTAAATGACTCCAAATTGCTCAAATAACGTTTGTCATCAGCGTTAGAGCCAACCGTGCGATGAGGATGCAGCCATCAATGGGCAAAAAAAGACGACGCAGGATAGTAATCCTTACGTCGTCTTGAGTATTGATTTAATCCAGTTCCTTGGCCGACAGATCGCGGCGGCGGAACTTCATCAGAAATTCGTAGACGATTGGCACGATGACCAGCGTGAGCAGCGTCGAGCTGATCAAGCCGCCGATAACGGTGATGCCAAGGCCGCGCGAGATAATCCCTGCGCTGCGCTCCCAGCCGAAGACGAGCGGCAACAGTGCGCCGATCGTTGCTAAGGCGGTCATCAGGATCGGACGAAGCCGGGTAGCGCCTGCTTCAAGCAAGGCTTCGCGAGTGGACAAGCCTTCGCGTTCCTTGTGGATAACGCGGTCGATCAAGACAATTGCGTTGGTCACGACGATCCCGATGAGCATGAGTACGCCCATTAATGCCGAGACGTTTAAAGTCTCTCCGCCGATCAGCAGGCCCAACATGGCGCCGATTACGATAAACGGCAGGGAGAAGAGAATCGTAAATGGAGCCAAGCCTCCGCCAAAGGTAACGACGAGTACAAAATAGACGATGGCGATGGCTGCCAACATGGCCAGTCCGAGTTGGCCAAACGTATCGTTGATCTGTTCGGTCACGCCGCCGAATTTAACGGTCACGCCGTCCGGCAGATCCAGCTTGTCGATCTTCTCCTGCAAGCTGTTCGACGCCTTTTGTACGTCGGTGGAGGTGATTTTTGCGCTGACTTCAACGACCATCTTCCCGTCGATCCGCATGATGGAATCCGGGGAGGTGCCTTTTTCTACCTTCGCTACGTCCTTGATGGGGACTTGAATGCCCAGCGGCGAAGTCAACGTTGCATTTTCGATATCGGTAATGCTGTTATAGGTCTCGCTGTCGGCTTCGATATACACATTGTATTTCTTACCCTCGATGGCGACCTCGGTCAGAACTGGACGTTCTCGAACCGGGCTTAGCTTCATCGCCAGTTGGCCTGGCGTTAAGCCGAGGGAGCTCAGCTTCTGTTGATCCGCAACCAGGGTGTACTGCTCATAGGTTTTGGACAGGCTGGTGTCGCCCTTTTCAAAGTTCTTCGTATCCTCTTGAATCAGGGAGAGGATTTGATCTGATACCGGCTTGATCTGCTCCAACTCGTCCCCAAACACATTCACGCTTAACGTGCTGCCGCCCAGACCGCCGGTCATCAGCTCGGACATATCGCTCCATTCACCCTTCGGAAGCTCGGTCCGCAGGCCTTCGATAAGCTTTTCTTTTACATCGTTAAATTGTTTGGTATCCGGATCGTAGGCGATATAGAACAAAGCCGAGTTTGAGGACCCCATCCCCAACGGATTGTCGCCCCCAACGGAATATTGCATTCGATCGACGTTCGGCTGCTTCAGGATGTATTTCTCCACTTGCAGCATATCCTTCTCCACATCTTCCAGTCGAGCTCCAGGTTCCGGAGAGTAGGTAACCATCACATATTTATCCTCTTGTTCCGGCAGGAAGCTGACGCCGACCAGCGGGTACAGGAACAAGCTACCGATCAGCAGGATTACTGCAAGTCCAAAGGTGGTCAGCTTATGGGACAGCGACCATTCCAGAATACGGCGATAGCCGCGGGCCATGCCTTTGGGCTTCTCATCGTGATCATGTTTCTTGCTGAGACCTTTGCGGAACAGCGTATGCGCCAGCGCCGGTACGAGGGTGATAGCAACCAGCAGCGATGCGAGCAGCGAGAAGACCATTGTGAGCGCAAACGGCTGGAACAGCTCCCCGACCATTCCGCTGACAAAAGCGAGCGGCAGGAACACGGCGATCGTGACGATCGTCGAGGACATAATCGGGATGAACATCTCCCGTGTTGCTTCGATGATCAGCTTGCTGCCCTTCAGCTTCTCGCCTGTCAGGGACAAGCGCCGATAAATGTTCTCGATAACGACGATGGAGTCGTCGACGACGCGGCCGATGGCAACCGTCATGGCACCCAGCGTCATCATATTCAGTGTAATATCCATCTGCTTCAACGCCAAAATGGCGATCAGCAAGGACAACGGGATCGAGATAATGGAAATGATCGTCGAGCGAATGTTACGCAGGAAGATCAGGATGATCAACACGGCAAACAAAGCGCCAAACATTGCTTTGGACAGCATCGTGTTCACCGAGTCGGTGATCGGCTGCCCTTGGTCCAGCAGGACCGTGAAGTTGATATGGTCGTACTGCTTGCCCAGCTCTTTGGCGGCTTCCTTGACTTCGTTCACGACGTCAACGGTGTTGGCATCATTGGATTTAACGATTTGAATACCAATCGATTCCTCCCCGTTGGTCCGGGAGATGGATTCGGCTTTGCCCACCGTCTCGATGTCAGCGATGTCGCCAAGTTTGACCGTCGGAAGGCCGGTTGGAACAGCTCCCAGAGCGCCTCCGGCGTTAGGGCCGGCTGCCGCACTTGCACCGCCAGCAGCACTTGCACCGCCAGCAGCACTTGCACCGCCGTCAGCACCTGCGCCGCCAGCAGCTCCCGCGTTGCCAGCACCGTTCGTTGCACCACTAGCCGCGCCTGCCGCTGCGCCAGCGCCACTAGCCGCATCTATACCCCCAGCAGCATTGGCGCCTGCCGCGCTGTTGCCCGCTGCGCCAGCAGAACTTGGTACGATCGGAATCGCTAAGTTTTTCAAATCATCTACGGTGGTGATGTTGCCGTCCACAACGACCGCCTTCTCGGATTCCTCCAGGCTAAACAACCCCAGCGGCACGCGGAGCGCGGAGCCTTGCACGATTCCTTTGACGGTATCTTCCGTTAGACCCAGTTCCTTCAGCTTGGCTTCGTTGAACTTCAAACTAACCTCACGGACGAACTGACCCGCGATTTGCACCGAAGCGACGCCGTCCAAATCCTCGAGTACAGGTTTGATGTCGTTCTCCGTAATCCGAGTCAAATCCTCGAGACTGCCGGATTCCTTATCCGACAAACTAAGGGAAACGACCGGCATAGAGTTTAGACTAAACCGGGTGATCTGCGGCTTCTGGGCATCCTCCGGAAGCTGCACATCGTTTAATGCCTCGCGAACCGCTGCGGTGGCATTATCCAAGTTCGTATCGTAATCAAATTCAATGATGAGCGAAGCAGCGTTCTCCATCGAAGTGGAGGTTATGGTCTTAACGCCGTCAACATTATGCAGCCGCGTCTCCAGCGGCTTGGTAATCTCCTCGACTACGCCTTCCGGAGCAGCGCCCGGATAGACCGCAGTTACGCTAAGGTAGGGTACGTTAATGTTTGGAATGGTCTCCTGCTTCATCGTCAGACCGCTGTACAATCCCATGGCAGTCACGATAACTGTCAGAAGCCAGATCGCGAACTTATTACGCAGGGAAAACTGGATGATACTCTTCATATACGGGTTTCTGCTCCTCTCTTTATATAGGTGACAAACTTCTTTTAAATATGCTGGATATATGCCTGCAGCAGTTGTTTTAATTCAGCAGAATGCGCAGCCAGTTCCGGGACGGCAGCTAAATTGGCTAGCATGCCTTTGATAATCGCGCGGCGCGGACGAAGCTCCAGAATTTCACGCTCCAAAATTTGCAGCGTCTCCAGCGCTTCCTGTTGCCTGTCTGCGTCAGTGATGGCGCCAAGGTGATCGCGAAGCCGTTTGACTGCGATGATCGGATGTTGCTGCAAATCCAGGCTGCCTGGGGCCCCTTCGGTCATCAGCCGCAACGCCTCTTCGGAAATTAGCGGCTCAGGACGGTTGCTTAACTGATGCTCCGCTGCCAGATCAAGCAGGTCCATCAAGTGGTTCGCCATTTGATCCGGCGAGGCCGAAACATGGGGCTCGAACAGCAATCGGATGTACATGCCAACCATACCGTAAGCGATCGTTAACAGATCCCCTGTGTACGGTTCGATTTTCGGTCCATAGATCGCCTCCAGCTTGTTCTTCCCATGCTGTAACAGCTTGGCGTTGTGTGCTTTAACCGAGGCAGGTTCTTTGTAGGGCGTACCGTTTTTGTGCCAATCCTGAAACTGCATAATCAAGAATTCGCGCAGCTCAAGCACCAGTTCGAGCATGACGATGATTTGACGGCGCAATTTCTCTTTAGGCGTCAATCCTTGCTGCAGCTCCACCTGTGTCAAATGGTCAAGCAGCATCTGGTAACAGTAGTCGAACAAGCTCTGCTCCAGTTCCTCCTTCGATTTAAAATGAAGGTAGAGACTGCCCTTGGACATCCCGCAAGCCTCGGCGATCTCCTGCATCGACGTGGCAGATGCACCCTTGGCCGAAAACAGCTGCATGGCCGCACGTAAAATCAGCTTCTTCTTGTCGATGGATGGATGAGACAAATAATTACTGAACCCCCTTCCTCTGACTCATGGGTTCTCATTCTGACTAAATGGTCATTTCGATTATAGTATAAAGCCCAGGCGGATACAAATGAGCGTATGTACATTTTTCCACACACCAGTAGGAAGAATTCGAGCGTTCATGTAGAATATAATCACATGCATCAATAGGTAAAGAGGGAGTAGTAAGATGAGACGGGGACTTCAAATCATTCTTATCGCCGCAATATTATTTGCTTTCTATTATTTCGGATTTGGCGTCTTCGGTAAATTTGGGGGCACGCTCGTTAGTATCTTCCAAACGCTGACCGTCATTACGATCGGCTTTGCCATTTTTATGGAGAACCGCAATCCTTCCAGCACGGTGGCCTGGATTCTCGTACTTGCTTTGCTGCCGGTTGTGGGGCTGGTGCTCTATTTTCTGCTGGGTCAAAATTACTTCAAGCGGCGTAAATTCGATAAAAAAGCGGAGCAAGATCGCCTTAGCTATGAGCGGATCGACCGCAGCGCTCGTCCGTTGCCTCGGGATTTGTCGCAGTTTACTCCCAATCAACAGCGCTTGTTGCATCTGTCCCAGCGGCTGGCTCGCACGCCATTCTCCATGGCAACCCGCACGTACGTGTTGACCAACGGGGAAGAGACGTTTACGAACCTGCTGCGCGAGCTGAAGAAAGCCCAGCATCATATTCATATGGAGTACTATATCTACCGTGCGGACGATATCGGACGGGAAATTCAGAAAACGCTTATAGAAAAGGCACGGGCCGGGGTTGAGGTCCGTTTTATGTTTGACGCGGTAGGCAGCATTGGCTTGCCCAAATCGTTTATCGCAGAACTGCGCGCGGCTGGAGTAAAGGTGGGGATATACGGGCCGATGCGTTTTTTGTCTTTGTCGAGCCGGGTCAATTACCGTAACCACCGCAAGATCGTGGTGATCGATGGCAATACTGGATTTATCGGCGGCCTCAACGTCGGCGACGAATATTTGAGCCGCAGCAAGACGTACGGCTTCTGGCGAGATACGCACATGCTGGTGAAAGGGGAGGCGGTTCGGTCGCTGCAGATTATTTTTCTGCAAGACTGGCAGTACGTCACCGGGGAGAAAATTATGGATCTCGCCTATCTGTCTCCGGAACTGGAACAGGGCTGCAGCGGCGCGGTACAGATCGTACCAAGCGGGCCTGACAACGAAAGTCGGACGCTCAAAAACATCTTCTTTGCCATGATCACCTCGGCGAAGAAGTCGGTATGGCTGGCGACGCCGTATTTTATTCCGGACGAGGATATCCTGACTGCGCTGCGCGTAGCCGGCTTATCGGGGATTGACGTGCGGATCCTGTTCCCGGCGAGGCCGGATAAATGGTTGCCGTTCTTGGCTTCCCATTCGTATTTCCCTTCGTTGCTGGAGGTTGGGGTGAAAATTTTCGAGTACGAAAAAGGCTTCCTGCACTCCAAGCTGCTGATCGTTGACGGGGAAGTGGCCACGGTCGGAACCGCGAACATGGATATGCGCAGCTTCCATTTGAATTTTGAAGTGAACGCACTTCTCGTGCAAAACGAAAGCGTCGCTAAGGTCGTCAACAATTTCGAACGCGATCTTCTGTCGGCGAAGCTGATCGACAAGGACGAATTTATGAATAAGAAGAAAATCCCGGTACGTCTGGCGGAATCCGCGGCCCGGCTATTATCTCCGCTGTTATAACAAGGTTAGAACCTTGTAGATATTGCGGAAAAAGGAGAGTGTACAGCATGGAACCCACATCAGAACGCAAAACCGAGCATATCCGGCTCTGTCTGGAGGAGCAAGTGAATGCGGAGGGCATCCTGAACGGCTTTGAAAAATACCGCTTTCGCCATAACGCCCTGCCCGAGCTGGATTTCGCCGAGATCAGCCTCAAGACGACGTTTCTCGGCGCATCGCTGCGAACGCCGTTCTTGATCAGCTCGATGACCGGCGGGAGCCGGCTGGCCGGCGAGATCAATATGCGCCTCGCCGAGGCGGCGGAGCGGCGCGGTTGGGCCATGGGCGTCGGCTCGGTCCGGGCCGCCGTGGAGCGGGACGAGCTGGCGCATACGTTCGCGGTGCGGCGGTTTGCGCCGAGCATTCTGATCATCGCCAACTTAGGCGCGGTGCAGCTCAACTACGGCTATGGACCGGACGATTGCAAGCGGGCGGTGGAGATCGCCGGAGCGGACATGCTGGTGCTGCATCTGAACAGCCTGCAGGAGGTGTTCCAGCCGGAGGGAGATACGAACTTCGGCGGGCTGCTGCGGCGGATCGAGGAGGTATGCCGAGAGCTGCCGATTCCCGTTGGCGTCAAGGAGGTCGGCTGGGGCATCGACGGCGTGACGGCAAAACGCCTGCGCGAAGCAGGCGTCGCCTTCGTCGACGTCGCGGGCGCCGGCGGCACCTCGTGGAGCCAGGTCGAGAAGTTCCGCGGCAGCGATCCCGTGCGCCGCGCGGCTGCGGAGGCATTCGCGGATTGGGGCATTCCAACCGCCGAATGCATCCGCGAAGTGCGGGCGGCGGTGCCCGACGCCGCCCTGATTGGCAGCGGCGGCCTGAACACCGGTGTGGACGCGGCCAAAGCGCTGGCGCTTGGCGCGGACCTGGCCGGGTTCGGCCGGGCGCTGCTCGAACCGGCCGTGCGGTCGGAGGCACAGCTGGACGCGCTGCTAGAGCGCGTTGAGCTGGAGCTCCGCACGGCCATGTTCGGCATCGGCGCCGGGAGCATTCCGGCGCTGAAGAACACCTCGCGGCTCGTGCGCCGCGAGTAGCGGGGCGTACCGCATCCTTGATTGAAGAAAGGGATGTTGGCCGTTCCCCTTGCCGTTTTTAAGGCATTATCCCGCTAATTCAGATATCCCTTTCATTCAGTTCGGCAGGGAGGGGGGATTCGAAATCCTTTCGGTGGTGTTCACTTTGGATCTTTGATCCTTTGAGCCTTTTTTTCCTTATGGGGCACCTTTTAGGGGGGCATTACGGGATTATCCCTTTTTGTCAGGGACGCTAGTGTGGCAGGATATCTGTAACTTGAGACTAGGGTTACATCTGAGATCAGCTTCTTGGGGTGAATCTTGGGATGAATCTTGGGGTGAATCTTGGGATGATTCTCTTCTGATGTTCTCTGTGATAAGTGCTCCCCTGCAGCCTGAAGTTGTATGCTCTTCCCTGGCTGATTCAGCGGGATAATGGTGAGAGGACGCCGGCTCAAATAAGTGCGCTTGCGATAATTCCAACCAATTTAGTAAGAATTTTATTGCAATCGGGGGGAATCCCTATTATATTGAAGAAAACACCGGTCTGCGTGGACGGCAACCTGACATCTTCTTCGATAAGAACCGGCAACCGGTAAAATACATAACGACTTCAAACCTGTGTTCATTACACGGCTTTGATGTTAAAGAGAGGGAGATGGATATGAAACCTTCATTGTGGAAGTGGAGCACGAGAACGGTGGTGACCATCGGGATTGGGGCTGCGCTCTATGGAGCGACCAGCTGGATTGGCATCCCGATTGCCCCGGATACGCAGCTTCGTCCGGCGATCGCTTTGTTGGCGATTTTTGGTGCATTGTTTGGACCGGTTGTTGGTTTTATCGCCGGATTTATCGGACATGTGATTAACGACTTGATTACCAGCGGCACCGTTTGGTGGGGTTGGGCACTTGGCTCCGGCATTACGGCGGCGTTCATGGGCCTGATTTATTTGGCGAAGGACTTCAACGCTCAGGAAGGGCAAATGAAGAAGAACCACGTGGCCTGGTTTGTGGTGTATGGAATTGTGGGGATTTTCGCTTCTCTGGCGTTTTCCGGGTATTTTGATATTCTCGTGATGGGGGAACCCAACGATAAAATTTTGGTGCAGGTTATTTCCGCAGGGCTGGCCAACCTAGCCGTGTTTCTCATTCTGGGATTACCGGCGGTGCTGGCTTATGTGAGACGCAACCGCAGCAACTCGAATTTAAGCGTGGATAGATAGGAGTTTACTGAACAAATGCAGCCAGTCATCTCTTTCCGACATTTCAGTTTTCGGTACAAAAATCAAAGCGAACCTACGCTGAAAAACATCCACTTAGAGATCGCACGCGGGGAGAAAATATGGATCGCCGGCCCCAGCGGCTCCGGCAAGTCAACGTTAGCCCATTGTATCAATGGGCTAATTCCCTTTTCTTACGGCGGTGAAGTTTCGGGGCAGCTGCTGCTGGAAGGTCAGGATGCTTCGGCGATGACGATCTTTGAGCGCAGTCGTCGGGTCGGCACGATCCTGCAAAATCCGGATGCCCAGTTCGTTGGTCAGACGGTTGGCGAGGATGTAGCGTTCCAACTGGAAAATGAGGCGACTCCGCAGGATGTGATGAAGGAAGCTGTGTTTTCGGCGCTGGATGTGGTGGGTATGCGAGCCTTTGAAGCCCGGGGCCCGCATGAGCTCTCCGGCGGGCAGAAACAGCAGGTATCGCTGGCCGGCGTACTGTCGACGCAAGCGGATATCTTGCTGTTTGACGAGCCGCTGGCGAATTTGGACCCTGCCAGCGGGGCCAAGGCGATGCGGTTAATTGACGAGATTCACCGCAACCAAGGAAAAACGGTGATTCTGATCGAGCATCGCGTCGAGGATGTGCTGCTGGAGCATATCGATCGCGTCGTTGTCATGAACGAAGGAGAGATCGCCGCGATTGGCACGCCGGATGAGCTGCTTGCTGCAGGGATCCTCCCTCAGTATGGCCTGCGCCAGCCGCTCTACTTGGATGCGCTCTCGCATGCGGGGCTGTCGTTGTCCAACTTCACCGACTTGACTGACCCGGCTGCATTACGACTCCAAAAACCTGTTGGGATCCCGGATGGTGCAGGGGGAGGGAACGGACAGGGCGGCAGTGAACGGATGAAGGATAACGATGCGAAGATCACGGATGATGGCGATGGTCACCGGATTCAGGATGATCGCGAGCGGACGGGGGCAAGTGAGCTCCAACTGCGGGAGCGGCTTGAGACCTGGGCCGCTTCGGTTCCGCCGGTTGTACGGAGCAGCGCCGGAGAGCCGCTGCTTGAGCTGCGGGGTGTGTCGTTTGCCTATGAGCCGGGGACGAATGCAGTAGAGGACGTTTCCCTGACCGTCCGCGCTGGTGAGACGGTGGCTCTGCTTGGCAGCAACGGGGCAGGCAAATCGACGCTGTCGGGGTTGATCACCGGTTTGCTTAAGCCAAGCAAGGGCGAGATCCTGCTGTTGGGCGAGGTGATCAACGGCTGGTCGATTCGCCGACGCGGTGAAGCGATCGGCTATGTGATGCAGCACCCGCATCACATGCTGACCCAGCATATCGTGCGGGATGAGGTTCGCATTGGCCTCGCGGCACGCGGTGTGCCCGAAAGCGAACGAGATCAGCGAGCGGATGAGGCGCTGCGGATTTGCGGGTTGTACCCGTACCGCAACTGGCCGGTTTCTGCGCTGAGCTTCGGGCAGAAGAAAAGGCTGAGCATCGCAGCCATCTTGGCACTTCAGCCGCAACTCATGATTTTGGACGAGCCGACGGCGGGACAGGATTATCGGCATTATACCGAATTTATGGAATTTATCGCCCAGCTGGCTGCGGAGGGAATGGCTTTTCTGTTTATCACGCACGATATGCATTTGGCCTTGGAATATGCGGATCGGGCAGCGGTAATGGCAGGAGGTCGAATTATCGCAGAAGATACGGTGGCGCAGATTCTCGCCGATGGAGATCTTACCGCTAGAGCGAACCTGCGGGAGACGAGTCTGGCCCGCTTTGCGAAGGCTCAGGGGCTTACCTCGCCTTCGCGCTTTGTGGAAGCCTTTATCGCAGCGGATAAGAAGGTGAAACGAGCATGAACCAATCGAACGGATTGTACGTTGCTGGGGAATCTTTTTTTCATCGGATGGACGCCGCTGTCAAGCTGATCCTGCTCCTGACCTGGACGGTTGTGACCTTCCTGTTCATGGATTTGCGCGTATTTGCCGTCATGTTGGCCGGCGGGGTTACGATGCTGCTGCTCGCTCGGGTTCCCTTCCGAAAAATGGCGCTGTTATTTTGGGCACTGATGGTTTTTACTGTGATTAACAGCATTTTTATTTTGCTGATTACGCCTCGCTTCGGAATGACGCTGACCGGAAGTGACACGCCGATCATCCCGCTGGGCTATGATACGATTAATGCAGAAACGTTGTTCTACGTGTTGACGTTGTCACTGAAATACCTGACGCTGCTACCGATCACGTTGATGTTTATTTTTACGACGCATCCCAGTCGTTTCGCCGCCAGCCTTAACAAGCTAGGTGTGCCTTACAAGCTGGCTTATGCGGTTAGCATTGCTTTTCGCTACATTCCCGATTTGACGAAGGAATTCCGCACGATTCTCAATGCGCTGCAAATGCGCGGGCTGGGTATCTCTCGCGGCGACGGTACACTGTTGCAGCGGGCGCGCAATTTAACACAGGCGGTTGTGCCGCTGCTGCAATCCTCGCTGCAACGGATCGAGTCGGTATCTGATGCCATGGACCTGCGCGGGTTCGGCACCAAGCCGCAGCGAACCTGGTACATGGGCACCGTCATGAAGGGGAGCGATAAACTAATCGCACTGCTATGCGTCGTGTTGCTGGCGACCGGGGTAGGTTTGAAGCAAAGCTTGCTTCAAGGCTTTTGGTATCCGTTTGGATAGAGGATACACCAATCTCCTTGAAATATTCCCGGCGTATCGTTACTATGGTTGAAGGAAGTTGAGCAATTACACGAATGAGGAGTTGTCAATGATATGGCTTTGAAAGCAGGCATTGTGGGTTTGCCGAACGTGGGGAAGTCCACACTGTTTAACGCGATAACCCAAGCGGGGGCGGAATCCGCCAACTACCCGTTTTGTACGATCGATCCAAACGTTGGCGTCGTGGAAGTGCCGGACGAGCGGCTCGACAAGCTGACGGAACTGGTGGTTCCGAATCGGACGGTTCCGACGGCTTTTGAATTTGTTGATATCGCCGGGTTGGTCCGCGGTGCGAGCAAAGGGGAGGGACTTGGCAACAAGTTCTTGGCCCATATCCGCGAGGTGGACGCGATCGTTCACGTTGTTCGCTGCTTCGAGGACGAGAACATTACACATGTGGACGGCAAAATTAACCCGATCAGCGACATCCAAACGATCAACCTGGAATTGATCCTGGCCGACCTGGAGAGCGTGGAGAAACGGATCGAACGCGCCAAGAAAAATATGAAGGGCGGCAACAAGCAATACGCCCAGGAAGTTGAGGTTCTGGAACGGATCAAGGAGGCGCTGTATAACGATCAGCCGGCGCGCAGCGTAGAGCTGACGGACGATGAGAAGCTGATCGTGCGCGATCTGCACCTACTGACGTTGAAGCCGGTGCTGTATGCGGCTAACGTGAGCGAAGATGGCGTCAGCGATGCGGACAACAATCCTTTCGTGCAGCAGGTCAAAGAATTTGCTGCGGCTGAAGGTGCCGAAGTCGTTCCGATCAGCGCCAAGGTGGAAGCGGAGATCGCGGAGCTGGAAGGCGAAGACAAGAAGATGTTCCTGGAGGAGCTGGGCCTGAACGCTTCCGGCTTGGATCGCTTAATCCAGGCAGCATACCGTCTACTGGGCTTGTATACGTATTTCACGGCCGGGGTTCAAGAAGTTCGCGCATGGACGATTCGCAAAGGCACGAAAGCCCCGCAAGCTGCCGGCGTCATTCACTCCGACTTCGAACGCGGTTTTATCCGTGCAGAGGTTGTGTCTTATGAAGACCTCGTTGCTGCCGGTTCGATGAATGCAGCGCGCGAACGCGGCCAGCTGCGGCTGGAAGGGAAAGACTACGTCGTTCAAGACGGCGATATTATGCATTTCCGCTTTAACGTTTAAACTTATTACGAGTAACAGCGAAGCAACACTGCCTCAAGGGTGCAGAGTCGATGTGCCCCTAGGGCAGTGTTTATTTGTACTTTTTTACTATCAAAACGTTGTTTTCATAGATTCGAGTCTGTATACTTAATTCAAGTTTTGATTCATTCATACATTGAGGGGGAGTTTCGTCATGAGTATGGATTATGCCTTGCACCGCAAGTCCCAGTTGGATACCCGGGAATTGCTGTTGCTGGAATCCGAGGTGAAAAATCAGGGAAAAAACATGGTTGTAGCATACATTCTGTGGTATTTCCTTGGGATTGTTGGAGGACATCGTTTTTACATGAAGAAAATCGGAACGGCCGTGACCCAGTTGATCTTGTCCCTGACCGTGGTTGGGCTGATTGTAACCGGGATCTGGTGGATCGTGGATGCTTTCCTGGTACATACTTGGGTGAAACAGCATAACGCTGAGGTGGAGAACCGGATTATTGACCGAATTTTCTATGACCGCGGCAGATCTCCGGAGTTTCCGATTTAAATATGTGGACCAAAAGCGATCTGACCACGAGTGAGCTGCTGCTTTTGAATTCGGAGATGAACAAGCGCGAAAAATCGCTGGGTCTGGCGTATCTGATGCTGCTGGCCGGTCATTTGGGCGTGCATCGTTTCTATTTGAAGCGCATCGCCAGCGGGGTGATCCAGCTGTGTTTATTCGTTCTGGCGATTGGACTTTATTTTGTGTTTGCGATTGCGACGGCGATTGAAAGCGTGGATTCGCCCGATACGAGCTATTCGCTGTTTTTGCTTATCCCTGTCATCCTCTTTGGATTGGCGCTGACCGTGTGGGTTATTGTCGATGCTTGCTTGCTGCCTGGCATGGTCCGGGACTCGAACGCAAAGCTGGAGCAGTCTCTGATCGAGCAAATCGCTGCCCTTCGCCCGCCGGCAGGCTTTACGAAGCCCAGCGCAGATGGGCTAGGGGAACGTGGCCGTCCGCTTGATATTTAGGCAGCAGTTTTCATCCATACATGAAAAGGCGCCTTTGCGGCGTCTTTTTTTGAGGGGAAATTGGAAGCAGGAAGTTAGAGGTCTGGGCGAAGGTGATCTAGCCAAAACATGACCTCCATGATATAATAAAAAGTCGTCTATCCCTGAAATAATAATCAGTGGATAAGCGGTTTTTTACTGGGATCTTGTGATCGAATGAAGAGAGGTGATATCCCTTGTTGGACCGACTACAATCCTTGGCTGACCGTTACGAGAAGTTAAGTGAACTGCTCTGCGATCCAGACGTAGCGAACGACTCGAAACGACTGCGGGATTACTCCAAAGAACAATCGGATTTACAGCCGGCTTATGAGGCGTACACCGAATATAAGAATGTAATCGGAGAGCTGGAAGCGGCCAAAGCGATGCAGGCCGAGAAGCTGGATGATGAAATGCGCGAAATGGTAAAGATGGAAATCGAGGAACTGACCGCGCGCCAGCAGGCTTTGGAAGAGAAAATTCGCATTTTGTTGCTGCCAAAGGACCCGAATGACGATAAAAACGTAATCGTAGAAATTCGCGGCGCGGCCGGAGGAGACGAGGCGGCTCTGTTCGCTGCCGACTTGTACCGGATGTATACGCGGTATGCCGATTCTCAAGGCTGGCGCGTCGAAGTGATGGATATGAATGAGAGCGACCTGGGCGGATTCAAAGAGGTTATCTTTATGATTAACGGCAAGGGCGCTTACAGTAAACTGAAATACGAGAGCGGCGCGCATCGCGTGCAGCGTATTCCAGCGACGGAATCCGGCGGACGGATTCATACGTCGACCTCGACGGTTGCCGTATTGCCGGAAGTTGAGGAAGTGGATATCGAGATTTTGGATAAAGATATCCGGGTCGATACCTTCTGCTCCAGCGGTGCAGGCGGTCAATCGGTTAACACGACCAAATCTGCCGTGCGGGTGACTCATATCCCAACCGGTATCGTGGCTACTTGCCAAGACGGCAAATCGCAGAACTCTAACAAAGAGAAGGCGCTTCAAGTATTGCGTGCCCGCATCTATGATATGAAACGTCAGGAAGAGGAAGCGAAATACGCCGGCGAACGGAAAAGCAAAGTGGGTACCGGGGACCGCAGCGAACGGATTCGGACTTACAACTTCCCGCAAAGCCGGGTGACCGATCACCGGATCGGCCTGACCCTGCATAAGTTGGATCAGGTCATGAACGGCGATCTGGATGAGATCGTATCGGCGTTGACGATTGCCGAGCAAGCTGAACTGATGGAAAAAGGAGAATAACGTGTTGCACAAAGAAGGATACCGGATGTCCGGTGCAATGACGATATGGGAAGCCCGCAAAGAGGCTTCTTCTTTTTTAGCGGCGGCGGGCGTGCGGGAGCCCGAGTCAAATGCGGAGCTGTTGCTCCGCCATGTGCTGGGCCTGACGGGCGCGGCGTATTTGGCCGCGCTGCGTGACCCGTTCCCGGCGGACAAGCGGGACGCCTGGGAAGCGGTAATCCGCCGCAAGGCGGCGGGCGAGCCAGCGCAGTATATCATCGGGGAGCAGGAGTTCTACGGATTGACCTTCCGGGTCAATCCGTCGGTGCTGATCCCCCGGCCGGAAACGGAGCTGCTCGTGGAGCGCATCGCGTTGGAAGGTGATGCGCTGTGGCCCGGCGGCGCACCGTACGCCGCCGACATCGGCACGGGCAGCGGCGCGATTGCCGCAGCCCTGGCCCACCTGCGCCCAGCATGGCGCGTCGCGGCGAGTGATATCTCGCCGGACGCCCTGGCGGTGGCGCAGGACAATGTCCGGCGGCTCGGCCTTGCGGTGACGTTCAAGCAGGGGGACCTGCTTGAACCTTTTGCTGGCGAGCCGCTGGACATCGTGGTGTCGAATCCGCCGTATATCCCGGCGGAGGACATCCCGCACCTGCAGCCTGAGGTGCGGGACTATGAGCCGCGCGGCGCGCTGGACGGCGGTCCGGACGGGCTCGCGCCCTACCGGACCATGATGGCGCAGCTCGCGCTGCTGCCACGGCCGCCTCGCCTCATCGGCTTCGAGCTCGGCCAAGGCCAAGCGGCCGACGTCGCGGCTTTGCTCCGCGCCGCCGGCCATTGGGATGAGATCGTGACCGTCCCCGATCTCGCCGGCATCGACCGTCACGTGCTCGGAATCGCACGAGGGTAACCCGCGCGGCTGCAAAGTTCGAACGTGACGGGTGATAGCCGCGCCTGGGCTTCCCCTTTCTGCCGATTCTATGAAAATGGGTGGATCTCCTCAACCAAAGGCCGCTATTTTTGGAAGGATAGTTTCATAGAATGTGGTATCTCAAGCCGAAAGGAGGAGATATCACATGGCGTTTACACTGACGTTTCCGTACGCGCAAGCTGCCGGCGTCGGCCAAGGGTATTTCGTGGCCGCCGACCCGCTGGGCCCAACCGGGATTGTAACGGTTCAGGCTACAGTGGGTAACGTCGAACTCCGGATTACCCGGTACAACGCGCCTGACTTTATTCAGACTGTAACGCAAGGCAGCACATTTTCCGTTCAACTGAGCAACATCCAAACGATCGGAATTTTTGCGCTGACGGAAGCGACGGGGACGATCACCTTGATCACTCCCGTATAACCTGTTCCCCCTCCATTCCCTTTCTTATCCCGACCCCACTAGGGCGCCGGCGCACGCGTCGGCGCTCATTTTTTTGCAACAAGTCTGTATTTTGCCCTCTTTTTAAGGATTATCCCGTTGCATCAGTTGCTGTGTACACTAGGGACTACCTACGAGGGAAAAGGTTCGCTTCCTACCTCTGAACGAAGGGGATAATGGTACAAAGAAGACGAAAGGGATAATTATGCAATGAGATGCCGGAATTGTACATAGGGGACATTAGAGCCCAAGAGCCGGATTGGTTTCGGAGCTGGTTTTAACCTTAGCGCTTGGCGTATTAGTCGAGTTTTATGGTAAATGTATCTATTTGGGGCCTCTTTTTTGAGGATTATCCCGTTGCATCAGATCGTAGGAGGACGCGTAACAATAAACACTGAGGAAAACAATGAGTAACAGTAACAAAGGATGAAGAAGTAATTTCCTGGATTCCTCATTACTGAGTGAGAGGGATAACCCGGAAAATAGGGACGAGAGCAAGTTCTTCTTACTGATTGATTTGGATATGGTTGAGACGATGTATATCCTTCCTACCTGAACGAAGGGGATAGTGGTGTAAAGGCGTAAGAGGATACTCTTTCTGAACGAAAGGGATAGTAGTGTAAGAAGGAGTAGGGAAACTCCTCTCATCTGATCAAGGGGGATAACGGTGTAAGAAGGAGTAAGCAAACACTTCCCATCTGAACGAAAGGGATAATCGCGTAAGAAGGTGTAAGAAAGCTTCCCCATCTGATCAAGGGGGATAATGGTGTAAGAAGGAGTAAGCAAACACTTCCCATCTGAACGAAAGGGATAATGGTGCAAAGAGAGGCAAGGGATGAGGGAGACGTGAGAAATGACGCCGTGGGGCAAAATAAGTCTAAAAAGGTAACCTTTTGACGCGGTGACTCGTTATTTGAGTCGTAGGGCTCATTTGTAGTTAGGCCGGGTTTCTTTTAAAGTAAAGGTACGGGGTTTCTAGATCAAGAAAAGAGGATGTTCATGCTGAGCAAACTGAAAAAAATCGATTACTCCATCGTCGTGATCCTGTTGCTGCTCATGGCCATCAGTATTGCGGTGTTGTACAGCGCTACGTCAAACACCCAATATCATGGCTATCACATTCGCATGCTTGCTTATTATGCGCTGGGGTTTGTTGCGTTTTTTGGAGTTTCGATTGTCGACTATCGGCTGCTTGTGAAATATGCGCCTTACTTGTACCTGTTTGGCTTCGGGCTGTTGATCGTCGTTATGTTCATTGGTAATACCTACTATAACGCAACCGGTTGGTTGACGATCCCGGTCATTAATCAGAGCTTTCAGCCGGCGGAGTTTTTTAAGCTGCTGCTGGTTCTTTTTCTCGGGTTTATGTTGCTGCGCAAGCGCAAGCTTCGTCTGTCCTTTTGGCGGGACGTTGTACCGATCTGCTTGCTTACTTTTATCCCTTTTGTTGCGGTTATGGCCCAAAACGACTTGGGGAATGCGCTCAGCTATGTCGTGATTTTGGCGGGCATGTTATGGATTGGGAATATAAAATATTGGCATGCGTTGATTGCGCTTGTGATCTTTGCCGGCTCGGTGATCGGTGGTATCACGGCGTACAAAGCGTACCATGATCAAGTGTACAACTTCTTCGTCGAAATCGGCCGGGAACACTGGATTAACCGGATTGATCCTTGGCTCATGCCGGAGAAAGCGTCTGAGGACGCCTCCTACCACACTCGAAACGCCAAGTTAGCCATTGCCTCTGGGGGCATGACTGGAGAAGGGTATATGAAAGGGGAAACGGTGCAGTCGGAACGGGTACCGCTGACCTACTCGGACTCGATCTTTGTGGTGATCGCTGAGGAGTTTGGTTTTATCGGGAGCTCGGCGCTACTGCTGTTGTATTTTGTACTGATTCATCGGCTCATTCTGATCTCGTTGGAGACTCGTGAAACCAGTGGGCCCTACCTAATAGTGGGGATTGTGGCGATGCTGTTGTATCAGATTTTTGAAAATATCGGCATGTTCATTGGCCTCATGCCTTTGACAGGGATTACTTTGCCCTTCATCAGCTATGGCGGTACTTCGCTGTTAATTAACATGGCGAGCATCGGCGTGGCGATGAGTATCCGGATCTATGGGCAAGAGAAGGAGGAAGAAAATCCTCCTGTGGCTTCGTCGGCTCCTACGTCGCGTTATGCCTTGCTCCGATCCAAACGTCAATCGGAAAATCGGGGGTAAAAATTTTTACTAGATTCCTAGATTTCTAGGTTTAGAAGTCTCCTAACCGGACATACTGATAGACATCAGCGGCTGAAATACCGGTTTGGTTAGGAGCAAGGAATCATGAGTAAACTTTCTTTTTCCCGTCAGAAAATTGCACTTATCTTTTTTTCGATTGTGATGTTGATGATGTCCTGGGAAGGACAAATGGTTGATACAGCCGCGGCGGCAGGGTCGCAAGCGGTGAATTCTCAGATTCCGCAGGAATCGATTCGGCTGCGCATTTTGGCTAACTCGGATGGAGCTGCGGATCAACTCGTCAAACGTCGTGTTCGCGATGCTGTCGTTGAGCAAATGAACGAATGGGTGGCACAGCTGGAGAATCCGCAGAGTCTGGAGGAAGCGCGCCGGGTCATCCGTGAGCATCTGCCGGCCATCGAGGAACAAGTTGGTCAAACGCTTAAGCAATATGGCAAAAACTACAACTATCAAGTTGAGCTTGGCACCGTGCCGTTTCCGACCAAAATGTATGGCGGCGCCGTTTATCCAGCGGGCGACTATGAAGCGCTGCGCGTGACGCTGGGCGAGGGCAAGGGGAAAAACTGGTGGTGTGTGTTATTTCCTCCGCTTTGCTTCATCGATGCCGGGAGCGGGGACGCGCTGGCTAAGGATGCAGGCGCCGTAACCGCCGTAACCCCGGCAACGGCGAAGGCCTCGGCTGCCGGGGCTGCGGGAGATGCGGTTCAGGTTGAACCGGAGGAGACGGAAGTGCGATTCTTCCTGTGGGACATGCTGGTGAAGCTCTGGAACTGGATTGTTGGCCTATTTGCTTAGTGGTGTTAATATATTTGGAACTGTTAAACCGTTCGGGGATGCCGGGCGGTTTTTTTGCGGGCTATGCGCATGGCGGGGTTCGGGTATAATAGTAGAATATATTATTGAACAGTTTGGGATGAACAAGAATGAGCCGACAGGAATCTACGAATTTCAATCAAGCGGAACATCGCGGGGATCTCCCTGCTTTAAAAGAAGTAGCCCCCAAAACGACACGTTGGTGGCATGTCCAGCCTGGAACTGGAGTTGGGGCTGAAATGCCGGATAATGGAGCTACGAAGGACGCGGCGGCGCTGAAAGAAGCCGCCGCTGTACTCGCCTCCGGCGGGACGGTGGCGTTCCCGACGGAGACGGTATATGGGCTTGGTGCAGATGCGCGGAATACGGCGGCGGTGGAGGCGATTTTTGCCGCCAAGGGCCGTCCGTCCGATAATCCGCTCATCGTGCACATCGCCGACGTGAGTCAGCTGGACGGACTCGTCACGGAAGTGAACGAGACGGCACAGCGGCTGATGGAGGCGTTTTGGCCCGGGCCGCTTACGCTGGTGCTGCCCGTGGCCAAAGGCGCCGTCTCGCCGCGCGTGACGGCGGGGTTGTCTACCGTGGGCGTGCGCATGCCCGCCCACGACGTAGCGCTGCGGCTGATTGCCGCAGCGGGATGCCCGGTGGCGGCGCCCAGCGCCAACCGGTCGGGGCGGCCGAGCCCCACGTTGGCGAGCCACGTGGGCGAGGACTTGTCCGGCCGCATTGACGGCATCGTCGACGGCGGGCCCACTGGGGTGGGCCTGGAGTCGACGGTTGTGGAAGCCGGCCGGGACGGGGTTGTCACCGTGCTCCGCCCCGGCGGGATCACGGTGGAGCAGCTCGCCCGCGTAGCTGGCGCGGGCGTACGGCTGGACGCCGCCCTGCAGCCGAAGGCGAAGGCGGGCGGCGAAGCGGCCCCTGGCCCGGCGGCTGCGCCTCGCGCGCCGGGCATGAAGTACACGCACTATGCGCCGCAGGGCGTGTTGCATATTGTGCGCGGGTCCGCCGACCGGGTGGCGGACCGCATCCAGGCCGAGCTCGCGGCGGCCGCGGCGCGCGGGGAGAAGACGGGCGTGCTCGCCTTCGACGAGCGCCTCCCGTTCTACCGCGCCGACTGTGCGCTCTCGCTCGGCCGCGAGGACGAGCTGGAGACGGCGGCGCACCGTCTCTACGCTGCGCTCCGCCGCTTCGACGATTGCGGCGTCACGTACATTCTCGCCGAAGCCTGCCCCGAAGACGGGCTCGGCTCGGCGGTGATGAACCGGCTGCTGAAAGCTGCCGGTCACCGGGTGATTGAGGCCGGCGGAGATTCGGAAGAGGGCAGGGGGTGAGGTCATGATCCGCATCGGCCTGGCCGGCTGGGGCGATCATGACGATTTATACCCTGCCCGAACGCCGGCCAAAGACAAGCTCGCTTGGTACGCGAAGTATTTTAACGTGGTCGAGGTGGACAGTTCGTTTTATGCTGTACTGGGCGAGGAGGTCTATCGCCGCTGGTTGGCGGAGACGCCGTCCGATTTCACGTTTATTATCAAAGCGTACCAAGGGATGACCGGGCATAGCCGAGGGAAAACGCCCTTTGGCGGTCCCGGAGAGATGTTCCAGGCCTATCTCGACTCGATTCAGCCGGTGGTGGAGGCGGGCCGGCTCAAAGCTGTAATGTTCCAATTTCCACCTTGGTTCGATTGCACGGCGGAGCATGTCCGGCAGCTGCGCGCAATCCGTAAATGGATGGGCAACTTGCCGCTGGCGTTGGAGTTTCGCCATCAAAGCTGGTTCACGCCCGCTAACCGAGAACGCACGTTGGAGTTCATGCGGCAGGAGGGCTGGATCCATATCGTTTGCGATGAGCCCCAGATCGGCCAAGGCTCCGTACCCACGGTGCTGGAGCCCACTGACCCTGAGTTAACGATCGTTCGCATGCATGGACGAAATGCTGCGGGTTGGAGTCAAGCCAGCGCGCCCAATTGGCGGGAGATTCGCACGTTGTACCGTTACTCGCTGGAGGAGTTGCAGGAGTGGGTTGACATGCTGGACCAGCTGCTCAGCAAAGGGACCCAGGAAATCTGTATGATCTTTAACAACAATTCCGGCGGGGATGCAGCATCTAACGCTTTGGATATGATGGGCCTGCTGGGTCAATCGCCGCGGGAGCTTCCACCGCTTCAGATTGATTTGTTCGGCGGTTGGGAGGATTAGTGGAATGAACGTTTCACCTGCTGAACTAATGGGTGAAGCTTACGATGTCTTGGTACTGTGTAGGCACGTGCGACGATGGTTGCAGCTTTTAGCGGTAAAAAGTGACGTTATTATTAGAGGTAAGGTTCTGTTTTGAGTAAATAGCGGTAAATCATGGTGTTATTTATGCGGATTTCGGGATTACAGGCTTCTAAAGGGCAATTTAGCGGTACAAAATACCGTTATTTGTCCAATTTTTCCCATGTGTTGAGAAAATAACGCCGTCTTTTACCGCTAATTTCACATTGCTGGGGGAGTTCCGTTAATGTTGGGGGGCTCCTCCATTGTTGATGGAAGTTCTTCAATTGTTGGAGGGAATTCCTCCATTGATAGGAGCTCCTCTGCTGTGGGGAGTTCACCGTTATTGGTGGGGCGCACTTGATAGGAACGCACAAAGAAGGCCGCGTGAAGTCATGAACCGGGACCTGTCCGCATATGGTTGTACAAAAGACGGACAAAGGGGACTTTCGGTTATGGCAGAGGCTTATGAGCGGCTGGGAGAGCTGGTGACGATCCTGCTGATGGCGATTGCGCTGGGCATGGATGCTTTATCGTTGGGTGTCGGCATCGGCATGAAGGGAGTCCGGCGGAAAGATGCGTTCCGCATCGGGACGATGGTGG
This sequence comes from Paenibacillus barengoltzii G22, assembly GCF_000403375.2. Lineage (NCBI taxonomy): Bacteria > Bacillati > Bacillota > Bacilli > Caryophanales > Paenibacillaceae > Paenibacillus > Paenibacillus barengoltzii. The sequence goes on along the minus strand of NZ_KE159655.1, from coordinate 168,402 downwards.
CTCTCTTTCACGTGTTAATGCCTCTGTTGGGAATTGCAGCGGGACAGTATGTCGGTGCGCTGCTGGGAAGCTTGGCACGATTTGTGGCAGGCGGACTTCTATTCCTGCTTGGCACGCATATGATCGTCAGCTCAATCAAAGGCAGCGGCGTACAGTCCATCAACCATCGGACTTGGTTAGGTGCGCTGCTATTTTCGTTAAGCGTCAGCATCGATTCGTTTTCCGTCGGGGTGTCGCTGGGCATGTTCCATGGAGACTGGCTCCTGACGGTGCTGGCCTTTGGATTTTTTGGCGGGATCATGTCCTTGCTTGGACTGGCGATGGGACGAGGCGTGGGGCGTTCGCTGGGCGATTACGGGGAGGCGGCTGGCGGAGCAATCTTGCTGGCGTTTGGACTATTGTTTATCTTTTGAAACCGAGGCCTTTCGTGATAAAATAAGGTCCAAACGCGGGTAAGCTTTCCCGCTGAATATGGAGGTGAAAGGGCATGCGCATCTTGTTTGTATGTACCGGAAATACCTGCCGCAGCCCGATGGCCGAAGGGATGCTGCGCAAGCTGGCGCGGGACCGGGGGCTGGACGTGGAAGTCCGCTCGGCTGGCGTAGCCGCCATGAAAGGGGCCTCCATTTCCCGTCATGCGGAAGCGGTGTTGCGGGACAGGGGGATTAAAGAGACTTTCGAATCTACCCCTCTTTATGCCGAACTGGCGGAGTGGGCTGATCTGATTCTGACGCTGACGCAAGGGCATAAGCGCCAGGTGATTCATTCATTTCCGGAGACAGCCGATAAAATATTTACATTAAAAGAATACGTTGAAGAAGACGCCTCCATATTAGCTACCTTGGAGGAGTTCCGACGCCTTGCGGCGGATCGGGAGCTGGCGCGAGCGCTGGGGAAGGAGTGGCCTGCGGAGCAGCAGCGGCGACTGGATGAGCTGCATCTTCGGCTGCCCGCGTTCGATATTTCCGATCCGTTTGGCGGTTCGCGAGCAGACTACGACCGAACGGCGGCGGAGATCAGCGCAGCGCTGGAGAAGCTGATCGCCAAGCTGGAGCGCGGCGAAGGGCATTAAACCAGTTGCATTTGCTGCGCGGATGCTTTATTCTAATAGCAGAAGTTTTAGCTCCGATGTAACTGGCGACAAGAGTGGATCAAACCACGATGGAGCATCGGAGAATACGGCCGGTCGCCTGGGCAAAGAGCACGACGCACGTCAGTTGCGTTATGCTCTTTTTTTGTTGGTTGGGTTTGAACGAAGCGGACGGACATCCGTTTGCGGTTCGCCTTTCTCTGATATAATAAGGACAGTCTTTGTGACATGTTGTTTGGTTTGCGGAGAAAGGAGCTGGCATCACATGGAACAGGAAGAGCTCGGTACCCTGCGGGCACAGGTAGCAACAATTGCAGAGGAAGTAGCCGTTGCAGCTCATCTGGGTCCGGGGAAGCTGCTGGTCATCGGGGCCAGCACGAGTGAAGTGGCGGGCAAACGAATTGGCACGAGCGGAGCTGAGGACATCGCGGCTGAGCTGTGGGCGGGAATTGAACAGGTTCGGGCCAAATACGGCTTTGACGTCGCCTTTCAATGCTGCGAGCACTTAAATCGTGCGCTGGTGGTTGAACGGGCGGTGCTGGAGCGATTTTCCTTGACGGAAGTTGCTGCGGTTCCCGTGCCGAAGGCAGGCGGTTCGATGGCCGCTGCAGCCTATCGGCGTTTGTCGGACCCGTGCCTGGCCGAGACGCTTGAAGCCCATGCCGGGATCGATATCGGCGAAACGCTGATCGGCATGCATTTGCGGCGGGTGGCGGTGCCTTTTCGTCCTTCACTGCGCCTGGTTGGGCAAGCACGCGTTACAGCAGCGACGACCCGTCCGAAGCTGATCGGCGGGGAACGAGCCGTTTATACGCTGCCGCCGGATTCGGATTCCACGCTTTGCGATTAAGTATAGATTAGATTCTAAGGAGGACAACGGAAGATGGAAAATTTGAGAAAGCAAGATCCAGCGGTACTGAAGGCTATGAATCTGGAGCTCAAGCGTCAGCGTAACAACATTGAGCTGATCGCTTCCGAGAACATCGTCAGTGAGGCGGTTATGGAAGCGATGGGATCCGTGCTCACAAACAAATACGCTGAAGGTTATCCAGGCAAACGGTATTACGGCGGCTGCGAACGCGTAGACATCGTGGAAAATATCGCCCGCGATCGGGCCAAGGAATTGTTTGGCGCTGACCACGCCAACGTTCAACCGCATTCCGGAGCACAAGCGAACCTTGCGGTTTACCTGGCTGCCCTCAAAACTGGCGACACCGTGTTGGGGATGAACCTGGCGCATGGCGGTCACTTGACCCACGGCAGCCCGGTCAACGCTTCCGGTTTGTACTATAATTTCGTGGCTTATGGGGTACAAGAAGATACGTTCTTGATCGATTACGATGAAGTGCGCAAAGCCGCTTTTAAGCATCGTCCACGTCTGATCGTGGCTGGGGCGAGCGCATATCCGCGGATCATCGATTTCGAGAAGCTGGCTTCGATCGCCAACGACGTAGGTGCGTTGTTTATGGTCGACATGGCGCATATTGCCGGTCTTGTGGCTGCGGGCTTGCATCCAAACCCGGTTCCACATGCTCATTTTGTGACGACCACCACCCACAAGACGCTGCGCGGACCACGCGGCGGGATGATTCTGTGCAAGCAGCCTTGGGCAGCCGCGATTGACAAAGCGGTATTCCCTGGTACGCAAGGCGGCCCGCTGATGCACGTGATTGCTTCGAAAGCAGTGGCCTTGGGCGAAGCACTTCAGCCTTCTTTTAAAACTTATGCCCAAAATGTAGTGAAGAACGCTAAAGTCCTGGCGGAAACGCTGATGTCCGAAGGCCTTAACATCGTATCCGGCGGCACAGATAACCACCTGATGCTGGTGGATACGCGCAACCTGAACATCACAGGGAAAGACGCCGAGCATGTTCTGGATTCGATCGGGATCACGGTGAACAAAAATGCGATTCCGTTCGACCCAACCAGCCCATTCATCACCAGCGGTATCCGCATCGGTACGCCGGCGGCGACTTCCCGCGGCATGGATGAGGAAGCGATGAAGGAAATCGGGCAGATCATCGCTACTGTGCTGAAATCGCCGAAGGACGAAGCGGTGTTGGATAAAGCGCGTAAACAGGTGTCGGCATTAACGGATCGGTACCCGCTGTATCCGAACCTGCAGTATTAATGAAATCGTGACAAAGGCAGGTTAGGCCTCCTAATCAAGCCGGGAGCATGTGCTCCCGGCTTATTGGCGTTTCACTTCTGGTCAAGGATGGATCTCTTGGTTACGTCTGACGGCTCTTTTAAAGGATGAGTGACGTTTTTATGACGGCTTTCTGACAAGTTGGCGTGAGGGTGAAAATGCCATCTTGGAGTGATATAATAGACAAGATTTGTGGACGTTCGAAGAATGGGAACGAACAAGCAAGTAAAGACTTAGCAATAAAACCGGAGGGAAGAACGAAATATGAGAAAACTGGTGGTATGTGATCACCCTTTGATTCAACACAAACTGACTTTTATCCGCGACATGCGCACGAACACTAAGGATTTTCGTGAACTGGTAGATGAAGTAGCGACGTTGATGGCTTATGAAATTACGCGGGACATTCCGCTCGAGTCAATCAAAGTGCAGACGCCGGTTGCTGAGGCCGAGTCGAAGGTCATCTCTGGGCGGATGCTGGGGCTGATTCCGATTCTCCGCGCCGGGCTGGGCATGCTGGACGGAGTGTTGAAGCTGCTTCCTGCGGCGAAGGTGGGACATGTCGGCTTGTTCCGTGATCCGGATACGCTGCAGCCAGTTGAGTATTACATCAAGCTTCCTACGGATGTTCAGGAGCGTGAGCTGATCGTGATCGACCCGATGCTGGCCACTGGGGGATCCGCTATTGCAGCGATTACCGCGTTGAAGAATCGCGGCTGCACGCAGATCAAGATGATGAACCTGATTGCCGCGCCGGAAGGGGTCAAAGCCGTTCACGACGTGCACCCAGATGTAGACATTTATGTTGCGGCATTAGACAGCCACCTGAATGAGCATGGCTATATCATTCCAGGCTTGGGCGACGCCGGTGATCGGTTGTACGGCACGAAGTAAGCCAAACGCCTGAATCAAGCCTCCAACGTCTTGTGAAGTTAGGGGAAAGGCGTTGGGACGAGAGACTGCTTTACGGTAAATCATACCGTTAGTTTTCGATCCATTTGTGAATTGAAGTGAAATAACAGTAAATGCTACCGTTAATTTGGTCGATCTCAGTGAAAAATCCGGGTTACGCCCAAATTAACGGTAGCTTTTACAGCTAATTGAGGCAATTACGCCAGATACCCGAAATTAACGGTATCTTTTACAGTTCATTGCTGCCGCATACCAAACGACAACAACTTATTTTGATTACCTCTATATGGAAGGAATTGAGTAGGGTGAGCAAGATTAAAGTAATGACGATCTTCGGCGTTCGACCCGAAGCGATTAAAATGGCGCCGCTGATTCTGGAGCTGCAGAAGCATCCCGACAAAATCGAATCGGTGGTGTGTGTAACGGCGCAGCACCGTGAAATGCTTGATCAGGTGCTTGAATTCTTTAAGATCGTTCCGGACTATGATCTGGACGTCATGAAGCCCAACCAGACGCTGAACGAAATTACGATTCGTGTGCTGCAAGGATTGGAGGGCGTCCTGAAGGAAGCCAAACCCGACATAGTGCTTGTGCACGGTGATACGTTAACGACTTTCTTGGCAAGTTATGCTGCTTTCCTGCAACAGATCAAGGTGGGGCATGTCGAGGCCGGATTGCGGACGTGGAACAAGCTCTCCCCTTATCCAGAAGAGATGAACCGGCAGTTGACCGGCGTTTTAGCTGATCTTCATTTTGCTCCGACGGAATGGTCAGCTGGAAATTTACGTAAGGAAAATAAACCGGAGTCAGCTATATATGTCACAGGCAACACGGTAACGGATGTGTTTCAATATACAGTACAGCCGAATTACACAAATTCTGTGCTGGACTGGGCCGCTGGAAAGCGGCTTATTCTCATGACGGCGCACCGCCGCGAGTCGCAAGGCGAACCGCATATGAATATCTTCCGCGCCGTAAGAAGAATTGCCGATGAGTTTGAGGATGTAGCCATCGTGTACCCGGTTCACCCGAGCCCTGCGGTAAGGGAGCCGGCTTATGCAACCTTAGGTGATCATCCCCGTATTAAACTTATTGATCCATTAGATGTGGTGGATCTGCACAACTTCTACCCTCACACGCATTTGATACTTACGGATTCGGGCGGTTTGCAGGAAGAGGCACCATCCTTTGGTGTTCCGGTGCTGGTGCTTCGTGATACTACGGAGCGGCCCGAAGGGATCGAAGCGGGGACGCTGGAGTTAGTCGGCACAAATGAGGAGATGGTTTATGAACGGACAAAGGCGTTGCTTAGCGATCAGAAGCTATACGAATCGATGAGCCGGGCTGCGAATCCGTACGGTGATGGACAAGCATCTCAAAGAATTGTCAATGCGATTTGTCACCATTTTGGATTTTTAAAGGATCGTCCGGGGGAATTTCACAGAAAGTTCACAAACTAGCGAAAATTTGTTTTGATCGCGAGCCCAAAAAAGTATACAGTATTACTGTACGCTGTATGCGTTTTATTCAGGATTGCAAGGGCAAATTTAGCATTTCATGGCTTTAAATCACTAAAAAACCTCAATTGACAATAACTCTTCACAATTAGTAAAATAAATTGGGATTATTAGGGTGATTTGAGATGAAAGACCCGATTAAACCTGATAAAAACAACAACAGCGTATGGAAGGCTGTCGCTGTGGTAACCGCTTTAGGAACGAACTTTGCCGTGTGCGCTGTGGGAGGTTACTTCCTTGGCGCCTGGTTGGATAAGCTGTGGTTCAAGAATGGACTGGGCATTGGCCTTGGGGTTCTGATCGGCATTGCAGCGGGTATTGTCGGCATTGTCGCTCTAATTAAGTCGGTTGTGGGAGGAAAAGATGGATGAGCTCTCGAAATACAACCGCGCTCTAACAGCCGGAACCCTAGGTTTCTTGGCCCTGTGTTTTCTGGGAGGCGCTTTATTGCCGCAGTATCAAAGCATCATGCTCGGCATCGCGCTCGGCTCAGCGGTCAGCTGGATTAACGCGGTTTACTTAGGCCGCAAAGTCCGGCAAGTGCTAGATGCCGCGGTTAACGGTGGTTCGAAGCGGTTGAACATGGGGTTTCTAACCCGTGCAGCACTGGCGGTTCTAGCGGTTTTTGCCGCAATGAAATATCCGCAGTATTTTAACGTGTATGCGGTTGCCGGCAGTCTGGTTTTTGCGCAATTTTTTCTTCTTTTTATAGGTATTCGTTTTTCTCGTAAGCCTTAAAGCTTGATAGCATTTCAACTTGGAATGGGGGTGAGAAAACATGCATGAAGCTCCGGTCATAGAGTTGGGCGGTCTGCATTTGGACTTGTCCATCATCTTGATGCTGGTGGTGACCTGCACCATCGTGTTCGTCATCGCGCGTCTAGCGACTCGGAATCTATCCGTAGAGAATCCCGGCAAGCTTCAGAATTTCATGGAGTGGGCAGCTGAGTTCGTTCAGAACTTGATCTCCAGCACCATGGATCTGAAGAAGGGAAGACCTTTTCTCTCCCTGGCCATGACGATGATTATGTTTATCTTTGTCGCCAACATGCTAGGGCTTCTGTTTGGGGTCGTAACGGAGTATGATGATCCGGCAAAAGCGAAAATTTTCGGTCAGGAAATCACTTCGGTTACGAAGGTGCTTGCGGAAGAGCACGAGAAGCATCCGGGTGAGGAAGCTCACGCCGAGGTGGCATGGTGGAAATCGCCGACAGCTGATCTCAGCGTAACGATGGGTCTGGCCTTGCTCGTCTTCACATTGTCCCACGGTTTAGGGATGGTGAGAAACACGAGAAATTATTTTAAGCATTACGTTCAGCCCTATCCTTTGTTTCTACCAATTAACTTGATTGAGCAGCTCTCGAAGCTGGTAACGCATGGCGTTCGTCTTTACGCGAATATTTTCGCAGGCGAGGTACTGATCTCCACCATTATGACGTTGGCCAAAGCAAGTGTGGTTGGTGCGATCTTCTCCGTTCCTCTCTTGATGGTATGGGATGGATTCAGTATTTTCGTAGGTGCTATCCAGGCTTTCGTCTTTGTCATCTTGATGATGGTTTATATCTCGCAAAACCTGGAAAGTCACGAAGAGCATTAACCGGGCAGTGTTGGAAGCCCGCATAAGCTAGTCTAAGTTTCAAGTTACGGATTGGAGAACGACTTCAACCTGACTGAACTATAAAAATTGATTTTACTTAAGGAGGATATACAAAATGGGAGCAATGGCATTATTAGCAGCAGCTATCGTAGCAGGTTTGGGCGCATTTGGCGCAGCGCTGGGTAACGGTATGGTTATCAGCAAAACAGTTGAAGGGATCGCTCGTCAACCTGAAGCGAAGTCCACTCTGCAAACAACGATGTTTATCGGCGTAGGTTTGATCGAGGTACTTCCGATCATCGGCGTGGTCCTGGCATTTATGTTCTTTGGTCAGGCTTAATAAGATTTTTAGAAAAGAAATGGCGGGGAAGGCCACAGACGTCCTCGCCTTCTTTTTAGCCCAGGGCGGGCGATACGCGATATGCGGATAGGCTTCGGAAAGGAGTGACTTGAGTTTGGAATTCGTATGGGAAAACACCGTCCTCGCATTGATTGCGATCGGGATTTTATACTTCTTGTTGAACAAATACGCATTTGGTCCGCTGTTTTCCGTGATGGAGAAGCGTCGTGAACTCGTTCAGCAACAGCTGAGTGAAGCGGCGCAAACACGTGAACAGGCAAATGCTTATGTGGAGGAGCAAAAAGCTGCCCTTCAGCAAGCGCGCAAAGAGGCGTATGAAATTATTGAACAATCCAAGCAGACGAGCAGCAAGCAAGCCGCTCAAATGCTGGAGGAAGCCAAGAACGAGGCGGCCCGCTTGAAAGAAGAAGCGGTACGCGACATTCAGAACGAGAAGAACCGCGCGGTGGAACAACTTCGCAGCGAAGTGGGCGCTGTGTCGGTGAAGATCGCATCCAAGCTGATCGAGAAGGAAGTCAGCGAAGACAGCGTTCAAGGCGAACTGGTTGACAAGTACCTTAAAGAGGTCGGTGGCCGCTCATGAGCCGCGAGACCGTAGCTGCAAAACGGTATGCCAAAGCATTGTATGAGATCGCTGCGGCGGAAAGCCGGACGCTGGAAGTTGAAGAAGAGCTGAAAGCGCTGGCGGCAGCTTTCCAGGCAGGGGATATTGAGCATTTTCTTGCCTCACCGAAGATTACGGAATCGGCGAAATGGGAAGCCATCTCCAATGCGATTGAAGGCAAACTGTCCAAACCTGTAGTTTCGACGGTGAAGCTTCTGGTAGAACGCGGAAGAATCGGGCTCCTGCCGGAGCTGGTAGACGCTTACGTGAGCATTTCCAGCGAAGCGCTTGGGCTTGCCAATGCGTTGGTAACAACGACTTACCCGCTTAGCGAAGAGGAGAAGCAGCAGGTTGCTGCGGAGTTCGGCGCCCTCTTAAATAAGAAGATTCGCGTCGAGAACGTGATCGACAAATCGTTGCTTGGCGGAATGAAAGTACGAATTGGCGACACGTTGTACGATGGAAGCTTGGCCGGGAAATTGGAACGGCTTGAAAAGTCTTTTCGAAGACAAGCACTGTAGATAGGGGTGAAACACTTGAGTATCAGACCTGAAGAGATCAGTACACTGATTAAAAGTCAGATCGAACAATATAAATCGGAAATCGAAGTAGCTGAAGTCGGCACCGTTATTCAAGTTGGTGACGGTATCGCCCGTGTTCACGGACTTGAGAACGCGATGGCAAACGAGCTGCTCGAGTTTGAAAATGGCATTTTTGGTCTTGCTCTGAACCTGGAAGAGAGCAATGTGGGTGTCGTTATCCTCGGCCCTTACAGCGAAATTCGCGAAGGCGATCAAGTGAAACGGACCGGCCAAATCATGCAGGTTCCTGTCGGCGAAGCGATGCTGGGCCGCGTTGTGAACCCGCTCGGTCAACCGATCGACGGGAAAGGACCGATTGAAACGACGGAATTCCGTCCAGTCGAAAATAACGCTCCGGGCGTTATCGACCGGAAATCGGTTCATGAACCAATGCAAACGGGAATTAAAGCGATCGACTCGATGGTTCCGATCGGTCGTGGTCAACGGGAGCTTATCATCGGTGACCGTCAAACCGGTAAAACGGCGATTGCCATCGATACGATCATCAACCAAAAAGGCAATGGCGTGAAATGTATTTATGTAGCGATCGGTCAGAAGCAGTCGACCGTTGTTAGCGTTGTTGAAACGCTTCGTCGCCACGGTGCACTGGATTACACGATTGTGGTATCGGCCTCCGCTTCGGAACCGGCACCGCTTCTGTACATTGCTCCTTATGCTGGCGTAGCTATGGCTGAGTACTTCATGTACAAAGGCGAGCATGTCCTGATTATTTATGACGATTTGTCGAAACAAGCAGCTGCTTACCGCGAACTTTCCTTGCTGCTCCGTCGTCCTCCGGGCCGTGAGGCGTATCCGGGTGACGTCTTCTACTTGCACTCCCGTCTGCTGGAACGTGCAGCCAAACTGAGCGACGAGCTTGGCGGCGGTTCGATCACGGCGCTTCCGTTTATCGAAACGCAAGCTTCCGACGTATCGGCGTACATTCCAACAAACGTTATTTCCATTACTGACGGTCAGATCTTCCTGGAGTCCGATCTGTTCTACTCCGGTCAACGTCCAGCGGTTAACGTGGGTATCTCCGTATCCCGGGTTGGCGGTTCCGCGCAAATCAAGGCAATGAAGAAGGTTGCCGGTACGTTGCGTCTGGACTTGGCCCAATACCGTGAGCTTCAAGCGTTCTCCCAGTTCGGTTCCGATCTGGACAAATCGACGCAAGCCCGGTTGACCCGTGGTTCGCGTATGATGGAAATCCTGAAGCAAGGCGTTAACCAACCGTTGGCGGTTGAACTGCAAGTCATCAGCTTGTATACCGCAGTCAAAGGGTATCTGGATGATATCCCGCTGGCTGACGTGCGCCGCTTCGAAGCGGAATTCCTGTCTTTTGTCCAAAATCAGCATGATGATGTTCTGCAGTCGATCCGCGACACCAAGGATCTGACGCCAGAGAACGAAACGAAGCTGAAAGAAGTTATCGAGCAATTCAAACGCGGGTTCGCGACTACGGCATAAGAATGTTCTTGCGGCAAACCGGCCTTGGCTAAGCGCAATGCCGGTTTACGCCTATGTGTAAAAAATACTTTGGTCAGGCCAAAGTTAAGCCTATGCTTACGAAGTAACTTTGGCTCTGCCAAAGTTTTAAGGTGGTGAAATCATGGCAAAAGGGATGCGCGAAATCAAGCGTCAGATTAAAAGCGTTCAGAACACCCGGCAAATCACCAAAGCGATGGAAATGGTAGCCTCGGCGAAACTGCGTAAAGCGCAGGAGAGAGCGCAAGCGGCTCGGCCATACTCAGAGAAGCTGAAAGAGGTAGTATCCAGCATCGCGGCTGCCTCTCAAGGCGTTAGTCACCCGATGCTCGTGTCGCGTCCGGTCAAGCGGACCGCGTATATCGTGATTACATCCGACGGCGGTTTGGTTGGCGGATATAACGCGAATATTTTGCGGAAAGTGACGGATCTGATCCGTTCTCGCCACGCCTCGGCTTCGGAATACGAACTGTTTGTTATCGGCCGTAAAGGCAGAGATTATTTCAAACGCCGCAATTATCCGGTTGTTCATGAAGTGACTGAGCTTTCGGACTCTCCGAGATTTGCGGATATTAAGTCGTTGACCTATGCAGCGGTGCAAGGCTTCGAAACTGAACAATTCGACGAAATTTACGTTTGCTATAACCGGTTCATCAATGCGATTACCCAACTGCCAACCGTGGAGCGCCTTCTCCCCTTTGATTCGGTGGAGAGCGAAGCGCCGGTCAGCAGCTATGAGTATGAACCTTCGCCGGAAGGCGTATTAGAAGTGCTTCTTCCGAAATATGCCGAAACGTTGATCTTTGGTGCGCTTCTTGACGGTAAAGCCAGTGAGCTTGGTGCGAAAATGACTGCAATGGGCAGCGCGACCAAAAACGCGACGAAGATGATTAATGAACTTACCCTGACGTACAACCGCGCTCGTCAAGCGGCGATTACGCAAGAAATTACGGAGATCGTGGCCGGAGCTAACGCACAAGGCTGATCGTTCCGGGCAGCAATTTTAGGAGGGAAACGAAGATGAACAAAGGACGCGTTGTCAGCGTAATGGGTCCGGTTGTTGACATCGAATTTGAGCGCGGTCAACTCCCGGAAATCTATAACGCAATTAAAATTGAGAAGCAAGACGGCCAGTCTGCTTTGGTTCTGGAAGCTTCCAATCATCTGGGCGATAACCTCGTTCGTTGTATCGCAATGGCCTCGACAGACGGCCTTGTGCGCGGTACGGAAGCAATCGACTTAGGAGCACCGATTTCGGTTCCGGTCGGTTCGGCGACATTGAGCCGCGTATTTAACGTGCTGGGTGAGCCGATTGATAACAAGGGTGAAACCAACAGCGAATTGAGATACCCAATTCACCGCGAACCGCCGAAGTTTGAAGATCTGTCGACGCAAGCGGAAATGCTGGAAACCGGGATCAAGGTTATCGACCTGCTGGCGCCTTATGCCAAAGGCGGTAAAATCGGCTTGTTCGGTGGTGCCGGCGTAGGTAAAACCGTTACGATTCAGGAATTGATCCACAACATCGCTCACGAACATGGCGGGATCTCCGTATTTGCCGGTGTAGGGGAACGTACCCGTGAAGGGAACGACCTTTACATGGAAATGACGGAATCCGGCGTTATCGAGAAAACGGCGATGGTCTTCGGTCAAATGAACGAACCGCCAGGTGCACGTCTTCGCGTAGCCTTGACGGGTCTGACGATGGCAGAATACTTCCGCGACCAAGAAGGCCGCGATGTATTGCTCTTCATCGACAACATCTTCCGGTTTACGCAAGCGGGTTCTGAGGTTTCCGCGTTGCTCGGACGGATGCCTTCCGCAGTAGGTTACCAGCCGACGCTGGCAACGGAAATGGGTCAATTGCAAGAACGGATCACTTCGACGAAGAAAGGTTCCGTTACTTCGATTCAAGCGATTTACGTTCCTGCGGACGACTATACCGACCCGGCTCCAGCTACAACGTTTGCTCACTTGGACGCAACGACGAACCTGGAACGGAAAATTTCCGAGAAAGGGATTTTCCCGGCCGTAGACCCGCTGGCTTCCAGCTCGCGGATTTTGACGCCGGAAATCGTAGGCGAAGAGCACTATGCCGTAGCCCAAGGCGTAAAACAAATCTTGGCTCGTTATAAAGAACTGCAGGATATTATCGCGATCCTCGGTATGGATGAATTGTCCGACGACGATAAAACGCTCGTTGCCCGTGCCCGGAAAATCGAACGCTTCCTGTCGCAGCCATTCCACGTGGCTGAGCAGTTTACGGGAATTAAAGGGAAATATGTGCCGATCGCCGAGACGGTCCGCAGCTTCAAAGAAATCTTGGAAGGCAAGCATGACGATCTTCCGGAAGCAGCGTTCCTGTTCGTAGGAACGATTGAAGAAGCTGTCGAAAAGGCCAAAACGCTGTAATTCGAAGCCGAATCCGGATGCTTCAGAAATGAACTGTCCCACGAACAGGAGGGATAACACTTGAGCACCTTTTTATTGGAAATCGTTACGCCGGAGCATGTGGTGTTCTCGAAAGAGGTTGACAGCTTGACGGTCCGCGGCGTTGAAGGGGAATTTGGTGTTTTGAAGGGCCATATCCCGCTCGTGACCCCGCTGCAAGTTGCCCCGGTGGTTGCGAAAATCGGCAAGGAAGAGACGTACATCGCCGTACACGGTGGATTTATCGAAGTACAGGGCGATAAGGTGATCGTACTTGCCGAGAGCGCAGAGCTGCCGGAGGAGATCGATCTGGAGCGGGCCATCGCGGCACGTGAGCGTGCGGAACGCCGTTTGGCGAATCGCAGCAACCAGGATCGTATCGATCATCGCCGTGCAGAACTCGCGTTGCAGCGGGCGGTCACCCGGATTAACGTGGTCACCAACCGCAAACAGCAATAGACTGCAAAATAACGGGCACCTCTTTGGGGTGCCTGTTTTTTCTTACAGAATGACGTCAGAATGATATTTTGGTAATAGATGCCGTTGGAAGCCTTTGCATGACAAAGAAAAGCTGGATTATTGCGGCGATGCCAAGTATGATATATAAGGTCTATATTTTTACAGGATCGACACCGATATATAAATACGAACCTAACGCATCTTGGATCAATGTGACAGCGTCTAGTGGAGAAGAATTAACCGTTTAGGTACTTGCTGCATAAATATAAACGTGATGGAGGATTTATTATGAATCCCGTCGATCAGGTAGCGTCTTCAGTGGGGGTAAACGGCTTGACAGCGATCCTCGTCTCCTTGGCCTGCGTGGTGCTGTCGTGGCTGGCCCTGCAGAACTTGAAGCTGGATCTATTCATTCGTCACCCCAAGAGCCCGCAAGGCAAGCTGCTGCATCTGCTGCTCGCCATTGTACTAGGCCGTTTCGTAGCTGCTTTTATTATGGATTATTGGCAATATACCCAAATGCTGAAGTATATGTTTTGAGCTTAACTTTGAGCACGTATGAGTGTTAACTGAGTGTTTGTGGAGTTCGTCTACAGACAGATCAGGAAGGAAATTGTCGAATAACATCATTTCATTGTGTCAACAATGGTGAATAAGGACTACAACTCGAGAACATGTCCATAATCGGGGCAAGAAGCGATTTCTGTGCCAAAACTCGCTTTTTCGACAAGATTGGAGCCTTGTGTGCCTTAAATGACCGGTGATATGATGAAATTTAGGGATTGAACCAGGTAAATCTTTTTCCAAATCGGGAAAAAAGTGAAAATGAACGCGCGGAGGGAACCATGATGAGCAAATTTATCGTCCGCGGTGGCAATGTTTTGGCCGGGAACGTAAAAGTCAGCGGTGCTAAAAATTCAGTGCTACCGATCATTGCAGCGTCTTTACTGGGTGAAGAAGGAGTCAGCGTCATTCGCGATGCACCCCCTCTTGACGATGTAATGACCATTAATAAAGTGTTGGAGTCGCTAGGAGCAGCTGTTAAGTATGACCGAGAGGTCATTACCGTCGATGCGCGGCAAATCACTTCTTGCGAGGCGCCTTATGAATGGGTGCGAAAGATGCGGGCGTCTTTTCTTGTCATGGGTCCATTGTTAACAAGAATGGGATTCACCCGGATTTCCCTCCCGGGTGGCTGTGCGATCGGGACCAGACCGATTGACCAGCATCTGAAAGGCTTCGAAGCGATGGGTGCAGAAATCACCATCGGCCACGGGTTTATCGAAGCCAAGTCGAACGGCCGCCTCCGCGGGGCTAAGATTTATTTGGACGTTGCCAGTGTAGGCGCAACGGAGAACATTATGATGGCGGCAACCTTGGCGGAAGGCACAACCATTATTGAAAATGCAGCGAAAGAGCCGGAAATCGTTGATCTGGCCAATTATTTGAACAGTATGGGAGCCGTTGTCCGCGGAGCCGGAACGGGCATGATTCGGATTGAAGGCGTCGAACGGTTGCGTGGATGCGAGCATACGGTGATCCCTGACCGGATCGAGGCAGGAACGTTTATGGTCGCTGCGGCAATCACTGGCGGGAACGTCTTTGTTGAAGGGGCAATTGCGGATCACTTGGGACCGGTGATTTCCAAATTGGAGGAAATGGGCGTCACCATAGAAGTTCAGGAGAACGGCGTGCGTGTGATTGCAGACAAACCGCTGAAAGCAGTGGATGTGAAAACATTACCGTATCCGGGCTTCCCAACGGATATGCAAGCGCAAATGATGGCCTTGCTGCTCGTAACCGAAGGAGCAAGTGTCATTACCGAAACGGTATTCGAAAACCGCTTTATGCATGTCGATCAGTTCCGTTTAATGAATGCCGACATTAAGGTGGAAGGACGCAGTGCAATTCTCTCCGGGAGCAACAAACTCAGCGGAGCCAAGGTATGCGCCACCGACCTTCGTGCCGGAGCGGCACTGATCTTAGCTGGACTGGCAGCGGACGGGACGACGGAAGTCAGCGGTACCCATCATATCGACCGGGGATACGTGGATTTGGCCGAGAAGCTGTCCGGCTTGGGTGCGGACATTTGGCGGATTTCGGTCGAAGAGACCGCACCGGAAACCGAGAAAGTATCAGCTAGCGCCAAAGAGGAAATCCCAGTTTTGAAAATTCAGCCCTCTTGGGCTTAAGTTGAAGTTTATAGAAGTATGAAAAACCATGCCCGAGGCATGGTTTTTCTTTTTCTTTAGTTGAAATGCTCTAGGACCACTTTGCCGATCGTTCTTCCGGATTCGAGTAGCGCATGGGCTTTGCGGAGATTGGCGGCGTTGATGGGAGAGAGCTTCTCTGCCACGGTCGAACGAATCACACCTTGATCGATCAAATCAGCCAAAGCGTTCAGCAGATGATGCTGCTCAATCATATCTTCCGTTTGGAACATCGGGCGAGTGAACATCAGTTCATACACGAAGGTGACGCTTTTCTGCTGCAACAGGGAGATGTTGACCGGCTCATCCGTTTCGACGATCGAGCAGATTTTGCCTTGAGGAGCGATCGCATCGACCATGTTCTTCCAGTGTTTTTCGGTGGTGTTCAAGCAAAAGATATAGTCGACATGTTGAACTCCCAGCGCTTGAAGTTGAGGAACAAACGGGTCATAGTGATTGATGACGTCATCCGCCCCCAGCTCTTTTACCCATTTGACCGATTCAGGACGGGATGCTGTGCCGATCACCGTAAGTCCGGCATGCTTGGCAAGTTGCGTGGCGATAGAGCCCACGCCTCCGGCAGCGCCGATGATTAGAATCGTTTTCCCGGCATTCTGGTTGGCGTCTTTGGAGACGCCTAAGCGATCATACAACGCTTCCCAAGCGGTAATTGCGGTCAATGGGAGAGCGGCAGCCTCGGCGAAATCCAGCGAAGTTGGTTTACGACCAACGATCCGTTCGTCAACCAGGTGGAATTCGCTGTTCCCTCCGGGACGGGTGATGCTGCCGGCATAATACACGGCGTCCCCCGGCTTAAACAAGGTCACATCTGGCCCCACTTCTTCAACGATGCCTGCAACGTCCCAACCAATCACTCGGGGGGAAGACTCCACTTTACTTTTGGGTTTTCGCACTTTCGTGTCAACTGGATTGACGGAGATGGCGTGAACCTTGACCAGCAAATCTCTACCGGTTGGAACAGGTCTGTCGATCTCGACATCCAACAAGCTCTCCGGGTGCTCGATGGGCAAATAGTTATAGAATCCAACGGCTTTCATGGTTTGATTAGCCATAGTATACCTCCTCCTTTTCTATTGTTAATGTAAATGTAATGCACTAAAATGGGAAGTACGCACATTAATGTTATGTAGTACACATTTGTATACTATTGTGGAGGGATGCAGCAATGCGCAATCGCAAGAGCGGTTATGGCTTTTGTCCCAACGATGAAGCCTGCCCGGTGGAGTTCACGTTGGATGTAATCGGAGGCAAATGGAAAGGGGTCTTATTATATCATTTGATGAACGGACCGATTCGATTCAACGAATTTCGCCGAATTTGCCCGGGAATTACCCAACGGATGCTGACACTGCAGCTACGCGAACTGGAGGAGGATGGCGTCGTTCATCGCGAGGTGTACCACCAGGTCCCTCCGAAGGTGGAGTACTCCTTAACGGAATTTGGCAAAACCTTAATTCCGATCATTATACAAATGAAGGAATGGGGCGAAACCTATAAGAAGACGGCTCCGTTTCTGAACAAGATAGAAGACCAAGGTTGATCGTTTCTATAAAATCTAGAAGCTTTTGCAAGGGACCCGCGAAATCGGGTCTTTTTACTGTTCTAGCAATCCCTCAAAACTCATATCTATAAGTATAGCGGGCAAACGATATAAGGGCAGAAAGCTAGGTTACTAGCTCGCTAGTAAGGCAGCATGATGAGGGCGGGGGGAATCCATCGATGCAGGAACGATCTCAAGCAGTCAAAGTCAATGTGGCACCTCGTCGAGAGGTCAAGCAAAGCCAAAAAGAAAGCAGCCATCTTCCCATAAGTCATCAGGCCGTGAGCCAGCCTTTAAGGGATGACGGGGCGAATGCGACGAAGAAGCCGGCGCCCGTATCTATGATGAAGGTTCAACCGAAATTGGAACAAGCGACGGAGTTAAGTGAAGAACGTGGAAAAGGAGGAGTCGAGCAACACGGGCGTGCGGGGATTGCTAGTGCGGTCCATGAAGGCACGGCCAGGGTGAAGCTTACGGCAGGGCCCGGGGCGCCGCCGGCGGCACCGCTGCTGCAAGTGGTGCCGCCGGAGACCCGCGTGCGCGTCAGCGTCCGCACGCGGCCGCGCCGAACCCTCTCCCGCCTCGGGCGGAGATGGTTCGGCGGCACCGGCGCCGCCCCTGTGGTGGCGGCGCTCCTCGCGCTGGCGCTGCTGCTGCCAGCGCTGATCGCGTGGCGCACGGCGCAGGCACCCGCCGTGCGCCACGACCCGGCGGCGGCGCAGACGCGGTCTGCCGCCGTGCCGCCGGCCGCGGAGCCGCGCTCAGAGGACGCGGCTCGCGCGGAGGCGCCGCCCGTGCAGCCGGACGCTGCGGATGCGGCTGCGGCGGGCGGACCGCCGGTGCGCGTCTATCTCACGCGCACCGGCGTGGTCGAGACCGTGCCGCTCGAGCAGTACGTCACCGGCGTGCTTGCCGCCGAGATGCCGGCGGACTTCGAGCTCGCGGCACTCAAAGCGCAGGCCATCGCCGCGCGCACCTTTATCGTCCAGCGGCTGGCGGCTGGAGATACTTCCGGCACAGGGAACAAAGCCGCGGATGTTAACGACACCATTGAACATCAAGTCTATCTCCCTCGTTCCGAATTAGAAGAGTGGCCGAACCGGGGGAAGGGTGCAGAGCTGAAGAAGCTGCGCGAAGCCGTCCGGCAGACGGCAGGAATCGTGATGACGTTCCGCGGACAGCCAATCACGGCCTCTTTCTTCTCTTCCAGCGGCGGATACACAGAGAACTCTGAGGAATATTGGTCGCTGAAAATTCCTTATCTGCGCAGCGTGCCAAGCCCTTGGGATGCCGCGATCAATCCGAACAACCGCGAAACCGTGGAAATGCCGCTCACCCAGCTTTACGCCAAGCTAGGCCAGAAAGTGCCGGAGCCGGTTCAGACGGCGCTGGCTGCGTTGGACCAGGGAGAAACCGAAGCGAAAGCGGCGGCATCGAAGCTGAGAGCCGATAAGCTGTTTAAGATTCTCTCTTGGACGACCGGGCATCGCGTGAAAGAGATTCGCATTGGCGACAAGGTATACAATGGCCGGGAAGTCCGGGAGAAGCTGGACCTTCGCTCCAGCCAGTTTACGCTGGCGGTGACGGGCGATACGGTGAAGATCACCACCTACGGCTACGGCCACGGTGTGGGTATGAGTCAGTGGGGAGCGAACGGGATGGCGAAAGAGGGTTATACGACCACGCAAATCCTCAAACACTACTACACAGGAATCTCGTTTCAGCAGGTCTCCCATTTTCTCAAGTAGATGATGGAAGGCGAAGTTTCTCTTTTTTCTGAAAAAAAGTATATAGACGAAGTATAAAAGAGTTCACCCCGGTAACACTGGTTACTGAGGTGATGAGCAAATGAATGAAAACCAGAAAAAAACAAGTCACGAGGAATCTCCTAAAATGGGACTGGGAGAACCGGTAAAGCCGGTATCCGCGTGGAAGAGATTATTGTCTAAGAGATGGGTTTACCCGGCAGCGTATGTGGCGGCAGCGGCAATTATACTAACCTTAGTGTGGGTCTACCAGGATGCGAGCAACAAGCCGATGGACTCGACCCCCGCCAGCGTAACCGACACCGTGAACCTGTCTGGCGAAGAGGAAGCCGCAACGGGAGAGGGAACGACAGAGGAAGAGGCAACCGAAGTCATCGCCTCCTCCGAGGATCTCGCTTGGCCGGTAGTAAATGCCGCCGAAGTGAGTGTTGTGAAGCCGTTCTATGAGAAGGACGGCACGGCTGAAGAACATCAAGCCGCCCTGGTGCAGTACAACGATACGTTTACGCCAAACACCGGGATCGACTTGGCGCGTGAAGACCGCAAGCCTTTCGAAGTCACGGCTGCGATGAGCGGGAAAGTGACGCGGGTTGAAGAAGTGCCGCTCCTCGGGTATGTGGTGGAAATTACGCACGCCAATAACCTGAAGACGGTCTACGAAAGCTTAGGCGAAGTTAAGGTGAAGAAGGATGCCGAAGTGAAGCAAGGCGACATTATCGGCAGCGCTGGCCGCAACGAAGTGGAGAAGGATTTGGATAACCATGTCCATTTTGCAATTTATGAAAATGGCGAGCTGGTGAATCCGGAATCTGTACTTCCGAAAAACTAACGTTTTGCAATAACCCATCCATCCCATGTGAAGGCACTGCCAGCCGATCCAAACATCGAGGACTACGGCAGCAGGCCTGACGGAGAGCGAAGAGCTCTCCGTTTTTTTGTCCTCATTCGCAATAAGGGTACAAAAAGGCCTTATTTACCGGAAATTCCGGCTTCCCGAGTAAATAAGGGAAAATATTGGCCTTATTTTTTTGATCCAAGCCTCATAAGGCTTGTTTTCCTGAGGATCGAGACAAATAAGAGCCTATTTTGTCCTTATCTCGTGCAGATCAAGCTCGAACGCCCAAATAAGGCCAAAAAAGTCCTTTATGAAGCATGAAGATGGTAACTCCATTACTCCGTTTTACGCACTTCACTTCACTTGTTCCAACCGAGCTGCAGCTGCCCCCCTGGTAACCAACGGTAAAATAAAAGGCCCCGCAAAGGCTTGTCACGCTTGGAAACAAAGAATATCTAAGCCCGCCCCTCATATAATGTACCAAACTATCTCGAGTTGAGGGAGGCGGGAGCGTGCACGATTACATCAAGGAACGGACGATAAAGATTGGACGGTGCATCGTGGAGACACGGCACACAGTTCGGACGATCGCCAAGGAATTCGGCGTTTCGAAAAGCACGGTGCACAAGGATTTAACCGAACGTTTGCCGGAGATTAATCCGGATTTAGCGGATCAGGTGAAGCACATTCTCGAATATCACAAATCGATTAGACACTTGCGCGGCGGTGAAGCAACGAAGATCAAGTATAAGAAAAAAGGCCAAAACAAACGCGAGGTGATTAGCTCTGTGAATTAAAGCGTAATGAATTTATTTAGTTCGCTCATCGAACGATAATCATTGAATCAATCCCCTAAAGTATGGTATTTTTAAATATGGTATAAGATGATGTGGATTTTCATCCATTTATCCCGAAATTTCGCAATATTCTTCGACTTTTGTCGATTAACAACACCTCGTCAGCGGGACACTTCTGCCATATCACATGAGGTAGGACCGCTACGTCCTTTCCGTGATTTACAAAAATACGCTTTGGGGGATCGAATGATGGGCAAGGATATTGGGATTGATTTAGGCACGGCCAATGTGCTGATTCATATCAAGGGAAAGGGAGTCGTACTTGACGAACCTTCCGTCGTCGCCATTGACAGCGATGGGAAACGAGTACTGGCCGTTGGTGAGGAAGCTAGGCGGATGGTAGGACGTACGCCTGGAAATATCACTGCAATTCGTCCCTTGAAGGACGGAGTTATCGCCGATTTTGAAATTACGGAAACGATGTTGAAGTACTTTATCGACCGGGTGGGTGGACGCAGCTGGTACAGCCATCCGAGAATTCTGATCTGCGCGCCAACGAATATTACGTCGGTTGAGCAGAAATCGATTCGCGAAGCCGCCGAACACAGCGGTGCCAAAGAAGTGTATCTAGAAGAGGAACCAAAAGCGGCCGCAATTGGGGCCGGCATGGATATTTTCGAACCGAGCGGCAACATGGTTGTCGATATCGGCGGCGGGACGACGGATGTGGCGGTGCTCTCCATGGGAGACATCGTCACGGCCTCGTCGCTTAAAGTCGCTGGGGACAAGTTTGATGCTGCCATTATTAAATATATTAAAACGAAGTACAAGCTGTTGATCGGGGAACGGACGGCAGAGGATATCAAGATTGGAATCGGAACGGTGCACCCGAACGGACGGCAGGCGGAGATGGACATCCGCGGACGGGACATGGTATCCGGATTGCCGCTGACCGTGACGATCACGGCGAATGAGATTCAGGAGGCGCTGGCTGACCCGGTATCCTCCATCGTTACCACCGCTAAATCGGTGCTGGAGCGCACTCCGCCGGAATTGTCCGCCGACATCATTGACCGCGGCGTGATTTTGACCGGGGGAGGCGCTCTGCTGAACGGGTTGGACGAGCTGCTGGCCGAAGAGCTTCACGTACCGGTACTGATTGCGGAAGATCCAATGCACTGTGTGGTTAAGGGTACGGGGATTATGCTCGATAATTTGGACAAGGTGCTAAGAAGAAAGTTCTAATCGTCCGATATAATAAAGAGGAATGAATTGCTCAGAACAATAGGGCATTTCGAATACATAGCGTCTGGAGGTAAGTCATGCTAAGAGGTCTCTATACCGCAGCATCCGGCATGATCGCTGAACAACGGCGGCATGATACAGTTACGCAGAATATTGCCAACCTCAACACACCGGGCTACAAATCGGTGAACACCGTAGCGCGCTCTTTTCCCGAAATGTTGATTTCCTTGATGGGGGACAAGCAGTCAGGAAACAATAAGCAAATCGGGAAGCTGGTAACCGGGGTGTTTGCGGAAGAGAGCTTGCCGGCGTTTACGCAAGGAGATTTGAAGGAAACCGGGAAGAATACCGATTTTGCCTTAATCTCGGAGCTTGGCTTGGAGAACCCGGAAACGGGTGAGCCTTATGCGTTTGACGCCTCCGGTAAATTCGTGACTGCGGACGGCGAAGTGATTTATCAACCGCAAGCCTTCTTCGCCGTGGAAGATAACGAGGGGAATGTACGATATACCCGGGATGGCAGCTTCGCGGTGAATGCGGCGGGAGAACTGAGAACATCCACCGGTTATCGGGTGTTGGACACCGACGGCAATCCGATTATTCTAGATGCGGGCTTGTCTGTGAACACATTGTCCAGCGATGAAGCGGGTAATTTAACGGCCGTGGATAATACCGGTGCCCTGGTGAACTTGGGGACTTTGGGGATTACCGTGGTAGAGCAGCCTTACCAGCTTGTCCGTGAAGGCAACGGCGTCTTCCGGGTGGCGGATGAAGAGGCGGCGGGAGTCCGCGGACTGGTGCCTGGAACGGATGGGGCTGTGGTGCGCCAAGGCTATCTTGAGGTATCTAACGTCGATACTGCCCAGTCTATGGTGGATTTGCTGGCCGCGCAACGCGCTTATGAATCCAACCAAAAAATTATTCAATATTACGATAGAAGCTTGGATAAAGCAGTTAATGAAATTGGCAAAGTACAGTGATCCTGTCTGGTTGCTTTGCTTAATACAGGAGGTGCGGCATGAATAACACCGTCATCAGCGCGATGGTATCGATGAGCGGGATTCAGCAGCGGTTGGACTTGCTGGCCGATAATATCGCTAACTCGAACACAGTAGGGTATAAACGAAAAGAAGCTAACTTTGAAGACACGCTGACTCGGGTGCAGAACCAGACTTCGGATCTGAATCTGCCGGGCCGGGCTACACCGTCCGGATTCACTCTGGGCTTTGGCTCTAGAATGTCGCAGGTCACTGTCAATTATGCTCAGGGTTCGATTCAAGAGACTGGCAATATGACGGATTTGGCCATTCAAGGCAATGCGATGTTTAGCGTATTGTCGCCGGAAGGGATCGTTGCTTATACCCGGGGCGGGGATTTTCACATTCAACCGGATCCGGATGATGCCGAGTCGGCCTTCTTGGTCAATCAACTCGGGTATGTCGTTTTGAACGCCGAAGGCGAGCCGATCACGTTCCCGTCCGATGCCAAGCTTAGCATTGATGCAGAAGGAAATATCCTGGCTACCAATGGAGAAGGCACAACGGAAGTCGGACGAATCGCGTTGTTGACGGCGGAGAAGCCGGATGTCCTCGTTCAAAAAGACGGAAACCTCTTTGTTCTGGCTGCGGGGGTTGACCCTGCTGAAGCGATGGTAGATTCCCTTACCCTTCCGCAGGAACAACGGGCCAGCTTGCGCCAAGGGGCGCTGGAAGCCTCTAACGTAGATTTGACGGAAGCGATGGCAGAGATGCTTCAGGTACAGCGCGCCTACCAATTGACAGCTCGTGCGCTAACCTCAGGTGAGACGATGATGGGTCTAGCCAACAACTTGCGCGGATAGGTGGGATGCTTCATGAGTGAAGACAGTCAACCGGTGAGCAAACGGCCGGCCTGGATCGTCATCCTGAAGATCGTGCTTGTGTTGCTCGTTCTTGTTGCGGCTCTGGCGGCAGGTATGGTCGTAGGGTATGTTGTGTTTGGCAAACAAGAGGTGTCCGATATTTGGAACTGGGCAACTTGGAAGCATGTATTTGACTTGGTCTTTGCTCCATAAGGCCATTCAAATCGCCTCTATATAATAGAAGAAACCGAACGAAAATAACAAAAATGTCCACAAACTCTCGGCTAACGGGAGTTTTCTTTTTGTAGGCGAAAAATGTATAATGATGGGGGACTTAGGTGAGAAAAACCGTCAAAAGGGCTGTATCCGTAATCGACCGGGGGGTCAATTGCGGATAAGCCCCTTATCTTAACCTTCGCTTCTGCAGAGGCGAAGGATATCTACAGTGTGAACGGATACCCGCATTTTTATTCAAATTGGGATGCGCCCATCCGAAACTCATGCCCTAAACCGAAAGGAGACGTACATATGTTAAACACGAACCAAATTCAGGAAATCTTGCCGCACCGTCCTCCGTTCTTACTGGTGGACCGTATTATTGAGCTGGAGGAAGGCAAACGTGCCGTTGGGATTAAGAATGTCACGATTAATGAGCCGTTCTTTACCGGGCATTTTCCGGGATACCCTGTCATGCCGGGCGTATTGATTACGGAAGCGCTGGCCCAGGTTGGGGCTGTTGCGATTCTTAACGTCGAGGAGAACCGCGGGAAGATCGGCTTCTTGGCTGGACTCGATGGATTCCGCTTCCGCGGGCAGGTCGTTCCGGGAGATACGCTGCGCTTGGAAGTCGAAGTGACCCGGATGAAGGGCTCCATTGGTAAAGGCCATGCCATTGCCAAAGTGGACGATAAAGTTGTTGCTGAGGGAGACATCATGTTCGCCTTGTCTTAATGGGGCGTCATCGTGATTACTTAAGGAGGAGAACCTATCCATGACTGAAATCAGTAATGCTGTCCGTGAGAAGCTGGAGAGCTGGCTGCAGGACCCTACAATCGATGAAGCAACCAAACAGGAATTACGAGATTTGGAAAATAACCCGACAGAACTCGAGGACCGTTTCTATCGTGACCTAGAGTTTGGGACAGGCGGGTTGCGCGGTACGATCGGCGCCGGGAGTAACCGCATGAATCGTTATACGGTAGCCCGTGCTTCGCAAGGGTTTGCCGAATATATTCTGGAAGCGCATGCGGGTCAGGCCGGGGCGCCTTCCGTTGTCATCGCGCATGATTGCCGTCACTTCTCGCCGGAGTTTGCACTGGAAGCGGCTTTGGTGCTGGCCGGCAACGGGATCGTAGCCAAGCTGTTCCCGTCGCTGCGTCCAACGCCGCAGCTCTCCTACTCTGTACGCGCTCAGAAGGCGACCGGCGGCATCGTCATCACTGCAAGTCACAACCCGCCCGAGTACAACGGCTATAAAGTCTATAACTCGACAGGCGGCCAGCTCGTTCCACATGAAGCGGAGCAAGTCATTGCTCGGATTCAGAAAGTGGCTTCCTTCGCTCAAGTCAAACGGTTAAGCCGCGAAGAAGCGGAAGCGAAGGGATTGCTCGTATGGCTGGGTGCTGATGAGGATGAAGCCTTTGCGGATACGGTAGCGAACACCAGTGTTAATCGCGAGCTCATGGCTTCCGGAGCAGCGAAAGATCTGGTGGTGGTCTATACGCCGCTGCATGGAACAGGGAACCTTCCGGTTCGCCGTGCTTTGGAGAAGCTTGGTTTTACCCAAGTGCACATTGTGAAGGAACAGGAGTTGCCGGATGGTGATTTTCCAACGGTGAAGTCTCCGAACCCCGAAGAACGGGAAGCATTCACGATGGCAATCGACCTCGGCAAACAAGTAGGTGCGGATATCTTGATCGGTACAGATCCTGATGCGGACCGGATGGGGGCCGTTGTGCGCACGCGGGACGGAGAATATGAAATTCTTACCGGTAACCAATCGGGCTCCTTGCTCGTTCATTATGTATTAAGTCAAATGAAGGAAAGAGGAACGCTTCCGAACAATGGCGCGGTCGTGAAGACGATCGTAACCAGCGAATTTGGCGCTGCGATTGCTCGTCATTATGGGGCTACGGTGTTTAACACGCTGACCGGCTTCAAATATATCGGGGAGAAAATGAACGAATTTGAGGTTTCCGGTGAGTATACTTATTTGTTCGGTTATGAGGAAAGCTACGGATACCTGGCGGGCAACTATGCGCGCGACAAGGATGCCGTTGTAGCCTCTATGTTGATCTGCGAAGCGGCGGCTTATTACAAACGCCAAGGCAAGACCTTGATTGACGTATTGGAGGAACTGTACCAACAGTTCGGTTATTACCGCGAAGCGCTGGCTTCCCGTACATTGAAAGGCAAAGACGGGCTGGCCCAAATCGGTGCGCTGATGGAAGCCTTCCGCAGCAATCCGCCGAAGGAAATTGGGGGCGTGCGTGTATCCGAAGTACTGGATTATTCGCAAGGTCTCGACGGTTTGCCGAAGGAGAACGTGTTGAAGTTTTTGCTGGATGATGGTTCGTGGTTCTGCTTGCGCCCTTCGGGTACGGAACCGAAGATTAAATTCTATTTTGGCGTTTGCGGCACATCGACGGAAGATGCCAAGGCACGTCTGAATCGGATACAGGAAGATGTTCTTGCTCGCGTCGATCAATAATTGGCAAGCAGGTTGGGAAACAAATAACAGATGTGGATTTATGCATTTTTGAGGAGGTACCTTAGTGATTCGAAGTTGGCAGCGGTGGAATAACGCTTCCCGAAAATTGTTGTGGGTTTTGGTGATTGTCGGAATCCTGGCTTCTGTGCCGGTGATCGCGCAGCGGGTTCAAACGGAATCCTCCGCAAACAAAGTGGAGTTCGTCTTTAATTATCGAGGATTGTTGGATATCGCATCGTATAAGGCGAATCCGCAGGCGTACATGGACGAGCAGTTGGACCGTCTGAAGGAAGCTGGCGTGGGCACCATGGCGATGTTTGAAAGCACGCTGGACGAATTGGTGAAAGCGCGCCGGATTATGGTGTTTAGTTCGTTGGAAGTTGCGAAGCTGAATAGTACTGTCGTGACGAATAGCGGAAATTACACCTACCTGGCGTTTACAAGTGCGGAGAACGAAGCGCAGTTGAAGCCGATGATCGAAGCGGCATTCCGCAAGCTGGACGTGCCGGTGGCCAGCTGGCAGTATCAAGATCATGGCGGTCTGGCGATTGGCATGGGCATGGAAGAAGCGATGATGAAGCCGATGCCGCTGGATCCGATTGCGTTTCAAATGCTGAGGGAAAAAGGCTTTACGATTTTGCCGCGGCTTTCGGACAATATCCCTTATGATCAGGAAGAGATGGATCAATTATTGGCCTTCTTTGCTGAAAACGGGGTGAATCGCATTCTGTTCGACGGCGAAGCGGTGAAAGGCTTTAACGAAGATCCGACGAAGCATAGTTTGCAAGGCTTTGCAGATTTATTGGAAAAATACAACATCGGCATCGCGGCCATCGAAAATTTAAAGGCGCCGCAAAAAGGCTTTAACAAGCTGGCTTACTTGATCGACTATAACGTCGTACGCCTGCATTCCTTGTCGGATGCGGAGGCTTCGCAAGATAAGATGACACTGGCCGATCGGTTCGTTCTGGCGACGAAAGACCGGAACATCCGGATGGTGTACTTGAACGCTTCGGCTTCCAAAGATGCGGCGAAAGCGGCGATTACGAATCCCATCGATAATCTGATCGGCTCGCTGCAAGCTCCAGGGAATGCGTTGCAGCGAATCGAAAACAACGGATTTGAGCTGGGACAAGCCGAAGCCTTCACAATTCACGATGCCAGCTGGCAAAGATATCTGAAGGCGCTGGTTGTGCTTGGGGGCGTAGCGTTTGTGGCGCTGCTGATTTCTTGTTTCCTGCCGTCGCTTACGCTGGCAGCTTTTGTGATCGGTTTGGTGGGTTCGGCTGGATTGTACGTGCTGAAGCCAGTATTGCTTGAACAGGCATTAGCTCTGTTCGTCGCCATCAGCGCGCCAACGATTGCGATGGTGCTGGCGATCCGCAAGGTGCAGGAGCTTCGCGAGAAGCATCCGAACCTTTCGGGCGGTCGGCGGCTGACGCATACGATTGTGTTGTATATCAAAACATCGTTGCTGTCCCTATTCGCTGTACCGTTCGTGATCGCACTCTTGAACAACATTACGTATAGTTTGGTGCTAAATCAATTCCGTGGCGTCAGCCTGCTGCATTTGGCGCCGATCCTGCTGATCGCCGTGTATGTCTTCTTATACCGGGGCAACTCGGTTTGGGAGGAATTGCGCAAATGGCTTAGCATGCGAATTACGGTGCTCTGGGTAGTCGTTGCTGCTGTACTTGGTGTGGCGGCACTGTACTACCTGTCCCGTACCGGTAATGCGGGAACGTTGCTGCCGGGTGAAGCGGCTTTCCGTTCCTTCCTGGAGAACACCTTTGGTGTTCGGCCGCGGAACAAAGAATTTTTGCTGGCACATCCGCTCTTTATTGTTGGTCTGTTTGCCGCGTTCCGCTATCGCTGGGCGATGTTTGCGATGATTATCGCGGTGATGGGCCAATTGTCGATGGTCGACACGTTCGCACATATTCACACGCCGGCCGTGCTTTCGTTGATCCGCGATGTTCTGGGCCTCGGACTTGGTCTTGTGATTGGTTTGATTGCCGTTCTCGTTTGGCAAATCATTGAAAGGTGCTGGGATAAATGGTCGCCACGGCTACTAAAACCATAGTTCTGTCAGGGTATTACGGATTTCGCAACAGCGGGGACGAAGCGGTGCTTCAATCGATTCTGACCGCGTTGGAAGAAGAAGGCCTGACCTCGGGTGTGGACATCAAGCCCGTTGTGCTGTCCATCGATCCAGAATGGACAAGCCGCACGTATGGCGTGGAAGCTGTACACCGGATGAAACTCGGCGAGGTAAGGAAGGCTATAAAGAGCAGCGACGGATTGATCAGCGGGGGCGGCAGCTTGCTGCAGGATGCGACGGGGATTAAGTCGATTCCGTATTATCTGGGCATCATCAAGCTGGCGCAATGGCTCGGCAAGCCGACCTTCGTGTATGCCCAAGGCATTGGACCGGTGAACCGCAAGCTGTTCCGGCCTTTGATCGCTTCGGTGTTCCGGCGCTGCGACTATATTTCCGTGCGCGATGCGGAATCGGCCAGCTTGCTCCGGGACATGGGGCTGCGCGGCAAAGATGCCATCCAGGTCGTGCCTGACCCGGTGATGGGGCTGACGCTTCGGGAGCCTGCGAATGGCTCCTCGGAAGGGCGCGGCGAGGAAGGCGAGTCCGCTTCCGAGCTGCCGGTCGTGGGCGTATCGGTTCGCTTCTGGAACCCATCGCGAACCGATCTCACGCAGCTGGCCGAGGGGCTCTCGCTGCTCTGCCGCCGCAAGCCGGTGCATATCCGCTTTCTGCCCTTCCATTTCCCAGGCGACGACGAAGCTTCGCGCTTCGTGATGGAACGGTTGGGAAATGTAGCGGAACGGGGTTGCACCGTGAGCATTGCGCCAGAGGCGGAGCACCCGCAGGATATGCTGCGGGAGGTCAGCCAGTGCAGCCTGCTGATCGGCATGCGGCTGCACAGCTTGATCTACGCCGCCTCGCAGAATGTCCCGCTGCTCGGCGTCTCGTATGACCCGAAGATCGACCATTTCTTAGGTCGCATCGGAAGCGTCCCGGTGGGGACCGCGGAGGAGCTGGATCCGCGGATCTTGGCCGCGGAAGGGGAGCGCCTCCTGCAGGAAGCCGGGACATGGCGCAAGACCCACGCCGCGCAAATTGCCGAACTGAAGCGGGAGGCACGGGTGCCCGCGCGGCGGATCGTTGAATTTTTACGAAAGTGATGGGTGAACAGGTGATGACGATGATCAAGGAAGGTATCCCGACGGTTTCGGTCTTTGGCGTTCCCGTCTGCAAATGGGGGATGAAGGAGACGGTCGCTTATTTGACGGAGGTGGTCGCCGCCAAGACGCCGCACCATGTGATTACGGCCAATCCGATCATGATGATGGCGGCGATTGAGAATCCGGAATATAAAGCGATGATGAAAACCGCCGAACTGATTGTGCCGGACGGAACGGGGCTGGTCTGGGCTGCGCAAAAAGGCGGCGACCCGGTGACAGAACGCGTGCCGGGGTACGATCTGCTGCACGAATTGATGAAGCAAGGGGAGCGCCGCGGTTGGAAGGTGTACCTGCTCGGTGCAGCGCCAGACGTCGTGAAGGAAACGGCTCGCCGATTGGCTCTGCAATATCCTGGAACGACGATTTCGGGATATCGTGACGGCTACTTCGGTCCGGACCAAGACCCGGAAGTGATCAACGAAATCGTCAAAGCCGCGCCTGATCTGCTGTTTGTTGCCCGGGGGGCAGACACGCAGGAGCCTTGGATCGCCAAATACAAAGACGTCCTGCGCGTCCCTGTCATGATGGGCGTTGGCGGCAGTTTTGACGTCATTTCCGGACGAACCAAAAGAGCCCCTGTGGCCTTCCAGAAGCTTCGGTTGGAATGGCTGTACCGGTTGTTGAAGGAACCTACCCGCTTCCGCAGAATGCTGGCGTTGCCGAAATTCGCCGTACGCGTGCTGCGGGAGAAAGAAAACCTTACGAAAATGGGCTAAAAGTCTCGATTTCCATGAATTACTGTGATTTTTTGCGCAAATGAGGGGTTGG
Organism: Paenibacillus barengoltzii G22; assembly: GCF_000403375.2. Classification (NCBI taxonomy): domain Bacteria; kingdom Bacillati; phylum Bacillota; class Bacilli; order Caryophanales; family Paenibacillaceae; genus Paenibacillus; species Paenibacillus barengoltzii. The sequence goes on along the minus strand of NZ_KE159655.1, from coordinate 138,221 downwards.
TGTTTCTCTTTAATCGGAGTATAATCATTCCGGTGCAGAACAATTGGAGGTCGAAATTGAATGTTGATGATCTATATCATCGGGTTTATCGTATCACTTGGCTTGGCTTTGGGCCTAACGCCGCTCGTAAAAAAATTCGCTGTCAAAGTCGGCGCCGTGGATGTGCCCAATGCGCGCAAAGTGCATACACGAATTATGCCGAGACTCGGTGGTTTAGGGATATTTTTATCTTTTGTCATCGCGTTTTTTCTGATTCTTCCATTCTTACCTGACGTATTCACGGTACGCGAAGTGAACTTTATCAAAGCCTTCCTAGTAGGCGGAACGATTACCGTGCTGCTGGGAGCTTTGGACGATCGCTTCGATTTACCGGCAAAATTGAAATTTTTAATTCAAATTGCAACGGCCTGCGTGGTCGTGTTCGTATTTGATATCCGGATTGAATTTGCGAATATTCCATTTCACACCTATGCTGCAGTGGAGACGTGGGTGGCCATTCCATTCACCATCCTATGGATTGTTGGTGTGACGAATGCCATTAACCTCATTGACGGATTGGACGGGTTGGCTGCTGGGGTCTCTGCCATTGCGATCGGGACAATTGCCGTCATGGCATTCCTGATGGGCAATGTGATGGTGGCGTTGCTCTGCCTGCTGCTGCTGGGCAGCATTATTGGATTCCTGTATTTTAACTTCCACCCGGCGAAAATCTTCATGGGAGACTCGGGCGCCTTATTTCTCGGCTTTAGTTTAGCGCTGTTGTCGTTGCTCGGCTTTAAGCAGATTGCGATCGTGTCGTTCCTGACGCCGCTGATCCTGATCGGTGTGCCGCTCTCGGACACGATGTTCGCCATCGTGCGCCGCTGGATGCAGAAGAAGCCGATCTTCTCGCCGGACAAGGGGCACTTGCACCATTGCCTGCGTGAGCTCGGATTCAGCCACCGTCAGACGGTGCTGATCATTTACGGCATCGCCGCTTTCTTCGGCGTACTGGCTGTGATCCAGTCGTCGGCTGCGATGTACAACGCGAACTGGGTGACGTTTGTCGTCATCTGCGTCATGGTCTTCTTCCTGCAAATCGGTGCCGAAGTCATCGGCCTGATTGGCAAAACGAAGCGCCCCGTGCTCGACTTCCTCGCCCGCCTTCGCATGAAGGTGTCGGAGGAGCGCGGTACGAAATAATAGCATTCCTAAATGCAGGGCAATTATGCATTTCTTTACTTGATGATAGGACAACCCTTGGCGGTGATGAGCCGCAGGGGTTGTTTTTTTGTGCTTGATTCAGCGGATTACCCTCCCTGTTCGGCCCGCCCCCCCTTCAACCGCTTTGTACCTCTTGTACTCCCCCTGATCTAACGGACATCAGAGCCGTTATTTGCGCTTGGCTGCTGCTGTTTGGATTCTAACGGACCGTGGAGACCTTATTTCGTGCTGCTTCGGAAGTTTTACGTCAGAATGAGCTCAATAAGGTCTCTGTAGTCCGTTAGGACGGGAAATGAGTGGGAAATCGACGAATAAGGTCATTACGGTCCGTTAGCGAGACGGATGAGGGTTGCCGAGGCAGTGCGCTGAGGAGGAAGGTTACTATTCCTGAAAGGCAGACTGAGCGAACGGGATAATCTAAGAGCGATCTATGCCGGAGCAAGCCACGCCGAAACGGCATCTTTTTGTGCCCCAGGATTTTTGTTGGATTCTCTTTCATGTTTTCCTAAAATTCTTCCAACTTTCGACCGATAACATATGTAAGTGACGCTTATGGGCAGTCCCTGCAGAACTTTGACGGGGACATCAACACACACTACACGACAAAGGAGAGATTAATCCATGCAACGCTTGAAGAAGCCCTTCATATGGTTGATGCTTACAGCATTGATCATCACATTGTTGCCATCGGGGTTCGTTCCTACGGCCAATGCTGCTCAGGGCAACTATTTTATTCCGGATGACTTAACTCTGAGAAATACGACTACGTTAACACTCACTCCCGGTCCAGACCAAGTCGCTCGGGATAGCCGAATGTATACAACAACGCTTCCTACGATGACTTTTACCGGTACTTATTCTCAGGTTACTGAGGACTCCCTAAAGGTTAAAGTTGAACGTTTGACCTTTAAAGTTACAAATCAGGCTACGGGTGAGGGGGTCTGGGAGACAGATAGTTCTCAATTTAAAAATGGGAATATCTCTAGAGATACCTCGTCATCTTTCCAGGATAAGTTCAAAGTTACCAACTTGCCGTTATTCCCAGGGTTTAACCGAATTACGTTATCGGGTTCCCAAAATGGGATAACACGTGAATCGACATTCTATGCTTTATTTGATCAAGTTCCTTACGTACAAGATTTGAAATTGTTAGGATCCAGTTATGGAACCATTTACTTAAACGAGGGTTCGGAGGTTGTTGCAGATAAAGAAAACGTCTCGATCTCCGGTGAAGTGAAGAACGCGACGGAAGTAACCGTTAGTGTGAATGGGGGCGCGGGTTTAGTTACTACATTAACACAAACGGGCAAATTCTTTTCGCCTGCCCTTAATTTGAAACCAGGCCTTAACAAAATTACGATTACTGTTAAAAGCGGCGCGGATTCTGTTACAATTGAGCGCTCCGTTTATTACTTTGATAAAAATAAACCGTTCGATACGATTGCCGTCCAGTATAACGGTGCTGAATATGATGTGAACAATAAAGTGGCAACCATCACAGAAGCCACAACACCGGCACTGCCTGTGTCTGGAACACTCAAGTTCTCGATGTTATTAAATGATACTGGTAATGCCTTTGGTGCATCGCAAGGTGCTGGAAAAGGCAATGTGACACTGACGGATTTCTTCAACACGACAAATCCGCCGTTCACGGCATTTACTGCCACAGAAACGGAAATTCCTGCACCAGACGGTGTATCCCGTGCATACAGATTAGTTGAAGTTAGTGTGCCATTCACCTTTGGAAGTGGAGACCAAAAGTTTAATCTTAGTGTGCAATATGATGGAACTTATTCGACATCTCTGAATATCAACTTCAAATACCTTCCAGGCGAGATTGGTGTTACCGGATTGAAATATATGAAGGACAGTTCAACGCCGCCAGTCAACATCAATGACCTTCCAGATCTGGATGGTACTCAAGCCGATAAAGATAATTTTTACATTTTGGTTACGGCAGACCAAGCGTTTAACAGTAGTGATCTTAAAGCAGTCTACTTGCCAAGAGGGACTACTGGACCAACAATTACTCCTGTAACTACGGGGACAGCAACACAGCATGTTTTCCAAATCACAGGATTTTCCAGTGGTACGCAACAAGTGAAATTTAGCATTGGTACCTCCAGTGCATCCAAAATTGCTACTATTACGTATGCAACGAAAAACTACATCTATGTTGAAGGCTTGTATGATGGTCAAACGATTTCGGTAGATTCAAGTAAAGCGAACCTTTACGTAGATATTAATGGGGAGTACCGCGACTTTGAAAACCTGTCAAATCCACAGTTTTTTGTGAATGGGGTTTCTAATGATAAGTTGACGCCTCCTATTGCCTTTAATCCAACGACGGCTGCGCCTACTTTCTCGATTCAACTGCCGATCGATGTTAACGGCCCCTTGTATTATGGTGAGAACCGTATTAAATTCAGCGGGGTATCCATGGATGGTAAGGGGAATTCCAGAACGGTTGTTAAAGAGTTGAGACTGTACATTCTGGATACAAATGTCTCGAACATTACTGTTTTCCGTCCGAAGATTTTTGATCCAGCAGTAACGTTTACAGGTCTGGATCTGAATGATACGAGCGGAGCTAACACACAGCTGACCCAAATTCTTGCGGGCTCGCCTGAGTTTAAGTTGGTTGGAGAGATTTATGAAACTAGCGCCAAGAATTATGATCTGATCATTCAAGGGGCAGGAGCCAAAATTGTTAACTTAATGCGGGGCTCCGAGAGCGTCTTTAATTCCCAAACAGATGCACCTACTGCGGATCTGACTTCAACGGCGATGACAAGCACACAAATTCTTACAGGAACCATTGTTCGGAGCGGTAAACCGGACGTTGGTTATGACATGGCTGTATTTAACGGCAAGTTTGTATTGAGAATTAAGGATATTGCACTGGATTCGCTGGGAAGTCAGGTATATAATCTGGAGCTTATCAATTCTACGGGAGCCCGGACTTTGCAAAGACTGGAGATTTCTCGCGTATTGGCACCATATCGGATTCTATCTCCGGTTCCGACGGTAGGCGATCAGATCATCGTTAACAAGAACTTTGTTCGGTTCGATATTGAGGCTGAAGGTGCAACCCGAGTCATTATTGATAAAGGGGAAGCCATTCGTCGTACGGACCTGCCTGAAAATGCACCGGCAAGATTTATCTATGATTTTGTAGGGCTCAAACCGGATAAGACGACCAAGATCAAAATTCAAATTATACGTGGAACCGAAACGCTTAATGACACTATAGAGGTTTATTATACGAGTGCTGTTGCTGTGGATTCGCAGTATATGACGGAGAAACCGGCCACGAAGTATTCGGCGTTTAATAAAGCGCTGGAGTTAACTTTCCCTAAAGGTACCGTATTAAAAACAGCAAATGTACCTGAGGGTAGCGTAACTAAATTTTATCCGGACAATAAGTTGTTATTTGGGATTGCAGATCCTAAGAACGGGATCTTGGAGCGCCGGAACGATTACGGAAACTTCTTTAACATTGATAAGGACGAAAGAACACCAAATGGCTTAGCAACCTTGACTTTGCCAGAGGACTTGTCTGAGTTGTTCAACTCAACGGCCAAAACAAGCAATTTCACCAGAGTTTCTGATGTTTACTGGATTAACGGGGGTTACGGCGAGTATGGAAGCGGAGATTCGTATAAGCCGGCGACAAATGGTTTGCCGCCATATTCGATTTTGCCGCAGTACTCCGATTCCCAAAACTTCCGGGATCTCTTGCTACGAGAACCAGAAAGAAAGCTTGTACCTTCCCAACGCGGCACGTTGAAGCTAGCCTTCAACAAGAGCGTCGTGGATGAGGCAGGAACTACGGTAACGGTATTCCGATTCACCGAAAATTCGGAATGGGAGAATATCGGCGGGACTGTCGATACGAAGAACAATACCATTACCGTGCCTTTTGATGATTTTGGCTACTATGTTGTCATGAAGCAAAGCCGTGGATTCAGCGATATCACGAACCATCCATGGGCACGGAATATGCTGAATGCTCTGTATTCGAAGGGAATTATGGCAAATCTGCAGCCGAATACGTTCGGAGCCGACGATCTGACGACTCGCGGGGAATTTGCTACATTGCTGGTCAAAGGCCTTAATATCCCATTGAATTATGACAATAAAGTTCAAACTTATTTTGACGTTGTACCAAATGCCAAAACAGATACCTGGGAGTTCAAGTATATTGAAACGGCCTCCCGTGCAGGGATCATTACAGGTATTACTGAAGGATACTTTGGGGTTGAGGAGCCGATCACGAGAGAACAGGCAGCCATGATGATTGCTCGTGCACTCAAACTGAAGCTTCCGGCTAATGATAGTAAGTTGAATGCAACGTTGGCTAAGCAATTCCTGGATTCGGGAAGAATTGATCCTTATGCACGTCCAGCCGTGCAAGCTGTTTACAAAGCGAAAATCATGGATGGACAAAGTGTTACGACGGCAGGCAGCAAGAAAGCATCCGTCAATTTCAATCCGAAAAACAACATGACGAGAGCTGAGGCAGGGAAAGTTGCGGTTGAACTTCTGAAGAAAAGCTCGTCTATCTTCCCTAAAAACCTAAGCTAATAGGCGTTCAATGACTGGAGGCGGCCAAGGTTAACCAAGGCCGTCTCTTTATTTCCAATTACATCTTTTTGTGTTTTCTAGAGCTTTACGTTACAATAATCAGAGTAATAGACATTATGCAAAAGGGTGAACTTGAACAGATGAAACCGATCCTATCGAAACCGCAGTTGGGTTATTCCAAAGCTAAGCGCAAATTTGAGGATAGATCCAAAGTATTGGAGAAGCGCATTGAAGAAACGGCTAAGCTTCAAGAAGTAACCCAGGAGGTTATGGAGAGTCTTGTAATTGAGACGGGCTTCCATGATGCATTCACCGAGCTGCGTGCAGCCGAAAATGAACTTATCGAATGGTCTCATAACACGATGAAGCATGAGAAGACATACAAAGATAATAAAAAAGCCATCGACGAGATGTATGAGAAACTGAATACCGATCCGCAAATGCGGGCTCGTATTATCCAATTGGCCATGAGAGTAAGGTAGCTTGCGGCCGCTTGGGTACGAGATTTGCCCATAAGGCGTCCAAAATTGGACGTCTTATTTGTCGTGCACTCACATACAATGGAGATAGCGCGAAAATGGGAAAAGTTGCTTAATGACTGACATATTTCGGCATGATATACTAATTTCCGTCAGGCGGCAAGGAAGTCAAAAAGGAGTAACTCAGGGGAATCTTAGAAAAAGTTACAATCTCGCAATTTTTTTTGAAACCCCCGCAACTTTTTGAAACCTGCTGCGTTTAAGATGTAGAGCATTAACAATGGCGACCGTTTTAGACATGGCAACGTCTCCCTCATAGGGAAACTTGTCTATCTATTAGAAAATTTAGCTTTACGGCTCCGGAGACCCATTGTATAATGTTTAGGTAGGATTAGGAAACTAGTCTATTTCTACATTCTATTCATTCTCGTTTACAAGTTTCTGCAGTTCTGCTGCAGACCTAATTTATAGGAAACCTGCTCAAGCTCTGGAAAGGGGGTGCAATGGCTAATGAGTAACACGAGCTATTCATTTAAAGAAAATTCTCATGTGATAGTTAATCAAGGAGGAGAAAAAAAGGTTATGAAGAAAATTTTGTCCGTAGCTTTGTCTACAGCAATGGCATTCTCCATGTTTGCTTCCGTAGCATTCGGTGCTGATGCCCAATTGACTCCAGAGCAAAAATTTAATGCTCTGAAAGAGGCAGGGATCGTATCTGGCTTCCCAGATGGTCTGTCTCACTTGGAAAAAACGCTGACTCGCGCTGAACTCGCGAAAATCATCGTTAATTCCCTGAACCTGGAGCCAGTAACTGGCGTTGCAACTTACAAGGATAAAGGCTACAGTGCTAGCCACTGGGCAGCTCCTTACATTGAAGCAGCTACTGCAGCTGGCATCCTCAATGGTAAAGATGCTACTAAGAAACTGTTCGATCCGAACGGCGCAGTAACTGTACAAGAACTGGCTAAAGTTCTGGTAACTGCTCTGAAACTGGAAGTTCCTGCTGACGCTAACAACACTGCGTCCGAATGGGCTAAAGGTTATGTAGCAGCGGCTGTTAAAGCTGGTTACATCGCTGACGGCATCAACTACCAAGCAGCAGCTACTCGTTCCCAAGCGACTGTTGCAGCTTACGCAATCTACGAAGCAAGCCAAGTTCCTACGGTGAAATCCTACAAAGTGGTTGATCCGAAGAACGTAGAAGTAACTATGTCTAATGGTGATGTGGTTAAAGTTGCTTTGGAAAAAGCTCTCGAAGCTAACAAAGAAACTGAAATCAAATTCACTTACCAAGACAAAGAGTACACTGCAAAAGTTACTTATGTAACGACTGCGGCTCAAAAGGTTGAAAGTGTAACGGCTGACAACCTCAAGGAAATTGTCGTTAAATTTGATGGGACTGTGGATAAAAAGTCTGCAGAAAACAAATTGAACTATGAGGTTAAAGATCAAAAGGTTGACAGTGTGAGATTGTCTGATGACAAGACAACTGCTACCATTTTGCTTCAAGAAGCATACACTTTGCCTCACCAAAAAGAAACAGAAATTAAAGTTAAGAATATCAAAAACGAAGATGGAACCAAAACTATTGAACAAACAGTAAAATTCACTGTTGTTGATGTTAAAGTTCCTGAAATTAAAGAAGTAGTAGGTTTGGGAACAAGTGCGTTCAAAGTAGTATTCAGTGAGCCAGTTCTGAAATCCGACGTATACGCTTCTAGCAATTATAAAGTAGATGGCGTGCCGGTTAGTGGGAATGTTGAATACTCTTATCCTAACGTTGCCATTATCAATGCGAGCCTTCCTACAGGTGAACATAAACTGACTGTTAGCAATATTCGTGATTTCTCTGGTTTGAAAATTGCTCCGGTAGAACAATCGTTCACCATTGCTGAAGACACGTCTGCTCCTGAAGTTGTTTCCATTAAATCTAACGATTTGACGGAAGTTGAAATCGAGTTTAATGAATCGGTTAAAACTTGGAGCAAAGTATACCATGGTGTATCCGGCAATACGGGCGTTGTTACGAAGAGAGATAACAAGCTTATCGTAACTTTCAGCAAACCACTGGCAGTTGGTGAAAACACTGTTTACATTGAAGGTGTAACTGACTATAGCGGTAACAAAGCTAACCGTGAAGCTAAATTGACTCCAACTCTGGATACTGAACGTCCAACAGTTGAAAAGGTTGAAGTAGAACAAGATGATGTTACTGGCTACCATAAATTGAAAGTTCATTTCAGTAAAAAGGTTAAAGCTTCTTCTGCTGAAACAAGAACTAACTACACTGTTAAAAACAGTGAAGGTAAAGCAGTGAGTGGTACTGGTCTGGATAGCGATGGCCATCCATATTCGACTCCAAGCTACGATCCTGAAACAAATGTTGTAACTGTAAACCTGGGAACAAAACTGGATACAGCTGACTACACACTGGAAGTAGCTAACGTTGTTGATACGGCATATGTTGCTAACACTATGCTCCCATACACTACTGTGTTCTCGGCTAAGCAAACCTTGGGTGATGCTATCACACGTGTATGGTACAAAAAAGACGGTTCTGAGAACATTCTTTATGTTCAATACAAAGCCAATGTTAAAACATCTGGTGAAGGCAGAGCCGACCTCGCTGAGAAGTACCTTGTGAATGGCGCGCCGTTGAAAGATGTAACTGTTGATGTTGTATCTGGAGATACTGTGCGTATCACAAGTACTAAGAATGCATTGAACTTGGTGTTTAATCCTGATGGTACTTTGGCTTCTTCTAACGAGGTAACAGCGCAACTGATTCAAGATGCTGATGGAAACTACTTCAAGCAAACTATCGGTGGTGTTAGCGGCTATACGCTGAAGGCACCTGTTTCGGTATCCAGCAGAATCGCTGTGACTGAAGCAAAAGCTACTTCCCGTACAGAAGTTAAGGTTAAATTTGACGGTAAGATTAACTCCTATACAGCTAGCGACTTCCGTGTGAGCGTTGCTACTGAAATCGGGAATGATGTTGACACAAAAACTTTGGCTCCAGATAGCGCATCTTTGAGCCAAGATGGTCGTACGCTTACGTTGACATTCAATGACAACAATAAGCTTCCTGCTTATCTTGGTGCGAATGCAAAATTGACAACAGTGGATAGCCCTTCGACTAGTGATGCTCAAGGTATTGCTATCGCAAAAGCTGAACAGACTCTGGTTGATGAAATCACTCCAGAATTTAACGACACTCTGACAGCAAAAGTTCAAAGCGTAACAGACAACACTTATCGTCTCATTGTGACAGGTAATGATAAGATTGTTCTTGGTTCCCTTGCTGATCTGGAAAGAGTAATTGAAGTTAAATTCAATGAAACAGTCTTGACTATTGAAGGTGTAGCTGCAGTGCCTGGCTCCAACAACCAATTCTACATTGAAGTTACTTTGCCAGATACTGTAGGTACTAAATATCTCAATGTTGAGATCAAGGGTGATGCCAACAAAGCATTGAAAGCTATTTCCGATGGCAATAATGCATATGCTGGTAAAAAACTTGGTGGCCAACTTAGCACTATCTTCACTAACTAATTAATTTTCAAAAAAGAGGTTGTTCCTTAGTTATCATAGATGACTGAGGGGCAGCCTCTTTATATTTTGCTAACCAAAAGAAATCAAAGTTGTTTAATGTTAGAATCAAACAAGTCAGTACATAAAATCAAGTAAGGATATAACGTACTAATCGGAACCGAGTATCAATTCGTTGTTAGCTAAAAAATATTGTATAAATATCAAACACTTATGCCTAAACTTTTTTTATTCTAATGCGTATATACATATATAAGACTTAATAATAGGAGGATTTAATATTGAGTAGAACGAAGTTGATCGTGGCATCATTGGCTGTTGCTGCATTAATGAGCCAGAGCGCTGCAGGATACGTAGAGGCTGCTGCAACGAATACCAAAGTAAAATCTACAACTCAAGCATCGGTGAAAACTCTTAATAATCTGGCAGGTGTGAATATCGGGGCGAAGAGTACCGTCAAATTGACAAATGTCAATATTTTGTCTCAGGATGACGGAAGTGTATTGACCTATACGCTGACTTTTCATAACAATGGAAGCACGGCTTTATCGCTGCTGGATTATTGGTCTAAAGTTAAAACAACATCTGGAGTGATTTATAGTGTATCTGCAATAAATTCAGATAAGGATAAGAAGAAAGTAGTGCCTGGTTCGTCTGTTTCTGTTACGTACACTACTAAGATTGCAAAAGGCTTGAAGTACAGTGATCTTAATTTCCAGGTGCTTAAATGGAACTTTAGTATTTCTGGATATGAGCAAGTCTTAGGAACAATTAAAATACCAGCATCTTATACTGTTGCAACGCCTGTTAATACGACGCGAAAAATTACCTTTGGTGATTATTCAGCAAATGTAAAGGTCAGTAATGTAAGTGTTATTGGATTGGGTGCTAATAATTATGTAAGTGTAGCATTACAATTACATAATTTAGGTTCAAAAACAATAGAAAATCCTAATCTCAAATATGTCATCCAAACTCCGAGCGGAACACCTTTTGCTTTGACCTCAGACGGAACGAGTTCTAATCTTCAGATTTACCCGCAAGAAGGAAAAACACTGAATTTGATTGCGAAAATACCTAAAACGGTAAACTTGGCAAATCTTCAGTTGCTACTTGTTCAGACAGATGAATCTACAAAAACGGATTTGCCTATAGCCACATTGAATTTAGGAACGAAAAAAGGCCAGAACTCGGTGACAGCTGTTAACAAAGAAAAAATATTAATGATTGATAACAGTCCCATCTCTACTAGAATCGTTAGTGTTTCGCGTAATCAAAGCTTTGGACAAAGCAATCTTTCGATCCAATTCGCATTGACCAATAAAGGGGATCAGGCCGTTACTTTACCGAACTATGCTTTTGAAATTCAATCTGGTTCAAAAAGTTATTCGCTGACAGCAAGCGGCCTGTCTGAAACGGTTCTGGAACCTGGAGAAGAGCAAATAATCTCTATCGACGGAACAATACCGGTTATTGCAAACTCAGATGCTTTAGAATTGATTTTAAAAACGCCAGCGGGTTCATCAAGTTCTACCGGGAAAACGCCTTCAACGAATAATCTAGCGACTGCGTATCCTATAGCCGGATATAAGTTGCCGGATTATATTGAGATGCAATATGCCATCGGTCAAGAGCGGATTGTCAAAAATAATGATGGAACCTTTGGTGTTACCCTTGATGACATCCAAAAACTCCCTTGGGAAGATGGGAATATTCTGGCTACCAAAATAACCATTACAAATAAAGGAACAAAGGCGGCTAAACTCCCTGAATTTGCTGGGGCGTACAAACTGGATTTAACTGAATTAAGCGGTACAGTTCAGTTGATCAATAGTAACACAACGCAAGTTCTTGGTGTTGGCGAAAAGGCAAGTGTATATGTGGCAGCCAATATTCCATCAAGTTTGAGTTTCTCTCAATTACAAGTACAATTGCTGCAAAAATTAAGTGCAGAAAAAACAAGCAACTGGGTGATGTTTTCAAACTATGGGAAGACCAGTGATCTTGATGTCATAGCCGATGGCTCTTATTTTAATTTGGATACTGCTGGGAAAAAGTCCGATTTACAAACACGTAAAACCTACATGTATAAAGGAAGCACGAACGACATTATTTACACAGAGCTTATCTTGAAAAACCGAGAAAATAAACAGACTGTTCCTCCTATGCTTACGGGGTACTTCCTAACGGATCAGGGCCAATATTATAAAGCTGAAGTAAATCAAGTTAAACGGAGCATAGGTCCTGAAGCGGCAAGCATTGTCACATTCTCTGCTAGAGTTCCAAAGGGGACGGTAGTATCTAACTGGAAGCTGGTAATTGGTGAAAGCATTTCGGATAATAAATTTACTACGCCGGAGGGTACTCCGACGGGTTACGTGAATGCTTCAGCGATGGAGCTAAATCTTGATAGCAGAGATGTCAAGAATACCTTGAAAGATATTCAATTGTTCCCATATACTTTATCCGTAAAAGAAGTCGTTGGGAACACAAGTTCTTCAGGACTTCAGGTTAAATTGAAATACGATCTCAGCCGGGATTTGGCTTTTGAGATGGGGACTTTCCAACACAAGTTTATTCTCGAAGTGGTAGATTCCAGTGGTGCTCGTTTTGAGAAAGAAATTGAGTTGGAGAAAGACTTTGTTGTTGGTGGAAATCAATCATACTCCTATGTTATCAACGATCCTATCTTTGCAACCTCAAGAACAGGTGGCTTCCAATTCTCTATTTATGATTCTTACCAAGGGGAGAAAACCAAAATTGCTACCTCTTCAGCCTATTACAGCAACTCGTCTCTTTACGAGTAAACAACTTAACTTATCACAAGCCCAAATCCCCTCCGGATTTGGGCTTGTTCCTTTCTACCAAAACCTCTATCATAGACATAACAGAGTCATAGAGGAGGAACATGATGAAGACGGGTTGGAAAATCGCAACGGCCGTGGTATTGATTGGCGGCAGTGTTTGGGCAGGATCGCTGCTGAATATGCAGGCGGAAGGGGCAGGGACGACGCCAGGAACCGCAGATGACCCCGTGGTTACGAAGAGCTACGTTGATCAAGCGATTCAGCAAGCTCTTGGTGGTGGAGTCTCCAGTTCACCAAGCGCGCCTTCCACTGGAGATACTGGGAGCAGTTCCAGTAGTGATGAGATAAAAATCGTGGAAGTCAAACCAGGCAAGATCCTCATTGCTTCTGCAGGGGCGGAGTTTATTGTTCGCGCCGGCAAAGCAGTCGTTTATAGCGCGGATGCCAACGGGGTTGCGGATCTTACCGACGGTAAGGATATTCCGAATGGCGGCACAGTTACGAATAATCACCTGTTATCTTTCCCAAGAGAAGGCCGGGGGATTCAAGTTCAAGAAGGCGATACCCACAACTTAACGGTCATGGTACGGGGCGGATACCAAATTAAATAGCCCGAGAATGCCCGGACACGCGGTTGCTTGGAAGGATTGGGCAGTACAGACAATACTTCCTGAGCGTAACGAAGGTAAAGTGAGGCTATGCTACTCCTGAAACCAATTTCTCAGGAGGTGTCTGGATTATGGCAAGAGGTAATCGGAAAATCGTACCGGAAAGTCGTCAAGTGTTGCAGCAATGGAAATATGAAATTGCCGCTGAGCTTGGTTTGCCTGTAGGGTATGGCGCGACAGGATCTGGAGCGGATACAGAGTTCGCTGGTGAACTGGGTACTCTTGGCGGGGGGCAAAGCTCTGGCGGAGGCTGGGGACACCTAACTTCCCGTGAAAACGGCTCTGTCGGCGGGGAAATTACGAAACGCCTCATCGCGCATGCCGAACAGAACTTCATCCTATAAATTATTCCACAAAAGTCATGAATTATTTTGACATGACTTGGCAAATGCGATACTATTTCCTTTGAGGATGTTAATCCAACCTTTTCCGATTTGGGAAAGGTTCATTTTTTGATTGGGCTTTATATTGTATTGGATAGACAGGCTGTAGCCATACTATCCAAGGGAGGTTGAAACTATGTCCGTACAAGGGCGACACCTATTTACTTCCGAGTCTGTTACTGAAGGGCACCCGGATAAAATTTGTGACCAAATTTCCGATGCGGTACTTGATGCTTTTTTGGCAAATGACCCTTATGCTCGGGTAGCCTGCGAAGTGTCTGTAGCTACCGGATTGGTGCTGGTCATCGGGGAGATCAGTACGAAATCCGAGTATGTCGATATTCCAGCGATCGTTCGTAAGACGGTTAAGGAAATCGGCTATACGCGTGCTAAATATGGTTTTGACTACAGTACCTGCGCCGTTCTGACATCGCTGAATGAACAGTCGGCTGATATCGCGCAAGGCGTAAACGCCGCTCTGGAAAGTCGCGATCAGGCACAGGTCGATAAAGAGACAGAAAATATCGGGGCTGGCGACCAGGGCTTAATGTTCGGGTTTGCTACCAACGAAACACCGGAGTTAATGCCGTTACCGATAGCCCTTTCACATCGGATTGCACGCCGCCTTTCCGAAGTGCGTAAAGACGGAACGCTAGATTATCTTCGTCCCGACGGTAAAACCCAGGTGACGATTGAATATATTGACGGCAAGCCGAAACGTGTAGACACGATTGTCGTATCTACGCAGCATGCTGAGGAAATTACTTTGGATCAAATTCAAAGAGATATTAAGCAGCATGTTATCCTCCCTGTCGTTCCCGCGGAGCTGCTGGACGGGGATACGAAATATTTTATTAACCCGACAGGGCGTTTTGTTATTGGCGGACCTCAAGGGGATGCCGGCCTGACCGGACGCAAAATCATTGTAGATACGTATGGCGGTTATGCTCGTCATGGCGGCGGGGCTTTCTCGGGGAAAGACCCGACAAAGGTAGACCGATCTGCAGCGTATGCCGCTCGTTACGTAGCGAAAAACCTGGTTGCTGCAGGGCTGGCTGATAAAGTGGAAATCCAATTGGCATATGCGATTGGCGTTGCCAACCCGGTCTCCATCAACGTCGATACGTATGGAACTGGTAAAGTACCGGAAGAGAAGCTGGTGGAGCTTGTGCGGGAGAACTTCGACCTGCGCCCAGCGGGCATCATTCGTATGATGGATCTGCGTCGCCCGATTTATCGTCAAACTGCTGCTTATGGTCATTTTGGCCGTACGGACATCGATCTGCCTTGGGAAAGAGTGGACAAGGCCGAGTTGTTGAAGGCACAAGCAGGGCTGTAATTGTATATTGTTTAAGACAAGGATATTCATCTATTTGGGTGAGTATCCTTTTTTTATTCTCTGAATTCTAAACTCGCTGCTACCTTTTGCCGTTATTAATTATAGGTATGTCTTGAACTCGTATCATTTTTTACTTTACATATAGGATTGCAACCGGGGAAGGGGAAAGGAAATGAAAAAGAAACTCTCGTTATGGATTGTTATTGCGATGATATTTAACATGTTCATAGGAGTATGGGGAGAGGACGTTGCGAGCGCGGCAAGTGCCACTGCACCATCACCTACTGTCGTTCCCGCGAACGGTTCTACGAATGTTCCAGTTGACATCAAACTGCAGATAAGTGTTCCGGGGGCGAAAATCAAGACAAACGGCACGCAGATGTATACAATTTCCACAAGTGCGGGTGGAGTGACGGATAAAAAAGAAGTTACCGTTACGGAATCTACTTATAGAGATTCTATTGTACTGACGCCGCCAACTTTATTGCAATATAACACAGTGTACACCGTTTCTTTGCCTGAGGATGCTTTTACTATCGAAGGAAGCGGTGAAACTACGGCAGCCTATAGCTGGTCTTTTACGACAGCCAAGTCTTCAACGACGGCACTATCTGCATCCTTTAGTCCGGGCAATGGGAGTACGAATGTCAGCATCAACACCAAGCCAACGATTACGTTTAACCGAAATATTAGATTGAATCCTGGTGTTGCAAATGGGGGAATTACGCTTAAAAAATCTAGCAACAATGCAATCGTACCTATTACGGTGTCGGCGAGTTCCAATCTTGTGACGATCTATCCAACAAGTTCAACGCTGGAGGCGGGTACTAGTTATTATATTGAAATTGCGGGGAACGGGATTTACGATGCTCAGAATACATTAATTTATTATGCAGGAATAAGTGGAAGTAATCGTTGGAGCTTCCAAACTGCTGCTCCTGATAAAACTGCACCCGTACTTCAAAGCGCAACGATGTATAGCAACACAGCTATTCGATTATTGTACAATGAGCCATTGCTGTCCACTTCAAATTTGCCCACTTCCTATTTCACAGTGACGGTGAATGGAGAAACACGTCGGATTAGTTATGTTACCGTATCCGGGGATGCTGTATATGTAAACCTAGAGACTGGTGTAGCTGTCGGGCAGGATGTGAAAATCAGTTATACGGGTAGCACTTCGGGGATTCGGGATGTGGCCGGAAATGCTGCGGCTGCCTTCACCGGAAAAGTAGTTACTAACGGGATTGACTCGGTTATGCCGAAGCCAAAAGACGGGTATGCAACAAGCAACACGGTCACGTTGTATTTTAGTGATTCACTTAAGAGCCCTTCGAGTTATGCTTATCAACAATTCACGGTTACGGCTAATGGAAGTTCCAGGGGGATAAGTAGTCTATCCCATAGCGGCTCAACCATTACGCTGTATTTGTCCAGCTTGATTTCGAACGGTGATGTTGTCAAAGTATCCTATACACCAGGTTCTTATCCACTGCAGGATTACCGCGGTTTTGATATCGCGGGCTTCACCGATTACTTTGTTCGCAACACATATGATTCAGTGGCACCTGTATTTCAAGGGGTTGAGGGTTCTGGCAACAAAGTGATCTTAACGTATAATGAAGCATTGCGTACCAGCCCGACACCGTTAAAAAGCCAATTTTCGATACTGGTTAATAATGCACCGGTATATGTCACAGGTGTTGAAATTGTATCCAACCAAGTGATCCTAACCTTGGCTTCGTCATTTACAAAAGATCAGAACGTAACGTTATCTTATGTATCGGGTACAGGTGGCATCGCGGATCTAAATGGAAACCTGGCGGGTTACATCAACCTGCAGCCGGTAACATACAGTACCGTAGTTGAGGGGGTTCGTTCAGCCACGGTCACGGGAGATACGCTAACCATAACGTTCAATTCTACATTGAAGTCGGCGTCATATGTTCCGGTTAATCAATTCTACGTAAATGTGGATAACGTGAACCGTGGGGTTCAATCCGCGACTATTAGTGGCAATACGGTCATCCTGAAACTGAGCTCTGCTGTAACAGCCGGGCAGGTCGTAACATTGTCCTATCTGACAGGTGCGGCACCTTTATATGATAATCTGGGCAACATGATAAAAAGCTTTAATAATTTATCGGTACAAAACTTAATGGGTGGTCAGTCTACAACGCCAAACGGGGTCCAACCGGATTATCTGACCGTCATGAGTAATGCTCAGTTCGGAGTTAGTGGATATCTGTTAAACGTGAATACGGCCCAAGCTACTGACAGCCGGTCGCGTTTAGGCGCAGGAACAAAAAAATATACAATCGATAATACCAAGCTGCAGACGGCCTTTAGATATTTAGTAGACAGCAACGCTTCAGTCCGCAAAGTGGTATTTGAGGTACCTTCTACCGAGAAAGCAGCAGAAGTGGTTGTTCCACTTAGTGCACTGATGGATGTTTATAGTCGAGGAAAAACGGCTTCGTTTATGGTCAAATATAATCATGTGATGTATGAATTGCCGGTGGAAAAGATTCCGTTTACCGAAATTTCCAGGTTGCTTAATGTCAGTGCATTAAACTCAGCTTATCTTACCATTCAACTGGAGACGGTCACGAAAGCACAATTACCGGGGACGAACTACAGTAATGGAGTCACAACAACCCCGATGACGGACCCGGTGCAAATCTATGTGTCAGCATTTAACGGAGTGAATTCGCAAAACGCGGTAGAGGTGTCCCACAACGGACAACTTTACTTCCGAGCGACAAATACTTCGCCTAATGGTCAATTTTTGCTTATGAAATATGACGTAAATACACAAACCGTATCTTTTGTTCCGTCTAAAACAACAACTAGCGGCAGTGCAATCATCTTTAATGGGAAGATTAACGGCAATGCTGTAGTTGGTCCGGCGGTGGGCTACAGTTACTTCTCTGACACGACCAAGCATTGGGCTCGTGCGGACATTAATGAGTTGGCCAGTCGCTTGATCGTAACGGCTGCTTCGGGGTCGAAGTTTGAACCGGAGAAAAAAATCACCCGTGCTGAGTTTGCGGTTTACATTGCAAAAGGCCTCGGACTAACTGGAGATGAATCCTATGCCCGTCGCTTCCCGGACGTTTCTTCTGGGACGACAGCGGCGTACATCGGGGCTGCGGCGAAGGCCGGGATTATTAACGGCAACACCGACGGCACGTTTAAGCCGAACAGCAACATCACGCGGGAGCAAATGGCGCTGATGATGGTGCGGGCGATGGAATACGCCGGGTACAATACGTCGATGAACGGAGCGAGCGCGGCAACATTGACGAAGTTCAAGGATGCGGCGAAGATCCAGTCCAAGGACACGGTGGCTAAAGCCGTGAAGGAAGGCATCATTCAGGGCATAACGACAAATACGTTCCAGCCGCAAGGCAATGCGACCCGCGCGCAAGCGGCGGTTATGCTGAAACGTGTATTGGATAAACTGAACTACATTTAATCCACAATGATTCCCGGCACTAGGGGACGAACCCTGGTGTCGGGATTTTTTTTTGACGTGGGAGGGGAATGCATATGGCCAGATCTCTTTCGGGGTTTATCCCGTTGCATCAGGTTGTGGAAAAGGGCTAAAAAGGTGTTCAGTAAGAGAGGACTTATCAGCCGTTACATTGAGGGGCGATCCGCACGGTAACTAAATTAAGGCCCCGTCGTTCTGAACGAAAGGGATCATCGTGCAAAAGAGTCGTGAAAAGGGGCGTGCAGGCGTAAGCGGCTGAGCGGGTAAGTGACTTAGTGACTTAGCGACAAATGAGTAAATGAGCAAGTGCATAAGTGCATAAGTTTGGTATTCGGAGTTGAGCAAAGCGGAGTGAGACCCCCTTTTTGGGGATGTTTGCTCACAAGTTATCCACGAAATTCACATTATCCACAGAAGATAAGCACATCCGATAGGAGTATCAAACAAAAGTTATCCTAGTTTTCCACAGAATTTATCCCCAATATCCACATTACCCACATTTCAATTCCACAAAAGTAAAGAAGTTGATAGGTTCCTTTAACAATCTTGCTAAATTTCGTAACTTTTCGGCATAAAAGTAGTCTATTAATAAGGGACTAGCTTAATAGAAGCACGTTAGAAGCATGAACAGATGGGAGAGTTGTCTAACAAAATGGTAGTCAGAAGAGACGAAACCGGAACGAAACAAACCCAAGTGAATACGGATCTGGAAGTTGTCGTACGTCAAAACTCGAAGTTGGCCCACCTGGTGACAAAGGGCGGTAAGCGCATCGCCTTAGTCACGCTGGCGGGATTGATATGGATTCAGCCTGTGATTGGCATTGGACCGATCGCGGGACCGGCTTTGACTGCGGAAGCAGCCGCAAGTCAAACGGTGAAGCTTAGTGAAGAAATGATCACGTCGGGAGCCAAGCTCGTAAAATACGAGTACACGGTAACCCGTTCGGGCAAACCGGTGAAGGTGCTGACCGATGTTATTGAGGTGGATTTGACGAATCCTTACGTCCAACTGGACGTGATGACCGGCAAAGGAGGACAAGTAACGACGAGACAAAGCGTGGAAGGAATGGCCAAGGAAACCGGGGCAGTCGCCGGGGTAAACGGCGATTTCTTTGCGACCGGCGGGCAAGGCGTTCCGATGGGGCCGGCGGTGTCGAAAGGGACGGTTGTGACCAGCCCAGCTCAGCTGCAAGGGATGTATGCTTTTGCCGTGCGGAATGACGGGACTCCGCTGATCGACCGTTTTGGCTTCAGCGGTACGGTGTTCGCGGAGGATGGTTCGACGTTCCCGCTCGCGGGCATTAACCAGGAATCCTATATGACCGAGCCAGATAAGGCATACAGCCACGTGAATAAAATGTTTATTTATACGAGTGCCTGGAAATCGGAGGAACGTCCGGCAGCCAGCTCAACGACGCCAACCGAAGTGCTGGTGCAAGGCGGCGTGATTACACAAATCTCCATCAAAGCGGCGATTCCGGGACCGGTGCCGGCAGATGGGTATATTTTGCGGGCGCATGGTACGGCGGCGGATTATGTAGCCGCTCACCTGCAAGTAGGTCAGCGCGTAGATGCAGTCTATCAGCTGCAATCTTTGACTGACGGGCAACTCGTAGATCCGGCGGATCTGAAAATGATGATCGGCGGTCACACCCTGCTGGTCGATCAAGGCAAAGCGTCAGCGTTTACCCGTTCGACAACTTCAATCAGCGGAGGCAGTGCCGTAGCACGGACAGCAGTAGGTTACTCCAAAGATGGGAAAACGGCTTATATCATTACAGCTGAGAAAAACAGCAACAGCACCGGCCTCACCCTGAAAGAGCTGCAAGGCTTCATGACGGGAATCGGTGTCTGGAAAGGCTTGAACCTGGACGGCGGCGGCTCCACGACAATGGTCACGCGACCGCTGGCGGAAACGACACCGCAGCTCACGTTTACGACGTCTAACGGGGCGGCGGGGCAACGGGCAGTTGCAAACGGGCTGGGCGTATTTACGACGGCACCGCAAGGTTCGCTACTTGGTCTCAAGGTCAGCGGTTCTTCCACGTTGTTCATCGGGCAAACCGTGCCGTACGCGCTGAAAGGCTATGACACGTATTACAATCCGATCGATACGAGCGGCATCCAAGCTTCCTGGCAAGCTAGCAACGGTAACGTGGTTTGGACCGGCAGCGGCTTTAAAGGTGTGAAGGCAGGGACGGCCAAAATTACCGCTACCAGCGGGCAAGCGAAAACCAGCATGGATGTGAAGGTACTGGGCGGAACGGACTTGGAAAGCCTGACACCGGGCACAACGTTCGCTCCGTTGCAAGCAGGAACCAGCGTTACGGTGGCCGTTACCGCGAAGCTGAAGGATGGACGTACAGTTGACGTTCCAGCGGAATCGGTAAAATGGACGTTCAGCGGCATGAAAGCCAGCGTACAAGGCGGTGTGCTTACAGTGC
Organism: Paenibacillus barengoltzii G22; assembly: GCF_000403375.2. NCBI lineage: Bacteria > Bacillati > Bacillota > Bacilli > Caryophanales > Paenibacillaceae > Paenibacillus > Paenibacillus barengoltzii. The sequence continues at coordinate 117,263 of NZ_KE159655.1, read as the reverse complement.
AGTCCGTGAACAATGGGGCGAAGTTTGCGTATGCGACGCCCGTCTATGACGGCTTTAATGGAACACCGATCGTGCTGTCGGCTTCCACTGAAACGATCTGGGAAAGCTTCGAAAACATGACTTACCCCATCTCCTTCACCGGTCTTCCGGCTGAAGCTAAAGGAACCGTGAGCATTGTGCAAGGAACCGGAGAGCACGCAAACTCCAAAGTGTTGAAGCTCGATTACGATTTGACCGGCGGTACCGGCAGCAAGTTTGCTTATGCCCAATTTAACGGCACAAGCGGCAGAGCGATTCCGGATAATGCAACGACTTTGACGGTGGATGTGTTAGGTGATGCGAGTCTGAACTGGGTACGCGCCGAATTGTCTGACGCGGATGGCAAGCCAGTTTATATCGACCTTGCTCGTCCGATGGATTACACCGGTTGGAAAACGCTGACGGCGGATCTGACTGCCAATAACATCAAGTTCCCGGCGAAGCTGAAACGCCTTTATGTTGTAAACGTCGAAGAAGGCCAGGACGAACGGGCGCTGACGGGCAGTGTATCTTTTGACAATGTGCGCTTTACGGCTCCTGCAGCCGGCGGCAGCAACCCGGACTTCCCAAGTGCGAAGGCTGTCATGGTGATCGGCCAGAAGTCGATGACGGTTAACGGGAAGAAGCAAAACCTGGAAGTTGCTCCATTGCTTAAGGACAATACGACCTACGTGCCGATCAAGTACGTGCTGGACGTCTTTGGCGGGAACGCAGCATGGAACGGGGCAGCCAAAAAAATCACGGTAACTCGCGGTACTATGGTGTTGGAGTTGACGGTGGGGCAGAAGGCATTTTTGCTAAATGGGGTCTCTTCCAAAGCGGAAGTCGCGCCAATTATTGTCAATGGAAGGACTTTAGTCCCATTACGTTTGGTCTCTGAACAGCTCGGAATTGGCGTAAATTGGGAGCAGAAAACCAAATCCATTACCCTCGAATCATGATATGATTAGTCTGGGACTATTTGGACTAAGAAACGGAGAAGGATTGTGTGGATTTTCAAGCGGATGCCATAGATCGCGTTATTAATAACGCTGTAAGCGTATTGGAAAATAGCAAGCTGCAGATCCTGGAAATACTAGATTCGGCCCGGAATGAGCTGAAGATGCTCAATAATGAGTTACAGAATGTCATGAAGGAAACGGCGGAAACGGTAGAGAAGGTAGACCAGCTCGAGGTTAACTACCGGAAATCCCGCATCCGGCTGACGGAAGTCAGCCGGGACTTCGTGCGTTATACCGAGGAAGATATTAAGCAAGCCTATGAAAAGGCAACTCAGCTCCAGCTCGACCTGCTCATCTACCGAGAGAAGGAAATGTATTTGAAGGCTCGACGTGATGAACTGCAGAAGCGTGCGCGGAACGTGGAGAAGTCGGTGGAGCGCGCCGAGACGATCAGTTCGCAGATGAGCGTCGTGCTGGAGTACTTTTCCGGTGAATTAGGACAAGTGACCCGGATTTTGGAATCTGCGAAGAACCGTCAATTGATCGGATTGAAGATTATTTTGGCTCAGGAAGAGGAGCGAAAACGTATCTCCCGCGAGATTCACGACGGTCCTGCCCAGCTTCTGGCCAATCTAGTGCTAAGGACGGAAATTGTAGAAAGAATGCTTGCTAAGCAGGAATTTAAACTAGTGCAGGACGAAATAGTAGATTTGAAAGCACAGGTCCGCTCGAGTTTGGAAGAAATGCGGAAGGTTATTTTCAACCTGCGGCCGATGGCATTGGATGATCTGGGATTGATTCCGACGCTGCGGAAGTATGTACATGACTACGAAGAAAAAACGAAGATAAGAGCAACCTTTGAAACCCGGGGCAAAGAGCACCGGTTGTCCTCTCCGATGGAGGCAGCGATCTTCCGACTGGTGCAGGAAGCGTTGACGAATGCGGCGAAGCATGCTTTTCCAACTTATGTAGGCGTTGAAATCACGTACCAGGCACAAATGATCCGTATTGTGGTAACCGACAACGGGTTAGGCTTCAAAGTGGATCAGCTGGAACAGAAGACGAAAGAGCATACACACTTTGGATTAATAGGCATGCGGGAGAGAGTGGAGCTGCTCGAAGGCCGGATGGAAATTGAATCGGCGGCCAACTTGGGCACGAAAATCATCATTCATATCCCAACCAACTCAGATAAGAGAAAGGAGTACCAGGATGGATAGTCTTACTAGTGGAACCAGACAAGTGATTAAAGTTCTCCTGGCGGACGATCACCAGTTATTTCGTGAGGGTCTGAAGCGGATTTTGAATATGGAGGAAGACATCGAAGTCGTTGGCGAATGCGGCGACGGCGCCCAGGTGCTGGAAAGCTGCTTGCAGCTTCAGCCGGAAATCGTACTGATGGACATTAACATGCCATTGCTGAACGGCGTGGACGCTACGGCCGAGTTGCGCGAGGCGCTGCCGGACGTAAAGGTCATCATTCTGTCGATTCATGACGATGAGAGCTATGTTTTTGAAACGTTGCGCAAAGGTGCGACAGGTTACCTGCTCAAGGATATGGAGGCGGAGTCCCTGATCAATGCGATTCGTACGGTCGCGGAGGGCAATGCGTTCATTCATCCGAAGGTAACGGGCAAATTGATTCAGCAGCTGCGCCGGATGGAATACCTGAGCGAGACGGGAGCGATTGCCGAGGATACAGCGATCCGCGAAGCGGGCGTGAAATTCGTAGCTGGTGACGACAACCCGCTGACACGTCGGGAGGCCGAAGTGCTTCGCTTGATGGCGGAGGGCCGCAGCAACAAGATGATTGGCGAGCATTTGTTTATTAGTGAGAAGACGGTTAAGAATCATGTCAGCAGCATTTTGCAAAAAATGGACGTCGACGATCGTACCCAAGCAGTTATTAATGCGATTAAGTTTGGTTGGGTCACCCTGTAAGACTGCAGGGGTCAATCGAATTTGTGCTTACCGTTCCGAAGCTGCACTTTGGCGAGCTTGACGGGAACGGACGAGAGGCTTTTTGCGGCCGGGGTTACCATTTTATTCATGATCTTGAAAAGTGAGGCGAAGTTGCCGTAACATCCGATGTCTGGAAATGCATCTGGTGTCCCGGTTGCATTTTTAACGCCTCTCCCAGCGACGACACCGGCCAATATACATAGTTGGTGGAAAGCCAACGGATTTTGTTGATATACTTTGCGTGGAGGCTCCTTCCGTGCGAGCCCAGTAACCGACCTCCTGGCGGCGGCATATATTGTCGCTATAAGGGAGGTGGTACGGTGGTTTCTTATATTGGCTGGATCCTTCTCAGTTACGGCTTAGCCGCGGCGTTGGTCCATGTTTTGCATGGAATAGTTCAGCAAGGAAAACGGAGAAATCGCAGGGTTCATTATATTTTGGTGACGAGCAATCATGAGAACCAAATGGAATGGTATTTGCGAGCGCTCTCGTGGTATGCGCGGCTGCGCAGTTTAGATCTACGTGTGACGGTATTGGACGAAAGCTCGCAGGACGATACGCTGGCAATCTTGCGGAAGCTCCAAAAGCAAGGCGGAATGGAACTCACCGTTATCGATTTGGCTGTGGTGCGGCAAGAGGATGTGGAAGCGTATGCGGCCACGGTGGCAGAGGATGCGCCGATCTGCATCGACCTTCGCGTACCGCGGGAGGCGGACAAAATTCCATATGTCCATGTGTAAACAACATATGACTAAGCAGGCGCATAGCTATGCGCAGATTAAAGTGTGAAGCACACTCTTTTATGGCGAGAAGCCGAGGAGTGTGCTTTTTTGCATTTTTACGGGTGAGATGGGGGCGATGGTGCATGGAGTTGGATTGGGTGCGCAGGAGAAGGAGCATCAAGAAGTGACATTGGAAGTGATAGGGGGTGATCAGTGGTGTGAAGCGGATGGGGCAGGGAGTGAGCATGATTGCTGGATGATGTTAGGCACCATTCGGTGGAATTCATGAGCAATTTGTAGTGGGGAAAGGGCAAAGAGCACCTGGCGTGAGGCGGACAGCCGTTCTAACGGAACACAGGGGCGTTATTAGCCTGGAATTACAAGACGGGGGATTTTAACGGAACGAGGAGACCTTATTTGCACTATACATGGGAGTTTTGTTCTCTTTTTGGTCGGATAAGGTCTGCTGGTTCCGTTAGCCCGGGAAATAGCGGGGAAATAGGCAAATAAGGTCGCTCAGTTCCGTTACGAATGAAAAGGGATCTCCGGGTCATCAGGACAACTCAATAGGGGAACTTGATAGGGCCCAAGATGCGACAGAAGGTGTGAGGATTTTGGTGAAAGAAGTCGAAGTATCGGAGATATTTTGAAATTGAAAAAACTAAGATCTGAAAAAGAGGAATTATCCGAAAACTGTTGAAATATGGATAAAGATGTTAGAAATTAGGAGGACGGTGGAAATTGTGAGAGGGAGTCTGTATGCCGTACGCACTAAATCTGGATGGCAGCTTCGTGTTAGCTTAGATTTGCACGTTGACTTGTTGTGGTGGCTCGATCGAGAGGCGCACGCAATCTATTTATTATCCGAAGGATTACCGTTCGGTTGGGCGGTTGAGGCTAGAGATTCCTTCAAGGCATTCCGTGAGATGGATCGGTGGACAGAGCAGGAATGGGATCTTTTTTTGCTGCAGGTTTTGCAGGAAGAGATTAAAGCGGAGGCGAAGCTCATTCATCCGGCTGAGCGGCTAGATAAAGCTGCTTGGATAGGGCGGCATCGGGGATGGCTGATGAAGGCGGGCCAAATCACGGCATGGGGACGAATGTTTTACCATCTCGGGAATGACGAGAATCATGAGGATCTTAGGACGGAACTAAGGTTGATGGATCGGGGCGGCGTGAGACAGGGGAAGGAACTGTCAGCGGACCTGAGCGGCGCGGGGCTGGAAAAGCAACAGCGAGAGGACATGGGCGGCGAGCTGGCTGAGCTCGCCGAAGCGGCGCAGCGCCTGGCGGCTGCGCTGGCGGGCCGCTCGCTGCTGGAAGCCGAGCTCCAGCAGCTGCTGGCGGAACGCCTGCCGGGCCTTGCCCCGGTCTGGCGTTCCGCCCTCCAGCACGCGCACCTGCAAGGGCGCGTGCAGCTCACGGCGGGCGTGGCCTCCGCCCGCCCAAACCCGGGCCCGCGCTGGCGCCGGGCCCGAACCTCCCGCTGCCGGCGCTGCGGCAGCGGGGTGCATCGCCGCACGCCCTGCGGGTCGTGCGGCTCTCGCGGCTGCGCCTACTGCGAGGCGTGCCTCGCGCTCGGGCGCAGCCGCTCCTGCGCGCTGCTGCTGCGCGGCAGCAGCGCGGGCGTCGTGCCGCCGCGTGCCGGAGGCGGCACGGCCGCGGGCCTGGCCCCCACCGGGTCCTTGCTGGACCGGTGGGGGCTGAGCCCCGCCCAGCGCAGCGCGGCGGGGCAGGCGCTGCGCTTCCTGGCGCAAGCGCAGGAAGCTGCTGCGCAGCGGCAAGTGGCAGCAACGGCTCACGGAAGGCCGGCTCTTCTTCTGGCCTCGCGGCGTTCCCCCTTGCGCCGGACGGAAACCAGGTCCCGTCCGCCACGCTTCCTACTCTGGGCCGTAACCGGCGCCGGCAAAACCGAAATGATTTTCCCGCTGCTGCGCTATGCATTGGATAGCGGCGGCCGGGTGCTGGTGGCGACGCCACGCCGTGATGTCGTGCTGGAGTTGGCCCCACGGGTGGCGAAGGCTTTTCCCGAGGAGCCGATGGCGGTCTTATATGGAGGAAGCCCGCAGCGATGGGAAGAAGCGCGGTTAATACTGGCTACAACCCATCAACTGATGCGGTTTTACCAGGCGTTTGATTTGGTCGTGATTGACGAGCTGGATGCTTTTCCCTATCACAATGATCCGATGTTGAACTATGCAGCGGAGGCTGCTTGCAAACCGGGGGGCCGTTTTATTTTGTTGTCCGCGACACCGCCTGCGCGAATGCGAAGAGAGATTCGGGCGGGCCGGCTGCCGCATGCTAAAGTGCCGGCAAGATATCACGGCTATCCGTTACCGGTTCCTGAGAGAATTACTATGGCGAGCGTGGAGGCTTGTCTCCGCCGCCGCGTTTTGCCCCCTGCTTTATTTCACTTACTGCGCCATTCCGTTCAACGTGGGGCACAAATTTTTCTCTTTGTAACCCGAATTCGTCAAATTGCGGCTTTTACCGAGCTTTTACGCACTTATTTTCCGGGACTCCCTATTGAAGGGACTTCTTCTATAGATCCAGACCGGAATGAGAAAGTGCTCGCTTTTCGGGAAGGACGAATTCGCATGCTGGTGACGACTACGATACTAGAGCGTGGCGTTACCGTACCCAAAAGCGATGTATACATAGTGGATGCGGACAGCGATTTGTTTGATGAAGCCTCTTTGGTCCAAATGGCAGGGAGAGCTGGCCGCTCCAAGGACGATCCGAAAGGAAAGGTTGTGTTTGCCGCACCGGCGTGGACCAAGTCACAACGTGATGCGATTCGGCAAATCCGAATGATGAACGCGGCTGCTTACAAAAACGGCTTTATAAAGGTAAAGGAGGTTCAATAATATGATGAAGTCATCCCAGAGTGTTGCGAATGACGGTTCAAGCACGCGAAACCGAAATCGGCGTGGGGCGGTCAAGTTCCGATATCCTAAGCCAAATTCCCAAGGACAATCCGTCGGCAGATTGTTTTCAGGGCATTTCGACGAGAATACCTATGCTCGAATTAGGTCTGGGCGGTCTGCTTCAGCGGGAATAGGAGCACAAGCGGCAACCGAGATCTGTTCTGCGGATGATTTCTTGTCAAACCCTGTGTCCTCCAGCACTTATTGCTTTAGTGAGGAGAAAAGCTTTTCCTGGAATGGGTTATTAACACCTTTACATCAATTGTTGGCACCTCCCTCCATTCCTTGCTTAACGTGCGGCAAGACAATATCCGAGCGAGTGCGGGGCTATCCGGAAATATGCTTATCCTGCTATCTCTCGATCCCTTGGATCAAAAGCCCGCGCTGCCAAATTTGTGGTCGGTCGATGGGGTGCCCGGATTGCACCCGGAAGGGGCAAGCTCCCCGTAGCTTCGTGATGAATCGAAGTGCTGTTACCTATAACCCGATGATGCGCGAGTGGCTTGCTCAATATAAATACCGTGGAAATGAAACCTATGGCACGATTCTAGCTCGGATGACGGGGGTGGCTTATCGGCAAATGGTGAAGGAGCTAGAAGAAACAGGTGTCATCAGCAAAAATAAAATCGGCGAAACTTCTTTTCGTTTCCATGCAGTCACCGCCGTTCCAGTCAGCAGCGAACGCATGCAGGAACGGGGATTCAATCAAGCCGCCCGTCTGGCCTATGGTGCTGCGACTGCTGGCCGAATTCCTCTACTGCATTTGCTGGAACGTTCCCGCCATACTGAGAAACAAAGCTTCAAAACCCGCTGGGAGCGTCTCCATGATCTGCATGATGTTTTCCGCCCGTCTGCGCTTGCCGCAGACAAACTATTAACAGCGATAAACGAAGTGAAGTTGAATCGCACCAAATCCCCCTATTGGGCGGCGCCTCAGGGTTGGGTGATTGGAGGGGACGTGTGTGCCAACCCGCAGGTCTCCATGAGGAAACCCCATTTTTATGATGATACAAAGCCAGATCCTTTTTTCCAAATCCTTTCGGATCGGTCGCCCGAGCCGGTACGTATATTATTGGTCGATGACGTCTATACAACAGGAAGCACGCTTGAGGCTTGCTCCCGCGTACTTCATGAGCTTTGTGGACGCATAGGTCGCCGCGCCGAAGTTTATTGTTTGACTTGGGCTCGATCCTAGAAAATGTAAACTTCCTAATTCTTCTCATCAAATGTATAGACGAACCCCCCATAAATGAGGTAATCTAGCATCAAACGAAGCGATTCTTGAAAGGACGTCGAAGCATATGGGGATCAATCTAGAGAATTGTCCGCGCTGCGGGAGATTGTTTGCCAATAATTTCAGAGATATTTGTCCTTCTTGTATCAAGGAAATTGAAGAAGAGTACGAAAAATGCCTGAAATATTTGCGTGAAGAGAAAATGGCCACAATCCAGGAAGTTCATGAAGCAACTGGTGTTTCTATTCGTCAAATTACTAAATTCATAAAAGAAGGTCGCATTTCCGTTGCAAATAACCCGAACATGATGTATCCCTGCGAAGTATGTGGTGTATTAATTCGGGATGGAAATATGTGTGATTCTTGCCGCACTCGTCTTGTACGTGGTTTTGCTGCAGCAGCTAGAGAGGACTCTCAGAATGGCCAGGAATTTGGCGATAAGCGCGGCAGTGGGGCTTACAATGCAATCGACAAATTCCGTAGTCCTTAATGACTAAAACCCTGATTCTTTGGCATAATATTCTTTAAGCTCCAATCGTTCGCTATTAAAAAAGCCTAAACCAACGCCGATAAACTTAGTAAAGATTATCGGCTTTTTTGATGGTCATTAACGATGGTTTATTGACAAGGATGGTGAATCAAGATGAAAGTAAATGATATTGGACGTGTAGTTGGGATAAATCCTTATCAGCGTAATCAGGAACTACGTGATCTTCATTTGAATAAAAAGAAGCAATCCCAAGATCAGATTTCAATTTCTACCGAAGCCAAAGAGATGCTGGATGCACAAAATCGTGTAAATGACCCTGCGCGGGCTGAACGGATTGAAAAATTAAAAGAAGCGGTCTCGACAGGCAATTATCATGTGGAAAACGAGAAGATTGTCGAGAAGTTATTGCCGTATTTTAAATCCTATCTTAAGTCAGGAGAATAACGGTGAGCGTAAAACGAATTATTTCTGCCCTAAAAAAAATGAATGACTTATATCTGAGAATGCTTTCGGTATGCAGAGATAAACAGCGCGCAATTATTGATAACAACACTAGTGAATTAGTAAAGTGCATGTCAGAGGAAACGCGAGTATTAAATCAGATAAACGAGGCTGAGGACCAAAGAGTTGAAGCAATGAATGCCTATCTGAAAGAAAAAGGGATAAAATCTCAGTTAAATCTAACGGTTTCTGAGCTTTCACGCTTAGTCTTTGATCCGGATGAGAAGGCTGAATTGCTGGAAATACGTGATCAATTGTTAAACAATGCCTCTGAATTAAAAACACAAAATCAAATCACTCAACAATTGCTTGAGCAATCTCTAAGTTTTATAGACTTTTCATTAAATTTACTAGTCGGTGTGGATGACGACTTAATATATCAGAACCCAACTAATGCACCTCTTAAGCCCACGAAGAATAATTTTTTCGACGCAAAGGCTTAAATTTATATAGGTTAGGTACGCTTTAAACGAGGAGGGGAAACATGCCATCTACTTTTCATGGAATAGAAACTGCAAAACGTAGCTTGTTTACTCAAATGGCTGGTATGAATACAGCCGGTCACAATATTGCGAATGCCAGCACTCAAGGATATTCCCGTCAAGTTGTAGGTATGGTTGCTTCTAGACCTTTAGAAATGCCAGGGTTGTTTAAATCGGTTGCGCCTGGGCAACTCGGTACGGGTGTAGAAGTTAGTTATATTAAACGGGTTCGGGATCGATTCTTGGATGAGCAATACTGGAATGCCAATCGATCACTAGGGGATTGGGAGATTCAAGCTGAGACATTGGCTAAATTGGAAACAATATTTAATGAACCTTCTGAATCTGGCCTAACTACGGTTATCGATAACTTTTGGAAAGCTTGGTCTGAATTTAGTAAAGATCCTGAAAATGTGACTTCCCGAAAAATCGTTCGAGAAAACGCATTAGCTTTAGCGGATGCTTTTAACGAAACCAGCAAGAAACTAACTGATATGCAGGAAGACTTGACTCGGAGCTTAAATGTAAATGCTGAGCATATCAACACGCTTACAGCCCAGGTCGCACAGCTTAACTATGAGATCATGCGCATTGAAGGTTTGAAAGACAATGCCAATGATTTGCGTGACCAACGAGACTTATTGATTGACGAGTTGTCTAAGTTAGGTAACGTTACCGTAAATGAAGATGAAAATGGTTATTATAGTGTGACATTTGGCGGACTTGAACTTGTAAATGGAAATAACAATGTTGAAATTACTGGTGCAACGCTAGAAACTGCATATGCCGGCAATACACTAAACAGCGGTGCCATGTTTGGCATCATCAAGTCCAGAGACAGCCTGGTTCGGGATTACCTCGATCAGCTAAATGAAATGGCCAATACTTTGGCTAATGGTGAGGTTAGTATTACCATTCCGGCAGGCTCTGTATTGCCTGAGGGCACTATTCTAAACGGAGTTTTGTATACAGGTGCGAGTAGGACTCTTACTGCAGATACTACTGTAACGGTAATGGGGATAAATGGTCTTCATAAATTAGGATATCTATTCACTACTCCTGCACAAACAGCTGGAGAATTCTTTAGTTCGAGTGACGGAGGACCTATTACTGCTGCATCCTTCAGTTTGAATAAGGCCATCGCGGATGACCCGAATAAAATCGCTTCATCTTTACGTGTGGAAATTGGAGCGGCCGGAGATACCGTGGTTAAAGGGAACAATACATTAGCGCTATTAATGTCCCAACTCAAAGACCGTCCGTTTACTTTTCAGCCTATTCCAAGTAATAACGGGATCACTCAAGGGACCGTTGATGATTATTACCGCGCGATGATTGGACAGTTAGGTGTGCAAAGTCGTGAAGCATTAAGACAACAGGAGAATAACCAGTTGTTGGTTGATCAAGTTGATTCCAGACGCCTTTCCGTCAGTGGGGTGTCCTTAGATGAAGAAATGTCCAATCTTATTAAGCTACAGCATGCCTATGGCGCAGCTTCTCGTTTTATGACGACCATCGACCAAAATCTGGATAAAGTTATTAATAGTATGGGGATTGTAGGTAGATAGAGGGGGGATTAAACAATGGCATTACGTGTGACGCCCGGAATGATGAATCTGCAAATGATGAGAAATATTAACTCCAATTTGCAGCGGATGGATAAAAGTCAGAATATACTCTCAACAGGTATGAAGTTGAATCGACCCTCTGATGATCCGGTTGGAATTACATACTCCTTACGGTATCGTAGTGAGCTCTCGATTAATGAGCAATATCAAAAAAATGCGGATGCGGCATTATCTTGGTTGGATTATACCGATACGGTTCTTGGACAAATTAATGATATCTCAGCTCGAGCTAACGAGTTATTAGTGCAGGCAGTAAATGGTACGAATCCTCAGGAAGCGTTGGACGCAGTAAATGTGGAACTGAAGCAGATCTATGATCAATTGATTTCGCTAGGGAATAGTAAGTTTAATGATAAGTATATTTTTAATGGTCAATTAACAGACCAAGCACCTTATGATGCGGCAATAGCGGAAACACAAGGTACAGACCCTGCAGGGATTACTTACAAATTTTCCGAAGTGGCTACTTTAAATATTAATGTCACCGGCCAGGCTGTTTTTGGAGAGCCCACGGATCCAGACAACTTGTTCGGCATTCTGAAAAGGGTACAAGCAGCTCTAACTACGAATGACAAAGCTGCTGCACAAGCGGAGTTAGATAACTTCTCGAACAGATTGGCCAAAATTAGCGAAGCCCGTTCCGAAGTGGGCGCTAAGTCTAATCGAGTTGAACTTATAAACAACCGGTTGGATGACTTGGAAATCAATCTGACCAGTATGCAAACCAAGGTAGAAGACGCGGATTATGCAGAAGTCATCATGAAATTAAAACAAGATGAAAGTGTGTACCAGGCGTCTTTGGCAACGAGTGCCAAAATTATGCAAACAAGTCTTTTGGATTATCTGAGATAAACTTATTAATTATTTCGGTGAGGAGGTCGGGGAGGAGATGAATTTACAAAGATTATCCATCCGTCAAACCTATGCGACGATTGGAATTGAGACACGTCAAGCCAAGCAACTCATGGAGTCTCCTCCTGGCGACCTGCAAATCGAGAGCACACCCGCAGAAATGGAGATTCACAAATCGCGCGGGGGCTTGAAAATCGACAGTTCCAAAGCTTGGCTCGCCTTAGGGAGTGGTAATCACTTGGAATGGTACAAGATGGTTACAGATCAAATGCAAGGACAGTTTCTTGAGAACTTGTCGAATATCGTTGAAGAAGGCAATCGATTAGCTAAATTTAAAAGAAATACGATTGCCGAGATGATGCTTAATCGAACGCAAGAAAAAACGATGATCAAGTATGTGGGCGAGGCATCTGCCGATAATGTGAGGCTTCAGTTTGAACCTGATCAAATGAATGTGGAATGGAGCACGCATCATCCGAATATTGAGTATACGCCTAATAAGCCGGAGATCTCGGTAGAGCCTGGTGCAGTTAATATCTATTTAAAAAACAAAAACACCATTCAGATGTGGGTCAGCAATTACGATATTTATGCGTAGATAAGAACTATAGCTTTGAAAGCTGTAGTTTTTTTTATAGGAGGCGGGCAATTAAAATGTTAACTCAGTTTAACAACATGCAAATTTCTTTTCAAGGGAACATATTGGGCTTTGAAGATCTGGACATCTTCCAATTAGAGAGCATTAATGATACTCCATTTGCTTATTTGAATAGTATCGAAAATCCAGAAATTTCTTTCCTAACAACAACTCCTTTTCACTGGTATAAGGAATATACGTTGACACTGGATCAACAAGCGAAGAGAAAATTAGAACTCGAAAGAGAAGAAGATGTACTTGTACTTAATATTGTCACACTTAAAGAGGACTTGGAGTTATCTACAATTAACTTATTGGCCCCCTTATTGATTAACATTAAACATCAAAGTGGAATACAATATGTCTTTCATGAACAAACGTTATATCGAACGAACCATCCTTTGATGAAGAACACCAATAAAGAAAGCCAGGGTGATTAAATGCTTGTGCTGACGCGGAAACGGGGACAAACCATCCAAATTAATAATGACATCGAAATCTATGTAGTTTCCATCGATGGAGACAGCGTGAAATTAGGCATAAGTGCCCCTGCCGATGTTACCATTATGAGAAAGGAACTGTTGGAGGAAGTCCAAGCAAGTAATAGAGAGGCAATTAGTGGAGGACATAAGGACTTAAGTCTTATTAAAAAAATCAAAAAATATTAATTTCGGTATAAACTCTCGTATTAAACAACCGATATATAAAAATAGAGGCGCGAAGCCTAATTCACAAGGATGTGAAATTTTAAAACTCAAGGAGGAAGAATCAAATGATTATCAACCACAATCTTAACGCAATGAACGCGCACCGCAACCTGTCGTTTAACAACATCCAACAAGGGAAGTCTTCTGAGAAATTGTCTTCCGGTTATCGTATCAACCGTGCTGCTGACGATGCTGCAGGTCTTTCGATTTCCGAAAAAATGCGTGCGCAAATCAAAGGCATGAATCAAGGTATGCGTAATACGCAAGACGGTATCTCCATGGTTCAAGCAGCTGAGGGTGCGATGAACGAAGTTTCCGACATGCTGACTCGTATGAAAGAACTTACGACTCAAGCGTCCAACGGAACTTACAGTGACGACGATATCGCAGCTATTCAACTTGAGTACAAAGCATTGTCCGATGAGATCAGCCGTATTGCTACGAACTTCTCGTTCAACGGAATTACGCTGCTTGACGGTTCTGCTGGTAATGTAACGATCCAAAGCGCTGGCGGCGACGCAGACGCAATCGTTCTTGATTTGTCTGGTATCGATCTTACAGCACTTGCGTTTGGTGACATTACCGACCAAGCAACTGCTGCAACTGAGCGTGGTGTAGTTGACGCTGCAATCACTTCTGTTAACACAGCTCGTTCCACGCTGGGTGCTTACCAAAACCGTCTGGAGCATGCTTACAACAACACAAGCGTTAATGCCGAAAACCTGCAAGCTGCTGAATCGCGTATCCGTGATACGGATATGGCTGCAGAAATGATGAAGTTTACAAAATTCAACATCCTGCAACAAGCTTCCACGGCAATGCTGGCACAAGCAAACCAAGCACCGCAAGGTGTATTGCAATTGCTTCGTTAAGATTTTGCTTGAAGCCAGAAGAGGTCCACGAGAATTGTGGACCTCTTTTTCTATAATGCTGAACCCATACGACAGATATATTTTTTTGCTAATCTAAATTTTATAGTATATACATTCGATATATACAGTTAGAGGACAAATCATTGTACAAGAGGGGGGTATTCTAATGCCAATACGCCTTACTGGAATAGCATCGGGACTTGATACCGACGCCATGATTAAAGAACTCATGAAGGCTGAACGAATTCCTGTAGACAAATTGTTGCAGAAGAAGCAGACGATGGAGTGGAAGGTTGAGAGATACACTAGTTTGAATTTACAGTTCTCAAACCTGCGCGAATCGTTATCTACATTACGGTTTTCTGGTGGTTGGAATAAGACTGATGGAAATGGCAATACGGTACGTTTAAGTACGGATGAGATCATTGCCAAGGTCAAAGATTTTGTAAACAAATATAATGAAACGATGACTTCCATCAGCGGAGCATTAAATGAGGAAGTGTACCGGGACTATCAACCGCTTACTTCGGATGAGAAGGCGGCATTAAGCGAAACAGATATTAAAAACTGGGAGACCAAAGCAAAGAGCGGTATCCTGCGTAATGATGATGTTTTGAAAAGTGCGTTAAATGATTTGAGAGGTTTGACTTCGGCGGTCGTATCCGGTGTTGACCCTGAATTTGATACATTGAGTGAAATCGGAATAACCACACCTAAATACATTGTTGGTGCATCAGCAGCAACGAATGGTAAGCTAATCCTGGATGAAAACAAACTGCGGGAAGCGGTAGAGAAGAATCCGGAAGCGGTTATTTCGCTTTTCTCGGCGCAAGGTTCTGATCCTCAGGGGAAGGGTATACTTCAACGTGCATATGATGCGATGAACACTGCGATCACTTCGGTAACTAGAAAGATCAGCGGTGGTAATGTAACTAACTTGGGCTTGGTTTCTCAGATGAACCAAATTGATAAACAAGTCGCAATCAAAAACGAACAGCTTAATAAGCGTGAGGATCGTTACTATCAAATGTTCGCTGCAATGGAAAAAGCGCTAACAGAAAGCAATGCGATGTCAAGTTGGTTAGCACAACAATTTGCATAAAAGGAAGGGCTGTGAGGCAATGGAGATAACAACTCATACGCAGCCGGTTCAGTCATCTACGGGAAAAGAATCTGCACCAATTATTCGGGTTAGTGGAGAATATCAAGAGTTGAAGTTAAAGAGCAAGAACGCCATCTTGTCGGTTAGTGAGCAAGCCCTATTAAATGCGATTGAGAAAGCAAACCGGGCTGCTCAAGGTACCGAACATTCATTTCAACTCAAAATACATGACAGCACTCATCAGTTAATTGTCCAAATTATGGACAAGCACAAAGAGGTCATCCACGAAATACCTTCTGAGAAGTTTATCGACCTTGTTGAGAAATTGAAGGAACTTTCAGTTGGGGCAATCATTGATGAAAAAAGGTGATGAAAATTAACTTACAAGCACAAAATAACTATTTGCATACGAAAATTCAAACTTCGTCGCCGGGTCAACTTACATTAATGCTCTATAACGGTTGTATTAAATTTATCAAGCTAGCTGTTCAGAGTATGGAACGTCATGATATGGAAGGTAAACATTTGAATTTTGTTAAAGCCCAAAACATCATTGATGAGCTTCAAGCGACTCTGAATATGGAGTATGAACTATCGATGCAGTTGTACAGCTTATACACCTATATCAATGAGAAACTATTCGAAGCGAATGTCAAGCTTGACGTGAACGCAGCAGAGGAAAGCATCCAACTACTTACCGAGCTTCGAGATACTTGGGCTGAAGCACTGAAGTTAACTTCGAATGGAGAGAAGGTCAAAGTCCAATGACATCGAGCTCTGTGACAAATTTATTGCTGGAATTAAGGGACTTAATTCGAGCGATTAGTGCTTTGGATCTAGAGAATGAAGCGGACTACGAAACGCTTCTTTCTCTTCAATACAATCAAGCTCTGCTAAGGGAACGTATTGATCAATTATCTCAAGTGAAAGACTTCTCATATACGGAGTCAGATAGAAGTATTCTACAGGAATGCATTGACTTAGAGATGAAGAATAATGAGGCTTTTGCGCAGAAATTACAGGAAGCAAGTATGGAGCTAAAGAGAATCAATGAGAGCCGAAAGTCGAAAAATACCTACCTTGGTGAATATACGCAGCATGTAGGGTACTTTATCGATAGTCATCAATAAAGAAAACATGACCTTTGGTTTTTCAACAATAGCAACCTGTTGCTATTATTTTTTTATAAAGAGGAGGAAAGGCTTATGGGGAAGGTAAAAAAATGCTTTTTAAGCATCTTCGCTGTGTGGTTTGCGGTTTACGGATTCATCGCCGCTCCGCAACAGCTGGAGGCAGCGGTCAATGACTATGTCACGGTGACCAAAACAGCAAATCCAAAAACGATTACAACAGAAGAGGAAACGGAAATTTTGCTTAATATTACAGGAACTCCGCCTGTGAATGTGGTCATGCCTAATGATGTTGTGCTGATTATTGACAAATCAGGCAGCATGGCTCCAACGTATGGCCCTAATAATGGGGAAGACAAAATGAAGAATGCGAAAGAAGCGGCTAAAGGGTTCGTTGACCTCATGGATATGACGAAACATAGAGTTGCGGTTGTTGATTTCGCTTCTACCGCAAGTTCGTTCCCTTTCACGGTGGATAAAGATGCTGTGAAATCCTACATAGATAAAATTAATGCAAATGGAGGAACCGCTACAGGTTCTGCGATTGATGCAGCGACCGCCTTGCTGGCTGATCACCGCGAAGAAGCTCAGCCGGTAATTGTATTGTTGACAGATGGAGCGGCAACAGAGTCGCCGTCGAATACGGATCCGTTTGACTATGCGCTACAGAAAGCACAAGCTGCAAAGGATGCAGGTGTTATATTCTATACAATTGCTCTTCTGAATCCGAATGAAGATCCTGAAACCAGTGCTCCGAACATCCTTATGAAAAACATGGCTACAACTGCAACGCATCACTACTTTGTACTTGGTTCGCAGGGTCTTGATCAAATTTATGCGGCCATCGTTAAAGAAATTGGTATGGCAAGCGCCTATGATGTTACTGTGACAGACACGGTTGGTAACGATTTTGAGATTGTACCAGGATCTTACGAGGATAATATTCCTAAACCTACAGTTACAGGTAACACATTGACATGGAAATTCAACGAATTGAAAAATAGTGCACTAACCTTCAAATACAAAATTCGTCCCGTTGATAAAACGAAAGCAGGTAATTTCCCGGCTTCGCTAAGTACATCTAGCATCACTTACAAAGATTATGCAGGAGCTAATCGGACAAAAAGTATTCCAAGTGTCAATATTACAGTAAAATTGCCAGCTCCAGTAATAACCGCTATAACAGAACCCTTCGGACATCCAGACGGCGGTGAGACAGTCACAATTACAGGCCAAAATTTCGTGCCTGGAGCAAAAGTTAAATTTGGTTTAACTGCTGCTACGGATGTAACATTTGTTAGCAGTACTGAAATTACAGCAACTGTGCCTCCAGGAAAACAAGGGATGGTTGAGGTAAGTGTAACAAACCCGGATAATCAAGTAGCGAAAGCTCAATATCAATATAAGGTTGATCCGATTGTTACTTCTATAACTCCTGCTAATGGTCCGCTTGCCGGTGGAACGATTGTTTCGATTAAGGGAGAGTATTTCATGAAGGGTGTGACAGTGAAGTTCGGCGACAAAGCGGCTCCACTCTTCTATTATTCTGGGAGCGATCAAATCTCAGTCAAATCACCGATTGGCGATGAGGCAGGTCCAGTTGATGTTACGCTTACGAATCCAGATGGGACTACTGTAACTGTTCCGGAAGGATTCACCTACGATGCTCCTCCATCAACAGATCCAGAAATTGTATCGATTTCCCCTGACAATGGCTTGGTAACAGGCGGAAATACCATTTATGTGAACGGTAAGAATTTTAAAAGTGGTATGAAAGTGGTTATTGGTGCTAAAGATGCAACGACCACTTATATATCTTCAACTCAATTAAGAGCAACGGTTCCAGAAGTTGATGAACCAGGTACCGTAGATGTTTCTGTTCGCACTGCAGATGGGGAACTATACACATTACCACAAAGCTATACTTATAACGAAGTCGTATATCCAACGCCTACGGTCACATCAGTAACACCAAACACAGGTTTGATAACAGGTGGAAATACGGTATATATTTACGGTACCAATTTCGTAAATGGCGTGACGAAAGTTACGTTTGGTGCAAATAGTGTCAATGCGATTTATGTGAATTCAACTACACTTCGCGTAACTGTACCAGCTGTGGAAACGGCAGGTAAGGTGGATGTTATTGTTGCGAATAAACAACAAACTGCAGTGTTACCAGAAGCCTATGAATATACAATGCCGATTATCTCTGACCCTAACATTACGGCTATTACCCCAAATCAAGGTTCTATCAAAGGTGGATATTTCGCGTATATCGACGGGGAGAACTTTAGTGGTGGTGTCACAGTAACACTAGGCGGTGTAAATGCTGGTGTAACCTATATTAATTCGAATCAGCTTAGAATAGTTGTTCCAGCATCAACCTCAACAGGGTTTGTTGATGTTACGGTTACGAATAAAGATGGCGGAACGGAAACTTTGGTAGGCGGATTTGAGTACTTGCCAATTCTACCAGAGATCACTAGCATTTCCCCTGCGAGTGCAAGCCGTGCAGGTGGGGCGACAATCTATGTTAACGGCAATAACTTTGATAAGTCGGCAACCGTAAGTATTGATGGCGTTGATGCTCCAACTACTTATGTAAATGCAACTAGTCTAAGAGTGACAGTACCAGCTAGCTCAACGGTTGGAGAGGTACCATTGGTTGTAACCTTGTCAAATGGACAGACCGCTAGCTTTACATTTACTTATACGGATCTTCCGGTTGCAGCTGCTCCAGTCATTACAAGATTATCTTCTGTATCAGGTAAAGCAGGTAGTACTATATATATTTATGGAACAGACTTCAAGAATAAACCCAAAGTTTATTTTGGATCTGTAGAAGCGACTACTGTTGTATACACCAATACGACTACACTCCGAGTCACAGTCCCAGCAGGCAACACTGGTGAGGTTTTAGTGAAGGTTGTAAATCCAGACATGCAAGAAAGTAATACAGTAACCTATACTTATAATTAATTACGAGCAACATAAAGAAGATCGGACTGAGATTTAAATCTCAATCCGATCTTCTTTTGTTAGTCGTTATAATTTATTTGTTGGTTGTGTCAAGAATGGAAGTTCAATTAGGTGAGGGAAAGCATCTAGATAACGCTCAAGAAACTGCTCATATTGCTTTTTGGAACAATAGTTAAAGACCCACCCAATCACGGATAAATCTTTTTCATGATCAAATGCAGTATCAATGAATAAATAGCCATCATCCGCATTATTACCTACTAACTGCCATTGCCCTATATTAATCATACTTTTT
Organism: Paenibacillus barengoltzii G22; assembly: GCF_000403375.2. Lineage (NCBI taxonomy): Bacteria > Bacillati > Bacillota > Bacilli > Caryophanales > Paenibacillaceae > Paenibacillus > Paenibacillus barengoltzii. Next base: position 97,760 of record NZ_KE159655.1, on the reverse strand, counting down.
GGTGATAATACTCCGTTGTCTAATAGAATCGCGTATAATTCAATTGCAGGTTCGTAGTATCCATGTTCGTACATTAAATCAGCAAGTTTATTAATTGTATCTGCGGTTGCCATCGACTGAAGCCAGTGAAGATAAATGTCGTTATACGAATAACTTAATAAAATGAGAAGTGTCTTAGCAAGTAAATCCGATGCACTGTCCGTTAATTGAGGGGAACTATTCGGATTTGCTTGGAGATCGCAGTGATAGGTCCAGAGTTCCCGAGCAGACTCACAGCCTTCAGTATCGGTTATAGCTGATAAATAATTTGGATCATTATACACAACAGCAGCGATTAAAGCGGGAGAGGCATCTAGCTCCATATCTATCGATAGTTTGAACGGCTTCTCTTCATGTTGCAATAAATGATAGGTTAGAGCATCACTAGGAGAAACCTGTATTGTTAGTTTCTGATAGTAATATGAACTCAGTGATCTAGAGCCAGTTCGTAAGGCAACGAGAAATAAGGCGATGTATTCAATGGCTGAAGCATTCGGATAAACCGTTTGAAACAATCGGATAATGGCCTCGTTGTCTTGCTCTGCCTGAATGAGCAGTTCCCATACTTGTTGTAGAACAGTGTAGTTTCTCGGCTGAATTTGAAGCAATTGAACCCCATATCGAACAGCATCGGTCTTATGGCCCAATTGATTATGCAGCTTGAGCAACATTTGTAACGGTACCGTAGAGCCATAGGACGGTTGAACATTCCAGTAGGGACGATTTTGACGGACAGCCGTTTCAGCACACTTTAAAGCTTGTTCAAAATAACCGATCGCTTGTTGGAACATTCCGAATTGATCGTAAAGAAGGCCAAGATGACAATAATAGTCGGAAATTCCTGGATATTGTTGTATAGCCTGCTGAATTAATTGGTATGCTTCAACATAATTTTCTAATTTTAATTCAGTTGATATCAAGTTATCTAGAAGATGGATATACCACGAATGATTTGGCGTGCTGGATGCTAAACATGCTCGATATAGTTGGCCGGCTTTTTCGAGTTGATTGTCGCTGATATAGGCATTCCCCAAAATAAAACAAAAGTAAGGATCCTGTAGTTTTTCTTCGGTTTTCATAGATTCTAGAATCGACAAGTTGCGCTCAGACTTGTTATGACCCTTGACCCGTATTTCGGTATAGCCGTCATGATAGACTGGATAAGGGAGGTTCTGGAATGTGATTTTGTAGTGATCTGAGGTGAGTTGCTCATGAATAGGACTACTATAGTACATCCCTTTATGATTTTCGAAAATACGAGCACCTTGCGAGATCATTATTCTAGAGGGATCGACGGTTCGCCCGGTAAAATTGTGTATAGGTAACATGAATGATTTTAGCGAATCCTTGTCAGTCGTGGTTAATCGTAGCGCGTTTCTTAATCCCTCGATATCGGATGAGTTAATATACTCGTCTGCATCTAGTACCAGTATCCATTTTGCAGTAGCATAACGTAATGATTCATTTCTGGCAGCAGAGAAATCGTTGCCCCATTTGAAATCATAGACGTGCTTTGTATATCTTCGAGCGATTGTTTTTGTATTATCAACCGAACCGGTATCGATAATGATAATTTCATCAACAAGCCCTTGCACGCTATCTAAACATCGGGAAATCACCTTTTCCTCATCTTTTACGATCATGCAGAGTGAAATCAAGTTGTTCATATATCCTCCCGTTAAGCTATTCCTGAAATTTAAGTATTCCATCTGAGGAGTGTATTTCCTCCTGGAGTAGACCCATTTCACGATTTTAGAAATAGAAGATAATATTTATTTCGACATCTATTCGACATTTACTGAATTTCAATTAGTTGAATTATACTAGGATATGAAATGAAAGTATACGTAAATAGTCTGAACCAGAATCCTTATGTACAGATTATTTCATGACCACTTAAAGAACTATCCGTTTCGTTTTACATTCTGCCGGGTAATTAATTTAAGATCATGAAAATGAAGTCCATTCGTTTACCACTCTGACAAAAATCTACAAATTATTTACAGTAAAACCTTTTCCTTGGCAATTGACACTGGATAAGCTTGGGTGGTATAGTCAGACATGTGGGGCTTGGTTACAAGGATCACACTCTTATTTGATAATGAAGGGAATGTTAGTGCATGCAAGGTAAAGTAAAATGGTTCAACGCAGAAAAAGGCTACGGTTTCATCGAAACTGAAGAAGGCGGCGACGTATTCGTACACTTCTCCGCGATCCAAGCTGAAGGCTTCAAAACGCTGGAAGAAGGCCAATCCGTCGAGTTCGAAATCGTTGAAGGCGCACGTGGTCCACAAGCCGCTAACGTAATCAAACTGTAATCATCCCGGCACAGCCGACCTACATATGAACGGTACGATGGTTAACAATTAAAGATTCGCTAGCAACTCCCCGGGGGAACCCGGGGTTTTCTTATTTTTATTATGCTATACTTTTCTAAAGTGAATGAGTTCGTAATCGAATGAGGTGACCTCCTTTGCACAACCTTCGACCTTGGCTGCGCTGGCTGCCGGCGATCGCGATGATGGCGATTCTTTTTGGGTTTTCTTCGCAGTCTTATGAGGAGCAGTCGCTGGTGCCGGAAATTGAGAAGAGCACCTCGGACCAGTGGATTGAGAATCGATTCGGCGGGATCCGGTTCAGCTATGGTGACTATGAAATCAGTGTGGACAGTGTGGGCGGGGCGAGCTTCATCGAGTTTTTTATTCGCAAAGCGGCGCATTTCGGCAGTTATGCTTTACTGGCAGCGTTCCTGGTTTACGCTTTAGGTGGTCGGGGACGATCCAATCGGCGATGTCTGCTCTTTGCGATTTTGATCGCATTCCTCTATGCCTGTACGGATGAGCTGCATCAGAGCTTTACGCCGGGGCGGACGGCGATGGTGCAGGACGTGTTGCTGGATACGATCGGGGCCGCGTGTGGGGCGGCGTTCACGATTTTGTTGAAATCCTGGTGGGGAAACCGGAAGGATCGCCGGGCTTGAAAGCGCGGGGGATTTGCCGATCTGCCCGTCTTTTTTTACGGATATCGCGGTGGTTTACAGACCTTTAACACTTTTTACTTTGCCTTAACGTCATGGTATAATAAAGGTGCAAAGCAAAGGAGGAGTGCCCTATGAATTTTAGTATTCGAGGACAGCAGATTGAAGTGACTGAGGCCTTGCGTGACTACGTAGACAAGAAGCTCAGCCGGCTAGACAAGTACTTTGATGCACCCCCTACCTCAGACGGTACTGTCACGTTAAGTGTGGTACGAGGCTTGCACGCGGTCGAGGTAACGATTCCTTTGACCGGCGTTGTGCTCCGTGCGGAAGATCGCAGCGATGACATGTACGCATCCATTGATGCGGTTGTGGACAAGCTTGAACGTCAAATCCGCAAGCACAAAACGAAAATCAACCGTAAACTGCGCCAGAAAGGCGTGAAGAACAGCCTCTTTGTAGAGGGCACGACCGCAGGCTCCGTTGCGCTGGATGAAGGCGAGGAAGAGCTGGAAGTGGTTCGTACGAAACGCTTTACCTTGAAGCCGATGGACGTAGAGGAAGCGATTTTGCAAATGAATATGGTAGGACACAACTTCTTCGTTTTCTCGAACATCGACACTAAAGAAGTGAACGTCGTCTACAAGCGCAATGACGGCAAATACGGTTTGATTGAACAGGATTAACCCCTTGCACTCCGTGCAATCATGGCAACTTGCTTCAAACTAGGTGGTAATTCCTGTGATACTTACGCAAAGGAAACGAGCCTTATCCGCCCGCGGATAGGGCTCTTTATTCGTATACAAAGGCGCTTTACCGCAATGCAGACGTGACGGGGCGTGTTGCGGCGTGCCTTACAAACTGTTACAATTTAGGCAAATCATCTGTTTATGCGTGAAAGGGGTAAATCATGCTGGGATTAGTAAAAAAGATATTTGGCGACACGAATGAACGTGATGTCAAACGTCTGATGAAGACGGTAGATTATATTAATTCATTAGAACCGCAATTTGAGGCGCTTTCGGACGAGCAATTGAAAGGGAAAACCGCTGAATTCCGGGAACGGATCGAGAAAGGCGAGACGCTGGATGATTTGTTGCCGGAGGCTTTTGCCACAGTACGGGAAGCTTCGAAACGCACGCTCGGGATGCGTCATTTTGATGTGCAGCTGATCGGCGGCATGGCGCTTCACGAAGGCAAGATTGCGGAGATGAAAACCGGTGAAGGGAAGACGCTGGTCGGAACCCTGCCGGTTTATTTGAATGCGCTCCTGGGGAAAGGTGTGCATGTCGTTACCGTCAACGACTATTTGGCACAACGCGATAGCCAGCAGATGGGGCAGATTTACAACTTCCTCGGCATGACGGTTGGGGTGAACCTCAACGGCATGGAGCATGAGCAGAAACAAGAAGCTTACGCTTGCGACATCACGTACGGCACGAACAACGAGTTTGGATTTGACTACCTGCGCGACAACATGGTGCTCTACAAAGAACAGATGGTTCAGCGGCCGCTGTATTATTGCATTATTGACGAAGTGGACTCCATCTTGATCGATGAAGCGCGGACGCCGCTGATTATTTCCGGCCAAGCTCAGAAATCCACCGAGCTGTATTATGCAGCCGATCGTTTCGTGAAGACGCTGACGCCGGAGGAAGATTATACGGTAGATATTAAAGTAAAGGCTGTTTCGCTGACCGAAAAAGGGGTTGCTAAAGCGGAACGCGTTTTTGGCATTGATAACTTGTACGATCATAAACATGTTACGCTGAACCACCACGTGGTGCAGGCGCTCAAAGCGAACGTCATCATGCGCCGCGACGTCGATTACGTCGTGACCGATGACGAGGTGCTGATCGTCGATGAATTTACCGGTCGGATCATGCAGGGCCGCCGCTACAGCGACGGGCTGCACCAGGCAATCGAAGCCAAAGAAGGCATCGAGGTACAGAACGAAAGCATGACGCTGGCGACGATTACGTTCCAGAACTACTTCCGGATGTACCGCAAGCTGGCCGGGATGACCGGTACGGCGAAGACCGAGGAAGAAGAATTCAAGAAAATTTACGGCCTTGAAGTGCTCCAGGTGCCGACCAACCGGCCGAACCGTCGGATTGACTTGCCGGACGTTGTTTATAAGAGCGTTGACGGCAAGTTTAAAGCCGTTGTCGAAGAAATCGTGGAACGTCATAAGAAAAAACAACCGGTGCTCGTTGGTACGGTCTCGATCGAGAACTCCGAACGCGTATCCGAGATGCTGAAGCGCAAAGGAATCCCGCACAAGGTGCTGAACGCGAAATACCATGCGGAGGAAGCGGAAATTATTTCCCACGCAGGGGAACCGGGTTCCGTGACGATCGCTACCAACATGGCGGGTCGCGGTACCGACATCTTGCTGGGTGAAGGCGTGGCCGAATTGGGTGGCCTGCATATCATAGGTACCGAACGCCACGAATCGCGCCGGATCGATAACCAGTTGCGCGGTCGTGCCGGTCGTCAAGGTGACCCAGGCTCCACGCAGTTCTACCTGTCGCTGGGTGACGAGTTGATGAAGCGGTTTGGTGCGGATAACGTGCTGAACATGATGGAACGCCTTGGCTTTGAGGAAGACCAACCGATCGAGAGCAAGATGATCACCCGCGCGATTGAGTCAGCGCAAAAACGCGTAGAAGGCAACAACTTCGACGTGCGCAAAGTCGTCCTGCAATATGACGATGTCATGAACCAACAGCGCGAAATTATCTATAAACAACGCCGGGAGCTGCTGGAATCGGAGAACATTAAGCAAATCGTTCTCGATATGATTAAGCCGGTCATCGAACGGGTGGTTGAAGCCCATACCGCTGACGAGATACCGGAGAACTGGGAACTGCAAGAGGTTGCCGATTACGTCAACAGCAAGCTGCTGGACGAAGGCGCCATTACGAAAGACGATCTGTGGGGCAAAGAGCCGAATGAGATGGTCGAGTATATTTTTGAACGCGTCCTGACGAAATACAACGCTCGCGAAGAAGCGATTGGTCCGGAAATGGTACGGGAGTTCGAGAAGGTTATCGCTCTCCGTGCGGTCGACAGCAAATGGATGGACCATATCGACGCGATGGATCAGCTGCGTCAAGGCATTCATCTTCGTGCATACGGCGGTACCGATCCGCTGCGCGAATACCAATTTGAAGGCTATGAGATGTTCAACGCGATGATCGCCAGCATTCAGGAGGAAGTCGCGACGTACATCATGAAGGCGCAGATCGAAACGAACCAGGAACGCCAAGCGGTCGTGGATGAGAACAAAATCACCACAAGCGGCGAGCCGGCTGAGAAACGCCCGGTCAAACGCGGCGAGACGATCGGCCGCAACGACTTGTGCCCATGCGGCAGCGGCAAGAAGTACAAACACTGCCACGGCCAAAACGCATAAACCACGGATACGCGGACCGTTACGGTTCGCACCAAGCATTAGCGGGTGACCTGGGAATCCCCGGGTACGCCCGTTTTTGCCCGTTGGGCCCATGATGAAGACAGAGCCGAATACAATAGAAGAAAGGTGATTCAACGTATGATCGACGCGAACGTGAAACAAGACATGCGCGAAATCGCAAAGAAATTAACTAACCTTAGGGGGTCTCTTTGACTTAGATCTGAAGCAAGAGATGATCGCCAACTATGAGGAGAAAATGGCGGCACCGGATTTCTGGGACGACAATGAGAAAGCTCAAGGGATTATCGCCGAGATGAATGCGGTCAAATCCTCGGTCGACCAATATACGGCGCTGCAGAACGAATACGATGAGCTGGAAATGATGGCGGAGCTCGCGGAGGAAGAAGGCGATGAATCGCTGGCTGCGGAGGTTGCGGACTCCGTAGAGAAGCTCGTGAAGAAGTTGGAGGAATTCGAACTCCAGCTGCTATTGAACCAGCCATACGACAAAATGAACGCGATTCTCGAACTGCATCCCGGCGCCGGCGGCACCGAATCCCAGGACTGGGGCCAAATGCTGTTGCGGATGTATACCCGCTGGGCGGAGAAACGCGGCTTCAAAGTCGAGACGCTGGATTATCTGCCGGGCGATGAAGCCGGGATCAAGAGCGTTACACTGTTGATCAAGGGCTACAACGCCTACGGCTACCTGAAGGCGGAGAAGGGCGTTCACCGGCTGGTGCGGATCTCGCCGTTTGACGCTTCCGGACGCCGGCATACGTCCTTCGTCTCCTGTGACGTCGTGCCGGAGATCAGCGATGACGTGGAGATCGAAATCCGTAACGAGGATCTGAAAATCGATACGTACCGCGCCAGCGGTGCCGGCGGTCAGCACATCAACACGACCGACTCGGCCGTGCGGATTACCCACATCCCGACCGGGATCGTGGTAACCTGCCAGAACGAGCGCTCGCAGATCAAGAACCGTGAACGGGCGATGACGATGCTTCGCTCCAAGCTGTACGAACGCAAGATCGAGGAGCAACAACGCGAGTTGGATGAGATCCGCGGCGAGCAGTCCGATATCGCCTGGGGCAGCCAAATCCGCTCGTACGTGTTCCATCCGTACAGCATGGTGAAGGATCACCGGACGAACGTGGAGACAGGGAATGTCGGCGCGGTGATGGACGGGGATCTGGACGCGTTTATCGACGGTTATCTGCGCAGCCAGATTAGAACGAACACGGAGAACTAATCGGCAGGGCGGAGCGCCTTGGTGTGACCATTCCGCCCGAGCCGCTGCTAAATATGACCCACCTTGGCCACGCTTGGTACGGGTGGGTTTTTCGTTGTACCAATTTCATGAAATGCCAGTAAGGAGGGGCAGCAATGCCGCCGAAAGTTCGCAAACGCCATCTTCAAGACTATATCCCGGTCGCCGGTCCGGTACGCCATACGTTAGATACGCTGATGATTATCGTAGGCTCTCTGATCACGGCCTTGGCGTTTAATTTGTTTCTGGTTCCCAGTCATATCGCCTCAGGCGGTGTTTCGGGATTATCGATCATCATTCAATCGCAATTTGGGATCGAACCTGCCTACACGCAATGGGCCCTGAATATCCCGCTATTCATTGCCGGCTACGTGTTGCTTGGGCGGGACTACTCCATCCGTTCTCTGCTGGGCACGGTGGTGCTGCCGTTCTTCGTCTTTTTGACACGAGACATTCCCGTACCAACGACAGATCCGTTGCTGGCTTCGTTATATGGAGGCATCGGGGTGGGGATAGGACTCGGTATTGTGTTCCGAGGCCGGGGATCCACCGGCGGGCTGTCCACCTTGGCGCAAATTATTCAAAAATACAGCGGCCTCAGCCTCTCCGTTTGCGTTGTGATGATGGACGGGATTGTGATTGTGTTGGCGTTATTTTTGCTGACCCCGGAAAAAGCGCTCTATGCCCTGATCGGACTGTACATCACCGGTAAAATTATCGATGCCATCGAGCTGGGCTTCAACTATACGAAGGTTGCTTATATCATCGCCGACCGAACGGAAGAGATCGCGCAAGCGGTCCTTACTCATCTCGATCGAGGGCTGACCAAGCTGGACGGCCACGGCGGGTACACCGGCGATGCGCGGACCGTGCTGATGGTCGTCGTCGGGCAGAGCGAAGTTACACGGCTCAAGACCTTGGTGCAGACGCTGGATCCCAATGCGTTTGTGATTATCACCAATGCGCATGAAGTGTTAGGGGAAGGGTTTAAAAGAGTGCAGGGAGAACAGTGACTTTCGGTTGCTGGGTACCTAAGCTGGATACCAGTTGCTTCCTCTGCGGCTGACTGACCCAAAGGGATACGCTTGGCAGGGGGAGGGGCCGCAGGGCTTCTTTGCACCATTATCCCTTTCCTTCAGGAGGGATGAGAGTTGGGCAGGGATGACTGACCTGTGCGGATCATTGATCAAGTAGCTGTATGGACGCTCTGATTGAACGGGATAATGGTGTAAAAAGAAGGCTGTAGCAGCATCTGATACATCCAGGAAGACGCAGGCCCCCAAAATAGCATCCCCATGCAAAAAAAAAACCGTCCGAAATGATTCGGACGGTTTTTTTGATTTGTGCAGCATTTAAATCAATCCATCATAGATAGACTGCTCATTTTTTTGCGGGAATCGTTCGCCGCGCTCCCAAATCAGCTCAAACGATTCGAATTGGTGACGGGGCGGTACTTGCGGTCCCAATACGCCAAATACCCGCTCGACGCTCCAAATTTGCGATTCATGGGCGGCCAGGGCTTGGCGTTTGGCTTCCCAACGGTCGCCGGCTGCTACGCGCAGCACGCTGGAATGATCGGAAGTATACGATCCCAATTGGTTATAATACAACTTCTGCACGGTTGGCGCTTGGCCCCCAAAGACGACATCGTTTACGGCGTGATGGATGACGATATGATCCGGGTGTCCGGATAGGCCGTCTTCCGGGAACGTGACGACCACCTGTGCCTGATGGCGCTGCAAGAAGTCGGCGATCTTCTCCCGCAGCATTACAGGATCCGCCTCCTTCAGCTTACCGTCCGGCAGCCCCAGTTGCTCGACGACGGAGATGCCGAGGATCTCAGCGGCTTTGGCCAGCTCCTGATCCCTGCGGGCCGCTAACTGTTCGCGGGTCATCTCCCCTAAGCGGCCGGTTTTGCCCGCGTCTCCCCGGGTAGCCGTAAGCAGCACCGCCTTGCCTCCTTCATCCGCGATTTGTCGGATTAAATAAGAACATCCAAATGTTTCATCATCGGGATGAGCGTATACGAATGCGATTGTTTTTTCGTTCGACATGGTGCTTCTCCTCCTTTGATACGGTTCATGAGCACCTTTTAAATATACCTGATTCAGCCCCTACATAAAAGTTTGGCGGCCAAAAGAGGGGCCCTGACATGCGAGGGGAAATTTTTTGTGAGAGTTGTTGTATTTATATAAGTTCAGCCGTATAATAATACATATTTACAACGGAATGATGCATATTGTTGATTTCATAGGTTTGATCCAACGGGAGAGGAAGCGAGGTTAGCATTGTGAACGGGGAGAAAATAAAAGTAGCCATCGTCGGTTCCACGGGATATGGGGGCGTGGAGCTGATTCGTTTTTTATGGGGACATCCGCATGTCGAGATTGCTTCGGTGATTTCCGTTTCTAGCGCAGGAGAGCCTATAACGAACGGGTTCCCGCATTTATCCGAGATCATCGTTCAGCCACTGGATGGCTTGAATCCAGAGGAGCTTGCGACGAAGGTGGATGTGGTATTTACTGCAACGCCATCCGGGGTCAGCACGAAGCTGGTGCCGCAGCTGCTGGAGGTTGGACTGAAGGTTATTGATTTGTCTGGTGATTTTCGGCTTAAAGACGGCCGGGAATACGAGGCTTGGTATAAACATGAGGCTCCGGAAGCCGCATTGCTTGAGCAGGCGGTGTACGGCTTGGCAGAGATTTACGGCGATGAAGTGAAAGGCAAGGAGTTCGTCTCCAACCCGGGCTGCTATCCGACCGCTACGCTGCTTGGCCTAATCCCAGCGTTAAGTGCAGGTTGGATTGATCCGGGCAGCATCATCATCGATGCGAAATCGGGGGTATCCGGCGCGGGCCGTGGGATGAACCTGACGAACCATTACGCGGAAATCAATGAAAATATGAAAGTGTATAAGGTCAACAAGCACCAGCATATCCCTGAAATCGAGCAAACCTTGGGGCAAATCACCGGGGAACCGGTTACGGTGACGTTCACGACACACCTGACGCCGATGACGCGGGGGATTATGTGCACGATGTACGCCACATTGAAGGGGGCTTACACCGAGGAAGATTTGATTCAGCTGTACCGTCAATATTACGAAGGACGTTCGTTCGTCCGCATTCGGGACAAAGGCAAGTGGCCGGCAACCAAGGAAGTGTTTGGCTCGAACTTTTGCGATATCGGTTTTGCAGCGGATGCGCGTACAGGTCGGCTGACGATCGTGTCCGTCATTGATAATTTGGTTAAAGGGGCAGCGGGGCAAGCCATTCAGAATTTGAACCTGATGATGGGCTGGGAAGAAACGACCGGCTTGAAGTTTACACCTGTTTATCCGTAGGTAGATCTCAACTTATTTGGGCTTATGAAAGGAGTCAGTCATGGGAGTGGTTAGTTTATTTCGTGCAGCGCCGGAGGGGAGCATCACCACGCCAAAAGGCTTTCAGGCCGGCGGCCTGCATTGCGGTCTGAAGAAGACGACCCGCAACGATCTCGGCGCGATCCTCTGCGAGGTGCCGGCGGTCGCCGCGGCAGTTTATACGACGAACGTCTTCCAGGCGGCGCCGCTGAAAGTGACGCGTGAGAGCGTCGCGTCCAGCGGGCAGCGGCTGCGGGCCGTCGTCGTCAACAGCGGCAACGCCAACGCGTGCACCGGCGTGCAAGGCGAAGCCGACGCGTACGCGATGCGCGCTGCGGCGGCGGAGGCGTTTGGGCTCGGCGAACACGAAGTCGCCGTAGCCTCCACCGGCGTCATCGGCGAGCTATTGCCGATGGACCGCGTCCGCGCCGGCATCGCTGGATTGCCGGCGGCGGTGGCAGCGAACGGCGAGGGGGCCGAGCAGTTCTGCCAGGCGATTTTGACCACGGACCTCGTGAAGAAAGAGGTGTGCGTGAAGCTTGACGTGGACGGCCGCGAGGTGACGATCGCGGGGGCTGCCAAGGGCTCGGGCATGATCCATCCGAACATGGCCACGATGCTGGCGTTCGTCACGACCGACGCCGCGATTGAGCCACAGGCGCTGCAAAGCCTGCTCGGGCAAACGACCGACGTGACGTTTAACATGATCACCGTCGACGGCGACACGAGCACGAACGACATGCTGTTAGCGATGGCGAGCGGGTTGGCCGGCAATCGGGAGCTGTCCCCCGGACACGCCGATTGGGACGCGTTCGCTGCGACGTTCCGCCACGTGTGCGAGACGTTGGCCAAGGCGATTGCCCGCGACGGGGAAGGCGCAACCCGTCTCGTTGAGGTGACGGTCCAAGGCGCCGTAAGCGATAACTCGGCTCGGGCGATCGCAAAGACAATCGTCGGCTCGAGCCTTGTGAAGTCGGCGGTGTTTGGGGCCGATGCCAACTGGGGCCGCATCATTGCTGCGGTCGGCCGTGCAGGAGAGCCGGTCAACCCGGAGACGGTGGACATCAAGCTGGGTGACATCGTTGTGCTGGAGGGCTCGCGTCCGGTTCCTTTCGATGAGGATGCGGCGCTTGCTTACCTGAAGGGCGACACGGTCAATATCTCCGTGGACCTGCATAACGGTCAAGGCGAAGCCACCGCTTGGGGCTGCGATTTGACCTATGACTACGTCCGGATTAATGCGGCTTATCGCACTTAATATGAATTTATATCCTAAATCATTTATCAGATGAGATTAACTCCGGAAAGGAGCAGAAAGATTAATGTTTGTGATGAAATGTGGCGGCAGCACGCTCGCGGAGCTGCCGAATTCTTTTTTTGCTGACTTGGTGAAGTTGCAAAAAGAAGGGGCCAACCCGGTGATCGTACACGGCGGCGGGCCAGCCATTTCGGAAAACCTTGGCAAGCTCGGAATTGAGAGCAAGTTCGTGGACGGGCTGCGTTACACGACGAATGAAGTCCTGGACGTCGTGGAAATGGTGCTGGCCGGCAGCATTAACAAATTGATCGTACGCCGCATCGCTCAGAACGGCGGGAAAGCGTTGGGCTTGTCCGGCGCGGATGGCAGCTTGCTGCAGGCGAAGCCGGTGGCGAACAGCAAGGAAGTTGGATTCGTCGGGGAAGTGACGGATGTGAATGCGGATTTGATCCGCGGCGTACTGGACCTCGGCTACATTCCAGTCATTGCTCCCGTAGGTATTGGTGCAGACGGAGCGCAACGTTATAACATCAACGCGGACACGGCTGCAGGAGCGGTTGCATCGGCACTTGGGGTTTCGCGCATGATTGTTGTTACCGATGTGCCTGGGATTTTGAAAATGACGGGTACCGAAAGAAAAGTGCTCGATTCCATTACGGTACAGCAAATTGAGGATATGATCTCGACCGGGGAAATTTACGGCGGGATGATTCCGAAGGTGCGAGCTGCTGTAGCTTGCATCAGCGGCAGCGTGAAGGAAGCGGTGATTGTAGGCGGCAACGAGCCGGGTGTGCTTGGCAAAGTGCTGGCCGGGGGACGCATCGGCACCCGAATCGTGCGGATGGCGTAGCGCAGCGGCTGACGGAAGGTTATATTAGTAATTAAGAAGATGGGAGTGGAAAAAACGATGGCGCAAAGTGATCTGAAAGAAGCTACTACGGCTCCGGCCACCGGAGCGAATGCCGCTGCAGCTGCGGCGGAAGGGAGCAGCCCCAGCGCGTTGTTCCCAAGTTATGCTCGGTACCCGATCCATTTGGTGAAAGGGAAGGGCAGCTGGCTGTGGGACGATAAGGGCAACCGCTACCTTGATTTCATGAGCGGTCTTGCGGTCGCCAACCTGGGGCATGCCCCGGAGAAGGTGGCGGACAAAGTGAAAGCTCAGCTGGATGAGCTTTGGCATGTGAGCAACCTGTTCCATATTCCACAGCAGGAAGTTGCAGCGCGGAAGCTGACGGAGATTAGCTGCGCGGACGTCGTTTTCTTCTGCAACAGCGGGGCCGAGGCGAATGAAGCGGCGATCAAGCTGGCGCGGCGCTACCATCAAAAGGTGAAGGGAACCAACCGCTTCGAGATTATTACGTTCAATCAATCCTTCCATGGGCGGACGTTGGCTACGCTGACCGCGACCGGTCAGCAGAAGGTGAAGGACGGCTTCCTGCCGCTTCCGGAAGGCTTCAAGTCTGTACCCTTGCATGACCTGCCAGCCCTGAAGGCAGCGATTGGCCCACAAACGGCGGCAGTGATGCTGGAAATGGTGCAAGCCGAAGGCGGCGTGTACCCGGTGGATCCGGCGTTCGTGCAAGAGCTGTCCGAGCTGTGCAAGGAAGAGGGACTGCTGCTCATCATCGACGAGGTCCAAACCGGCATGGGACGTACGGGCAAATGGTTTGCCCATCAGCATTACGGGATCGAGCCGGATATTTTTACATCGGCCAAAGGGATTGCCAGCGGCTTGCCGGCCGGGGCGATGCTGGCGAAAGCGTATTTGCGCGAAGCGTTCCCTCCGGGCAGCCATGCGTCTACATTTGGCGGCAATCCGATCGTGACGACAGCGATCATTGCCACACTGGAGACGATGCAGGAGGAGCGCATTCCGGAGCATGTCGCAGAGATGGGCGAGTACTTGACGGAGCTCCTGAAGGAGACGTTTAAGGACGAGCCGTTCGTCCAAGAAGTGCGCGGCAAAGGCTTGCTGATCGGAATCCAATGCGCCGGACCGGTAGGCGACATCGTACTGCTTGGACAACAACATAGACTGCTGTTCGTTACCGCCGGCCCGGAGGTCATTCGTTTACTGCCGAACCTCAAGGTGTCGAAGGAAGAGATTGACCAGGCCGTAGCGATTTTGGCAGACGTCATCGCCGCTTATACTTCCAAGGAGGGGAACTAAACTATGACTTTGCTGGAACCATCCAAACGCAGCAGCATGAATTTGAACGGCCGCGATTTTATCGAGCTGACAGATTATTCGACCGATGAGATCCACTATTTGATCGATTTGGCGATTGAGCTCAAGCGCAAGCAGAAGAACGGCGAGGTGTACCAGCCGCTGCTGGGGAAAACCGTCGGATTGATTTTTGAAAAATCGTCAACGCGGACGCGGGTGTCCTTTGAAGTGGGGACGTATCAGTTGGGAGGCCATGCGCTCTTTCTCAGCAAAAATGATATCCAACTCGGTCGTGGCGAAACGATCGCTGATACGGCGGGAGTCATGTCGCGCTACCTGGACGGGATCATGATCCGGACCTTCGGTCATGATAAGGTGGTCGATCTGGCCCGCTATGCTACCGTGCCAGTCATTAACGGACTGAGTGACTTGGCTCATCCGTGCCAGGTGCTGGCCGACTATCAGACGCTTTACGAGCATAAGGGCAAGCTGCAAGGCCTTAAACTGGCCTACGTGGGCGATGGCAACAACATGGCGCACTCGCTGATGATCGGCGGGGCGAAGCTGGGCGTTCATGTATCCGTGGCCAGCCCGGAAGGGTACGAACCGGACCCGCAAATTGTTGCGGATGCGCAGAAAATTGCCAAAGCGACGGGCGCGGTTATCGAAGTGGTGCGCGATCCGAAGGCGGCGGTACAAGAAGCGGACGCTATTTACACCGACGTGTGGGCGAGCATGGGCTTTGAAGAAGAGCAGAAGATCCGCGAAGAGGCCTTCCGCAATTACCAGGTCGACGAGCAGCTGGCGCGGTATGCGAAGCCGGATTACGTCTTTATGCATTGCCTGCCGGCCCACCGGGGCGAGGAAGTCAGCGAAGGCGTGATCGATGGACCGCATTCGATTATTTTTGATCAGGCAGAGAACCGGTTGCATGCGCAGAAAGCGCTGATGGCCGCATTGATGGGATAAATTTTTTTCGGGAGGACTAGGAATCATGGCAAAGGAAAAAATCGTACTGGCATACTCCGGGGGCCTGGATACGTCGGTCATTCTCAAGTGGTTAAAAGAAACGTACGATGCAGAAATTATCGCGTTTACGGCTGATATCGGTCAGAAGGAAGAATTGGACGGGCTGGAAGCGAAGGCTTTGGCTACAGGCGCTTCTAAAGTATACATCGACGACCTGCGCGACGAGTTCGCCAAGGACTTCATCTATCCGATGTTCCAGGCGGGTGCTTTGTACGAAGGGCAATATCTGCTCGGCACCAGCATCGCCCGTCCGTTGATCGCCAAGCGCATGGTGGAAATCGCCCGCGCAGAAGGCGCAACGGCGATCGCCCACGGCGCCACGGGCAAAGGCAACGACCAAGTGCGCTTTGAGCTGGCAGCAGCGGCTTTGGCGCCGGAAATTCGCGTGATCGCCCCTTGGCGGCTGAGCGAGTTCCGCGATCGCTTCCCGGGGCGCGCCGAAATGATCGCGTATGCGGAAGCAAACGGCATTCCGGTAACGGCCTCGGCGGCCAAGCCGTATTCGATGGACCGCAACCTGCTGCACATCAGCTATGAAAGCGGCGTGTTGGAGGATCCGTGGTTCGATGCATCTGCGCCGGAAAACAAAGACATGTACCTGCTCAGCGTATCGCCGGAGGATGCGCCGGATCAGCCGGAGTATCTGGAGCTGGAGTTCGAGCAAGGCAACTGCGTGGCGCTGAACGGCGAACGGTTAAGCCCGCTCGGAGTCATGGAGAAGCTGAACGAGCTGGGCGGCAAGCATGGCATCGGCCGTGTCGACATGGTGGAGAACCGCTTCGTTGGCATGAAGAGCCGCGGGGTCTATGAGACGCCGGGCGGAACGATCCTGTTCACGGCCCATCGCAAAATGGAGTCGCTGACGATGGACCGCGAGGTCATGAACCTGCGCGACAGCCTGATCACCCGCTACAGCACGCTTGTTTACAACGGCTTCTGGTTTGCGCCGGAACGTCTGGCGCTGCAGGCACTGGTGACGGAGAGCCAGAAGAACGTGACGGGCACCGTGCGCGTGAAGCTGTACAAAGGTAACATCATCGCTGCCGGCGTGAAAAGTCCGGTCAGCTTGTACAACCCAGACATCGCCACGATGGAGGCCGATCCTACGCAAGCGTACGACCAAGGCGACGCAACTGGCTTTATCCATCTGAACGCGCTGCGGCTGAAAGTCGGCGCGGGTGTGGCGCAAAACAGCGGCAAGTAAAGGGTGTGCCCAAAATCTATTCGAAAAATCGAATACAATTCGCCGATTTTCAGCGATTAGACCCCAATGTGTATGAAATTTCGTATATAATTGAGCATTTTGCGGGGATGAGGCGGGAATGTGTATGATTTTTCGAATAGAATCTGCAATTTCGATGGTTCGCGAGGAAATGTAGTCGAAATTTCGAATACATTTCCTTCTGTTTCTGTTCTGATTGATTGGAATAACAATCAAGTTTCAAAGTTAAGGAGTGGGTCAGGTGAGCAAGCTGTGGGGTGGCCGCTTTACGAAGCAGACCAACCGTTTAGTTGAGGAGTATACCGCTTCCATCGGGTTTGACAAGGCGTTGGCGGAGGAGGATGTGCAAGGGAGTCTCGCGCATGTGACCATGCTGGGCAAATGCGGGATCTTGCCGGAAGAGGATGTCGAGAAGATCAAGGAAGGTCTGCATCATGTTCTGCTGAAGATCCGCCGCGGCGAGATGGAATATTCCGTGTCGGACGAAGACATCCATATGAACATAGAGAAGCAGTTGATCGACGAGGTGGGGCCGGTTGGCGGGAAGCTGCACACTGGGCGCAGCCGCAACGACCAAGTAGCGACGGACATGCACCTTTACCTGCGCAAGCGAGTGGTCGAGTTCGTGGGCCTGCTGCAGGAGCTGCAGGAGGCGCTGCTGGGACAAGCCAAGGCGAACCTCGACACGATTGTGCCGGGCTATACCCATCTGCAGCGGGCGCAGCCGATCCTGTTTGCCCATCATTTGCTGGCATACGTGTCCATGTTCCAACGCGACATCGAGCGTCTGCAGGACAGCTATAAGCGGATTAATGTGCTGCCGCTGGGTGCAGGGGCGCTGGCTGGCACGACGTTCCCGATCGACCGTCATTTTGTAGCCGAGCAGCTGCATTTTGACGGGGTATATGAAAATAGTCTGGATGCCGTGAGCGACCGCGACTTTATCGTCGAGTTCCTTGCCAACGCCTCCATTCTGATGATGCACCTCTCGCGTCTCAGCGAGGAGCTCGTGCTGTGGAGCAGCACCGAATTCCGCTTCATCGAACTGGATGATGCGTTCTGTACAGGCAGCAGCATTATGCCGCAGAAGAAAAATCCGGACGTTCCGGAACTGGTCCGCGGCAAAACCGGCCGAGTCTACGGCAACCTGATGGGCCTGTTAACCGTACTGAAGTCGCTGCCGCTGGCTTACAACAAGGACATGCAGGAGGACAAGGAAGGCATGTTCGACACCGTCGCCACATTGCAAGGAGCGCTGCAGCTGTTCGCGCCGATGATCGCCACGATGAAGGTGAACAAGGAGCGGATGCGCGAAGCGGTCAACCAGGACTTCTCCAACGCCACCGACATTGCCGACTTCCTGGCAAGCAAGGGTCTGCCGTTCCGTCAGGCGCACGAAGTTATCGGCAAAACCGTCCTATACTGCATCCAAAATGGCAAATACCTGCTGGATCTGACGTTAGACGAGTTCAAGCAGTTTTCGCAATTGTTTGACGAAACCATTTATGACGTGCTGCAGCCGGAGACTGTCGTGAATGCCCGCAACGTGTATGGCGGGACAGCGACCGCTCAAGTGACGGCCGCCATTGAACGTGCAGAGAGCAAGCTGGAAGCGGGCCGCCAATGGACGCAAGAGTATCTGGAAAAAAGTAAATAAGCGATTAGCCAATTCGCAGGCAGAGCTCGGAAACAGCCTTCGTCGATATGATATGCTCCCATCATAGTAGACAGTAGAAAAAACAAAACTACTTCTACCATGATGGGAGTACCAAAAGTGGTGCACCAATGTAACAGAGTTAAAGTACGGAAATGGCCGGAAGGCCTATTTGAGTGCCATTGTTGACGGATATGACAACTCTGTTGTTTCATGGGTGCTCAGCCATTCCAATAACAATAAGCTTGTTATGAATACGGTAAAGAAAGCTTTTAAAAGAAACCCGAATGCTATGCCGCTCTTGCACAGTGATCGCGGCATTTTCAATATACTTCGCCGGAATACAAACAACTTCAAAAGAGATACAAGTTTACAACAAGTATGTCCCGTGTAAGTCGATGTTTGGACAACCAACCCATTGAACGATTCTGGGGTACTTTTAAAGCAGAAAGCTTTTATCTGGAAAAGTACGATACATATAACAGTCTCCTTCGTAGTGTAAGAACTTATATCCATTATTACAATAATTTTCGATACACCGAACGACTAAACGGCTTATCCCCTAACGAATATCGACGAGCAGCTTAACTAGTTACCCCTGAAAAATTCGTTTTCGTTCAGGGGCAGTTCGGCTAGATCTGTGAAATTTCATGCAGGGCTGCCCCGATGTGTATTTTTCGAGCTTAACCCGACCCAGGTTTTTGAGCCGACAAGGCCCCTGTACCGGCTTCGACTCAAACCGTACTTTCGTTTCAACAAACTGATTTTGGCTTCGCCGGCAGCGCGAAAACGCTGCAGGTCCTTAAACCAAGGTTGCTGTTCATGTTTGGTGCGTTTCATACTCTTTTTCCCCGGGTCGGCGTACTGACCCGCTTGACACCAAGTGCTTCGACGAGTTTTTCGTTCGCCAAACTGGCAAAGCCTCGATCCGTTGCCACGGCATGCGGAATGGCGCCGAATCGTTGGATATGCTGCTGAACCGCAGGCAAAAGTAAATCATCGTCTGCTGGATTGCCTTGATAGAGTTCATAGCCTGTTACGAATCCGCTCTCGGTTTCGTCAATCCGAACCTTATAGCCAAACTCAGCGGTTTTCCCGAGCTTGCCTTTCTTGATCGGTCTGGCTTCCGGATCAAAGAAACTGACGATCCGATTTGGAATGTTACGATTACCGGATACGACTTCTTGGGCTTGCCTAACAAGCTTCCGAGTCAAGGCAGCGGCAGCAATAAGCTTGGATTTAAGTGAGGTGACGGCCGTCTTCCCTTTGTCCCGAATGGTCTCAGCTGCCTGTTCAACTTGTGCGCAAACATCTTCCGTTATTCGTGTTACCGAATCGGTGATGGCATTGTCTCTTCCCAGGATTGCTGGGTACGACGACGAAGCAGCTTCGCAATGGAGAGAATCTTGGTTTTGACTTCCCGGCTTTTATCCTCGAAACCTTGTGCGGCGTGGGAAGCGACTTTCTGGACTTGCTTCATGAGTCGGTTCATGACACGGACGCCATCTTGCAACAGGGTTGCATCCGTCGGATGGTGGATGTCTGATTCAATGACCGTGGTATCTGTGCGAAGTTTGCGCGTTCTCAGGACCTGTTTCTCTTTCAAGGCATGAAGAAGCGACTCATTCAGCTCTTCAGTCATCGTTTCACCATACCGTTTGCGAGCTTTAATGAGTGTAGTGGAATCCGGCACTTTCGCATCCAGATCAATCCGGCAAAAGCGCCGCCATGTAAGGCTGTCGCTAACCTCTTGCACAAGCGTCTCATAACCAAGGTTGTACCGATGTTTCAGATACATGAGGCGCAAATAAGTTTCAGCAGCCACGGTTGGCCTGCCACGGCGTGACGGATGTGCATCGACAAATGGTTTGAGAAACGCAGGATTGTCTAACAGTTCATCAATCGCTGCAAGCTCTTCTGGCAAGATGCGTAGCGGTTCGAGGAGCAGCGCATCCCAGAGGGTAAGTTGATTGTTATGTGTTTTTAACATATGGACCACCTCAAAAAAAGGATTTTTAAGGGGCATGAAGAATTCAATACGTACGGAATTCAGCCCCTCGTTTTGGATTGTTGTCTCGACAATAACAATTTCCATCGTGAGGCCTTGAATTCCTTTTCTTTTTGTCTTATTGCTCTTGATTGTTTCAGAGGTAACTAACTAAGAAGATAATCCCCTCAGTCTTGATAAACGAGGGGATATTGAATACTGATGATTTTGTTTTTTAGTCTGTGACAGGGAGCACTTCAATTTTCCGGGTTGCTTGGTCGTTTTTTGTAGAGAGTGTGCTAAGGATATTCAAAACTCAAATAAGAATTACCTTAGTTGTATTTATAAGACACATAAGAATCGATTAATTACGCAGGGTTAAGTGAGCTGTCTGCTTTCACAGAACTTCTCATGCCATTCCAGTAAGTCGCACTTCTAGAGGTAGTACCGTACCAATTATCTTTGGCTATATTAATTACAACACTCTGATCATAATCCGCATATTGTCTAATACTACTTACAAACAAGGAATCACTTATCGTTTGTAATAATCCTAATGTGGCGAGGTAAGGACCAGCACCTGGAATAAAAGAGGCTGCAAACCATGCAACACCATCCCAAATTGATGTTTCGCTATTTCTTGCATAAGTTCTAGCATCTGTAGGGTTTAAATAAAGCTGATGTACTTCAACATCAACTCGCCCACCAGCAGCATAATAATGAGCATATGAATAGCCTCCCTTAAGGGGTACGTCGTCATTTGCAAAGGTACCAATCGAATCATTTTGAATCGGTACATCAAATAAATCCGCTGGAATTGCTACATCTTTAGGAATTAAAGCTCGAATCATTTGATCCACTGGGTCTAATGGTTCTGCTGGAATGGTTATAGATGATATCGGTGCTGCCGATTTTACTGGGGATTCAGATTTTACTGGTGCTGCTGAAGCCCCGGATGCTCCAAAAATCCCTGCAAAAAGAGACAGTACTAAAAATAGTGACAATATCTTTTTCATTATATTCCTACTCATGAAAGTATTTACATTTATTATATATAAAAATCTACCATTTATCTAGTATTTTTTTTGATAATTTTACCAAATATGAATATAACAAGACCGGCAACAAAGGTAACTATCGCTTCACCTATGCTCATCAATTTAAGAATAGGAAACAAAATAGAAAATCCCATCAATGCTTGACCTAACCAATGAATGTATTTGAACATTCTAAAAGCCTCCTTTTAATGACAATGAACTTAGAAACCACATGAGGAGTAAAATAAAAAACATAATTTACTAAATCAACATTTATTAAGTATAATTGTATCGAATAAACAATGAAATTGCACCACTAGTCCTGGTACGATGTAAACTTTCGTTACTTGAAGTCTTTCATAATGCCCAAATGGCGCAAACCGACCAATAGAACTGGTGATTTTCCGGGGAGTTTGGAGAAAAACAAGCTGGTGTTTACAGCAGGAGTAAGGGCAAAACATGCTTGAATATTATGAGCGTTATGGGTTGTGCTCCTACATCTCATTGTTCAAAGATGCAGAAGAGAAAGAAGAATGTACGGATGCTGATGCGATGGTCAACGATCATTGCAAAGCTGTCACAAGCAGCTTACTACTCAGTTAGGCTACTTCTTACCATTTTTAGAATTGACGACTAGAAGTGGCCCCAGCCTTTAGAGGCAAGTAAGCCCGAGAGAAAGGAGCTCTTCCAACATAACGGTCATACTTATGGCTAGTTACTTGGCGGTTCTACCATATGTACACTCCTAATCCATGTAGGCAAACGTAGCCGGGAATCTGCTTTCAATCGGGTTTATTAACTATCTTTACCCAATCATACGATGAAAAGGAGCTATGAGGAGAAGCAGGAACAATTGGAGAAGCTGGTCGGCCAACTGACGCTGGAAGTCAACTGGCTCAAAAAAATCTGGCCTCTAAGACATCCGCAAGAAAACGGCAAGCTATGGTAGAGAGGGATCACCCGGAGATCATCATCAAGCGCCAGGCGGAGCTTTTGGGGATTCACCGTACGAACGTGTACCGGCAGCGAGAGCCGCGGCAGGAAGCGCTGGAGAATGTGCAGTTGATGCATGAGATAGACAAATTGTACACGAAGTATCCCTATTTCGGTTATCGGCGGATGACAAGCAAACTGCAGGAACAGGGATGGGACGTGAACCGCAAACGGGTCCGACGGCTGATGCGCGTGATGGGGATCGAAGCGATCTACCCGGGGCCGAATCTAAGCAAGCGGTACCATGCCCAGTACATACGGCCCTTCCTGCTGCGCGGCCTCAACATTGATCGCCCGAATCAGGTGTGGGGAGTCGATATCACGTATCTGCGGATGGGCAAGGGGGTTATGTATCTCTTTGTGATTATCGACTGGTACAGCCGCAAAATCATCGATTACGAGCTTTCCAGTACGTTGGAGAAGGCCTTCGTCCTGACGTGCCTGAAACGGGCGCTGGAGCGCTGTCAGCCTGAGATCACCGAGCGCGGGACAACAGCCGTACGGAACGCTTCTTTCGCTCGCTCAAATACGAGTTGATCTACCTGAATGAATACGAGAATCCACGGGCGCTTCGTAGAGCAATCACGGCCTATCTAAGATTTTATCACACCGAACGCCCACATCAGGCGTTGGGGTGTGCTACGCCAGAAGAAGGCCATGCGCGGGTCGCTTAAATCGCGTCTGAGCCCCATTACAATCGAAGGAGGACATAAATTATTTTTTTCGAAATTGTGTCTTGACAATGGGGGGGCATTACAAAGGACTCTTTTTTGTTCATGTATGCTGAAACGAATTGATTACTTAGAAGTAGCCAATTCTTTAGGTATATTTATTGTAAACCTAAAGTTGACTGTATTCAACAGAAGAAGTGCCGGACAGACGTAAACTCTCTTGCACCCATCATACAGCCAACAGCTGCCGGTGTGTTCCAGCGGATCCAAAGCTGTTTTTCCCTCCAGAATATCGAGCATCCGAACCGGGGGCCGTGGCCATCCTCCCAGGTCCGCGCCGGACTCGTCTGGATCATCCCCGATCGTTCAGCACCTTACGTATTATTCAAATAGACTTCATTCAAAATCGAGATGTTCCAGCCTGCGATCTAGGCAATTATTCCTCGATGATCATAGCGACAGCTTGAGGTACTTCTCACTTTTCTCATGGATTTGGGGTCCCATTCTTCTTCAAGGCGGAGATAATTCTTCTTCCAGTTCAGCAATCTTTTGAATAAGGACATCTGCGCACTCGCCAACAAATTTGCCCTCAGTATTTCTTGGACAATATTTTGCAAACTCTCTCTTTGCGGCCTGGATAATCTAAACCAGGAAATCTATCAATTAATTCTGAATTTCTCAACTTTCGCAGAACCAGAACCAACTCAACAGCACGTGCAGAGGGCGTCTTCTGTACATTTTGAATTTTATGGAAATTACATGAAAATTTCAGAAAACCCTAAAGAATTCGTCGTTTTTTGTCGAAATATAGTAATAACAAGAACACGGTTATGTGTATATCCTGGACCGTACGAACAAGTACGTCTCACATCCGACCAACACGATTGGCGAAGAGGCTTCAGGTGAACATCTGGCGAAAATCCATGAGACAGAATCAGGTTACTTAAATTACAACGATCCTGAAACGGGGAAGGCAGAGAGTGCGTTTTTTACGACCAACCCGCTCACCGGATTTAAAATTGTTGGGGTTCTGGATGTGCAGGAATTCCGCGACGCCTCGAAGCCGATCATGTGGACCTCCCTTATGGTTCTAGGTGTCTCCATGATCATTGCGGGCGTCCTGCTCATCCTAACGATCTTGAGCATCACGCGTCCGATCGAGCAGCTCAATCGCTCGGCTAAACGGGTGAGTGAAGGTTACCTGAACGAGGATGTCATCACGAAGCGCAAGGATGAGATTGGGGAGTTGGCTGCGAACTACAACGGCATGTTGGCTTCCCTGCGGGGAATGGTGCGGGAGATGTCCGAAACGGCCAGCCAACTAGCAGCTTCAAGCGAAGAATTTACTGCAGGAACAGAGCAGAATGCCAAGGCAGTGGAGCATGTCGCCCAGCTAGCCTCGGTCGCTTCGGATCATGCGGAGAAACAAGCGGCCGCTTCATTAGACAGCGCCAAGACGATGGATGAAATGTCCCAAGGCATCCGGAAAATCGCGGACGCGTCCGGTCTCATCGTTGAGTCGTCGTTGCAAACGGTAGAGGATGTCCGGGAGGGCAGCGGGAAGGTGAATCTGGTCGGTTTGCAAATGGATGAGATTCGCCGGTCGACGCTGGAATCGGCGGACATCCTGCAACAGATGAATGAGCTCAGCGGACAGGTTGCCGGAATGAGCAGTGCAATTACGGAGATTGCCAACCAAACCAATCTGTTGGCGCTTAATGCGGCGATCGAAGCGGCGCGGGCTGGCGAGGAAGGTCGCGGCTTCGCGGTGGTAGCGGGCGAAGTGCGAAAACTGGCGGAGCAGTCTGGAGCGACAGCGGAAATGATTCAACGGACCATCGGGCAGATGACCGAACTTACGAGCAAAGCCTACGAAGTTATGAATCATAAGGTGAATACGAATGTCGAGCGGGGAAGAGCTGTAACCGAGGAAGCGCAAACAGCCTTCCAAGCAATCGAGCGGTCTACGCAGCGGATATCGGAGCAAATTCATGAAGTGTCGGCCATCACGCAGCAAATGTCGGCGAGTGCCGATCAAATTGCTCACGCAGTCGAACAAATCGCGGCAACCTCGGCCAGCAGCATGGAGGGCCTGCAAGAGGTGACGGCGGCAACCCAGGAACAGCTGGCGTCCATGGAGGAGATCTCCTCCGCCTCAGAAGGCTTGGCTCGGATGGCCGCAGATATGCATGCGCAGATCGATCGGTTTAAGCTATAAGAGGTCAAAATAGAATCTATGCCGTTCATGCCCCTAGTCACAGTTCGTGGCGAGGGGCTTTTTTCGTTTGAGATTTCCACCTTGAGCCGGGCGCATAAATCCGCCCCGAGACGGATGGAGAAGATCCGAGGGTCGATTAAGATGAATAGCAGCAACGACTTGGATCGATCTCCATTCACGCCTGCTTTACAACGTAACAATGTTATGTTACGCTGTTTGTGCAATGAAAGGAGCATGACAATGAGTGAGGATTTGATTTCCAAGAAGGAATTGCTGGATCTGACAGGCATTTCGTATGGACAGTTGTATCGCTGGAAGCGCAAGAACCTGATCCCGGAACAGTGGTTTATCCGTAAATCGTCTTTTACCGGGCAAGAAACGTATTTTCCAAGGGAAAAAATCCTGCAGCGCATTGACCGCATTCTGGGCATGAAGGACGATTTATCGCTGGATGCGCTGGCGGATGTCTTCTCAGGGAGTCCGAAGGATATCCGTTTAAGCGCTGATGAACTTCTGGAACGAAACATTGTTACATCGACATCATTGAACTTATATATGGAGACTACAGAGAAGAAAGAGGCGCAGCCGAACTTTGGCTTCGATCAGATGTTAATCGTCTACGTGCTCGATAAGCTGTTGCAAAGCGGGGAAATTTCCCTCGAGGAAGGGCGTTTATTGGTTCAGGCGCTTGAGGACCATTTACCAGGCTTGGCTGGGAAGGAATGCGGCGTACATCTCATCCGTAAAATGGGGGTGGCCGCCTTTATTCTGGTGCCGGAGGATGGGGACATTTTTGTTGACCGCAGTGTCCGGACGATTGTTCGGTTATCGCTGGCACGCTGCACAGAGGAATTAAAACTATTGGTGAGCGGGAGTGAAGGATAATGGCGGAACGAAGCGTTAAGGATTTGAAAATTAACGGTGTAGGTCAGGCGTCCGGCGGCGCGTACCGTGAAATCCAGACGGAGGGCATTGCCACTTTGAACGGAGACATTACCTGCGAGTCCTTGGAAGCCAACGGAACGCTGAAAATCAAAGGAACGATCCAAGCAGGCCAAATGAGCTTCAACGGCACTGGTTCCTCGGAGGGGTTGCTGCAGGGCGGCAAAATCGAGCTGGACGGAATGTTGAAGGTCCACCAAGATGTGCGATTCACCTCGCTGCATGTCCGGGGAATGCTCCAATCCAAAGGCTCTGTGATTGGTGAGACGGCGAAGGTGGACGGCGCTTTGAAGCTGGACGGGAATGCCGAATTTGAAACCGCGGAGGTGGACGGTCAGCTTCAGGTTGGCGGGATGCTGAATGCGGGAAATCTGAAGCTGGATTTGGAGGGTCCTTGCCATGCGAAGGAAATCGGCGGGGAAGTAATTGTGGTTCGCCAGCACAAAGGCAAACGTCTGTTGGATTACATCTCTCCCATGTGGGCTTCGCGGTTGACGGTCGATCTAATCGAAGGAGATGACATTCGGCTGGAGGGGACGAAGGCGGAAGTGGTGCGCGGTAACTCGGTTGTGATTGGACCGGGCTGCGAAATTGGCCGCGTGGAGTATAAGGAACACTATGAGGTTTCACCGCAGGCTTCGGTTGGGCGCGCGGAACAGAAATAACGACTCATCATTCAGGAGGGATTGAGGATGGCTGAACAAGTTATGCAAGACCGCAGCGCCGATTTGAAGATTGTTGGCAACGGGACATCAAACGGCGGGGTTTTTAATAAAGTGAAAATTGTCGGCGAAGGCGAAATCAATGGAGATGTGGATTGCCGCAGCTTGAATTGTACCGGAACGCTGGAGGTGGACGGAGGCTTACGTGCCGAGATCGTCAAGGCGACTGGCACGATTGAGGTTACCGGGCCGATGCGCGGAGAAGAGCTGCATCTCACCGGCACCCTTAACGTCCGCGGCGGGCTTCAAGCTGGCCGAGCCAAGCTGAATGGGGAGCTTCGCATTGATGGCGGCATCGCAGGAGAGGAGATCGGGCTGTTTGGAAGCTGCGAGTTGAATGGTGACTGTCAGGCCGAACGGTTGCGACTTAAGGGGTCAGTACAAACCCAAGGCACGATCAATGCCGAGCGGGTGGAGATTGGGATGTTTGGCCGCAGCGAAGCGGGAGAAATCGTCGGCGGGCAAATCCGCATCGCTCCGCACCCGACCTGGAAGTGGGTATCGCTGTTTAAGCCTTGGGGCACACCGGCGTTGCAGGCAAGGGTGATTGAAGGGGATGTCATTCGCCTGGAAAATACCGTAGCCGATGTCGTGCGCGGCGGGGATGTCCATATTGGTCCGGGCTGTCGGCTCCGACTCGTGGAATATACAAAGCATTATCATCAAGACCCGCACAGCGAGGTGGGGGAGCACTTGAACGTTTGGAGGAATGAATAAGATGAACACACAAAAAAGCAGCCGTCTCGGCTTCGTGGTTGCCGGTCTGCTGCTCGGCATATTAATGTCCGCCATGGACAATACGATCGTGTCTACGGCAATGGCCACGATCGTGTCCGAGCTCGGCGGACTGGATAAATACGTATGGGTGACCTCCGCATACATGGTCGCGGAAATGGCGGCGATGCCGATCTTCGGTAAGCTGTCCGATATGTATGGGCGGAAACGTTTCTTTGTTTTTGGCATAGCATTGTTCTTGTTAGGGTCTATTCTCTGTGGTACGGCTGACACCATTGTACAACTCAGCATCTACCGTGCGATCCAAGGGATTGGGGGCGGGGCATTGATGCCCATCGCTTTTGCCATCGTGTTTGATGTGTTCCCGGTGGAGAAACGCGGTGCCATGGGCGGTTTGTTTGGCGCCGTCTTCGGGATCTCCAGCCTGGCCGGCCCGTTGCTTGGGGCATTTATTACCGACCATCTGAACTGGCGCTGGAATTTCTACATCAATATCCCGCTGGGGATCGTCGCTTTGTTCCTGATCTTGGCTTTTTACCGGGAATCGGCCGTTCACTCCAAACAACGCATCGATTGGTGGGGGGCAGTAACCTTGATTGGTGCAGTGGTTGCCCTGATGTTTGCCTTGGAACTGGGCGGGCAGTTGTACGCCTGGGATTCCGGACAGATCCTTGGCCTGTTTGCGGCGTTTGCCGTGCTGTTTACGATTTTTCTGCTGGTAGAACGTAAGGCGGAGGAGCCGATCATCTCCTTCGCGATGTTCCGCAAACGGCTGTTTGCGAGCAGCAACCTCGCCGGGTTGTTTTACGGTGCCGCATTTATTGCAGCTTCGGTGTATATTCCGTTGTTCGTGCAAGGGGTCACGGGCGGTACGGCGACCAACTCGGGCTTGATCCTGTTGCCGATGACGCTGAGCTCTGTAGTTGCTTCCCAAGTTGGGGGCTTTCTCGTGCAGCGTACCAGCTTTCGTAATGTGATGATCTTATCGGCGGTTATTTTTATCTTGGGGATCGCTTTGCTGGCCACAATTACGCCGGACACGACCAAGTTGATGCTGTCGATTTATATGGCCATCGCAGGTTTTGGCGTGGGTTTCTCCTTCTCTGTATTGGGAATGTCGGCCATTCAAGATTTTGGACCTTCGCAGCGGGGAGCTGCCAGCTCGACGATGTCGTTCATTCGCTCGCTGGGGATGACGGTGGGGATTACGATTTTTGGGATCGTGCAACGCAACTTGTTCGCCAATCGGTTAAGTGAATCGTTATCCGGCATGGGCGGCGGAGCCGAAGGGCTTCCATCCCTGGATGATCCTCGGACGCTCCTGGCTTCGGAAGCACGTAAAGCCATTCCGGCACCGGTCCTGGAGCAGATTGTAACGGATCTGTCGAAGTCGATTACCACGATGTTTTGGTGGACGCTGGTGCCAGCTGTACTGGCTTTGATCACGGTATGTTTTATGGGCCATGCCAAAATGAGCGGGTTTGGGCCTAATGCGGCGAGTCGTACTGAAAAGAAGCCGGTGGTTTCGGAGTGAGATATATCCAGATTCAAGGGAATCAAAGAAACAATTGACATCCCTACAGTTCATATGGATAATCTATAGTTTATCCTGAGCAATAATGAGGTGTTTACGTGAAAAGTAATGAGTCACAGGCTTTGCCTTCCGGGAGCTTGTTCCGGAACAGGTTCTACCAGACGATCCTGATCTCTAACCTGTTCTTGCAGATTGGGATCTGGGTCCGTAACTTTGCGATTCTGATGTTTGTCACCGACCAGACCAATAACGATCCGCTGGCGATTTCGCTCATTTCCGTCGTGGAGTTTGCGCCGATCTTCGTGTTCTCATTCATCGGAGGGGCATTTGCGGATCGCTGGAAGCCGAAGCGGACGATGATCTGGTGCGACTTCCTGTCCGCGGTGTCGGTCTTCGCCGTGCTGCTGACGTTGCTGTACGGTTCGTGGGAAGCGGTTTATTTTGCCACCTTTATCTCGGCCATTTTGTCGCAGTTCTCGCAGCCGTCAGTTATGAAACTGTTTAAGCAGCATGTCCATCCGGATAAAGTGCAGCAAGGGATGGCGTTGTTCCAGTCGTTGGTCGCTATTTTCATGGTGATTGGGCCGTCGCTGGGGATTTACTCCTATCATCAATTTGGGATTTACATCTCGATTGGCGTGATGGGCGTGGCTTTCCTGCTCTCCGCTTTGGTGCTGTTCCGGCTGCCGGCGGATGCGGAGCCAGAGGAGAAACAGGAGAAAACCTCTGATATTCGCAAGGAACTGGCGGACGGCTTCCGCTATGTATGGCGTAGTCCGGTACTGAAGGTATTGGGCGCCACGTTTGCCATCGCTGGCTTCTCGGTTGGGATTATTCAGACGCTGGGGCTGTTTGTCGTCACCGAACGTTTGGGGCAACCTAAGGAATTCCTGCAATTTTTGCTGGCGGTGAACGGGGTAGCGATGTTGATTGGCGGCGGTGTAATTATGGGCTTAGCCAAAAAAATCCCGCCTCAAATGCTGTTAGCCTTCGGGATGGCGGTCAGCGCTGTCTGTATCGCGGGCATGGGGCTGTCGACCAGCGTTCCGTTGACGTTGGCATTGCAGTTCCTGAACGGATTGACATTCCCTTGCATCCAGATCGGAATCAACACGATGATCCTGCAATGGACGGAGCAATCCTATGTCGGCCGCGTCAATGGCGTACTTAGCCCGATGTTTATGGGCATGATGGTCATCATGATGTCGGTGTCCGGCGTGTTGAAGACGTTCTTCCCGCTTGTTGGCATTTACGCGGTATCCGGCACCATCATGCTGCTGGGCGCGATGATCCTAGTCCCGATCTTCAAGCACAAGCCGGCGATGCAGCCACAGCCGCAGCCGCATCTGGAAGGTCAGCCAACGAGCTGAGGTTGGCAGTAGTGAGAAAAGCTGTCCCTTTGGGGCCTATTTGCGGGCCTCGGGGACAGCTTTTTTGAGTTGTGGCTTGGGGGCTTGCATCTCCTTTAGCGTGCATCAACATATCCCTTGCGCCCGGCGGCATAGCCAAAGAGGGCGGTTATGATCGAAACACCGGTGATCACAGCAAGCGGGGTGTCCCAGTTGCCGCTAAGATCGTGGAGATAGCCAAACAGCGTTGGCCCAAAAGCAGCCAAGATATAACCAATCGATTGAGCCATGCCAGATAGAGCACTGGCCTGTTCCGTTGTGCGCGAGCGCAGCGAGAAGAACACGATCGCCAGACCAAAGGTGGAGCCGGAACCAACCCCAAGCAGAAGGATGAAGAGTGGAGCTAACGAGACCGATCCGGCCCAGATGCCGCCAAAGCCTATCACGCATAACGCAGCGGAGGCGGCGGTCAGCCACTTCTGGTTGTCCGATCGCGCGGCGAACAGCGGCATTAAGAAGGAGCCGGCCATACTGACTAATTGCATCAGCGATAACATCCAACCGGCTTGTTCGGCATTCATCCCGCGCTCCTGCAGGATGTCCGGCAGCCACGAAATGCTGACGTAAAACAGGATCGACTGGAAGCTCATAAACATCGTCACCAGCCAGGCAACCTTGGAACGCCAAATATTGCGGAGCCGTGGAGCAGAAGCAGGGCTTAGATCAAGCTGATCGGACTGGGGGCGTGAGGAAGTGCTGATTGCTTCCCCCTCCTTCGGGGCGACGGAACGGCCCGCAACGGCTGCATTGTTCTGGTTCTGGCCAGCTTCGGTGCGTTTGGGCAGGAGCGGCAGCCAGGCCAAGCTGGCAATCGCCGTCAACACCACCCAAATCGTTAACGCACCGCGCCACCCCAGCGGGCCTTGGGACAACGGCACGCTGATCCCGGAGGAAATCGCCGCCCAGAAGGTTAAGCACGTGGTGAACAGGCTAGTCATCAGACCGACTTGCTGCGGGAAGTCGCGTTTGATCAGCCCGGGCAGCAGCACGTTACAAACCGCAATCGCGATGCCGATCAACGCGGTGCCGGCGAATAGCGCAGCAACGGACGGCAGGGAGCGGACTAGGATGCCGCCGGTCATCAGGACCATGCTGAAGAACAACGTCCGCTCGATCCCCAGCTTTGCGGACAAGCCCGGCGCAGCCAGCGCAAACACCGCGAAGGCGATCAGCGGCAGTGTCGTCAGCATGCCCGACATCGCGTGCGACAAGCCCGTGGCCGCCTCGATTTCGCCAATGAGGGCACCTACGCCGGTGATGGGCGACCGCAGGGCAGCGGCGGTCAGAAGCACGGCAGTGACCAGTAGCCATACTGAGGTGCGGCGCGTTTGATCTAAGTCTGGGTTAGAGGCGGCCGCGATCGTTTTATTCATCTATAAGGAAGCCTCCTTCTGACATCGACAACAATTTCAGCAACAACGATGGATTCGCTTAAAGTTGGATACCCTAGTTTGGAGAAGCTGTCAATTATTTTATGCAGTAAATTTATGATGAAACGGTTGTTGCAGGTTTTAGATGCAGTTCAGTATACTTCAAGTTTACATCGGGTGGCAAATTGTGGATTAGATGACTTGTTCCAGAGGGATATGGAAGAATCTGACGAGCATGTGGTAAAATCATGTGTAACCGAAAAATATAGAGTCGTGAAGCACACGCCTTTTGTTGTCGGACGATGCCGTTTGTCTCGTCTGTCGATGAAAGGCGTTTTATTTTTTTCATAAATTGAGGAGGTTGGTGTTGGATGGGATTTCAGCAGATGCATGCGCAGTGGATCAGCGAGCATTTGGAACGTCGGCAAGGGGAGAGAGAACGAAGGTTGAGGGAGGGGCATGGGCACGCGGAAAAAGCTTTTGTCGAAAAAGTGTGGTGGCCGGCTTTCGGGCATTTTCGGCAGCTTCATCCCGAATACGAGGTAACGGATTTTAAGGATGGGTACCGCTATCTTGACTTTGCTTATCTTCGTTCCGGACTAAAACTAGCGATTGAAATTGACGGATACGGCCCGCATCTGCGCGGGATCAGCCGGGATCGCTTCTCGGACCAATGCCGCCGGCAAAACGACCTGATCCTAGATGGCTGGAAGGTGCTGCGATTTACTTACGATGATGTCTGCGAGAACCCGCGTTACTGTCAGCAAACTCTGCAGCAGTTTATGGGACGGTGGTTGGGGGAGGCGGATAATTTGAGGCAGATCAACTACCAGGAGAGGGAGCTGCTTCGTCAGTTTCTTCGTGCGGGAAGACCGTTAACACCGGCGGATATCTGCCAAACGATGGGCGTGGAAAATAAAACTGCGCGCAAATGGCTGCGGCAGTTGTTGGAGAAGCGGTGGATCCAGCCGGCCAGCGGCAGCGTACGGATCCGTTCTTATCGACTTTCGCTCGACGCCGAGCGTCTTCTTTTGTAGACCAAGAGGGAATAACGCCCTTTTGTGGTCTTATTTGACTCCCCCAGACAATTTCCGGGGAAATAACGGTAAAAAATGTCCTTATCCTTAAGGAAACGTCGCAATAAGGGCGGGTTTAGGTTTCATATCGTAAAATAACGCCACAATTTTCCCTTATTTCAGTGAAGCGGCGTGAAATTGACGAAATAAGGCCTATTTTTACCGTTATCCTCGGGGTTAGAAGGGAGGGAGGAGGGGCGATGCCGCCTCCCCGTGATTCTTACCGAAAATTCGGCCCGGTGACGCCGTCCTCCAAAATCTGCTTAGGTAAGCTATCAGAGGAGTTGCCGCCGCTGGAGTTGCCACCCGAGCTGCCCGAGCCGCCTTGACCGCCGGTTCCTGAACCGCCCGTGCCGCTACCTTTGCTGCCGCCATTTCCGCTCCGATTGTTCTCGCGATTGCCACTGCCTGCATCTTCGCCATTGCTGCTCCCGGTGGACCCCGCCTTGACTTCACGCACTGCGATGACATTAGGTTGCGCGGGGTACGTGTCTTTGGAGAGCAGAGTGCGTTCGACCGTCTTGCCGTCTACTTTTTTGATGCGGTACGTCTCCACGACATATCCCTGCTTCCCGCGCACGAGCACTTGCTGGCTGCCCGCAGGCAAGGAGCGGTTGATCACATACTTGTTGGGCGGGGAAATGACTTCGGTTGTACGCGACTCCAGCGTGTAACTCACGTTCTCCGGCATATCGCCAAAAAGCTTAACAGTTAGTTGACCGTTTTTCACCTCGGCGCGGATGAGGAGATGGTGGCCGGAGGTGTTTTGGAAGCGGAAATTGATGTAGCCTTTGGCGAACGTGGCGTCCTGACCTTTGGGCAAGTATTTGACCGGAAGGGAGTGGTTGCGCCGCTCCACGATGGTCAGCCCGGCGCGAACCGCCGCATTGTAGAGCGTGCTCGACACCTGGCAAATCCCGCCTCCAACCCCAGGGGTCAGCCGCCCGCCAAAAATAACCGGCGCCTCCCGGAAGCCGTACGTTTTCTCGGCATACTCAATCACTTCGTTGTAATCGAAAACTTCGTCTGGAGCCAATACCATCCCGTCGATGCTGCGGGCTGCCGCGTCCACGTTATGCACCCGCCCGGTCCCGCTGGACATCAGGCTTGTGGAGAACTGGACGATTTTGCGGCGGATGCCTTCTTTTTGGAGCCGTTCTACGGTGATTTCGGGCTCTACAGTTTTGAGCGGCACGGTAAACTGCAACGTAGGAAGCTGTTTCGATAATGCGTTTGGGGTTGGTTCATGCCATGAATTTTTTTCCAAACGACGTACTTCTTCACCAAGCTGCTTCGGCACCATTTCCAATAAGCGTTCCCAGTCGATGCGTTGCACGGCCGTACCCGGCAAATAACGAATTTGGTCCTGTGGCGTAATCGTTCGCACGGCGTTCACTGGGGAGCCAAATCGATTCTTTTCCCACTCCGGGGAAAACATCGTCTGCAGCTTCTTCGGATCGAAGGTGATGCTGAGCGTCTGCTGCCGAGGAAAACTTCTTCTCGCCATTCCCCGTTCCCATAAGGAGCCTTCTTCCAGTCGCTGTACCTCATCATGAAAAGCTTCTGCGTCAAACGTAATCCCGGCATCCTCCCAAGTTAGGGCTTTGGTAGTGCCGTCGACCGCAAACACAGCTTGCTTCCGGTTTAATGCGGCGATCTCCTGGTCAAGGAGCCGCAGCGCTTCATCACGCTGGCGCCGGCCCAGATCCAGTCCGGCCACAACGGTGCCCGCAGGCAAGGTGTCCTGTGAGACATAAAGTGCGAGCGCTCCCCAACTTGCAGCGCCGAGAAGCCCAATGCAGAGAAATATAGCTGCCAAATGTTTCTTTTTCATCGCCGTCTCCTTTAGGCCGCAGCCCTTGAGATTCATAGAAAAGAACCTTGTACAACTATATGTATGATCAAACAGCTGGAAACTTTCGGGTACTCAAGTGGTAACATCTTTGTTACAATAAATATCGGACTTCAAGGAATTTCCTCAACTTTTAAAGGATTTGGCTGGAACATGTCGAATGTAAGATAGGGCCACCTATAGAAACGGAATCATAGATTTAGGACGTGATCAAGTGATAGAAATGCAGGATGTCTGGAAGACATATCCGAACGGTACCCACGCCCTTAAAGGCGTTTCGGTCAAGATCGACCGTAATGAATTCGTGTATCTGGTTGGTCCCTCCGGCGCAGGGAAATCGACTTTTATGAAGCTGATTTACCGGGAAGAAGTGCCTACCAAGGGGCAGATTTCTGTGAATGGCTTTAACATTGGCAAGCTAAAACCTCGCAAAATTCCCTATGTACGCCGAAATATCGGGGTGATTTTCCAGGACTTTCGTCTGCTTCCGAAGCTGACGGCTTACGAGAATGTGGCTTTTGCTTTGGAGGTTATCGAAGCCCCGAAGAAGATTATTAAGAAACGCGTGATGGAAGTGCTCGACCTGGTCGGGCTGAAAAATAAAGCAAACCGCGATCCATCCCAACTATCCGGCGGTGAGCAACAGCGGGTGGCGATCGCTCGGGCGATCGTCAATAATCCATCTGTCATTATTGCGGACGAGCCTACAGGGAACCTCGATCCTGAGACCTCCTGGGGGATCATGCAACTGCTGGACGAAATCAACTTCCGCGGCACCACAATCGTTATGGCTACCCACAACAAAGAGATTGTCAATACGATGCGCAAGCGCGTTATCGCGATTGAACACGGCAATATCGTGCGAGACCAGCTGAGAGGGGAATATGGTTATGACTATTAGCACCTTCTTGCGGCATTTGCGGGAAGGCGCAAAGAGCGTGTTCCGCAACGGTTGGATGTCGGTGGCGTCCATCACCTCGATCATCGTATCGTTGCTGATCTTAGGCGTGTTCACCTTGCTAGTGCTGAACGTCAATGCGTTTGCCGATGAGGCGGACAGCCAGGTACAGATCAAAGCATACCTCAACTCAGATGTGACCGAAGCCGTACGCGACCAGATCTATAACGATATCGGCTCCATGGAAGAAGTCAGCAAAGTGAAACTGATTCCTAAAGCCGAAGGCCTCAAGGATTTCCGGGAGAAGCTCGGCGAGGAAGGCAAGGATCT
The DNA here is from genome assembly GCF_000403375.2 of Paenibacillus barengoltzii G22. NCBI lineage: Bacteria > Bacillati > Bacillota > Bacilli > Caryophanales > Paenibacillaceae > Paenibacillus > Paenibacillus barengoltzii. The sequence continues at coordinate 61,588 of NZ_KE159655.1, read as the reverse complement.
GCTGGAAGGGTACGACGAGACGACGAACCCGATTCCTGATACGTTTGAGGTTCAGGTCATTGAACCTACTACGGTGCCTTACGTAGCCAGCAAGATTAATGCCCTGAACGATAAATACGAAGAGAAGCCAATCTATAAGGTTAACTACGGACAAGGTACGGTGGAAAAGTTATTCAAAATCACCCGGGCGATCCGCAATATCGGATTTGCCTTTGTAGCGGGTCTTGCCCTGATGGCGATGTTCCTCATCTCCAATACGATCCGGGTTACGATCTTAGCCCGTCGCCGGGAGATTGGCATCATGAAGCTGGTGGGCGCGACGAATACCTTTATACGCTGGCCGTTCTTCGTAGAAGGCGCACTCATAGGTTTGATCGGTTCTTTGATCACCGTAGGCGTGCTGTTCTTTAGTTATAACGAGCTGGTGACCTCGGTCAAATCCGACGTGACGCTGGCTATTCAACTGGTGCCGCTGCAAGATATCGGTCTGGAACTAGGCGGATTGCTGGTTGGCTTAGGACTTTTGATTGGCATTTGGGGAAGTACGATGTCGATTCGGAAGTTCTTGAAGGTGTAGCGCGACGTCGAGATGCTTCGGAGAATTACATCACGATAAGAGAAACCTTAATCGACGTAATCTCTAAGTAGCAAGACCGCGTTTAGCGGAAGTTTATTCTTGCGATATAAGGAAGCTGAGGTTACATAGTTATTCATTCTTAGATCTACAAAAGTCGAACTTTTAACTACCTTATACAAGAAGGATGGGGAAACGAAGTTGAAGAAATGGATAACCACACTCACCGTTGTCGCATTAGCCGCTTTGATTTTCCAACCTACTGAAGGCTTCGCCAAGACTAAAACCATCAGCCAGATCGACAAAGAGCTGAAGCAGCTTCAGGAGCAGGCTAAGCAAGCCAAAGCGCAGCAGGAGAAAGCCGAGAGTCAGAAGCAGGAAGCGCAGCATTACGTCAATAAAAACACCAACTATCTGAAGCAATTAATGAGTCAGATTGAGGTTGTCAGCAACGAGTTAACGAAAATCTCCCTCGAAATTGAGGAAACGGAAGAGGATCTGCGTGAAACCGCGCAAAAATTGGACGAGACCCAAGCACGAATTGAAGAGCGATCCCACCTGCTCGACACTCGCGTTCGGTTGATGTATACGGATGGCGTCGTTTCCTATTTAGATGTGCTGCTGTCCTCTACCAGCTTCACCGATTTTCTTGAGCGCGCGGACTCCCTCCAAGCGATTGCCAATCAAGACCATATCCTGTTGGACGAGCATAAACGGGATAAGGAACTGATTGAGCAACAGAAGCAGCAACTGGAGCAGGATTATGCCAAAGTGAAGCAGCTTTATGCGGATGCCGAGTCGCGGAAGAGTGATCTCGAAGCGAAAGAGAACGAGAAGCAGCAGCTGATCGCGAAATACAACGCAGAGATTGAGGAATCCGAAGATATCAGCGCGGAGCAAGAAGCGCTCTTGGTTGAGCTGGCCAAGAAGCGGTCGGCGCTGGAACAAGAGAAGAACAAGCTGAAGGCTGCCCAAGTATACAAATACAATAAGAGTTCGTCCGGGTCCGGCGGATTTAAGGGCAACGGCGGCTCGTTTGGATTGCCGGTGGATGGCGCCCGCCTCTCTTCCGGTTACGGTACGCGTATCCATCCGATTACCGGCGTGAAGAAGACCCATACCGGCATCGATTTAGCTGCTCCGCAAGGCACGGACATCCATGCCGCCGAGGACGGCGTTGTTATCGTCGCAGAATGGTGGAGCGGTTACGGCAACACGGTCATCATCGACCACGGAGATAACGTCTGGACGCTTTACGGTCATATCCGCAACGGCGGCATCAAAGTGGAGAAAGGCCAGAAAGTGAAGAAAGGCGAGAAAATTGCCGAAGTTGGAAGCACAGGCAACTCCACCGGTCCTCACTGCCACTTCGAAGTCCGGATCAACGGCAACCCGGTAGACCCAATGCCTTATTTGTAATAAAATAACTATAGTGTTCGAGCGAAAACGGATACCGCCTCTTTGGGGCAGGGTCCGTTTTCACCGTTAGATTGGGTTATTAGCACCGAGAAGGTTGGATGAAGCTAGAGACTGAGTAGCGGAGCGTAGGCAGAACCTACGTGAGCAACGGAAGGCTCGGCTGAATTCAAGATTCGACGTCGACTAGGCTACTTGAGAGTGCCACGTGATAAGAAGCCAATTTTAAAACCACCTTAAATTGTAAATATTTCTCATGGGTGGAACATATACTATGTGACGTTCAATTCGGACGTGCCGGGCACGCCGCCCGGTGATGTTCATTTTTCGGAGGCGGTGATCAAGGATGTTTAAAGGTCGTACGGTAGCCCTGCTCGTTGTCGCAGCCATGCTGGTCAGCAGCTTGTTGACGTTAACGCTGACGGGGGAATGGAGCTTTGCCGGAACGGGACCGCTGCGCAGCGGAAGTTATGCCGACACGGCCGGCACCGGCTCGAAGCAAAATATCAAAAAAATCGAGACGGCGCTGCAGCTCGTCCAAAAAAACTACGTCGAGGACGTGGATACGAACAAGTTAATTGATGGTGCGATCGACGGAATGATGAATGCGCTGGAGGATCCTTTCTCCTCCTACATGGCCCCGGATACGGCGCAGCAATTCTCGGAGCAGATTGAGGGTTCTTTTACCGGAATTGGAGCAGAGGTGTCCATGGAGAACGGCAATGTCGTGGTCGTTTCCCCGATCAAGGGCTCTCCTGCTGAAAAAGCTGGCATTCAACCGAAGGATATCCTGTTGTCGGTGAACGGAGAGTCGTTCGAGGGGCTAAGCTTAAATGAGGCAGTGGCCAAAATTCGCGGCCCGAAAGGCACCGTTGCGAAGGTGAAGGTCAAACGCGCTGGCGTCGCCAATACGCTGGAATTTGAGATTGTCCGCGATGACATTGCGCTGGAAACGGTCTATGCCGAGATGAAGGATGGCAAAATCGGGGTTATTACGGTGACCGAGTTTTCGCTGAATACGGCGGATCGTTTCAAGAAGGAGCTGGAAAACCTCGAGAAACAAGGCATGAAAGGCCTGATCATCGATGTGCGCAACAACCCGGGCGGGGTGCTGGACGTCGTCGAGGCGATGTCCGAACAGTTCGTGCCGGCTGGGAAAGCCATCGTCCAAATCGAGGATAAATATAAACGCCGGCAGCAATCGGTTTCCAAAGGAAGCGGGAAGTCCTACCCGGTCGCCGTGTTGACCAACAAGGGCAGCGCGAGCGCCTCGGAAATTCTGGCCGGGGCGCTTCAGGAATCTGCAGGAGCGAAGCTGGTCGGTGAGACAACTTACGGCAAAGGAACGGTGCAATCCAGCTACAGTCAGGAAATGGGCGACGGCAGCTTGCTGAAGATTACGATCGCCAAGTGGCTGACACCAAACGGCGAATGGATTCATAAGAAAGGGATCAAGCCGGATGTTGAGGTGTCCCAGCCGGATTATTTTATGGTAGCACCCATCAATAAGGAAAAAACGTACAAATACGATATGCTCGGTGAGGATATCAAAAGCGCTCAAACGATGCTGGACGGACTCGGCTACAATCCGGTTCGGAAAGACGGATATTTCGATAAAAACACCGAGAAGGCGCTGAAAAAGTTCCAGGCGGACCAGAAGCTTACGGCAAACGGTGTGCTGGACGAGAAAACCGCAGGGGCTTTGGAAGCTAGCATCATCCAACAAATCCGCGATCCGAAAAACGACTTGCAGTTAAATCGTGCACTCGAGATTATGCGGAAGGAAATTGCGAAGTGAATGTCGAATCCCTAAGAGGGCTGAAATGCGGCCCTCTTTTTTTCTGATTTTCGTTGGAGTACATCGGTGAACTGATCATTACTCCTAAAGATAGAGGACAAGCTTGAACTTGAACACCAAAAAAGGAGCGTGAATACCTCTTGGATCTCATTCTGGAAGGATTGTGGAGTCTGGCAGAAGCGGGGGCGCAGCTGTTGCTGCAGCCGTTCTACTATATCTCGATTATCGTCATCCTGCTGCTCTATCGCAGACAGGTTGTGCTGGAACGCCGTCTGTTTCATGTCCGCCTGCACAGCTGGGGCTTGCAGACTTGGCGAACCGCTCTTGGCGGGCTGTTGGCGGGGCTGGTGGTTTCCGTCGTCTTCGTCTTCCTTGGAATGAATCTGACGATGGAGGGAATGCTCTGCCTTTGGGTGGTTACGCTGGTGCTGATGCTGTTCCGCATCCGCTATTTATGTCTCGCTTACGCTGTGGGTGTGCTGGGGGTCCTCCAATTTGTATTCCATTGGATCCCGGATCCTGCAGAGGCCCCGGTTCTAAGCGATGTTGTTCGTGTCGTCCGGGAGTTGGATATTCCGGCATTGCTTTGTCTGGTCGGCTTGCTGCATTTGGCCGAAGGATTGTTGGTTCGTTGGCAGGGGGCTTCGTTTGCGGGGCCGTTGTTTTTTGAAGGAAAAAGAGGCAAGCTGATCGGCGGGTATCAAATGCAAAGCTTGTGGCCGGTGCCGCTGTTCTTGCTCGTCCCGGCGCAGACGTTAGGCGGGGTTCTGCCGTGGACGCCGTTGTTTGGCGGAGATGCTTGGCAAGACGGCTTCAGCTTGATCGGGCTGCCGATCGTGCTTGGATTCTCGGAGATGACGCTGGGGATGCTGCCTCAGGATAAAGCGCGCGTTTCGTCCAGCCGCCTGCTGGGGTATGGCGCGGTGATCACCGTGCTGGCGTTGCTCGCGGCGTGGTGGAGTCCGCTGATGCTGGTGGCCGCCCTCGCGGCGTTTGGGCTGCACGAAGCGTTGATTTGGCTGAGCCGTTATGAGGAGCAGCAACGCAGCCCGATGTTTGTCCATCCGCAAGGGGGACTGAAGGTGCTCGCGGTGCTGCCGGGCAGTCCGGCGGAAGAGCTGGGCATCCGGGCCGGCGAGTCGATCGTGAAGGTCAACGGCGTGCCGGTGCCCACGAAGGAAGATCTGCATGCGGCGCTGCGGATCAACCCGGCTTTCTGCAAGCTGGAGGTACGGAATCTCGCGGGCGAGAGTAAATTCCTCCAGCGCGCCATCTACGCCGGCGACCACCATCAGCTCGGCGCGATTCTCGCGCCGGACGAACTGGCGCCGGCGGCGGTAAGGCTGCAGCCGCTCTCGCTGCTGCAGCTGCTGCGCCCGCGCGCGAGCGCCCGCGCGGCGCGGGGCGCTCGGGGCGCCACGCCCGCACCGCAGCGCGAAGCGCGGGCGGGCGGCGGCACGCCGGCGGCGGCCGATGGGCCGGCCGCCGAGGCGTAGGCGGCGCGCGGGCCGCGGGGTGCTGTGCACCCGGGGCGCCGCGGCGCCATGTTCTTGCCGGCAGCGCGGATGCGTGCGCTGCCGGCGGCAAGGGCTGCACCGCGAGGCAAGTTGCCCGCGCGGTGCGACGACGAACCCGCCTGGGGGAGGCAAGGCTTCCCTCAGGCGTTTTTTTGCGTCCGCTAACGGACCTAGATGCCGCTATTTGCGTGTGATCAGCAGTCATGTGAATGTAACGGACTCAGATGCTCTTATTTGATGGAAAGTTGAGAGAACAATCCTCCTTAACATCAAATAAGGGCTTTTCAGTCCGTTAGAACGGGAAATGACGCGGGAAATCGAGAATAAGGTCTTTTGGGTCCGTTAGAACTCTGCGGAAAGGAGCAGAGCAGGGAGCACGGTGCACAGTGTACGGAGTAGGGAGCGGGGCAGCAGGGCACGCCTTTTATACGCAGGGTTCGAGCCATCACAGGGCAAACCAGCTGCTGGTAGTTGTCCCAACTCCGCTTTTTTCAACGCACTAGACAGTAGGTCCGATAACGTTCCCTTCCACTGGCAACCAATAGATGCTGTTTTTGAACTAATTTGTGCAAAACACGTCTAGCGTGTCGGTCTGAGATCCGCAAATGCTCTGACAGTTCCATTGGACTAAAGGGTCGCAACAGTCGTCTCGCAAAACGTACTGTTTCTGCCTCCAGCCAATCTAAATTTGGTTGTACCGCTAGGGTTATGAATTTGCCGACAAAAGACAGGACCAGCTGTTGGCATTGCTTGGGTTCCTCTACGATTGACAAGTAAGCGACAGGGAGTAACGTCCAGCCATCCAAGGCCAATAAACTGTGACGCCAACACAAATCCTTAAAACGCCGGACGTCTAAATCTCTGGCATGAGGGCCGTATCCTTGGATCTCAATCGCCCCCTTAGCTATGCCTGCCCCTGGAAGATAAGCGAGGTCCAAGTATCGATAACCGTTGTTAAAGTCACGCACCTCCCATTCCGGATACAAATGATCAAATTGCCCAATGGCCGGGAACCAAACGAACCTCAAAAACTCCATAGTGCCGTGCCCTAACCCCTTTTTGAGGAGCTCCAATCGTCTAGGATTCTTCTCTTCCTCCATTTGTTGTGTCATCCACGCATCAAACGCTTGGTCAAATTTCATCCCAATTACCCCTTCCTCCATTTAATGAAAAATAAAAACGCCGTCCCGATACCTCCCTGCCCAATTCGGGTCGAGGTATCAAGACGGCGTGTGCTTCACGTCCGATTTGAGAATAGTTTATCGTGTTAATCACATTCAAGCAATGGTTTCTCTATGAGGTCTCTGGCGCATGATCCTTCTAACGGACCGAGAGGACCTTACTTCATCCATAGTCTTACTCGATAAATTTTAACGGACACAAGTGACGTTATTTGATGCAAAATCGGACATAACCGATGAGAAACCAACCAATAAGGGCTCTGTGGTCCGTTAGCCCGGGAAATCGTCCGGGAAATAGCAAATAGCGTCTTGGTGGTCCGTTAGAGCCAGCGTACAACAAGAGACACTCTACTCCTGCAACTGCCGCAATACTGTGATTTCCACCCGGCGATTTTTTGAGCGGCCTTCGGGTGTGTCGTTGTCGGCGGCGGGGCGGGTGTCGGCGTAACCGGCGTATTGGAAATGCTGCGGATCTAACTTCTCTTTGTCCACGAAAAACCTCAGCACCGACAGCGCTCTGGCTCCTGACAGCTCCCAGTTGTCCTTGTACTTCGAGGCGTACACAATCGGGAGATTGTCCGTATGGCCTTCAATGCTGATGACCGTGTCAAGCTGTCGGAACAAGCTGGCGAGCTTGGCGAGTGTTTTGGTGGAGCCGCTTTTGAGATCAGCCTTACCGGTGTCGAACAGAAACCGGTCGTTTAATGTGATCGAGATGCCTTGGGGCAGGTCAGCCACATGGATTTGATCCTCCAGCGAATTGTCTTTGATGTAACTCTCAATGAGCATCATCAAATTGGCGAGATCTTCCTCCTGCTTGCGAAAAGCAAGCTCCCGTTCCGTCAACGGAGCCTGTCCGCTGCTGTCCGCTTGTCCTTCTCCTTGCTTGCTGCCGTTAACGGCCGAAGCTGGCGGATTTTTGTGAGTGTACCGGTCGGCCGTCCCTGTAATTCCACTGCCTAACTCCAAAATGGAATCACCGCCTTTGAACGTGTGCTGGAGGGAGGAGGTCACGACCTCATATTTTTCCACGTCTAACCGGCTCATGGCGTACATCATCACGAAAAAAATCAACAACAGCGTAATCAAATCCGCATAGGTGATCATCCAGCGGTCCTTCGCATCGCTCCGCACTGAGCGGCGTGCACGTCGGCGAGATTCACGCGTCGAAACGTCCGGCTCGTTCATTTTTTCCGATTTACTGGAAAATCTCATAATTCATTCTCCTCGGAGGCTTGAATGCGAGAGCTGCTTCCGAAGCTAGCCGATTTCTCTGCCGGACCGTCATCCGACAGAAGACGCGCGGTTTCCGCAGTATAGGATTCCAGCTTCCGCCGGACAAGCAGTGGATGGTCGCCGTTTTGGATCGACAAGATTCCTTCCAGCATCATTTCCATCCGGTCGATTTCGTCATCGCCGCGCGCTTTAATTTTGGAGGCGATCGGTAGAAAGATCAGGTTGGCACTAGCTACCCCATACAACGTTGCCGTAAAAGCAAGCGCAATCGAAGGCCCCAATGCGGTTGGTTCGGATAAGCTGCCAAGGACGTGGATAAGCCCCATCACCGTACCGATGATCCCCATTGTTGGGGCGTATCCGCCGGCCGATTCGAAGATTTTGGCGTAGCCGTCATATTTTTTTGATACCGCATCGATTTCCAGCTCCATGATTTGCCGTACCATTGACCGATCTGTTCCATCCACCACCAGTTGAATCCCCTCGCGCAAAAAAGGATCCCGATGCTCCGCCGCCTTCTTCTCCAAAGCCAATACGCCTTCGCGGCGGGAAGTGGAGGACATGTCCACGATATCCTCGATCACGTCGTCCTGTGCCGGGGATTTGCTCATGAACGCCAGTGCCAGTGCCTTCGGCACCGTTCGCAGCTTGGCAACCGGGAAGCTGATCAACACGGCAGCAAAGGTGCCGCCAAACACAATTAAAGCGGCTGTAACCTGCAACAGACCGCCTAGCTGACCGCCTTCGAGCGTAAATCCGCCAACAAGGGCGGCGAGACCAACAATGATGCCTACCAACGTTGCAATATCCATGAAATATGAACAACTCCTATCTTCAACTTACCGTTTGCATCTATAGGATGAAAAAGGTATAATACATGGGAACACCTATTCCTATTTTGATAAATTTAGGAAGGGCGCAGGCGTTAAGCTTGGTTTATTCATCGGAAGGATGACGATCCTAGTTTATATGTAGAAACAAACTTCTTGAGTAACCAAACTCATGTCATAGATAAAAAAATGTCAAATGACGCCTCTAGTATTCCATTTTAGACGATAGGGTGATGTTGGACAATGAGTGAAATCGTGGTTAGCGACAATAAATTCGAGCTGATCTCCGAATATACGCTGCAAGGCGACCAGCCGGAGGCGGTGCGTCAATTGGTGGAAGGCGTGCTGGCTGGGAAAAAGCACCAAACACTGCTCGGGGCCACGGGGACGGGTAAAACGTTTACGATCGCGAATACGATAGCGAAGCTCGGACGACCCACCCTCGTCATTGCGCACAACAAGACGTTGGCAGCGCAGCTGGCCAGCGAATTTCGTGAATTTTTCCCCAAAAACTCTGTTGATTACTTCGTCAGTTACTACGACTACTACCAACCGGAAGCCTACATTCCTTCCTCCGACACCTACATTGAGAAAGATTCCAGTATTAATGAAGAAATCGATAAACTGCGGCACTCGGCGACCAGCGCGCTGTTCGAGCGGCGGGATGTCATCATTGTGGCGAGTGTGTCGTGTATTTACGGTCTCGGTTCGCCGATGGAGTACCGTAATTTGGTACTGTCTCTGCGGGTAGGGATGGAGAAGCCGCGTAATCAAATTTTAAGCCGGCTGGTGGATATCCAATATCAACGGAACGATATCAATTTCGTACGCGGTACGTTTCGGGTGCGCGGCGATGTGCTCGAGATCTTCCCGGCTTCCCATGGGGAGAAGGCGATCCGCGTGGAGTTTTTTGGCGATGAGATTGAGCGGATTACGGAGATCGACGTGCTGACCGGCGAATTGGTTGGGGAGCGGGAGCATGTGGCGATTTTCCCGGCGTCTCACTTCGTGACCCAGGAGGAAACGATGAAGATTGCCCTCCAGAACATCGAACGTGAGCTGGAAGAGCGGTTGGCGGAACTCCGCGCGCAAGGCAAGTTGCTGGAGGCGCAGCGGCTGGAGCAGCGGACGCGGTACGACATCGAGATGATGAGAGAGGTCGGCTTCTGCTCCGGGATCGAGAACTACTCCGGTCCGTTAACATTCCGTGAGCGGGGGGCGACGCCGTATACGTTGCTGGATTATTTTCCGGACGATATGTTGATTGTCATCGATGAGTCTCACGTCACACTGCCGCAGATCCGGGCAATGTACAATGGTGACCAAGCGCGTAAAAATGTGCTGGTTGAACACGGATTCCGCTTGCCGTCGGCGCTGGATAACCGGCCGCTAAGATTCGAGGAGTTCGAGGAGAAAGCGACGCAGCTGATTTATGTCTCGGCGACGCCAGGCCCTTACGAGTTGGAGCACTGCGATACGATGGTCGAGCAGATTATTCGTCCGACAGGCCTGCTGGATCCGGTCATCGAGGTGCGGCCAACTCAGGGGCAAATCGATGATCTGATCGGAGAAATCCGTGACCGCATCGCTAAAGACGAACGCGTGCTGGTAACGACGTTAACGAAGAAGATGGCCGAGGACTTGACCGATTACCTCAAGGAAGTTGGTATCAAGGTAAGGTATCTTCACTCCGATATTAAAACGCTGGAGCGGATGAGTATATTGCGCGACCTGCGGTTGGGAACGTTCCATGTTCTGATCGGGATCAACCTGCTGCGGGAAGGTCTGGATTTGCCAGAGGTTTCGCTGGTGGCGATTTTGGATGCCGACAAGGAAGGCTTCCTCCGTTCAGAGCGCTCGCTGATTCAGACGATTGGCCGGGCTGCGCGGAATGCGGATGGCCGCGTGCTGATGTACGCTGACACGATCACGGAGTCGATGGATAAGGCGATCAAGGAAACCGAGCGGCGGCGCAGCATCCAGATCGCGTACAACGAGAAGCACGGCATCACGCCGCAGACGATTCGCAAGAAAGTCCGCGATGTGATCGAGGCAACCAAGGTCGCAGAGAGCAAAGCGGATTATCTGGCCGATGCCAAAGGCAAGATGTCCAAGCGCGACCGCGAAGCGATGATCGCTCGTCTCGAGGCCGAGATGAAAGAAGCGGCCAAGAACCTGCAATTCGAGCGTGCGGCCGAGCTGCGTGATGCGATCCTCGAACTGCGGGCGGAGGCATAAGCGTAGGCGAGCTGGCGCCGTTTAGCAATATGAGCCAGCCATAGGTTAGTCAAACAAGATTGCTGACCTATGGCCCTGGTTTGGGGCGGCTCATATGGGACTCTTAGGTTGTAAGTTGCTGTAACGGAACGGGGAGACCTTATTTGCTCCGTGGAGCAGGGGTTCTCGTTCTAACGGAACGAGGAGACGCTATTTGGCCGGATTTTGCACTTAGCGTCGTGATTTCTGGGGATTAAGGTCTCTGGGTTCCGTTAGGACGGGAAATATCCGGGAAATCGACGAATAACGTCGCTGTGTTCCGTTAGAATCCAGGAGCCCTGGGAGTGGAGGCTTCATAGCATCGTGATGGGAAGCTGATTTTTGGAGAAGAAAAGTTAAATCAAGTTTAAAAATCGGGTTTTCAGCACCGAGAAGGTTGGATGAAGGAGGGAGTGAGTAGCGGAGCGTAGGTGGGGCTACGTGAGCAACGGAGCGACCGACTGAATTCAAGATTCGATGTCGAAATACTCCAGTGAATAGCATCGTGATGGGAAGCCGATTTTTAAACAACCTATAAATAAGGGAGATGAAGTTGTTGGGTCGCGAGAACATTGTCATCAAAGGCGCCAGAGCGCACAATCTGAAAAACATAGATGTCACGATACCGCGCGACAAGTTTGTCGTGCTTACGGGGTTAAGCGGCTCCGGCAAGTCATCGCTTGCCTTCGATACGATTTATGCCGAAGGGCAACGCCGTTACGTGGAGTCGTTGTCTGCGTATGCCCGGCAGTTTTTGGGGCAAATGGATAAGCCGGATGTGGATTCGATCGAAGGATTGTCCCCAGCCATCTCCATCGACCAGAAGACGACGAGCCGCAACCCGCGTTCGACGGTAGGGACCGTTACGGAAATCTATGACTATCTTCGTCTGCTATACGCCCGGATCGGGCATCCGCATTGTCCGGATCACGGCATTGAGATCACGTCTCAGACCGTTGAGCAGATGGTGGACCGCATTATGCAGTATCCGGAGCGGACGAGATTGCAGATCTTAGCTCCTGTCATTTCCGGCAAAAAAGGCGAGCACAAAAGCTTGCTCAGTGAAATCGCCAAGCAAGGCTTCGTCCGGGTTCGGGTGGATGGAGAGCAGCGCGATTTGTCGGAAAATATTGAACTGGAGAAGAACAAGAAGCACACTATCGAAGTGATTGTCGACCGGATCGTGGTGAAGGAAGATGCGCGCAGCCGGCTGGCCGATTCCATCGAAACAGCGCTGAAAATGTCCGGCGGGCAAATCCTCGTGGATATTATTGGCCAAGAGGAGCTTCGCTTTAGCTCGAACTATGCTTGTCCAATTTGCGGATTCAGCATCGAAGAGCTGTCGCCGCGGATGTTCTCTTTTAACAGTCCGTACGGGGCTTGCCCAGAGTGCGACGGACTTGGCGTGAAAATGATCATCGACAAGGACTTGCTCATCACGGATCCTTCCAAATCGATTGAGGAAGGCGCATTTGAGGCTTGGGCGGGCGGCACCTCCAACTACTATCCACAGTTTTTGAGATCGGTATGTGAGCATTTTAATATCCCGCAAAATGTACCGGTTTCCGAATTAACGGAAGATCAGATGGACAAGTTGCTCTATGGCACAGGTGATGTGAAGGTAAGGTTCCGCTATGAGAACGATTTTGGCATGACCCGGGATGCCTATGTCACGTTTGAAGGGATTATCCCTAACTTGGAACGGCGTTACCGGGAAACGGCTTCGGAGGGGATCCGCGAGTTCATCGAGCAGTTTATGGGATCCAAGCCTTGTGGTACCTGTCATGGTCACCGTTTGAAGAAAGAGGTTCTGGCCGTAACGGTAAATGATCAGAACATCGCCCATGTGACGTCTTTGTCGATCGGCGAAGCCCAAGAATTCTTTGGGAGCCTGGAGCTGACGGATAAGGAAAAATCCATTGCCAACCTGATTCTGAAAGAGATCAATAACCGACTTGGGTTCCTGGTGAACGTCGGCTTGGATTATCTGACGCTTAGTCGTGCGGCTGGTACCTTGTCTGGCGGCGAGGCGCAGCGCATTCGGCTGGCGACACAAATCGGTTCGAGCCTGATGGGCGTCCTGTACATCCTGGACGAGCCTAGTATCGGGCTGCATCAACGGGATAACGATAAGCTGATTTCAGCGTTGACTCACATGCGCGATCTTGGCAATACGTTAATCGTCGTGGAGCATGACGAGGATACGATGCTTGCTGCAGACCATATCATCGATATCGGGCCTGGGGCAGGGATTCACGGGGGGCAAGTGATCTCACAAGGGACTCCTCAGGAAATCATGAACGATCCGCGCTCCCTAACGGGGCAATATTTGAGCGGGAAGAAGTTTATCCCGGTACCTTTGTCTCGACGGAAGCCGGATGGTCGCTGGTTGGAGATCAAAGGGGCCAAGGAAAACAACCTGAAGAACATCAACGTTAAAGTCCCGATCGGGGTATTTACGGCGGTGACGGGAGTATCCGGCTCCGGTAAGTCGACCCTAGTCAACGAGATTTTGTATAAAACGTTAGCTCGCGACTTGAACCGAGCGAGAGTGCGTCCAGGCCAATACAAGGAGATCAAAGGCCTCGAGCACGTGGAGAAAGTCGTTGATATCGACCAGTCTCCAATCGGCCGCACACCGCGGTCCAATCCGGCAACGTACACCGGAGTGTTTGACGATATTCGTGATCTGTTCTCGCAGACGAACGAAGCGAAGGTACGCGGCTACAAGAAAGGCCGTTTCAGCTTCAACATTAAAGGCGGTCGCTGCGAAGCCTGCAAAGGTGACGGGATCATCAAAATTGAAATGCACTTCCTGCCGGATGTTTATGTTCCTTGCGAAGTTTGCAAAGGCAAACGATACAACCGCGAGACGCTGGAAGTCAAATATAAAAACAAGAGCATTGCCGATGTGCTGGAGATGACGATCGAGAATGCTACGGAGTTCTTCCAAAACATTCCGAAAATTCATCGCAAGCTGCAAACGTTGATGGATGTGGGATTGGGGTATGTGACCCTGGGGCAACCGGCAACGACGTTGTCCGGCGGGGAAGCCCAACGCGTGAAGTTGGCATCGGAATTGTATCGCCGCAGCACCGGCAAAACGATTTACATTCTCGACGAACCTACCACGGGCTTACACGTCGACGATATCGACCGGTTGCTTAAGGTGCTCCATCGCCTGGTTGATTCCGGCGAGACGGTGCTTGTAATTGAGCACAACCTGGACGTCATCAAGACGGCCGACTATTTGATCGACTTGGGGCCGGAAGGCGGCAGCGGGGGAGGTACAGTGATCGCCACCGGCACGCCGGAGGACATCGTGAAGGTGGATAAATCCTATACCGGCCGATACCTGGCGCCGATCCTCAAGCGGGATACGAAACGCACCGCGGAACTTAATCAAGTCGAAGAGAAAGATCGGGAAGTCGTATAGTAGAGAAAAGAGCAGCCTCTATTGAGAGGTTGCTCTTTTTTTTTGGTGCGGCCGGAGCCTCTTTTTGCCCCTCTTTTTGAGGATTATCCCGTTGCATCAGATGGGAACGATCTCTGAACGAAAGGGATAATTGTGGAAAAGAGGCCACAAAGATAAAAAGAAGGCCGGCCCCATAGGGGACCGGCATTTTTTTTCAATGATATCGAATGAAGCTGTTAATGTCCCTCCGCTTACGAGGCGATTCCCGCAGCTAGAATTTGGTTCAGCTGTTCTTGGAACGCCGGAACTCCGACGCGTCGAACGAAATCATGGAACGATTCGGAAGCATTGCGATTCGTTTTGTAGAATAATAGCAACTGCTCTAGGACATAGGCGACCTGGTCGCCTTTGACGCGACCTTTAAGCGCTTGGTTAAACTGGGCTTGCGGCCCGTTAGCTCCACCGCCTAATGTCCCGCCTACAGCAATATCAAATGCGTCAACCATACCTTCCGGCGTCTTGATCAGCGAACCCTGCAAGCCGATATCGGCGATATGTTTTTGGCCGCAAGCATTCGGGCAGCCGATAAAGTGGATGCGAACCTTTTCGTCCAGTTCAACATGTTCATCCAGATATTCTGCAACTTCAGCTGCGCGCCGTTTGGTTTCGACGATGGCCAAGTTGCAAAATTCATTGCCTGTGCAGGAAACGGTCCGGCTCATAAAATGCTTCGGAAACGGCGTTAACCGCTGAAGAACCGGCGCTTGGAGCGCTTCTTCCACTTTGTCGTCCGGAATTCCGCTGATCAAAATATTTTGCGACATCGTAGTACGGATTTTGCCCTCGCCGTATTGGTCAGCCACATCGGCCAGCTGTTCCAGCTCATCGGCGTTCAAACGACCCACGGGTACGTTAAGGCCAATATAGTTCAGCCCTTCTTGCTTTTGCGGATGCACTCCGTCGAAATAGGCGGCTTGCCAGCCGACGGTCTTGTCTTCCCCGCGCGACTCCAGCTCACCTACCAGCTCGATTAATTTCTCTTTAAATTTCTCCGGCCCCCAGTCTGCGACAAGAAATTTCAAGCGAGCGTGGTGGCGTTTCTCCCGATAGCCATAATCACGGAATATCGTGGTGACCCCAATGGCCACTTTCAGCACTTCCTCAGGTCTAACGAAAATGTCGAGCGGCTTCGCCAAATGTGGCTTTGCGGATAAACCACCGCCGACCATGACATGAAACCCGATGGTCTCTTTTCCGTCAATCACCTTGACCGCGGGGGTAAAGGCCAAGTCATTGATTTCCGCTTGCGCATTATTGTAAATGTTTGCGGAGATCGACATTTTATATTTTCGCGGCAGGTTGGAGAAGTCACGGTTCAGCAGGAAGAATCGGTTCACTTCCTCCACGATCTCCGTCGTATCGATTAATTCGTCCTTGTCGATTCCGGCCAGCGGATTCCCTACAATGGTACGCGGGCAGTCACCGCAGGCTTCGAACGAATACAGCCCCACCTGATCTAGACGCTCGAAAATATCCGGCAAGTTCTCCACCCGCAGCCAATGGAACTGGATGGCTTGCCGTGTAGTTACGTCCACCAGGTCACGGCCATACAAGCGAGAAATTTCCGCCAGCGCACGTGCTTGCTTCGTGGTCATGATCCCGGTGTTGATGCGCACGCGCATCATGAAGTGACCGTCTTTTGGCTTTTGTTGATATACGCCGGCCCATTTGAAGCGATCCATATCGTCAGCAGGAATCGAGTCGTAGCCTTTCACCGCGTATTCCTCAATAATCGTGCGGATGACGTCCAGCCCGTCTTTTTCCAGTTTAACGAACTCGAATTTGTTTAATTTCTCCGGCTCTTTGGTCCATATCGGTTCATAAGCCATGCGATAACCTCCCTATGTTACGTTTGGGTAAAGAATCCTCAATGGATCCCGTTTATTAATTCCGACAATAAAACTCTGAATAAGGTTATTTTTCATGGTACCATAGAAGCCTAAGAGCGTAAACAAAGAAAGGGATTTTTTGGCATAAGACTTCCTTATGAACAACTAAAGATCTGGTGATAATGTATTTGTCAATGATATCCTGCATAAAATAAGGCTTAAATCTGGCAGCAAACACGTAAATTCAGCGAAAACTTTGACAAAATCTTGTCTTTCCTCTTGCATCCGAACCGGAGGGAAGATAACATAGAAGAAGAGTTGTGATTTCGTGGATTTCAAGAGGAGGTTTCGCGATGTTGCTCCAAGCAGCGGAAGAAACAGCAAAAACAACGAATTTTAACGGGTTCGATATTTTTATGATTTTGTTTACGATCGTGATTTTTATTGGCGTGATCCGTCTGTTGAGAGAGCGTCCGAAGAAGAACCTGTTCGCGATCGCTTTCGGGATCATTAGCTTGCTGGTCTTTTTGGCATCGGATGCAATTATGATTAAGACCTGGTTTAGTTAAGCAAAGCAAGCGATACATATTTCCTTATGTGAAATAAGCCAAGGCACTTTATTCTTGATAAAGGAATAAGGTGTCTTTTCAATTTACAGGATCTGGATTATAATAAGAGCCAGGTGAAGCACACCTTGACATCTTTTGGATGGCGAGGTGTGTTTTTTATTTGCAACAAATGGATGAATTTATCAGAAAAGCAAGAAGAAAGGAGGTTTTTGGGGAGTGGAAGCGAATATGTGAAGATACATATTTTTCCTTTGAGGGAAAGTTGAAGACTAGGTGTGGGAGTGATGAATGTGAAAAAGATGCTGGTGATAGGGCTGGTTGGATTGATGTTGGTCAGCTTGATTCCGGGTAAGCCTCATCTTCATGCCGCTTCCGGAGGGTTCCCAGATGTTAAGGAAGGGCACTGGGCTAAAGCGGCGATTGAGTCGGCTGTAGCTAAAGGTTATTTTAAAGGCTATGCAGATGGAACCTTTAAACCAAATGGAACCGTAACTCGAGCTGAGTTTGCTGCCTTATTAGCACGGGTAGCTAAAGCAAAGGAATCGGAGGAATCAGAGGCGTCAGGGCACTCGTTTTCAGATTTAGCGGGGCATTGGAGCGAACCTGAGGTCGAACGTGCAGTAGCCCTTGGTTTTATTCAGCCTAGCGACTATCCAAATGGGTTTCAGCCGAATACGCCGATCACCCGCTTTGAAATGGCCAAGTGGATGACATCAGGCCTGGCAGCCAACAGCGATGACTTTAAACAGGCGTTGGAGGACACTAAAACAACGGTAATCCCGGTAAGAGAATATTTTAAACCGGGGATCCCTGAGTCGAAGTCTTCCTATGTTGCCGTTGCCTTAGGGACAAAGCTGATGAGCGGGTATCCGGACGGTACCTTTGGATTGGATAAGAAAGCAACCCGCGCGGAGACCGCCATCATTCTGCAGAATTATGAGCAGGTGAGTAGTAGAGAAGCGGGGAGTTTTTTGGGGCTGCAGGAATTGAGACAAGTAGGTACAGAACATACCAATCTGGAGACGATTAGCCCCTTCACAACCGGCAATACTTCGTTAAACGATGTTGTAGAAAAAACGCTCACATTTCGAAATAATGCGGGTAGTTTGAAACTGCATCATTATATCGTTGTTGATACGGAAGACTTCAAGAACATTGACAGTATTTATGCGCCTATGTTTGTGGATGAATCGGATTATAATAGTAGACTAGACGAACCAGGTGTATACCGAGCTTTCATTCATATCACTATTTATCCGAAAGCCCAAGATTTTAGCGTGGGGCATTACATGAACGGTGTTCGAGATGGTATTGTCGCTGGGAGCAGAATTCTTAATCAAAGTATTATGGATAAATACGGGTATCAAACTTTACCTCATATCGAGTCAAAGAAATATTTTAAAGAGCACAACAACCCTAATGGGATTACAATGTGGCTTCAGGTTTTTTTAGATTCTAATACAGTTGGTTCACAAATCACAACGGATGATGGGTCGTTCGCTTCTATCAGTAACAAGTAGTGGGAGTGGCTATATTTGAAAAAAAACTTAGCCGTAATTCTAGCATTAACTCTCTTGATTGTTGTAATTGATCCATCCTATGCCAATGCATCGTTTTCGAATGGTTATCCTTCAACAGGTATTGAAGTTACCCCAAGTGGACCTGCTCAAATGCAATCAGTAAAAGTTCAGGTTGAAGGCCAAGATACAGCTAGACCAAAAATAATTTGGGTCCAGAGTGATACAGATGTTTGGGTAGCTTCATTTGATAAATTCAATGTAGAAACAGGCACACATGGTCAGGGAGCAAGTGCAGTACCTTTAAAAAAGCGAATTGATTTTGAGTTGGATATGAGCAATTACGCTCCTGATACTATGAAAGATACTCTTGGAAACTCGTTCTCAAAGAGTTATGTGAAAGAGTTGGAAATCGCTAATATGGTGTGGTTAAGGGAGCTAAGTTACGAACCGGTCGACTCTAAACCTATTTTCCATGCTGGAAGTACGACCGCTACAATTAAAGTTTCTACAGGATACCCATTAGAATATTCTAACAAATATAAATACGCAACTCGAGCAGATGGGGCAGATAAATTTATGGCGGAGTACTACATCCCCATGCTTGTGAATTACAAGGGATATGTAGTGGAAAAGAAACGGATGAGAGTTTTAGAAAATGCCACATTGCAGGTAGGCCAAACCAAGGACTTGAAGGCTCAAGTTAATACCTTAGAGTACAACATGTCCGACTGGGGCGATAAATGGTTTGATGTTACTTCAGCTAGCGAGACCTCTTGGTCTTCTAGTAACACTAGTGTGGTAACAGTTGATGGGAACGGAAAAGTGACAGCGAAATCACAAGGAACCGCCATTATCACTGCCCAATGGAAAAAGGGACCATACTGGTTATACGGGTCAGCTACCATAACTGTAGGAACCGGCGGGGGAGGTCCGGGCATTCCCACAGACCCGACACCACCTCAATGCACACAACCCGCCCCCAGCGGCAATGTCATCGATGTTCCCTTGAATGACCCTGCCGTGAGTGCGGTCATTAAGGCGGATAGCCGTGGGGCAGAACGGTTTAACGTGCTGAATGGGATTCCGACTTCGGAAAGCCTGTACGGGAACGTTATAGCCAAAAGCTACTTGTCAAAGAATCGATTCGTGGAGATGGCCGGGAAGTGTACTTTTGAGATTACGGTAAACCGGGAGTATACGTTAACGTGGGACCCTGGCAAAGAGGTGGAAGGGCCGGATGGCACAACTCATAAGGAGCCGGATCCCCAAACGGATACGGAAACCCTGACGAAAACATACACCATCGAACGCCAATATTCCTATTGGGTTATTGATAACCTCGAGGTGTACAAAATTAATGAGGCAGCTTTGCAGAATTACGCGTTTGAAGGCAATGGCATTCGAATACAGCCTACAGGGTATACTCCCCCGTCCTACTCGACGAGTTTAACGCACGGGTTCGCGCCGCCGAATCCAGAGAATCCGGTAGAAGCGTCTCCCGGAAGTAAATCTGGGGGAACGGAAAGACCGGATGTGAGCGGGGAGGACTTGAAGTCTTTTGCTGAGAGTGCCGTGGAAGAAGTGAAGGTCAAGAATGATACCTTGATCTTTAACGGAAGTACCATTATGAATGGCGCTGAAACGAGTCGATCGGGGGCGCGGCCCGGCCAGATTCCCTCAGCACCGCAAATCAACGAAAATGTGCTGTATAGTCCAGGTCATGTGATCCCGACTAGCAAGACGAATAAGGCGAACCAGCCTAGTACCGGCACGATCTATTACGGGCTGATGAGCGGCAACATCAATGGCGGCGCGGACAAAAGCTTCCCTATTAACGGGATCAACAGTGTAACTGTACATACGCCCGTAGTGATATACCCCGGTGTCTCCGACGATAAGGCGCATAATCAGAAGACGACGCCGGCGGCGGGGCGGTCGGCGGTGATTTTGGATCGGCCGTTTACCGTCACCATGCCTAACAGTGGCCAACATACCAACTACTTGGGATATGGAAACAGGGACTATTTGAAGTATGTCGGCAGCAAGCAAGTTCGCTTCCCGTTTGATGTTTATGAGGGAGCCAAAGCGAGATTTTATCCGAAAAATACCTGGATCGAAGTGGACAAGACCCGGGAGCAGTTTGACTTCTATCTGCCTGTTTGGGTGGATGAAGGGTTTTATACCGTGGAGTTCCGCACCATTGCACATAATGCGCCAGCCGGAGCGACGGAGCAGACGAATGCCAACTTGAACCTCACGCATCATATCGCTTACGGCACCGTGCCGGTTGATGTGATTGGGCGGGTGTTCGATTTCAAAGTGACGGATATTGCCGATTACAACTGGGAAGGTGTGTTTCGGACGGCTCCGGGAAGCCCGGTGCCCACCGGGGCTGCTTACTGGGTTGGACTCAACGGGATTGATGGAGCCCCAAGAGGCAATACGCCACAGTATACGCTGCCCATCCGACCTGGCAGTCATCCGCTTTACAAAAACGCAGTCATCAAAACAGGTTATCACTTCAAATTTGATCTAAAAACCAAAGGGAATATGTTTGGGCCCTTAGATCAAATCGTGATCACCCCCACGTTTGATTTCATCGATGCCGAAAGCGGAAAGCGCCAGCCCGTCGATCTGTATTACCATACCGGCAACCGGAGTTATGTTCGGATCGGATCCCCCTTGGACCAGGTGCAGCGCTATGTGATTCTTAACGAACGCCTGCGGAATGTGCCGATCGAGGAGCTCACGGATACCGCGCTCTATAAATACGATCACGACTACACCTTTGATCAGGTGGCCGGCATCGGACGAAGCCAGTTCGTGCAGCGGTTCATCCAGAAGCAATCGATGCAAAAAACTCCTGTCGGCAGCCTGAGCCTGCTGCGGTTACCGGAAGGCGTTCGCACGCTGATCGGCCCGAAGTCAGGAATTCCTGCAGGCGTTGACCCTGCTCGGGTGAATGCCGCAGTACAACGATGGTACGGCGAGTACAGCCTGCCAGCCGAGTTGTACGCGGTCCCGGCGGGGACGAACGTAGCGGAGTATGGACGGACGCATAGCGGGTTGACGGATCGATCGGAGATCTTTTTGAAAAAAGGCTACATCGTGGTGAACTTCAACATCGAGACGGTGCGAAACGGGGAGCTGGGGAAGCCGTATCTTCAATACATCCAAGCGCCGCTGATGAACCAGTGGACTGGCATGGAAGGTTTTGCGCGGAGTGTGGTAGACCCTTACGGTCGGCGCTTCACGTTGAAGGATGGGGATGTGGCGTTTTACCATGCGGACCTGTCGAGTCGGGATGATTTCAGACCATTGGTGACGCATTAGCTGAAGGGATAATGAGTTAGGGAGCCGGGTTGCTCTGGGATCGAACGGGTTTTTCGATGCAGAGCTTCACGGTTCCCTTTTTTTCGTCAAGTTCTGCCCACGATTTTGTGCAATCTATGATACAATATTCTAGTCTATTTTTGAGGCAAGTGAGATGTGGGAGGACCATCAAGTGAAGAAGCCATGCCCGTTTATCGCCGTGGAAGGCGCCATCGGAGCCGGAAAAACCACGCTGGCCACGATGCTCGCTGAGCGGTTTGACTTTCCGCTGTTGAAGGAGATCGTGGAGGAGAATCCGTTCCTGGACAAGTTTTATCAAAATATCGAGGAATGGGCGTTTCAGCTGGAAATGTTCTTTTTGTGCAACCGGTACAAGCAATTGGAGGATACGGTAAAAAACTACGTGTCCCGAGGGATGCCGGTCGTGTCGGACTATCATATTTATAAAAACTGGATTTTTGCCCAGCGGACGCTGCAAGGGGACAAACGGGAGAAGTACCGGCAGATTTATCATCTGCTGACCGACGATCTGCCGAAACCGAATGTGATTGTGTATATCCGAGCGGAACTGGCGACCTTGTTAAAAAGAATCGAAAAACGCGGCCGCAGCTTTGAGCAGGACATCGATCCCGGCTACCTGGAGCGGCTGATCGAGGATTATGAAACGGCGATTGCGCAGATTAAAGCGCGTGAACCGGAGACGGTCGTGATTACGATTGATGGCAATACGCTGGATTTTGTGGAGCATCCGGAGCATTTTGAGCAGATCGTTGCGAAGATAAAGGAGCACTTATAAAAAATGAGTCATGAATTGTACATCCCCAAAGACGCCTTAATCACGGTAGCGGGTACCGTTGGCGTTGGCAAATCCACGTTGACGACTGCGTTGGCTGCACGGCTTGGCTTTCGCACTTCGATGGAGAAGGTTGATAATAACCCGTATCTGGAGAAGTTCTATCAAGATTTCGAGCGATGGAGCTTTCATTTGCAAATTTATTTTCTAGCGGAGCGGTTTAAAGAGCAGAAGGCGATCGTTGAAGCGGGCGGCGGGTTCGTTCAGGACCGTTCGATTTACGAGGACACCGGGATTTTTGCCAAAATGCATGCTGATCAAGGCACCATGTCTAAAACGGATTACGAAACGTACACCAGCTTGTTTGAGGCGATGGTGATGACGCCATATTTTCCGCATCCGGACGTGCTCATTTATCTGGAAGGGAATCTGTCCTCCATTCTGAAGCGGATCCAGTTGCGGGGCCGAGAAATGGAGATTCAGACAGACGTCTCCTACTGGGAGCATATGCATGAACGGTATGCGAAGTGGATCGAGGAGTTTGATGCCTGCCCGGTGCTGCGGCTGAATATCGATGAGTACGATGCCACAGATGAAGCGTCGTTGGACGAAATTATCCGCCAAGCGGCAGAAATCATTCATGCGTCGCGGGCGAAGCGAAACGGTTAAATATAGCAAGAGGTCAATGGGAGCTAAGGCTTCAGTTGGCTTCTTTTTTTTGATGAGACAAGGGTGGGCTTGGCTTCGGACAGGAGAGGTGCGTTTGGGGGGCTTTTTGATGATTATCCCGTTGCGTCAGAGCTTGGGGACAGAGAATGCTTGCGATAAAGGAATAGCTTACGTATCAGGCTCCTCAAGTTGCTCCCTCTCCTGATATCCCTCTTTCTGAACGAAAGGGATAATGGCGTAAAAGGGGCCTAAGAAGGGGCATAAGGGTACTGAGGTGGGCACCAGGTTTTTCCTTGCGAATGGATGGAAAAGCTAGAGTGCGCGGGCAATGTCTGCTAGAATATATAAGTTGATAATTCGCTTAAATTTTGAATTTCTGCAATCAAGTAGAATAGAGGCCGGCTGCGGCCGGATTGGGAGGACATATATGAGCAAGACGACGTTAACGCGGCAGGATGTAGAGCTGCTGGCGCCGGCCGGCGATTGGGATTGCATGCGGGCGGCGGTGGCGAACGGGGCGGACGCGATCTTTTTTGGCGTGGAGAAGTTTAATGCCCGGGCGCGGGCGAACAATTTCCGGATGGACGAGCTGCCGGAGATTATGGCTTTTTTGCATAGCTATGGGGTGAAGGGCTTCCTGACCTTCAATATTCTTGTGTTCGAGGATGAGCTGCGGGATGCGCAGGAGTTGGTTGAGGCGTGCATCAACGCGGGGGTGGATGCGGTTATCGTGCAGGACCTCGGGTTGGTGAAGCTGATCCGCGAGTTGTCACCGGATTTCCCGATTCATGGCTCGACGCAGATGACGATTACGTCGCCGGAAGCGGTGGAGTTCGTGAAGCCGTGGAATCTGGAGCGCGTGGTGCTGGGCCGGGAAAACAACCTCAAGCAAATCAAAGTCATCGGGGAGCAAGCCAAGCTGCCGATGGAGGTATTCGTGCACGGGGCGCTGTGCGTGTCCTACTCCGGTCAATGCTTGACGTCGGAAATGTGGGGCGGACGCTCGGCGAATCGCGGCGAATGCGCGCAAGCGTGCCGGCTGCCGTACGACCTGATCGTCGACGGGGAACAGAAGCCGATGGGCGATGTGGCTTACCTCTTGTCGCCAAAGGATTTGGCGGCGATCGACATCATGCCGGAGTTGATTGAGGCAGGTGTGACGTCTTTTAAAATTGAAGGGCGGCTGAAAAGTCCAGAGTACGTTGCCAACGTGGTCAGCAAGTATCGGAAGGCGATTGACCGTTATTTTGACGGGGATGATACACGTCCGTCGAAGGAGGAGATTCGTGAGCTGCAGCAGAGCTTTTCGCGCGGCTTTACGCATGGCTTCCTGGAGGGGACGAACAATAAGAAGCTGGTCGACGGGACGTTCCCGAAAAGTCGGGGCGTGTACCTCGGCCGCGTAGAGAAAGTGCTGCGCGACGGCGTTGTCTGCAAGCTGGAAGCGCCGCTGAAACGCGGGGACGGCATTGTGTTTGATGCCGGAGATCCGACGCAAAAAGAAGAAGGCGGCCGCGTCTACGACCTGCGCCGTCAAGGTGTGAAGCAGGAAGGCGAAGCCGGGGAAGGCTGGATCGTCGATATCGTGCCGGGACGTAATGACGTGGATTTGCGCCGCGTGCACGTCGGGGATCGCATCTGGAAGACGAACGACCCGGCGCTCGACAAGCGGCTGCGCCAGACGTACGAGACCGAGAAGCCGTACCGCGTCTTCCCGGTGCATGTGCGGGCCGTGGGCCACGCCGGCGGGCTGCTGAACACCTTCTGGACGGATGTCCAGAAGGGAACGACGGTGCAAGTCGACTCGGAGCTGGAGCTCGAGGTCGCGCAAAAACGGCCGATGGACGCCGCCCTGCTCGAAGAGCAGTTCGGGCGTCTCGGCGGCACGGTGTTTCAGCTCGAGAAGCTGGATGCGGAGCTGTATGGCGACGTCATCCTGCCGATCCGAGAGCTGAACAGCATCCGCCGGCGGGCGGTGGAGCTGCTCGCCGCCGAGCGGCCGAAGCCGCCCGTGTGGACGCGCACACGGGCGGCGGGGGTGTTGGACGCCCCAGATGTGGGCGGGGCGTCGATGGCGCCGCTGGCGCCGGCGGCGGCAGCCGCTGCGGTTGCGGGGCAACCGCAGCAGGCGCAGGGCCGCGGGCCCGCGGCGCCGGTGAAGCACGGCGAAGCGCAGCTCGCCGCGCTGTGTCGCAGCCTGCCGCAGGTGCAGGCTGCCTTGGAAGCCGGCGTATCATTTATCTACGCCGACTTCGAGTTTATCAAGCAATTCCCGGCAGCCGTTGAAGCCGTTCGCGCAGCCGGCGCTCAGATTGCGCTGGCGACGCCGCGCATCCACATGCCGGGCGAAAACGGCTACCACAACAACATCCTGCGTCTCCAACCCGACGCGGTGTTGGTGCGCAACACCGGGGCGCTGTATTACTACCTGCGCCACCGGCAAGAGAACCCGTCGGCCGTGCATCCGCGGTTGATCGGCGATTTTTCGCTGAACATCGCCAACCACCTGACGGCCGAGCTGTTCCTGGAGGTCGGCTGCGACGTGGTCACGCCGTCCTACGACCTGAACATCCAGCAGATGGTCGACCTGCTCCGGGTCAGCCCGACGGCCGACATGGAGATCGTGATCCATCAGCATCTGCCGATGTTCCATACGGAGCACTGCGTGTACTGTACCTTCCTCAGCGAAGGTACGGACTACACCAACTGCGGGCGCCCGTGTGAAAAGCACCGCGCTTCCCTGCAGGACCGGATCGGCATGTCCCACCCTGTCCGCGTGGACGAAGGCTGCCGCAACACGGTGTACAACGCCATCGAACAGTCGGGCGCAGAGTATCTGAACCATTTCCTTGAGCTGGGCGTGTCCAAATACCGCGTGGAGTTCCTCGAAGAAACGCCGGAGCAGGTGCATGAGGTCATCGACCTCTACAACAAAGCGTTGCGTGGAGAAATCAGCGGCACCCAGGTATGGAAAACCCTCAAAGCGACCAACCAGCTTGGTGTCACGCGCGGACAGTTGGTAAAATAAAAAACGAAGGGAGTCCCCGTAGTTCGCGGTAGTTATACCGTGGGGGGCTCCCTTTTTGCTGTAACACGAGAAAATACCATTACTTAACAAGTATGGTATAATATTAGATAAGCAATAGAATAGGCTTGCAAGGGCGGTCGGCTACCTCTCATTCTCTAGGAAGGGAGGGATGCCAAATGGAAGTTTATCAAGCATTAACGCTAATGATCTCATTCGCGACATTAATGGTCCTGATACTTTCCTTCCATAAACACAAATAGACCGCCCTCGGCAAAGGAATCGGTCTATTTGTACTGAGATCCTACACAGCCTGCCGCCCTTAAAAGCGGCTATTGCCCGGAGCCGTGCCCTGTAAGCACGGCTCCTAAATAATTACTTTCATTGTATCACAATCGATACAAAATATACACGTTTGCGAACTTTTTTGCAGAGGAGCCCAACATTACTCGTACTCATCCGATTCGCTCCTATCTTCCAAGGTTTGCGAGATTTAAGGGGTGGAAGGATGCCGGACAAGCTCATCTGTACCGGTGAGTACTTCCGTGAGGAGGGAGGCGCCAAGCCTGAAACCGTATTTAAACACTGCCATCGAATGCATGTCGTTAGCTTGTGCCTGCAGATCCATCAGGTATTCCAGTTCGCTAAATTCTTCTTCGGTCAGCTTCTTACGCCATGATTCCGTAAGCTCCGAGATTTGCCGGCATAGAGGACGATACTTCGGATCTCGGGAGACAATCATTTCGTCCGGCAAAATATGCCCGGTATAAAGCTCTTCAATCAGACTACTCATACGCATCCTCCTTATTGATAGAGAGGCAGCGCCTTGAAAGGGAGGGCAGCACATGGTAGCATATTTATGCGGCCTTCCTTTGGAGGGTTGCCTCTGGGGGGAAGTGGCGTCGTTCTTTGTGGGATGGGCGCCGCTTCCTTTTACTTTTGTTCGGACAAAAGCAGTTTCAATCCCCGCCGAATTGCTTCTGCTTTAGTGACATTATGCTTGTCGCAATATGCAATCAAAGCGTTGTTCATGTCTTCCTCAAAGCGCACCTTGATACTGACATTCTTGGGATTGTCCTTCTTTGGCCGTCCTGTTCGTGGACTCAGAATGCTCACCTCACTTTCCGTACTCCACAAATTAATACTACTTTTTGCACCCCTAAAAGTCAAACAGAAAATTCCAGAATATTGAAGAAAAACACCCTGCAAAGACACCTGTTTTCCTATCAAATACAACTTGTGGAAGGTTTGTGAACTCGCCCGCCAAAGGGGTGATAACCGATCTTTATCAATGATCAAAAAATCGCTGATATGCTATAATGAAAGCGTGAACAAATGAGGTGCAGCACGGGGTTGATAGAGGTTAAGGAACTGCGCAGCACCTCGTTTTCCAATCTTCGCTCACAAACTTTTAGGAGGGTGAAAGTGATGTTTGAAGGTTTCCTCGAGATGCAGTCTGTCGTGACTCGTGTACACGGACAATTGGAAATCGACGGCGAACACGAATACCGCAAAATCGAGTTCGGCACCGAACGTCTCCTGCACACCCCGGAGCCGGGCAATCGCATCCGCAACGAGGAACAACTTCCTCAGCGCTTCACATGGCGGAAATTTTGGATCCAATAATTCCATACTAAAATCTGCAACAATCAATATTCGTATAACTTAAGTTGGACTCGGGGGAATCCCTGGGTCCTTTTTGCTAACGGTCTATTTGGGATATGGTATAATGACACTAGTTAAATCATTTATGTACGAGGGAGCCATCATTTTATGAAAATCCGCAAAGCCATCATTCCCGCAGCCGGGCTGGGAACGCGATTCTTACCTGCCACGAAAGCCATGCCCAAAGAAATGCTGCCAATCGTCGACAAGCCGACGATTCAATATATCGTGGAGGAAGCCGTGGCTTCGGGGATTGAGGACATTATTATTGTAACTGGTAAAGGGAAACGGGCAATTGAGGACCACTTTGATGCTTCATTTGAACTAGAGTATAACCTGAATGAGAAGGGCAAGTACCAATTACTTGAAGAAGTCCGCAAATCATCGGAGATGGCCGATATTCATTACATTCGTCAGAAGGAACCTAAAGGTCTAGGCCATGCCATTTGGTGTGCAAGAAAATTCGTTGGTGATGAGCCGTTTGCGGTATTGCTCGGCGATGATATTGTGGAGTCGGAAGTGCCTTGCCTAAAGCAAATGATCGATGTATATAATGAACATAAAGCGTCCATTGTAGGAGTCCAGCCTGTCGATTGGGAAGAAGTTTCACGTTATGGGATTGTAGATCCTACAAGGATAAAAGACAGAGTATATCTTGCGAACCAACTGGTAGAAAAGCCAAAACCCCAAAATGCCCCCTCTAACCTGGCAATTATGGGAAGATACATTTTAACACCAGCAATTTTTAGTATCCTTGAAGAACAAAGGGTAGGCGTCAATGGAGAAATTCAATTAACCGACGCTATTTCACGGCTCAGAGAAACCGAACAGGTACTGGCCTATCACTTTGAGGGCACCCGCCACGATGTCGGTGAGAAGCTCGGCTTCATCAAGACTTCGATCCACTATGCTCTCGAAAATCCGGAGCTTCGCGATGAATTGATTAAATATATGTCAGAGCTTGTGTTGGACAGCTTATATTAATTTAAAAAACGGCCTCTCCTTAAGGGAACTGACCCCCGTTTGTGAGACAGGGATCAAAAACACCTTGCAAGTTAAGCAGCCAGTTGTCGATAATCAATCGGTGACTGGTTGTTTAGTTTTGTTTGAATGCGAATTGAGTTATAGTAAGTAATGTAGTCTCGAACGACCTGTTCAACGATTGCTGTCGTTGTACTCGTTAAACCTTCGAGATAGAACGTTTCAGACTTTAGCGTGGAATGAAACGATTCGATGGGGGCATTATCAGCGGGCGTTCCCTTGCGGGACATGCTCATGGTAATGCCCTTTTCCTTTACAGCTTCCTGATACGCCTGGGAAGTGTAGACACTCCCCTGATCGCTGTGAAGTATCGTACCTGGTAGATTGGGCAGCTGACGGAGTGTGTCCAGTACGAACGCAGTGTCCTGCTTGTCAGCTATACTGTATGCCACAACTTCTCCGTTAAACAAGTCTAGGATACTTGATAGATACAACATTCTTCCTCCAAACGGTAAATACGTAATATCCGTAACGAGTTTTTGCATAGGTTGATCGGCCTCAAATTGGCGTTTTAGCAAGTGTTCTGCTATATAGGCTGGCTGCCCTGTAGGTTTGCGTTTCTTGACTTTGACACGGCATTGCAGCTCTTCACGCTGCATAATCCGTTGCACTCGTTTATGGTTAATCGCTTGTTCTTTCCGAAGTAGAGCGGTGATTTTACGGTATCCATAACGAAATTTATGCTGCAAACAGAGTTCGCGGATTTTCTCTACCACAGGATCGGCATCCCTGCTTCCATACTTATCCTTCCAGCGATAGTAGGTAGCACGAGAGAGTCCCGCCCAGGCACAGGCTTGTGCCACGCTAACTTCTCCTTGGATCGATTTGATCCATTCCACTACAATCTTTGAGGATACCCCCTTTCCATCTCGTTGTACTTTTTTAGGAGATCTAGCTGCTGTTTCAAAAACCTATTCTCTGCCTTTACTTTCTCTAATTCTGACGTATATTCCGGTCCTTTGCCGTAGCTATATTGTTTACCTACAGGCTGCTCAAACCGATGTATTTCTCCGTTACGATACCATCGCATCCATGTTCTCACTTGAGAATCATGTCGTATGTTCAATTGCTCCATAACTTCTTTCACTGGGATACCAGCCATTCTCATTTCAATAGCCTTCATCTTAATCTCTTTTGGGTAGCTTACTCGGGTTGCCAACGAAAAAACACCTCCAAGGTTGTCTCCCATATCATACGACATGGTTGCATTCTCTTGAAGGTGTTTTTAATTTGTCTCACACTATGGGGTCAGTTCCAAGGGAGAGACCGTTTTTTTTACTGTACATATTTAGAATGTTAAACTTGCTAACTGCTCAATCGATGCCTTCTCGGATGGATCAACCTGCATCAATCGGTCGTATACTGCCTGGTCGGTTGCCCCAGTCTTCTGCAATGCGGCGAGATACCAACGGGCAATTTCGCGGTTTGTACTATCGGACAAATCATCCTTAATTCCAACTTTGAAGATTTCAGCTGCCTTCGCCGGTTCATTCATCATAAATTGCATTTTACCAGCATTTAGGACCATCGGCTGCGTAATCTCAAATGGATTCCCCTGCATTTGCCCCTTAGGCAATGTCTTCAGGTGCTCTACCCCATCCACAACATGTTGATAGGCGGCTAATCCGGTTTGGAAATATTGCTCCTTCTGAGCGACATCCTGCTCACCCAGCTTTTGATATCCGAGCTCATAGGATTGAACGATCAGGTTTTCATACCAGTCCATATCATATGCATAACGGTCCGCATTATCGCGGTATACCTCATAAGCCTTTTCGTATTCGCCTTTGGATTGGTACAGCTTAATCAATTGTTTGTACATGTCCTTGTTGAAAGGCTCTTTTTTCAGCGCATTCACAAGGAGAGTTTGCTCCTGGTTGTAGAATGCGTCGTCTTTCGTTTGATCAAATCCAGCCTGCAGCAGAGAACTTAAGTACAGCACTGCATCAGGTTGACCAGCACGTTTCTTAAGCGCTTGATCCAAAGGAGCCTTGATCTCCTGGAAATCCTGACTGGTTGTGATCAATTCTTTGCCCTTGGCTGCCGCGCTGACGGCTTGAATATTCCGGATCGATACAAAGATCAAAATCAGGGAAGCAACCACCATAATCGTGCTGTATAACCCGCGCATTGTTCCCGGGTTAACGGTGAATTTTTTGACCGGTTGGTTGTCCATCGCTGTTGCCATCCCAGCAAGTCCAAGGAAAACTAAGATGCCCAGGAAAACATAACTCATGTTAAAGTCCATCAAGCTATGCATCAGGATCGAGAGGACAATGATAAAGTAGACGAAATAGGATTCTTGTTTCTGCTCATCTGCTTGAATATATCCGCGAATATACTTATAGAAAATAAAAGCCAAAAATGCAATCAGTACAAGGAAACCTAAGAGACCTACCTCAACCAGATACTGCATCACAAAGCTGTGCGCTTGACGGCTAGTATATGGGTTATTCTGGTATTTCTCATAAATAGATGCCCAAGCGCCGCCGCCAGCTCCAATAATCGGATAATCTTTGACAACTTTCGCTGCATCCTTATAAAAAGTCATCCGTTCCAAGAAACTGTGTTGTTGCAGGTTAAGGTTCTCCAAACGTTCCCCGATGTTCCCAGGCAAAATATGCTTCAGGTTCGTTCCGAGGAACAAGGCAGCTACCACAGCTACCGCAAGAACCGAAACCAAAGGCAACCACAAGCTGGCAAGCTTCTTGCTTGCCCATTTGTTAGTTCCGTTCTCCAATCGAGGAGCGACAAAGCGTTGAATCAGACAAGCGATGACGGCCAACACGATTGAAGCTGCTAGTACGTAAAGCCAGCCCTTGGCTGGATCACTGATCTGTCCCAGATGGAATTGCTGGCCCAGCTCTGTGACAGGCTTAGCAATGACCAGCGTACCGATTCCGGCGATCAAGCAGTAGATGATCCAGAGGATTTGTTTGGCCGGCTTCAGGAACAACAATAAGATGATAAAAACGATCGGTAAGAACACCAAGCCGCCACGGGATAATGTTAATAGAATCGAGAGGGCCATCGGGACAAGCATGAATGCATGGATAGCTTGGCTATACCATTTTTTTGATCGTGTAATGGCAAAGACCGCTACAAAGAAAAACGCCATCAAAAACGCTGCATACGTATTTGGATACTGGAACACCGAGGCAAGTCGCGGACCGTTCGCATCCACCCAAATCGCTTGGGTATATTGCCCGTTAACTACCGTACCTGTAAACCAGCCAACGATGGCGGACACAGTTTTTCCTTGTCCCAACCAGTTGAACAGGCCGAAAAGCACAATGATATATCCAACGGTAATTACCGTCGTCTCCATGACAAGGTTCGACTTGCGGTTTTGCAGCAAATACAATGAAATGACAAACATAAAGGCATAAAGCGACTGAATCAGCACCATATTGGAAGCAAAGTACTGGCTTGCTGCCGAAATAAGTGCGATAATGTAAGTTATGGGAATAAGCAGAACGAGCAATGCCGTCCAATCCCGCTGGTCTTCCAGCTTAAGGCTTTTAAAAAAGGTGGCAACCCACCCTAGCATGAGTAGACTTCCAACAAGCACCGCCCAATAGATGGGTTTCTCGAAGTCTAGGACAAGCCCGTTAAATAACCCTGCTTGGAACGGCGCCCAAACCAGGAACAAAATCAACCCAATCATCAACACCAACAACGCCGCAGGTAACTTTTCCCGATTTCTCGACGCTGCGGCCATTTTCCCGTATACTGGTTTCGACACGTGTTTATCTCCTTTGCGAATAGATACGGGTATTATTTTAGCATAAAATATAATATAAAGCTTATGTAATCAAAACAAGGATAGTGAAGATGTGTTAATTTGTAGGAGTGTTGCTATGAATAAGTATCTTATACATTTCATGACTTTTAAAAAATTTTATTATTTATTTACTATTCTTGTTAATAGAGATATCAAGAAAAAATACAAAGGTTCAGTATTGGGGATACTTTGGAGTTTGATTAACCCTTTGTTGAATATGATTGTGTTAACGATAGTTTTTTCTACTATATTTAAGAATAGTATCGATAATTTTCCAGTTTATCTGCTAAGTGGTAGGTTGCTCTATAGTTTTTTTGAAGGGGCTACTTCCGCGTCACTAAAATCAATTATAAATTCATCATCTTTGCTAAAGAAGGTTTACGTACCAAAATATCTTATGACTCTATCTGGTGTTACATCAAACTTTATTACGTTTCTAATATCGCTAATCGCTTTAATGTTTGTAATGATTGCTACTGGTGCTGAAGTAAATTTTTATATATTATATGCGCCTGTATTTTTATTGCTTTTATTTGTGTTTGTGTGTGGGCTTAGTTTAGTTTTATCAACAATAACTATCTTTTTTCGTGATTTAGTATATATATATCAAGTAATTACTCATATTTTGGTTTATACATCGGCTATTTTTTATCCGTCTTCGATTATTCCAGAAAAGTTTCAATTTATTTTATTGATAAACCCTGTATTTCATTATATTAGTGGATTTAGGCAAGCTGTATATTTAGGAGCTCCGCCTGATTTGATGAACTTGTTAATATGCTTTTTGTTAGCAATTATAAGTTTGTTCATAGGCGTTCTTGTATTTGAGAAAAATCAAGATAAATTTATCTTGTATATTTAATAAGGTGAAGTGACTATGAGAACTCCTGTAATTAGGGTTGAGCAAGTGACAATGAAATTTAGAATGAATAGAAATAAAACTGATAGTTTGAAAGAATATTGTATTAATATTTTAAAGGGCGGGCTTCAATATTCTGAATTTACTGCACTAGAATCTATTAACTTTGAAGTTTTTAAAGGTGAACGATTAGGGATTATTGGCCATAATGGTGCTGGGAAAAGTACACTTTTAAAAATTATTGCGGGGGTTATGAAACCAACTACAGGTAAAGTGACTAGAATTGGTAGCATTGCACCATTACTGGAGTTGGGAACTGGCTTCGATGGTGATTTTACTGGACATGAAAATATCTATTTAAATGGAGCTTTGCTAGGAAAAAGCAAAGAGGAAATTGATTCTGCGTATAATGACATCATAGAATTTGCTAACTTAGGCGAGTTTATTAACGTTCCGATAAGAAACTATTCGTCTGGTATGAGAGCAAAGTTGGGATTTTCAATTGCTACAAGTATAAACCCTGATATCTTGATACTGGATGAAGTATTAGGTGTAGGTGATCAAGCATTCAGAAAAAAAAGTACGTCTAAAATGCTCGAAATGATTAATGATGGGAAAACTGTCATTATGGTTTCCCATGGTATTGGACAAGTAAAAACCTTATGTGATAGGGTCTTGTGGTTACATGAAGGAAAAATAAAGCAAATAGGTACTCCTGAAAAAGTTTGTTGTGACTATATTGAATATATGAATGAAATTAGTAGCGTTTAATGTTGATTGTCATATTTTACGAAAAGGAGTTAGTAATCTTGTACGAAGAATGGAAGGCGCATCGCAAAAAAACAGGGATGGTTAGTTATATAAAAAAATGGAAAGAGTCATATCTGATTTTTAAAAGTGGCTTTTTTGATGCAAATTATTATTTGAGAGCCTATCCTGATGTTTCTCAAGAATTGACTAGCGGATTTTTTTATCGTTTATCAATAAGCAAAATAAAAATCTTTAGACTAATAGGCAAGGCTGTTAATCATCCTATACGCCATTACGTTTGGCATGGTGTGTATGAAGGTAGAAACCCATCTGTCTCTTTCGATACGAGATATTATGTAGAAAATAACCACGATGTTGCATCAGAGAATATAAATCCATTTCTCCATTATATTACTTATGGAATTGATGAGGGAAGAAAGGCAAAATCTATTTGGGGTGATTTTGAAGGGAATTCACACCTGTTAAGTGACCAAATTAGAATTATTAAAGAAAGTGGGTTGTTTGATGAGGATTATTATCTGACGATGAACATTGACGTTAGAAATGCTCAGATTGATCCTATCGAACATTTCTGTAAGTATGGATGGAAAGAAGAAAGGAATCCAAATAGTTCATTTAATACAAAAAATTATTTAAAAAAAATGTCTGAATTATACGGTGAAGTAGTAAATCCGCTTTATCATTATATTCTTTGTGGAAATGAATCGGGATTTAAATTTTCCAGAGTAAACCAATTGGTCAAGAGGGACCAGACTATCGTTTTTATAGGACATGAGGCAGAAGCGACTGGTGCCCCAATAATTCTTTTGGATGTAATAGAATGGTTTGATCGCCATACTTCTTATAAAGTCAAGGTCATTCTATTACGTGGTGGAAAGTTAATAGATCGATATAAAGATGTTGCCGAAACATTGGTGTTAAATAATCTAAAAAATAAAAACGATATTAAAAATCAAATCGATCAGTTTATTAATACTGAGAATTGCATGCTTTTTTTAAACACTGTAGCATCAGCCCGTATATTTGATTTTATTAATGCTGACAAGTATCCGAAAGTTGCATTTATACATGAGTTAGAAAAAACTTTAAGATTATTTCCAGATGAAACTATCGCCCTCAAACAAAACGTGCAGACTATCATTTCTGCCTCCAGTGCTGTTACAGATAATTTGGTGAAAAATCACGGCTTTAATAGTGAAGAGGTTACCACAGTATTTGCCTTTATTAATCCACAGCACCTTAATTTAGATGAAAAGTATAAAATAGATAAAAGAACGACGCTTAATCTACCTATTAATAAAAAAATAGTATTTGGTTGTGGCAGTGTCTACTGGAGAAAAAACCCTAAGGGTTTTATTGATGTGGCAGAAAAGATTATAAAAAACACTGAGCACAAGTGTGAATTTATATGGATTGGTGAAGGTGAGGAGCTATCTGATTGTAAAAGTATTGTTATCAAAAAGAAATTAGAAAAGGATATTAAGTTTATTGGTCCTGTAGATAACCCACGTGATTATTTCTCTGCTGGGGATATATTTATGTTAACTTCCATTGAGGATCCTTTTCCTTTGGCTTGTCTTGAGGCAGCTGAATGTGGGCTACCGATCTTATGTTTTGATGAGGCTGGCGGAATGCCGTTGTTTGTTGAAAAGGATGCTGGTGTAGTAGTGCCTTATAAAGATTACAATGCCATGGCACAAGCGGCAATTACACTTATAGAAGATGACAATTCACAAAAATTACTTGGAAAGAATGCCCGAGAAAAGGTGCTAGCTAGACACACGATAAGTAACTCTGTTCAGAAAATAAAAAAAATTATTGATAAAAAACTAGGTATGCAACCTCTTGTTTCTATTATTGTGCCAAACTACAATCATGCACAGTATCTTCATGAGAGATTGCAGAGTATATATAATCAAAGTTTCCAAGATATTGAAGTAATTTTAATGGACGATGTTAGTTCTGACGATAGCAGAGCTATTTTAGATGATTATGCGAATAAATATTCAGAGATCACAACTAAATTATACAACAGCAAAAACTCAGGTAATGTGTTTACTCAATGGATGAATGGTATTAGTGCATCAAACGGTGAGCTAGTTTGGATAGCAGAAAGTGATGATTATTGTGAGAATGATTTTTTAGAGAATGTTTTATGTGCTTTTAATGATCCAGAAGTTGTTTTGTCGTACTCAAATTCAAATATTATTGGTTCAAAAGGTCAACATTATAACACCTATGACAATGCAGCTTGGCTGACTGATTTGAATGAAAATAAATGGAAAAGTGATTATGTTATAAGCGGCTATAAGGAATTCCAAGAGGCTTTAGCTATCAAGTGTACAATACCGAATGTCTCGGGTGTTGTTTTTAGGAAAAATGTCGCTGAAACAGCGTTGCAGTATTCGTTTAAATATAAAAAAGCCGGTGACTGGATATTCTATGCACATGTTGTAATGCAAGGTAAGGTTTCTTATTGTGCACAAGCCCTGAATTATCATAGAAGGCATGATGGAACGGTTACGTCAAAAGAAGGTGACAAAAAGGGAATTGTTGAAATTTTTGAGATTCACAAGCATTTCGTCAATGTATTTCCTACATCCATGAAAATCCGAAATTCTATGATTAATTTTGTGCAAAAAGAGTACAACATATATTTTGAAAGAGGAAGTATTACAACCCCATTGAATGAATTGTATAATTTTAATGACATCATTAATGCTCCATTCAAAATTAAAGTTGCATTATATCAGCACGGTTTAAATTTCGGTAAGGGTGGAGCTGAAAAAATTCTAATTGAAAAGGCAAACTTCTTATTTTCTAAAGGGTACGAGGTAAGAATATATAACAAGACAACCGTTGATAATCCGCTTCCTTACAAACTTAATAGTAACATTGAAGTTATTAAAATTAACAAGGATACGGATATAATTAATCATTTATACAATGATAAACCTAATGTTATTATTATTTTCTCCATAGGACACCCAGATTCGCAAATAATTCAAAAGTGTCATGAAGTTGGGGTTCCAACTATTCTCTCAATGCATAACCAGCCCGCATTTTTTGATAAATCGCCTGGTTTGAAAGAGCATACTAAAGCTTTGGAACTTTCGGATGCTGTCGTTACATTATTGCCTTCTTTTAAAGAACATTATGTTAATAAGGGAATTCGTACTAAAATCGAAGTTATACCAAACTTTGTATGTCAACCTGAAGTCGATGGAAAGTTTAATGGGATCCCGAACCGTAAGTATATTTTTAATGCGGGAAGGCTTGTTGAGCAAAAACAACAAGAACTATTGATTGATGCATTTGCTAATCTAGCTTCCGATTATAAAGATTGGGATTTGGTTATTGCTGGAGAGGGGCATCTTCGTACAAAACTTGAATCGAAGATTAAAAAATATGGTTTGTCCAATAGAGTCATTTTAATAGGTCAAGTTGATAATATTGGAGACTATTACAAGAATTGCGAGATGTTCGTATTATCATCAAAATTTGAAGGTTTTAGTCTAGCTCCGATTGAAGCATCGTCTTTTGGTAAGCCTGTTGTTGTTTTTAAGGATTGCACACCTTACGGAGAAACTTTTGGAGTTAATGACATTATGGTTCGTGTTGATGAAATGACTCCGTTATCGTTAGAAATGACTCTCCGAGAATTGATTGAAGGAAAGCGTTTTTTTTCCAAAGAACAAGTTATTCAGTTTTATAACGAGTATTCTCCTCAGTATATCATTCCAAAGTGGGAAAGTCTTATAGCAGAAGTCATAAAGGAATTTAATGCCGGTAAAATGATATTATTATAGAAAGTATTAAAACTTTGGAGGAGTTAAGATGGCTAAGCTGAGATATATCCAATGCGGAGCGGAATATAGGATTTCTCCGTCTCGTGATCCATATGAGAATTATGTTTCAACGGGTTTAAATACCGGCAATCTATATATTGGTTATGCAGTACACACTTTGTTCAATACACGTAAAATGTTTAATTTATGGGCTCCTCTAACGGAACAAGAAGTAAATGAGATCAAAAGCAACTTTGATATCATTGTTATGGGTGCTTCTAATTTTATTAATAGTAGTACAGACTTTGGGGTACCTGCTGATAATTTAAATAAATTGAAATTACCAATAATAGTTCTTGGAATTGGCGCTCAGGCTCCAAATGAAACAATAAAAAAGATCCCTCTAACTAAAGGAACAGAGCGTTTTCTAAATAGTATTAGTGAATATTCCAATTTAATTGGAGTTAGGGGAGAATATACAGCTGAACTGTTGGAAAAAATGGGGATTAGAAATTTTCAGATTATTGGATGTCCAACTTATTATATTAACAAAAATATAAATTATAAAATTTATAAAAGCGAACGTAACTTTAATGAACTCAAGATAGCTTTAAATTATACAAATATCTCACAAAGATGTGACGAAAAGATATTGAAGTTTGCTTATGAAAACGATATTGATATTATTGGACAAACTGAATATGTAGAGGAGTATTGGAAAAGAAGTCTTCCATATAATTTTTCAGATGAAAAATTATGCAAAAAGACTAAAGATAAAGAAAAACTATATACTAAAATACTAAAGAGGGACATTAACGAAGTTAAAGAGTTTATGAGGAACCATTTTGATCAATATTATGATATTGATCAGTGGATTCAGCAGATAAAAAAGTACAATTTTGTATTTGGCACAAGATTCCATGGTAACATGATAGCCGTTCAAAATAGTATTCCATCATTACTGGTGACACATGACTCAAGAACAAAAGAACTTGCTGAATTTTGTAACATTCCTTATATTACTGCCAACAATTTAGTTGGAGATCTTAATTTGGAACGGCTTTATAATGAGATGGATTATAGTAAATTTAACTTGGAATATCCGACTAAATTTAAGAGCTTTTTGGAGTTTTTAAAAAATAACGGAGTTTTAGATATTGATGAACTAATTATCAATAGTGATTTGCAAAATGAAGCTCAATTAACAACTGAAAGCATAAAATCATTATCAATTATGGATTCTTATATATCAGAAGTTTTTGCTACAAGTCAGATACTGTATAGATGTCCATTAGAAAACATTGCTGCTTTAAATCAGGGACCTTGTGTGGATCGATATACACTTGAGATTGATGGACTTCATATCAAAGTTGTCGGTACAGATCCAATGGTTATTCTCCCTAATTTTGTGAATTATGATAAAACGAAGGTTTATGTAAAAATTCAATTAACTGCACCAGCAAATACTGTACTCGAGATTTTTTATGAAGAGGAAAATGGGGAGTCACAATATCCGTACAGTGAATCACGAAAAGTTTCTAACATTATTTACGAAGGTAAAAATGAGATCTATTTGGCTATTGAAGCAGATGCTATTATTAAAAGTTTGAGATTAGATATTGGTAACACTCCTGGAGAGTACGTTTTGCATTCATTAGAGATAAGAGCATAGCAATATAGCAAAAAAATATTCATTGGATAGTTTTTTATTAGGATAGAAAAGTATTAGATTTTCTATCCTATTCTTGTATGCATTAAATATAATCTATTACAGACTGAGAAATTTGAATTGTTGAGATGTAGAAAAAGAGCTGATCTACAGCTTTAATCAGCTTATTGATTGAATTTGTCCATCAAAATGAATGACAAATAAAATTATCGAAGATTATTTAAGGAGGAACGATGAAGGGAATTATATTAGCAGGTGGTACAGGATCACGATTGTATCCACTAACGAAGGTCACAAACAAACACTTACTACCTGTTGGCAAATATCCAATGGTTTTTCACGCCGTCAGAAAACTGAAGCAAGCCAATATTACTGATATTCTTGTAGTAACTGGTAAGGAGCATATGGGAGATGTTGTAAGTCTTCTTGGTAGCGGGAGCGAAATTGGCGTATCCTTCACTTA
This sequence comes from Paenibacillus barengoltzii G22, assembly GCF_000403375.2. NCBI lineage: Bacteria > Bacillati > Bacillota > Bacilli > Caryophanales > Paenibacillaceae > Paenibacillus > Paenibacillus barengoltzii. The sequence goes on along the minus strand of NZ_KE159655.1, from coordinate 21,527 downwards.
TAAGGTTCAAGACGAGGCTGGGGGAATCGCCCAGGCTTTAGGCTTAGCTGAGCACTTTGTCGGTGATGATCAGATGGTCGTGATTCTCGGAGACAATGTTTTTGCCGATGACATCTTTCAATTTGTGGACAACTTCAAAAAGCAGAAAACAGGCGCAAAAATCTTAATTCAAGAGGTACATGATCCAAAACGATTTGGGGTTCCTGAAATACAAGGTGATCGGATTGTATCGATTGAAGAAAAACCGCAGAACCCTAAGTCGAATTATGCAGTGACAGGCATTTATATGTATGACCATAAAGTCTTTGAGATAATTAAGACGCTAAAACCGTCTGCCCGTGGTGAATTGGAAATCACCGATGTGAATAATGCATATATTGAACGTGGAGAACTAACCTTCGATGTGCTGCAGGGTTGGTGGACAGATGCTGGAACGCATGCCTCATTAGCACGAGCTAATGAACTTGCCAAAGATCTAGAGTTTGGGGAAGAGTTTGGGAAACTTAAGCAATAGAAAGGAAGGTTTTTAAACGATGAAGCTCACCTCGCTTAAGTTGGAAGGCGCGGCCTTGCTAGAACCGGTGGTGCATGGAGATCACCGGGGTTTTTTTATGGAAAGTTACAATGATTCCGTTATTCGTGAACTTGGCGTGAATTTTGACTTTATTCAAGACAATCAATCTCTGTCAGCTGAACCGGGAGTCCTCCGTGGTTTGCACTATCAGTTGAATCCCAAAGCTCAGACGAAATTGATCCGGGTATTAACAGGGGCGATCTATGATGTCATCTTGGATATTCGTCGGAGCTCACCGACTTATGGTCAATGGGTTGGCGTTATTTTGAGTGAGCACAATAAGCGTCAACTTTTAGTACCGAAAGGCTTTGCGCACGGGTTCTGCACCTTGGTGCCAAATACCCAAGTTTTCTATAAAGTGGACGAATACTACTCGCCGGAACATGATCGCGGCATATTATGGAATGATCCGGCTTTGAACATCGATTGGCCTGTTAGTGAGCCGTTGCTTTCGGACAAAGACCGGAGGCATCCGACATTTGCGGAAGCGGAAATGAATTTTGATTAGGAGGATTCCTTTCATGAAACTTCTCGTTACAGGCGGTGCTGGATTTATCGGCAGCAACTTTGTTTTATATATGCTGAAACAGCATCCCAATTACCAAATTATAAATGTAGATGCACTGACTTATGCCGGGAACCTCGAGAATTTGAAGTCGGTGGAAGGTAATCCTAATCATACGTTTGTGAAGGCGGATATAACGGACGCTAAAGCAATGGATGGGTTAATTAGCCAAGACGTTGATGTTGTCGTTAATTTTGCGGCAGAGTCGCACGTGGATCGCAGTATCTTGGAACCGGATATTTTTGTGAAAACGAATGTACTGGGGACGCAAGTTTTGCTTGATGCGGCGAAAAAGCACGGGGTCAAAAAGTTCGTTCAAGTCTCTACCGATGAGGTTTATGGAACGTTGGGAGAAACGGGATTATTCACGGAAGAGACGCCGCTTGCTCCGAACAGTCCTTATTCGGCAAGTAAAGCTGGCGGGGATTTGCTCGTTCGTGCTTATCATGAGACCTTCGGACTTCCTGTAAATATCACGCGCTGTTCCAATAACTACGGCCCTTATCAATTCCCGGAGAAGTTAATCCCATTAATGATATCCAGAGCCCTTGGGGATGAAGCGTTGCCTGTGTATGGGGATGGTCTCAATATTCGCGACTGGCTTTATGTAGAGGATCATTGCAGTGCGATTGACCTCGTCATTCATCAAGGACGTGATGGCGAAGTTTACAATATCGGTGGAAATAACGAGCGGACCAATTTGCATATTGTACGTACGATTCTTGAACATCTGGGTAAGCCGGAATCGTTGATCAAGCATGTGCAGGATCGTCCAGGGCATGATCGCCGCTATGGAATTGATCCTACTAAAATCATGAAGGAGCTTGGCTGGAAACCAAAGCACACGTTTGAAACGGGGATAAAGGAAACCATTCGTTGGTATTTGGACAATAAGGAATGGTGGACCCGGATTCAAACGGGGGCCTATCAAGAGTATTATGCCAAACAGTACGGTCATCGTTTGGGTGATCCATCATGAGAGTGCTTGTAACCGGAGCGAATGGTCAGCTGGGCCATGATGTTGTGGAGCTTTTTGGGAGTGCAGGGCATCTTGTGCTGGGATGTGATCGGGACTCGTTGGACATCACTGATGAGACGATGTGTCTCGAAAGTGTACAACAGTTTAAGCCGGATGCGATTATCCATTGTGCAGCATATACGGCGGTCGATCAGGCGGAAACCGATGTTGATGCCGCATATGCCGTGAATGCTGTAGGAACGCGTAACATGGTGTTAGCGGCAGAGCGAGTGAAGGCGAAGTTCTGCTACATCAGTACGGATTATGTTTTCGATGGAACTGCTGTTTCACCTTATCAGGAATACGATAATACCAATCCCCAGAGTGTATATGGGAAGTCGAAGCGAGCTGGGGAAACATTGGTTCAAAGCCTGTCTTCCGCGTTTTTTATTGTTCGGACATCCTGGGTATTTGGTTTGCATGGACAAAATTTCGTGAAGACGATGCTGAAGCTTGGTCAGGAAAAGCCATTACTTAATGTTGTAAACGATCAAAAGGGTTCCCCTACTTACACGGTAGATCTGGCTGCATTTCTGCTGGAATTGATTCAGACCGAGAAATATGGGATCTATCATGCTTCAAATACTGGGGAATGCACATGGTTTGAATTTGCACAGGCCATTTTTGAAGAAGCATCTAGCGTGTTTGGGCAAGGTTATTCGGTACGTGTAGAGCCATGTACAACCGAAGATTTTCCGCGCCCAGCTCCAAGGCCTCGAAACTCGGTTATGGATCATCTATCCATTCGCACAAATGGCTTTCAGGATATACGGCCATGGAGAGAGGCGCTTAAAGCATTTCTGATTGAACTAAAAGCTAACCAGGAGATATAAATTCTGGTTAGCTTTTGCTTTTAACTTCTGAATTACCACGATACATAGAGGGTTTGATATAATACCTACAAGAAACCATAGCAAAGGAACCTCACCCCATGAATCCAACCGTCAGCATCCAAATCGTTACCTATAACAGCGCGAAGGACATCGAGGAATGCCTGAACGCCGTTCGACAACAAACCTATCCAATTCAGGAGATTATCGTTATCGATAATGCGTCCACAGATGGTACGGTGGAGCGGGTACGAGCCTATGTTGAGCAGACCCATGCGAACAACATCCACTTGGTAGCTAATTCAACAAACACCGGCTTTGCTCCAGCCCACAATCAGGGGATTCGCATGACGCAAAGCGATTATGTGTTGGTGTTGAATCCGGACGTACAGCTTGGAACTGAATATGTTGAGCGGCTTGTGAGGGTGATGGAACAACGTCCGGAGGTGGGAAGTGCCACGGGGTTGCTCATCCTAAAGTCGTCCCCGGATATCGTGGACAGTACCGGTTTGCTGATGAATGGGATATGGCGTGCTTTTGATCGTGGGGCAGGGGAACCGGCGAGTCGATGGAGCGCATCCGGCGGAGTATTTGGCGTATCGGGCGCCGCGGCCATGTACAGACGCAAGATGATCGATGAGCTATCGGTGGATGGCGAGTTTTTTGATGCGGATTTTTTTGCTTACAAAGAGGATGTTGATGTCGCTTGGCGAGCTAACTTGCTTGGCTGGAAAGCCTATTATTGTGCGGAAGCCGTAGCCACTCATGAGAGAGGGTGGAAGAAGGGGAGCCGTCATACGCAGCCTTTGTTCATTCGCCGGTATTCTTACATCAACCGATATAAAATGATTTATAAGAATCTATCGGGAGCACGATGGATGAAGCATTTGCCGAAGCTGCTGGCTTATGAGCTGGCGAGCAATGGATATATGCTATTAAGAGAACCTAAGGTGCTAGGGGCCTGGAAGGACTTTTTTGATAAAATGCCAGAATTGAAGAAGAAACGGCGGGAGATCCAGCGCAGAAGATTAATGGAATAGCTGCAATGTTCACCTTTTCTTCCGCTTTCTCCCTCTTTCACCTCCCTCATGCCATGATGTGCTATAATGTCGATAGATTAATTTATTTGTAGATTCGGAGCGCACATATCATGGATTTAAGTATATTGATCGTCAATTATAATACACGCCAGCTGACGTTGGACTGTCTGCGGTCGGTATACGACTCCGAGACGGTCTATTCGTATGAAGTCATTGTCGTGGACAATGCTTCAAGGGATGGTTCGGTGGAGGCAATTCGAGCTGAGTATCCGGAAGTGGTGCTGATTGCGAACCAGGAAAACACGGGATTTGCCAAAGCGAACAATCAAGGGATGGCGATCGCCAAGGGACGCTATGTTCTTCTCTTGAATTCAGACACCGTAGTGCAGCCCGATACTTTTCAAATTATGGTTTCCTATATGGATGAACACCCAGAGCTCGGGGCATCAGGATGCAAAGTTATCCTGCCGGACGGCTCGCTGGATAAAGCGTGTAGAAGAGGATTTCCTACACCGTCCGCGTCCTTTTACTATGCTTTCGGACTCTCGAAGCTCTTTCCAAACCATCCGCGGTTTAATCAGTATCAGCTCGGTTTTTTGGATCCGAATGAGACATATCCGGTCGACTGTCTGGTTGGTGCCTTTATGCTCGTGAGACAGGAAACGATTCGCCAGGTTGGCGGTTTAGACGAAACCTTTTTTATGTACGGAGAAGATGTGGATTGGTGCTATCGCATCAAGCAAGCGGGCTATGGGATACATTACCATCCCGCCACATACATTGTTCACTATAAAGGAGCTAGCAGCCGGCGTAAGCCTTTTAAGATTATCTATGAATTTCACCGCGCGATGTGGGTTTTTCATAGGAAGCACTACGTTCGCAACTATTCTTGGGTAACGAATGCAGCTGTGTATTGTGGGATCGCATTAAAGTTCCTCTTATCTCTAGCAAAAAACAAACTACTCCCGGTAGGCATGAAATCTCCATCAGGGGCAAGCCAGCCGGAGTTGGCGGAAGTCAAAGCGGAGGTGAAATCATGATCCGTAAGAACCAACGGTTCTTAACTCAATTGTATATTCTCACGGATTTTGTTTTTATCCAAATTGCCTTCCTGCTTGCTTGGTGGGTGAAGTTCGAAAGCGGTTGGATTCAGTACGAGCGGCCGCTTCCCGTAGAAATTTACGCCTTCTGGAGCGTTGTCTATGGTGCGATTGCGGTGTTTGTGGGGATCTTAATTTCCTTGTACACTCCAAAACGCAAAAAGCGCTTCGCCGATGAAGCCTGGAAGATCCTGCAGGTTCATGTTGCAAGCCTGTTCCTGTTGCTGAGCTTGATGTTCTTCTTCCGGCAAGTGGACATCTCCCGTCACTATTTGGCGTTATACGTGACGTTCAATTTGCTCTTGATTATGTTCTATCGGTATTTTTTGAAAAACGCCCTCAAGCAGCTGCGGAGGAAGGGTTACAACAAACAGTTTGTCCTGATTCTTGGAGCGGGATCGTTGGGCCAACGCTTCCATGATAATTTGCGGCAATATCCTGAACTTGGCTATGAGATCGTTGGATTTTTGGATGATCAGAAGGTTTGGGAGAGAGGCGAGGCAGCTCGCTATAAGCCGATCCTTGGAAAAATTGATGAGTTGGAGCGTGTCCTGGAACAGAAGTTGATTGACGAAGTGGTTCTGGCACTCCCGCTGGAGGCACATCATCGATATGCTCAGATCATAGCCGTATGTGAAAAAGCCGGCGTAAGAACGTTAATCATCCCGGACTACTTTGATTATTTGCCGGCCCGGCCTTACTTTGACAATTTTGCGGGCATGCCGATGATTAACGTTCGAGATATTCCGCTGGATTTGGCCGGTAACCGCGTCGCCAAGCGGATATTTGATATCGTCTTCTCGCTGCTGGCGATCATCATCACTTCACCGATCATGTTGATGGTTGCGATTGGGGTCAAGCTGACCTCCAAAGGCCCGATCATCTTTAAGCAGGAGCGGGTAGGGCTGAATCGTCGGACGTTCCAAATGTACAAGTTCCGTTCCATGCGGGTATTGCCCGAAGGAATTGAGGACACGGGCTGGACGACCCAAAACGATCCGCGTCGCACCAAGTTCGGGGCGTTTATTCGGAAGACGAGCCTTGATGAGCTGCCGCAGTTCTTTAATGTATTGGCGGGGCATATGAGCGTGGTGGGACCGCGTCCGGAACGACCTTATTACGTGGATCAGTTTAAAGAGGAAATCCCCAAATACATGGTGAAGCACCATGTGAGGCCGGGGATCACCGGTTGGGCGCAAACCCATGGGCTTCGCGGAGACACGTCGATTGAGGAACGGATTAAGTACGATATTTTCTATATTGAGAACTGGTCAATTTTATTAGATATCAAAATCGTACTGAAAACCGTCGTAAATGGTTTCGTCAACAAAAACGCATACTAACGGGCTATCCCATCACAAAGAAACGGTCTCTTCATTTCGAAGAGGCCGTTTTGCTTTTAGATCCTTCCATCTCCTCACCCTGCCATTCCTCGATCCGTGCCAACAGGAGCCTTCCGCCAACGCCCCCTCATTTTGCGGTAACCGATGCACAAGCTTATGCTGACACAGGCGCACAGGATAAATGAAATCAGAGTTTGGGCGTATACGCCAAGGCCGCCGAGATAATTCAAAGCTAGTAGATTTGTATATCGCAAAATAAAGGCATGCACCAGATAGGCGCCAAAGGAATATTTGCCAATGAGGTTTAATACAAGTCCCACCTTGGTGGGCCGGGTGAGCAGGCGTTGTACCCCATAAAAAAGAAACGGAAGCATTGCAAGCGTGGCCCACAGCATCAGCGGCTTCAGCGGCCCTGTAACGTTGGCGCTAGTCAAATAGTCGCCAGCTGCCGCGCCTTGGTTGATGGCGGCTATTTTGGTGCCGATATCGATCAGGAAAAGTACAGTAAGCACCAAGCTGATGCCCCAGAGGGAGCGTACGGCCTTTTTCCAGCGTTCATAATACAAGCCGACCAATCCACCCAGTACAAAATAAAACGTCCAGAATAGAAAATTACGGTCTAGATAGCGATAGAGCGTGTGCAAGATAGGTTGATCCGATTGAAAGACACCCTTCCTCAGTGCTTCCAGCAAAAGCAAGTTGGCAGTCAGAAACGCTAGAGTGACAAACAAATTTACCTTAGCTGGTCGTTTGCCTGACAAGAGCAGGCGGAAAATAGGAAACAGCAGATAAAACGGGATAATCATGACCATGAACCACAAGTGATACGAGGCTTTTCCCGTCAGAGCCAGCTCCAGCATATGCAGGAGATCCTTCCAGCTGCTGAAAATAGCATCTCCGCTGCGAAGACTCACCCAGATATAGTAGAAGAACGTCCAAAACAGATAAGGGAGGACGACCTGTTGCCCTCTTCTTTTTAAGAAGCGTCCAAATTGAAAGGATCGGTCGTAATTATAAAACAACACTACGCCGGTGATAAACACAAAGAGCGGGACAGCGAACCGAATCAATCCCAGAAAGGTTGTCCCCAAGCTGACGGATAACGGCGATATGTCGGGTTGAACGAACAATCCGGCGATAGCATGCTGCAGCACGACCGCCAGGAAGGCAATCCCGCGAAGGGCTTCAATCTCCTCCAGTTTTGCTTTTCTCTCCATAATGTCCTCCATTGGGGTTTGACATAGAACGACCATAAAGAAAATGTGTGCATTCGTCAACCGTATTCCTGAATCTACCGGGAACTCTATCACTTGAGAGATTGTGAGATATGCTATAATGTCCATAAACTAGAAACGTAGATAGGATCACATTCTCATGAAAAACAAACTTCTCAACAACCTCCTTCTGATCTTGGGTATTGTGCTGTTGGTGCTCAGTTGGCTCCCGGAGACACCGAAGACAGGGAAGGGCGACTTTCGAGCCCATCGGATGGTGGCCCACGCCATGGGTGGGATTGAAGGTTTGACGTATACGAACACTTCTGATGCTTTTCTCACAAACTATGATCAAGGGTTCCGCGTGTTTGAAGTCGACCTCCTGCTTAGCAGCGACGGGAAGCTGGTGGGGCGCCATGAGTGGAGCCAGAAGTTTACTCAATCATTGGGAGAACAGGATGAGCTGACGGAGGACCAACAAAGTAAGGTAATGAGCCACGCCGAGTTTAAGGCGGCAAAAATTCAAGGCGTCTACGAGCCCTTGGATTGGGACGATGTGCTGGAATTGATGGAGCAGTACCCGGATGTGTATATCATCACGGATACCAAGCAGTCCAGCCCGGAAGAAATTCAACAGATTTTTACCCAGATCGTTGATCAGGCCAAGGCGAAGGACCCAGAGCTCTTGAAGCGGGTGGTGCCGCAAATCTATAACCGCGAAATGTGGGAACCGGTTCAGGCGATTTATCCGTTTGCTTCGGTGATTTTTACGTTATATCAAACGCATGATACTGACGAGGAAGTAGTGGCTTTTGCGAAGGACAAGCATCTCGCAGCCGTCACCATGTCGGATACGAGGGCGAACGCACAGCTGATCGAGGAGCTCAACCGGATTGGCGTGCCTTCTTACATCCATACGATTAACGACCTGAAGACCATGGCCAAGTTCAAAAGGATGGGGGCTTACGGGTTCTACACTGACTTTTTGACGGAGGCAGATTTGGCAAAAAACACGGGAATGCTGTCCTTAGTAAACGGATTTGCGTGGTAAAAAACGTATCATGAAGGGGATCTCATAGAGGTTGCAGGTCGTCCGGCTCTCATTCTCGCGATTATCCCTTTACATCAGGGAGTGGAGAAGGAGCCTCATCGACTAGAATTCCTCGAAGATCACACCAACGATCCAATGACCCCTCCCTGAACAAAAGGGATAATCCCGCAAAGAGATGCCAGAAAGTGATAAGGGCCATCATAGATCTAAGAGCCGCAAGAACTGCGGCATTTTTTTGTGTTCGCATCGGACGCGAACATTGACAGGGTATCCCCGGTAACATAGACTAGAAACAGAACTGGAAATCTAGTCATGAACAGTAGTCATATATCAGATGGATGAGAGAGCGGGGCGGAGCGAAAAGCCCCGTTTTTCGCGGTCCTTCTGCTGAATTTATCGTTGGAGGAATGGAAATTGAAGCAGATGATATCTGGCTGGCGGCATGTGTTTAAGCTGGATCCGGACCGTCAGCTGGACGATCGGTCACTGGAAGCGGTGTGTCTGTCGGGGACAGATGCTGTGATGATCGGCGGATCGAGCGGGGTGACCTATGACAATACGGTGGACCTGCTGTCTCGCGTGCGTCGTTTTGAGGTTCCTTGCGTGTTGGAGATTTCCAATCTTGAGGCGGTCGTACCTGGATTCGACCTTTATATGATTCCGATCGTGCTGAATGCAGGACATCAAGATTGGATCATCGGGCATCATGCCAAGGCAATCGAGCAGTACGGGCACCTGATTCCTTGGGAAATGCTCGTGCCGGAAGGCTATCTCGTGCTCAATCCAGAGGCGACGGTCGCTAAGGTAACGAAGGCGCAAGCCCTATTGGAGCCGGTGTCAGTCCGGTCATACGCCCAAGTGGCGGATCGTTTGCTTCAGCTTCCGATTGTCTATTTGGAATATAGCGGGCAGATCGGAGATTTTGAGTTAGTAGCGGACGTAAGGCGGACACTGGATCAAGCCCATCTATTCTATGGCGGCGGGATCGTGGATGCGGAAACGGCGTGCCGCGCAGCTGCCGTGAGCGATACGGTGGTTGTCGGCAACGCGGTGTACGATAATCTGGAGCGGGCGCTGGAAACGGTAGCGGCGGTAAAGGATACCGTTAGCAAATAGTGGTGCACAATGAAGATAAGAAGATGTTTTCTATGGAAGGAGCAAGTTTGATGCAACCTGTGAACATACAAGAGGCGGTAAGCCGCCTGAATCCGCAGCAAAGACAAGCCGTCGAGGCGACCGAAGGGCCGCTGCTGATTATGGCCGGCGCGGGCAGCGGCAAGACGCGTGTGCTGACGCACCGCATCGCCTACCTGATCGCAACGCGCAAAGCGCCGCCATGGGCGATTCTTGCGATTACGTTTACGAACAAAGCGGCCCGTGAAATGCAGGATCGGGTATCTCGGTTGGTAGGCGGTCCGGAGGGACGGGACATTTGGGTGTCGACGTTCCACTCGATGTGCGTGCGCATTTTGCGGCGGGATATTGAGCGGATCGGGTTCACCTCCAACTTCTCCATCCTGGATTCTACGGACCAACTGTCGGTGATTCGTAACTGCATGAAAGAACAGAACATCGACACGAAGAAATTTGAGCCGAAGGCGGTTCAAGCGGCCATCAGCGCAGCGAAGAACGAACTGATCACGCCGCAGCAGTATGAGCAGAAGATCGGCGATTATTTTGAAGGTATTGTAGCGAAGATCTATACCCAATACCAGAAGCAGCTGCGCCAAAACAACTCGCTGGACTTCGACGACCTCATTATGAAGACCATCGAACTGTTTAAAGCGGCTCCGGATGTGCTTGATTTTTATCAGAAAAAATTCCAATACATCCACGTCGACGAATACCAGGATACGAACCGTGCGCAGTATATGCTGTGCCGGATGCTGGCAGACAAGCATCACCGCATCTGCGTCGTCGGCGACAGCGACCAATCGATCTATCGTTGGCGCGGGGCGGATATCAGCAATATCCTGAACTTCGAGAAGGATTATCCTGAAGCCAAGACGATTCTGCTGGAGCAGAACTATCGTTCCACCTCAACGATTCTGAATGCGGCCAACGAAGTCATTGGAAATAACACCGGGCGCAAGCCAAAGAAGCTGTGGACCGACAAGGGCGACGGCGACAAAATCAAGGTTTACCGCGCGGATTCGGAGCATGACGAGGGGTATTTTGTTACAACGGAAATTCATAACAGCGTCAAAAGCGGGCGGAACTACCGCGATCATGCGATTTTGTACCGGACGAACGCGCAGTCCCGGGTGATCGAGGAAATTCTGATCAAATCGGATATCCCGTATCAGATCGTGGGCGGCATTAAGTTCTATGATCGCAAAGAGATTAAGGACTTGCTTGCCTACCTGCGCGTGCTGTCTAATCCGGATGATGACATTAGCTTGACGCGGATCATCAATGTACCTAAACGGGGCATTGGCGACACAACCGTAGCGAAGCTGGCAGATGCTGCAGCGCAGCGAGGAACTTCGATCTACCGCGTGCTGGAAGTGGTGGACGATCTGGGCTTTGCCGGGCGGACGCGGAATGCGTTGGTTGAGTTTTTTGACATGATTCATGGGTTGCACCAGATGGTTCCTTACCTGTCGGTTACGGAGCTGACGGAGAAGCTGCTGGAAGTCACCCAATACCGGCTGGAGCTGCAAAATGAAAATACGCTCGAAGCCCGCTCACGGCTGGAGAATATCGACGAGTTCCTGTCCGTGACGATGGAATTCGAGAACAATAATGAAGACAAGTCCCTGGTTTCCTTCCTGACCGATCTGGCGCTGATCGCCGATATCGACAGCATGAACGATAACAACGATGCGGAGAAACCTAACGACGACGCGGTGGTGCTGATGACGATGCACAGTGCGAAGGGCTTGGAGTTCCCGGTCGTGTTCATCATCGGCATGGAGGAAGGCGTCTTCCCGCATAGCCGGGCGTTCCTCGACGACGAGGAACTGGAGGAAGAGCGGCGTCTGGCGTACGTGGGCATCACCCGTGCCGAGGAGAAGCTGTTCCTCTCGTGCGCGCAGATGCGCACGCTGTTCGGCCGCACGACGGCGAATCCGCCGTCCCGGTTCCTCGATGAAATCCCCGAGGAACTGAAGGAGGACGGCGGTCGCGTGCCGCGCGACCGCTACGGCCGAGGCGCCGGCGTGGGCGGCGCCTACAGCGGCCGCGGCTTCAGCAGCGCCGGCGGCGGCAACTTCGGCCGCCCGGCCACGGCCGCGGCCGGCGGCTCATGGGGCCGGTCCACGGCTGCGCCTAGCGGACCGGCCGGGCGCGGCACCGCCGCTCCCATGCGGAGCGGCGTGACCGTGACCGGCGGCGGCGCGTCCAGTGGCGCCGCCAAGACCGCCCCCGGCGATTTCAGCGCCGGGGACAAGGTCGCCCACGCCAAGTGGGGCGTGGGCACGGTCGTTGCCATCAAAGGCACCGGCAACGACACGGAGCTGCAGATCGCTTTCCCCGCACCAGTGGGGGTCAAGCGGCTGCTGGCCGGATTCGCTCCGATCACGAAGGTGACCGACGGCGAGTGACCGATGGCAAATTACCGTGTATAGATTTGCCTCAGTCCGGGGAAGGCTGGCGCCATTCGCAGAAAATAAGGGTAAAGAATGGCCTTATCATTATCGAGCCTGGCCTTCCCCAAGAAATAGGGCCATTTTAGGTTCTTATTTTGCCCTGATGGCCCACATTTGCTAGAATTGGATGGAGATAGCGCCATATTTTTCCCTTATTTCCCGCGGACTAGCGCCTTTCCGGTAAATAGCGGTAAAAATTACCCTTATGCCCGCTCAGGTGATCATGTCATCGCCTCAATCCATTGACTCACTTACGGAGCGAACCCAACCGGGTTCCTCCGTGTTGATACATAAACATACCTGACTGAAGGAGGGTTGTCCCTGCATGGATGCGATGCAAAGGATGGAGCAGCTCGTTGAGCAGCTGAACCGCTACAACTATCATTACTACACCTTGGACGAGCCGATCATCAGCGACAAAGAATACGACCAGTTGTATGATGAACTGACCGCGCTGGAGGCGGAGACGGGGATCACCCTGCCTGATTCGCCGACGGGGCGCGTAGGCGGCGAACTGCTGGAGGGCTTCAAGCCGCACCGTCATCTGGCTCCGCTGTGGAGCTTGGACAAAGCGCAAAACGAAGAGCAGCTTCTGAACTGGAACAACCGGGTTCTCAAGCTGATCGCCGACTACAATGGTAAAAACCCAACCACGCCATTGCCGGACCCGACTTACGTGGTCGAGCTGAAATTTGACGGGTTGACGCTCAATCTCACCTATACGGATGGACGGCTTGTTCAGGCGGCGACCCGGGGGAACGGTGTTGTGGGCGAGGGGATCTTGCCCCAAGTCAAAACGATCAAATCCGTGCCGCTGACGATTCCTTACCGCGAAGGGACGATCGAGGTGCAAGGCGAGGGCATCATGAATCTGTCGGTGCTCGCCAAATATAACGAGACGGCAGCGGAGCCGCTGAAGAACGCCCGGAATGCCGCTGCCGGTGCCTTGCGCAACCTGAACCCGCGGACGACGGCGGAGCGGAAGCTCAACGCGTTTTTCTACAATGTGGGGTATTCAGACAACCTGAACTTCCAGGATCATCGGGAAATGATGGCTTTCCTTAAAGACAACCGATTTAAGGTGAACCCTTATGTCACCTACCATGACAGCTTTGACAAAGTGATCGAAGCGCTTCATGAAATCGTGGAAAAGCGCCCAACCCTCGATTACCTCATCGACGGAGCCGTCATCAAAATCACCGATATGCGCACGCGCGAAGTGCTGGGATATACGGACAAATTCCCGCGCTGGGCGGTGGCTTTCAAATTTGAGGCGGAAGAGACGACAACGATTCTGGAGTCTGTGTCCTGGAACGTTGGGCGTACCGGGAAAATCACACCGCTGGCGAAGGTTGAACCCGTGGAACTGGCCGGCGTCACCGTTCAAAACTGTACGCTCAACAACATCGGCGATATCGAACGCAAAAACTTGAAGTATGCTCTGGGCACCCGCGTATTCATCCGTCGGTCCAACGATGTCATTCCGGAAATACTCGGCAAAGTGCCGGATGAACCGGAAGGCGGGGAGATCATCTACCCTGAGGTTTGCCCGGCCTGCGGTACGCCGCTGGAGCAGCGGGGTGCGCATTTGTTCTGCAACAACCGCTTGGGCTGCAAACCGCAAATTGTGGCGCGAATTACGCATTTTGCTTCCCGCGACGCCATGGATATCGAGACGTTCAGCGAGAAAACAGCCGAGCAGCTGCACGATGAGCTGAACCTCCGCGAGCCGGCTGATCTGTATACGTTGACGTTTGATGATTTAATCAAGCTGGAGCGTTTTGGCGAAAAGAAAGCCAACAAACTCCTCCAGGCGATCGAAGTGAGCAAAGGGCGCGATTTGGCTTCCTTCTTGTTCGCGCTGGGTATTCCGAACACCGGCAAATCGACGACCAAGGTGCTGGCCGATCATTTTGGCAGCCTGGAAGCGGTGATGTCCGCTACTACAGAAGAGCTGACGGCGCTGCCGGACATCGGCGGGATCGTTGCAGACAGCATTGTGAACTTCTTCGCCGATCCGTTCTATCAGGCGGGCATCCGCAAAATGCTGGAGCTGGGAGTATCGCCGAAGGCCCCGGTCAAAGCCGCCGCGCCGGTGACGGACTCCTTCTTCTCCGGGAAAACGGTCGTGCTGACGGGTACGCTGCATCAGATGAGCCGGGACGAAGCGTCCGAACGGCTTGAGGCGCTGGGCGCCAAGGTGACCGGCAGTGTATCGAAGAAGACCGATCTGGTCATCGCCGGCGAGAAGGCCGGCAGCAAGCTGGCGAAAGCCCAGGAGCTGGGCATCCCGGTCATCGAAGACGAGAACGAGTTGATCCGGCTGTTAAACGAAAGCGAATAGAAATCAGAACGCATAGAGAGCTTACACCAATTCCTTTTCCTATCCCTGAGCACATCTGCGGACATCCGCGGGTGGGTTCGGGGATTTTTTTGCGGCCAGCGATCACAAAAGTGACGAGAATCATGGCAAACCAGCGGCGTTTTCTTCATCATAGGGCGGTGGACCGGAGGGTTCGATAGTTAAATATCATCATAAAAAGGATGGAGAACACATGAATCACGATGCGTTACAGTGGAAGCCTTCGCGCTTTAATGCGCACAGCGAAACCGATGACGGCGGACTGATGCTGTACAACAGCTACACCGGGGCGATTGCCGCCTGTTCGCCTGCCGAACGGAATCAGGTTCTGGAGTGGCTGACCCCGGCCGCGCCCGTTCCTGAACCTGCGCCTCCGCTGTACGAATCGCTGATTGAACAGGGGTTCCTTGTCCCCGGCGATACGGACGAAATGCGGCGCGCCTTGTTCCTGCATCAATCCATGCATGCGCAGGATGCGATGCATCTGGTATTACTGGTGACGGAGGCGTGCAATTTCCGTTGCACGTATTGTTATGAATCGTTTCCTCGGGCGACGATGCGCGAGGAGGTGATCCGGGGGCTGGAGGCCTACATGGGGGTGCGCGCCCGTACGCTGAAGCAGCTGACGATCAGCTGGCACGGCGGAGAGCCGCTGTTGGTCCCGCATGTCATTGAACGATTATCCCGTTCGTTCATGGCCGCCTGTGAGGTGAGCGGGGCGAGATATGGCGCGGAAATGTCGACCAATGGATATTATTTGACGCGTGATCGATTTGAGCAGATGCTGGATCTGCATGTCGAGCGGTTTATGGTGACCTTGGATGGTGAAGGGGAGACGCACAATGCCCGCCGCGGCTTAAACGGAGGCGGGGATACCTATCAAACCATCGTCAATAATTTAATGTCATTAAAAAAAGTGGACCGTCCGTTTGAAATCAATTTGCGTGTGAACTTCGATAACAGCAATTTAGAGGAAGTTTCTCGATTCATTCCGGTGCTGCGCGATTTATTTGGGGATGACCCGCGATTTAAAGTTTATTTCCGTCCCGTGGGTTGTATGGGCGGGGAGAACGACCTTAATTTGCCGGTATGCGACGAGCGGACGAAAGATCGCAGCATTTGGGCTTTCAACGAGCAAGCGATCGCTGAAGGGCTTACGGTCAGTTCGTTTATCTCGGATATTTTGCTGCCGACGGGGGCGGTTTGTTATGCAGCGAAGCCCAACTCTCTAATCGTTGGTTCGGACGGCATGTTGTATAAATGCTCGGTTGCACTGGAGCAGGATAATAACCGCCTGGGCCGGATTCACGAGGACGGTACGCTGGATCTCGATTATGACAAGCTGGCGCTGTGGACAACATCCGGCGAGGAGACGGATGAGAAATGCCAGGCTTGCTTCTTCCGGCCGGCTTGCCAAGGGAACCATTGTCCGTTGTATCGGATGCGGACGGGGAACCGCCCCTGCTCTTATGAGAAGCGTCAGATCAAGAAGACCTTGCGCACAATCTGGCTGCAGGCGCAGCGGGAAGTGATGGCTTCTGCTTCTGAAGCCTAGTTTTACTAGAGTTCCTGTACACCCTAGCAAGGAGGTGATAGGCATGAAGATCATCCGTTCCGCGGCTCAGCCCGCACACATTAAAACCGGACGACTCTCCAAATCCGTTCCGGGGAACCTGAGCTAATCATATCTTGCTCATCAATAGACCGATTCTCTAAGCAAAAACTGCTAAGAGAATCGGTTTTTTTACCAGAATATGAAACTATCGATACTTGCATACGTTATTATGGTAGAGTCATCATTAAAAAACATTCATTTGGAGGTCGTAATGAAGAGGGAGAAGTTCATGAAGGGACTGCTGATTGTATTGGCCTGCATGCTGTTCGCAGGTTGTACCAGCCGCCCTGCACAGGAGAAGGAGCAGACGTCCAGCTTTAAAATCATGTATTGGGATGAGCAGTACTTTTTTCAGCAGTATGGTGATTTGTTTGCAATTAAACACCCAAACGTGAATATCGAAGTGGTCAACACGAACAGCATCTACAACAGTTCAAATGGCGAGCCGATCGATTATGAGAAAGCTTTCTCGGATTTCGTCGATAAGGAACAACCGGATGTCATCCTCTTGGATTCCAGCAACTACGAGAAGTTCGTGAACGACGGGAAGCTCATGGAATTAGATACGTTCATCGCGCGGGATAAATATGATACGGAGAGCATCTATCCGGCGCTCATCGAAATGCTGAAGGAGCAGGGCGGCGGCAAATTATACGGATTGGCCCCGACCTTTAGCGGCAACGCGATTTTTTATAATGCCGATTTGTTTGCGAAATATGGCGTCGAACTTCCACATGACGGGATGACCTGGCAGGAAATTCTCGACTTGGCGCGTCGCTTCCCAACCGAAGGGGATAAGGATACTCGCGTCTATGGGTTTGGAGTGCAGTACGGCATGTCCATGGAGAATTTAGCTTCGTACATCGCCTCCGCTCAGGGATTGCAGTTCTTGAATCCGGACACGATGAAGATCACGATCAATACGGATTCCTGGAAACAAACTTATAAGCTGGCGATGGATGCAATCGACTCCAAAGCGATTTATATTCCCGACGAAAATGGCTTCCAAGGCGGGACGATGGAAGAGTACTATAAGAGCCGGCCTTTCTTGATGGGGAGGGTGGCCATGTCTGTGGAAAGCACCTACATGTTGCAAGACCTGAAGCAAGCTCAAGAGGTGATCACAGATTACAAGCCTTTCCAGCTGGGAGTTGCTGCTGGGCCGGTGGATCCTGCCGATCCTCAAACGACACGGTCCGTGTACTTTAACGATATCTTCGCGATCCGGGCAAATTCGCCAAATGCGGATGCAGCATGGGAGTTTATCAAGTTTATCAATGGTGAAGAATTCGCTAAAGTTAAATCGCGATCGCTCAACAACGGATTGCTGTCCCGGATGGGGATTTCTACTGAATTTAACGGGGTCAACCTGGAATCCTTCTATAAACTGAAACCGAAGTTTGATTCGAGTTCTAGCCGCGACTACGCGAAAATACCAGACGATTTCTATATGCAATACCAGCCGATTCTGGAGCGAGAGATGAAGCTAGCTCAGGAGAAGAAGAAATCGATTGATGAAGCTTTGCAAACAGTGCAGGATGAGGCTCAAGCGTTGTTGGACAAGGCGTTGAAGGATGAAGCGGCCAAGAAGGGCTCTGAAGGCAACGCGGAATCCGGTGCGTCCGGTGTAACTACGGATGCAGTGGAGATGTTCGAGGACTCGGGGCAATAATTGATGGGTGACCCAATCCATCTTTGAGGGGGGGTTCCTTGCGGAAGCAGGGAGCAACCCTCTTTTTTGTGTAACCCGAACTTTCAAAAGATTGCCATCATTCCGGTCGATTCCTTAGGGGTTTGCGCCAGCGTTATATCGTATAATTTTCAAAAAAGAAACCGGTTGAGGAGAACGTCATGCCAAATAAGCCAACTATGCTAAATATGCCAAAAACGAAATGGATCATAAATTTTCTGGTTTTCATCAGCTTTATGGATTTGTTTATCCAGCTTCCGGTTATGGGACCGCTGGCGCTGAGCCTTGGAGCGAGTTCGTTTCAAATCGGGCTTGCCGTGGGCATGTACTCCCTGACCAATATGATCGGGAATATGCTGGCAGGGTTCTGGATCGACCGATACGGAGGCAAAAAAGTGCTGCTCGCGGGTTTGGTTACGACAGCCGGAATTCTGTTGCTGTACACCACGGTTCGACAGCCTTCAGCGCTTTTGACGGTTCGCATGCTGCATGGTCTTGCCGGCGGGCTGCTGGTGCCTAGCGCATTCACTTTAGTTTCTTATGTCTCTTCTGACCGAGATCAAGGTCGTTCCATGGCTCATTCTGGAGCGGCTGTTGGGATTGCCGCCATTCTTGGGCCGGCCTTTGCAGGAATGATGAAGGCTAGTGTTGGAGTGAATCGTTTATTTATGGCTACATCGGTGATATTGCTGCTGGGAGGGGTTCTTGTTCTGATGGTTAGGCTTCATGCTGGAGGAACCGAAGCGCGCGATAAGGATGCATCGAACGACAATGTTTGGAACGCATTTGGAGCATCCTTGCGCAATGAATCGGTTGCAACCGCTTATTACGGCGCATTTGCATTAATGTTTGCCATGGGAGCGTTGACGTTTAGCCTTCCTTTAAAAGCGGAGGCGCTTGGTCTGCCTGATCAGGCCGCCGGTATGATGCTTAGTGTATTTGGGGTTGTGGCCATCAGCTTCTTTGTGTTGCCGAGTAATCGGTGGTTTGATACAGTTTCTCCACTCCGATTAAGTGTGGCGGGCGGAGCGACGGTTCTCGTATCGTTGTGTGTACTGTCGATGACAGATCATCAACTTGGTATGTTTGCCATCATGGGGTTTTACGGATTAGGATTTGCTCTGCTGTTCCCAACTCTCAATTCACTGCTCGTCAACAACGTCGATCCTGTACATAAGGGCAAAGCATTTGGAATGTTCTATGCTTTCTTCTCCATAGGAGTTGTAGGAGGATCTTCAGGTCTCAGTGCATTTACGGGGGATTATGATCTTGCGCTTCGCTTGGCTGCAGGCTTCTTACTGGTGTCTTGCAGCATCCTGGGAGTTTGGGGGAATCGACGGCGGAGGGGGCGGGGATCTACTACCTATTAGGGTTACATTACTTGCGTTACATTTATTCCTAACATAACAACCTTTTTAAGATGCGAGTTCTCGTTGTAACGAAAATAAAAAAATTCTCTCAACAAATTTTCGGTCCTTTTGCCAAAACTTGAAACTATCTCCTTTTCTTGAACGTCTGTTTCGCATAGATAATTAAAATATATATTTTGGAGGTAGTGATGAGGAGAAACTGGTTACATAAAGGGCTGCTAGTATTATTGGGTTGCGCACTTATGGCGGGCTGTACAAGCGGAACTGCGCAGGAGCAGGGACAAAAGTCTAGGTTCAAAATCATGTTTTCTGATGAAAGCTATTTTTATCAGGAGTATGGGGATTTGTATGCCATTTCGCATCCTGATGTCGAAATCGAAGTGGTTAGTATGAATAGTCTTATTAATTATTCCGATACTGAAAATTTTGATCACGCGAAGGCTTTCTCAGATTTCGTTGACAAGGAAATGCCTGATATTGTGCTTCTAAGTTCATCGAATGGGGATTACCAAAAGTTCGTCGAAGACGGAAAATTGTTGGAGTTGGACAGTCTAATCCAACGGGATAAATATGATCTTGATACGTTCTATTCTGGTATGCTCGATGTTCTCAAGGAGGAAGGGGACGGCAAGTTATACGGGTTATCTCCGACTTTTTCGCCAAGTGCTGTTCTCTACAATGCGGATTTGTTTGCGAAATATGGTATTGAGGTGCCGCACGATGGAATGACCTGGAAGGAGATTCTTGATCTAGCGCGTCGGTTTCCAACAGAAGGTGATAAAGATACACGTGTCTACGGTTTTGGAATGTTATACGGCGATTCATTGGAAAGCTTAGCCACTGAGATCGCTGGGTATCAAGGGCTGCAGATGTTGTCTCCAAGCACGATGAAATTGACGTTAAATTCTGATTCATGGGTGCAAGCTTATAAGCTGGCAAAGGATGCATTGGATTCCAACGCTATCTACAAGCGAGATTCCGAAGGGGACAGTTTTGGAACAGTGCGAGAGTATTATCAGAACCAGCCCTTTGTGAAGGGGCGTGTCGCGATGACTGTTGAGAATTTCAGTACGCTTCGTAATCTGAAGCAAGCGCAGGACTCGCTCGAAGACTATAAACCGTTTCAGCTCGGTGTTGCGGCAGGACCGGTGGATCCTGCTGATCCCGAGTCATCGCGGGGGATCTTCTTCAATGACATCTTCGCTATCCGGGCCAATTCCCCAAATGCAGATGCAGCTTGGGATTTCATTAAGTATGTTAATGGAGAGGAATGCGCAAAAGTTAAGTCTAAATCGATAAGTCGAAGTTTGCTGAGCCGTATGGGGTATTCCGAGGAGTATAAAGGAATCGATATGGAGCCGTTCTACAAACTTAAGCCGAAGCTTGATCGGGAAACTCGTCGAGTCTGGGATATGATCCCTAAAAGTTTTTATCCCCAATACCAACCGATTCTTAACCGGGAGCTGCAGCTTGTCCAAGCGAATAAGAAGTCGATCGAGGAAGCTTTGCAAACGGTCCAGAAGGAAAGTCAGGTTGTTCTCGATATGTTATTGAAGGAAGAGGCCGAGAAAAGTGGAACGAGTGATTCCGCAAAAACTGAAACGAGCGCCGCAGGAACGACCAAATCCTTTGGGGAGAGTGATTCGAGCATTTAAAGCAATTCGTCAGTTAAATTCACAGATTTCTGCAGAGGGGAGACCTTGCAAAAAGAGGTTTCTCTTCTATTATTGATTGTACGAATGATATAGGATTGTTGATGAGAATTGCCTGATAACAGATGGGATAAAATTCATATTGCAAAAAGGTTGCCAACGTGATAAATTATTACTTGTCGCTTCGAACGACATGCTGTAGAAAATCATTATGAGCTGTCGAAAAAAGAAGTTGACATGATTCGATCAAATGAGTATAATAAATAACTGTTCGACAAAAACTGATTCTTGTGATTGGTGATTGGGACAGTAAGCAAGTTCTTTGAAAACTGAACAAATGGAACACGTCAATTTTTAATTAGACGATATGAATCGTCAGTTTTGAAATGAGCAAGTCAAACACTACTTTATTGGAGAGTTTGATCCTGGCTCAGGACGAACGCTGGCGGCGTGCCTAATACATGCAAGTCGAGCGGAGTTTATCGGGAGCTTGCTCCTGATAAACTTAGCGGC
>NZ_KE159654.1:463914-687047 GCF_000403375.2 Paenibacillus barengoltzii G22 | reverse complement strand
AACAAGTGAAGTAGTTGGTTAAGCTACTAAGAGCACACGGAGGATGCCTAGGCGCTAGGAGCCGAAGAAGGACGTGGCGAACAACGATACTGCCTCGGGGAGCTGTAAGCAAGCATCGATCCGGGGATGTCCGAATGGGGAAACCCGGCTAGGGTAATACCTAGTCACTCATCACTGAATACATAGGTGATGAAGAGGCATACCAGGGGAACTGAAACATCTAAGTACCCTGAGGAAGAGAAAACAATAGTGATTCCGTCAGTAGCGGCGAGCGAACGCGGATTAGCCTAAACCAAGGAGCTTGCTCCTTGGGGTTGTGGGACGTCTCACATGGAGTTACAAAGGTTCAGATTAGACGAAGAGGTCTGGAAAGGCCCGCCAAAGAAGGTAAAAGCCCTGTAATCGAAAATGTGGACCCTCCGAGACGGATCCCGAGTAGTGCGGGGCACGTGAAACCCCGTATGAATCTGCCAGGACCATCTGGTAAGGCTAAATACTCCCTAGCGACCGATAGTGAAGCAGTACCGTGAGGGAAAGGTGAAAAGCACCCCGGAAGGGGAGTGAAAGAGAACCTGAAACCGTGTGCTTACAAGAAGTCAGAGCCCTGTTTATGGGTGATGGCGTGCCTTTTGTAGAATGAACCGGCGAGTTACGTTTGCAAGCAAGGTTAAGGTGAGAAGCCGGAGCCGCAGCGAAAGCGAGTCTGAATAGGGCGAATAAGTTTGTAGGCGTAGACCCGAAACCGTGTGATCTACCCCTGTCCAGGGTGAAGGTGCGGTAACACGCACTGGAGGCCCGAACCCACGTACGTTGAAAAGTGCGGGGATGAGGTGGGGGTAGCGGAGAAATTCCAATCGAACTCGGAGATAGCTGGTTCTCCCCGAAATAGCTTTAGGGCTAGCCTCGGTGGGACAGTCGTGGAGGTAGAGCACTGATTGGGTGCGGGGCCCGCCAAGGGTTACCAAGCTCAGTCAAACTCCGAATGCCATAGACTGAATAACCGGGAGTCAGACAGTGAGTGCTAAGATCCATTGTCAAAAGGGAAACAGCCCAGACCATCAGCTAAGGTCCCCAAGTGTGTGTTAAGTGGGAAAGGATGTGGAGTTGCACAGACAACCAGGATGTTGGCTTAGAAGCAGCCACCATTTAAAGAGTGCGTAATAGCTCACTGGTCGAGTGACTCTGCGCCGAAAATGTAACGGGGCTAAACACACCACCGAAGCTATGGCTTGATGCTTTGCATCAGGGGTAGGGGAGCGTTGTGTACGCGTTGAAGGTGTACCGGAAGGAGTGCTGGAGTGTACACAAGTGAGAATGCCGGTATGAGTAACGAAAAGATCAGTGAGAATCTGATCCGCCGAAAGCCTAAGGGTTCCTGAGGAAGGTTCGTCCGCTCAGGGTAAGTCGGGACCTAAGGCGAGGCCGAAAGGCGTAGTCGAAGGACAACAGGTAGAAATTCCTGTACCACCGTAATCCGTTATGAGCGATGGGGTGACGCAGTAGGGTAGTGACGCGAGCTGATGGATGCTCGTCCAAGCAGTGAGGCTGGTGTGTAGGCAAATCCGCACATCGTTAAGGCTAGGCTGTGATGGGGAGGGAAAATTTACAGTACCGAAGGTCATGATCTCACACTGCCAAGAAAAGCCTCTAGCCAGGAGAAGGTGCCCGTACCGCAAACCGACACAGGTGGGCGAGAAGAGAATTCTAAGGCGCGCGGAAGAACTCTCGTTAAGGAACTCGGCAAAATGACCCCGTAACTTCGGGAGAAGGGGTGCCTCGGTAGGGTGAATAGCCCGAGGGGGCCGCAGTGAAAAGGCCCAAGCGACTGTTTAGCAAAAACACAGGTCTGTGCGAAGCCGCAAGGCGAAGTATACGGGCTGACGCCTGCCCGGTGCTGGAAGGTTAAGGGGAGCGGTTAGGGAGTCATCCCGAAGCTGTGAACCGAAGCCCCAGTAAACGGCGGCCGTAACTATAACGGTCCTAAGGTAGCGAAATTCCTTGTCAGGTAAATTCTGACCCGCACGAATGGCGTAACGACTTGGGCGCTGTCTCAACGAGAGATCCGGTGAAATTTTAATACCTGTGAAGATGCAGGTTACCCGCGACAAGACGGAAAGACCCCATGGAGCTTTACTGCAGCTTGATATTGGACTTTGATACGATTTGTACAGGATAGGTGGGAGCCTAGGAAGCCGGAGCGCCAGCTTCGGTGGAGGCGCCGTTGGGATACCACCCTGATCGTATCGGAGTTCTAACCTGGTACCGTGAACCGGTACGGGGACAGTGTCAGGTGGGCAGTTTGACTGGGGCGGTCGCCTCCTAAAGAGTAACGGAGGCGCCCCAAGGTTCCCTCAGAATGGTTGGAAATCATTCGAAGAGTGCAAAGGCAAAAGGGAGCTTGACTGCGAGACTGACAAGTCGAGCAGGGACGAAAGTCGGGCTTAGTGATCCGGTGGTACCGCATGGAAGGGCCATCGCTCAACGGATAAAAGCTACCCTGGGGATAACAGGCTTATCTCCCCCAAGAGTCCACATCGACGGGGAGGTTTGGCACCTCGATGTCGGCTCATAGCATCCTGGGGCTGAAGTAGGTCCCAAGGGTTGGGCTGTTCGCCCATTAAAGCGGTACGCGAGCTGGGTTCAGAACGTCGTGAGACAGTTCGGTCCCTATCTGTCGTGGGCGTAGGAAATTTGAGAGGAGCTGTCCTTAGTACGAGAGGACCGGGATGGACGCACCGCTGGTGCACCAGTTGTTCCGCCAGGAGCACAGCTGGGTAGCTAAGTGCGGACGGGATAAGCGCTGAAAGCATCTAAGCGTGAAGCCCCCCTCAAGATGAGATTTCCCAGTATGTAAGACCCCTTGAAGACGACAAGGTTGATAGGCCTGAGGTGGAAGTGCAGCAATGCATGGAGCTGACAGGTACTAATCGGTCGAGGGCTTATCCAAAAAACTCTAAAATGCAGTTGAGTTTCGTATCCAGTTTTCAAGGATTAAACCTTGATTTTTATGGCTTGGAGAGATACCCAAGTGGCTATAAGGGGACCCTCTGCTAAGGGGTTAGACTGCGTAAGCGGTGCGAGGGTTCGAATCCCTCTCTCTCCGCCATTTGTACAAGCTTAACTGTGGCGGCGTAGCTCAGCTGGCTAGAGCGTACGGTTCATACCCGTGAGGTCGGGGGTTCGATCCCCTCCGCCGCTACCATAATATTCCGGAGGCTTAGCTCAGCTGGGAGAGCATCTGCCTTACAAGCAGAGGGTCGGGGGTTCGATCCCCTCAGCCTCCACCATGATCTTTATTTGAAACATCATAATTTACACCGTGCCGGTGTAGCTCAATTGGTAGAGCAACTGACTTGTAATCAGTAGGTTGGGGGTTCAAGTCCTCTCGCCGGCACCATTCTCTTGCGGAGCCGTGGTGTAGAGGCCTAACATGCCTGCCTGTCACGCAGGAGACCGCGGGTTCGAATCCCGTCGGCTCCGCCATTTATTTGAATATTTCCACCGTAAAGTGGGAAAGTGTTCAACTTCACCGCTTTATTTTTTTGAATTTTTACCGTGTAATGTATGGCTCGGTAGCTCAGTTGGTAGAGCAGAGGACTGAAAATCCTCGTGTCGGCGGTTCGATTCCGTCCCGAGCCACTTTTATGCTTCCAGCATTAGATTGGACTGATCTGGGTAGCATAACACATATGGAGGCTTAGCGAAGTGGCCAAACGCAGCAGACTGTAAATCTGTTCTCTTACGAGTTCGGTGGTTCGAATCCATCAGCCTCCACCAGTTTTTATGAGCCATTAGCTCAGTTGGTAGAGCACCTGACTTTTAATCAGGGTGTCGAAGGTTCGAGTCCTTCATGGCTCATGATCTAAAGCCGTTAACCTTAGGGTTGACGGCTTTTTTGCGCGTTCGGCAGGACGAGGATTTAGGTTTACTCCGGCAGTTATGATAAAATAAGTCTAATAAACTCGAAAACGCATGGAAAGAAAGGCTACGCTATGGAGATCAAATTGCTAAAGCAACAAGTGGAGAGCGTCATCGGTACATTGCTGTCGGAGAGCGTATGGGAGACAAAGGACTGGAACGAAGTTGTAAGAGCCGAGAGTCCTATGGAATCTGGTCCATATCGCGTAAATGAGCGATGGATTTGGTTCGTCGAGCAGCATCAAGGAGGCGTGCGTGTACTTGAATCGGAGGTTGCCAAAGTAACGGATTCTGAAGCCCGGTTGATTCAAATGCTCCTGACGGCTGCCCGAGAGCCGGCAACGCCTTCCTCTAACTTGAAGCGAGAGGATGAAATGCGCAGTATTCAGTTGGGGGAGTGGCTGGAGGAACGCTTGGAGCAAGGAGAGCTGACTCAACCGTTGCCTGATCACTTGACCTTGAAGGCGAAGCTCAAGGGGAGGATGTTGCCCTTTTTACTGAGTTGGGAAAGTTCGGGACAAGGGCAGACGATTTCTTTTTCAAAGCTAAACAAGCTGTTGAAGAGCTACTTCGGGGGCGAAGTGGTTCTGGCTCCGCTGAAGGAGGCGTGGCTGATTCTCCTGGGTGAAGAGCTGTTTATGAGCCTGCGGGAGGAGAGCGAAGAGGCGGCGGAAACGGAACGCGACCTGATGGCTGCCTTATGCCAAGGCTTGTACGAGCTGGTGACCAACGAATGGGTTGGAGGATTTCACCTTACGGTCGGGAGCGCCTTGATTGACGAGAACGAATTGGTGTCCGCTACGTTGTTTTTGCGTCAGACGTTGGCCCTCGGTCGAATGTTTAATGTAACAGATCCCATCCATTTCCCTTGGGAACTGAGGCTGGAGCGGTTGGTGTACAGCATACCGGAAGAGCAACGCCGGCAATTTGCTTTGGAGCTTGGGGATCGTGCAGATTTGCTGCAGGATGAGGAGATTCGAACCACGCTTGAGACGTTTTTTGCCCTGGACTGCAATGTGAGTGAGACCGCGAAACGGCTATATATTCACCGGAACACGTTATTATATCGTATGGATAAATTCAAACAGGAAACCGGGTTGGATGTCAGAACGTTTAACGACGCAGTTTTGGTCAAGCTCGAGCTGCTATTGTATAAAGTGACGAAAAGGCTTTAAGATTTTTGTGCAGTTTGTGGATGGATGGGCAGCCCCCTATCGTCTAATATATAAATATAAAATGTATCCGATTTCATAAAGCATAGAACCAATACCCTAATACCACCAAATTAAAGTAATGGGAGGACGAAGACATGGCAGGCGTACGTTTAGAACACATTTACAAAAAATACCCGGGTGCTGCTAAAGCAACTGTAGAAGACATCAACCTTGATATTAAGGATAAGGAATTCCTCGTACTGGTAGGACCTTCCGGTTGCGGTAAATCCACAACGCTTCGGATGATCGCTGGTTTGGAAGAAATTACAGAAGGTAAATTGTACATCGGCGACCGCGTCGTAAACGACGTTGCTCCGAAAGACCGCGACATCGCGATGGTATTCCAATCCTACGCGCTGTATCCGCACATGAACGTATATCAAAACATGGCGTTCGGTTTGAAACTGCGTAAAGTGAAGAAAGATGAAATCGACCGTCGCGTTCGCGAAGCAGCTAAAATTCTCGACATCGAGCATTTGCTGGATCGCAAACCGAAAGCTCTTTCCGGTGGTCAACGTCAACGGGTTGCCTTGGGCCGCGCCATTGTCCGCGATCCTCAAGTGTTCCTGATGGACGAACCGCTTTCCAACTTGGATGCTAAACTGCGCGGTCAAATGCGCGCGGAAATCACGAAGCTGGTTAAACGTCTGGAAACGACTTGCATCTACGTAACACATGACCAAATCGAAGCTATGACGATGGGTGACCGGATCGTTGTTATGCATGACGGTATCATCCAACAAGCTGCTTCTCCAGAAGAGCTGTACAACCAACCAGGCAACATCTTCGTAGCTGGCTTTATCGGTTCGCCTACGATGAACTTCGTGAACGGTACTTTGGTGGAAGAAGCAGGCACCGTTCGTTTCAGAGCTACGAACATGGATGTTGTTGTGCCTCAAGGTAAAGCAACAATCCTGAGAGATAAAGGCTACATCGGCAAAGACGTTATCATGGGTATTCGTCCTGAGGACATCCATGAAGAGCCAGTATTCCTGGAAGCTTCGCCGCAAACGACCTTTACTGCTAACGTGTATCTGACGGAAAACCTGGGTCACGAAATGCAATTGTACCTGAACGGTGCAGGCAGCGACGGCCTGATCGCTCGTGTAGACGGCCGTTCCAATACACGTGAAGGCGACAACGTTAAACTGGCGATCGATATGAACAAAATTCATATCTTCGACAAAGAAACAGAACGCAACGTGTTCTTCAGCTAATTTGTTACGCGATGAAGAAACCGCCCTTCGGGGCGGTTTTTTTGTTAGGCAGGGGCAAAAAAGCTGCAGTGGGGCGATTCCTAGGCGGCTCACGGCCCAATGATTGATTTACGTGACAATTTCCTATACGATGAATACATTGAGTGATCTCGAACCAAGATGAATTAATGCCTTAATTCAGGCAGCTGATATCGGAGCCGGAGCTCGTTAGTTGACGGGCACCCTCATGTTGAATGCCGGCAGGGGAAAGGAAGAGCACCATGGCTAAAAAAGTGAAAGTATCCGAATTAGTGAACCAATTCGGGCTCGAGGTGGTTTCCGGAGAGCAAGGGTTAAAACGTGCGATCACGGTCGACGATTTGTATCGTCCGGGCCTGGAGATGGCCGGGTATTTTGAATACCATCCGCCGGAGCGCGTTCAGATTCTGGGGAAAACCGAGCTGGCCTTCTTCGAGATGCTACCGGAGAAGGAACGGAAAGATCGCATGGAGCGGTTATGCAGCAGCGATGAGACCCCTTGTATCATCGTTACCCGCTCTTGGAAGGTACCTGAGGAGCTGATTGAGATCAGTTCAGAGAAGCAAATCCCAGTCCTTCGCAGCAGCATGGCGACGACAATCCTGTCGAGCCGGATCACTAGCTTCTTGGAACGGAAGCTGGCGCCAACTGCGACGATTCACGGGGTTCTCGTTGACGTCTATGGCGTGGGGATGCTAATTACCGGCAGCAGCGGTATCGGGAAGAGTGAAACGGCCCTCGAACTGGTGAAGCGCGGACACCGTCTGATTGCGGACGATGCGGTAGAAATCCGGCAAACGTCGGATAACCAATTACACGGTACAGCACCTGAACTCATTCGCCACCTGCTTGAGATCCGCGGCGTGGGGATCATCAACGTCATGACGTTGTTTGGTGCCGGGGCCATCCGCAACAACAAGCGAATTTCGCTGGTTGTCAGACTGGAAGCTTGGCAACAAGAGAAGCAGTATGACCGATTAGGTCTGGATGAAGAGACTACGCGGATTATCGATACCGATGTCCCGCTGGTGACGATCCCGGTGCGTCCTGGACGGAACTTGGCCGTCATTATCGAGGTAGCCGCGATGAACTTCCGTTTGAAGCGAATGGGGTACAACGCTGCGCTGCAGTTTACGACAAAACTGACCGAAACGATTTCAGAAGATATCGACGATTTGGAGTAGGAGCGTGAACGATGGGCACTTTGTTATTAGACCCGATCGCTTTTTCCATCGGGGGCTTGAAAGTACACTGGTATGGCCTGATTCTGGGCTGCGCGGCTTTGGTCGGCCTTCTGTTAGCCGTTTGGGAAGGGAAGCGGTTTCGCATCCCTCAGGAATTTTTTATGGACTTGCTGTTATTGGGTGTACCGTCGGCGATTGTCGCCGCGCGGATTTATTACGTCGCGTTTATGTGGGACGATTACAAGGATAACTTCTGGGATGTATTTAAAATCTGGAACGGCGGTATCGCCATTTACGGGGCGCTGATCGGCGCGATCATCTGCGCGGTGATCTTTGTTCGGCGTCGCGGCTATAACTTCTGGCGGATCGCTGATATTTGTGCGCCTTCCCTGATTGTGGGGCAGATGATTGGGCGCTGGGGGAACTTCGTGAACCAGGAAGCTTATGGCGGACCAACAACGGAGAGCTTCCTTCGCGACAACCTGCATTTACCTTCATTTATTGTGAATCAAATGAACGTGCAGGGGACATTCCATCACCCGACGTTTCTGTATGAATCGTTGTGGAACCTGGTGGGCTTGATCTTGCTGATGATTTTACGGAGACAGAAATTTTTGCGCGCAGGGGAATTGTTCGCCTCGTATTTCATCTGGTATTCGATCGGACGATTCTTCATTGAAGCGTTGCGGACGGACAGCTTAGCGTTCCAGGGAGCATCCTGGCTAGCGTCGTTCGTGAATGGGCTATGGACGCCAATGACCTGGCTTGGATTCGAACAAGGGTATCTGGCGCCTTCTTACGGTAACGTTCGCATTTCCCAGCTGCTTGCCTTGGGCATTGTGGTTGCGGCGATCATCTTCATTATCGTACGTCGCAGTACCGTTCGTGACCTGCCGTACTACAGTGATCCTATTACATCTACGAAAGCCGCCGCAGCGGATGCTTTGCCGGTAACGGGTGGAGCGGCTGAATCTGAGCAAGCGAAGCTGTCTAAGACGGAGGAAACGACTGTGGAGGAGTTGGCGGAAGCGCCGGAAGACAAGAAGGAGTAGCAGCCACATGATAAACACCGTGTTATTTGATCTTGATGGAACGATCATCGATACCAATGAACTGATCATTACAACCTTTTTGCACGTCATTGATAAGCATGGCTTCCAGCCGCGCACGAGAGAAGAAATCATCCCGCATATGGGGCAAACGTTAGAGCACCAGTTGCAAGTGTTCTCAGGCCGTGAGGATGTAGCGGATCTGGTAGCAGATTACCGAAAATACAACCGGGAACGCCATGATGAACTGATCCGTGAATTTCCCCAGGTCAAAGAAGTGATCTCCGATTTGCACGAACGGGGGATCACGATGGGAATTGTCACGACGAAAATTAAGGAGACCACGATGCTCGCCTTAAACATGTTCGGGTTAAAGCCGTACATGAAATCGATCGTGACGGTGGAGGACGTGAAACATCCCAAGCCGCATCCTGATCCAATTCTGACGGCGTTGCGCGAGCTGGGGGCTGATCCGGCACACACGTTGATGGTGGGGGATAGTGCCGCCGATCTGCAATGTGCGAAGGCAGCGGGTGTGAAGGCAGCCGGTGTAGCTTGGTCGTTGAAAGGTGAGGCGGTGCTGCGCCAGTATCATCCGGATTACATCCTGCAAGAGATGCGAGATCTCTATGGAATCCTAGGTTTGGAGCCGGTGAGATCGTGAGACGAGTGAGGCGTTATCCGGTTGAAGGACCCAACGCACTCTGGCAGCTGTACCGGACGGTAAGCCCTTGGAAGGGCGTCCGGAACTTTATTTTTATCCAAATCGCCCGGTATTGCCCGATATTATCGCTGAAGAACGCCATTTACCGTCGGGTTCTCGGCATGAAGGTGGGCGAGCACACCGCGTTTGGGTTGATGGTGATGGTGGATGTGTTTTTCCCGGAGCTGATTACGGTGGGACGCAATTCGGTGATCGGGTACAACACGACGATTCTCGCCCACGAGTATTTGATCAAGGAATACCGCCTGGGTGAGGTGCGGATCGGCGATGAGGTGATGATTGGTGCGAACAGCACAATCCTCCCGGGTGTGACCATCGGAGACGGTGCAGTCGTCGCCGCCGGATCAGTGGTACATAAGGACGTGGCTCCGGGCACGTTTGTTGGCGGGAACCCGCTGAGGGTGCTGGAGCGGAAGAATCCCTAGAGTTGTGGGCGTGTCCTATGTCATCATCCGGAGTCCGATGTGGCTCAGCCCGCCTCTGCGGGCGCGCTAACGCTGACCAGGAGCGCTATTTTGCTGATTTTGGTGCTTTGAAATTTCTAACGACGCTGAGACACGCTATTTCGAGAAAAACACCTGAATTCGTCAGCAGAATGGAGCAATAAGCATTGTGATAAGCGTTAGAATCGTAATACGTTGATTTTAACTGCAATAAGGTTTGTGATAAGCGTTAGAAATAAAAGCGGTCCTTGAACCAGGCAATTTGCCGGGTGGGACCGCTTTTGTGTGTTTTATTTGAGTTTGATCTTGAATTCATGGGGTTTGAACGTGCTCTCTGTGGTTTCAGTTAGGGTAAAAGTTAATGGTTGTGCATACGTTTTGGGCTCCAGTTTGAATCGGATCACTTCAGTTAAATCGCTTGAATAATAAAACGGTGAAACTTCCATCTCCTTTTGTAAGAAGCGATGCTTATTCCCCTCATGATCCGTAAACTCTTCTTTGATTTCAAATGGGTGCTTCACTTTGTTTTCTTGTTTTTTCAACGCATAGATGCTGACTTGTGTACTTTGTTGATCAGGTGCCACTAACACCTTTTGGATTGAGGGGTCGGTGGTTAGGATTTCATTTTTCTCTGTATCGATAACCAGATCAAAGGATCTCGTGCTGGTTTTGGTTACTCTGAAGCCATCGATTTGAAGTGTAACTTCGTTCCAATCCGAGTAATAAAGGCTTTCAAAGTCAATGCCTTGAAGAATCACTTCGTTGTTAGCCAGAGACTCTCGATCATAAAAGCTACTTCTGGATGACGTATAGTAGTGGAACTGGTTCTCCTGTTTCTCACCCAAGTAGAGCTTAGCCTTAAGGTTAACCGCCATGTAAACATTCGTACGCATTTCAGGCTCAAAGACGATCGTGGTGCTCAAAGGTCGGAGGACCATTTCACGAATGGCGATCTTGGTGCGATCCACCGTCGCGGTTTGCTTAACAGGAATGATCTTCTCCAGTCCCTCATAAGGACGGCTGCTCCACTCAATAGGGAATTTTACGACCAGTTGATCGCGCATGACGCCGGAATTGATCCCAAAAGTCATTCTCGTGGGTGCATTCCCCTTCGGAAAGGTGATTCTGAAGAAAGTATGTGTGACATTCTCGGAATCAACAAAGGATGTGCCGGGATCATATATCGTACCGCTAAATCGTTGCTCATCATCAACCATATGAGCAAAATATCCATCGACAGCCATAGGATCCTTCGAATTCACCATCGAGTAAAACACAACCACTGTTCTCCCATCCGCCAACACCCCGTCAACGGTGACCTTCGTTCCCTTCACTTCCGCTGATTTCCCAATAGGTTGGTACAATCCATGTTCGGCGGCACGTTCCATCTCGGAAGTCATCAAGCCATCGACATAACTAGGGATCACTTCCGTTGAACTCGCGTTAGTGGATATTGAACCTCCAAGCGGTATGCCACCTTGCCAGATGAAGAACATCAGCATACAAACCGCAATCACCCCGGCAGTGCCAGAGATCCAAGTCCACCCTCGGTGCACACGCCATCTGCTGCGTAGAGTTTGCCCCTGTTCGATCCCACGCCGGATCGCAGCGTCCATTTTCTCGTCCAGGACTTGCTTCTCGGCGAGGCGGATTCCATCAAAATAACGGACCAGCTGGTCTTCCTCCCGATCAACCATAATACAATTCACCTCCCACATTCATATGGCGGCGCAGCTGCTTGAGCCCCTGATGCAGCCAGGTCTTAACCGTCCCCTCCGGACAGTCCAGCACCCGGGCAATCTCCGTCAAGGTCATGTCCTGATAGTACTTTAAGGTGAGGACATGGCGATATTTGGGCTTAAGCTGGTCCAACGCGGAGTCCAGATCCATTTTGAACACACTCACCATTTCTCTATTTACTTGCATACGTTCTGCCACGTACGGAAGAACTCGTTTCCGCCGTTTCAATTCATCGATGCAGGAATGAATTAAGATCCGGATGACCCATGGAATGAAAGCTTCAGGGTCTTTCAAGCGCCGGCATTTGATCCAGGCCTTGCACACCGTTTCCTGAATGGCCTCCAGCGCATCCGATTCGTTGCGCAAATAGCTGTAAGCAATGCCATAGAGCTTTCGCCGGTGATGTGAGATTAATTGATAAAAGGCTTGTTCGTCTCCGCTGCAGGCAGCGACAGCCCATTCTCTCTCTTCCAATTCGGGCCCCTTCCTTCCATGTAAAATGCAGCGAAACAGGGATTACCGGCCGGTAATTTGATTCCCTAAGTAAGGACAGCCAAGAAGGCCAAACGGTTTTATGAACGTTCAAATTCTGGTATAGTGGAGAGAGTGAACTAGAAACATTTGTAAAGTTTAGATGTCTAGTACGTAAATCAGGCTTCCTTTTAATTATGAACAGGAGTTGGTTGAGTGAGCAAGGTGGTCAAGGAACGTTTGCCGCAGTTGGACATCTTTCGAGCGTTAGCGATCTTTAGCGTCATCCAGGTGCACGCTTCATCGTTCGCGGCGGCAGAACAAGCGCTGAATTCACCGGTCTACTACTTTTATAATTGGATGAACATTTTCTTTAAAATCGGTACCCCGTCGTTTATCCTGCTAAGCAGTTTCGTCCTTTTTTACAATTATTACGATCAGCCGATTAGCCGCAAGCTGGTAAGCAAATTCTACAAGAAGCGCTTGACCTATATCATCTTGCCTTATCTCCTGGTCTCCTGTTGTTATTTCATGTTGATTGCGCTTTACCGCAACGATTTTGTCAATAATTCCAAGCTGTATGAATTGAAGTCGTTAGGGACGGCGCTCCTGACGGGTACAGCGTATACCCACCTCTACTTCGTATTTATCAGCATACAGTTCTACCTGTTGTTCCCGCTCTTCCTGTGGCTATTCCAGTCCTTCCGAAATCACCGCTTCTTGCTTGCGCTCATTTTACCTTTGGGTCTGGCGCTGCAGTGGGGCTTCGTATTCTGGAACAAATACCAACTGCATCTGCCGAATAAAGGGAGCTACGCACTGAGCTATATGGGGTATTACATGTTGGGTGCAGTGCTGGCGATTTACTTCAGCAAATTGAAGGGTTGGCTGAGAACGGACTGGAAGCAAATGCCCCAATCCCAAAAAGGATGGACTGCCGCGTTGTGGATCGGATGGCTAGTTGTTGCCTTCGTTCATGTCCAGATCTGGTATGTATACCGCCAAGGTTATGCTTCGCCCAACACCCTATGGTTTGAATTGTTATGGAACGTTCACACGATGTTCTCGGCGTTAGTGCTGCTCAAACTGTCATTCTCCATTCAGCGAAGAGGCTCCGCCTTCTGGGTTCGGTCGCTGACTCGGGTGGGGGAGCTCTCCTTCGGGATCTATCTGTTCCATCCTGTCGTGTTGTTCGCGTACCGGCTCTACTGGAATGAACAACGGCTGCCGGGGGCTTCTTACGGCTACCTGGTTTACATCATCGTGGGTTCCCTCGCAGCGCTATTCCTTTCATGGGGGTTCGTGCAGCTTAGTTTCCGGCGGCTGCCGTTTGCCGCATGGTTTCTGGGGAGTGTACCGGCATCCTTGCGCAAAAATAAACCGTCCGAACGGCAGGAAAGCGGGCAAAGACCATCCGTTGGTGCAAATACGTAACTTCGATCAGTTGAACCGGTTCGGGCATACCCGACCGGTTTTTTTGCATGGAGTGGGAAGTCGCAAGGGTTTTGGCTCATGCTTGGGGAATACTGTAGGGCAGGTTAATTTGAGAAGTAGGAACCGGAGAGAAGCAATTGACGGTCGAAAAGAAATTATGATAAAATTGGGCTACTCTTTAATTTGGTAGTATGGTAGTACTTTAATATAATAAAGAAATTTCATATAAGAGAGAAAAACGGTGAGGTGAAACACTTGTCGAAACCAAAAGGCTTTGAAAAACCGGCGGGTGTCCGCGATTATCTGCCTTTTGCCGTGGATAAGCTGCGGGCGATCGAACGGCGTGTGCTGGATTGCATGGCCGGCTGGGGATACCGGCAAATTATGACGCCAACAATGGAATATTACGATACCGTGGGCGTAGCCAGCTCGACGTCGGATCAGAAGCTGTTTAAATTGTTAAATAACCGGGGGACCACGATGGTGCTCCGTTCCGATATGACGGCGCCCATCGCGCGGGTCGTCGCTTCGTTGTTGAAGGAAGAGCCGTTGCCGCTTCGCTTGTCGTATCACGCCAACGTGTTCCGGGCGATTGAGGAAGAGGCGGGACGGGAAGCGGAATTTTATCAGACCGGGGTGGAATTGGTCGGAGATGATTCCCCGGATGCGGACGCTGAGGTGATTGCGCTGGCCGTAGCTTCGCTGCAGGCAGCGGGCGTGAAGTCATTTAAGATCGCGGTTGGTCACGTTGGCTTCCTAAATGGTCTGCTGGAGGATGCGGTCCCGGGCCGGGAGGATGTTCAGGAGGCGTTAAAAGCCGGGCTGTTGCATCGCGATTTTGTAGGCTATCGGGAGACACTCTCCCAGTTGTCTCTCTCGCAGGAGCAGCGTGATGAACTGGAAGGGATTCTCCGTCTGCGCGGCGGTAAAGAAATTTGCGGCCAAGCGCTGGAGCTGAGCGCCAACCCGCTAGCCCAAGACTCGGTTCAGCATCTGAGCCAGGTGTGGGATGCTTTGGAGGACTTTGGCGTAGCCGAACATGTGATGATCGATCTGACGATGATCGGAGATTTCTCCTATTATACGGGGATGACGTTTGAGGGCTATGCTGCAGAGCTGGGGTTCCCGGTGTGCAGCGGCGGTCGGTATGACAATCTGCTGCAGCAGTTCGGACGGCCGGCGCCAGCTACCGGATTCTCGCTCAAGACGAACCGGATTCTCGACGGAGTTGGCGGGCTAGAGACGGAATCGGAGCTGCCGGTGGTGCTGCAGTATGACGCGCCGAACCGGAAGCGGGCGTTCGCCGAAGCGGAGCGGCTGCGCAGTGAAGGCCGCAGCGTGCTGATGCGCCGTGCAGAGGGGCCGGAGGATCTGCTCAGCGCGCCGGAGTCAACACGGAAGGCGGGACCGCTGGGACCAACATACGGCGATATCCTGACGTTCGTCAGCTTTTGAGTGAAGGCAGCTGCCTGAGAAGGAGGGCACAATCCATTGAATCAAATTATTAAAGTCGCAATGCCCAAGGGGCGTATTTATAAAAAAGCATCCGCCTTGTTCCGTGAGGCGGGTATCGAGATTCCAGATGATGTAGATGAAACGCGCAAGCTGGTCATTCCGCTGCCGGACATCGGCATGGAGTTCATTCTTGCGAAGCCGGTCGATGTGCCGACGTACGTGGAATACGGCGTGGCCGATATCGGGATCGTTGGTAAAGACGTGCTGATGGAGGAAAATCGGGATGTCTACGAGCTGCTTGATCTTGGCATCGCGCGTTGCCGCATGTCGGTGATTGCGCTGCCCGATTGGAAGCCGGGGATTCAGCAAAGGGTGGCTACGAAGTATCCAAACGTGGCGTCGCAGTTCTTCCGCGAGCACGGACAGCAGGTTGAGGTCATTAAACTGAACGGCTCGATCGAGCTGGCACCGCTCATCGGTTTGGCGGACCGCATCGTGGATATGGTGGAGACCGGGCAGACGTTGAAGGAGAACGGCTTAGTTGAGCTGGAGAAGATCTTTGACATCACCAGCCGTTTGGTGGCGA
The DNA here is from genome assembly GCF_000403375.2 of Paenibacillus barengoltzii G22. NCBI lineage: Bacteria > Bacillati > Bacillota > Bacilli > Caryophanales > Paenibacillaceae > Paenibacillus > Paenibacillus barengoltzii. The sequence goes on along the minus strand of NZ_KE159654.1, from coordinate 671,594 downwards.
ACCGAGTCAGCTATCGGATGAAAAACGCCGAGATTCAGGCCGTATGCGATGCGCTGAGTAAAGTGATTCAGCGGGATGAAGTCTCGCAGGCTTGAGCTTGAGACGGGCCAAGGGCAGACACAAGAACTTATAAGGATGAAGAAAGCAGGGGGATGCCGGATGATGAAACTGGTATCGGCACAGGATTTTGATTTGCGGCGGGAAGTGGAATACGGATCGCCGGAGCAAAACGAAGCGGTCAAAGCGATCGTTCAAGCGGTCAAAGCGGAAGGGGACGCGGCCTTGCTTCGGTACACGGAGCAATTTGACGGCATGAAGCTGGAGACGTCCGGGCTGCGCGTGACGAAGGAGGAGCTGGAGGCGGCATATGCGGCTGTAGAGCCGTCGTTTGTAACAGCGATCCGAGGGGCGGCCCAGAACATCCGGGCGTTCCATGCCCGGCAGAAGCGCAATTCCTGGATGGATTTGCAGCCGGATGGGAGCTTGTTGGGACAAATCATCCGCCCGTTAAAGCGGGTTGGCGTGTACGTTCCTGGCGGGAAGGCGGCTTATCCGTCTTCCGTGCTCATGAACGTGATTCCGGCACAGGTGGCCGGCGTGCCGGAGATCGTGATGGTGACACCGCCGGCCACGGGCGGCAAAGCGGGGATCGACCCGTACATTCTCGTGGCGGCGGCAGAAGCCGGCGTGCACGAGATCTATCGGGTCGGCGGGGCCCAAGCGATTGCGGCGCTCGCTTATGGCACGGACACGATCCGGCCCGTGGATAAGATTTGCGGGCCGGGGAACATTTACGTCGCGCTTGCCAAACGCGAAGTGTACGGTGTCGTCGATATCGACAGTATCGCCGGTCCTAGTGAAATCGCCGTGCTGGCCGATGACAGCGCCGATCCCGCCTATGTGGCGGCGGATCTGCTGTCCCAGGCTGAACACGATGAAATGGCGTCGGCGATCCTCGTGACGCCGTCGGAGGCGTTTGCGAAGGCGTGCCAGGCCGAGGTGGAGCGGCAGCTTGCCGCGCTGCCGCGCAAGGCGATCGCCGGAGCTTCGATCGAGCGTTACGGTGCGATCATCCTCGTCGATTCGATCGAAGCGGGGATCGACGTGATTAATCAGCTGGCGCCGGAGCATTTTGAGCTGATCGTGGACAATCCGATGGGCTATCTGGGACGTGTGGAAAATGCCGGGGCGATTTTCCTCGGGCCGTATAGCTCGGAGCCGGTGGGGGATTATTTTGCCGGGCCAAACCATATCATTCCGACCAACGGTACGGCGCGATTCTCGTCACCGGTGGATGTGGATGATTTTATTAAGAAATCCAGTCTGATTTACTATAGCAAGGAAGCGCTGCTGGAGAACGGGGCTACCATTATGGAGCTGGCGCGGCGGGAAGGGCTGGAAGGCCATGCCCGGGCGATCGAAATCCGGCTGCAGCAAGAAGGAAAGGCGGGGAACAAAGATGGCCAACAGTAACGGGGGAGCGGCGCCGCGCCAAGCGAGCATCAGCCGCACAACGAATGAAACGGACATTCAACTGACCTTTGCGGTGGACGGGAGCGGGAACGCGCAGTTGGAGACGGACGTACCTTTTTTGAACCATATGCTGGATTTGTTCACAAAGCACGGACATTTTGATCTCTCGGTTCAGGCGCGCGGCGATATCGAAATCGATGACCATCACACGGTGGAGGATATCGGCATTTGTCTGGGGCAGGTGATCCGGGAGGCGCTGGGTGATAAAAAAGGGATCAAACGTTATTCCAGCGTGTTTATTCCGATGGATGAGGCGTTGGCCCAAGTGGTGATCGACGTCAGCAACCGTCCGCATTTCGAATACCGGGCGGAATATCCTTCGGACCGCGTGGGCAGCTTCGACGTGCAGCTCGTTCATGAGTTTCTATGGAAGCTGGCGCTGGAGGCACGGATCACGCTGCACGTGATCGTGCACTATGGCCAGAACACACATCACATGATCGAAGCGGTGTTCAAAGCGCTGGGACGGGCGCTGGACGAGGCGACGAGCATTGATCCGCGCGTCAACGGGGTGCCGTCGACGAAGGGAGTGCTGTAGCTAATGAAGATTGCCATCGTCGATTACGGGATGGGCAACCTGCACAGCGTGAGCAAGGCAGTGGAACGCCTCGGCTACGAGGGGACGATTACCGGAGACGAGGCGCAGATTCTGGCGGCGGACGGCGTACTGCTGCCGGGAGTCGGGGCTTTTGGCGACGCGATGAAGCATTTGCGCGCGTCGGGCCTGGACGCCGTAGTGCGGCAGGCGGCCGCTGGGGGCACACCGCTGCTCGGCATCTGCCTCGGGATGCAGCTGCTCTTCGGCGAGAGCGAAGAGCATGGGCGAAACGAGGGGCTGGGCTTGCTGCCGGGCCGCGCGGTGCGGTTTGCGGGCACCGAGGGGTACAAGGTGCCGCATATGGGCTGGAACCGGCTGTCGTTCCTGCAGCCGGAGAATCCGCTGCTCGCCGGGCTGGAAGAAGGACATGTGTACTTCGTCCATTCCTATCACGTGTTGGCGGAGCAGCCGGGGGATGTGCTGGCCGTGACCGATTACGGCCATCCGGTGACCGCCATCGTCGGCCGCGGCAACGTCTTCGGGATGCAGTTCCATCCCGAGAAGAGCGGCGAGCTCGGCATGGCGTTGCTGCGCAATTTCCTGACGCTGGTGGAGCGGCAGGGGTAATGCCGCGAGATCGACGCGCAGGCAGCAGGTAATCGTCAGTTAGACGCAGTTGAAGTCCTCGGCTCGCTTGGAGCACTCGCGGGCAAGGGACGTCCTGAAGCTTGAGGCGCTGGGTGCGAAGAGGGATGGGGTGCACACGAAGCACACGATGCTACACGATGCGCCCCCTGCTGCCAGCTGCTAACGTGGCTGCGTATAGAGCTATTCGAAGGTAGCGGTAATTTATGGCCTTATTTTGGCAGGTAGATAGGCTTTGCGGAGAATTAGCGGTATAAAGTGGCGTTATTTGAAGCCCTGTTGCTTGAATCCAAGGATTTTGGCTGAAATAGCGCCAAGAAATACCGTTATTCTCATGGAGAGGCAGGTTTGCGCTGAAATAACGTCATAAATTACCGCTATTTCAGAACGGGAGCCACATGGATCTTTAAACCTAAGGGAAGTGCGGAATTTTAAATATTCATTCTAACCATGAACGGCGGGAGGTAAGAACACATGTCATCTTTTATTATTTATCCGGCGATCGACATTCGCGGCGGAAAGTGTGTGCGATTGGTCCAGGGCGATTATGATCGTGAAACGGTGTATAACGCGAACCCGGTTGAGGTGGCCCGTTCTTGGGAAGCCCAAGGCGGGTCGTTTATCCATTTGGTCGATTTAGACGGGGCGAAGGCAGGGCATCCGGTTAACGATGAGTTGATCGGCGAGATCGCTCGCACCGTACAGGTGCCAGTACAGGTCGGCGGCGGCCTGCGCACGCTGGACGACGTGAAGCGGCTGTTGTCGCTGGGCGTGAGCCGGGTCATTCTCGGGACGGCAGCGATTGAGGACCGGGCGTTCACGGAGGCGGTGCTGGGCACCTACGGCGATCAAGTTGCCATCGGCATCGATGCCCGGAACGGCTTCGTCGCAACTCGCGGTTGGCTGGAAACCTCCGAGGTTCAGGCAGAAGTGTTGGCGAAGGAGCTCGCGGCCAAAGGGGCGGAGACGTTTATTTTCACCGATATCTCCCGCGACGGGATGATGCAAGGGCCGAATGTGGAGGCGATTTTGTCGCTGGCTCAAGCCTCTGGCAAGACGGTAATTGCCTCCGGCGGCGTTACGGTGCAGGACGATTTGCTGCGCCTCGCAGCTCACAGAGATCAAGGTGTCGGCGGAGCTATCGTTGGCAAGGCGCTGTACACGGGGAACATCGATCTAGCCCAGGCGATCGGGGCAATTGAAGCTTTGAATCGATGATCTTGAAATCGACGAAGTTGATCTCGAAATCGACGAATAGACGAATTACGGAAAGGAAGTCGAACCAGCATGCTCGCAAAGCGAATTATTCCCTGCCTGGACGTAAAGGACGGGCGGGTCGTCAAAGGCGTGAATTTTGTGAACCTGCGTGATGCCGGTGATCCGGTGGAGCTGGCCGCATTATATGATCGCGAGGGGGCGGATGAGCTTGTCTTTCTGGACATTTCCGCATCGCATGAAGGCCGGGCGACCATGATCGAGGTTGTACGGCAAACGGCCGGCGAAATCGCCATTCCGTTTACGGTGGGCGGCGGGATCTCCCAGGTGGACGATATGAAGCGCCTGCTCCGGGCCGGGGCCGATAAGATTGGCATCAATACGGCGGCGGTGGTCAATCCAGATCTGATCTCGGACGGTGCACGCCGTTTTGGCTCCCAATGCATTGTTGTGGCTGTAGATGCCAAATATAACGCCGAGTGGGGCGAATGGGAAGTGTACACCCACGGAGGACGTAAACCAACGGGCATCCGAGCGCTGGAATGGGTACGGGAAGCCGAGAAACGAGGCGCCGGGGAAATTCTGCTGACGAGCATGGACGCCGACGGCACCAAGGACGGATTTGATCTGCCTCTGACCAGTGCGGTCAGCCGGGCGGTAGGGATTCCAGTTATCGCCTCGGGCGGAGCAGGGAAGACGGAAGATTTCTACGAGGTATTTACCGAAGGACTTGCGGATGCGGCGTTGGCGGCGACGATTTTTCACTATAAAGAAATTGCCATACCGGATTTAAAACAGGAGTTAAAAGCTAAAGGGGTGGAGATACGATGACCGCAGGAAATCAACAGGCTCTGCAGCTATCGCTTTCGATTGAAGCGTTGGAGCAGACGGTGAAGTGGGACGCAGCCGGTCTTGTGCCGGCCATTGTTCAGGATGCGCGCAGCAAGGAAGTGCTGATGCTGGCTTACATGAATCGCGAGTCGTTGCGTAAATCGGTGGAAACCGGCCAGACCTGGTTCTGGAGCCGATCGCGCGCGGAGCTGTGGAACAAAGGGGCGACCTCCGGCAACACGCAGCAGATTACGGCCTTGAAGTATGATTGTGACGGCGACACGCTGCTGGTCGAGGTTATCGCGAACGGACCGGCTTGCCACACTGGAGAGTCTACTTGCTTCTATCGGACGGCTGCTGCTGAGGTTGCTGCAACCTCCACGGGATCGGGAAGTACCGACGAGCGGTTCAAGGTGCTGGCTGAGCTGGAGCAGTTGATTGCCGAGCGTTACACGGAGCGTCCGGAAGGGGCGTATACCACGTATTTATTTGATAAGGGTCTCGATAAAATCCTCAAGAAGGTTGGCGAAGAGACCGCAGAATCGATCATTGCCGCCAAAAACGGCGACAACGATGAGCTGCGTTACGAAGTCAGCGACCTGATCTACCATCTGCTGGTGCTGCTGCGCGAACGCAATTTGCCGTTGGATGAGATTATGCAGGAGCTGGAGCGTCGTCATGAACGGCCGCGGCGTGACTAAAGCGGAGGTGGGCAACGAATGTTGATCGACTACCATACCCATCATGAACGCTGCGGGCATGCCGTTGGCACGCTGGAGGATTATATCCGCCGGGGAATCGAGATCGGATTGTCCCAGCTCGGTGTCTCTGACCATATGCCGTTGCTGCATGTGGATCCGGCTGCCTACTATCCGGAAATGGCGATGCCGATGGAGGAGTTGCCGCGGTACGTGGAGGAAGCTTTTCGTTTGAAGGACAAATACCGCGGGCAGATCGACGTACGCGTCGGCCTGGAGGGCGATTATATCGAAGGCTGGGAGGAACAGATCGAACGGATCGTCACGGGCTATCCGTGGGATTATGTGATCGGGTCGGTGCATTTTCTCGGGGAATGGGATGTATCGGATTTTCGCCAGGTTCACAACTGGGAAGAAAAGGATGTATTCGCGGTATATACGCAATATTATGATGCTGTGACCAAAGCGGCGCAAACCGGGTTGTATGATTTCCTCGGCCATCTCGATGTGATCAAGCGTTTTGGGCACAAGCCCGGGCCAGAGCTGGAGCAAGAGACGATTGCGCTGGAGCGGAGGGCCTTGTCTGCCGTGAAGGAAGCCGGAATCGCCATCGAGCTCAATGCTTCGGGGCTATCCAAGCCTTGCGCGGAGATGTTTCCCAGCGAGCGGATCTTGCAGGCGGCTATCGAGATGGGGATTCCGCTGACCGTAGGGTCGGATGCCCATGATCCCCAGAAGCTAAGCGAACATTTGGATCAAGCGCGAACACTGCTGTATAAACTGGGAGTGCGGGAGTTGGCAACCTTCGAGGGCCGCAAGCGAACGATGATTCCTTTGGAAGCAGGGAAATAAGAGCTCCAGAGCCGCTATCTGGAAAATGCTGGACGACCAGGTCGAATCCATGTACGATAATCGTGTAGGGATGTCCAAGTCTGAAATGTCATAAATCAAGGATTCGGGAGGATGTTATGGAAGCCAAAATGCGCATGTTTTCCGGTTCGTCCAATCCGAAGCTGGTATCGGATATCTGCAGTCGGCTTGGGATCGAACCCGGAAAGGTGAAATTGTCGCGCTTCAAGAGCGGAGAAATTTATGTGCATTATGAGGAAAGTATCCGTAATTATGATGTGTTTCTCGTACAGTCGCTATCCCATCCGATCAATGAGTTGTTCGTCGAGCTCCTGGTGATGATCGATGCGGCCAAGCGGGCTTCCGCTCGCACGGTGAACGTCATCATGCCCTATTACGGCTACGCCCGGCAGGAGCGTAAATCGGCGCCGCGGGAACCGATCTCTGCCAAGCTGCTCGCTGATGTGCTGACGACGGCGGGGGCGAGTCGGGTCGTGACGATCGATTTGCACGCGCCGGCAATTCAGGGCTTCTTCAACATTCCGGTCGATCATTTGACCGCGTTAGACTTGATGACGGATTACCTGCGGGCTCAGCAAATTCCGAATCCCGTGATCGTCTCGCCGGATGCGGGACGGGCCTCGATGGCGGAGAAGCTGGCCAACGGGCTGGATTCGCCGTTTGCAATCATGATCAAGAAGCGTCCCGCACACAACCAGTCGGTGATCACGCATGTGATCGGTGATGTGTCCGGGCATACGCCAATCATCATCGAGGATTTGATCGACACGGGCTCCACAATTGTAAACGTTGTCGAAGGGTTGAAGGAACGGGGGGCGGCGGACGCCTATGTGTGCGCAACGCACGGGCTCTTCTCAGACAATGCCCTGGAGAAGCTGAAGCATCCCAATATCCGGCAAGTGGTCGTTACGGATTCGATTGCGCAGCCGGAGCTGCATTCGCCCCATGTGCAGGTGCTCTCTGTAGCGCCGATGTTGGCTCGGGCGACGCAGTTTATTCTAGAGGGCGGTTCAATTGCCGCTTTGTTCAAGGATCGGGGGATTTAACCGTCCATCTCGTTCGATGAGAAAGCCGCTTAGGAAGCGGCTTTTTTTTGTTATGGCTTTAGCCAGTTGAGCTCGCGAAGCGTGCGAAACAAAAAACCACCCGCTATGCGGGTGGAGGAACGAAGGTTTGACCAACTAGACCATTCCCATAAAATTGAGATGTTCAGGCTCAATAAAAGAAAGGAATGGTCTTAGATGGCAAACAAGAGCTATAGTTTAGCTCACACGAAGTGGATGTGCAAATACCATATCGTGTTCACCCCGAAGTATAGACGGAAAGAGATCTATAATCAAGTGAGGAGAGATTTGATCGAAATATTTAAGCGTCTGTGCAAATACAAGGGAGTGGAGATCATAGAAGGCCACATGATGCCGGATCATGTACACATGCTGGTAGCGATACCACCCAAAATCTCAGTATCCTCATTTATGGGGTATCTGAAGGGAAAGAGCTCACTAATGATATTCGAAAAGCATGCCACCCTAAAGTATAAATATGGAAATCGGAAATTTTGGGCGGAGGGATACTACGTAAGCACAGTGGGCTTGAATGAGGCCACTGTCGCAAAGTATATCCGCGAGCAGGAAGCACATGACCAGGCAATCGATAAACTGAGCGTCAAAGAGTATGAAGATCCATTTAGCAGAAACGGTAGCAAGAAAAAGTAAACCAGTTTAACTGGTAAGTGAAAGTGACAAAAACACTGAGCCTGAACAATTTTATTGTCAGGCTAGCGTCTTTAGGCGCAGTTTGGCAACAAGGGGTTATACCCCAAGAGCAAACCACCCGTTGGACGGGTGGTTATGATTGGCGAGTTAGGGGTTCTTCCTCGGCTTCTTAGCCGCTTTGGCTTCGGCGGCCCGGCGATTTTCCTCTGCGCGGAAGAGAACCATGCGGCGAATCAGATCCAGCGGCAGCGGCTGGTCCAAAGGAAACTGTACGGACCCTTTTCCGCCTTGGTACTGGGACAGTTCCTCGGCAAATTGCTCCGTTCCACTCGGGGTTGGGTAGAAACCGATATGTTTCTTAAACGCTGCAAAATGTACCAGAACTTTGCCATCAGTTTCAAAAGTCGGCATTTTGTAACTGATCCGCTCAGTGGCGTGAGGCGCAATCTCATGGACCAGCTTACGGATTTGCTGCAATCTGTCCTGAATCTCCGGCGGAAATTGGGCGATATATTCGTCGATCGTCGTAAATTGGGGGTGGTTCGTGTCCATCGTCCGGAAGCCCTCCTTTAGTGTCGTTTTTTTCTAAGAAGAAAAAACCAGATTCCGTAAATGACCAGAAAGAGAATCAATAAGGTAATAACCGTGTTTTCCCAAACGAAATACATTATAGGAATAGATCCTTTCTCTGCAAATATCTTAGTCATTCGATTGCGGAGCGTGGATTTCCTCCCAGACGCGGCACATCCGTTATTTTCCGCTTGGATTCCCCGTGGGAGGACAGCTTCTCCTATGTTATACTGTGGAATGGAGAGTTTACCTGAAACGTACGGAAAGTAGACTTGGAAGATTGAAATCAAAGGAGGTGCCTTGCTTGAAGGAAAGAAAGCGACCGGCTAAGAACCAGCGGGGGAAAGTACTGCCGATCTCGATGGATGCGGGATTTTTCTTCGAGAGAGCCGTTTCTTCGTTGGACCGTTATCGCTATGACAAGGCATTAAAATATTTCCGCAAAGCCGTGGAATACGAGCCGAGCAACCCGGTGAACCACTGCAATATGGCCGGGATTCTATCGGAGATGGGAGACTATGCGGCATCCAATGAGGTGCTCCAGACCGTGCTGGAGGAGATCGACCCGTCCATGACGGAATGTTATTTCTATATGGCGAACAATTACGCCAATATGGATATGTTTGAGGCGGCCGAAGAAGCGCTCATCCGTTATTTGGAGGAGGATGAACAAGGACAGTTCCTGAGCGAGGCCGAGGAGATGATCGACCTGCTGCAATACGAGCTGGATCGCCCGACGAAATTAAAGAGCATCAAATCGCGCCATGGCGTCTATGAGCACGATCAGGCACGTGCGTTGCTGGAGGAAGGCAAGTTCGCACAAGCCGTTAAAATGCTGGAGGAGCTGGTGCAGACTCGTCCTGATTTTCTGGCGGCCCGCAATAATCTGGCCTTAGGGTATTACTACCTCGGCTTGTTCCGCAAAGCGGTAGAGACCGTGGAAGAGGTGTTGGTGCAGGATCCGGGTAATTTGCACGGCTTGTGTAATCTGGCGATTTTTTACCAGTATGCCGGGAACCGTGAGGCGTTGGAAGAGTTGGCCGGGCGATTGGAAAATATCGTTCCTTTCCACCAAGAGCACGTATTCAAGCTGGCAACAACGATGGGCATCTTGGGGCGGCACGAAGCGGCCTTTGGCCATTTTCAGCGGCTGATGCGCGGGAGTGAGACGAACTTGGATGCCAGCCTGTATCACTATGCGGCTGTGGCTGCCTACCATACGGGGCAGAAGGAGGAAGCCGAGAAGCTCTGGAAGGCTGCGAAAAGAATGGACCCCAGCTCGAGTGTGCCAGGCTATTACTTGAACATTCTGTCCCAGGAGCGTGAACATCCCGAGGCAGATCCGGTTCCGGTGAATTACCAGTATCTGCTCCCATTTGAGGAGCAAATGAAACGCTGGGAGGCTTCGGAAGAAGGGATCCCGGCCGAGATGAAGGAGAACCCGCTGATTCGTTCCTCGTTCTTCTGGGCGTTGCGCCACGGGGATCATAAAACCAAGCTTCAAGTCATTCAAGCGATGGGCCTGATTGCTGACCAGGAGGTTGAGGAGGCGCTGCAAGCCTTCTTGCTGGAGCCGGATGAGGATGCGTATTTGAAAGAAATGGCTTTGTTTGTCCTCCGCAATCTTGGCGTGAACCAGCCGCTGCCCGTTCGTTCTGGTGCAACGACAACGCTGGTTGATCCGAGCCGGGTATCTACACAGCTGCCGGTATGGCGGAGCGAGTGGCAAGCGGTGGTAGATTTAGCGCTGGAGCGGATGAAGCCGAGCTTCGATCTTCAGCAGCAGCATGATATGGAGACGTTGTGGGCGGAGTTTCTTACCCGGTTATATCCGGATACGCCAACGGTCTCCCATTTGGAGGGCTGGGCCGCAGCGCTTGAATATTTGACGGCCAAAATGCATGGGCAATCCGTCACCTACGAGCAGGTGGCGCAGAAATACAATATTTCCGCTTCTACGGCTCGTCGTTACGTTCAACGGGTGGATGAAGTTTGCGGCGTGAAGGAGAAGCTCGCGGACATTTTTCCTTCGGTCCAATAGTTTGATGGGTAAAGCAGGTCCAACTTGGGGAAAATTTGATGGAGTATTCCATTTACATAGGAATCGACGGGTCGAGCTATTTCCTAGGAACCAAGGAGGTACGAGCGTATGCACAAAGTATTGGTGATTGGAACGGGGCCGGCCGGATTAACGGCGGCGATTTATTTGGCGCGGGCGAATCTGAGCCCGGTGGTGATCGAGGGGCTGGAGCCGGGCGGCCAGTTGACCACGACGACGGAAGTAGAGAATTTCCCCGGCTTTCCGGAAGGCATTATGGGCCCTGAGCTGATGGACAATATGCGCAAGCAGGCAGAACGGTTTGGCGCACAATTTCGGGCCGGCTGGGTGGAGAAGGTGGATTTCTCCAAGCGGCCGTTTCAAGTGACGCTCGAAGGCGGTGAAGTGCTGGAATCCGAATCGGTGATTATATCGACCGGAGCCTCGGCGAAATATTTGGGCATCCCGGGCGAGCAAGAGAATGTAGGACGAGGGGTCAGCACCTGTGCCACCTGTGATGGGTTCTTCTTCCGCGGCAAAAAACTTATCGTCGTCGGAGGCGGTGACTCCGCCATGGAGGAAGCCAATTTCCTGACGCGATTCGCGACCGAAGTGACGATCGTGCATCGTCGGGAGGAGCTGCGCGCCTCCAAAATCATGCAGGATCGCGCCAGATCCAACGAGAAAATCCGCTGGGCACTTAACCGCACACCGTTGGAGGTGGTGACGGATGAGGACGGCGTCAAAGTGAAGGGCCTGAAGGTGCGGAACAATGCCGATGGGCAAGAGGAGCTGCTGGAGGCCGACGGAGTGTTCGTGGCGATTGGTCATACGCCAAACACGAAGTTTCTCGGCGGCGCAGTAGAGACCGACGACCACGGCTATATCGTGGTGAAGCCGGGAACCACGGAGACGAACGTGCCGGGGGTATTTGCTTGCGGCGACGTCCAGGATACGCGTTACCGCCAAGCAATCACCGCGGCGGGTTCCGGCTGTATGGCGGCGATGGACTGCGAGAAGTTCCTGGAGGGCAGCATGGTACATGATTGGAGCGGCCCGACGGGGAGTTAACGTTGGGGACACAGGACGGTCTTTTGCTGTCCGAAATGTATTCGAAAAATCGAGTACATTTTGGGGATTTCGGCGATTTCAAAGGATTGTATATGAAATTTCATCCACATTTTGCCGATTCGATCCTAAACTGCAAGAATCTATATGAAAAATCGAGTACATTCCAGGTTTTCGATTATCTCACACCTGAATGAACGCGAAAAATCGAATAGATTTCACGCTAAAATTTAAGAGAGGACGCCGAAATCGGCGTCCTTTTTGGCGTTATGATATCCGCGTGTGCTTAAATCCATCCGTTCTCTTCGGCGAGGCGAACCGCTTCGATGCGGCTCTTGACCTCCAGCTTGTTCAAAATTTCGGAAATATAATTACGAACGGTGCCGTAGGACAAGTGCAGAGAAGCCGCGATTTCGCTGGCGGTGCAGCCTTTGGCAGCCAGCCGCAGAATCTCTTGCTCGCGGGCGGTTAAGGGATTGTCCCGGCGGAGGCTGCCGAAGACCAGCTCCGGCGAAGCTTCGCGGTGGCCGGCCATCACCCGTCGGATCGCCTCTGCCAGCCGATCGCTGGATTCATCCTTGAGCAGGTAGCCCTGGACGCCGGTCTTCACTGCCCGTTCGAAGTAGCCGGGACGCGCGAACGTCGTTAAGATGATGACGCGGCACGGCGATCCCTGGGCCTGCAGCCGCTCGGCTACCTCCAGCCCGCTCATCAGCGGCATCTCGATGTCCATGAGGCAGACATCGGGGCGCAGCCTCTCGATAAGCGCCAGCGCCTCCGCGCCGTCTCCGGCCTGGCCGACGACCTCAAGGTCGTCCTCCAGATCGAGCAGGGAGGCCAGCGCCCCCCGCAGCATCCGTTGATCCTCGGCGATGACGATGCGTATCATGCGGTTTCACCTTCTTTAGCAGCTTCTTTCACGATGAGCGGGATGGTGATCTGCAGCCGAGTGCCCTGGCCTACCCCGGCTTCGGAACCATCCGAGCTTTCCAAGCTCCCCGCTCCGACGGTTAATGTGCCGTCGATCAGCGACAACCGCTCGGCCATGCCTTTCAGGCCATTGCCAGCGACGCTGTCGCCTGGCGGCGGGGCCAGCCGATCGCTGCCCGCCTTCCCCGAGGACAACCCGATCCCGTTGTCCTCGATCTGCAGCCGCACCTCCGCCGGTGCGGTCTCGATCGTGACGACGCAGCGCGTGGCCCGGCTATGCTTGACGATGTTCGTCACCGCCTCTTTGATGCAGAGGCTGACGATGTTCTGCGTCAAGTCGGACACGCCGGCGAGCCGCGGATCGCCTTCCACGTCGAGGGCGATGTCGGCCGCGCGCAGAATTTCGCCCGCTTCCGCCAGCGCCTCCGCGACGGTGATCGCCCGCATGTCGGAGACGAGCTCCCGCACTTGCCGCAGCGCGGCCCGGGAGGTGCGCTGGATTTCCCGCGCCTCAGCTTGGGCCCGTTCCGCGTCTTTGGCGGCGAGCTTCTCGACGAGCTGGCTTTTGAGCGTGATTAGAGATAAGGTATGGCCGAGCGTATCGTGCAAATCGCGGGCGATGCGCATACGTTCCTCCCGCTTGATCAGTTCCTTAATCTGCTCGTTCGCCCGGTCCAGCTCCCGCTCCAATTGCTGTCGTCTCGACATTGAACGGATACCGTAAGGCATCACCAGCATGATGACCAGAAAAGGCAACATGAACGGCAGGTCGCTGGCCACTAGATCCCGGGCGCCAAGCAGGAGCGACAGCACTTCCACCACAGCAAAGCAGGAAATGGCGATATGGAACTTCTTGTGATCAGTGTACCAACCGATGAAGTTCGAGGTGAAGAAGCCCAAATAGAAGTTATACGGACTATAAAACATACAGAGCGCCAGAATGAGTGCCATTTGCAGCGCAAGCCACAGGTTAAAGACTTTACCGGTAACCCAGTATAACTGGCGGTAGGTCACGGCAAACAAGACGATTATCGCGCAGCCGATCCACAGCTTGATTCCATGCTCTCCCCGAATATTGAAGAAGGGAAGAACTAAGTAGATCGGCCAGATGTAGGGGAACCAGCCGTATTTTTTCGGAAACCATTCCAGTTCGAACTTACCCAACCTCATTTGGAATTACACCGCTTCCTGTTTTTTTCGGATATATGTGGATAGTATCATAAACAGGAAGAGGTAGCCCAGCAAAATCAGCACGCTTTGCCAGCTCGGCGCATCCCCTTGAACGATGGACCAGGCCCCGCTTCCGAACTGGTAGGAGGGCAGCCATTTGCCGATGGCCTGCATCACCTTAGGCAGCACTTCGAACGGCATCCACATACCGCCTGCGACGGCGAGAAGTAGGTATACAATGTTGCTGACGCCGCTCGCCGTATCCACGCGCTTCATCAGACCCACCAGCGTCCCCAACGCGAGAAAAGGAAGCGAAGCTGCAATGATCCACAACCCGCTGGAAATCCACAGATACCAAGGCAGTGTTACCCCGTTAATTAAATACCCCGCGATAAAAATAAACACCACGGAAAACAGGTGCATCATGATTTGGCCGAACATTTTGCCGAAGAAATAAATCGAACCGGGCAGCGGCGTGATTCGCATGAAGGTCGCCCAGCCTTGGGTACGCTCCTGCACCAGGCGGATGCCAAGCGTCATAATCGCCGACCCCATTACGCTGAAGGTCGTCATGGACATCAGGTAATACGCCCGCCATTCGCTCGGATTGTCGGCCCCGGTATTAACGACCCGCGTGAAGATAAAGTAGAACAAGACCGGCATCAACAGCGACCAAAATACATAATAGGGGTTGCGGATCACCCGAAGCATCTCCGCTTTGCATTGCATCGTAATGGTACGCATCGTTAGATTGCCTCCTCTTCATGGTTTGTCGTCAGCTGTTCGAACGCTTCATCCAACCGTCCTTGCTCGATCTGGATGTCATGCACGGGCAGACCGGCGGTAAACAACGCTGCCAATGCTGCATCGGTATCCTCCGTTGTCACATGGATACGTCCGTCTTTGTTGTAGCATTCCGCGACAGGGGAGAGCGCTAACAATCGGCTCCGCAGTTCGGGACCATCGCCGTCGGCAAGGAAGGAAATCGAACGTTTGACAATCCGCGATTTGATCGCTTCAGGCGTGCCGTCTGCGACTAAGGAGCCCCGGTTAAACAACAAGATTCGATCGGCGATATCGTCGGCTTCTTGCAAGTAATGCGTTGTGAAAACGATCGTCTTCCCTTGTGTAGCCAACTTGCGAACGCTGTCCCAGAAGCGGCGGCGCGACGTGATGTCCAGCCCCACTGTGGGCTCATCAAAGAATAGCAACTCCGGGTTCCCTGCCAAGGCAAGGGCAAAGCTAAGGCTGCGCTTCTGCCCTCCGGACAGCTTCTCGGCATAGCGGTTTAAATCGCTATTGGACAACCCCGTCAGACGAACCAATTCGTCCATCGCCATCGGGTTGGGGTAGTAGCTGCGAATCAGCTCCAGGATTTCGCGTACCTTTAGCCGATCCATCACGCTGACCTCCTGCAGCATCGCCCCAGTCCCCTCGCGAACCAAGCGGTCTTTCGGCGGCTTTCCGAACAGCTGAATCGTTCCGGCTGTTGGTTCCAGCAAGCCGAGCAGCATCGAGACCGCCGTCGTCTTCCCGGCTCCATTTGGTCCAAGAATGGCGGTGATGGTGCCTTTGGAAATGGTAAATGATAGATGATCTACCGCTTTTTTATCTTTGAAGCTCTTGCTGACGTCCTTCATTTCAATCATAGGTTCCACGAAAGCTTCGCCTCCGATCAAGTTTCATCTTGGTTATTTCTTCCTCGGTTAACTTAAGCATAAAGGAACTGAGGCCCCTCTGTTAGTAAGGACTGTCATGACATTGAGATGACAATTGTCATTCTGATTTGAGTCTGAAGAAGCCCCCTCGATCTCAAGACCCAAAAATAGTTGAACTTTTCCCAATAAGCGCTTACTTATGGAGAACAAAAAGATGTATTAAAATGTGAATGCGGTTACAAAATACCGAGAAGAGTAAACAAAAGGGGAGGCAAAGCATGAAACGCATGAAACGTATGAAACACCTGTTGATCGGGATCTCCGCCTTGCTGGTGATGACAACAGCTCTCACGGCTTGCGGCGGCAATTCCAAGAATGAGTCGTCCTCGAACAATACAACACCTACGGAAACGAATTCTTCCGCAGGTAAAGGTTCCAGCGGCGAAAAGGTTACCATCAATCTGTGGAGCTTCACGGATGAAATTCCAAATATGACTACAAAATATTTGGAAACGCATCCAGACGCTAATGTTGAATTCAAAACAACGGTTATCGCTACAACTGATGGCGCTTACCAACCTGCGCTTGACCAAGCTTTGGCTGGCGGCGGCAAAGACGCCCCGGACATTTATGCTGCTGAAGCAGCGTTCGTTCTGAAATATACGCAAGGCGACGCTTCCGGGTATGCAGCGAACTACGCTGACCTGGGCTTGACTGACCAAATGGTTAAAGATGCTGGCATCGCTCAATACTCCGTAGATATCGGTAGTAAAGATGGCGAGCTGAAAGCTCTTGGCTACCAAGCAACTGGCGGCGCTTTCATCTATCGTCGTTCGATTGCGAAAGACGTATTCGGGACAGATGACCCAGCTGCTATCAAAAATGAAGTTGGTCCTGGTTGGGATAAGTTCTTCGATGCAGCTGCGAAGCTGAAAGCTAAAGGCTATGGTATCGTATCCGGTGACGGTGATATCTGGCACGCGATCGAGAACAGCTCCGACAAAGGATGGATCGTTGACGGCAAACTGCACATCGATCCGAAGCGTGAACAGTTCTTGGATCTCTCCAAGAAGTTGAAAGACAACGGTTACCACAACGACACGACAGACTGGACGGAAGCTTGGTATGCTGACATGTCCGGCTCCGGTGCTCAACCGATCTTTGGTTTCTTTGGTCCAGCTTGGTTGATCAACTATGTCATGAACGGTCAAGTTAAAGATACAAACGGTGACTGGGCTGTAACTGAACCACCAACAGGGTTCTTCTGGGGCGGTACTTGGCTCTTGGCTAACAAAGAGGTAACGAAAGACGAAGCGAAGAAGAAAGCGGTTGCTGATTTCATTAACTGGGTAACGTTGGATACCTCTGAAACCGGCCTCCAATATTTCTGGGCAAACGGTACGATGAAAGAGGGCGAAGCAGGTACGAAGGATAGCGTAGCTTCCTCCGTGGTGATGGCAAAATCGAACGGTGAAGTTCCAATGCTGGGCGGTCAAAACATGTTTGACATCTTCGTTCCAGCGAACGAGAACGCTTCCGGTAAGAACTTGACGCAATACGACGAAACGATCAACAAACTGTGGCGTGATCAAGTTCGCGAATACACGGCAGGCAACAAATCCCGTGAAGATGCGATCAAAACCTTCAAACAACAAGTCAAAGACCAACTTGGCATCGACAGCGAATAAGAATACGCAGTAGATGCGAAGGGGCGGGGAAAACAACCCGCCCCTTCATATCCATGAAAGAGGTGAAATCATGCGCCGCAAAGGTGTCAACTATTCGAGATACGGTTACTATTTTACGTTGCCATTTGTGTTGGCTTTTTTGGTTTTTTCACTGTATCCGATTCTTTATACGGCCGTAATCGGCTTTACTAACTTACAGGGGATCATCCCTAAACCATTGGAAATTCTCGATAATCCGTTTCAGAACTTCAAAGACCTGATCCTAGAAAATGCTTCTTTCAAGAAGTCACTTGTGAATACGTTTATTCTCTGGATTGTGAACTTTATTCCGCAGATCGGTCTTGCGCTGCTGCTAACGGCCTGGTTTACGAACAAACGTCTGAACATCAAGGGCCAAGGCGCGTTTAAGATCATGCTCTATATGCCGAATATTATCACTGCAAGTACGATTGCAGTGCTTTTTAGCTCTCTGTTTGCATATCCGATGGGGCCGGTAAACAGCCTGTTCCAGCTGTTAGGTTGGTCGGATGCTCCAATCTTCTTCCTGCAAGATAAGACGACAGCACGTGGGATCGTTTCCTTCATTCAATTCTGGATGTGGTACGGGAACACGATGATTATTTTGATTGCAGGTGTCATGGGGATCAATCCGGCGATTTTCGAGTCTGCTGCGATTGACGGAGCCAACGGCTGGCAGACCTTCTTCAAGATTACCCTGCCAAGTCTGCGCACCATCATGCTATATACGTTAATTACGTCCATGATCGGTGGCCTGACGATGTTCGATATTCCGCAATTGTTCCTTCAAGGCGGACCGGACGACGCTACGTTGACCACCTCGATGTTTATCTATGGGCAAGCATTTAAAGGAAGCTATATGTATAACCGTGCGGCTGCCGCTAGTATGATTCTGTTCGTCATTGCCGCTGCATTGTCCGCTATCCTGTTCTATCTGATGCGTGACCGGGATGCGGCGAAATTAAATAAATTGATTAAGCAACAAAAGAAAGCAGATCGTGCAGCTATGAAAGGGGAGGTGTAAGCCATGGAAAAAATTAAAGAAGGCAGTGCGGTCGCTCTCCGAATTAATCGGACGATTGTATATGTCGTATGTATTTTGCTGGCACTCCTCAGCATCCTTCCATTTTGGATCATGTTCGTGAACGCTACGCGTTCGACGGCGGAAATCCAAGCGGGCCTCTCGTTGCTCCCATCTACTCATATGATGAGCAACCTGAAGGTGCTGCTGGACAAGAGCTTTGATCCGCTTCAAGGCTTCATGAACTCGTTTATTATCTCGGGTTCAGCGACTTTGTTGACGGTTTATTTTTCGTCCTTGACAGCTTATGGTCTGGTCGCTTATAGCTGGAAGCTGCGTCAGCCATTCTTTACCTTTATTATGGCGGTCATGCTGATTCCAGCTCAGGCCAGCTCGATCGGTTTCTATCAATTTATGTACAAAATTCATTGGACCAACAACCTGTTGCCTTTGATTTTGCCAGCTATTGCGGCTCCGGCCGTTGTGTTCTTCATGCGTCAGTACCTGCTGGGTACGCTCTCGCTTGAAATCGTGGAAGCGGCGCGTGTTGACGGCTCCGGTGAATTCAAGACGTTTAACCGGATCATTCTGCCGCTGATGATGCCAGCGATTGCAACGCAAGCGATTTTCGCCTTTGTTGCGAACTGGAATAACCTGTTTATGCCGCTCATTTTGTTGACGGATAAGAGTAAATATACGATGCCGATTATGGTCAGCTTGCTGCGCGGCGATATTTACAAGACAGAATTCGGTTCGATCTACATGGGTCTGGCTTTGACGGCGTTGCCTCTGTTTATTGTCTACTTCTTGCTGTCCCGGTACATTATTGCCGGCGTAGCGTTGGGCGGCGTCAAAGAATAATTGAGCAATTCACTTACATGGCTTGAAAAGCCAAATGAATAATGAATAACCTCCCCATAAAATAGAAGGCCTGTAGAGGGTCTGGATGGGCAACATGCTCATCCGGCTCATCTACAGGCCTTTTGTTCTTCAGTGGGTCAGGCAGTTGCGGTGTGATTGATTTATACCGCTTTACGGCGGAAGTACAGCATCCCGGAGATCAGAAACAACAGGAAGCTGCCGAGAACCGTGATGAACAAGCTCTCGTACGGCAAATTAAAAGCACCATAGTCCGCTTGCCCGCGCGGCATCATGGCCAACAGCGGCTGTGCCCAAGGATAGAAAGGGCCAATCTTGTCTGAATTGATGATCAGCAGGTTTGGAATCGTCAGCGATACGTTCACCGCAAGCGGCGCTGCGAAGCTGGACCACACCAGCGAGACGCCCAGCTGCAAGGCAACCAGCGGCATACAGGCAATCCAGCCGCCGATCAGGCTCGTCGCGATCATCCCCCATGGCATTGGGCCAGAGATCCCTTGGACTAGGGCTACAATCAACAGCGCAGCTAGAAAGAGCAGCTGAGAGGCAGCCAACAAGACGGCAACGACGGTGAATTTGGCCAGATAAACGGCGCTCCGTGAGACAGGAAGCACCAGCAGCTGCTTCCAACCGCCGCCTGTGTGCTCATAACGGCAGAGGAACGACGGAAATAAGCCGGACATGATTGGCAGAAATAGTAGTGCATGAAGCATCGACATGGCGCTGATCAAGAGCGGCCAGACTGCTGCATCGGCCCCCTTTGGCAGATTAACCAGGGCGCCGATCAAGGCAGACAGGGCCGGGCTGATCAGCAGGACGAGCCAGAGGCGCGAGCGTGACATTTTGAGCCGTTCTGCGGTCAGTACGTTCAGGAACGTCTTCATCTTAATCCACGTCCTTTCGGTTGAAATGAACAAGTCCAGTCAACAGGATAACTGCGCCGCAGGCAAGTCCGGCTGCGACAAACCATTCGCGGTGTGGTCCTTCGAACCCGAACAACGGCCAGTTCAGTGGAAACCACTCGGACAGGTTCAATGTAAACGGCGAAAGGATGGAAATCGTGACGCCAAGGGATACCGGCAACGACTGGTTCCGATAGGAGAGCGACAGCCAGAGCTGGAGGGCCAGCAGCGGCAACGCGGCAAAAAACGGATAGAACCCAAGGCGAGCCAAATTCGCGTAAGGGATGGAACTGGCCTCGAAACCGAGAGCGATACCTAGAATTACGGTTACGACCGATAACAGCACGCAGGAAACGGACAGCAACAGGAAGCACAGCAGGAATTTGGCGCAATACACCGCGGTCCGTGAGATCGGCAGAGCCAGCAGTTGCTTCCAGGAGCTAAGCTGATGTTCGACGTTCGCCACTAGCGAGCTGACCAAGGTACAGCCGAGATATATCGCAATCGGCACGAAGAAGGAAATATTCTGCAGGAGACCTCCCCACAGGTCATCGGCATATTGCTTGGTCAACCAGTCGTAGCGCAGCCCGAAATTGAGCGCCTGCATGGCGACCAATCCGAGCGGAGCGAGAAAGATAAGAAACCAGATACCTTTACGCCGGATCTTCAAAAAGTCGGCTGAGAGGGAGCGTAACATCATACCGCGGTCCCCTCCCCAATGACCTGCATAAAGATATCCTCCAGCGACTTCTTCTTCTGCTCAACGCGATAGATCGCATGTCCGTTCTCCACCAGCTGTTTGACCAGGCGTGCGACCTGGGCGTCAGCCATCCCCGGGAACGAGAGAACTCCGCTTCGCAGCTTGCCGATGGCGCCTAGATCACGGGCTACCCAAAGGGCTTCATCCGGCTCTGAAACAACGAGTTCCATATCGTGAGCCGCCTGAAGCCGCAGATTGTCGATCGTATCCTGAAACACCATCCGACCTTCGCGGATAATGCCCACTTTGCTGGCCATCAGCTCCATCTCCCCGAGCAGGTGGCTGGATACGAGCACAGTGATGCCGTAACGCTTCGGCATGCTCTTAATTAATTCGCGGATCTCATGAATCCCGGACGGGTCCAGTCCGTTGGTCGGTTCGTCCAGGATGAGCAGTTCAGGGTTACCCAGCAACGATGCGGCGATGCCCAGGCGCTGCTTCATCCCCAGGGAGAAGCCCTTCACCGGCCGTCGTGCTTCGCTAGACAGCGAGACGATATCCAGCACCTCGTCGATGCGCGATTTCGGCACCTGCAAGATACGGCGGATCGCTTCCAAGTTGTCGATGGCGCTCAAATGTCCATAATAGGACGGGGATTCGACCAGCGAACCGATGCGGCGCAGAATCGCCAGCTTATCGCGTTGCAGCTCGCGGCCAAAGATGCGGATGCTGCCCGAAGTGGGCTGAATTAAGCCCAGCAGCATGCGGATTGTTGTGGTTTTCCCTGCACCGTTAGGTCCGAGGAACCCGTAGATGTCCCCCTTCGCAATCTCCAGGTTTAAGTGGTCCACGGCGTAACGGCCGCGATATTTTTTGGTTAAACCTTCCGTTTGAATGATCATTTCACTCACGAATTATCACCTCGTCATGATCATATCGCCCGGAGGTTAAAGGCAAAGGCGGGATAAGTTTAAGATTCGTTTAATTTTGGAGCGTGGAACATTTTTACACACAAAACGGGGATTGCTCCCTCACAAAAATGTATCATTGCAGGAATCGCGCATTCGCGTAGAAGTGTTGCGATACTGCCTCCGAATCGAGGGAAAAGAAGCAGCTTTGGAGACAGTCTCTCTCCTTATTTCAACGACAATTTCGCCGCTGGATAAATATACACTTTCGTTCCGGCTTCACTGGATATGGTGGCTCGTGCGAGTCCCATTTCTCGGAGCAGCAGATCGACGATTTGCAGGCCTAGCCCCGCGCCTCCATTTGCGGAAACCGACTCCATTCCAGGGCCGTGGTCGCTGATCGTAAGAGCCGTAGTGCCCTCGTATGGTTCTACCGCAATCCCGGCATACCGACCCGATCCGGCATGGCGGACCAGGTTCTGGAACAGGTTATCGAGTACGCGGCGGAACCCTTGGGCATCCACGTTCCAGTAAATCGGCTGTTCTGGCAGCTCAATATCGGCTGTGATCCCGTTCTTCTCCCAGACAGGGTACCAGGCCGCCGCACTTTCCCGCACGATCCGCAGGATATCCAGCCGCTCCAAGGACATGGCATACCGTCCGCTGGAGAGCAGGTTGTACGATAACAGATGATCCATCAGTCCGGATAAATCGCTGATTTTCGTCTCCATCAAAGCCAGGGATTGCTTTCCCTGTTCGGATAGGGATTCCTGACGGAGCGAATACAAATGGCTGCCCAGCACGGTTAACGGCGTCCGCAAGTCATGGGACAGGTGGCTGATCAGGCTCTTGCGCAGCTCCTCTTCCTCACGCTCCCGCTGGCGACTGTCCTTCAGGGCGAACACCATATGGTTAAAGGCGAGCTCCAATCGGCCGATTTCGTCCGGACGCCCTTCCTCGATGGGGGACGGGAGACCATCGGGACCCGGACGGGTCATGCCGGCTTCCAGGCGCAGCAGGCGCTTGCGGATATCGCTGAAGAATAGATAGGAGAGCAAGACGAACGCCCCTAGCAGAATCGCGATGAACACGCCGTAAAAGCGATTGTCGCTAAACTGCTCCCCTTTTTGAATCACCATATATTTACGCGGGAGCTCCAGCACCATGAAGCCTTGTTGAGCTTGTTCGTCCCCGCCAATAAAAGCGACGACCGTAAAAGGATCAGCATCTACACGCTGCTTCATGAAGGCGATGGTATCCTCTAGGGACCATTGCGGGGGCACCGACGCTTGTTCCGGCAGCTGCAGGCGGGTCATGCCGGCGGTGTCGACCCAATACAGCGCGGCGTCAGGATACCGCTGCTTCATCTCTTTGAGCTTCGCGTCGATGGTCTCATCTTGAGCTCCCTTGAGCTCAGCAGCCGCTTGATGCCAAGCGGCCTCAATTTGTTTTCCGGTGCCATAAGGACGGATCTCGTGTCCGTAATGGTCAGGGTTTAGGAGCACATTCACCCCCCAGGCTGCAATGAAGCTGATAGGAATCATGACAGGAATAAAGACAAATGCGATCCCTAAAATCAAAACGTATCGCGTCAGCAGGGATTTACGGAACTTGCGCACTGGACGAAATTTCATGCTCTCACCCGATAGCCGATCCCGCGGATGGTCTCGATCACTTCAGGATTGGCAGGATCACGTTCGAGCTTCTCGCGCAGGTGGCGGATATGCACCATTAAGGTTTTGTCCCCGTCGAGGTAGGGCTCGTTCCATACCGCCTCATAGATCTGCTCCTTGGTCAGGATTTGCCCGAGATGGCGCAGCAGGTAGGCAAAAATATGAAACTGCTTGCCGGTCAGCACGATCTCCTCGTTGGTATCCTGATGGATAATCCGGTTTTCTTTCTCATACACAAGCAAATGTTTGATCCGCAGCGGCGCTGGGTCAGCGATCCCCCCGCTGCGGCGAAGCAGCACCTCGATCCGGGCAGCCAGTTCATCCGGATGGAACGGCTTCGTTAAATAGTCGTCGGCGAACTTCAATCCTTGCAGTTTGTCGTCAATCGAAGTGCGAGCCGATAGCATCAATACCGGCAGCTCCGGATACTTCTGCTTCAACCGTCCCCCAATCGTGAAGCCGTCTAACCCTGGCAGCATTACGTCCAGGATAACCAGTTGGCAATCGACAGCTTTCTCCACCGCCTGATCCCCGTGCTTCAGCCAGGTGACTGTATACCCGCGCGCTTCCAGGTTGGAGCTGACCCATTCCCCGATTTCGGGATCGTCTTCAATATATAGCAAATGTGTAGTAGGCATAATGACACTCCTCCTGACTCTATTTTGGCAAAAGACGGAACAAAAAGAAACGGGGGGTTCCGTGAAATATTTGTGATTGCAATCACAAGTCGGTGATTTTCCCTGTGCTACGTTGTTATTGAGAATGGTTATCAACGAAAGTCAACGGGACATTTCGAAGCTGAAATCAGATCGATTTCTATAAGGAGGGGTTAGGCGATGAGCGAACTGATTAATAACCGGGAGTATGGCGCACCGGAACAAAGCCGCCGGCAGCAGATGCTAAAGGAGATTATTAAGGAGCTGCATCAGGGGAAGAGCGTGGAGGAAGTGAAGGCGCGGTTTGAAGAGGCTGTCGGTGACGTGACGGTTGCGGAAATTTCTGCGATGGAGCATGCGCTGATGGATGAGGAGGGCATTCCAGTCGAAGAGGTTCAGCGGCTGTGCTCGGTGCATACGGCGATTTTTAAGGGCTCGATTGAGGACATTCACCGGTCGTCCAAGCCGGAGGAGCAGCCGGGGCACCCGGTGCATACCTTCAAGCTGGAAAATCGCGAGATTGAGCGGCTGGTGAATTTCAAGCTTCAGCTTCATCTGGACAAGTACCGAAAGGCCCCCAGCAGCGAGATCGTATACAAATTGTTAGAGGATTTGAACCTGCTGATGGATCTTGATAAGCACTATAGCCGTAAGGAAAACCTGCTGTTCCCGTATCTGGAGAAGTACGGCATCTACGGACCGACGAAGGTGATGTGGGGCGTGGACGACGGCATCCGCATGATGATCAAGGAAACGAAGGGCAAGCTGGCGGACGGCAGCGCGGATCCGGAGACGATAGTAATGGATCTGGAACGGATTATTAAGGAAGTCAATGAGATGATTTTTAAAGAAGAAAATATTCTGCTCCCGATGGCCCTTGAGAAGTTAACGGAGGACGAATGGGTCAGCATTGTCCGGGAAAGCGATCAGATCGGCTTCTGCTTAACCGCGCCGGAGCGCGAATGGATTCCAGAGCGCGTACCGCTGCAATCCTTGGGTGAAGAAGAGGAAGGAACCGCGCAGGCAGGTACGGAAGCAGGAGTTCCGCAAGGGTACGTTAAATTTGAGACCGGCGTTCTCTCGATGGAACAGCTGGAGGCGGTAATGAACCATCTTCCAGTGGATCTGACGTTTATCGATGAGAACGATGTCGTCCGATATTTCTCCCACGGTAAAGAGCGCATCTTTGCCCGGACGAAGGCGGTCATTGGCCGGACCGTACAAAATTGCCACCCGCCGCAAAGTGTCCATGTCGTCAACCAGCTGTTGGAGGATTTCAAGGCGGGGCGGAAGGATGTCGAGGACTTCTGGATTCCGGTGAAGGACAAATTTGTGTACATCCGCTATTTCGCTGTACGCAGTGAGGATGGACGTTATTTAGGAACGCTGGAGTTCACGCAGAACATCGCTCCTATTCGCGAGCTGCAAGGGCAGAAACGTATTTTGTCCTAGTTCCGAGCAAAAGCGGCTCGATCCTGTCCAATATGGCTCACTCCTCTTCTTGCATCCGGCGTTTGCATTTGCGAATGCCGGTTTTTTCATATAACGGAAACTACACTCGCTGACGCTTGCCTGTGATCTGTGTCATTTACGCAAAATCCCTTATCGGTATTGGGATTGCCGTTTCTTCCCTTCTCTTGACCGAACCGATGGGTTCGCTTATAGTTGGTACGTAGGAGAAAACTACTTGCGAAGGCGTTTTCAGTCATGGCGCGGAATAAAGCGGCGATGGATCGAGAATGGCCTTTTTGCACGTATAGGTATGTAAATGATCTATATATTTATGAAAAAGGTGGCTTGTGAAAATGTCTGAAAAAATCTACATTGGCGTTGACCTGGGAGGTACGGCAGTCAAAGTCGGCATTTGCAATGAAGAAGGGCAGCTTCTTCATACGTACGAAGGACCGACCGAAGTCGATAAGGGCGCGGATACGGTCGTGGCGAATATCGAGAAGTACGTCCGGCGTGTCGTGGAAGAATCGCCGTTCGCCTGGGAACAGGTGGCCGGGGTAGGCGCCGGGGTCGCCGGGTTTACGAATGTCCGCGAAGGGATCATCATTTTGGCGCCGAATGTAGGTTTGAAGGATTTCCCGATTCGCGCCATTTTGGAGGAGCGACTGGGCAAGCCAATCAAAATAGACAATGATGCCAATGTGGCCGCACTTGGTGAAGCTTGGGGCGGTGCAGGCAAAGGCATCGACAATTGCGTATGCTACACGCTGGGAACCGGCGTTGGCGGCGGGATCATCATTAACGGGAAGATTTATCAAGGCTTCTCCGGAATGGCCGGAGAGCTTGGACATATGTCTGTAGTTCCGGATCTGGAAGCGATCGGCTGCGGCTGCGGCCAAATGGGCTGCTTGGAAACCGTATCCTCGGCTACGGGGATTATTCGCATGGCGAAAGATGCCGTAGCGCGCGGTGACCGGACTTCGCTGGCTCATGTGGAGAACATTATGGCGAAGGACGTCTTTGATGCAGCTAAAGCGGGTGACGAGGCGGCAATTCGCATCGTGAACCGGGCGGCCTTCTATCTGGGCAAATCGATGGCGGCTGTCGCTGTCGTTCTGAATCCAGAGCTGTTTATTATCGGCGGGGGCGTGTCCAAAGCCGGTGACATTCTGTTTAACGAAGTTCGCAGCGTGTTCGCCAAATTGACGCCGGAGCCGGTGCAACGCGGCATGCAAATCGTTCCTGCAACCTTGGGCAATGACGCGGGAATGGTCGGTGCCGCTGGCCTCTTCCTCCGTTCTTAATCATAAGGTAGTTCAAGAGGTCGTCTTTCCATCACGAAGCATCTAACGGACACCAGAGCCGTTATTTGCCTGTCGTGAACGGATGACAGTTTCTAACGGACTGAGGAGACCTTATTTGTGGGAAATGCTGCTCAGTGGCCATTCTCAGAGCCCTTTAAGGTATCTGGGGTCCGTTACAGTGGGAAATAGCCGGGAAATCGAGAAATAGAGTCATTACGGTCCGTTACAATTAGATTATGGACAAGGAGAAGTACGCGAGGAGGGAATACTCATGCCGGAGAAAGAAACAAGTTCGGTCGCCAATCTGATCATTATCACGGGCATGTCGGGGGCAGGCAAGTCGTTGGCCGTGCGCAGTTTGGAGGATCTCGGATTTTTTTGCGTAGATAATTTGCCTCCGGTGCTGATTCCCAAATTCGCAGAATTGATTGAACAATCCAAAGGGAAAATCGCCAAGGTTGCGCTGGTCATCGACCTGCGCGGCCGGGAGTTCTTCACGGCGCTTTCGGAGTCGCTTAGCTTTATTAAGGAGCATTTCACCATTAAGTGTGAAATCCTGTTCCTCGATGCCACCGATTCGATCCTCGTGCAGCGGTATAAGGAGAGCCGCCGCCGCCATCCGATGGCCCCGGACGGGATGCCGCTGGACGGTATCCGGCTGGAACGCAAAATGTTGGATGATCTGCGGATGTCGGCAACTCAAGTGATCGATACCAGCAACATGAAGCCGGCACAGCTTAAGGAGAAGATCATTTCCCGATTCTCGCATTTGGAGAGCAGCAATTTATCGGTGAACATCACTTCGTTTGGATTCAAATACGGGATTCCGATCGATGCCGACCTGGTGTTCGACGTGCGCTTCCTGCCGAATCCCCATTACATCGAGCAGCTGCGGCCGCTCACGGGACAAAACAGCGAGGTATATGAATATGTTATGAAGTGGCCGGAGACGCAGACATTCTTGACTAAATTGCTGGATATGCTGCATTTCCTGCTGCCGCAATATCATAAAGAGGGGAAAAGCCAAGTCATCATCGGCATCGGCTGTACCGGCGGCAAACACCGTTCGGTTGCCATTGCCGAGTACCTGGGTAAGATGCTTGGCGTCAGCGAAACGGAAACGGTTCGCGTCAGTCATCGCGACGAAGGCCGGGACCGCTAACCAAGCCCCCTGCAAGTATAGAGGACATTCAAAAGGATAACCTGTTCCCTTTTTGAACCCTCATTAAGAGGTGAACCTAGTGATACATCGGGCTAAGGATATAAGAGTTCCGCGGATCGTTGTGATGGGCGGCGGTACTGGCTTGTCTGTCATGCTCCGCGGGTTGAAAGAGAGACCGCTCGATATCACGGCTATTGTAACTGTAGCCGACGATGGGGGCAGCTCCGGGATCTTGCGCAACGAATTACAAATGCCGCCGCCCGGGGATATTCGCAACGTACTTACCGCACTGGCTGACGTCGAACCGTTGTTGTCGGATATGCTGAACTATCGGTTTGCATCGGGTTCGGGGTTGGCCGGGCACAGTCTGGGCAATCTGATCTTGGCGGCAATAACCGATATTTCCGGTGATTTCGTCACCGCGGTGCGTGAGCTGAGCCGCGTCTTTGCCGTACGCGGGCGCGTGTTGCCGGCTGCGGGTCAGGCGGTCGTGCTGCACGCGGAGATGGAAGATGGTACAATCGTGACTGGGGAATCGAAGATCCCGGAGGTTCGAGGCAAGATCAAGCGCATTTTCCTTGAACCGGAAGAGGTCGAGCCATTGCCGGAGGCCGTAGAGGCCATTCGGGAGGCAGACGCTATTCTGATTGGACCGGGCAGCTTGTACACCAGCATTATTCCGAATTTGCTTGTACCGAAACTGGCAGAGGCGGTATTGGAAAATACCTCCGCAATCAAAATATTCATATGCAATGTTATGACCCAGCCGGGCGAAACGGACGATTATACGGTCAGCGACCATTTGCAAGCCGTGTATAATCACGTGGGCAAGCATTTGTTCGACTACGTTATCGTGAACGACGGCGAAATTCCGCCGCAGGTTCAGGATTTTTACGCGGAGAAAGGCGCCAAGCCCGTCCAGGTGGACTGGGATAACGTGACGGGTCAAGGCTATAAGGTGATTGCCGATACCCTGGTGTTGTTCCGCAGATATTTGCGGCATGATGCCGATAAATTAAGCCATCATATATACCAACTAGTTGAAAACTGGATTTTACGAAAGAGGTGAGTCTCTTGTCCTTTGCGGCGCAAACCAAAAAAGAGCTGACGATGGTCGAAGCCTCAGACTGCTGTGAGCAGGCTGAACTATCCGCCCTCATCCGAATGAACGGATCAGTGCAGGTTTCGAACAAGAAGATCGTTTTGGATATTTCCACCGAAAACGCCGCGATCGCAAGGCGGATCTACTCCTTGTTGAAGAAGCATTTCCACATTCACACGGAGCTGCTAGTCCGCAAAAAGATGCGCCTCAAGAAAAACAATGTCTACATCGTTCGCATTCCGGCTCGGGTGGAGGAGATTCTAAAGGAGCTGAAAATCGTCTCCGAGGGGTTTATTTTTCATCCCGGGATTAATCCGGAGCTCACACGGAAAAACTGTTGTAAGCGGGCTTATCTGCGCGGGGCGTTCATGGCCGGCGGGTCGGTCAACAATCCGGAGGGTTCGTCTTACCATTTGGAGATCGCCTCGATGTACGAAGAGCATTGCAAGGCGCTGGTCGATCTGGCGAACGAGTTTCATCTGAACGCACGCTGCATCGAGCGGAAGAAAGGCTTTATTTTCTACATCAAAGAAGGCGAAAAAATCATCGAGCTCCTCAGCATCATCGGCGCACATCAGGCGTTGTTCAAATTCGAGGACGTGCGAATTATGCGCGACATGCGCAATTCCGTCAATCGCATCGTGAACTGCGAGACGGCCAACTTGAACAAAACGATTGGCGCTGCGGTCCGGCAGATTGACAACATCAAGCTGCTGCAGAAGGAAGTTGGGCTCGAGAACCTGCCGGAGAAGCTGCGGGAGGTCGCCGAGGTTCGCTTGGCTCATCCGGATATGAACTTGAAGGAAGTGGGCGAACTGCTGAAAGGAACCGTCAGCAAATCGGGGGTAAATCACCGGTTACGCAAGATCGATGAGCTTGCTGAAAAAATTCGCGGAGGCTAATCTGGTTTTGCTGCTAGTGTGATTTGTATTCCGTATGCTATAATGATAGAAATTATAATGTCAACGAATGTGACGAAATGGATTGAATTCGTATAGGGGGTAAGTTTTCATGGTTAAACACCCGGTTACCGTTCGTTTGAAAACGGGGCTGCATGCTCGGCCGGCTGCGCTTTTCGTTCAGGAAGCGAATAAATATTCTTCAGAGATTTTCGTTGAGAAAGACGATAAAAAAGTGAACGCCAAGAGCATCATGGGGATTATGAGCCTTGCAATTAGCACAGGTACCGAAATTTACATTAGTGCGGAAGGTGCGGACGCTGAGCAGGCTGCAAACGCTTTAATCAATTTAGTCAGCAAAGAGGAGCTGGAGAACCAGTAAACGCTGGTTAAGCCTTAGCGAAACAAGGGGATGTTTCCGTGGAAGGATCACGGGATCATCCTTTTTTTGCTTTATACTGCAACATTTGTCCACGATTTACGTTTAGAAGGTAAAATTACCAATCTTTAACCGAAAACAGAATGGAGGTCATGAAAAAATGAAAACCTGGTTGAAGCCGGCAGCTTCTTTGCTGGTTGCGGGAACCTTGATTGCCGGAGGAATCTTTGTAAGCGGTGCCCTTAACGCGCCGGTGCCGGTTTATGCGGATGGCGAAATGCAAAAGAATGTGGTGACGGTGGTGGGGAGCGGTGAGCTGTCCGTGAAGCCGGACGTGGCGTATCTGTCCATTGGGGTAGTGACGGAGGCCAAGACAGCGAAAGAGGCTCAAAGCGCCAATGCGACTAAAGTGGCTGCGCTGACGAAGCTGCTGAAGGAGACGTGGAAGATTGCCGACAAGGACATTCAAACCGGTCAATTCTACGTACAGCCGAACTATACGTACAGCGACAAGGAAGGCCAACAGATCAAGGGATACAGCGCTTCGCACTCGTTGGAGGTCACTTACCGGGATTTGTCGAAAGTAGGACAATTGCTGGATGCGGCATCTGCGGCGGGAGCCAACCGGATCAATAATATTCGCTTCAGCACCGAAAATCCGGATCTGTACCAAGACCAAGTGATTCAAAAAGCGATGAATGATGCGAACAAGAAAGCCGCCTCGATCGCGAAAGCGGCCAACCGCCAGCTGGGGATTGTGCTTAGCATCAGCCAAGGGAGCACAAACACACCGATTTTCACACAGAACGTGAAAATGATGGAAATGGCGGCAGCGGATTCTGCGGTGAGCACACCGGTGGAACCAGGCGAAATCGACCTGCAAACCACGTTAACGGTGATGTATGAGTTGAAATAAATAGTCAATTTTAGACCACCTCTCATTATTTGGAGGTGGTTTTGTTTTTGACTCCCATAGAACCCAACAAAAACTATTGTAACCCGCGCCAAAACAAGGTATAGTGAATATGCGAAAAAATGAATCGAAGTACCCGATAAAGCCATACCAATGGATATGGCTTTTTTTTCTTAGGAAGACAAGCCTACATTGAAGGAGTTGATGCAAAGATGATAGAACTGGCCGCGGTGGAGAAGCACTTTGCGGGACAGGTCGCCTTGCATCCGCTATCGCTCACGATTAAGGAAGGGGAATTCCTCACCTTGCTGGGCCCAAGCGGCTGCGGCAAGACGACGATTTTGCGCATGATCGCCGGGTTTGAGCAACCGACCTCCGGGAAAATCCTGCTGGACGGAAAGGACCTGACGAATTTGCCGCCAAATCGCCGGGATTTGAACCTTGTCTTTCAACATTATGCTTTATTTCCTCATATGACGGTGGAAGAGAATGTCGCCTTTGGATTGAAGATGAAGAAGATGCCGATCAAGCAGCAACAGGAACGTGTGCGGGAGGCGGTTGAGATGACGCAACTGACCGCGCTCACGAAGCGATACCCGCACCAGCTGTCCGGCGGGCAGCAGCAACGGGTGGCGATCGCCCGGGCGATCGCCAACAAGCCGCGGGTGCTGCTGCTCGATGAACCGCTGGGTGCGCTCGACCTGCAGCTTCGTAAGAGCCTGCAGGCTGAGCTCAAGCAGCTGCAACGCAGCCTGGGCATCACGTTCGTTTACGTCACGCATGACCAGGAAGAAGCGATGATGATGTCTGACCGCATCGTCGTGATGAACAGCGGCAGAGTGGAGCAGATCGGCACCCCGCGGGAAATTTACGCACAGCCGGCCACGTTGTTTTCGGCCACCTTCGTTGGTGAGAACAATATTTTCTCCCGAGACGGGCAGTTATTCGCTGTACGTCCGGAGAAGCTCAAGGCCGTGCGGAGCGGGGAAGGCGTGGAAACGAAACGCAGCGGCGAGCTGATGGACGTGCAATACCTCGGCGGCGTGCATAAGCTGATCGTGCAGCTGGAGAACGAACCGATGACCGTATCCATCGTGCTGGATGTCAACGATGAGCGTACATGGCAAATCGGGGAGACGGTTGGGGTGGATTGGAAGCCGGAGGATGAGGTGGTCATCGGATCATGAAAAAATCTGGCTTAAGCATGCTGCCGGTGTTCCTGTGGTTATGCCTGTTCCTAGTTGTGCCGATGCTGATCGTCGTAGGCATCTCTTTTATGGGACGTGACGAGCTGGGCAATGTGGTACTGGACTTTAATTTGGATGCCTATGCGTTATTTTTTGACCCGTTATATTTGGGCATCTATTGGGATACGATTGTGTTATCCGTGCTGACGACCGCATTATGTCTATTGCTTAGTTACCCGTTGGCCTATTATATCGCAAACACCGGTCCGAGAATGCAAACCTGGGGCCTTGTGCTAATTACCGTGCCGTTCTGGATCAACTTCCTGATCCGTACCTATGCCTGGGTGCTGCTGCTGCGGACGCAAGGGATCGTTAATGAGTTCTTGCTTGGCATCGGACTGATCTCTGAGCCGCTGCAGATGCTGTACACGAAGGGCGCGGTGTTGCTCGGTATGGTGTATACGTTTATTCCGTTTATGGTGTTGCCGATCTTTGTCGCGTTGGAGCAGATGGACAAACGACTGCTGGAGGCGGCCAGCGATTTGGGCGCGTCGCGCTGGAAAGCGTTCTGGCACATTACGCTGCCGCAAACGAAGTCGGGGATTATGACGGGTTCTGTGCTGGTGTACGTTTCGACGACCGGCATGTTTGTCGTGACGGATATTCTCGGCGGGGCGAAATCGGCGATGATCAGCAACATCATTCAAAGTCAGTTTCTTGGGGCGCGCAACTGGCCGTTTGGTTCGGCGCTGTCCGTGATCTTCGTGATCACCTCGCTGATTCTGATTGCGCTGTTTAATCGGGCGATGACGTCCCGTTATCAAAGGGTGCGGGAGGTGCGTTCATGAAAACCAAAAGCCATCCGCTGCTCGGCGTTCATTCGCTGATTATGATGATTTTCATCTATGTGCCGATCCTGTTTATCGTAGCTTACTCATTTAACAGCTCCAGGCTGGCGGCTGATTGGAGCGGATTTACGTTTGACTGGTACATCTCGCTGTTTGATAATCGCCATGTCATGGAGGCGCTGGCCAACAGCTTAACTGTAGCGATCGTCTCAACGGTGATCTCGACGGTGCTTGGTACACTAGCGGCGCTCGCGATGCGGAAGATCGGACGTCGCTTGAAGTCGGGGATGGGCGGCTTGCTGTATTTGCCGATTATCATTCCGGATATCATCATGGGCTTGTCGTTGCTGGTGTTGTTTAATCAGCTCCATATGCCGCTGGGCAAAATAACGATCATCATCGCTCATATCACGTTCAGCTTGTCCTATGTCTACGTTGTTGTCACCACCCGGCTTTCCGGTATGGGAGGTCAACTGGAGGAAGCGGCGCAGGATTTGGGGGCGAGCTCGTGGCAAACCTTCCGATATGTGACGTTGCCGCAAATTGCTCCGGGTATTATCTCCGGGGCCTTGATCGCGTTTACGCTGTCTTTGGATGATTTCATGGTCAGCTTCTTTGTCAGCGGGCCAAATTCGACCACATTGCCGATATATATCTATGGGCAGGTCAAACGGGGTATTTCCCCGGAAATTAACGCACTGTGTACGATTTTGATTCTGGTGACGGTCACTTTGATCTTCCTGGCGCAATTTGTACTCAATCGCGGCAAGGGCCAGAAGAAACAATCAGTGCTGCCATTTTAGGCGATTTTTGATATTCCATAAGACGAAATCGAAGGGAGATTGGGAATTGAACAAAAAGAGATGGGCCGGTTTCGTACTGGCAGGGATGTTGGTTGCCGGACTGTTGTCGGGTTGCGGATCGTCGAAGGAGACGCTTAACATTTACAGCTGGGCCGATAACTTTGACGAAGAAGTGCTGGAGCAGTTCGAGAAAGAGTTCGACGTAAAGATCAATTATGACGTATTTGCCAACAATGAGGATTTGCTGGCTAAAATTAAGGCGGGCGGCGGCGGTTACGACTTGATTCAACCGTCCGATTATATGGTGGCCACGATGATCAAGCAGGATCTGCTGGCGCCGCTGGACATGAACAACATTCCGAACTTCGCCAACGTGTCAGACGCCTATAAGAACCCTTCCTACGATCCGGGAAATAAATACTCGATCGTATACACCTCAGGGGTGACGGGGATTGCATACAACAAGAAATACGTGAAAGATGAGATCGACAGCTGGGAGGATCTGTGGAATCCGGAATACAAGGGCAAAGTCATTTTGCTGGACGATAACCGCGAAGTCATTGGCATGGCCTTGAAAAAGAACGGCTATTCCAACAGCTCCACCGACGAAGGTGAAATCACAACGGCTGTGGAGGACTTGAAGAAGCTGCTGCCAAGTGTGCTGGCCTTCGATACGGATAACATCAAGCAAAAAATGATTCAAGAAGAAGGCTGGATCGCCACCGTATGGTCGGGTGACGCTTCCTATATCGCTCAAGACAATCCCGATGTCGCTTATGTGGTACCTAAGGAAGGCGGCACGATCTGGTCGGATAACTACGCGATTCCGAAGGATTCGAAGCATAAAGAGCTGGCTGAGAAGTTTATCAACTTCATGCTTGATCCGGAAGTAAGCGCGAAGAACTACGAAGCAATCGGATACAGCGATCCGAATGTGAAAGCTGCTGAGTTCCACAGCGAAGAATACCGGAACGACAAGATGATTAATCTGTCCGAGGATGAGCTGTCTCGTACTGAATGGCTGGGTGACGTAGGCGATAAGCTGCAGCTGTACGACCGGTACTGGACCGAATTGAAGAGCGGCCGTGAGTAAGATCGGCTTACCTATTGCAACAGCGCCAGGCGCTTTCCGTGAGGGAAGGCGTGCTGGCGTTTTTGCGTACATGAATTTTTGCCACCCGGGTCATAATTTAGGTATTAACCGATAGAGGGTGGCGATAACAAGTGAAGCGTAATACGGTAAAAATGATCACTTCGCTGATGACCGCAGGCTTGATGATCTCCGGCTTGACCGTTGTTCCGGCAGAAGCCGCGCCGCAGGCTCCGGTCCAGATCAGCGGGGAGAAGCCAGAGACAGGCTCGGCAATGGTGCAGGAGCGGCAAGGCGTTAAAATCACGAATCATACGATCGTGAAGAAAATTCCCGAAGCGTCGATTAAAGTCGACTATCCGCAGGTGAGCGGATTAAAGCACAAGTCGGTACAGAAGAAGATCAATAAGCTGTTTAAGGTAAAAGCCGAGAAATTTGTGGCCAATGCGTTGAAGGAAGCGAAAGCGGGACAGCCTTCAACCCCCAGCGGGAACCCTTATGAGTATGTCGGGACTTACAAAGTGACGTACAACCGTGACGGGGTGCTCAGTCTTTATCAGGATTGGTACTCTTACACTGGCGGTGCGCACGGGATTACCGTACGTGACGGCTTGACCTTCCGGCTGGATAACGGAAAGCTGCTGACGCTGGACGAGCTGCTCCGGGCAAACCCGAATTATCGCAGCATCGTGGATCCGGAAATTGCCAAGAAGCTGCAGGAGACGGAAGGTTACTTCGGGAACTTCAAAACGATCGGCTCGAATCCGTCGTATTATGTGAAGGACGAGGGCGTGACGATCTTTTTCCAACTATACGAATACTTGCCTTACGTGTTTGGCTTCCCGGAATTCTACTTCCCGTTTAGCCAACTGCTGCCGCCGGGAACGAATCCGTTTGATTTCAACACACGCTGAGGTTTTGTCGAATCTAGGCTCATGCCCTCTTGGCTGCATTCGCGGCTGAGGGGGCTTTTTTGCTGAATGTGATCTGCGGGCCAGGGCCGATATTCTCTCTTGCGTTTTCTGATAAAACGTTTACAATATAAGCATCACGGCTATTGTTAACGTTAACAATTGGTTGAACTTCGGAATTAAAGGGAAGGGAGAATGAGAAGTGGCGAAGACATTTTTAGGGAAAAACTTTCTGCTTGGCAGCGAGACGGCGGAGAAATTGTATCATCAGTATGCGAAGGACCTGCCTATTATCGATTATCACTGCCATTTAAGCCCGCAGGAAATCTACGAAAACAAGACGTTCCGCAACTTAACCGAGGCTTGGTTGGGCGGCGACCATTACAAATGGCGGGTGATGCGGGCTTGCGGCATCGACGAGGAACGGATCACCGGCGGGGCGGATGATTACGATAAGTTTCTCGCTTGGGCGAAGGTGGTGCCGCAGCTGCTGGGGAATCCGCTGTACCATTGGACGCACTTGGAGTTGCAGCGTTTTTTTGGGATTGATGAGTTGCTGAATGAGGAGACTGCACCGATCATCTGGGAACAAGCGAATGCCCAGCTGCAAAGTGAAGGATTTGGCGCGCGAGATTTGATTACGAAGTCGAAGGTGACGGTGGTCTGCACTACGGATGATCCAGCGGATTCGCTGGAGTACCATTTGAAGATCAAGGAGCTGGAAGGCTTCGATACGTTGGTGCTGCCGAGCTTCCGACCAGACAAGTTCCTGGAGATTAATCGCGATACCTTTAAACCTTGGCTGGCGAAGCTGGAGGCGGCGGCGGGTAAGTCGATTCAGAGATATGGAACGCTGTTGGATGTGTTACGGGAACGGATCGACTTCTTCCATGAGGCCGGCGGGCGCGTATCAGACCACGCGCTGGATACGCTGGAATACGAGGAAGCGACGCTGGAGGAAGTGGAAGCGATCTTTGCTAAGGCGCTGAGTCAGGGTTCGGTGACGCCGGAGGAGGAACGGAAATACAAATCGTATTCGATGGTGTTCCTTGGCAAGGAGTACGCCGCTCGGGGCTGGGCGATGCAGCTGCATATCCATGCGTTGCGGAACACGAATACGGCGATGCTCCGGCGGCTGGGTCCGGATACGGGCTATGATGCGATTAACGACGGTCCTTTGGCTGAAGCGCTGGCCCGGTTGCTGGACGCCATCGAGCAGGAGAGCGGGCTGCCGAAGACGATCCTGTATTCGCTGAACCCCAATGATTACTGGGCGCTGGCCAGCATCATGGGCAGCTTCCAAGGCGGGGGCGTTCCTGGTAAAATCCAATTTGGCACCGCTTGGTGGTTCAACGACAACAAGGACGGTATGATTCAGCAGATGCACACGCTGGCCAACTTCGGCGTGTTGTCGCAGTTCATCGGGATGCTGACGGACTCCCGCAGCTTCCTGTCCTATACGCGGCATGAATACTTCCGCCGCCTCTTATGCGACGTGCTTGGCGATTGGGTGGAGCGCGGCGAGGCGCCGGAGGACTATGCTCTGCTGAGCCGGATCGTCACGGATATTTGCTACATCAATGCTAAGCGGTATTTTGCTTTTCCTGAGGCATAGAAAGGATTGACGCTGCTTCATGTCCGCTACGATCAAAGACATCGCCAAGCTGGCGAATGTCTCGCATATGACGGTTTCCCGGGCGTTGAACAACAGCCCGCTGATTAAAGAGGAGACCAAACGCAAGATTATGGAGATTGCTGAGCAGCTGAACTACGTGCCGAACTATAACGCCAAAAGTTTAGTGCTGCAGCGTTCGCATACGATTGGATTGTTTTTTACGAGTATGGTTCAAGGGACTTCCTCCAGCTTCTTGGCCGAGGCGATCCGCGGTGTGAGTCAGGAGGTTGGCGTCCAGTACAACTTGTTTCTGCGGGGGATTGACGATTTTGAGGACTTTAGCTCGATCCATCGGCGGCGGTTCGACGGCATCCTGCTCATGAGCCAAAGTGAGCGTGACGACACATTTATTCGTCATGTGCGGGAGCAAGGAATTCCTCTGGTCGTGCTGAATCGGAATGCGGACGATCCGACCATCGTCAATTTCGTGTCCAATGACCGGGCAGGGGCTTACGAGTTGACGCGATATTTGGCGGGCTGCGGGCATACGCGCATTGGCCTGGTAGAGGGAATTGCCGGCTATAAGTCGACGCAGGAGCGCAAGGAAGGGTATTTGCGGGCGATGAAGGATGCGGGCTTGGCCGTACGGGAGGAATGGCTTGTCGAGGGCTGCTACGACGTGGAGAGCGGTTATCTGGCGATGCACCGGTTGCTGGCGTTGCCGGAGCGGCCAACTGCGGTGTTTTGCTGCAACGACGACATGGCCATCGGTGCGATGAAGGCAGCGACAGAGACGGGAATGCGGATTCCAGCGGATGTCTCGGTCGTTGGCTTTGACGACATCGGCTTCTCGCATTACACGAATCCGCCGCTGACGACGGTGAAGCGGCCGATTGAGCAGCTCAGCCGGATGGGCGCGCGCAAAATCCTTGAGCTGATCGACGGGGCGGCGGCCGGCGGGGAGCTGGTGCTGCTGGATACGGAGCTGGTGCGGCGGGAGTCGGTGGAGGAGCTGCGTGCTCATCTGTAGGTGCGAGCGTCTCCGGCGGCACGGCATCGGCTGTGCGACGGCCGCATGAGGCAGAGAACTGCACTTTTGCAGGAATTGCGAAAAACAAACCCGCCAGAGAGGATAACCTTTCTTGGCGGGTTTTTCAAGTGAGAGAGCTTGTTGCTGTTGTTATTGCCGTCGCTGTTGTTGGTTGCGGCTTAACCGACTTCGACCGGCACGAGCTTGAACTCGTTCACGTCCGCTAGACCGCGGTTGGTGATCCGCAGCTCCGGAATAACCGGCAGGGCGATCAGTGAAAACGTCATGAACGGCGCGTTCAGCTGACAGCCGAGCTGCTTCCAGGCGGCCTCCAGCTCATTCACCTGGGTGACCACCGTCTCCAGCGGTTGATCGGACATCAGGCCAGCGATAGCCATCGGCACGGCAGCGAGCACTTGGCCGTTCAGGACGGCGATCATGCCGCCGCCCAGCTTCGCCAGCTCGTTCGCAGCAAACGCCATGTCCTCGGGATTCGTCCCCATGACGATGAGGTTATGGCTGTCATGGGCAACGGTGGAGGCCACGGCTCCTTGCGTGAGCCCAAAACCGCGCGCGAAGGCGAGGGACAGCTCGCCGGAACCGCGGTGGCGGTCGATGCAGGCCAGCGTGGCGATGTCCTGCTCGGCGCCCGGACGCACGACGCCATCTCCGTCAACCGGAACGGTTGCCGTCCCCTTCGCCGTGCGGGCGCTGTTCTCGATCACGTCGACAACGTGGATCGTCGTTTCCGCTTGGCCGCTGGCGCTGCGGTAGAGGAAATCGTCGGCGGTCAGCGGACGCGCCAATTTCACCGAAGCGCGCGCCTGCGCCGGGTACGGGTACGCCGGGAACGGGACGCAGAGCTGTCCGGCGTCATAGGCGACTTTGCCGTCGGTGATGACCGTCGACGGCTCCATCCGCCGCAGGTCGTCGATCAGCAGCAGGTCCGCGCATTTGCCTGGCGCAATGCCCCCCACATCGCCGTCGACCTTAAAGTACCGCGCCGTATTGATCGTCCCCATCTGGATCGCCGTCACCGGGTCGACGCCCTCTTCAATCGCCCTGCGCACGACATGGTTCATGTGACCTTTTTCAATCAAGGTTTGGGGATACACATCGTCGGTGACCAGCATAATGTTCGAGGTATTCACCTTATCCTCGGTGACGACCTTGATCACTTCTTTGACGTCATGCCAAGCCGATCCCTCCCGGATCATCAGGTGCATGCCGAGGCGCAGCTTGGCGAGCCCTTGCTCCCGGGTCACGGTCTCGTGGCAGGAAGTCACGCCTGAGGCGATGTAAGCCTGGAGCATCCGCTCGTCGTCGCTTGGAAAATGCCCGGTGACGGTTTTGCCCGCTTCCATTGTGGCTTGGATTTCGCCGAGCATTTTCGGGTCTCCGAATACGACGCCAGGGAAGTTCATGACTTCGCCCAGCCCCTCAACGCCGTCCCAAGTCATCCCGTCGGCAATATCGCGGGTGTCCAGCGACGCCCCGGCATCCTCCAAATGATCGGTGGCGGGTACGCAGGAAGGAAAGGTCGTATATACCTTCAGCGGCAAGGCCTGGCCCTCCTCGTGCATCCAGCGCACGCCCTCCGCCCCGAACACATTGGCGATTTCATGCGGGTCCATAAAAATACCGGTCGTTCCTTTCGGAAGCGCAGCTTTGGCGAACTCCGCCACCGACAGCATGGTGCTCTCCACGTGCATATGCCCGTCCAGGAGCCCGGGAACGAGGTGACGACCTGCCGCATCGATCACGACGGTGTTCTCGCCAATGGTGTGCGTTGCGTCCCCCACGAAGGCGATCCGCCCTTCAGCCACCGCGACGTCCGTATTCGGCTGCAGCTCTCCGGTATACACGTTGACTAAGGTGCCGCCCTTAACCACCAAATCCGCTTTGGCCTTGCCCATGGCGACATCCGCTAACGTACGGCTTACTTCATACAATTTTTTTCTGGATTCCATTTCCCGGTTCGCTCCTTTAAAAAATATCGTTCAAAAAGTCAGACTTCTAACGCTTGCCACCGACCTTATTCCTGCCAAAATTACGATGTTTCAACTGTAACGCTTACCAGACTGCTTATTTCCTCCGTATCTGCCTATAAATAAGCATTTCCGTCGAAATAGTGTTTCTCAGCGTCGTTAGAGCCGCGAGCACGCTAATTTCGCCCCAATAGTGCTTCTCATCAGCGTTAGAGCAGAAGTGCTACTAGATACACGCTATCGGCAGCAGAGCAGCCAGCAGAATTGCTATCTGCAGACGGGCTATCAGCTGAAAGACAGTCAGTCGAAAGACAGCCAGCAGAAGGAAGGCCTCTCTAGAGGCATGGGCCTGTACTAACTTGCGATCCGACTTTTTGAACCTTCGCGTTAAGGTATTTAAAGATAAATATAACAAGAAAGGCCGCTCCTCGAACAGCATTTTCTGTTCGGAGAGCAGCCTTTTCTATATCGCCTTAAGCTTTGGCGGGATTCACTTTCTCGATCACTTGGTCGATCAAGCCATATTCCTTCGCTTCTGCCGCACTCATGAAGTAGTCGCGGTCGGTGTCCTTCTCGATCCGTTCCAGCGGTTGACCCGTGCGTTCCGAGAGGATCCGGTTCAGTTTATCGCGCATCTTGAGGATGCGGCGAGCGCGGATCTCGATGTCCGTCGCTTGACCTTCCGCTCCGCCGAGCGGTTGGTGAATCATAATTTCGCTGTTAGGCAGCGCATAACGTTTGCCAGGTGCACCTGCGTTCAACAGGAAGGCGCCCATCGAAGCCGCCAACCCAACGCAGATCGTGGAGACGTCGGCTTTGATAAATTGCATGGTATCAAAAATCGCCATACCGGCCGTAATGGAACCGCCAGGGCTGTTAATGTAGAGGTGGATGTCCTTGGTTGGATCTTCCGCATCCAGGAACAACATCTGAGCAATGATGGAGTTGGCCACAACGTCGTTGACCTGTGAGCCCAGGAAAATGATCCGGTCTTTGAGCAGACGGGAATAAATGTCATAAGCGCGTTCGCCGCGGTTGCTTTGTTCTACTACCATAGGAATATAACTCACCGATAAAACCTCCTTAAAATTCGGGTGTTCAAGTGAACCGCCCCGTCGAATGGAATGGTTTGGGTTCATCATCTCTATCTAAGAATTGACGGAAATGATGAGGATTAATCTCATCATAAACAATTTATTT
This sequence comes from Paenibacillus barengoltzii G22, assembly GCF_000403375.2. Taxonomy (NCBI): domain Bacteria; kingdom Bacillati; phylum Bacillota; class Bacilli; order Caryophanales; family Paenibacillaceae; genus Paenibacillus; species Paenibacillus barengoltzii. The sequence continues at coordinate 629,787 of NZ_KE159654.1, read as the reverse complement.
GAGAAAGTCAAAGAAAGTCAAACTCAAGATAATAAAAAAGTCCAGAACACTTCTGTGACAGGACTTTGCATGTGTATTATAATGGCGCGCCCGCGAGGAATCGAACCTCGATCTCAGGCTCCGGAGGCCTACGTCATATCCATTGGACCACGGGCGCAAATTTAGCGAACAAAATAGATTATATGGCATTTCCACACAAAATGCAAGGTGCAGATCCAAAGGTTTTGCAGAAAATAAATGGGAACCCCCAAAGAGGTGTGGCGGATCTTTTTTTTGTAAGGGATCAAAAAATAGGGGATTGTCATGAAAGCGTTTCTATGATAATTTGAGGAATATATAAAAACGTTTTTATAGACAAGGGTGTAATCAGGGATGGGGAAAGTCACCATTAAGGATGTAGCCAAGGCAGCAGGGGTTTCGATCTCTACGGTATCCAACGCGCTGAACGATGTGGATGTGTTGAATCCGGAGACCAAATCCCATGTGCTGAAGGTTGCTAAGCAGCTCAATTATGTACCGAACTTAAACGGGAAGCAACTGAAGTCGAAGAAGACGAACATGCTTGGTTTTTTTACGACGAGTGTATCCGGGCCATATTTTTACATTTTGGTGGAGTCGATGGCGCGCGAGAGCGAGCGGTTGGGTTACGGTCTGCATGTCATGGTTACTGCCGATAAGCAAACGATTATCAGCAATATTATGGGCCGCCGGGTGGATGGCGTGATCATCTACGAAGAATTGCGGGTGGATGACCATGATATCGCGATGATGGAGAAGGACAAGGTCAAGGCGGTATTTCTGGATCGGGTGATTCAGAAGGAAACGATGGGGACCGTGATTTTCAATTCGTATGCGTCCGCTTATGAAGCGACCAAATACCTGATCAGCCTGGGCCATAAGAAAATCGCCTACATTTCCGGCGTCGATACGATGTATGACAGCGTACAGCGGAAAGAAGGATATCTCGCAGCCTTGCGGGAGCATCAGCTGCCGATCGATGAGGATTTTATTGTGCAGGGGTATTTTGAGGAAGAGAGTACCTATAATGCGATCCGGGCGTTTATTCACAAGCATCCGGGCAAAGTGCCGGACGCGATTCTGGCCGGTAACGATTTGAGCGCCATCGGGTGTATCAAAGCGTTGCGTTCGTATGGCCTCGAAGTTCCAAGGGACATCAGCGTCGTAGGGTTTGACGATATTGATATTGCCCAGTATTTTACGCCGCCTCTGACGACGGTTCGTAATCCAATCGCCAGACAAGGGATCTTGGCAGTTAATCACCTGGTGAACATGATTAAGAAGCAGGAACAGGGCAAGGTGCAGAAGCTGGATGGTCAATTGATTGTGCGGGGCTCAAGTCATGTACGTTTAAGCTAAGAGAAGCTGAGACGGAGCTGAACTTGAGCTCAGCGAGAATTGTAAGCGGTTAATTAAAGGGGCTCTATTGCTAAAAATAAAAACGTTTTTATCCATACGGGATAAAGAGAGGAGCGCAAAATGGCGAAGTCAACTGCGTCAGCCAAAAAGCCGATGAGAATCCGAGTGAAACAGTTCTTTATCGATTTCGGCAGGCAGTGGGAAATCCAGTCGATGATCTGGCCGGGCATTATTTTTATGATTATTTTTTGCTACATTCCCATCTACGGACTAACGATCGCTTTCAAAAATTATACCGTCATCGATACGTTAAGCTCCGCTCCATGGGTAGGCTTGGACAACTTCAAGATTATCGCCACCGACAAATACTTCTGGGAATCCGTGGTGAATACGCTGGGGATCAGCTTCCTGAAGCTGGCCATCGGCTTCGTGATCCCGATTATTCTCGCGATTATGATCTACGAGGTCGGGATGGGGCGGTTCAAAAAAATCGTGCAGACGATCTCGTACCTGCCGCACTTTTTGTCCTGGATCGTACTTGGCGGGATGCTGATCACCTGGTTTTCGACGACCGGGATGTTCAACCAACTGCTACTGGACTTGGGCTTGATCTCGAAGCCGCAAAATATCCTGCTTGATCCGGGCAAGTATTGGTGGATCGCGGTGCTTTCGGATGTCTGGAAAGAGGCGGGCTGGGGTACGATCCTATACCTCGCTATCATGGCCAAGATCGACCCGACCTATTATGAAGCTGCGAAGATCGACGGGGCAAGCCGGCTCCGGCAAATTTGGAACATCACGCTGCCCAATATGCGGATGATTATCAGCTTGAACCTGATTCTGACCATCAGCGGCCTGCTTGGCTCCAACCTGGACCAAACCTTGGTGCTGATGAACTCTCAGAACCGTGAAAGGGCCGAGGTGATTAACTCCTATGTGTACCGGATGGGGTTAACGCAGGGGGACTTCTCCTACGCGACCGCCGTTGGACTTGGGGTTTCGGTCGTATCGGTCATTTTGTTGGTGCTGGCAAATAAGGTGACCAGCAAACTCAACGATAATCAATCTGTCCTGTAAGGAAGGAGCAGTAGCCATGAATCGAAAGGTGCTCAAACGGGATCTCGACAGCAGAATCTTTGATACGGTGAACGCGACGGTCCTGATCATATTTACGATCGTTATTGTGATTCCGCTCTGGAACGTCATTGTTTCTTCCTTTAGTTCGGGAAGAGCTCTTGCCGAAGGCGGGTTTGTCTTCTGGCCTAAGGAGTTTTCCTTGGAGAACTACCAGGCGGTGTTTCGAGACGATACGATTTGGCAGTCGTTCCTGATCTCGGTCCTCAAGACGGTGATCGGCGTTGTGACTCACGTCTTCTTCTGTGCGATGATCGGCTACGGTCTTAGCAAGAACAATGTCCGCGGTCGCAAGCTGTACGTGACGATGGGCGTTATTACGATGTTTTTCTCAGGCGGCATGATCCCGACGTACTTGCTGATTAAATCCCTGGGGCTGCTGAACAGCTTCTGGGTGTATATCATTCCGGCTTTGTTCAGTTATTACGATGTCGTGATCTTAATGAATTTCTTTCGTAACGTGCCTGATTCCCTGGAGGAATCCGCCAAAATCGACGGTGCCGGTGACTGGGGAATTTTCCTGAAAATCTTTATCCCGTTATCTATGCCGGCGATGGCGACCATCGCTCTGTTCAACGGGGTGAGTCAGTGGAACGACTTTTTGACAACCAAGCTGTACATCACAGATGAATACCTGTATCCGCTGCAAATGAAGCTGTACGAAATCATTGTGCAGTCCCAAACCCAATCGATGCAGAACATCGCGGGTTCCGTCGTGATTGAAACGACGACCAAAGGAGTTCAACTCGCAACAATTGTGATTACGACTTTGCCGATTGTTGTGATTTATCCATTATTACAAAGGTACTTCATCTCGGGCATGATGCTGGGGGCGGTGAAGGAGTAACGCATCCGCATGAAACGCTAGGCTTGATCAGCGAGTTGGACTAGCTATGCTTCTTACAAAAAAAGGAGGGTACAACGAATGCTTAAGTTGAACAAAAGTCTTGCAAGAAAAGGGATGACCGCATGCGCTGCTCTGCTCACCGCTGCGCTGATTGTTACCGGATGCGGCGGCTCCGGCGGCAGCTCGAAGGCAGCCAAAGAGGTATCGCTGGATGATCGCTATGCCTTGGACGCGAATACGCCGGCCTGGAAGCTGGATAAGAAAGAAGAGCCAACCCAGCTGACTTGGTACGTGAACGCCGATTGGTGGAATACCGATTTCGGTAATGATGTGGTCACGAAGAAGATCAAGGAAGATTTGAATATTGATATCAAATTTATTACCGGCGATGACACCAAGCTGAATACGTTTTTTGCCGGAAGCGACATGCCGGACTTGATCACCGTATTCGATTCCAATTCGGCCGTCGTGCAGAAGGCCTCTTCCTGGGCCTTACCGCTGAACGAGCTGGCGGAAAAATACGACCCTTATTTCAACAAAGTCGCTGCGCAAGATACGCTCAACTGGTTTAAGCAAGAGGACGGCAATACGTACGGTTATCCGAACTACTCTAACACGCAGGCCGATTATGACAGCGGTAACATTCCTGCGAAGACCGCTTTTGTGATTCGCAAGGACGTGTATGAAGCGCTGGGTGAGCCTAAGTTCGGTACCCCTGAGGAATTCAAAAATGTGATGCAGCAAATTAAAGACAAATTCCCAGAACTGATTCCGTTTGGATTTAACTCAATTGGCGAAGGGACGGGCTCCTTGGGAGATGTGTTCCAAGACTTCCTTGGCGTACCACTGGAAACGGAGAACGGCGAGTTCTACAACCGCAATCTGGACGAAGATTATCTGACTTGGCTCAAAACGTTAAATGATGTTCATAGAGCTGGCAATATCAGCGACGACAGCTTTGCCGATGACGGCCCGGCTTTTGAAGAGAAAGTGAAAGCTGGCAAATACGCCACGATGTTGCTGGACGGAACGCCGCAGCAAGGCGGTAATTTGCAAATCTTCGCCACCGCCCATCCGGATCAAGCCTACCTGGCAATCGACGGACCGCAAAGCACAGTGGGCAACACGCCGAAGCTGAACCAATCCGGGATAACCGGCTGGATGATCAGCTTTATCACGAAGCAATGTAAAGACCCGGCGAAGGCGATTCAAATTTTCACGTACCTGTTGGATGAAGAAGGCCAAATGCTGATGAACTACGGCATCGAAGGCGAGACCTATACGAAAAATGCGGATGGCACGGTCCAATTTACGCCGGAAGTGAAAGAGCTGCAGCAGAAGGATGCGGATAAATTCAAGAAGGAATACCGCATGGGTGAGTTTATGTTCTTTGGCCATGACCGCCATAAAGCGCTTAGTGCCGATGCATTCCCGGATTCGATCAAGCAAATGCAAGAGTGGGGCAAAGGGAAGCTGTACCCTCACTTCGTTCTTGAAAATATCAATCCGGATGCCGGATCTCCAGAAGCCCGCTCCTTAACCGCGATTAACACGACTTGGAACACGACGATGGTCAGCCTGATTCGCGCGAAGAGCGACGAAGAGTTCGAAAGCACGCTTAACAACTACAAGAAGTTCCTTGAGGACAACGGTTGGGATAAAATCGTGCAAATCCGTACGGAGAAAATGAAAGCCAATAAAGAGAAACTTGGCCTCAAATAACCGAGCTCATTAAAAGAAGTGGAGGGAAACAGCATGCGTGAGCTTGATATTTATTATTCCACTGGAGAACAATCCCTTTTTGTCCGTACAACAGAGGAACAACTGCGGCCGACGGATTCGGCTGCCGTGGAGGTCGAGGTCCGATTGGACGGAAGCGTCACTTATCAGACGATGGATGGGTTTGGGGCGTCTTTTACCGATTCGGCTGCCTATCTGATTCATCAGGTGCTTCCCGAAGAGCAGCGATCCATCTTGATGAAGAAGCTGTTTGACCCGGAGGAGGGCATCGGCCTATCCGTGTTGCGCAATCCGATGGGGGCCTCTGACTATGCCCGTTTCTTCTATAGCTACAACGATTTGCCTGAAGGGGAGACCGATCCGGAAATGCAGCGGTTCTCGATCGAACATGATGAAGCTGATGTCATACCGCTCTTACAAGAGGCGCTGGCCTTAAATCCGTCTATCAAGCTGTTTGGCTCCCCCTGGAGCGCACCGGGCTGGATGAAAACGAGCGGTTCCATGATCGGCGGGGAACTGAAGAAGGAGTATTACGAATCGTATGCGAACTATTTTGTCCGTTATATCGAATCATACGCTAAGCACGGGTTATCCATTTATGCGGTGACGCCGCAGAACGAACCGCTGTATGTGCCTGGGCATTATCCGGGGATGCTAATGACGGCTGAGATGCAGACGGATTTTGTGAAAAATTATCTGAAGCCGGCTTTTGTGAAGCATGGCTTTTCCACGAAGATTTTGGCGTATGACCATAACTGGGATCGGCCGGAGTATCCGCTCTCCGTGCTGCAGGAAGCAGGCGAAGCCGTCGATGGGGTGGCGTGGCATTGGTATGGTGGGGAAGCCTCAGCGCAAAGCCAAGTGAAGGAGGCTTTCCCGGACAAAGAGGTTCATTTCACTGAAGGCTCCGGCGGGGAATGGATTCCGGCGTTTGAACCGGCGTTCTCCAATGTCATGCGGACGGGGATTGAGATCTTGCGAAATCACAGCCAATCGCTGGTGCTTTGGAATATGGCTTTAGATGAGCAGAATGGTCCGACCGTCCCAGGCTTTGGCCGCAGCACCTGCCGCGGGATCGTAACGGTGAACCAGCAGACCCGCGAGCTCGAGTATACGCTGGACTATTATGCGCTGGCCCATTTCAGCACAGTGATCCGCCCGATGGCCGTTAGAATCGCCGCCGAGTCGGACCAGCCCTCGATTCGTTCCGTCGCTTTCCGCAATATGGACGATTCGATTGGGGTTGTACTATTTAATGACGACGAGCAGGCGTCTGACGTTCGCTTGCGTCTCCGGGGGACTGAATTGCCGAGTTTGCGGATGGAATCCAAAAGCGCATTGTCGATCCGACTGAACAATTGAACCATGGAGAAACCATAAAATGATGTAGATATTCGAAGAGGCTCTCCCATACGGGAGGGTCTTTTTTTCTATGAAAATGACCGAACTTATCCCCTCATCCGCAATCTTGCGGGACACAGCTGGCCTATTTTTCGACAATTCTCTGATTCAAATGTCAGGTTCTTGCGGGATTCTTTGTGCCTAGGGGTATAACTGCTCCGAAGAAAGTAAATGATACGGACGTCAGGCTTGCAACTAAGGAGAATATTGAGTAAAATAGCAGTGGGACTTAAAAAGTTATCCCGGGACATTTTAAGGCCAGGAGATGGAGAGAGAAGACGAAGCTTGCAGGAGTGGAAAGCATGCGAAACATATTAGAGATTCAAAAGCAGCTTCTTCCTGATCTCATGGACATTCTCAAGAAAAGGTACACCATACTTCACCAGATCATGTTGTCTGATGTCATTGGCCGTAGAACCTTGGCGAATTCGCTGGACATGACGGAGCGTGTGTTGCGTGCCGAGACGGATCTCCTGAAGGCCCAAGGCCTGATAGAAATCGAGAATATAGGCATGAGAATCAGCGACGCGGGACGGCGGTTGCTAGAGGATTTGGAGCCGGTCGTCAAAGAATTGTTTGGCCTCTCCAACCTGGAGGAGACGATCCGTCAGCATTATGGGCTGCGCAAAGTAGTGATTGTACCCGGAGATTGTGAGGCCTCTCCGCTGGTGAAGCGGGAGTTGGGGCGCGCAGGCGCCAAAGCGCTGCTTAGTGTCATGCGCGGGGATGAGGTGGTTGCGGTAACCGGCGGCACGACGCTGGCGGAAGTCGCAGATCAGCTGAATCCGCCGCCTAACGTCACGATGAAGCAGAGCTGGTTCGTACCGGCACGCGGAGGTCTTGGCGAGAGCCTGGAAATCCAAGCGAACACGATAGCTTCCGGTATGGCGAAGCGCGTGGGTGCGGGGTATCGTTTGCTGCATGTCCCCGATCTGTTGGGGAAGGAAGCTTACGAGTCATTGGTACACGATCCGAATATTCAGGATATCGTGGACATGATCCGGCAGGCGCGTATCGTAGTGCACGGGGTCGGAGACGCTATGGAGATGGCACGTCGGCGCAAGCTGGAGCCAAGCATGGTCGAAGAAATCCGAAGAGAAGGTGCGCTCGCGGAATCATTTGGATATTACTTTAATGAAGACGGCGTCGTCGTGCACAAAATGCTGACCTTAGGCCTGCGTCTCGAGGATATTATGCAGACCGAGACGGTGATCGGCATTGCAGGCGGCAAGAGCAAAGCGAGAGCGATCCATGCCGTATTGCGGTTTGGCCAAGAGGATATCCTAGTGACCGATGAAGCGGCGGCGCAAGAGATCGTAAGCGAGTTGATCAACGGATCCGGGGCTAAATAGGTTTACTCATGACGGGTTTTATCCGGCCTGTCTTGAATAATAAAAAATCAAACACTGGGAGGAACTATCAATGAGTGTAAAAGTAGGGATTAACGGTTTTGGACGTATTGGACGCTTGGCTTTCCGCCGCATTCAAAACGTTGAAGGTATTGAAGTCGTAGCAATCAATGACCTGACAGATGCAAAAATGTTGGCTCATTTGTTGAAATATGATACAACTCAAGGCCGCTTCGAAGGCGACATCGAAGTACACGATGGATTCTTCAAAGTTAACGGCCAAGAAGTTAAAGTATTGGCTAACCGCAACCCTGAAGAATTGCCTTGGGGCGAGCTTGGCGTTGACATCGTTCTGGAGTGCACAGGCTTCTTCACAACGAAAGAAAAAGCTGAGCTTCACCTGAAAGGCGGCGCGAAGAAAGTTGTTATCTCCGCTCCAGCTACTGGCGACATGAAAACCATCGTTTACAACGTAAACCATGAAATCCTCGACGGTACAGAAACCGTAATCTCCGGTGCTTCTTGTACGACGAACTGCTTGGCTCCAATGGCTAAAGCACTGAATGATAAATTCGGTATCGTTGAAGGCTTGATGACAACCATCCACGCTTACACTGGCGACCAAAACACGCTGGATGCTCCGCATGCGAAAGGTGACTTCCGTCGTGCTCGCGCAGCTGCTGAGAACATCATCCCTAACACTACAGGTGCTGCAAAAGCGATCGGCCTGGTTATCCCTGAACTGCAAGGCAAATTGGACGGCGCTGCACAACGTGTACCGGTTCCAACTGGTTCCTTGACTGAGCTGGTATCCGTTCTGAAAACGAAAGTAACTGCGGACGAAGTTAACGCTGCAATGAAAGCTGCTGCTGACCCAGAAACTTTCGGTTACACTGAAGACGAAATCGTATCTTCGGACATCAAAGGTATGACTTTCGGTTCCCTGTTCGACGCTACACAAACGAAAGTATTGACTGTCGGCGACCAACAACTGGTTAAAACAGTAGCTTGGTATGACAACGAAATGTCCTACACTGCTCAATTGGTTCGCACGCTGGAATACTTCGCGAAAAAAGTAAAATAATCAGTTACCCATATTAGAGATTCATCCCAAAGAGGAGCAACCTGTTCAGGACTCCTCTTTGGTTCTTGCATGTAATACGGCATTCACACACACCCAATAAAGTTATAGATAGAGATTCGTTTCATTGCGTTTTTATTTAGGAGAGGAACCAAGACAAAGCCGTAGATGCGCATTTTTTGGTCTGGGAGACCCGCGCATATCGTTTAGGAGGAACGTGGAGATGAACAAGAAAAGTGTACGTGATGTGGAAGTCACCGGCAAACGCGTGTTTGTTCGCGTAGATTTCAATGTACCGATGCAAGATGGTCAAATTACTGACGACACCCGGATTCGCGAAACGCTGCCAACAATCAAATACTTGGTTGAACAAGGCGCAAAAGTCATTCTTGCGAGCCATTTGGGCCGTCCGAAAGGCCAAGTGAACGAAGATATGCGGCTTACGCTGCCGGCAAAACGCTTGAGCGAGCTGCTTGGCAAAGAAGTAGCGAAAGTCGATGAAGCTGTTGGGGAAGCAGTGAAAGCGAAAGTCAATGCAATGAACAACGGCGACGTTCTTGTGCTTGAAAACGTACGTTTCTACCCAGGCGAAGAGAAGAACGATCCAGAACTCGCGAAACAATTCGCTGAGCTGGCTGACCTGTTCGTCAACGACGCATTTGGTGCCGCACACCGTGCGCATGCTTCGACCGAAGGAATCGCTCATTATCTGCCAGCCGTATCCGGCTTGCTGATGGAGAAAGAATTGTCCGTTCTCGGCAAAGCCTTGACAAACCCGGATCGTCCTTTCACCGCAATTATCGGCGGTTCGAAAGTAAAAGACAAGATCGACGTCATCGACAACCTGCTGAATATCGCAGACAACGTGTTGATTGGCGGCGGCTTGGCTTATACCTTCTTCAAAGCTCAAGGTTACGAAATCGGCAAATCGCTTCTGGATGATTCTAAACTCGACGTTGCTCTTGGCTTCATCGAGAAAGCGAAGAAGCTGGGTAAAAACTTCCTTCTTCCTGTCGACTGCATCGTAGCGGATGACTTCAGCCCAACCGCAAACCACAAAGCTGTGGATATCGACAGCATTCCTGCAGATTGGGAAGGCGTGGACATCGGGCCGAAGACTCGTGCGAAGTATGCTGAAATCATCAAGAACTCCAAGTTGGTCGTATGGAACGGACCGATGGGCGTGTTCGAGATGGACATTTTCGCTAACGGGACCAGAGAAGTGGCAGAAGCTTGCGCAACAACGGAAGGCTACACCATCATCGGCGGCGGGGATTCCGCAGCAGCTGCTGAGAAGTTCAATCTGGCTTCCAAAATGGACCACATCTCCACAGGCGGCGGCGCTTCCCTGGAATTCATGGAAGGCAAAGCACTTCCAGGCGTTGTAGCATTGAACGACAAGTAAGAATAAGTAGCTAGATCAAGGCTCAAAAAACGAGCTTTCAGCACTTCCGCTTCACGAGATACATCGTGATCAAAGTTCGTTTTTTGAGCTACCTCTATGAAATAAAAGGAGTGGGCTCTGTGAGAACACCTATTATCGCCGGAAACTGGAAAATGTTCAAAACCGTTTCCGAAGCCAAAGCCTTCTTCGAAGCCGTAAAAGGGAAAGCGGAGGTTGCTGGCGTTGAGAGCGTTATTTGTGCTCCGTTCACGAACCTTCCGGCTTTGGTAGAAGCTGCGAAAGGCACGTCGATCAAAATCGGCGCACAAAACATGCACTTTGAAGACGAAGGAGCTTTCACCGGCGAAATCAGCGGCCGCATGCTGAAAGAGCTTGGCGTGGACTATGTGATCATCGGCCATTCCGAGCGCCGGGCATATTTCGGTGAAACCGACGAAATCGTCAACAAGAAGATCTTGGCTGCCTTCAAACATGGCTTGACCCCGATCCCTTGCGTTGGCGAGAAGCTCGAAGAGCGTGAAGCTGGCCAAACGAAAGAAGTCGTGAAAGTTCAAACCGAAGCGGCTTTGAAAGGCCTGACGGCAGAGCAAGCAGCGCAAGTGGTGATTGCGTATGAACCGATTTGGGCAATTGGTACGGGCAAATCCTCGACCGCACAAGATGCGAACGAAGTGATTTCCTACATCCGCAGCCTGGTTCAGGGGCTTTACGGTGACGACGTAGCGGCGAAAATCCGCATTCAATACGGCGGCAGCGTAAAACCGGAAAACGTGAAGGAGTATATGGGCCAAAGCGACATCGACGGCGCGCTTGTCGGCGGTGCCAGCCTGCAGCCAGAATCGTACATCCAGCTCGTTGAGGGGGCGAAATAAATGACGGCTCCAAGACCAGTAGCTCTGATCATCATGGACGGATTCGGGCTTCGCGACAAAGTGGAAGGCAACGCGGTTGCCCAAGCGAAGAAGCCGAACTATGACCGTTATTTGAAGCAATATCCGAACACTACGCTGACAGCCAGCGGGGAAGCCGTTGGTTTGCCAGAAGGGCAAATGGGGAACTCCGAAGTAGGTCACTTGAACATCGGCGCCGGCCGGATTGTTTACCAAGACTTGACTCGGATCTCCAAATCGATTCGCGAAGGGGAATTCTTTAAGAACGAAACGCTGGTTGATGCGGTGCGCAGCGCGAAATCGAAGGGCAAAAAGCTGCATCTGTACGGCCTTCTGTCCGACGGCGGCGTTCACAGCCACATCGAGCACATGTTCGCGATGTTGGAACTGGCGAAGAAGGAAGAAATGCACGAAGTTTATGTGCATGCATTCCTGGACGGCCGCGACGTTGCTCCAGACAGCGCTAAAGGCTTCCTTGAGCAATTGATCGCTAAGATGAACGAGCTTGGCGTAGGCAAGATTGCCACCGTCCAAGGCCGTTACTATGCGATGGACCGCGACAAACGTTGGGACCGCGTCGAGAAATCGTACCGGGCCATGGTTTATGCGGAAGGTCCAAAATATACCGATCCGATTAAAGCCGTAACGGAATCGTACGAGAAATCGGTCTATGACGAATTCGTGATGCCAACTGTCATTGTGGATGACAAAGGCGAGCCGATCGCACAAGTTGAGAGCGGCGACTCCGTTGTGTTCTTGAACTTCCGTCCAGACCGTGCGATCCAGCTGTCCAACGTATTTACGAACAAAGATTTCCAAGGCTTCGATCGCGGCCCTAAATTCCCGACAGACCTGCATTTCGTCTGCTTGACGTTGTTTGCAGAAACGGTGAATGGGTATGTTGCGTACAAGCCGAAGGATCTCGACAATACGTTTGGCGAAGTGTTAGCTCAACATGGGAAGAAACAACTGCGGATTGCGGAAACGGAAAAATATCCGCACGTCACCTTCTTCTTCAGCGGCGGACGCGATGTAGAGCTGCCAGGCGAAAAACGCGTGCTCATCAACTCTCCGAAAGTCGCAACTTACGACCTGAAACCGGAAATGAGCGCTTATGAAGTTGCTGAAGCTTGCGTGAAGGAAATTGAATCCGATGTACACGATGCGATCATCCTGAACTTCGCAAATCCAGATATGGTTGGTCACTCCGGTAAAATGGAACCGACGATCAAAGCGGTTGAAGTGACGGACGAGTGCGTAGGTAAAGTCGTAGACGCGGTCAAAGCCAAAGGCGGAGTGGTTGTCATTATTGCTGACCACGGGAATGCGGATATGGAAATAGACGATGAAGGTCGTCCGTATACGGCGCACACCACGAATCCGGTACCGTTTATCGTAACCGACGAGAACGTAGTGCTTCGCGATAAAGGCATCCTCGCCGACGTAGCTCCAACGCTGCTCGACCTGATGGGCTTGCCGAAGCCGCCGGAAATGACCGGTCAATCGATGATTGCTAGCCGCAAGGCGTAAAAACATAGATCACCATTTGAATGGAATAACTACTTAAAAAGGAGACTGTAAACATGACGATTATTTCTGACGTATACGCTCGCGAAGTCCTGGACTCCCGCGGGAACCCAACTGTTGAAGTTGAAGTTTATCTTGAATCCGGCGCTATGGGCCGCGCTATCGTTCCTTCCGGCGCATCCACTGGTGCGCATGAAGCTGTAGAGCTTCGCGATGACGACAAAACTCGTTACCTGGGCAAAGGCGTACTGAACGCTGTTAAGAACGTTAACGAAATCATCGCACCTGAAGTGATTGGTATGGACGCGCTGGACCAAGTTGGCATCGACAAATTGATGATCGAATTGGACGGCACGCCAAACAAAGGTAAACTGGGCGCTAACGCGATCCTGGCCGTTTCCATGGCAGTAGCTCGCGCAGCAGCTGATGCATTGGATCTGCCGCTGTACGCTTACCTGGGCGGATTTAACGCGAAGCAGCTTCCAGTTCCGATGATGAACATCGTGAACGGCGGTGCGCATGCGGACAACAACGTAGACGTACAAGAATTCATGATCCTGCCGGTAGGTGCTCCTTCCTTCAGAGAAGCGCTCCGTACAGGTGCTGAAATCTTCCACAACCTGAAATCCGTTCTGAAAGCTAAAGGCCTGAACACGGCTGTAGGCGATGAAGGCGGCTTTGCACCAAACTTCTCTTCCAACGAAGACGCATTGTCCTCGATCATGGAAGCTATTACGAAAGCTGGCTATACTCCAGGTAAAGACGTATTCCTGGGTATGGACGTTGCTTCCACTGAGTTCTACAAAGACGGTAAATACCATCTGGAAGGCGAAGGCAAATCCTTTACTTCCGCTGAATTTGTGGACTTGCTCGCTTCTTGGGTTGAAAAATACCCGATCATCACAATCGAAGACGGCTGCGCTGAGGACGATTGGGAAGGTTGGAAATTGCTCACTGAGAAATTGGGCAGCAAAATTCAACTCGTCGGTGACGACCTGTTCGTAACCAACACCGAACGTTTGTATAAAGGTATCAAAGAGGGTATCGGTAACTCGATCCTGATCAAAGTAAACCAAATCGGTACGTTGACCGAAACGTTCGACGCTATCGAAATGGCAAAACGCGCTGGTTACACTGCGGTTGTATCCCACCGTTCCGGTGAATCCGAAGACAGCACGATCGCCGATATCGCTGTAGCAACAAACGCTGGCCAAATCAAAACCGGTGCTCCGTCCCGTACGGACCGTATCGCGAAATACAACCAATTGCTTCGCATCGAAGATCAATTGGCAGACTTGGCTCAATACAACGGCCTGAAATCCTTCTACAACCTGAAAGCTCATCGTTAAGAAGGACAGCCGGATGATTCCGGCCTAACGCAAAGCCCCTGCTTGGATTTACAAGCAGGGGCTTTGAACGTTAGAGATCCTTTTTGCGCATTGTCATTGACAAGTTGGCAGGACGGTAATATAGTTGAAAGTAAACGTTTACGTTCAAGATATATATGCTATTAATCAGTAATCAGTGAAATAGGTTTTTGTTGCTCAATATAGTAAACGTTTACGTTGTGAAGTCATTGGATAGATAGAAAAAATGAGTGGTAAAAACTAGGCTGAATCTAAGGGTAGATGGAGGAGAAGCATCGTGGACAAGAAATGGTGGAAAGAAAGCGTCGTTTATCAAATTTATCCTCGCAGCTTTATGGATAGTAACGGGGATGGGGTCGGCGATTTGCGCGGGATCATCTCGAAGTTGGATTATTTGAAGTTCTTGGGCGTGGATGTAGTCTGGCTTTGCCCAGTTTACGAGTCGCCGAATGACGATAATGGGTACGATATCAGCAATTATCAATCGATCATGGATGAGTTCGGAACTATGGAAGACTGGGAGGAGCTGCTGGAAGGGCTGCATGCACGGGGCATGAAGCTGATCATGGACTTGGTCGTGAACCACAGCTCAGACGAACATCACTGGTTCGTGGAATCGCGTAAATCGAAGGATAATCCGTATCGGGATTACTATATTTGGCGTCCTGGCAAAGATGGGCAAGCTCCAAATGACTGGGGATCATTTTTCAGCGGATCGGCTTGGGAATACGATGAAGCTTCCGATGAATATTATCTGCACATGTTCTCGAAGAAGCAACCGGATCTCAACTGGGAAAACCCGAAGGTGCGTCGTGAGGTCTACGATATGATGACCTGGTGGCTGGATAAGGGCATTGATGGATTCCGTATGGACGTTATCAATCTGATCTCCAAACCGGAGGGATTGCCAAACCATGCGGACGGAGGGAATTGCATTAACGGCCCGAGGGTACACGAGTTTCTGCAAGAAATGAATCGTGAGGTGTTGTCTAAATACGATATTATGACGGTAGGAGAGACGGTGGACGTCACGCCGGAAGATGCAATCTTATTCGCTGGGACGGATCGGAATGAACTCAACATGGTGTTCCAGTTTGAACTGATGGGCATCGATTCGGGCCCGGATGGCAAGTGGTGGGCCAAACCATGGACACTGGTTGATCTCAAGCAAATCCTCTCGAAGTGGCAGACCATGTTGGATGGGAAAGCGTGGAACAGCATTTATATGAACAACCACGACCAGCCACGCCTGGTATCGCGTTTCGGCAATGACCGCGAATACCATAATGTGTCGGCCAAAATGCTGGCTACACTCCTGCATACGCTGCAAGGGACACCATACATTTATCAAGGCGAAGAAATTGGCATGACCAACGTACGATTTGAGACGATCGACGAATACCGCGATATCGAGACGTTGAACATGTATCAGGAGTACTTGGAGAAGGGTTACTCCCAGGAACAAATCATGGAGGGGATCTATGCCAAGGGCCGGGATAATGCCCGTACGCCAATGCAATGGAAGGGCGACAGTCCGCATGCCGGTTTTACGACCGGAACGCCATGGCTGGCGGTTAACCCGAACTATCAGGAAATCAATGTGGAACGTGCGCTTGCGGACGACAACTCGATTTTCCACTATTACCGTCGATTAATTCAGTTGCGTAAACAGCATGAGGTGATCGTATACGGACGTTACGAGCTGCTGAATCCGGAAGATCAGCAGGTATATGCGTATACTCGCACGCTTGGAGAAGAACGGCTGTTGGTTGTCTTGAATTTTTACGATAAACCGGCCCGCTTCACTTGGACGACAGATGAAGCCGTTGCCATGAGCATCGATGAGGTGAAGTCCGCGGAACTCTTGATTGCCAACTATGACGTGCCTGCGGGAGAAGACGTGCGGCAGCTCGATTTACGGCCGTATGAAGCACGGGTGTATAAACTCAGCTAATCTAAGGGAAAACGGTTGTTTTCCCAGAATTGCTATGGTACAATAATAATGCTGTTTTTGTATCTAAATTTCTGAGCAATGGTATAGATGAAAGATGTTCTCACTTAGGAGGTGGATTGAATGGATATTTTGTTGAAGGTATTGCTCGTTATTTTCTCGATCGGTTTGATCGCAGTCGTGTTGCTGCAGAAAGGGAAGAGCGCGGGTCTTTCCGGTGCCATCTCCGGGGGTGCTGAACATCTTTTCGGAAAAACGAAAGCGCGCGGCATGGAGCTCGTTCTCGAACGAGTCACGGTCGGATTGGCGGTTGGCTTCTTCATCTTGTCGATCGTCGTGGCTATCGTACTAGACTAGGCAAATCAAACTTTGTGTCAGGCAAGCCCTCGTCTCTTTTGGGAGATGGGGGCTTTTTAGTTGTGCTCTCTCGGGAGTATAGGGTCTCTGTCCGCCTCCCTTAAGAATTATCCCGTTGCGTCAGAACGTCTGCGCGTATAAATAACATAACGCCTCAAATATGCCTCACACGCGCTTCAAATACTTCATACATGCTTCATACGCGTTCCATACACAGCCTCATACACGTTCCATACGCAGCTTTATGCCGTTCCATACGGCAGCCTTCATACGCGTTCCATACACAGCTTCATATACGCTTCATACGCGCCTCATCGCCGCATACCCGTCTCATACATACGTTTCACCCTTCATACTCACCAATAATTCCAAGTCGCTCCTACTAACCCCTAAATAACCAACCTGTAGATAAATCTCTGAATAGCCTCTTAATAGCCACAAGATAGCCCCAAGGTAGTAACACACGATAGACCTCAATAGACCCCGATTGACCCCGATAGCACCTCATTGGCCCATTTCCTGAACGTTCTGGTGCTTCGATTAAGCGGCAGCATTAATCGCCATGAAATGATTCTGATGATGGGCGATCAATTTGCGGTAAGGGATCGCTGGAATAGACAAGCACATCTGCAGCAAGCTCTGACGCATTGCTTCCTCGGAAAAGGACATGCGAAGGTAACGGCGGACGGTGTACTCATTCAAATAGGCTTGCAAGTGAGTTAGCCCCAAGGCAACATACGTGCGCTTCAGCGAATTCCACGCCGCTCTAACTTCTGTGCGCAAAGGCAAATACAGTCGAAATGCCAAAGGGAATGACTGAACGGTGGAGGTCGGGACATCGACATGCTTATGGATGAACGCGGCGACATCGTGCTTGTTGGCTCGTTGTCCGTCTCCTCTTTTATGTGAAATCAATTGGATCTTTACTCGCTCCGGCTCGCCAGATTCCGTGACCGTGCATCCGGCGACAACCGGGGTGGCATAAGGCTGAGCAACCGGATGATAGCGTAACGAATCATACGCATATTGATCGCAGTTGACCTTCACGTCTCCAGAAAGGAGTTGCTGGGCATCGCATTCGCTGAGGGTGTGACGGATTTTGTGCAGCATGAGCCAGGCGGTCTTGTAGGTCACTTCAATGATCTGACTCAGCCGCAGCGCTGAGATGCCATCGGGAAGCAGGAATAACTCGAGGGCACGAAACCACTTTACCAGGGGCAGATGGGTTCTTTCAAAAATTGTACCAACCAAAGGCGACGCTTGATAGCCGCATCGTCCACACTCGAACAAAGGAAGTCGGCGGGAGGACAGGCGGGTGCACTCCGTATAAGCACAACGCGGGCAAACGAAGCCGTTTGGCCACTTCATCGAAATAATCGCCTCAATGCAATCTGCCTCACTTTGAAAACGGCTGCTGATTGATGAAGGTCCCGAAATCGTATTCATACCTAACTCCATTCCTGCTCCCTCCAATTCAAACAACATTAAACCAACGTACGAACGTACATTCCTTTTCCTTCATTATACCAAACGTATGTTCCTATATCAAGAATTAAATTCCATTTTTAACCTAATTCTCTATTTAGCTCTCAGATGATCACCATTCCATATAGGTTGATATCCTCGTAAAACATCCCATCTGAACCAAAGGGATAATCAGTTAAAGAGGGGGAGGAATGGGATAAGGGTGGACTTGATGACAGCGAAAAATGTAAATAAAGAGGGAGATCCGTATTGCTTCAACAAAGAACTGACCGACAACGACAAAAGTATAAGCGCCCGAATGATACCGCTCTGCACGTCGTGAAGACACGGTAAGAGAACCTTGTTTTTAGTTATGAAAGAAAAGTGTAACAATATTGAAAGGAATTATTTAGTAATATATGTTAGATTATGTAGGATTTTCGTGGTTCAATATTCGTTAAAATATTACAATTTTGGTACATGCAATGAGAGGAGGAAGGAATTTGTACAAGCTAGTGGAAACGCTGGAGGAAGGAACCTTGTTTCACTCGATTTGGATGGAGGCCTGGATGGAAAAAGGCTTTGAGCCGGAGTTTGCTGAGAACGTCTTAGGTCGTTGTCTCGTCTATGACGAGGCGGGGGTACCGGTGGGCACCGTAGAGTTTAAACCCTATGTCCCGAAATCGGACGGGCTGTTAAATCAATTGGCGCCATTTGACGATCATCCGGCTGTCCTATGCTCTGGGCCAGGGGAGATTGCTGAGGTGGATAAAGTCGCGTTGCTGAAGCAGTATCGCGGCCGCAACCTGAACCGATTGCTTGCAACGATCGTGTTGTTTGCCGAGCAGAACGGGATTCGCCATTACGTCACCTTGCTTGAGCCCACCTTGTTCCGAGCGCTTCGGATCTCTTTTCATGTACCATTGACCCAGGTCGGGGAACGCCAATTCTATAAAGGGGATGACGTCATACCGGCCATTATTCATGCCTCAGAGTTTTATGAGCATCCAGAGCGGTTTGACTGGTATTTAGAAACGATCAAGTCCATGAATTTGAATACGGTCTTATCTACATAATCCATATAAAAAAGGCTTGCCTCTTAGGCAAGCCTTTTTTGCGTGGTTGTTGCTAGCCTACTGAAACGGGTTCTTTGGCAGGTTCCGCCGAAACGGAAACCTTCTCAGCTTGATTCGTCTTCACTTCTGGGGTTGCCGAATTCGAAGTAGGTTCGTTTCCGTCTGAAACGGAACCGGACGGCACCGTTGGTGGTTGAGGGGTACTTGTCGTAACCCCTGCGGCCGTGTTTGATAGGCTGAGAATCAAGTTGTCGAGATCTTGATAGTGTCTTACAATCTCGTGAATTTTGCTGTCTTGCGCTTCGATGCCAGCTAGGATTTGCTGAGCGGCACTCATATTGTGCTCGGTGCTCTCGGCAATCTCCATTACTTCTGCCATAATGCTGGTATACCGGTCCTGCATCTGCCGTACCGAGCGATCGACTTCACCCGATTGTTCATTCACTGTGCGGGCATTGTCAGACACTTTGCCCATGTAGCTTTGGACTTCTTGGGCTTCTTCCTGTCCGGAATGAACCGCTGTGGAGCCGAGGGTGATCTGTTCAGCAACGTTGTTGATTTGCCCAATGACGTCTGCCAGAATATCGTTAATCCGCTGGGTGGCTTGCTGTGAGTTCTCTGCCAGTTTGCGAATTTCTGAGGAGACCACCGCAAAGCCTTTGCCATGCTCTCCGGCATGAGCCGCTTCAATCGCAGCGTTCATCGCCAGCAGGTTCGTTTGGGCAGAGATGCCATGGATTGTATCAACAATTTGGCTGACTTGTTCGTTTTGATCCCGAAGCTTCTGCATTTGGGCGACGGTGTCGTTAATGATTTGCTGCAGATGCTGTATATGTGCGGATAAGGCGTTCATCTTCGCCCCGGCGGCTTCCGTATTATTCAGCATGTCCGTGGATAACTCTTGAAGACGGGCCGAGATCTCGGCGGTGACCTCTACGGCTCCCCCAACCTCCTGCACCGATTGAGTCGTAGATTGTAACCCCAGTGTCTGCCGTTCCAAGGTTGAAGAGACGCTGCCAAAGGTCGTTGTAATTTCTTTGGAGATGGAACCTGTGACGGTTACGTTCTCCCGCAGCTGAGTGCTCAGACGCCCCAGCACATCCAGTGAAGCTTGCAGTTTCGAAAGCAGCTCGTCACTGCGGCGTTTTGCCTCCATCGTGTCCTTCTGCTGAGTTAATACATCCTTCTGCAGACGTTCGCTGAACCGGGCAGCAAAAGCCAGAGCAACGGTCAGGAACGCCAGGAACAGCAGCAAGTAGCTCAGCGACTCGCGGGGGAATAATTTATCGTGGTAGAAGGGAACGTTGAAAAAATAAATGGTAATCCCCATCCCCAAAACACCAGACAAAATGATCGGTTTGTAGTTCGAATACAACGTCATGATGCCGATACACACGTAGACGAGCAAATACGTGCTGATGATCGGATCGGGATCTTGATAGATCAGCAGAAAAGTCAATAATGAGGTAATTACGGGAATGACAAACATGACGTAGCGGGTTCCTTTGTTGGCGTAAGTCATGTAGGTTGCGATGGAGCAACAAATTCCGCCGACGATGATCAAGGTCAATAAAACTTTACTGTCCACCTGAATCATAATGTCGGTTAGGACGCCGAGTGCGACCATCCCCCATATAATTTTGACGAATAACTTATTGCGTCGTTGCAGAATTTGATTATTCTCCATACCCTCTCCCTCTCCTAATTCGTGGAATTCCTACTTTATAATGTCGGTTGCTTTTTCATAAAAATGAAGGCTCTTTCATGAAATTCAAGCGATTTCATCCATTCCCGGGCGAAAACGGATGCCAAACCCGAATTTCGTGTATACTAGGGGATATACACCGCGAGGAAGATCATGGAAACATCATGCAAAATAACACCCCGGCCCCTGCGGGACGAGCCGGGTTTGAGGTGAAATCATTTGAAAGTAATTACGGAAGAAGAATTGCTCGCTTTTATGCGGGAAACGGCATATAAACCGATGACGTATCAGGAGTTGGAGGAGCATTTTGGGATCACCGATGCTGCCGATTTCAAGGAATTCCTGAAAATGCTCAACCGGTTAGAGCAAAATGGACAAATTATTCTTACTCGCACTCATCGCTATGGGGTTCCGGAACGCATGGACCTGGTGCGCGGGCGTTTGCAAGCCCATCCCAAGGGCTTTGCGTTTCTGATCCCGGAGGATCGTGATCATCCAGACGTCTATATTCATGCCAATGATTTGAAGAGTGCGATGAACGGCGATACGGTGCTGGTGCGCGTCAGCTCCAAGAGCGCGGCCGGCGGCAAGCTGGAAGGTGAGGTTGTACGCATTGTACATCGGGCCATTACGCAGGTGGTGGGCGTCTTCCAGAACAATGAATCGTTTGGTTTTGTGATTCCAGACGATAAACGGATTAATAAGGATCTGTTCATCCCGCGGGAAGGCTTTGGCGGTGCAGTTGATGGCGAGAAAGTCGTGGCTGAAATCGTAGAGTATCCCGAGGGACGGTCTGCGGCGGTTGGGCGAGTCATCGAGATTTTAGGGCATAAGGACGATCCGGGCGTTGATATTTTGTCGATCATCCGCAAGCATCAGTTGCCGGAAGCTTTTCCGGATGACGTGATGGCGGAAGCGCAGGAAGTTCCCGACGTGATCGATGAGGCGGAGATCATTCGTCAAGGCCGGCGGGACTTACGCGACAAAGTGATCGTGACGATCGACGGTGAGGATGCGAAGGACCTGGATGACGCCGTAAACGTTGAGCGTCTGCCCAACGGGAATATTAAGCTGGGCGTCCATATCGCGGACGTTGGGTATTATGTGCGAGAGAATTCAAAGCTCGATCAGGAAGCTTATAACCGCGGCTGCAGCGTATACTTGGTGGACCGCGTTATTCCGATGCTGCCGCACCGCTTGTCCAATGGGATCTGTTCGTTGAATCCGCAAGTGGATCGGTTCACGTTGTCTTGTGAAATGGAGTTTAACGAGATGATGAAGGTCGTGAAGCACGATATTTTCACCAGCGTGATCCGTACGAAGGAGCGAATGACTTACACGAACGTGCGCAAGATTCTGGAGGAGGAAGATCCAGAAGTTACGGAACGGTATGCGGATCTCGTGGATACGTTCAAATTGATGAAGGAGTTGGCGCTGAAGCTGCGGGCAAACCGCATGCGGCGCGGGGCGGTCGACTTCGACTTCGTGGAATCGAAGGTGATCGTGGATGAGAACGGCAAGCCGGTGGATATCGTGAAGCGCGAGCGTTCGATCGCGGAACAGATCATCGAGGAGTTCATGCTGGCCGCGAACGAAACAGTGGCGGAGCATTTTTATTGGCTGAAAGTTCCGTTTATTTATCGGATCCATGAGGATCCGGATCAAGAGAAGTTAATGAATTTCCTGGCGTTCGTCGCTAACTTCGGTTATACGGTCAAAGGCGGCAAGGGCAATAAGGTGCATCCGCGTGCGCTGCAAACACTGCTCGAGGATATTCAGGGAACGAAGGAGCAGACGGTGATCAGCACGATGATGCTGCGTTCCATGAAGCAGGCGAAGTATGATGCGGAAAGCACCGGGCATTTCGGGCTGGCGGCGGAGTTCTATACGCACTTCACCTCGCCGATCCGGCGGTATCCGGACTTGGTCATCCACCGGGTCATCCGCGAGGTGATTGAGGGCGGCGGGACGCTAAGCGAAGCGCGGATGGAGTATTTGGCCAGCCGCATGCAGGACATTGCGCAGCAGTCGTCTGAGCGGGAGCGCGTCGCCGTGGAGGCGGAGCGCGATACGGAACAGCTCAAGAAAGCGGAGTTCATGCTGGACAAGGTCGGGGAGGAATTCACCGGCATTATCAGCAGTGTAACGAGCTTTGGTATGTTCGTCGAGCTGGAGAACACGGTGGAAGGGCTGATCCGGCTTAGTGCGATGACGGATGACTATTATCATTTCCACGAGCAGCATATGGCGCTGATCGGGGAACGGACGTCGAAGATCTATCGGATCGGCGACGAGGTGAAAATCCGCGTGGCCCGCGTGAATATGGATGACCATACGATTGATTTTGAGATGGTCGACATGAAGCCGCGGCAACGCGGGGATTTCGCCGGCGGGCGCGGCGACGGCGGCTGGGGCGGCCGGGGCAACAAGGCCGCCAAGGGCAAGGACGCCGGCCGAGGCAAAGCCGGCGGCGGCAAAGGCAAGGGCGGCCGCGGCGCTGGCAAGCCCGGCCGTGCTGCGGCGGCGGACTTCGTCGCCGCCGATGAGGCCGCCGGGGCGGGAACCCCCGGCGGGAAGCGCGGCAAGCGCGGCGGCGCTGCCAAAGGCAGCGGCGGCATCGCGCTTGGCCGCGCGGAGGCCCGCGCAGACAGCAGCGCGGGCGAGGACACCGGCGCCGCGGCGAGCGCGCCGGCGCCGATATTTGGCTTCGGCTCCGGCAAGGGAGGCTATGCCTCCGGGACGGTCGCCGTCGCCCGCGATGCCGGCCCTCGATACCGGACCGGCGAGGGCAAAAGCTCGCGGCGCAAGAAGACGTCCGCGAGCGGGATTTTCATCGGCGCCCGCGACGAGGGCGCCGGGGAGGCCGCCCCAAGCCGCAAACGGGGCGGCGGCAAGGGCAAGAACGGCGGCGGGAACGCCACCGCCGCGTTTGTTCGCAAGAAGAAAAAGTGAGCCATCCAGGTACGTCTCTCAGGTGAGGGGCGTACTTTTTTTTCGTTTCATTTACGACTTTAGATCTTCTCATAGACAAAAATAAAATAAATAATATACTAAGTATATATATGTTATATCTGGTTCAGTGGGAGTGGTCTATGGTGAAGAATTTACCCCTATATAAGCAGATTCAGGACGATATTAAGGAACGCATCCTATCCGGGGAGCTCAGACCAGGGGATCGTATTCCGTCGGAGAAGGAGCTGGCCGAGGAGTATCATGTCAGCCAAATCACGAGCAAGAACGCTTTGATCGGCCTGGCGGATGAAGGCATTTTAACCCGGCATCAAGGCAAGGGGACCTTCGTGAATGAAGAGGTGTGGAAGGTCTTGAACACGGCTGGAACGGCACAGCGTACGGGGACAACTTACAAAGGCACCATTGGCTTGATTATCCCAACGCTGCAAACGAAGGTGGAGCAGCGGATCGTGGACAATATCGAACGGTTTGCCTGGGCGTCCGGTTACCAACTCACGCTTAGCATTTCAAGGGAATCGCAACGGAACGAGAGCGAAGCGATCGAAGCGTTTAATCGCAACGGCGTGAAGGGGATGGTGATCTTTCCGACGGAGGAGGAGAACTACAACGAGGATATTTTGCGCCTGTCTATCGACAAGTTCCCGCTGGTTCTGATCGACCGCTATTTGAAAGATATCAAAACCTACAGCGTCAGCGCGGATAATGAGAAGGGCACCTTCAACGCCGTGAGCTACTTGCTGGAGCAGGGGCATCGGAATATCGCCTTGATCTCTCCGGTGATCACGAATACCGTCACGGAAGACCGCGCGGCCGGTTTCGAACGGGCCTTCTATCAGAACCAATTGCCGATCAACAAAAACCAATGGTGCATCCTCAATATCAACGATATCCATAACGGAAACGGCGAGGAAATGATCTATGACTTCTTCCGTTCGCATCCCGAGATTACAGCAGCCTTCGTCATGAACGCTCAGCTCACAAACTATGCCTATGATGCGCTGCTTCGTTTGGGAAAGAAGGTGCCGGAGGATTTTACGCTCTTCGGATTCGACGAGCCAGGGAGACCCGGCATCCACTATGTGGAGCAGGATATCGCTACGATGTGCAAGCATACCGTGGAATGTTTGCTGGAGCAGATGGAGGGGCGCTCCAATCCGCGAAGAGTGACGGTTCCTGTAGAATTGATTATAAAAAATATAATATATACTAAATAAAGTATACTAATATACGGACGGATATACTAAAATGCAAAATGTAAAGCGGTTACAGTCCTGCAAAGATAAGCTGAGTAAACCGTTCGTAGCCGCGATACCCATTTACGAGAATTCAATAGGGAGGTTATGCACGTGAAAACCAATCGCTTGGCAATCATCGCGGTGTGTTTGGTCATGTCCATGTTGGTAGCGCTTACAGGATGTGGGTCCAGCTCTAGCAGCAACTCGGGCTCGTCCAATGCCTCGCAGGAAACGGGAAACCAAAATGACAGCGCATCCAACGGTCAGCAGACAACCTCAGACGAGAAGGTGGAAATTTCCTTCATGGGGCATGGAGATCCTAACGAGAAGAAAATTTTTACCGCCTTAATTCAATCCTTTGAAAAAAAATATCCCAACGTGAAAGTAAACTACACGAGCGTACCGCCGGCGGAATACCATCAGAAGCTTACGACGCTGGTAGCCTCCGGGAAAGCGCCGGATATCTTCTATCTCTCTGGACCAGCCTTCTATAAATATGCGGAAGCCGGTACGATTCTCAACATTCAAAGCTACTTGGATAACACGGAGTTATTTGATCCCAACAACGTATGGAAGCAAGGGCTTGACCGTTACCGGTATGACGGGAAGACGCTGGGCACCGGAGATTTATACGGACTTCCGAAGGACGTAGGTCCATGGGCGATGGCCTACAACAAGGATCTCTTTGATGAAGCCGGAGCGGAATATCCTTCGGCGGAGCCGGGCGGTTGGACTTGGGACGATTACCTGAAAGCCGCTCAAGCGGTCACGAAGGATACGAACGGCGACGGTAAGGTCGATATTTTCGGCGGAGCGGGCTTCCCTCTGGAAGCTGCCGTATGGGGCAACGGCGGAGATTACATCGACTATGCGACAGGGACGATCAAGGTGGATTCGCCGGAGTTTGCCGAAGCGATGCAATTTATTGCCGATCTCAATCTGAAGCATCATGTCAGTCCTTCTGCGAACGATGAGAAGGCGATGAACAGCTATTCGCGGTTCGTTGCGGGCAAAATCGGCATGTTCCCGCTTGGCCCTTGGGACCAACCGGCTTTCTGGGATTTGCCTTTCAACTGGGATATCGCGCCATGGCCAGCCAGTCCGAACACGGGAAAAACGTCGACTTGGCTGGGCTCGATGGGCTTCGCCCTCTCCAGCAAATCCAAGCATCCACAAGAAGCGTTTAACCTGGCGGCCTTCTTGTCCCTGGACCCTGAAGGTCAGAAGCAAAACATGGATCTGGGTCAAGCTGTCCCGAACCTGATTGATATGGCGACCAATGATTACTTAAACAACGGCAAAGCGCCGGAGCATAAGCAGGTCTTCCTTGACATTATCGAATATGGGCGTCCGACGGTCGAATACGGTTCCAAGGACACGCAATGGCTGGATACCTTCAACCAAGAAGCCAGCAAGGTGTGGACCGGCAAGCAGACGGCAGCCGAATTCGTCAAAGAAATTGCGCCTAAGTTGCAAGAGCTGTATGACAAAGGGAACAAGTAACCTGGTATAACAACGAACAAAGGAAGGTGGAAGCCAGAAATCGTACTGCTTTCACCTTCTCTTAATTCTTTCGCGGGAAGGAAGAAGGGTCATGACCAATAAAATCCCCGGTTTTCGGCGCAAGGAGATCCTATGGGCTTACGGCTTCGTCGCGGTGCCGGTGCTCGGCTTCCTGATTTTTGGCCTTGCTCCGTTAGTCGCATCTGCCGTATTGAGCCTAACCCAGTGGGACATGGTATCATCCCCCAAATTTGTTGGATTGGCCAACTACGTGGACTTGTTTAAGGACGAAAAAGTATACAAATCACTGTTCAACACGGTGTTTATGCTGATTGGCATTCCGCTCGGCATGCTCTTGTCGCTGCTGCTGGCCATCCTCATGAACCAGAAAATCAAAGGGATTTCGGTGTTTCGGACGATCTATTACATCCCGGTGATCTCGCCGATCATCGCGGTCTCCCTCTTGTGGCAATGGATCTTAAACCAAGACTACGGGCTGCTGAATCAGATGTTATGGAACTGGTTCCATATCACCGGCCCGAACTGGCTTGGTGATCCGCATTGGATCAAGCCTTCCTTGATTTTGATGGGGCTGTGGGGCGGCATCGGCGGCAATATGGTGCTCTATCTGGCCGGGTTGCAATCGATCTCCCGAAGCTACTATGAGGCGGCTGAGGTGGACGGGGCGAACGGGTTTCAGAAATTCACCAAGATTACGTTTCCGCTCCTATCGAACATCCACTTTTACATTGTAGTCATGGGCGTCATCGGCACGTTCCAGGCGTTCAGCCAGATCTATGTGATGGCGGCGGACGGCGGTCCCGAATTCAGCGCGGCGACGGTGGTCTTCTATATTTACCAGCATGCGTTTGAGTATTTCAATATGGGCTACGCCAGCTCGTTGGCCTGGGTGCTGGGCATCATTATCTTCATCCTGACGCTGCTCCAATTCCGTTTGTCCAAACGTTGGATCTACAACGATTAGGAGGCGTACCTTGAGACTTAAGCAATGGAGGCGTGATTATGCTGCTGAAACGTCGAATAACCCTGAGCATTAATGTCCTGATCTTATTGATTGGTTCGATCATCATGCTGGCCCCGCTGGCCTGGTCGCTCTCCACCTCCCTGAAGGAGAAGAAAAATGTCTTCGACCTTCCGCCCAAATGGATTCCGGACCCGATGACGTTCGCTAACTATAAGGGCGTTTGGTCCGAGGCGCCGATTTTACACGGCTTTCTCAATAGTGCGTTGATCGTCGTTTTCGTCCTGACGATTGGTTTGTTTATTTCGACGATGGCGGCTTATGCGTTTGCCAAGGTGGATTTTCCGTTCAAAGAAACGATCTTTATGTGCCTGCTCGGCACGATGATGATCCCGTATTCGGTGACGATGATCCCGCAGTTTATCGGGTTCTCCGAATTGGATTGGGTGGACACATTGCTGCCGCTAATTATCCCCGGGCTATTTGGCAACATTGTGGTGGTATTTTTCCTGCGGCAATTTATGCAAGGCTCGATTCCCACAGAGTTGATTGAGGCCGGGAAGCTGGACGGGAGCGGATTCTTTCGGACGTTCGCCCAAATCGCGCTGCCGATCGCCAAACCGGCGATTGCAGCTCAAGCGGCGCTGGGCTTCATGGGGATCTGGAACGACTTCCTCGGCCCATTGATTTATTTGCACACACCGGAGAAGCAGACGATCCAAGTTATGATTGCTTCGCTCCAATCGATGTACATCAGCAATTCGGATTATCCGCTGATTATGTCCGCCTCCGTGATTGCTATGGTTCCGGTTATTCTGGTGTTCTTCTTCTGTCAGAAATATTTTGTTGAGTCGCTGGCGATCAGCGGGTTGAAGGGATAGGGACGAATATGAAGCATCACATGCCCAGGAGCAGGAAGATGTGGATGCTGGCAAGTCTATGTACCGCCCTATGTCTGGCTTTGATTCTCGGTTCATGCAGCTCGAACGAAGAGGTGAAGATCGAAATGTACAGCGAACAGAGTCCTACTTATCAGAACCCTTTTACCCTGCCTGAGGAATGGGAGGATTACGGGATCGGGGATCCCTATATTCTTCGCCATGACGGGAAGTATTATCTCTACTGCAGTACGAAGGACGGCCGCCCCGGGATCAAAGGCTGGAGCTCCGAGGATCTCATTCATTGGACGCCCGAAGGTCTGGTCACCGAGGATCCAATCACGACAGGGGCCTATGCCCCCGAAGTGGTGTATTGGAACGGTTATTTCTATATGTACACCTCGCCGGCGGGGAACGGGCATTACGTGTTACGAAGCGACAGTCCAACCGGGCCGTTTGAGGTTCAAACGGAAAATTTGGGGCTCAGCATCGACGGCTCGGTTTTTATTGATGATAACGGCTCTTGGTATTTCACGCATGCCGGCGATCAGGGCATCGTTATTCATCCGATGACGGATCCTTACACGATGGATATCGGGACAACGACCAACGCTTATCTCGGCCACTGGACGGAAGGCTCGACCCTGATCAAGCGAAACGGCACTTATTATATGACCTACACCGGAAATCATGTGTTCAGCAAAGGCTATCGAATTAACTATGCCGTGGCGCATGGCGACCCAACGGGAGAGTATCAGATTCCGGAAAATAACCCGCTGGTCATCCACACCTCCGGTTCTTTTGCAGGGCTGGGTCACAGCTCGAGCTTTGTAGGGCCGGATTTGGATTCCTACTATATGGTGTATCACAATTTAGTTGGCGCTTCCGCAGAAGGTCCGCCGGTGCGGCAAATGGATATCGACCGCATCGTCTTTAACGGCGATCGCATGAAAGTGCTGGGGCCGACGAATACTCCTCAGCCGGTGCCCAAGCAAGCGGATTTCCAAAGCCGGTTGGATAAGGCGGGAGCCAAGGCGAGCTGGGACGAAGAGGTGCTGCCGGACGGCGCTCGCAGATGGCTGAGCAAGGTAAATACCAGCGCTGGCTTTACCGCCGAATACAACCTGAGCTTGAAGCAGCCGGTGGAGGATGAAGAGGCTTATGCCGATGCAATTTTTGCCTATGTAGATTCGGACAATTACTGGTCTGCGCGCTTGAAGCCCGCAATCGGGGAGCTGTTGGTGGTGCAGGTCAATCAGGGGCAGGCGCAGACGCACGGCAGTTTCTTATTACCGGAAGAGTTCGACTATACGAAGCTTCATACGGTTCGAGTGGAAAATGACGGGAGCTCGGTGCGCGTTTACTTCGACCAGATGCAGAAGTTCAACCTGCCGCTGCAAGCCGCAGTGCAGGGGCGGATCGGGTATGCGGCCTTCGGGGCCGATCCTGCACTTTCGTATACCGCGTTCTCCAATGATGTGAACGGGAACAGCGATTTTGAAGTGTATAAACCGCTTCCGGGCAGCGTCGAAGCGGTCCATTACTTGAAGGACGCCGGCCGTGGTTTCCAGGTAAAATCGCCTGCTGCTGCTGAGGTGGAGTATCGGAAGACCGATGGGGTTTCCATTGGCATGGCGGAGGATCGCAGTTATTTTGTGAAGCTGGAGCAGGAAGGGGATTGGCTGACCTATAAGGTTAACGTGGCCCAGGACGGAACTTATGGCGTAACGATGCGCCTGTTGACCTCGAAGGAAGCAGCCACAGTTGAGGTGAGCAGCGGGAATACGAAGCAAACCTTTGAGATTGCACTGGATGCCGATTCCGAGTGGAAAACGATCCAGCTGGGGAAGATGGAGCTCTCGGCAGGTTATCAACCGCTGAAGATCAAGCTGCGCAAGGGGCAAGTCAGCTTCAAAGAAATGACGTTCTACGTCTCGGAGGAAGTGCCAAATGACGAGGCTAATCTGTTCGATTCCGTGGATGCCGAGGATCTCTACGGCGCCCTTGAGGCCATTGACGGCGGATTTAGAGGCAGCGGAGGGCCGGATGATCGCTTGTTCGTCGGCAATACGGCTTGGGATGACTATGAGTTGTCCGTGCAAGTTGACGTTCCGGATGGGATGACCGGGGAAAGCCAGGTCTTCGTTCGTATGACGAACGAGTCTTATTTCCCGCATCAGGTGCAGGACTCGGCGATGGGCTACGCGATCAGCATTTCTGATGGACAGCTGCAGCTGCTGAGGCTCAATTACGGGTCGCTGGCGGTGAGCAGCGGACGCGTTCAGATGAGGCCCGGACAGACCTATACGCTGCGCGTGGCGATGGCGGGTTCCCGCATTCGAGTCTTCTGGGGGCAGGAGGAGGAACCGGTGATGGATTATACGGATTCCGATCCTTTTTTCCATGGAAGAGCAGGCCTGCGGAGTATTGGTTCGACATTGAGCTTTAGGGAGATGCAAGTGAGAGAGACGAGATAGATAGAGGAAAAGGAGTAAACCGATGACAACCCAAATGTATATCAAAGATTACCCCAGACCGCAATTTGTAAGGGAACAATGGATCAATCTGAATGGAGAGTGGGACTTCCGCTTTGACGATGACAATGTTGGCGAGCGGGAGAACTGGTACGTGGATTTGCAGGCCGATCGCAAGATCCGGGTGCCGTTTACGTACGAAACCAAACTGAGCGGGATCGGGGAGGAGACGTTTCACCCTCAGGTATGGTATGAGAAGAAGTTAACGCTCCCAGCCGAGGCGGCGGGGAAGCGGGCGATCCTTCACTTTCAAGCCGTAGATTACCGGGCTAAGCTGTGGGTCAACGGCGTCTATGTCGGGCAGCATCAGGGCGGGTATGCCGCGTTCTCTTTTGACATCACGCCGTATGTGACCTTTGGCAGCGAAAATATACTGTCGGTGAAGGTCGAGGACAGCGATAGCTGCACTCAGCCTCGCGGGAAGCAGCGCTGGCAGAGCGAAAACTTCGAGTGCTTCTACGTCCAAACGACGGGGATTTGGCAGACGGTCTGGATGGAATTTGTGGACTCGGCGCATGTGGATGCCGTGAAAATCACCCCTGACTTCGACCGCCGATCGGTCACCTTCGAATATCAGGTGGCAGGCGATTTGAAGGGCAGCAGCCCGTTGGAGCTGGAGACTGTTATCTCGTTGAAAGGGCAAACGGTAAAGCGGATGCGACTGGTCATCGACCGGCCTTGGCTTCGGGCGGATGCGGATTTGCTGCATGAAGCGTCAGGGCCGTGGAAATTTAGCGAGTGGTCGCCGCAGCGTCCCAATCTATATGATGTGGAGTTTATTTTGTACCGGGACGGTCAGGTCGTGGATCATGTCTATTCCTATTTCGGAGTGCGGAAGATCTCGATTGAAAACGGCAAGGTGCTGCTGAACAATTCGCCGATTTATCAACGCTTGATTCTGGATCAGGGCTATTGGCCGGACTCGCACTTAACGCCGCCTTCCGAGGAAGCGATTCTGGAGGATATTGATAAAATCCTGGCGATGGGCTATAACGGCGTGCGCAAGCATATGAAGATCGAAGACGACCGGTTCTTGTATTGGTGCGACGTCAAAGGGCTGCTCGTCTGGTCGGAGATGGCGGCGACGTTTGAGTTTAATGATGAAGCAGTTGAGGCGTTTACGAAAGAATGGGTGGAAATTGTTCGTCAGCAATACAATCACCCAAGTATTATCACCTGGGTTCCGTTTAACGAGTCTTGGGGGATAGCGAATATTTTGACGGATCGCAAGCAGCAGGAGTTTACCGAGGGGATTTATCACCTGACCAAAGCGATCGACCCTTATCGTCCCGTGGTTACGAATGACGGGTGGGAGCATACGGTATCGGACATTCTGACGCTGCACGATTATGAGGAATCGGGAAGCCGCTTCCTGGAGCGTTATAAGGACATGGAGGCGGTCACCGGGAACAATATTTCGTTTAACAATTGGAAGTATGCACTCGCACAGGGGTACGCCTACCGCGGTCAACCCATTCTCGTAACGGAGTTCGGCGGGATCGCCTTCCAATCCGAGTCGGGTTGGGGCTACGGCAACCAGGTGAGCAGTGAAGAGGCGTTTCTCGAAAGATTCGAGGGCATCACGAATGCGATTAAATCGATTGATACCATCTGCGGCTACTGCTATACGCAAATTACCGACGTGCAGCAGGAGGTGAACGGTCTGTTGACGGAGAACCGTGAACCAAAGGTGTCGATGGAGACGATCCGACGGATTAATCTGGCCTAGTGCTTTGGTTCTTTTCTATCCAATGAAAAAACACCTCCAAGATGCTCTCCCGATCTTATGACAAGGAGCGCATGTTCTTGGAGGTGTTTTTGAGCTGTCTCATCTGAAGCATCCGTCCGCAAAGGGAGCGGCCCCATTATTCGGGTCGGATGTCTAACGCTTCCCGCGAGATTGCTTGGAATTAAATTGAAGCCAGTCTATTCCAGCGCGGGCGATATCCTTAAAGGAGGGGCGTCGAAGGACATAATATGGGACCAGATCGCCTCCCCAACTTGCTTTGGAGTTAGATACGGATTCAATATTTGCACCTGTGAAGTCAAATCCTTTGACACCGATGGAGGTCAGATCCTCAAATTCAAATAACTGCAGCATCTGAACCACACCGTTCTGCAGATGTGCACTCTTGGTTCCGGCGATCCAACCGGTCGCCCATTCAGGATGGAACAGCAGCGATATGTTGGTGCTGACCGGTTCACCTTCCGGTGAATAGCAGATATAGCAGCGGAACGCCTCTTCCCCCATCAAATCTTGTGCCAGCTTCAGATCCTCCACGGAGAGCTGATGACTGAACCCTTGACGCTGTTCGGTTTCGATGAGGCACTGGTAAGCGTGATCCATATTGTTACTTTTTACAGTGTAATATCCTAAAGAAGAAGCTTTCTTGATTTTGTTGCGTATGGATTTGCTGGCCTCTTCAATCTGATAGGGCAATTCCACTTGGTATGTATATCGAACATCGCTCTTGAAGCCTCTCCAGGTAAATGGACGAACATCCTCAATATGCGGGGGGAGATGTAAAATAACTCTCCCTTTCAGCTCCAACAATCGATCAATCATGAGGTTGGCGACCTCATGCCATTGCTTATTCGATCGTGAAGCCTTGCTTGTGGCTGTTGGATAAAAGTAGGTCAAGTGGTAGGGGTTCTGTGGCGGGAGGTACGACCTCCCTTTTGCATCCATGAACAGCAGCATTTCACCGTATACCTCAGATTGGGGAAGCTGCAACCGATGATAATCACTTCGACAATTCCACCGCCGGCGATTAAATTCAGCCCATTTGGACAGTGTTGTTTGCTCCATCATTCCGTTGCTTTGAATCTCCTTTCGTAGGATTGGTTCCGGAAATGAATTCCGCAACGACTCCTTGCCGGGCCAGCCTTTCAATAACAATGCCCGCATCGTTCAGAGAGACATTCGACAGCAGAATTTGTGGGGTGCCGGTCTCGCTTAAACCGATATAATCATTCTCCCTCAGGGTCCGATCAACCGCATGAAGCAACTGTTCATTATCTCTGACCTCGCTCGTGATTGCGAGCAGAACGTAATCCGTATCGAATTTCATCTTGGCTTGAATTCTGGAGTGAATGACCGCTGTGAAAATTTCTGGTTTGAGCACAGGGGTCCCTTCCAGATACAGCTCGTTCTGACTTAGGTAGAGACTTCGAATGTTTCGGGACAGGGCCGAGCCAAGCAATTCATTTTGGATCTGCTCGTCGTTATACAAGGTGGAAGAATTCGTTGAGGTTTTCTTCTTTTTCGTCAAGCTTTGAGATTCCCGCATAAACCATTCGTAGGTTTGGATCAGGCCTTCCTTGAAGGAATACTTTGGCGTCCAGTTGATGGTGGAACGCAGCAACTCGTTATTCAGAACGGATCGGTAGATATCTCCAGGGCGGGAATTCACTCGAATGATACTAGGGAGTGAGGGATGAAGCTCAGAGAGGATCTCAATCAACGTATTGATCGAGTTCTCTGTACAGGTAGATAGATTCATCACTCCCGAATGCTCGGTGCCTGCAGCTAGAAAAATGGCCTCTGCGACGTCTTCCACATAAATAAAGTCGCGTGTCTGCTCTCCGGTTCCATAGATAACCAGCTCTTTCCCATCTCGCACCCGCTCCATAAAGATGGAGACGACGCCGCCTTCGCCGATCGTTCCTTGCCGAGGTCCATATACATTGGCGAAGCGGAAGCATAGCGTGCTTAGGTCGTAGAGCTCTTTCCATTTCTCACAGTAATATTCACCAAGAAGCTTATTAATTCCATAGGGCGATACCGGCTTGCAAAGATAGGATTCGGACAGAGGCATTTCTTGCGTAGTTCCGTATACTGCTGCAGATGACGCAAAAATAAATTTCCGGACATGGTACTTGGCAGAAAGTTGAAGCATGTTCGTAAGGCCTAGAATGTTCGATTTCGTATCAGCGTAGGGGTTCTCCACAGAAGTAACAATATCGACCTGGGCTGCAAGATGAATCACTGCGTCGATTTCATGTTGCTCAAAGACCGCTTCGCAATTCGGACTCTCTACATCCAAAATATAGGAAGTATGAGGAAACTTGATATTATTTACATTGCCGGTTGAAATATTGTCTATAATGACAACCTGATGTCCTTCTCGAAGAAATCTCTCGGCAACAAAGGAACCGATAAAGCCGTAGCCTCCTGTGATTAAAACTTTCACAATTTCCACCCCATAGTTGACTCAATTGGTTACTTATCCATAAGTTAATCATAGCTTTTTCCAAATCTGGTGTAAACACGAAGTGGAACTTTTATACTATTTCTTTATGCCTATTACAATGCAAATGCAAGTCTTCTGAATTCTGTCTGATCTGATGTTGTGCCGGTCGGCTCCTAAATTGTCGTGAGATGATGAGAGAAATGATGTGAGAGTCTGTTCTATGCAGGCAGGAGTGGACCTTAAATTGTCCTGAGAGAGAAAAAATGATAGGTAGATTTGAGTATGGACTTGATAACTACTAATATATCAGAACCCTATGGGCTAGTCACCCCAAACTTACATTAGAACAGCGATTGAACTCCCCTATAAATACTGATATATTTGGTACTATATTACTAGAAAGCGGATGGTATGGGTGCCCAAAAAGGTGTTATTCAGCGCTACGGTTGTGTCTCACATTAACGCATTTCATCTACCTTACTTGAAATGGTTCCGGGATCAGGGCTGGGAGGTTCATGTGGCTGCGAATGGTTCTGAGCCGGTTCCATGGGCGGACAAGCAGTTTGATATTCCCATCCAGCGTTCTCCCTATAGCAGGGATAACCTCAAGGCTCTACGGGAGCTAAAAAGAATTATCGACAGTCAGGGATACGAGATTATTCATTGTCATACCCCTATGGGCGGAGTGTTAACGAGACTGGCTGCCCGCCAAAGTCGAAGGAAAGGCACGAAAGTCGTCTATACTGCTCATGGTTTTCATTTTTACAAGGGGGCTTCTCGCATCAATTGGTTGATCTACTATCCGGTGGAGAAGTGGCTTTCTCGGTATACTGACGTTCTGGTAACGATGAATGATGAGGATTTCGAGCGGGCTAAACGAGGGAAATTCAAACCGGGGCTCATCCATTTTGTGCATGGGGTCGGGATCAGCTTCGAGAGATTTAAACCGCCTACAGCGGAACAAAAGCGGCAATTGCGAGAAGAGTATGGCGTCGGACAAGACCGTTTTGTTCTCATATATGCGGCGGAAATGATTCATCGCAAGAACCAGACGCTCCTGCTGGAGACGATCCAAAAATTAAAGGATGCCATTCCGAATGTGCAGCTGCTGCTTGCCGGCAAAGGGAAACTGGAGGCGTTCTACAAAAGTCTCGTTGCTGAGAAAGGGCTGGAACCTTATGTTACCTTTCTCGGACACCGGAAGGACATGGAGAACATTTACGCATTGGCGGATGTAGCGGTATCCTCGAGCCGGCAGGAGGGCTTGCCGGTCAATATTATGGAGGCGATCGCCAGCGGCCTTCCTGTGGTGGCAACTCGGGTAAGGGGAAACCGGGACCTTGTCGGGGAAGGCGTCCATGGATTTCTGGTCGAGCTCGGCGATGCCGATGCCTTTGCTGATCGGATTCTGCAGTTATATCACGATCCCTTGCTTCGGCAGGAGATAGCTGCAAGACGAGATCTGCTTACGGGGACGTATGCGATTGAGAACGTGCTGGAGGAATTAACCTCTGTCTATAAAGACCGGATGTGAATCAGGCATCCAATGGAACATTTTGTCGTCTAGTAAAATATTAGTAGAGTGCTAGTTTACAGATTCATAGATGATATGCTACTATAGAACCATAATCTAACATATTTTAAGCCTGCAATGTCGAATAAAGGCAAACCGCTCGAAAGGGTGGGACGCAAAGCTACAGGGGCTTCGTGATCGAGGATCACATGCCAGCCAGCTCCCTACATACAGGTTTCCGATGAGGAACCTTATAACTATAGTTATTTGGTTCTTTTTTTATTGACTCGAACCTCAGAAACTGACTCCACTCCAAACCTCAGAATTGAATACGAGAACATCGAAAAGGCAAACCGCATGAAAGTGCGGGACGCAAAGCTACAGGGGCTTCGTGGTCGCAGATCACATGCCAGCCAGTTCCCGAAAGTTTTCAGGATGAGATAGAAGGCTTCCTGAAACGGGGGCTTTCTATTTTTTATCCTATCGAATTTGAGGTGTCCTTTATGGCAGCAAATCAATCGATTAAGAAATTCGTGCTCATCACGTTGGTCGTTGCAGTCGGATTCCTATTTAACTTCTCTATAAATCCGGTGGCTGCGTACGCTGAGCCAAAGGACGCCCAAATGATTAATGTGAAGGATCAAGGTGCCAAAGGCGATGGAGTGACTGACGATACGTCGGCAATTCAACGGGCTTTGGATCTCGCAGCAAGCAGCAAAGGAACGGTATATTTACCTGAAGGCACATACTTGGTGAATCCAGTGAACACGCTGATCGTTGAGAGCGGAACTACGCTTAAAGGCGAAGGCAAGAAGTCGATCATTCAAGCAGATGCTCACAAATTTGGATGGGAAATGATCCATGCATCGGGTACTGGGATTGAAATTTCCGACTTGATGCTGGATGGCAATCATGCCGTAAATCGTGTTCTGGTTATCGGGGGAGGCAGCTCCTTCGTCAAGGTGAATCGGATCGCGGCAGCCAATGCGACGCATAGCAGTGACCCGGCCAGCGATTATTATACGGGTGTCGTCTCGGGGATTGTCATTTATGGCGATACCAATCACATTGAAATCACAAATTCTGAAATTTATAATATCAAGGCTGTGAATCTGACAGCCGGCAGCTTGATCTCCAGAGGCATCTATATTACAACAACCTGGGGATCGGCAGAGAAGGTTGCATCGAACGTTCGAATCACGAACTCCAACATCCATCACATCGGTTCAGCCGACGATGGGGACGGGATTTTCTATGAAGACCCGAACCTGGATCGTGGGACGGGCCGGGACGCGGGCAGCTTGATTGCCAACAATACCTTCAGCTTCAACGCTAAACGTGCGATCAAGATTTACGCCCAAGGGATTACGGTCAGCGGCAATGTCATCACGAACTCCTATCTCAATAACAACTATTACGAAGGTAAAGATAAAGGTCAGTTGGCTCCTGACATGTACGCTGGCATCAGCGTCTACGCTTCGAACAACAGCATTTCGGACAATCGCATTGAAGGGGTTGGCAGTTATTACGCTGCGATTGAAGTCAGCGCCGATGAGACCGTTAATCATGTGACCATCAAAGGGAACAAGATTAAAATGGGGCAGCAAAGTGTGATTGCGGGAACCACGGGCATTCGCTTAGGGAATACGAAGAACTTCACCATTTCGAGCAACACGATCGAGCATGCCGAGAAAGGAATCTGGACTTGGCAGAATGCGGAGAACGGAACGGTCGAGGGCAACAAAATTGAAACAACGAAGGGCGGAATCGACCTGACCACCTATCTTGCGAATTGCATCCAGAAGGATATCGTGGTTAAGGACAACATCGTTAAGGGACAAGCCTTCAACATCCAACTGGCAAAATCGAACGTCAATGTTGAGGTAGTATCGAACTTATAATAAATCATCACTTTGATAGAGTTTAACAGGTTTATGAGGAGACAACCGTCTTTTCATAAACCTGTTTTTTGTTTGTCTCTCAAATGCGTCACAAAAAACATTCTTCTCTTGATTGCAATTTGTGTTAATATAAGGTTATATTTAGGTGACTATTTTCCTAGTTTTAAATGCCTATCCTATTTTTTCATGACTGATTTTCTGGGACTTATTTTGGAGTGATATTCTGACATCGACTGAGGTGGAGCTATTGGAAAGTAGCGGTTTGTTTAAAATCTTAAGAAAACACATGATTGCCTTTATTGTTACGCTTCTAGTCTGTGAGGGAGGCGTTTTTTTGGTTAATACGCTGGCCAAACCTCAATATCAAGCGACAGCAAGCTTGGTAGCTACGATTGCTTCTACCGAGGCGGGGACTTACACCGAATTTTTGGCCAGTCAGATGTTAACTAAAACGTATGAGGATGCGATTGAGAGTCGATTTATTGCCAATGAAGCAAAAAATAAACTACAGACCAAGGAAACGGCATATGAATTATTAAAACGGATCAAAGTCAGGACAGACCCCGACACTCTAGTAATTATTATCAAAGCCACACATGACAATCCGCAGGATGCGGTGGCCATTGCCAATGCCTTCGCCGAAAGCTTTATTGAGAAATCGCAAGAGCTGGTGGAGAGTTCCAGTGTCATGATTTTGGACAAGTCAAATCTGGAAGAGGCTTCAATTCCCGTCAGCCCCCGGAAGATCTTGAACTATGCGATCGGCGGCTTTATCGGTCTATTTGCAGGGCTATGCGTCTCGATGCTGCTGGAGAAGCGAGGGGGCTCCAAACGCAGTCAGCAAAGACGAACTCCGAGAGAAAAGGAGATGGAATTCTAATGATTCACTTTGCGATTATCGGATGCGGCCATATTGCGAACAAACATATCGAATCGATAAATAGCACGGATGGAGCGGTACTTACGGCGTTATGTGATAACAACCCTCAACGATTGCTTGAACTGGAAGAGAAGTGGAATGTCCCGGTTTATCTGAACATGGACGAGATGCTGCAACAATGCCCTCACATCGATGTCGTGTGCATCTGTACGCCAAGCGGATTACATACTTCTATGGCCATCGCCGCGGCCAAAGCCAAGAAGCATCTGATCATTGAGAAGCCCGTTACGTTAACATTGGAAGATGTTGACCGCATTGCAGCGGCAGCGGAAGAGAATGGGGTTCTGGTTACGGTGGTTCATCCTAACCGCTATCGGCCAGCCATTCGGCAATTAAAGCACGCGTTGGATCAAGGGATGTTCGGCAAGTTAAGTCATGTAAATGCAACGGTTCGCTGGAATCGGAGTCAAGCCTATTACGATCAGGCTCCATGGAGAGGGACGAAGGCCATGGATGGGGGCGTCTTGATGAATCAAGCGATCCATAGTTTGGACCTGTTGATCTGGCTTTTTGGCCCGGTGAAGGAAGTGAAATCGTTGGTGGATACCCGGTTCCGGAAGATTGAATCGGAGGATGTTGCGGTCGCCGTGCTTCGGTTTGAGAGCGGACATCTGGGGGTTGTCGAGGCATGTACGACGGTGTATGAGCAAAATTTGGAGGAGTCGATCGCTGTTTTTGGAGAGCATGGATATGCGGAAATCGGCGGCAGAACGGCCAATTGGATTAAGCAATGGAATTGCTCCTCGATGACCAAGGAAGAGACGGAGATGTTGATTTCCGAGATTGAACGGGACCCCTTTGGCAAACCGGGACATCAATGCATCATTGAGGATATGGTGGAAGCCATCCGGGATCACCGTCCGCCAGCCATCACGCTGCAGGATGGGAGAAATGCACTGAAGCTTGTCATTGATATGGTTGAAAATGGCAGTCCACAAGTCGTTATGTAGGAAAGGGAGAGGGCGCTATGCGTGAATCAATGCTGCAATCGCAAGATCATCGTACCGAATTGATGGATAAGCTTCACAGCAAAACAGCGAAGATCGGAGTCATTGGACTTGGGTATGTCGGGCTTCCGCTCGCTGTAGAGAAGGCAAAGGCCGGATACCAGGTCATTGGGTTTGATGTCCAGCCGCACAAGGTGGACATGGTTAACCGGGGATATAACTACATTGGGGATGTAGTGGATGAAGATCTCAAAACGATGGTAGACAGCGGGCGACTGCAGGCGACTTCGGATTACTCCTTCATCTCTATGGTGGATACGGTTGCGATTTGTGTGCCAACCCCGTTGGACATTTACCAGCAGCCGGATACGAGTTATGTGGAGAATTCCGCGAAGGAAATTGCCAAATATCTTCATCCAGGGATGCTCGTAGTCCTGGAAAGTACGACCTATCCCGGAACGACAGAGGAGCTCGTGAAGCCGATCCTCGAATCCACCGGATGGATCTGCGGGAAGGATTTCTTCCTGGCTTATTCGCCTGAACGGATTGACCCGGGCAACAAGCATTTCAATACGAAGAATACCCCTAAAGTCGTCGGCGGCGTCACGAAGTCCTGCTCCCAAATCGCCGAAGCGCTGTATAAGCAGGTGTTGGATGGAGAAGTGCATGTAGTCTCCAGCCCCGCAGTGGCCGAGATGGAGAAGATATACGAAAATACCTTCCGTCATATCAATATCGCGTTAGCGAATGAGATGGCTATATTGTGTAACCGGATGGGCATTAATGTCTGGGAAGTGATTGAAGCTGCGAAGACGAAGCCCTATGGTTTTATGGCCTTTTACCCGGGTCCGGGATTGGGCGGACACTGTATTCCAATTGACCCCTTCTATCTTACCTGGAAAGCAAGAGAGTATAACTACCACACTCGTCTGATTGAACTTGCCGGTGAAATTAATAACTCCATGCCGGAATTCGTTGTACAGAAAATCGCTGAACTTCTCAATACCAACAAGAAGCCACTTTATGGATCTGTCGTCTATTTACTTGGCGTAGCCTACAAGAAGGATATTGATGATTATCGGGAATCTCCGGTTCTTAAAATTGTGGAACTGCTGGAAGCGCGAGGAGCAGAGGTTATCCTAAGCGATCCACACATCCCGGCATTCAAGTATCGCGGGCAAACTTACGAAACCGTGGAGCTGACGCAAGAGAGGCTTGCCCAATCCGATATTACCGTCATTGCCACAGATCATTCGGCATTCGATTATGACCTGGTCGGTCGAAGCAGCCGACTGTTGCTGGATACGCGCAATGCAATGAACGGGTATGCCAAGCCGGAACAATATTACTTGTTATAGCATGAGGGACGGAGTGAAATGGATGACAAATTATTGGGCACACCCCACAGCGGTGATTGACGAGGGCGCTGTCATTGGGGAGAACACGAAAGTATGGCACTTTTCTCATATCTCTTCAGGATCGGAAATCGGCCATTCCTGCAGCTTGGGACAGAACGTCTTTGTTGCGCCAAGGGTCACGATTGGGAATGGTGTCAAAATTCAAAATAATGTTTCCGTGTATGAAGGTGTCATTTTGGAGGACTATGTCTTCTGCGGTCCCAGCATGGTTTTCACGAATGTGCGGACTCCCCGCTCGGCATTCCCTCGCAATACGAGCAGCGATTATCGGCCGACCCGAGTAAGAAGAGGAGCGTCGATTGGGGCCAATGCCACCATCGTGTGCGGGGTGGAAATTGGGGAATGGGCGTTTGTTGCGGCTGGCGCTGTGGTGAACCGGGATGTTCCTCCATATGCCATCGTTGCGGGAGTGCCTGCCCGGCAAATGGGCTGGGTATGCGAATGCGGGATTACGCTTGCATTTAGCGGGTTGAAAGCGATCTGCCAGGAATGTGGACGTGAGTATGAACGAAGTGAGAACTCAGTACATAAAACAAAGGAAGTGTAGCGATGCTCAAAGACGGAGTGAATCAAGCGGTACACCATAAGAAAATCCCGGTTCTCGACATGAGTTATGAGATGAAGCAATTGAAGCCTCAAATTCTGAGCGCTTTGGAGACGGTTCTAGACCGTGGAGCGTTCATCATGGGAGAGAACGTCAAGCAATTTGAAAAGGAAGCGGCCGATTACTTGGGTGTCAAACATGCTGTGGCGGTGAATTCTGGCACGGATGCGCTGGTGATTGCGCTGCTGGCGACAGGAATTGGCGAAGGCGATGAAGTGATTACTACGCCTTTTACGTTTTTTGCTACCGCTGAGGCGATTAGTCGGGTAGGGGCTGTTCCGGTTTTTGTGGATATTGATCCGGTGACGTACAACCTGAATGTAGAATTGCTGGAAGCTGCTTTGACAGAGAAGACCAAGGCCATTATTCCGGTGCACCTATTTGGGCACGCCGTAGACATGGACCCGCTGCTTCAGCTGGCTCAACGTAAGCAGCTTGTCGTGATCGAAGATGTTGCCCAAGCCTTTGGCGGGGAATATAAAGGGCAGAAGACTGGTACATTGGGAGATGTTGGCTGTTACTCTTTCTTCCCGTCCAAGAATCTCGGAGCTTATGGTGACGGAGGACTGCTAGTCACGAATGATGACGGTCTGGCCGACAAAGCTGCCATGCTGCGAGCTCACGGGTCGAAGAAGAAGTACTATAACGAAATGATTGGCTTCAATTCCCGGTTAGATGAGATGCAGGCTGCCATTTTACGGGTCAAGCTTCCTTATATCGAAGAGTGGAATCAAGGACGCAGTCAAGTCGCAGAGCGCTATCGGGAGCTGCTGGGCGGCATGGAGGGGCTCGTGTTGCCAACGGAGCATTCCTACGCCAAGCATGTATACCACCAGTATACGATTCGAGTATTAAACGGAAGAAGAGACGAACTTTTGCAGGGACTTGCTGCAGAAGGAATCAGTTCGATCGTGTACTATCCCGTTCCGGTTCACAAGCTTCCGGTCTACCAACCGAACGAGCTCCGTCTTCCTGAAGCGGAAGCGGCGTCTGCGGAGGTGCTGTCGCTGCCAATTTGGCCGCTCATGGATGAAGAGACGCAAAGACGGATCGCTGAGCAAATCCAAAAAGTCCTCGAATCATGAAGGAACGAAGATGATAAACAAGATCAAGAACTTTAAGCTCGACAGCTTTTTTCGGAATGTGGTCGTTCTGGCCAGCGGAACCATCCTGAGCCAAATCATCATATTGGTGACATTACCGATCATTACCCGCTTATATAATCCTTCCGAATATGGCGTGTACTCCATGTATACTTCCATCATCTCGATCATGCTGATGATGACATCCTTCTCTTACGAAAATGCCATAACACTGCCGAGCAAGGACAAGACGGCAAGCAGCCTGCTGAGCT
Organism: Paenibacillus barengoltzii G22; assembly: GCF_000403375.2. NCBI lineage: Bacteria > Bacillati > Bacillota > Bacilli > Caryophanales > Paenibacillaceae > Paenibacillus > Paenibacillus barengoltzii. The sequence continues at coordinate 586,141 of NZ_KE159654.1, read as the reverse complement.
TATCCCTTCGCATCTGTGCGTTAGTCAGCCTCATCGGCGGGGTGGGAGTCTATTTCTTGGCCCATCCGCTGTCGGTTTGGACCAATGAACCGGATGTCCAGCGTTATTTCATCTTTTTTATAGCCAGCCTGTTTTTTAGCGGCTTCTATCAAATTTTGAACGGATGGTCCATCCGCAAGAAATACTTCCGGGAGATTTCGAAGACGAAGCTCTCCCAAAGTCTCTCTCTCGTATCTTCCCAACTGCTGTTCAGCGGCATCTTCAGAGGTCCGCTTGGACTTATTCTAGGGGACGTCATAGGCCGGTTGGGCGGCGTGATCCCACAATGGAAGCTTTGGCGGAAAGATGTGAAGCAAGAGTCGATGCACAGCAATTGGGCAGAGATGAAGGAAGTCGCCTCTCGATACAAGCGGTTTCCGCTGTTGTCCTTGCCGTCCAACATGCTTAATAGCTTTGGGATTTACTTGCCGACGATTCTTTTTGCTGCCTTTTATGGACCGGAGGTGGCGGGCTGGTTTGCTCTCGGGCAACGGATATTGGGGTCCCCCATGACGTTGATCACCTCGTCGGTGATGAATGTTTATTTATCGGAGTCGTCCAATTATATGCTGTATACCCCCCATAAGCTATATCCCTTGTTTAAGCGGACGGTCCGTAACATCTTTATCATTGGTCTGCTGATTGTACTTGTCATGGTGTTCATTGCACCAGCGACCTTTGCCTTCCTGTTCGGGGAGGCATGGGCTAACTCGGGGCAAATTGTGCAGATTCTGGGAGTCATGTATTTAAGTCAGTTTGTCGCCAATTCGGTGGGTTCCACCATTGATGTGATGGAACGTCAGGATCTACACCTGTACCGAGAAATTGGACGAATCATTATCGTATTGGGCGCAGTGCTGCTTGCCTATTTTTCGGGGCAGAGTGCTGTCACCGCCATCCTGTGGTTTAGCTTAGCGGCTACATTGGGCTATCTGCTTCATCTCGGAATGTCTTGGTTCGCCCTGCGAAAATATCGTAACCTTCCCGAGCCGGAAGAAGTAGAACTGAGGGGATCATGATGTTAATTGTACGCTGTCCGGCAAATCGAGAGCCGGAACGGGAATATATTTTCCATGTGCTCTTGAATGAATTTCTAGGCATTTCCTATACGGTCATTCTTGAGGAACGCATGGATGTCGAGCTCTCGATGCCTTCAGTCAACGACTGCTCGTTACGGCTTCCAGATGTGTTCTTATCAACCCCGGATGAGAAGTGGTTGACGATCGATTCGCTGCCGAGGCTTCCGTTGTTACACCTGGATGCTACCGAAGCCGACTTGGGACGGATTCCAGTTATCTATGGAGATGGCAGAGCTTCGGAAAGCGGCATGTTACAAAGGTCCGAGCATAGCGTGGAATGCGGATTGGATATCTTCGGCAGCTGCTTCTTTATGCTGACCCGCTATGAGGAGGTCGTCCTGCCTGATCGGGATGAGCATGACCGGTTCCCGGCCCAGTGCTCCATCGCTTATCAAGCGGGATTTCTGGATGTGCCCATCGTTAATGTTTATACCGAGCTGTTATGGTTCCTGTGTAAATCTTTATGGCCGGGGCTGGAACGGAAGCGGCGTGCTTCTGTCAAGCGGATTAGCCATGATGTGGACCATCCCTTCTTCGCGCTTCGCCGGAACATATGGGGTATATTGAAGGGCAGCGCTGTGGAGGTTGTCAAACGAAGGGATATGGAAGCAGCCTATCGGAAGGCGCTGATGCTGGGGGGGCGCTCGCTTCAAGTCAAGCGGGATCCGTACTATACGTTCCCTTGGCTGATGGAAGTCAGTGAACGTGCGGGATTGCGGAGCAGCTTCTACTTTATCCCGGAGCATACCGATCCGCAATATGACGGTCAGTATTCTTTGGATGATCCCGAGATCGAGCAATTGATGCTGGAGATTCATCAACGGGGTCATGAAATCGGCTTGCATCCTAGTTATCAAACGTATTTGTCCCCATCCCGGATTAAGCATCAATGGGGTCTGCTGAAACGGAAGGTGGATGAACTCGGGATCAAGCAGCCGATATGGGGAGGGCGCCAGCACTTTCTGCGATGGCGTGCGCCGGATACTTGGCAGCATTGGGAAGATGCTGGACTGAATTACGATAGTACGCTGGGCTATTCGAATTATCCCGGATTCCGATGCGGCGTTTGCTATGAATATCCGGTTTTCCAGCTTGCCGAGCGCCGGATGCTGCAACTCCGGGAACGCCCGCTTGTCATTATGGAGAAGGTGATCTTGCATGACGGCGGCTGGAAAGGAGAGCCTGCCTTTGAAGAGATCCGTCGCTATTATCGGGAGTGTATGAAATATAACGGGGAATTTACACTGCTCTGGCATAATAGCTTCTTATTACATCGATCGGACCGTGAACTCTTCGCAAGGTGCTTGGAGGAACTGACATGAAAATTGCCTACCTGATTCATTGGAATGAAGGGCCGGAAAGCGGCGTTGCCAAGAAAGTGATCGGACAGATGGCTGAGTGGGCCCGTTCGGGGCATGAGGTGGCTTTCTTTTTATTTACCCATCGGCAGATTCGTGCATGGGAAGAAGCTTTGCACAACGTTACGCTGGCTGCACAGGTTTATGACAAGGGTACGGGCCGCCTGTCCGCGTTCCGACAATTATTAGACCGGATTCGGGACTGGAACCCCGATGTGATTTATCACCGGTATGACCTGTATTATCCGGGGTTGCCAAAGCTGTTAAAACAGTTTCCCTCCATTTTGGAAATGAACACGAACGATCTTGCCGAGATGAAACAGCTGGGGAGCAAGGCAAGATACGGGTATCACTTGGCCACTCGCTCGCGGGTGCTGCGTGCAGCTCAAGGGTTTGTGTTTGTCAGCGGCGAAATGGCGGAGGAACGGCACTATAAGAAATACGTGAAGGATAAAGTCATCATTGGCAATGGGTACGCCTTAGATCGGGTTTCAACCGCACCTGTTGTGCAGCGGGATGAGATCCGGGTCATCTTCATTGGTTCTTCCGGTCAATCTTGGCAAGGGGTTGACCATATTGCCGCTCTCGCCCGCATGCGTCCGTCTTGGACATTTGATATCGTCGGCTTTGCGCCGGAGGATTTCAAGGAGCCTGCGCCTGAAAATATGCTTTTTCACGGCAGACTGGATCGCAGAGACTATGAACCTCTCATGTACCAAGCGGATGTCGCCATCGGAACGATGGCACTCTACCGGAAAGGTATGAACGAGGCCTCGCCCCTTAAGGTGCGGGAGTATTTAGCTTATGGCCTTCCGGTAATTATCGGGTATCAAGACACCGACTTTCCAGAATCTGTCCCGTTTCTGCTGCAGTTACCCAATGCGTCCGGAAATTTGGAGCACCATCTAGCGGAAATTGATGCTTTTGTGCAGAGTTGGCGCGGGAAGCGGGTCCTCCGAGAACAGATCCAGCATTTGGATAACCGGGTGAAAGAGATTGTGAGATTAGAATATATGGATCGCATCCGGAAGAAGGTCAGCCAGCCTTGAACATTACCTTGATTCTGATTCTGGTGTTGGTTGCCTGTATCGGTCTCTTCATCTGCTTGTGCATTACTCGGGAGAACCTGCGGGTGGATGCCGCTTATGTCGTAGGATTTTGCGTTTATTTCGATTTGTTCGGTTATCTCTATAAGCAGGTGATGCCAGGGAATGCGCTGGTGCTGCTGCTGGCCGTTCCGTTCATCCCCGTCTGTATTGCGTTGTTTAGCAAGGGCAGCAAATCCTGGGAATTCCTCAGAGATCAAGGGGTATGGTTGTGGGGGCTTGTCTTCTTGTACGCCTTGGGGAGCTTGATCTGGGCGCCGTACGAAACGGCAGGACTCAACAAGCTGCTGATTTTGTTCATTCATGCGGTGGTTCCTGGAATGTATACTTACATCCTGTACAAAAAATACAACAAGTTCTCATGGACTGTTCTTGCATTATTTGGCTTCGCCTTTGCGGTGGCCCATCTTACGCTGGGGGAGTACTCCCAGGAATATCCCGGAAGGCTGGTGCTGCCTGGCGGCAACCCCATTTATAACGCGCGGATGTCGTTGTTTACGGTAACGGTCTGCTTATGGGGGCGGAATATTCCGCTATGGATTCGAATTCCGGTGATCGCCATTGCTGGTGCCTCTGCCATAGCTACAGAATCAAGGGGGCCGATTGCAGCATTTGCAGTGGCCAACCTGATTATGGCGGTTGTCGTCTTGTTCAACAAATATAAGCAAGGCAAACTCCGCAATTTGAAGGGGATTGTCCTCGCCTTCTTAGCGGTGATTGTTCTGGGTATCTTTGCCGGCTTACCTTATATCGGTGAGTTGAAGGATTGGGTGGAGGGCAGTCGTTTTTCTGTTCTATTTGATCGTCAAGCACTGATGGGGGACGACAATATGATCGGTCGGCTCGTCTTGCAGGAGAAGGCGATCGCGACGTGGAACGAGCACCCGTTTATAGGCGCAGGGATTGGCAGTGTGACGCCGCCTCTCGCCCATGACTTCCCGCATAACGTCTTGCTGGAAATCGTAAGTGAACTTGGCGTTGTGGGGATGACCCTTTGGACCTTGGCTTACCTGTATTCGCTTTGGGCTGGTCGCCAATTCCCAGTGGTGATGGTGTTGTTGCTTCAGACGCTGGGCAGCGCGCTGATGAGCGGCGATTTTGGCTATAACTTCGAGTATCTCCTGATGGCATTTGTGGCCCTTATGTTGGTACCCGAGAAAGAGCAGAAAGGGGGAGAAGAGGATGCCAAGAATCTTGTTCCTCATTACAGGGCTTAGTTATGCCGGAGCGGAGAACCAGCTCGTTCAGCTCTGTAAGGGATTGAAGCCCAAAGGCTGCGAGATTGCCGTGGTCAGCATGACTTCACCAAAGGCGCATGTCGACGAATTAACTGAGCTTGGCGTGGAAGTGCATACGTTGAACATGAGCAGGGGGATTCCAGATCCTAGAGGGATCCTCCGCCTAAGAAGGATCATTAGCCGCTTTAAGCCGGATGTAGTGCACAGTCATTTGGTCCATGCCAATATTTTGGCCAGAGTGGCTCGGCTGTTCATTCGAATGCCTTTGTTAATTTGTACGGCCCATACCCGGAATGAGGAAGGGAAAATCCGAGAACTCCTATACCGGTTGACCGACCCTTTGTGCGAATTAACCACGAATGTAAGTCAGGACGCGGTGAATCATTATATTCAAGAGAAAATCGTGCCGCGGCACAAGATTCAGTTTATTCCGAACGGGATTGATGTTAGCCGTTATCATAAGCAGGATACGCGGAATAAGACTCGCGCAACGTTAGGCTTGGCAGAGCAACAGTTTACGTGGCTGGCGGCGGGCCGATTCGTGCCTGCCAAGGACTACCGGAATCTAGTCACCGCCTTCCGAAGAGTTGCGGAGCTGCATCCGGACAGCCTTCTGCTGATTGCTGGAATAGGGCCGGAGCGTGAAGAGATCGAGGAGCTGTGCAAGACGTTGGGGTTGCAGGAGCACATCCGTTTTCTGGGGCTTCGCAAGGATATTCCCGAGCTCATGCAGGCGGCGGATGCCTATGTCATGTCCTCTCGATGGGAAGGGATGCCGATTGTCCTGTTGGAGGCCGCGGCCAGCGGACTGCCAATCGTGGCAACGGATGTTGGCGGCAACCGCGAGGTGGTGCAAGATGGGGTAACGGGCTTGTTGGTTCCTGCGGAAGACAGCTGGGCATTGGGAGAACAGATGCTGGCCCTGATGGAGAAGTCGCCTGAAGACCGGCAAAGGATGGGCGAGCAAGGAAGGGAATACGTGCAGCAGCACTACACGATGGATGTGGTGATCGACCAATGGCTGAGCCTCTATGCACTACAAGGATTACCGCAGATGCGGAGGAAAAAGCATGATTAAAATCATTCGTTTGAGCGGCTCGAGAGTCGTTGTTTTGCTCTTGGATTGTCTGTTTATTTACATCAGCTATTTGCTGGCCTATACGATTAATTTTCAGGGCAATGTTCCGCAAGAACAATGGAACTCATTCTACGCTTATGCCCCATGGCTCGGGATGTTTACAGCACTCACTTATTACTTCTTTAATTTGTACAATTTCGCGGGACGTCAGAAGCCGGCCAAATGGCTGTACAATTTGCTTCTGGCGGACCTGGTCTTTGTGGTTGAACTGATTCTGCTGCATTATTGGCTGGAATCCTTCAGTCTTCCGAGAAGTGTGGTCGTCATTGCTTGCTTGATCCAATTGGCCTTGACGTTCGCGCTGCGTTTGACGTTATTCTTTATCCAAACCAAAGGGATCGGGAAGAAAAGAGCGCTTCTGGTTATTAGCAATCATAGCTCATCCATCGCCATCATTAAGAAGTTGAAAAACGAAGGCAAGGTCTGGTTTGAGCTTCGGCACCTGCTGGTTGTGGATCAGGAGACCTCAACACTCGGAGAGGTATGTTGGGAGGAAGTAGACACCCTGATTTTGGGGCCGGACATCTCGGCGCCTGTCCGAACGGAATTAATTCGTCAGGCGGGACATCGTGATATTGAAGTATTGCTGATTCCGGATTTTTACGAGCTGTATTTAATGAAGGCGGAGCTCCAGCAGATCGACGATTTGCTGTTGTATTCCATGATGCCTCCTGCTTTGACGATCTGGGAACGGATGGTCAAGCGCGGCATTGACCTTGTGGTCTCGTCTATTCTGCTGCTGCTCGCCTCTCCGGTGATGCTGCTGATGTTTGTGCTCATCCCGGCTACTTCGAAGGGAAAAGCGCTGTTCTACCAAGAACGTGTGGGGATTCATGGAACAACCTTTAGGGTCATGAAATTCCGAAGTATGGTGGATAATGCGGAGAAGCATACCGGGCCTGTACTGGCAAGCTCCGGGGATGCTAGAATTACCAAGCTGGGGCATTTCATCCGGGCGACCCGGATCGATGAGCTGCCTCAACTGTTTAACGTGATTCGCGGGGATATGAGTCTGGTGGGGCCGCGGCCAGAGCGCCCTTATTTTGTCGAGCAATTTGAGAAGGAGTTGCCTCACTATTCGTACCGTCTCATGGTGAAGCCCGGACTTACCGGGATGGCTCAGGTGATGGCCAATTATACGACGCTGCCGTCGGATAAACTGCGCTATGACATTATGTATATTAAAAACTACTCGCCGCTGCTGGATTTGAAAATCCTGTTCCAGACCGTACTGGTCGTGCTGCAGCGGGAGCAGTCCAAGGGATTGCAGGCAGAGGCCAAAGACTTTGACAACATCGAGGATTACCTGCGACAAGTGCAGATGGAGGTGGCTCCCGGGAGGGAGACACCTTAATCCAGGTTAGGAAGCGACAGGATCCGGTTCTGGTTCGCGGCGATCTTGTTGTTCTCCACCTTCACTTTGGATACTTGGTAAGCCTGCTTCGGATCGAGAAACAGGATTCCGTATCGAACATTCGAAATCGTATTATTCGAGATGATCCCGCTTTGCTTGCTGTCGATCGGCGAGAAAATACCCGATTTCATATTGATAATGCGATTGTCAGCTACCTTAAAATTAATGATATTCCCCAGTCGAATGCCATTTGAATCGGAGTAATCTGCGGTTGCTCCGTTTGAAATGGTATTTTTTTCGATGATAATATCCGTAAGTACGTCCAAATCGGCTTCGATGGCCGCGTAATAACTTCCGATCCCATCAATCACGTTGCCCGTGACGGTGACATGGCTGGCATAAACCGAAATGCCGGAAAACATGTCCTGCGGGATCGGATCCACGATTGGATAGAAGCGATAGTGATTATCCCCGTTGTATGAGTTCGTAATATGGTTGTTCTTGATCGTCACGCCTGGCGCTGCGATTTTAATCCCGCGTTTCCCGACATGATGAATTTGGTTGTTCTGGATGAGCGAATTGGTTTGGGGTGTGCCGTCCTTCGCTTTGTCGAAATAAATGGCGTCCGCATCTTCACGCGGAGTAATATACGAAAAGGTGTTCCCCGTAATGTTCACGTTTCGAGCATAGAGTTGACCAGGCTCAGCCCAGACGAGAATCCCGCGGGCGATCGGGTTCGGATGAATGGCGGAAATATGTGAAATGTTAGAGTTCTCGATGGTCACTCGGTTTGTGTTCCCGTAAATAAGGATGCCCGACAGCAACGCGTGATAATTCGGATGATCCGGGTTCGAAGGCTGAGTGATTTGCATGATGGTACAATTTTTGATCTGAATGTCTTTGGATCCGGTGTGAACTCCAACCCCACGAATTAAGAGGTTATTCGCATCGATCGTAATTCCTTCCAGGGTAATCTGGTTCCCAGATAACCAGAAGGCTTCATAGCCGAACTCTTCTCCACCCGGGAATCGGGTAAACTTCAGAACCGGGTTTCCGACGCCAATCACCTTGATGTTGCTGGTGACGAGAAAAGGATCGTTCAAATCCATTAAATATGTACCCGGCGGGATGGTGACCACTGCCCCGTTCGGCTGGTCGGCCGCAAGTTCGAGGGCCTTATGGAAAGCGGCGGTATCGTTTGTCGTTCCATTTCCAACGGCTCCGGTGTCCTTCACACTGATTAAATAAGGTTGAGGGTTTTGCTCATCGGCCGCCGCAGCATGGGGAAGCAAACAGATGATGAGCAAGATTGAAGCGCATACCCCCGTTAAGGTTCTCCTATTTCGCCTCTTCATGGTTCATTCTCTCCTAACAAAGACTTCGCTAATGCTTCCCATTCTTCAAGATCGGGAATCCAATAATATAATTCGCTCTTGACTACAGGGTCGTACAGCTTGTCGCTTCTGCCGGGAAGTTGGGTGTAAGTGAATTGATCGCCGTCGATGTCTTTCGCCAACCAGGCCAGGCTGATCATATCGCTGTCGGTGAGGTTCGTATCCAGAATGTCTTGTTTTACTTGATTGATCAGAGAGGGAAGTTTCTTTAAATTTTGCGGTTTGGCCATGGTTAATGCAATTTCCTTGAGGACCATGGCTTGATGAGCCTGCCGTCCCGAATCTCCCCCTGGGAGCGATTTGCGTTCCCGAACCAAATCCAGAACATCGGCGCCGTAGAGATGATTGTCTCCTGCAGGAATGGTCTTGTGCGCGTAGGTGAATTTGACGGGCTCATCCAGGTGGATGTCCAGGCCACCCAACGTATCGATGAAATGCTCGAAGCCTTCAAAATTCGTTTTCAAGTAATAGTTAATGCTACAGGAACAGAGATTGCTTACGGCTTGCATGGCAGCCATGGTTCCGTCGTGGCCATCTCCCTTTAGTTCGGCCAGGACGTGCGCGTGGTTGATCTTGGTGTAACCGATTCCCGGAAGGTTGACTCTGGAATCGCGAGGAATGGAGATTAAGTTGACGATCTTCTTTCCAGGGTTCACATGGGCTAGAATAATCACATCTGTCCGGGATGCTTCCTGATCCCGAGCGTCCGTCCCCAAAATAAGCACATTGAAACTTACTTGATCTTTACTCTTGTCATTCGTATCGGATGAATTCGACTCAGATGATTGGGATGACGAGGTGGTAGGTGAAGAGGATTCTTCTGGTTGAGGTGCAGCCAAAACAGGAATTTCTGTATTGTTGAAGTGAGTCGCCGGACTCAGCTTCCAATAGGTAAACAGCCCCGCTCCGACTAGAAGCAGGATCAATATGCCTGCATACCCCATTCGTTTTTTCCATTTCATACTTAAATTATTGCTCCCCTCCAAAGCAGACAATCCGTTGGGGTAATTTCCCCTTCATTCTGAATTGTAACTTAAGTCGCATAAGCTGGCAAACCTTATCAGGATTCGTCATTTCGCGGAATCATCAGATCTGAAAGTCCTGGGCATCGCAGATTTTATGTGTTCCATAAAGAAGGCTGCGCTTAACGTAATTGATGCGGGTCAATTCTTGCTTTTGGCCGCTGGAGTTGGTACAATAAATGTCTGATAAACTGCCCGGTGGGGCCTCCGATTTGGCTTCTGTTGCGCATTTTGTTGAGCTGAAAGTCGGAAGAGGAACTCACCTACTTTGAGGAGGATGGAGCATGGGTAAGAAAAGTGACGGTAAAGTGCTGGCGCAAAATAAAAAAGCTTCCCATGACTATTTCATCGAAGATACCTACGAAGCGGGCATGGTGCTCACCGGCACCGAGATCAAGTCGATTCGGAATGCTCGGGTGAACATCAGCGATGCGTTCGCGACGATCCGGAACGGCGAAATTCATATTCACAACATGCATATCAGCCCGTTCGAGCAAGGCAATCGGTTTAATCCAACCGATCCGACGCGGACACGCAAGCTGCTGATGCACAAGGCACAGATCAATAAGCTGTTGGGTTTATCCAAGCAGGAAGGGTATACGATCGTACCGCTCAAGATCTATATCCGCAACGGATATGCGAAGCTGCTGCTGGGTCTGGGCAAAGGGAAGAAGCAATACGACAAGCGTGATTCCGCCGCGAAGCGGGATGCTCAACGCGATATTCAACGGGCGTTGCGCGAGAAGCAGAAGATCGCGAGATAACAGGCTCGCGACGGTAGTTCCCAGCGTTTCCATCAAGTCCATAAACATGATGGGATGTAATCGTGGTATAATAATGGATGTAAGAACGAATATCACTTGTTCGTGATGCGAGCAAGTAGCAGGCCCTTGCAGGCTGCACCTTGATCCTCGAACACCCTTTTGATTAAGGGGGCGTTTTTGGATTCGACGGGGGTAGATCGAGCATGGGTAGCGGGTAGTGGGGAGCGTCCGCTTTATCAACGCTAACGCCAAATTTAAACGGCAAAGCTAAACAACCAACTCTGGCTCTGGCCGCCTAATAACGGCCTCCAGGCTCCTACCTTCCATCGCCCATGTGGCAGGATAGGGGCTCAACCTTTAGTGGGATACGCTGTCTAGTCTCCGCCTGCGGCTAGCTGAAGAAGACAATCAGGCTGACCCGAAGAGAATCCGGTGACGGGGAGTCTCTAGGGTGACATCAATACTGTCACTACACCCGTAGAAGCCTATGTGGCGTTGCCTTCGGACAGGGGTTCGACTCCCCTCGCCTCCACCAATACCATCAGAAAAGCGACCTCAAGCGGTCGCTTTTCTGCTTGTTCGGATTTGAAGGGGATGGGTGACCCGCGTGGTTACTGGGTTTCTGGCTTCTCTGATTCTGAATAAGAAATATTTCTGATGCTGTACGGGGCGGTACCGCACTGTATACCAGTTTTTAATGTCATCCAATAGACGGGCTCGATCCTTCAACCGTTCCGGTAGAACGCGGCTTGGTCAACTGGTTATTATTCTTAAAGGTTCGGCATTCATTGTTTTGACGGGCGGAAGATTGTTCGACTATACTAACCTATATCCCTCTCAGTTCAGGCGATTTTTGTAAAAACGGTTGTTGAACTAATTGATGATAAGGATCCCCGTATCTATCGATGGGTAAACTAAAAACAAAGGAGAGGCAATATAAACCTCTCCTTCTCTACACTAACATAATTTTGCCGCCTGAATTCTTAACAACCCCTGATTCAACGAGATAATCGCAAGCTTGTTGCATTGCATTGCTAATATTGCCGCCGGTTCTGCTGAATCCGAATACCCGAGCTGTAACTGAATAAAGGTCGTTTGTAGTGATTCCAAAACTTTTACTAACTATTTGTAGCATCGCCTCAGCGATCTCTTCTTTGGAAATATGATTGATTGATCTTACTCCAACGTCATTTGAAAGCGGAACCCTGGCTTTTATGTTTTCAGCTCCCTTAATCCAAAGGAAATCACCCTTTCTCATCAACTTATCGGTAAGGTATTTACTGATTACATAGTTAACTGAATCTCTCACTTTTACTGTTACCTTTTGATTGCCAAACAGCCCGGCAACTCTTTTGCACAGCAATTCAAAATGGATTGGGTATTCCTTTTCGACAACATACTTAATCACGTTCTTAAGATAAGTCGTATCATCGGAATAACGTTTAACCTCATAGACATTAGCTTCTTCATAGTAGTCAAAGGAATAAGGGTTATCGTAAGTATGTTCGCCAAGATCCGTGGGGTTCTCTATAATCTCGATACCAATCGTTTGCTGTAAGAGCTCGCTTTGAAACTTATGCATTGATCCAGAATTAACATTGCTTTCCTTGTACTCGCTTATGGCCTTGTTGACAGCATCCAGTAATTTACGACCTTCTGTAATAGGATCTTTAATCCAGTCAGTTGACCATATACGATAGATTTTCCAACCAATGTCCTCCAAGATGGTCTGACGCAACCTGTCACGTTCTCTAGCCGTTCTAGCAGAGTGGTATGTAGCTCCATCACATTCTATTCCAAGGACGAACCTGCCACTTAACGTAGGATGTTTAACGGCAAGATCGATTCGATATCCGGAGCAACCAACTTGAGTAGCAACCATAAATCCATTCTTTACTAAGAAGTCATACACAGACTCTTCAAATGGAGAGTCAACGTTAACCGAATCGGAATATGTCAGCTCATTAAGAATTGCATCGGGCCCATTCATTGCAAATTCTATATAAGATCGTAACATCTTTACACCTTCAGCATTTGTGCTCTCCAATTTAATGTCTGTTGGCCGGATCGATCCAACAAGTTTAACATTATATTTAGCTCGAGTTATTGCAACATTCAACCGACGATAGCCGCCGGATCTGCTTAAAGGCCCGAAGTTCATATACATAATGCCATTTGAATCTTTTGCATAACCAATGCTGAAGATAATGGTATCGCGTTCATCCCCCTGCACGTTCTCAAGGTTTTTTATGAAAAACGCTTCTTCTTTATCTTCATTGAAGAATTTTTCAAATTCCTGATTTTGAAGACGCAATTGACGGATTGCTGTTTCAACGGCCTGTTGTTGGGCTTCACTAAAAGTGACAACTCCTAGGGATCTTTCAGGGTAGTTGCGGAAATGCTCATAAACCAATTCAGCCACACGTGTTGCCTCTTTTACGTTACATTTCTTACCGCCACGATCATAAACTCCATTCTCAACATAAATATACTCGACTCCGTGGTCAGGAACTTTATCAATGTGAGAAGGAAATGTGATTAAATTATGATTGTAAATTTTGGCGTTTGAGAAAGCAATCAGGTGTTCATGGCGACTCCTATAATGCCATCTTAGTGTTCGCTCCGACAGAACAGTAAGGGATTCATCAAGAATAGACTCAAATGCGTCGGTATCGTCAAATTCTTCATCGTCTGCTCCATCGCCATCAAAGTCTCCATCTGAAGTATTCGCGGCAAAGAAGTTGGTTGGTGGCAGCTGTTTATTGTCTCCGGCAATAATGACTTGCTTCCCCCTCATAATTGCTCCTATTGCATCTTCAGTACAAACCTGTGATGCCTCGTCGAAGATTACCACATCAAAGTTATAGTTCTCTGCATCGAGAAATAAGCTTACGGAAAGGGGAGACATCATCAAACATGGTTTTAGAGTAAGTAATAAATTGGGTATCGCCTTGAATAGTTTCCGTAATGGAAGTATTTTGCGTTGTTTGCCTAGTTCACGCTTTAATATTCCAATTTCATCCATAGCCATTGTCGCCATGTTCAGATCTGGCAACCTTGAGACAAGACGTTCTTTTATCCTTGTTCTTGCCAAGGAAAGTTGAGTTATATCGAGGCGATTAAATTCCCGTATGATCTCATCGTGGCTACGGCTACGGAAAGAATTAACTGCAGGAAACTTTGAGATTACAGAGTCTACCCACAGTCGATAGAAACGCTTAAGGAATGTACCGACTATCAGATCTTTGTCGATCTTGAGTACTTCTACTTTCTGGACATACTCCGACAATCCTTCTTTCTTACACTCATCCCTGATGCTACGGAAATCAATCCATTCTTCCAGAGATGATATGTTGTTCAGACATTTGCTGATCTTTAATAAGATGGAGGTTAAGTCTGTTCGTTGTAACTCCTCTACATTGTCAAAGAGGTTTGCAAACCATCGCCATTCTTTCTGTATATGATTCAAGCTATCCTTAAGAATCTTCTTGTAAGAAGAGACCTCTGCAACATATGAGGAATCTGAACAAATGCGAGCAATAAAGTTCTGTGGCAATAAATACTTCTCATGTAACTTCTTAAAATCTCCGGCCCAAGATAATGATCCTAAGATGGAGCCCCAATCAGTTTGGATACTACCGTTGAAGAAACTCTGGAAGTTTTCTTTTAGGTTATCGCTCTCCTTATTGATTGTGCGATCAATAATCTGAATAATTTCCAACTTGGAGAGATCATCTATAACTTCGTCATATGAAAGTTCTTTATGACTATGCTTAGTCACTTCTGTAAACAATCCATCCAGTACTTGAAGTGAATTCATTACACCGGTAACCATTTCAAGAAGTACTGATACATCCAAATTCTTATAATCGGATGTAGATGGCAGTATCCTTTGAAGAGTAAGAACCAGATCAGGGTCTTTTATGATACCAAGCTTCTCATGTCGTGTTTTAATGTCCTGATAATTCGCTTCTCCATCAACGAGAAAGTTTTTAACGCTAACAGGAATAGGCTCACCTGAGAAACAGTTGAGAATGCTTGAGAATTGTTTGAACGATTGATCCAAGAGCCCCCAATCAGTCATTTTCCCAAGATAATGGCTTCCCAATAATTGAGTAAGTATCTTTTCATTTTCATTTAGCCAAGAATGAATATCAGCGATTTCTTTTAATTCGTTTAAGACAGAGATAATGGTTTGATCATCGAACTTCTGAGAATTATCTTTCATCAAAACACGAATTTGTTTTTTATCTGTTCTGTAGCTCCTTTTAAAAACCTTGAACCAAGTAGTGTATTCAATCTTGAATCGTTTCAGCATAGATGAATAATCAATGTCAAAGATCTCTTTATCGAAGCGGCTGCTTATGGATGTTGTGAGATTGTTGATCTGATCGTACTTATTCTTTGCTTCTTCTGACAACTTCTTAATAGCATTATATTTACCAGGGTCAAACCATGCCTCAGTAGGTCTTGGATTTAGAAGAATGAAGCTCAATAATGTATGAAGTGCTTCTAAACCCATGATCGATCTTTTATAAGGAATTTTTAATGTTTCAAAAATACTTTCTGCCGCGGCTGAAGCAGCTTCTATTTTTCCGCAAATGGAAGTCAGTTCATTAATGATCGATTTTGCGAACCTCAAAATATCATTGTCACTTGGAAAACTATCCTCATTTAATATAGGCTTAACTGTTGTAACCCTTGATAAGAGTAGTGATTTTGTATTTTCAGCTTGCAGATTGAAGTAATCGTTATCATAAATTTTGCCTAACTCGGACTGGTAATCTTCATATTCCTTTTTCATTGCAAGATATTTCTCCGCTTGCTGAATAAGCGGAGTAATATCTTCAGTAGTTATCCAATGAATCGGAATTCCTGGTGATTTCTCCGAGATATCGAAAATCTCAAGGATATCCTCTGTTGCAGCCAGGGTCAAATCCCTGTTCAGTTCGAAGTTATTATTAACTTTATTAAAATTCTCTACAAGTACGTGGAAAGCGGGGGCCAACTTCCTTAAGTTTGTTTCAATGTCATGCCGAAGTTCGTGCGAAACATTGGGGACTATGCAGTTTCTCCATGGGTTGAGTGCGTAGTCCTCCGTCATTTTTCCGATGGTTTTGGAGAGTTCATTCAAAAGGTAAATATATCTATTCAACTTCTCCGGTGTTGTTTCGCCCACATTGTCAATGGAGAAAATGACATCTGGAGTTTCGTATAACTTAGCTAATTTCCCATTAACACTGTATAGTGTTAGATTGAGAGGCTGGATGGGAGTGTGAAGTTCAGTAATATAACGGTTCAATTTTTCCCTTTGCTTTTCAAGTAATTCTAGTTGGGAGACTGCCTCATCATGAACTTTAAATCTACTAAGAGCCAATGTATTTCCAAGATCGTTTAGGACTTCCTTCTTATTAGCTCTATGGCTATGTAGGGTGAGACAAAAATCAGATAAGCCTGCTTGCGTCAATCGTTTGTGTACAACCTCAAGTGCTGCCATCTTCTCCGAAACGAATAGCACTCGTTTTCCCTCAGCAAGACTCTCAGCGATTATGTTTGTAATGGTCTGGCTTTTTCCAGTACCTGGGGGCCCTTGCAGCACAAAACTGACACCTTTCTTGGAGTAAAGAATGGCGTCTTGCTGGCTAGAATCTGCATCAACGACTTGAAATGTATCAATAGCCCGAGTCTTCCTGTCGTGATCATACTGATTGAATTCTGCAGGCAGTGTTTTGATTTGGCTTCTGTCTCCAGCCAATCCGAGAAGTACCGGGTGTGCCTTTATCTTATCCTGGTTCTTATCCAGGTCTTCGTACATATTTATTTTCAAAAAAGAGAGCAGGCTTAATCCAGTCTCAAAAGCAACTTCCCATTTGTTTTTATTAACAGATTTATTGAGGTTGTTGAGATACTCGGTAATGCTATCTTCGTGTGCATCGAATTCAGGTAATGTAATTCCGAATTCATGTTCCATTTTATATTTTAATGTTGGGTTAACCACGACCTCGTCTTCATGTAGACGTAGGACGAAGGGCGAGGTAATGGACTCTAGTGTAAGTGATACCGGAACAAGTACGATGGGGGAGGTGATGATCTGATCAGAGTCTTGGTTCTCCTTCCACCTCAAGAAACCAAATGAAAGATATAGGATGTTGACACCTTGCTCTTCAAGTGCTGTCTTTGCTTTGTTTCTAAGATTTCTTAATGTTTTCTGTTGCTCTTTGATGGTTTGATTGGTTTGTAAATCGCCAGTTGAAGTATATGGTTCACTAACTTCGTCTTCATCGTCATCAAAATCTTCAAATGGGAATGGGAATTCTAAAGCTGTTTCATTAACGACGAGCAGTCTAAACAATTCAGCGAGATCAGGGGCTACTATCTTGATGTTGGAACGTTTGGTTTCTCGATAGTTGATGAGTCTGTTTTTCTTGCCCAAATCAAGAAGACGCTTCTTCCATTTATCTATGCGGACATCAATTGCAGCCATAATAACACCTCAGCCATTAGGACTAAATCATATGTATGTAAAAAGCTAACTAATTATTATTAAGTTCAACAATTGACAAAGATCTCCTTCTTTCGACCAGTCGCAAATTGCCAAATCTCAACAAACTCTATGAAAAAGCTAAACAACAACAAGATAAGGGACAGTAACGATTCTGGTTGATAAGCGTCCTCCAAGTCCTTTTCATACGCTTCAGCAGGATATGCTGGTAACGGGTTTCGCTCAAGATGACTTGTGTTACACCATGTTTTCGAATGATTTTAAGCAAAAAAGAGTGAAACGTGCGGGCTTGAATGGTTGCCGCAATATTTTCATCCATCCCAGGTAAATGTGCGATTCGGTCACGCATTTCCTCTGCCGCTTTTTTGGAAAACATGACCAGCAATATGTTTTTCGGATTGATGTTACGAACTGCGATCAGATAGCCTGTCCGGCATACCAGAACTGAAGTCTTGCCCGAACCCGCTCCTGCAAGTGCAAGCAATGGCCCTTTGAAATGACGTACAGCATGTATTTGCGGTTCATTCAGATAGATTCCCTGCTTCTCCAATGATCGAAAGAAAAAGGCATCTTTATCAGTATTGGGTATCAGGTCTTTGCTTGTTTCAGTCTTTGCGGTCTGGACAATAGGAATCGTATGGCTTCCCGCTCCGAGCGGTGTTTTGTAAAAAGTCCTACTACTCAAACCATCACCTTCATTAACTCGTGAAGCTCGTGCATTGCGTTCTTTTCTCCACCAAGTGATCAACATGGACAGTCAGTTCGTTGATAAGTGGGATTGGCAACGATTCTGAATAATACGTTCTTGCCATCTCCTAAACGACAGATTCTTCTTAATTCTATCACAAGGAATTGGGCCTTTCTTCCTGATCTTGATCAATATGTTGAACTCAATTAAGTTTTGTTACCCCTATTGGGAGTAGAAACGCCAAAATCGCAATTTTTTGGCTCATTACCACTTGGCACAAGCTGAAATCCTTATGGATATTAATCCTACGCCGACATTTCAATCGGTGAATGCTTACAGTAGGGTAATCAATATTCTATATATCGTCAATAGTGACAAATTGTAACGAACATCTACATAAAAAATCCGAATTCGATTTGAATCGGGACGTAGAGTTAGACCACTAATAGCAAGATCGAAGTAATTTTGTTCTGGCATACCACACATTCCTTATGAAACCCACAATAGCAAACGGCCCTTAAACAATAAAGCACGAAGCAAAGAAGGTAATATGCAATCCATAAACCGAAAAATCCTGCCTTTCGGCCATCATTAATAAAGCGGAGAGATTCGCCCCCTCCGCCGCATACCGATTCTGTTGACATAGATAGTTTTGGTGCCGATACCCAACGCATTGCAACAATATTGCTCTACTGTTTTTAATCGCTCTGAGTCCTGGAATCATCGCTCAGTATACTTTTTACGTATGACTTTATCTGTTCAGGTTCAACATACAGCACGTCCTTCCCGTTCACTGATTTTATCTGAATGAGCTCCATCGGCGGCAATTGGATGCTGTCGATGCTGTCTGTGTCGATTTCAAAGCCAAGTTTGCTCAGCTTTATCATATCATCAACATTGAGGTTCGTTTCGACGTAGGGTCCGATAGCTTCTATCAGTTTCGGAATCTCCGTAATCGTCGTTTTTGATATCAACTGTACGGCGACGGCCTTCAAAAGATTTCGTTGCCGTTCCGTGCGGGCGAAGTCGCCATAGGCATCATGGCGGAATCGAACGTACTGCAATGCCTTTATTCCATCCAGATGCTGATAGCCTTTTTTCAAATGGATTTGATATATCGACGTCGGATCGTCGTTGGAATCGACATAGTTCATATCTTTCTCTACTTCGATGTCAACGCCGCCGATTACGTCAATCAAATTGATAAAGCCCGGCAGATTCATGTACACATAATATTGGATCGGGATACCCGTCCATTCTTCGACGGTTCGCATGGCGAGACTGGAACCGCCCATTGTAATTGCCTTGCTGATACGTTCTTCCCCATAACCCGGAATTTTTACATAAGTGTCACGGAGAATGGAAAGCAATTTCATTTTTTTCGTTGCAGGGTTGATCGAAACGATCATGATGCTGTCCGATGACTGAATATCGTTATTCCGGGAATCGCCGCCTAACAACAAAATGTTAATCCGATCTGAGTTCTCAATCACTTCTGAAGCGATTGTCGGAACTGTCGATGCTTCGTTTTCATTTGTCGCCGTCTGGTTGGTCGTTACAGTCGCCTTTTCAAGTGCATCATTGTACATTAAAAAGGTTCTGGAAAAGAAGAACAGCCCTGCAAGTAAAGCCAGCAAATAAGGCAGCGTCAGCACGGTGAGAGGCAATACCATATTCGTTCCGCCAGATGATTTGATCTCTGCTTCCCGTGACTCATGCTTATTGGGGCCTTGGACAATGGCGGTTATTTTCCTTTTTGCTTGATGCAGGTACAACTTGTTTGCAAAAATGCCCAGCACCGGTTTAGGAATGCAACAGATTGCCAGCACCACTGGAATCAGGCCGGGACTCTCGACCGGGTTCCATTTACTGAACACCGAAGCAACAATGACGTTGCTCCAACCAAACCAGATCAGGAGATATAAGACGCAATAAAGGTACATTTTTCGGTACATCAGCCAGTAAGCATCAAACAGAAAGGCAGACCAGTTCCAATGGCTGTTGAGGCTCCATTTTTGCAAGTATATATCGGCATTCTTGCCAACAAACAAAGACAATTCCTCTTCGGATATGTTTATATCGGCAGTGGTCTGCGGCTGATGGTTTTCATTTTCTACATCGGTTGGCTTTCCGCATTGGTCGCAAATACTTTGATTGTCTTGCAAAGTCTGTCCACACTTTGTGCAGTTCATGTCTAACTCCTTGATCCTATTCTTCGAAACTACTTTTCCCGTTAATGAAGCCGAATTTTAACCCCGTTCACGGTTGTATAGTCTTCTGGATGTGTCTGTTCTCGCGGCGGAGTGATTACGGTTGCTCCGGCTTCTTCAAGCATGAGCAATGCCTCTTGGTTATACGTCATTTTAGCCAGCATAACCCCTTGGTTTGGGTCTGCACCGTTGTCTAACATCAATTTGATCATCTCGGGTTTGTCATACATAATGGCAAACTGAAGACCTTCATTGACATCGGCACCATGGCGAATCAATAACTCGACTGCTGTTAATTGTCCCCTCTCGATTGCATCTTTCAGTGCATATGGGTCATCGGCAACACGTATGCCCGCTTCAATCAATAATTGAATAACCGGCACCGGATCATCGACGTAATTTATGGCAAGAGACAGATTCCCAACAAGAATCTGTTCCCCGCTTCCGTAGTTCGCATGCTCATTCGGATTGGCACCATTATCCAAAAGTTTTCTTATCATGTTTATGTCGCCGTTTTTTACAGCAAGATTCAATGGCGTGTACACAGAATCGGTATGTACATTCGAATCAGCCCCGAGTTTCAACATCAAATCTACCATGTTCATGTTTTGTTCGTTGACTGCGGATAACAATAATAGTTCCTTTGGCATAAGTTTCAGGATCATTACGACAGCAATGCAACACACAAACAAGGACAACACGATCTTTGTAAACAGCTTCACTGGTTGACTCCCTTTCGATACTTAGTAGTAACCGGCTCGCATTTTGTCTTCGATACTGGTCGCAATCACAAGCAAAATGACGCCGACAACCAAAATAATGAATCCGACCCCGATTTGTGTTCTCTTCTTCTTTCTGATCGAAGCAATGATATGTACAATGCCGGAAATTTCCGAAACAGCACCGATGATTTTTAACAGTAAAGCCAATGTTGCCATAACATTCACCTTCTTTAGATTGATGTATAGTCACAATATAAATAGAGGGAGCACGGCGGCTCCCACGGATTGATGATCAGAACGTATAAATGCTATCTGACCAATGACTTGCGAGAAAGATGGCGTGGGAAGAGAGCCTGTTCAACTTTGCATTAATAAAAAATGTAGAATCTTGGCAGGTTGAGTCCAAGGCCATTATACAACAAATTACCCTTATAGGTGTAGTCTGATTGTCACTATGATAGGATAAGCGTCGCAATCACTCTCTACTAAGCTGAAGTAGAGGTGATACACAATGGATTTCAAGCAAATGGTAGGTGAACAAATCCGCAAGATTCGAAAGTTAAGAGGGATGACGCAGGAGCGTTTGGCGGAGCAATCTGGCCTCAGCTTCAGCTATATAAGTGATGTTGAACGTGGAACTCGCAATATATCGCTGGAATCGTTGGGCAAGATTATTCAGGCTTTAGGTGTAAAGCCCGCTCAACTGTTCGAGGATATAGATGAAATAATGGAGCATTCGGATAATGGCGAAATACAAAACAAGCTCGAAGACTTGATCACTTTACTGGGTGAGCGACAAATCGAAGAAGTGGATTTTGTTTTAACGGTGGCTCGTGAATTTCTAAACACCATTGATCGAAAGAACCGTTAAAGCCCTCGTTTGCACGCCCTGTATTGGCCCAATTGGCCCGATATAGGAAAAAAACTACATACATTTTCCGGCGGTACCCCCATCCATATTAGAAGACGGGGGGCCTGCCGTTTCATGCCCCACCCGGTTGCATAGGACTGTTGTCTGCTAATTTGGCAGATAGCAGTCCTTTTTTTGTTTTCTGGCTACAAAAGCCGTTTTGACAGTGAGGACACAGGCAAGGTGAGAGGCTTGTCAAATCACAAAGAAAGGAGGTGCTACCATGCCTCAAAAGCAGTCTCCATCCATTAATTGGAGTGCAGCATAACAATTGATACTTGAGTCATTAGATGCGGATTGACGTGAGGTTACAATCCTGTTAACAGAGAATAATTCCCATCGCTGATTTGCCTGCTTGAATCAAAGCGGGTTATTTGTCGTGGGCATTTAACAGTGAAAATCTCCGGTTGTGAGAGTGCCGGGACATGAAAGGAAGGTGAATGCAAATGGTTGTACGCAGGGGATTGCCGGAAGAATTGCAGACATTGCTGAAGCGATTGGTTGCTCAGGGACAAATTCGAATCGCCGGCACTTTACTGTACGCATGGTTCAGACGCTGTTGGGAGTTGGACGATGAGACAGCGGCTTATTACATGCGACGATACTTTGAAAAGTATTTCAGCCGTCAACTCCAATCTCACCGGAAACACGCAGATGCAAGGTAATTGCCGGTTCCAGATTAAGACAAGGAGGTGAAACGAAAATGGATTATCAGGCGTTCAAACGCAACAGTCAGAAGGAGTATCTCGGCTATTGCGAACTCAAGGGCTTCATTTACAGTGTACAGATCGATAGTGACAAATACGCTGTAGTTGCCCTGAAGAACGGGCAAGTTGAAGTCTTGATCACGTACCGCGTGATGCACGAAGTATCCGTCTAATGTTGCTTTGATGGGCAACGATGGACGGATTTTTATTCCTGAGAAGGAGGTGAGGACAAATGAATCGTCTGCAAACGCTTCGGAAGCAGAAGCAATTCTGGCTGTCGGTGATACGCACAATGGACAAGAATGCTCCGATGTACACCGAGGAAGGTATGCAGTATGCTCGTGTGCTTACCAAACTGGTGCTCATTGAACTGGAGATCCAAAAAGAAAAAGCCGCCCGCTAATCGGAGCGACTAAAGAGAAAATATCTTGCTTTCATCTTATCTCAATTTAATCGAATCTCGCAAGCGGGAGGCCTTCGCGGCTTCCCTTTTTGCATGTTCAGGAGGTTATTGCATTGAATCATTACGATACCATCAAGAACCTGTTTGCTCAAACATTGGCCGAGCGTCCGGGTTCCTACATTGTTGAGGAGCTTTTCTCCCGCTATCCCTCGATTGCTGACCTGATGTCTGTCACAGAACAAGAGTTGATGCAAATCAAAGGCATCGGCAAAGTCCGGGCAAAACAAATCCTGGCCGCACTCGAATTGGCAAGAAAGCTGAATGTGCCTGTCGAGTCTCAGTACATTATTCGGAGTCCCCGTGACGCGGCCAACCTTCTCATCCCCGAGATGCGGTATTTGCAATGCGAGCATTTTGTCGTTCTGTTCCTGAATACCAAGAATGGCGTGATCGCAAGAGAAACAATATCTATCGGCAGTTTGAATGCTTCTATTGTACATCCGCGTGAAGTGTTCAAAGCTGCCATCAAACGGAGCAGTGCTTCTATTATTGCGGCTCACAACCATCCGAGTGGTTCTCCACTTCCTTCTTCAGAGGACATTCAGATTACAAAACGTCTTGTGGAGAGCGGGAACATCATCGGAATTGACTTGCTTGATCACATCATAATCGGCGGCGATCAGTTCTACAGTTTGAAAGAACATGGATTGATTTAGCTATTAAGTAACGTGGTGTTTTCGGTCAATGCAGATCGGCGGCACCGCGTTTTCTTTTATCCAATCACGTTTGAGAGCGAGTGAAAAACATGCACCGCAGACAATGGCTTGCCGCATACGAGAAACTTGTTCTTCTTTCCGATGAATACAGCCGTCGAATAGCAACATGCAAAGAAATCATTGAGGTTGTGATTGGCGGCGTTTACCGCAGTCAAGTCAATTGGCATCAGGAGACACTTTCAGAGATCATTGCGGCCATTTTGGACATTCAATACAGCCTTGAACTGAAATTGCGGTTAATCGAAGCGGAAAAGGCGTTTCTGGCCCGGCTGATTGACCGAAATAGTGACAATCATTAATTCGATCATCATTTAATCCATGATGCACAGGAGGATAACGCAGATGAGCATACATGCACAAAAATATTCGTTGATGGCCGAATCCATTTCAAAAACACAGAAAGTCATTCCAACAATGCTGGCGGTTCGCACGTTAAAGTCCGATGTTCTGGTGGATCACCTGAGCCCAGCAGACTCACTGGCAGATTCGGTCCAGTGCATTTCATCCATAACCGGCGACTGTTTTGAAATTCGAATAATACGGAGATTTGCTCGGGAACAGCTGATTCGGCTGGCTTATTTTTCTCAATCATTGGAGATGAATTGCAGTTGGAAAACAGCGGCCTTTGCCAAAGAAAAAACATCCCCGCCGTGCAGTTTTCTTATTGACCACCATCGGCGTATGCTGTATGTGGGTGTTGAAGTGCTTTATCAAAGCCATGAAGTAGTACTCAATCTTGCCAAACACATGATTGAGTATGTATCCATTGCCTCTGACGGCCAGAATCGGCCCTCAGAAGGCTCTTTTCATTTGGTAAAAAGAGATAGACTGCTGATCGGCCAGACGGCCTCTGTCACCCTCATTCTTGACCGTGAAAAAGGATTGAGTTCCCGTCAATGGTTGCCCTGTCCGCTAAGGAAAGGACAATCCATATTGCTACGGTTGGAGATGAGATCTACATCCGTTCAATTGTGTGGCGGCTGTTTCATCAGACTTATGAGCCATTGCCGTGTTATTCCTACAGCGTTGAAATTGATCAGGACGCAGAATCGTATTTCATTCCTCTGCCGCTTAATGTGTTGTATGTGCTGAAATGCGTACCGAAGATGACATTTAGCGTATGTGCAATCTGATCCTTATGCCTGAAGGGTATGCATAACCCGATGACAGGAAGATGGGCCGCTCGCTTACGCTCGCGGCCCGCAGTCCAAAACCACCCCACCGCCCCATGAGGGGCCCGCAAGGACTACCCGCCCTTGCAACCCGTCACTCGCCGTTTGGCGTCCCTTAGCTGACCGCTAAGGGCATACAAAAGTGTCGGATGTCGGAATCGCTCGTCAAGACTGAAACAAGCTCGGCTTCGCCTCGGCCTTGACGGCTTACTGTTGCTGAAATAGCACAACTCGCGGTGGTCTGGAATTTGAAATTGGGATTTATAAATGAGGAGCTTTAATACATTAACAGAAACAAATACAATTGGAGAAGAGAGGTAGCAACGGAGGATGGTTATGGCTATTCAAATTCAAAATTTGAGCACTTTGCTCGTAAAAAGTACGGCAGGCCCACAATTTGATATACAACCGCAATGGTTCATGGTGCAACGAAAAATCATTTCGGAAGTGTACCCTGATTTTCCGAACCCTGATATTTTTCGGATTTACCTGTACCTGTGCAAGCACTTTGATCAAAAGGACAGGAAGTTTAAGAGATCGAAGGAAGCAATCTGCATTGATTTGAATTACGCAAACATGAACCCTGGGGCTACACGATTGATGAATTATCCGCCGGAAGTTTCTGCAGCACTTACTTGGCTTGAGGATAATGAATTTATCGTTAGAACGAACACCAGCAAACACCAGCCTTTTCAATGTGAAATTCTGCCCGTTCCTGATTTTCTGCAAAGCAGCAACAGATTTATCGGAATGAAAAATATGGCGTATGAATGGTTTTCGCTCAAAAACAATAACCTTGGATACATCATGGCTCCAAGGCAAGCGTTTGACGACGGTATACTTAAAAGCTCTCCTTCAGTACGGAAGACATGGTCAGACCGGAAGTTGAAGACCTTGTTGTTGCTATACGCACATACTTGGCTGGAGTATTTCGGCGGGATTGACCCTGAAATGGTTTCAATAGAATCTAACGGTATGTTAAGGCTGTCTAAATGGTTCTGTTGCAGTCTGAAAAGCTCGGAGAAAGAAATAGGTAGTGTCATCAACTGGTTTATCGCAAACGGACTCCTAAAACCGGTAGAGTGTTATTTCGTCAAGGGCGTTTACTACGGAGATACAGGCCGTTGCCAGTCTCCTGCACAGCAATATGATGTCAAGATCGTTTTGCGTCCGTACTATCTGATTCAGCACAAAATCGAAAGCGAACTTATGAAGCGGAAGAAAGGCAGGATGATTCTATGACGGAAAGCATGAAGAACCTCTCCGTTACTATTGGCAATCAACAGGTTCAGATTCAACATGACGGCGTTTCTCAAATCACAATAATGGACGAGCCGCTGGGTGAACCTTATGAGCATAAGAAACGCAGGGTAATGAACGACGAAGTACACTTGCTTCAAAACATACCGATGATGGATTTTCAGGCAAAGATCGCAATGCTGTTTCGCGGGCCTCTTACCTATCAAGGGTTTCGGCTTCCCGTTTCTGGCGTTTTTGAAGTGGAGATTAAATTGGCATCTTGCCGCGGGCTGGATGAGCTTCCGTTGTTGTCAGTGATGAAGTCTGTAATAGACGGCTTGAACATGGAGATCGTCGCAAACGATCAATTGATTTTTGCGAGTACGATAGAGTATAAGAATCTTAAAGTCAAACCGTCACCCACAAAACCGCCTGATTTGCTCTCCGTAGCATTATTCGAACGTATCAGCAATAAGAGAAGATTGGTTCATGCGGTGGATGACGTGCCGATCTATGTCATACCTAAACAGGAACCGTTGTTTTTTGACTACGACAACGATGCACAATGGTCTTTTGATGTAGACGATCGGCGTGACAGCATAGTAGATGCTCTCCATGCGGACGGCATGAGGGTTGCGGCTCGCGGCCCAATCAAGCTGAACATGAACTTTGAGGGAAGAGTTAAAGACAAAGACCTCGACAACATGGCAAAGGTGTATTTCAAACTGCTGGAGAAGCTGGGACTTCAAGCTCAGGATGTTCACAGCATTCATTTGACCAAGGAGGAAGCAACCAAGAGCTGCATACGAATATCACTGAACTGAGGAAACGCACAGAATTCGTGTAAACCCTTGAAACTACTAGGTAGAAGCAAGATATTCTACGTACAAACCCACCAACATATCACAGAGGCTTCTGCCGAAGTAATGTAAAAATCGATATATGTATAGCTTGCTCGATCCTTTTGTGGGATCGGGCTTTTTCTTTTACAGGGACTATACAACGGTGAGATGCGTTGTAAATTACGATGAAAGGAGATCGATTCAAATGAAGGTAGTAACTTATCTTCGAGTCTCGTCAGAACAGCAAGCAGAGCGTGAACTGTCCATCCCCGCTCAAAGGGAAGCATTGCAACGGTATGCGAAAGAACATGGATGGAACATTGTCGGTGAATTTGTGGATGAGGCGAAATCGGCAAAAACTGCAGACAGACCGAACTTCCAACGGATGATTGCCGCCGCACAACTGCCGGATAAGCAATTTGAAGCGATTCTCGTTCACAAGTTTGACCGCTTTAGCCGCAACCGGGCGGATCACGTTGTCTACAAAGCCCTGCTAAAGAAGCAGGGTATTATTGTTTTATCGGCAACAGAACCTACAGAGCCAGACACGCCCCACGGCGTTCTGCTTGAAGGTATGTTGGAAGTCATTAGTGAATTCTATAACGTCAATCTGAAGCATGAGACACTAAAGGGAATGCGTGAGAACGCGGCACAGGGATTCCATTGCGGCGGAAGAGTGCCGTTTGGCTATCGCCGTGTCCAGAGGGGAAGTAAGGTGACGTATGAACTTGGCCCGGATGAAGAAGTAAGATTAGTCCGGCAAATGTTCCGGATGGCGGCAGAGGGAATGGGAGGCAAACGTATTGCCCGTGAATTAAATTTGCAAGGAGTGCCGGAAGGACACCGTTGGAGACCATCAACGATACTCGCTATACTTGGCAATCAGGTGTATTTGGGTCATCGCGTATGGAACAAGAAATCCGCAGTCAATGGAACCGTAAATCCGGCGGATGAGTGGATAGTAACGAAAAACGCACATCCCGCAATTATCGATGAAAAACTATGGAGTGCCGCCCAAGCATCACTGATGTCGCGGAAACAAAATAAATAGTTCATATGCAGTTTGATCGCAGGTATGCCGGTTCACATCGGTGTACCTGCTTTTTTATTCTCAAAACCATTATACGAAGGAGATGTTTATTCATGAAAGTTGCCATTTACGCCCGTGTATCGTCGGAACGTCAGGCTGAAAAGGAGTTGTCTATTCCGGCACAGATTAAAGCCATTCAGCAGTATTGTCAGAACAAAGGTTGGGTTATCGTCAACGAATTCATCGAGAAAGGCAAATCAGCCAAGACCGATGATCGCCCTGAATTTCAAAAGATGATTGCACTGGCAAAGCGGCCCAATCGTCCCTTTGATGCGGTTGTCGTCCACAAGTTTGATCGGTTTTCGCGGAAACGCGACGATCATGTGATCTACAAAGCGTTGTTGAATCAATTCGGAGTAAAGGTAATCTCCGTTACCGAGCAAACGGAGGCGGAAACACCGCAGGATTTGTTACTTGAAGGAATGCTTGAAGTCATCTCCGAATTTTTCAATGCAAACCTGGCTACAGAAGTTCGGAAGGGCATGACACAGAACGCAAAGCAAGGATACAGTAACGGCGGCACGCCGCCTTACGGATACCGGACTGAACATATTGCTCTCGGGAATCAGAAAACGAAAGCAGTATGGGTTCCGGGGCCGCGTGAAGAAGTAGATATTGTGAGGTGGATATTCAATCAGTACGCCTACGAGAATAAGGGATACCACAAGATTGCATCCGAACTGAATGAGCGGAAGATTCCGTCGCAGAAAGGCGGTACATGGTCGGCAAGTACAATCCGTGCAATCATTTACAACGAATCGTATATTGGCCGCAAGGTGTGGAACAAGCAGGACTATCAGACCAAGGGCAAAAAATGGAGAGACCGTTCGGAGTGGATTATCACTGAGAATGCTCATCCAGCCTTGATTTCCAAGGAATTGTTTGATTTATGCCAAGAGATCGCCAAGAAGCGGCACAATGGCGGTGGAGAAACTCATAAGCCATTCGACGCCAAGCCGGTTTCGCCGTTCTGGCTTCGAGGGGTAATGGTCTGCGACAAGTGCGGAACCCGAATGGTCGGTAATTCGGCTTCTACGCGAACCAAGAGCGGCGGGCAAAAGTATTACACTTGCGGCGGTTATTTAAGAAAGGGTAAAGAGTATTGTTTATACGTCGGATGGCGGAAAGAACGGGTTGAAGAATTGGTTGCAAATAAATTGCGTACCACGTTGTTGAGGTTGTCGATGGACAACAATCTAATTGAGGAAATCCGGTTGTATCATAACGATAAAAACAAGCATTTGATCGTCCAGCAATCCAATCTGGAGGCAGAGATTGCCTTTCTGAAGAAAAAGGTTCAGGCTATTGAAGCGGACATACAATCGGGAAAAGGAAAGCCATACCATCAGGAGATGCTTGACGAGATGAATCGGGAGTTGCAGATGAAGGTGGCGGAGTATGAAGCAATTGCTCAGGGTATTCCAGCGGTCGATGTACCCGAAGAATATATTGCATCTGTGAAGTACGACATTCAGACTTTTATCAGTTTGTTGGACAATGAGGTAGCCAATCCGCAAATGTTGCACCAACTCGCTGGAAAAATCATTTCAAATCTGTTTATTCAACGGGAGACGAAAAAGTTGTATTTGACAATACGATTGAACTTCGATGGTATTGCAGTATATGAGAAAACGATAGTCACTGAATGGTAAGATTGCGGGGGAGCAATCCCCCTTTTTAATACCTTTTAATACGAACAAGCGTTTGGTATAATGTTTTTATTATAATCGTTGAAGGATTTGGCATTTTCTTGTCGAATAATAACACGGATTAGAGAGGTGCTGGATATGATCTATACATGCGTTGATTTATTTGCCGGTGCAGGAGGTCTTTCAGAAGGTTTAAAGCAAGCGGGTTTTACAATTCTTGCGGCAAATGATTTTGATGATCACGCGGCTGCTACATACAAACATAACCACCCTGAGACTATCTTTTTCGACGGGCCGATTCAAGATATTCAAGCAGAAGATATTTTGAAACGGACTGGATTGAAGAGAGGGGAGCTTTTCTGTCTTGCGGGCGGCCCTCCGTGCCAGGCATTCAGTGTGTATAATCATCAACGGGGCATGCATGACGAACGTTCCGGGCTCTTTAGAGAGTACATCAGAATCGTCGAAGGTTTGTATCCAAAGTGGATTGTTATGGAGAATGTCACCGGAATGAGTTCGGTTGAAGGCGGATTGGCGATTAAGGAAATTATTCGCTCTTTAACTGAATTGGGGTACGAAGTTGAATGCAAGACTTTGAAAGCGGAGGAGTACGGCGTCCCTCAGGAAAGAAGACGTATTATTTTTATAGGGAACAGGCTTGGCTTGCCCATCCGGTTTCCTGAGCCATCACATGATGGAGTGAACCGTCCCTTTGTAAATGTAGAGCAAGCAATTATGGATTTGCCGGAAATCGGAGTGAATGGCGGAGCAGACGAAATGGATTACACTCAAGAAGGAGTATGCGAATACCAGCGTTACGTAAGAGACGGATCGCTGAAGGTGTTTAATCATACTTCTCCGAACCTTAGTGATATTAACATCAAGCGGTTATCGTACATCAAACAGGGTGGGAGCTGGAGAGACATTCCTGTTGATTTACTGCCTGCCGGAATGAAAAAGGCAAAACGTTCTGATCACACCAAGCGGTATGGCAGACTGTCGCTCCAAGGGCTCAGTAGTACGATTTTAACCAAGTGTGACCCTCACTGGGGAGCGTATTTCCATCCAACGCAAGATCGGGTCATATCGGTAAGGGAAGCGGCGAGGTTTCAATCTTTCCCGGATAAATTCAGATTTCTTGGGCCTAAAGCCGAACAATATAAACAAGTAGGCAATGCTGTTCCTCCATTGCTTGCAAGAGCCGTTGCAATGGAAATCATCAATGTGATGAACGAACATGAGGCCGCTTCGGAGGAGAAATTGATTGAAGTCCACTGATGTTTTTGTAGAGATACTTGGATGTCCTGCAGATGAAATGCATGAGCCGGTAAACGCTGATTACATTTGCCCTTTCATTAGTGATCGGTGTGTAAAAAGGGGCCATAATACGAGAGACCCATTTCCAGTCTGTACTTTATGGAAGCAGAGCGGTTCGGGTGTTAATCGTGTTCCAAGCAGACCAGTAATTGTATGTCCGAAAAGGTTTTTTACAGCAGACATCGTTGGAGATATACTTGAACATGTTTGGGTTGGTCCGTATGATCGTGAGAAGATTGAGGCTGTCCGAGAGATAAAAATGGGCAAGATCGGGAACGTAGATATGGTTGTATGCGACACTTCAACTCTCCCGGTTCTTGATAAGTTTGTATCTGTCGAATTGCAAGCTATTGACATTACAGGCAGTGTATCGGACGCATATACCGATCACATTAGCCAAGTAGTCATGGAAAGACCGCCGAAATACAATTTTAATACAGCTAACGTCCATAAGAGGTATCTTACACAACTTATTAAGAAGGGTTACTTTCATTCAACTTGGAGAAAGAAAATTGTTGCAGTTGTACAGGACTTCCTTCTGGAAAGCATAAGGGAAAGGGTTAGATTTGCGGCAACTAATCCGAAAGACGAGAATACAAGTATTGTCTTTATGTCATACTCGCTAGATACTTCTGAAAAGGATGAGGAAGGTTACTATCGATTGAAATTGAAAGAAGTTGTCGGAACTGAACACAGTGTCTTGATGAACGCAGTTGTTTATGAAACGCCGCCTAACCGCGACCAGTTTGTTGAAGCAATTAAGCGTCAACTTTAGTGAAATGCGAGATGTTGGGGAGGTCTTTGGCCTCCTCTTTCTGCTGTACGAAAGCATAATTTGATAAGGGGGCTAAGTCATGGTTACAATCCAATCTGCCAATGGCAATATCATTGCTAATACGGATGATTGGCTTCGCTACTCTCCGCCAGACAAAAAGGAGCTTCAATGGCGGAATGGAAGAAGTGCCAAAGAACTAGCCAAATCATGGTTCAGAACAGGTTAAGCACAAATGCCTGCCGAGTTGACAGCGATTCTCCAATCACATCCCGCTACGAATTGTAGAATTGCTGGAATTGATGATATGCTGGATGATGAAAAAGTGGATGGAACTAGCTATTTAATCATATTTTATACTGCATAGGAGAATTAAAGGTGATAGATAAATACTTAATATCAACTTGTTTGTTTATAATTGATGAGTTTAATGAAAGGTTTGAATCAAAAACTTTGGATGAGTTAAAGTTGTTTGCAGATATTAATTTTTGTGAAGCTGATTTAGTCGTAAGATTGGGATACCCTTTTAGACAGATGGCTAGTTTTAATATGCAGGGTACTGCACGTGATATTGTAGTACCGAAAAAGGACTTCATTATTGAAGTTAAATATCTTCGGAATTTTTTAAGTAACTCAAATATTAAGAAAAGGGCAAACAAAATTGTATGGGAGGAAGCATTCCAAAAAGATTACGATTGGTTAATAAATGAAATAATAAGTGGACATAAGGGTAAGAGGGCTTTTGTCATTGGTTGGTTTAATGCTGTTGAGCGATTCAGTCAATTAATGCAACTTGGAGAAGGGCAGGGCCAATATCCCAAAATTAATCAAGAGAGATTGCGGTTATTTCCATTTCTAACACACAAGGCAGATAGCGATAGAACTAAAGATATATTTTACAAATACGAACAAGCTTTTATAGAAAAGCCAATATCAATTAGAGGTTATCAAGAAGAAGTTACATGCATTTTTTTAGGCAAACCTGATGATAAGTTTCATTTTGCTTTATATTATTAAAAATGTTTCTGGGTAAATTGATTTATAGTAGTCCCGCTTCAACAACGCGGAAGCCAAATTTAAACGGCAAACAACAACAACCTTCTCTGGCTCTGGCCGCCTAATAACGGCCTCCAGGCTCTTACCCTCCATCGCCCATGTGGCGGGATAAGGGCTCAACATTAGTGGGATACGCCGTCTAGTCTCCGCCTGGGGCTAGCGGAAGAAGACAATCAGGCTGACCCGAAGAGCAGCCGGTGACGGGGCGGCTTTAGGGTGACATCAAAACTGTCACTACACCCGTAGAAACCTGTGTGGCGTTATCTTCGGACAGGGGTTCGACTCCCCTCGCCTCCATTTTGGAACTTAAAAAACCACAACCTTATGGTTGTGGTTTTTGATTTATTGCTCGGCGATCCTGTCTGATCACTCGAAACCTTCGCCCGACTCCTGGCCCGTTTGGAGCAGGACGGTAACCAATTGTTTGGCTGCCGGCGATATCTCCCCGAAGGAATGCGCGATGATGCCGATATCACGAGTGACGCCCGGTCGAATCTCCTTGACGACCAAATCGTGCGACACGGAAGATAGCGTAAAATTGGAGATCAGCCCGATGCCTAGCCCGTTACGGACCATACGGATCAAGGTTTCGGCCGATTGCACCGTCAAACCTTCCCCCAACTCGATCCGGTATTCTCTCAGGATGGAATTCATGGCGATCTCATGCCCGCCTTTACAGAAAATAACCTCGTCTCGGTAGCAATTCAGATCGATAATCGGTTCTTTCGCCAGCGGATGATCCACAGGAACGATCGCAACCATGTAGTCGGACTGCAATTTCTCGAATTCTAATGAATCGAACGGAGACGCCACAATCCCTAGTTCTACTGTTCGGTCTTCTACCCATTGCTTGATTTGATCGGAGACGCCTTCCAGCAACTCGATTTTCACCAACGGATAATTTGTACGGAAAACGGCGATGGCCTTGGATAGCAAGTTTGTTGTTGCTGCGGGGAAGGAACCGACTTTGATCTTGCCGCCGAGCAGGCGGTTCTCCCGGCCGGCAATTTGATAAATGCTGTTCTCAATCGCCTTCATCTGCCTGGCTAATACGAGAATCTCCCGCCCTGCTTCCGTCAGCAGCAACCCTTTATGCTTGTCACGGATGAACAGTTGGATGCCAAGCGACGTCTCCAAATTTTTGATCGCTTTGCTCACGGCTGGCTGTGAGATGAACAACGCTTTGGATGCCTCCGTAATGTTCGATGTCTCTGCAACCTGCACAAAGATTCGGAGAAGGTTCAAGTTCATTTGCATGCACTCCACCATAACTAATTGGTTATGTATTATATTCATTTTATGTATTTCAGTTATATTTGATTATACCCTATGATGAGATTCGAGGGCCAATAGTGCTTTGAGAATTCTTCATCTTAGGAGGTCTTGTGGATGGCAATTGCTTCTGATCAAGCCCAATATACCGCCCCTGTCCCTAGCGCTTGGCGAATATGGACGACCGCTTGGCTCGTAACGGCGGTCTTCATCCTGTCCAATTCGGCCACCCCACTCTATGTTCGCTGGCAGCAGGAAATGGGCTTCTCCAATGGTACGCTGACATTAATCTTCGCCGCATATATCGCCGGTTTGCTCGCGACCTTGCTCGTCGCCGGTCAGTTGTCTGATCGGTACGGTCGTAAGCCGGTGTTGTTCCCGGGCCTTGCGGCTGCCGTGCTTGCCTGTCTTCTTTTTGGCACGGCCTCCACGGTCGCATCACTCCTGCTCGCGCGATTACTATCGGGCATTGCCGTCGGCGTCATCGTCTCGGCTGGCATGGCTTCGGTCGTGGATGTCGGAGGCCCTGCTCGGAGAAAGACGGCTGCGCTCGCCGCTTCGGTCGCCATGGTGCTGGGTGCAGGACTCGGTCCGCTGTTATCAGGCATCTTTTCCGAGTTACTCTCCCAACCGGTCGTTCCCCTGTTTGGCACCCAACTTTTGATATTGGCCAGCGCCTTCGCCGTTGCCGGGTCGCTTCCACGAATGCGCTTCCCAGCACGCCAAAGCGAATGGCGGCTTCGGCTGCCCAGCGTGCCCAAGGACAACCG
Organism: Paenibacillus barengoltzii G22; assembly: GCF_000403375.2. Lineage (NCBI taxonomy): Bacteria > Bacillati > Bacillota > Bacilli > Caryophanales > Paenibacillaceae > Paenibacillus > Paenibacillus barengoltzii. The sequence continues at coordinate 551,552 of NZ_KE159654.1, read as the reverse complement.
GCTGCACCTTGCTCTTGGCATCGCGGTCTTCGCTCCGGGCATCACGTCAACATCATTTATGCTGTCGCTCGGCCCATCACTGCTGAAGAAGCTGCTGGGCGCCTCGGATCCGCTTATCGCCGGCGGAATGACATGCCTCATGTTTTTGATGGCGACGGGGGTTCAATTTCTCCTGAAGAAGGTTACCATCCGAGGCCAGCTTCTGATGGGCGCAGCGTCCGTCTTTCTCGCCATGCTCTGCATGGTGATCGCTTCCTATGCTTCCGCCGTCACCCCGCTAGTGCTGGCAGCCTTGCTGGCCGGTGCGGGTCAAGGTCTCGGCCAACTCGGTGGCCTGACACTGATCGGCTTGCATGTTCCTGAGCATCGCAGAGCCGAAGCGAACGCGGTTCTTAACATCGGCGGCTATATCCCTGCCGCTATCCTCCCTGTGTGCACGGGCTACCTGATCGACTATACCGGATTGGCCACGGGAGCAACCGCCTTTGCCGCGATCTTAACTGTGGCAGCCTTGGCTGCAGCAGGGTTCGTACGTGTTAAGCTGCCGTAATCAGTGGGGTGTCTGCCTTTTATATCTACGGAGCTTACTCGGTCGTGGATAACGGACCTGATACGTTTTATTGGAAATTTAAAGCTTGCCCTTCGTCGGCAAGTTTTTTTGTTTTCATACAGGTCACACACCTGTTTCACCCCGCCAATCCGCGTTCGAGGTGGTTTCTTGTGTCCATAGGTTACCAGACAAGTCATTGGCCATGTCATGGAGTTTCCATGTTACAAATCAGAGCCGTACGTCGTCATATGTGCAAAACGCAAAGGGGAGATGAGGATCGACGCAAGCAATACCATGAATATTTTCAGAGACAAAACTTCTATTACATTTCTGGAGGAATGATGAACATGGCAAATGTATTATTCGTTAAAGCTAACAATCGGGAGCAATCTATCAGCTTAAAGCTATACGACGCTTTCTTAAGCGATTACCGGGAGAAAAACCCGAATGACAATATCACGGAATTAGACCTTTTCGAAGTGGAGCTGCCTTACTACGACGGCGAAATGTATTCGGGCATTATCAAGCTTTCCAAGGGTGAAGAACTTACAACCCGGGAACAAAACGCCATCGCGATCGCGAACAGCTACGCAGATCAATTCCTGGCAGCAGATAAAGTCGTATTCGCGTTCCCACTTTGGAATTTTACGATTCCCGCTCCATTGCTGACCTACCTGTCCTATCTAAGCCAACCTCGCAAAACCTTCACTTATACGGCACAAGGTCCGGTAGGGCTGCAAGGCGACAAGAAAGTCGTGCTGCTTAACGCACGAGGCAGTGTTTACTCCGAAGGCCCGCTGGCTCAAAAAGAGATGTCTGTGAACTACGTGAAAAGCATGCTGGCATTCTGGGGAATAACGAATATTGAAACGGTTGTCATCGAAGGTCATTTGCAATTCCAAGATCGGTCTCAGCAAATCATCGAAAACGGCTTGGCCCAAGCGGTTAAAGTAGCACCCAACTTCTAGTTCACAATAAGCGCGTAACCTTATACCGCTGTCCTCAGCTGCATCATGTTCAAACGGTATAAAAATAGAAATAGCAAAGGATGTGAAAAACATGATTCTGGTTACAGGTGCCACTGGATCGGTAGGCCGTGAAGTAGTTCGGCTGCTGCATAAGGACGGTTTAAAGGTACGGGCGCTCGTCCGCAATCCGGAGAAGGCGAATCTTCCTGCAGGAGTTGAGCGGGTAGCTGGAGATTTATTGAAGTCGGAGACGTTTCTAGCGGCTTTGGAAGGCGTAGAGAAGGTGTTTTGGATGTTGCCCCTAGCCGCCGACTTTGATTTTCCGCGGATCGCAAGGCTTTCCGGAGTGCGGCATATCGTATTGCTCTCAGCGGCAACCGTTGAAATTGGAGCAGGAAACGCTATTGCGCGGCTTCACTTAAAAGCTGAGCAGGCAGTGCGGGAATCGGGTGTATCCTGGACATTCCTGCGGCCCAGCGGTTTCATGACCGATGCGTTCCGATGGAAAGATTCGATCAGAACCGAGGGGGTTGTCCGGGTGCCATTCGGCGACCTCAGCATACCAATCATCGATTCGCGAGACACAGCTGCCGTCGCAGCGAAAGCTTTAAGCTCAGACGGACATGAAGGGAAGATCTATACGTTAACCGGACCTGAACGACTTACTCGTAGAGAACAAGTACGCATACTTGGCGAAGTATTGGGTCGGGATATCGGTTTTGAAACGATCCCGGACGATATCGCTTATGAGCAACTGCTTCGGTATATGCCTGGGGAAATGGTTGACGCACTCTTTGAACTATCCAAGCAAGGTCAAAGATTCTCTACTGTGCTTCCTACCGTGATAGAAGTAACCGGTCGGGCGCCTCGCACCTTCAAACAGTGGGCGATCGATCATGCTGAGGAATTCGGTTAACGATTGAAATTATGGAACTCTCGCCGCAGCCAAATATGCCGATAACGGTTGCGATCAGTCACGCCAGTATGCTTCGATAGATAAAGAGCACCCCGGTGTGCAATTTTTACAACAGGAAAAGGTGAGATGGCGTATGGAGGAACTGTACGATAAATATAAAGCGCTGTTGTTCACGCTGGCTTATCAGTTGACAGGTTCTGCGGCAGATGAGGAGGATGTGGTGCAGGACGTGTTCTTTAAGGCCTGCGACGTAGATCCCGAACGTTTGAGGGAACCGAAGGCCTATTTGTGCAAAATGGTAACCAATCGCTGTCTCGATCTGCAGAAGTCTGCGCGGAGGAGGAGAGAAGTGTACGTCGGTCCTTGGCTCCCCGAGCCGATTCCGACACCGGAAGCGGATACGCTCGAAACGGTCGTCCGCCGTGACCTGCTGTCTTATGGTATGCTTGTACTGCTCGAAAGGTTATCGCCGACAGAGCGTGCGGTTTTCGTTCTTCGTGAAGCGCTTGGATTCGATTACCCCGATATCGCCGAACTGCTTGGCAAACGAGAGACAAATTGCCGCATGTTGATGAGCCGAGCGAGAAGCAAGATGGGCATATCCGAGGAAGAAACGGTTGCGGCCGACGCGATCGAATTGGAATGGGTGAGCCGCTTCCTCACCTCCCTCGAGCAAGGTAACGTTGATCTTGTGTTATCCTTGCTGAGCGAAGACGTCATGCTCGTCACTGACGGGGGTGGAAAAGTCATCGCGGCTACACATCCGATACAAACGCGCGAACAAGTGGCCCTTATCCTTGCCGGCGCGCTCCATGGCTTGAAGTCTCAGGGAAGTCTTCACTCCGAGTTTGCAGCTCTGAACGGAGAGACTGGAATTGTGCTTCGATCCGGGGACGAAGCCGTGGCCGCTATCTATTTACAACATCGAGATGAAAAGATTCATAGAATCTACGTTGTAAGAAACCCGGATAAGCTTACTCGGGTATAGGGAGTCAACTGCATACCACGGTTCGCCTCCATTTTGGAAAACCACAACCTCATGGTTGTGGTTTTTTGCTATATGACATCAATTGTGAGACGTTCTTCCCCGTCTCCACATATAGAATGTCAGTCCAGCGTAGAACAGAATAACGAAGAGGCTCATGTCCCCGCTGATATATTTTGCGGCTTCTTGATGCTCGACCGTCACTGCGGCAAAAATGAGCCACACTAAATTATGCGTGGTGTGGATCATCGAGGAGGTTTACACTGCCGGTCCGCATGCGAATTTCGCCAATCACGGGGCCAAGAAAGATCGTGCTGAGCACGGTCATGGGCAGCAGAAGCCAGAGATTCTCATCGGAGTGGTACGCTTCCGTGTTGAGAATTAACGGGAAGTGCCATACCCCATGGACGGCTCCGTGAAGTAACATCGCTTTTTTTCGGCCCATGCATCCAAGCATGGTCGGCAGCAGATACCCGCGCCAGCCAAGTTCTTCGCCCATGGATTGGGTTAACACCGACTTGATGTATAAGAAGACAATAAGCAGCGGAAATACCGTCCAACTGAAGCCTTCAAAGTCACTTCCAGGCTCGAAGGAGGATAGGTTGGCCGCATAGGCAACGACAAATCCCACAGCCAACGGGATGATTGGAACGACCAGCGCAAATCCCCAACTTTTGAAACCGAGTTTATGCAAACCAAGCTTTTTCCAGCCTGATATACGGTAACCGTCACGCGTCACGATCAACATCATGATGAGCACTGCAATCGTTGGCGTCATCATATAAGCAAAGGTATTCACATGAGGGATGAAGCTGAAACCAACCGCCAGAAGCAAGACGAGCACGATAAATACAATGGATTTAGTTGAATCTTTCAGGGAGGAAAATATGTTAATCACACCTTCTCTTAAGAATACAACCGCATGAGTGGCTGCATTCCAAGAGTATCAAAGTCATGTCATATGGACATAGTGACCGTTGTCATAATAAAAGTCATATCTGTCATGCCGTGGACTTGCCAAGGCTTGGAGAAGATGCAATAATTCTAATCACATGCGAAGTTAAAGTTTTCTTTAAACTTCAACTATCGGCGATAATTCGGAGATAAAATAAGAGGAAAAGTGTCGAATCATCGTGCGAAGCGGGACCATGCATCCAGAATAAACTTTACAGTTCCATGATAAAGGGAGTGATGGATGATGTTATCGAACGACTCGTATAGCTTGATCGATTCGACGAGCGGAACGGCAGCCATGAATGTTGAATCCTCCAATAGAATGAGTGAAAGTTCATCTTTATTGTCCAGGCTCATCTCACCAAGTATGCATTATGTGCAATATTTCAAGACAGCGGCAACCGGAATTGTTAACTTCTTGAAATCTACATACAGAGTGCAAGAAGCGGCAAAAAAATTGATGCTGCGGAATAATCCATTATTCGAAGCAAGAACGGTGGAAACCTCGGACAGCAGTCTGGTTATTGCAATGGCATCGGCTGGAGCTGCAAGGCAAACCTATGATGTGAAGTTGAAAGCGATTGCGACTTCTCAAAGGAACAGCGGAACCCTATTGTCTGGAGCAAGTGCGTCCGTCGTAAGCCAAGGGATAAATGAATTCACCCTTACCCTTGGCGGCAAGACGACCAAGCTATCGGTGGTGATCGCTGAGCACGATACGAATGATCAAGCGTTGAGCAAGCTGCAAGAGGCGATCAATGCAGCAAAGACAGGGATCACTGCAACGATGGTCCCAGATGCGGATACGGGCCACCTGAAGCTAGAGTTATGCAGTGACCACACCGGAACGGATCAGGCTTTCGAAGTTGAAGACGTTATCGGCAATGCGATGTCAGCAACAGGCGTACGGAATGCAACCCAAATTGCGTCCAACGCCTCATACAGCGTGAACGGCGGTGCAATTCAAACGTCTCAGTCGAACACGATTGAGCTGGAGAAGGACAAAGTGACGGCAACACTCCTGGCTCCATCGATGGAAGCGGTGAGGATTCAGGTTAATCCGGATGCCGATAAAATCATCTCACAAGTGAGTGAGTTGATATCGAGTTACAATGCCATGGTGGGTCGTCTGACAGAAGCTGGCGGGATCTTGAACCCCTCTATCCGAAAAAGCTTGGACTTCTTAGTCGATTCCCCGACCTATGAGCAACTCGGTCTCTATCGTGACGGCGACGGCTTACTCCAGTTGGATGAAGAACAGTTTAAGAAGAATTTGAGCTTGAATTTCGATCAAACTACGCGAGCAATTAGCAGTCATGTCGGCCTGGCTTACCGTCTAGCCTTAGCTATGGAAAGATTCAATACCGTGCCGGCCAGCAGCCTGATGAACCAAACGGCTCGTCAGTTACAACAATTCGCGATCTACCAGTCCTCGATTCAAATCACGATGCCAACCTACGGAAGCGGTTTGTTTGTGAATATGCTGTTTTAGCCATGGATTATTCATCGGGTCAACCAGAATTGGTTGGCCTTTTTTGGCATCAGGTATAATGGTTCTAGGCGGATTGGGGGAGGGAGCATTCTGTGTTCGCGGATATCCAAGGTTACGAAACGTTCAAAAAAATCGATCTGATCACCAAAGGCTGGTCGAGCGACCAAAAATACTATATCGAAACCGTCACCAACGAGAGATGGCTGCTGCGCATCGCAGATATTTCCCAGTACGACCACAAGAAACATGAATTTGAAATGATGAAAAGATTAGCCGAAAGCGGGGTGCCCATGTCGCGGCCTGTAGATTTTGGGGTATGCAACAACGGCCAGAGTGTCTATTCCCTCTCGACCTGGTGTGACGGCGAAGATGCGCAAGCGGTATTGCCGAAGCTGACGGACACGATGCAATACCATCTTGGCGTGACAGCCGGGCAAATCTTAAGGCAAATTCACAGTATCCCTGCCCCGGTGGATCAAGAACCGTGGGAATCCTTTTTTAATCGAAAAGTAGACCGGAAAATCAAGCAATATCAAGACTGCGGTGTAACAATGGAAGGCGATGAGCAGCTCATCTCTTATATTGAAGCAAATCGGCACTACCTTAGCGAGCGGCCGCAGTGCTTTCAGCATGGTGATTATCATGTGGGGAATATGATCATCTCGCCCGAGGGGGAGCTGTGGATCATTGATTTTAATCGCTGGGATTATGGGGATCCGTGGGAAGAGTTTAACCGTATTGTTTGGAGCGCTAAGGTGAGCCCGCATTTTGCGACGGGGCAGATTCGCGGTTATTTTCATGGGAATCCTCCGGACGAATTCTTTAAGCTATTGGGTCTCTATATCGGCAACAATGCGTTGTCTTCGATTCCTTGGGCGATCCCTTTTGGTGAAGCGGAAGTCGCCGTGATGCAGCAACAGGCCCGGGATGTCTTAACGTGGTTTGACGGGATGAGGAACCCGGTGCCGGCTTGGTACTTGTCCGATTTTATATCCAGTATATAGATGGGATTCCGTACAAGTTGAAGTGTGGGTGAAGAATTTGCGGCGATTGATTTTTATGATGGCTGTGCCCTATATGACTTTGCTGCTCCTCGCGCTTGTCTCCGGAGGAGTTTACGCTGGGTGCGGTTATCGATGAGGTCTCGTTAAGAGCTGTGAGTGAGGATCGGAGCAAGCGTCAGCAATCCCTTGTGGAGTTGAAACGGGAGTGGGATGCGGCGTGTTTGAAGTGAATAGAACCATTATAAAATCAACAACCCTGCGAGGTTGTTGATTTTTTGTTTGATTGGATGATTCGTGGGAGAACGGTTGAACAAGGGGGATACTCGACGATCTAAGGCTGATGTATAATGATTCCATCAAAAATCTGTATAGTAGAGGTGATAGAGATGAGCGAGGAGATTTCCATCTTGCCGATTCAATGCTTCTACTCGCTCGATGATTGTACCGTTGCGGCGACGGTACTGCACCAAGAGCCTTTGATCATGAAATTCGAACGGCTGCTGACGGACGACGAATGCCAGCAGTTGATTAAGGCAGCCGCTCCCCGACTGCGAGACTCCAAACTCGTGAACAACGTGACCAGCCAAATCCGCACGAGCCGCGGGATGTTTTTCGAAGAAGAAGAGAACCCCTTTATCCATCGCATCGAAAAACGAATCTCCGCCTTGATGAACGTGCCCATCGAACACGCGGAAGGCTTGCAAATCCTCCACTACGGCCCCGGCCAAGAATACCAAGCCCACTATGACTTTTTCGGCCCGAACAGCCCTTCTGCTGAGAACAATCGGATCAGCACCCTGATCATCTACTTAAACGATGTGGAGGCAGGCGGTGAGACCGTCTTTCCCTTGCTGGATCTAGAGGTCAAACCCGAGCGCGGATCCGCCCTGTACTTCGAATACTTCTATCGTCAACAAGAACTCAACAATTTAACCTTGCACAGCAGCGTTCCCGTGGTTCGCGGTGAGAAGTGGGTTGCAACCCAGTGGATGCGGAGGCAGCGTGTGAGGGGTGGGGTTGTTTTGGGGTGATTATTCCTAATGTATGTATATTCGGTTCACCTAATTAACAAAAAGTGACCTTAATAGGTCGCTTTTTTGCGTAATGTAGGATTTCCTCTTACAAATACACTTCAACATTCTTATAATCCATTTTCATCTCATGTATATAAAAATTTGGTTAATTTTATCGGGATTTTTTTAGTTGAGTCTCTTACTTTAGTCTTCAATCGTCCAATGAAATCGACTAAATAATACAGGATATATTTCCTATAAAAGTTATTTTTTCTGTGATAATATTACTATATATGTAGTGTGGAAATTGGACCATAGTGGGTAAAATTTCATAGGAATCGTCTTGATAGAAAGATTGGAGGCTACGAGAAATGACTGATGAAGTTAACTCAATTCTTAGATTTGCTTACGAGAAAACGTCATTCATGTTGGGAAAACACTTTATAAATAAAAGTGAGTTTGTATTAAGCTATATAGATACATTAATTTATTTACTAACAAATTCAAGCAAAGAGAGAGGGATTGTCTTACATCATGGCACATCTATTCCTCTATATTTTGCAATAGCGATAACTGCATTTAAAGCCTATTTATCTGATGATAGTGATAACACTGCTTTCCTAAATGACCTAAATATAGATGATTTGGTAATATATAACGATAAAAGAGGGGTGTATAAAGGGAAAGACCCCAATGGAAATATCATAATTGTGAATAAGGATAAAGGTGGAACCCCAACTACTAATTACGTCCCCGTAACATCAGCAAATAAAATACAACCTTATTATGGTGATGGGAAGACTCTAGATGGCCGTGGTATTAGGAAAAAAAGAAACATAATAGATACAATATCAGGGTTATTTGGAATTAAAAAGCAGGAAGTTAAAAGTGTAATAACTAAAGGTGTTGTAATAGTATGTGATAGATATAAGGCTGATGAAATATTCGGACATATGACTCTGTCTATAAATGGTAAGCGAGTTAGGATGTGTGAATTGTTCGCTGCTGCATACTATACATCTAATGATGTTTATCATTACCCAGGGAATGTAGCAAAAACTGATCCTGTTATTCGATTTGTAAACAAAATATCTTTAGCAAGGGAAATGATACTAGAAGATCCTGAGATCGAGACACTTGTCATTTCCGATTTGAACTATCTTTCAAATAGCTCATCTGAACTTGCTAGTATTTATGAGCGCACCTCGCTAAAGAGTATTATTTTACTTGGAGAGATATGTAAGGGGATTAGCTCACCGCTTTTTAATGAATTAGATAATTTACAACCATTTGTATGGACTAGAGATATATTGATTAATTACGAAAACTATTACATTCAAGAAGAGCATATTCATGATGAATACATACATCCTGAAAGTAAGCAATTACGACAAATGATTAAGAATCATATAAATCTTGAAATAGAAATAGTTGAAATTAAGGAATTTTTTATAAATGAGGATTTTCGCGATTGTAAAAAAATTTTACTTCAACTTTTAAAGCAAAATGATGGATTATTATCAAAGTTAGTACAAAAGGCATATTGGTTAATAAACCTTCTCGAAAAATCTATTTTCCCTATTTCTGTAATGGAAGAAATAATCACTAAAAATCAAATAAATGCACCTTCACCAACTACAGAGTTTGCAGCCTTAGAAATGGCTGCCAATAATTATCTTGGAACAAATATAGAAACCCAATTAAAGTTCATTATTGAGGAGATTAGTGGGAAATTTTTTGAGATGCAATATACAAATCCGAAATTTGAATATTTGCTAAAAAATATTACTAATGGAATTGATCAAGGTGAAGCAGCTGTTATTTGCCCCAAAATATACTATAAAAAGATCTTTACAGAGGCTGTACCAGATCATTTAAGAAAATTAATTGAAAAAGTTGATTTTTTCACTCCTAATAATTACAGTTCTTCAAAAATTTATCAAAATGTATACGTTGTTGGTGCTTTGGATTGGTCGAATTTAAATCCGTTATTATTAAGTAATAGTGGGTCAGTAAAATTAATCTTATATCCAAACGAACTCAACAGATATCAACAAGCTAATATGTATACCCAAAGTAGACTATCTGTGTTGAGTAAAAATAACTCTCTAGTTAAAGAGAGTTCGAGTAGTAACAATAATAGTCCCGTAATACCGTTGAGTTATAAAGCTGTATCTGAAGAAATTTATATTGAGGATCAACTAGAGGCATTGTCTGAAAGCCTTTCTCTATCTTATTTGGGAGAATTGCCTGTGCCCTCTTCAAATACAGTTATTCAGCCCTTAGAGATAAAAAGGATTGCCCTTCTAGATAGTGGAGAAAGGATTTTTCTTACCAGATTTTACTCAGCATATATCTATAATATGGATAAAAAATCAGTGCAAGAAACTGATGTTTATTCACTGAGTGAGGGGGATCTACTAATATTCACTAATTATGATAGTACTACAAGGGATATCGTTGAAAAAATCATGAATATTGTTATTGAAAGTGACAATTGCAGTGAACAATTTAGAGAATCATACCGGAGGTCTCAGAGGTGGAAAAAATCACTTAGAGAGTATGTTCATAGTAGACAAATTAGCTTTAAGCAATTATCAGAGATGATGGAAAGGTTAGGTTCACCTAAACATGAAGTAACTCTTAGAACTTGGCTTGACGAGGAAAGTCATATTGTTGGACCTAGAGATATTGAGTCATACAGAATAATAGCAAAACTATTGCAAGACCCTGAGATGTTAGAAAGTCCTGAAATATATTACCAATCGAGTAGGGAAGTAAGGTCTATGAAGGTAAGGATTTTGAAATATCTTGGTAAAAATATCATAAGAACATTAAATAAAAATGAAGAAATTTATGATGATATTTTAAGCTTATTACCAATTGATTTGTCAAAGATGTCTCGAATTGTTCAAATAGAGAAAATTATTAATATCGAAAATCTGATAGTGCCACCTCATTTAGCTAATAGACCAATACAATTTTAATAATAAGGAGTGTTGAAGATGGAGGATTTGTTAACTGCAAGGACTCAATTAATAAAAGAACTAACTAAAGAGTTATTGGGACCTGGTTCTGAATATTCAATACCTGATGAGGATCATGAAATTATAACTGATTTACCTGAAATAAGATATAGCGTTGGGGTGCTTTTTCCACAAAAAAATTTAATGAATGCAGAAAATAATAATGAGGTAGTTCCTATTATACCCAGCGAAACAAATGAGGATTATGATTCTAATAAAACAGAAGTATCTATTTTAGATAACGATTCTAAGCAAGAACAAAGTTTTTTGGGGAATGTTGCTGACGATTTAGACAGTTCTTTAGATGAGGATATAAGTCTATCGATGCAAAATATGCCTTCTTCTATGGGGATCACTTTTTTTATAAATAATGAAGTGAAAGAAATTAAAGTTAATGTATCTTTTGGAACGTATAGAAAAGCATTGTTAGAGGATTGCAAGATCCCATTCCAACCGGAAGGCGAAGATCAGTATATTCTCCCGGATAAAGTAAGATTTTTAGTTGAATATGATCGTGAAAATAAATTACTCATATTAAAAAACAGATTAACTCCTAGGGAAGTTACCCAATTAAAACAGAGTGAAGAGATTCATGATGAATATTTATTTGATTGTCTTTACAGATTAAGTGACCAGTTCACAAAAGGATTTGTTAGAGTTCCACATAGTTTGCCTGTTAAAATTGATTTTTCCCAAAATGATTATTTTGAAGCAAACAAGTTAGATAATGAAGAAATAAAATGTGTAGCTCTAAGAAAGTTCACTCCTAACGGAATACAAGCAATAACAATTCTATTAGTTAACATGAATACGGGTGGATATAACGGTACAAATTCCTTCTTTCAACCTTTTATTCTCATTGATTCCAAAATGAACAATGGGCTCAAATTCGAATGTTACTCCAACCGTGAGTATTCCATCAACAGTGATTTAGAGGAAAAAGGTCTAGAACTTCTGTATCGCAATAAAAAGGTATATGCAACCGGACACGGCGTTTCTGCTGATTGGGAGGTAACTGACAGCGGGGAAGGGAAAATCTGGTCTGACTTTATGCCTACATATGAAGTGCCTCAAATGGATTTTAATATCAGAGATAAGCGAGTTAATCCTACAACATTCTCCATGAAGTTTCTATCAGATTTAGATGAAACAGATAAGACCAAGAAAATTAGTATGATGAAGGATCTTGTTGATGCCTATTCTTCTTGGATAACAGAAATTGAAGCAACAGGCTTATCTCTTGATAATAGATATAGGGAGGCTGTGAAGCATCATATTCAAGAATGTAAGGAATCTTGTGACCGAATGTACTACGGCTTGGAATTGTTAGAGAAAAACGAAATTGTCTATAATGCGTTCCAATTAGCCAATAGAGCAATGTTTATGCAACGAATTCACTCAATTTTTCAAAAAGATGATCATTACCCTAACGATGAACAACTACAGTCTAAATTGATCGAATTAGATTATTACGATAAAGACGATAAAAATCACAGATGGCGCCCGTTTCAATTGGCATTTCTTTTAATGAGTCTAAGGTCTATCGTCGAGGAAAATTGTCCTGATCGAGATATTATTGATTTGATTTGGTTTCCAACAGGTGGAGGAAAGACAGAAGCTTATTTAGGATTGACTGCATTTACAATCTTTTATCGGCGTCTTGTTCACCTATCTAGTTCTGCCGGGACTACAGTTATAATGAGATATACTCTCAGACTTCTTGCAGCGCAACAATTTCAACGGGCAAGTACTCTTATTTGTGCTTGTGAAGCAATTAGAAAGGACTGCGTGAATAAAAAATCTAAATATCCTAAGTATAAGCTTGGAAATGAAAAAATTACCATTGGTCTTTGGATTGGAGGTACTCATACTCCAAATAAAAATGAGGATGCCAAAAAATTCGTTAATGAATTATTAAAAGCTAATAGTAGTAACCTTCGAGAGATAAAAGATAAATACAATAAGTTCCAATTATTAAAATGTCCTTGGTGCGGAACAAAGCTTGTTAAAGATCACGATAAAAATGGTAAGAATTTAATTGGTAGTTGGGGCTATTTCATGAAGGATAATAAAAGATTCTCCATGTATTGCCCTCAAGAAGGTTGCGAATTTGAAGCACTGTTACCTATTCAAGTTGTGGACGAGGAACTTTACGATAATCCACCTACACTTTTATTTGGTACTGTAGACAAGTTTGCAATGTTACCTTGGAAAAGTAATGCTGGAAGCTTTTTTGCAACAGCAGATAACAACAGAACTCCAGAATTGGTTATTCAGGATGAATTACATTTAATATCTGGCCCTCTGGGAACAATGGTTGGGCTGTATGAAACGGCAATAGATGCTTTGAATAGCGCAAAAGGTGTGAAGCCTAAAATTGTAGCATCAACGGCAACAATCCGAAGAGCTAAAGATCAATGTTCAAATTTATTTAATCGTGATGTGAAACAATTCCCTGCTCCGGGAATTAACTCGGATGATTCTTTTTTTGCTAGAGAGGCTAGTATTAAAGAGAAACCTGGACGAACTTATGTTGGAATAATGCCTTCCGGAAAGACTAAAGCAATGATGGAAGTTAGGGCAATAGCTGCAATATTACAGCGAGTTCATATGATGGACCTTCCTTATGAAATTAAGGATAAATACTGGACTTTAGCGGTTTATTTTAATAGTTTACGTGATTTAAGTAAATGTTCGACACTGGTAGATGATGACGTCAAAGATTTTATAAGAAGGACTGCACAACGTTTTGGAAGTAGAAAGTTAACTAGACCTACTGGTTCAGCGTATGAATTAACTAGCAGAATTTCAACTTCACAATTAAATGAAACGCTTGAAAAGCTAGAGCAGGTAGTTTATAGCGAAGAAAATCAAAGTAACAGAAGATATCCAATAAATGTACTACTTGCAACAAATATGATATCGGTCGGTGTTGACGTTGCTAGATTGAATGTAATGTTACTTGTTGGGCAACCGAAGCTAACAAGTGAGTACATTCAAGCTTCTAGTCGCATTGGAAGAACTTATCCGGGAGTAGCTTTTGTTTTGTATGACGGTGCTAAAAGTAGAGATAGATCGCACTATGAACAATTTAGAAGTTACCATGAATCGTTCTATAAATTTGTTGAACCGACAGGTGCAACTCCCTTTTCAAAACCTGCTCGTGATCGAGCTCTTCATGCTGTTATGGTAACTCTAATGAGACATAAATATAATCTCACTTCTGACAATTCGGCTGCACATTTTCAACGAAACGATAAAGCAACGCATGAAATAGTAGAATTTATTATTTCCCGTGTAAAAGAAATCAGGGACCGTGTGGAAATTGATTTGAGGGATGAGAGCACTGTTATTATTGAGGAAATGGAGGAATTTTGGAGCGATTGGGAGGACCGGATTAGTCGTTCAACAGGGATTAATTTCTATTACGGTGATAGATATTTACTGCAAGCCCCCACTTCTGATTCAAAGCGATTGCTTAAACCATATGGGGATAATAGCTCAGATACAGCTAAGGAGACTCTAACATCAATGCGGAATGTTGATAAAAATGTTACTGCAGGTTTAATAATATGGGAGTGATATTATATGTCTAAACTTGGTAAACAAAAGGATATACAGAGATTAAATGTAGTCACTCATAGTATACGAAGTGCACAAGCAATACTTCAGTACGGTGTTGGGGCTATGGTTGATTTCCCAGACCAAACTTTAATGACAGCGGCTCCTGAATATTGGGAAAAGAAGGTTATCCGGATTCATGATGAAAGGCTGGAGAAAGCGTTAGAAGTGGACTTTTTTGGAATGCCTGGAGGTCAAGGGAAATATGATTGGGGAATTGCATATTCTCGATTCCCTGAGTGGTATTTTTGTCCAAAGTGTCGTATATTCAAACCATTAAAGCTTTGGGTTAACGAATATCTTAAAAAGGCTACTTCTAAACAAAAGGAAAACGACCCTTACATGAGAAAGCCTCGTTGCATGGAGTGCAAACAAGGATTGGTTCCAAGTCGTATTGTTGTAGCTTGTAGTAAAGGACATATTGATGATTTTCCTTGGGTGCTTTGGGCACATGGAAAAAAAGAAAGTGGAATTTGTGATAATCCCGTCCTAACTTTTGAAACAGGAGCAACTGCTTCTGCGGGACTTGAAGGAATAAATATTAAATGTAAAAACTGTAATTCTCGTGCGACTTTAAAAGGGGCATTTGACAAGGATGCACTGGATAAAATAGGTTACATATGTTCAGGACGGATGCCTTGGAAAAATCACTCTGTTGATTGTGTAGAATTTCCTAGAGCTATGCAACGCGGAGCATCATCATTATATTATCCAAAGGTTGTAAGCTCACTTGTGATTCCTCCATATTCAGATAAGATAAACGATCGTATTGTTAATTCTGTTGGTTACAGTGATATTTTGAGGATAATTAGTGATTATGAAGAAGATGAAAAAATAGATAGAATTAAGAAGAGAATAGATAAGTGGGCTGAGGAGATTACGAGGGAACTTTCTGCTGATATCACTGTGGTCAAAAACATATTATCAAGACGTCTTCTAAATAGTGATAACGGAGAGAAGCCTGATGCAAACGGAATGAACTATCGTATAGAAGAATTTGAGGCTCTTTCAGGGATGATATCAATCAATGACCTTAATGGCAACGATTTTGTAAGAGAAGAGACTAATATTGAAATGTATCCTATACCTTATATTAAAAATATATCGTTAATTCATAAAATCAGGGAGGTACGAGCATTGACTGGGTTTACTCGCTTAGACCCTCCCGACCCTTATGCACCAGAGGAAGCAATCCATGGTTTTGTCTCCTCCAAAGAGCCTCAGACAAGGTGGTACCCTGGTTATGAAGTTCGTGGGGAAGGAATATTTATCGAATTCGACAATTCGGAGATAGCGAAATGGATTGAAGGAAATAAAGAAAAAATTAGGCAGCGTGTGCGGATTATTAATAGTCATTATCAGTCTTCATATCAAGGAGAAGTTACTAGTAGAGAAATTACTCCGAAATTTATTTTATTACACACAATAGCTCACTTACTTATTAGACAGTTGAGTTTTGAATGCGGGTATACTGCTGCATCTTTAAGGGAGAGGATTTATTGTAGTGAACAGGACGATAAAATCGAAATGTCAGGTATTCTCATTTATACTGCCAGCGGTGATTCTGAAGGTACACTTGGTGGATTAGTTAGGCAAGGTTATTGGGATTGCTTTCCTAGGATATTTAGAAAAGCAATTGAATTTGGCGAATTATGTTCTAACGATCCGGTGTGTATCACTAGCAAAGGTCAAGGAAGGGATGCACTAAATCTTGCTGCCTGCCATTCTTGTGGTCTATTGCCAGAGACAAGTTGTGAAGAATTTAATGTTTTTTTAGACCGGGGTCTTGTTGTAGGAACTTTTGAAGAAAAACACTTGGGGTTTTACAGTAATTGGTTGAAAAGTTGAGATGGGTGAGTCGATGAACATGGGAGAAAACTTTACTGCGATTGATTTATTTGCAGGATGCGGAGGGTTATCTGAAGGGCTTCGTCAGGCTGGGTTTCATGTAATTGCAGCAGTTGAAGTTAATAAACAAGCGGCAGAGACATATGCTGCTAATCATAAAGAAACTTTGATATTTAATGAGGATATACGTAAGCTTGATACTAAAAAAATAAATGAATTGCTAAAAGGAGAGAGGCTATATTTATTAGCGGGGTGCCCCCCCTGTCAAGGTTTTTCCTCGATGAGAAGACTTAATCGAAGAGAACCGGTGGACGACCCTAGAAATGATTTGATTTTGGAGTATCTAAGATTTGTGAAAGAACTTAATCCACTTACCTTAATGATGGAAAATGTTCCTTCCATAATAAACTATGATCTATTTAAGTACGTTGTAAATGAGCTTGAGTTTATGGGGTATTATATTGATTATAAAGTTGTAGACGTTTCAAAATATGGCGTTCCTCAAAGAAGGAAAAGATTTGTTATGGTCGGTTCACGCATTAGTGAAATAAAAGTTTTACTAGGAAATAATGAAAGGAGAACAGTAAGAGACGTAATTGGTGGATTAGAAAGTGCTTATAATTCTTCTGATCCAGTTCACAAAATTTTTCCTAAACATATCGCAAGAATAGAAAAAATGATTAGTCAAATACCTAAGAATGGTGGAAGTAGGACGGATCTTCCTGAAGAATATACCCTGGAATGCCATAAAAAGAAGAATGTTGGATTTAAGGATGTCTACGGTAGACTGAGATGGGACGATGTTTCATCGACTATTACTGGGGGATGTTTGAATCCCTCAAAAGGGAGATTCCTTCATCCTGAGGAAAATAGATGTATATCCGCGAGAGAGGCGGCACTACTACAAACCTTTCCTTCGGACTATATATTTCCATTAAATATTCCTAAGACATCTTTGGCCCTAATGATTGGGAATGCATTACCACCGTTGTTTAGCAAGATTCAAAGCTCCAACATTTTCACTCATATTGAGGAATGTTATCTATCTAGAGTGTAGATCTTTACGTACTCTATTACTTCTTAATTCCTATACAAATGCAAAAGAACATTGTTGCTTTAATTTTAACGATGATGTGCTTTTGTTTAAGGACTTGTTAACGTCCTGGTGGGTTCACTCAGAGAGCCTTCCCAGCTGGAAATGGCGCTGAAGCTCCGTTTTTACCATATGCCACTGAAAAATATCGTCGACCACAAGTTACTGACTCAAATCGAATACATTGCAATGTGCCAGTCTCGCAAGAAGTTCCTGGGCCCAGGGAACACGGGGATCCATTGGTTTGGTCGTGTTCTGGATTGGAAGGTGGTCCGGAGAAGGGAAATCACGGAACGGCCCGCTCGGCCCGGGACGGAGGAGGAGCTGTATGTTAAGTTTACGATCGAACGGTGGGAGCGGCGGGACAAGCCTATTGCGCTGGGTGGACAAGGGATATATACCTGTCTGTACACGAGCAAGTACATGTTTGATCGAGCCAGTGAAATTGCGGAATTGAAGCTGGAGAATGAGGAAGACCTACGGGAATGGCGTGAAGCACGTCGACTTGGTAAGGTGAAGGTGCAACTGGATCACAGCGATGTGGATTTGGCAGAGAATGTGGTAGGGATTCGGGTGGAGGAATCCTAGGAACACTTCTGAAATAAATATCTTGAAGCAATGAAGCCCGCTCGTTGAGCGGGTTTTTGCTTTCAAGGTTATATGATTGAATTTACATGAATTAATCGTTTGTGGAATCGATAAACTTAACATTCTTAAGGGCATATTCCAACGCCATGTTAATGATTTCGTTCCGAGAACGATTGCTCTTCCGGGCAAGTTCATCTAATTGTTCTTGAAGGATTTTTTCAATGCGAATGGACATTGTCACAGTCTTGTCTTCCCTTGGAGTTATGATGAACTCATCATTGCTCACACGAATCACCTCACATATCAGTATAGATAGAAAGTGAGGAATTATAACATAACACAAAATGTATTTAGTAATGAATACAAATTGCAATGTAGTAATATTACATATATAATTACAAACATGATGAAACGACTGAAATGACCCTCTTGCTGCACTCATAGTATGCAGAAGCATTCGTTATTTTTGACCCTGGGGCTGTAATTCATGTTAGGAGGCATCATTTATGGAAATTATTTTAGAATCAATTCCAGGTGGAGCCTTATTCTTTGATGAATACATAACCGACTTGTTTAAAGTGAGATTTTATCTGGAAGACCAAAAAATCGTTAGTCCTATTTATGCTTATGGTCCAAACTCAGAAGGTAAGGAATTCAAAACTGAACTCTGTTTGAGCAGTTTACTACCCTATGTAGATGAAGTTAGAATTAAAAGAATTTTATTAGAGATCTTGATATCGGATACAAGATTGGAATTGAACTCCTATGAACAGGAACTAAACACAGCAAGTTCCGAAGAACTCACGAAAATATGGGAACCCCGTGATAAAAGCAAATGGTGGACACTGTTATATCTGTCAAAAAGGGAAGTTCTGCATTACAGTAAATACGATGCACAAAGGAAACTTCATAAATACGAGAAAATGCTAAGTGAATTGTCGGATGAGTTTTAGTTTCTTCACGTATTGAATGGCTTCTTAAATATATAGGGCAGGGATACGACGCCCCTCGCACCCATGAAGAGAAACCACAACCTTATGCGGTTGTGGTTTCTCACTATGCTTAGTTCATCCCATTGAACAACAGAGGAAGCAAAATCAACTGGTTAATCACATGCGTAGCGATATGTCCGAGCATGGCGTAGGCTATTCCGTGTTTCCAATACAGATAGCCAAATCCGATGCCTGGCAAGAAGTTAAGCAATAGCGTCCGGGCTACAGTAACGTTGCTTAACCCCAGCATTTGTGCAGTGGCAGGAAGATGCCCTGCGGCAAAGATCAAGGCGGCCAAGACTATTCCCACGATATAGATGCTATTGCGATCCGAGGTGTTTGTCAGTTTGCTGGCCAGCCAGATGAGGATCGACATCAGTCCGAATCGGATTAGAAGCTCCTCAATGATCCCCCCGTACAATACGCTTCCCGCAAAATAAAGCCAGGAAAATTCAAACTTCTCCGATAGTCCCAAACTTCCGGCAAACACCAGCTTCTCTGCAATGGCAATAAAACTGGCGGACAACAGTCCGATGCTCAGCGCTGCTACCATGCTGGTTCTGCTCCACACCAATGGCTTGTTCAGATTCACTTTGGGAGCCGCCCAGATCCCTGCGATTGTAGCCAGTCCGGCTAACACTGCCGTTTGAAGCATGGTGATCAGAATAAGGACTTGCTTCGACCCGAGTTGCGCCACGATTTGATCTTCCAGTTCAGGGGATAAGACAATCGTTTGTTGGGCTCCTAGCAAAGCCCCGGAGATCAAGCCTAGTACGATCGCGGCAATCACTTTTTTTGCAGATAACATTCTCTTTGTTGTGGTCATCGCTCGTTTTCCTTCCCAATACTAGATTTCAAGGCATTGATGACAGCAGCATCGTCACGAATGCCGACATCACGTAAATAGATCGAGCCGCTGGCGGATTGATCAAATACGAATCGGATTTGGCGGATCCGCTCCGGCTGGAACGACGAATTGACGTGGCTGAAGTCGGATAGCTGGAAAGCGAAGTTTTGAAAAACCGGCTCTTTGGTCGGCATCAGCGACGTCAACGGCCATTTGACGATACCGCCTTCGAACATCGGCAGCAGACCGCCCGCTGCACTTAGCGGCAGGGAGGCCGTGTTGCCGCTGATATCCTCGACTTCGATGGTCAGATCGACCAGCTCTTCCTGTGTACCCGACCGATCCGCCATGGAGAAGACGAGGGTGCCATTCGGCGGGATAGCAACCCCATTATCGGGTAAGGCGATCGTATAAGAAGGAGTGCCATCGACCTTGACGCGGTCCCATCCGAGACGAACGGCGCTGAACGGGCCGGGGGCGAACTTCATCTCGACCTTCTCTTCCTTCCATTCCGTGAGCCGCTCTCCTATCAGTTGCCCGCCGGGCATTGTGGTGGTGGAAAGATCAATATCCTCGTCGAAGGTGCTGATCAGCGTCGTTCGAGCATCCGAATAATCGTTGATATACATCGTATCCGGCAGCCATTCTCGTGCATAACTCAGATTTTGAAAAATGGCGCGGTACTCTGTTCTCCCATACAAGGTTGCATCAAGGAAGGACGAGATGAGCACCTTCGCCGCTTGCAGCTGCTCCTCCTGCGGGATCAGCTGGGCCCGGTTGTACAGCAGGTTGCCAAGCCCCGGCGCATCGCTCCGGCCCCATACCGTATTGAACTGCCCGTGATTGGCCCCGTAGATATAGACGGACGCTTTAAAGTCATCACTGCCCGAGGTAAACCGGATCCGGTTGTACTGGCTTGCTCCGGCAAAGGAACTGACGTCCATGTCGTGAGCGCCTTGCAGGGCGAGGTAGTTCACATCAGTCAACTCGGTCGGCCGACCAGCCGGTTCGTATTGCCCGTCCGTACCCGCCAGCGAGATGACGGAACGGATGCCAAAGCCGTAATTGAACTTGATGTTGCCGTCCTCCGGCGACGACTTCAGCCGGTTGTACGCGGCCGCCACGGTGACTGCCTCGCCGCCACGGGAGTGGCCGATGAGCGCGATCCGGTTCATGTCCACTTTCCCGTAGAACGGGTTGCCCGCCGTGCTGTTCCATTCCTTCCATACGCTCAGGTGCTCCAGCATGAGCCAGCCGCGTGCGGGGTTTTCCTTCTCCAGCACGTTCAACATGAACAAGTCGTTGAAGGGCGACGTGTTAAGGAAATTTTCATCGATGGACACGACGATATAGCCGCGGCTTGCCAGCAGTTCCCCTAAATAGGCATAGCCCGGGTCTGAATAATCGGTGGCGAGATGGTTGCCATGCACGATCATCACCAGCGGAAAGGGCCCGTCTCCGTCTGGATACCAGACCAGTCCGTTTAACGGCATCGCATCTGGCCCAAAACCAAACGTCTTCGTCCGGAGCGAGGACCAGTTCGCTACAAAAGCAGACCCGTCCACCGGCTCTGTGATCAGCGAATCCTCTGCGTTAAAAACCTTACGGTAGCTGTCTGCGCTCCCGTAGGTTAGGGTTTGAACCGGATACGTTCCTGGCTCCGCAGGATTCGCTAGGGTTCCCGAGGAATGCCCCGCTGCCTTCATGGCCGACAGCCGGTAAGGCTTCACCAGTTCGGCGCGCCCGCCATCGACCAACCAAACTCCCGTACAGAGGGTAAAAGCTACGGTCACTGCCGTCGCCACTCCGGCCATCACCTTGGTGCGTGTTGTCGCTTCGCGATAGGAACCCCGGATCCAGCGGGAGATCAACGCCCCCGATAAGGAACAGCCGGTCAGCACGGACAAGGTGACGATCAGCATGACCGTCATCGGACCGATGAAGCTGATGAACATTAGGAGGAAGGAGGCAAGTGCCAGACCTATGTACCTCGAAGGCACACGCTTGGCAAGATGCAGTACCCCAGCAAGGATCATGGCAATGAAAGTAATGGCAATCAGGAACACGCCGGTTCCGATCACATAATCCCACAGGCCCCGCGACCCAATCAGGTGATAGCTTTGGATGAGAAAAATGACGCCCGCGATACCATAGAGCGCGATGGATGCTCCTTTCCAACCGGGAGACAACGGGGGCCTACGCTTGAACCCCTCGACAAGCCGATTCCGCCACGTTCGGATGGAACCTCTTCTGGACAACTCTGTTTCTGCCATAATATGACCTCTTTCTCAGATAAAAGTTACAACATCCAATATAGAAACTTTGCCTTTCTACCGCCTGTCGCTTTCCTTACAATAACCTTACATAGCAGGAAAACGGCTGTACGGTGCGAACATTACGAAGGAGTGAGGTGGTGGAATCATGCGCAAAACGATACTGTTAGTCGACGACGAGCAGGATATCTTGGATATGCTGAAGCTTTTTTTGGAGCCGGACTATCACGTTCTTGAAGCCAACGACGGACAATCCGCGATGGAGATGTTCGCTCGCGAGTCCATTGACCTGGCGGTGATTGATATCATGATGCCTTATGTGGACGGCTTCAAGCTCCTTCAATGGATACGCAGCCATTCCAAGATTCCGGTGATTGTGCTGTCGGCCAAAAACCAGGAGGCGGACAAAATCGCCGGGCTTGGCCTCGGTGCAGACGATTTTATTACAAAGCCGTTTAGTCCCTTGGAGGTAGTGGCCCGAATTCAAGCGCATTTGCGAAGAACATACGAATTCAACGACGCCGGCGCGGCTAAGGGAGCTGGTGCGGGCAAGGGCATCGCGGAGACCCGACTTGGAGAGTTGATCCTGGATCATGAAGCGTGTCTGTTGTACAAGCGTGGAGAACCGATCGAGCTGAGCGCAATCGAATACAAGCTGCTGAAGTTGTTTATGAGCAAACCGGGGCGTATTTTTACGAAAAAGCAAATCTTCGAGCAGGTGTGGTCCGAGCCCTATATCGCAGATGACAATACGATTATGGTGCAAATCAGCCGACTACGGGACAAAATCGAGGATTCGCCGCGGGAACCTTTTTATATTCGGACGGTCCGCGGACTCGGTTACCGGTTCGCCAAAAAGGATGAGTTAGATGCGACGTAGACCCCAAAAGCTGTTTGGGATGTTGCTGCGGAATTACGTGATTTTTTCTCTCACGCTGGGGATAAGCTTCGTCTTGCTGCTGCTTTTTTTCGTAGAAAGAACCAACATGCGCATGCCGAAGGATATGTCATTGCTGCAAGCCCATGCGATTGTTCGGCCAAATCCGGCCGATATCCAGACCGATGTGGTTGAAGAAGTGGGCGGTTGGGTGGAAGTTCTCGATGAGCAGCTGCGGATCCAGGAGGTTAGGGGAGAGAAGCAGGACGGTGACAGGACAGCCTATACGGAGCGGGAAGTGAACGCTCTTTTTTACGATACGGACGACAATCCGTACTATACGTCAATAGCTCCATTTCATACGGAGGACGGAGAGCGTCGTTACGTCTTGGTCCGGCTGCCAAAACAACAGATCCGAGCGGAATTCATGCTCAACGAGATGACGGAGGACTATCAGAGAATCTTCTGGATCGCACTAGCCGAGACGGGAGCGTTGTTCGTCTTGCTATTTGGAATAAATGTATATGTATACAGCCGCTTGGCCGCAGTCAGATTAACTAACCCGCTTAGCGCGATTGCCGCAGGTATCCGGAGTGTATCGGATGGGCGTTACCATGAGCGGCTTCACATCGAAGCGAATTACGAGCTGGCGCAAATTCAGGAGAGCTTCAACAAGATGGCGGAGAAGCTGGAGCAAGCCGAAGCCAACAATCGACAGCTGGCGGAGAGCAAGCAGCAGATGCTTGTCCATATTTCGCACGATCTGAGAACGCCGATCACGACGATTCAAGGTTACGTAGAAGCGCTGCAGCATGGGGTCATCAAGGAGGAGTCCGGACGTCAACGGACACTTGGTCTCATCCACGGCAAGACGAAGCTGGTCGCGGAACTGATTGACGATGTGTTTGAGTTGGCGAAGCTGGAGGTTCCAGATTATCCTGTTGTCAAAAAGGGATGTGATCTTGCAGAGTTCACGCGCGAGATGGCCGCCGACTATTACGATATGTTCGAGGAGAAAGGGATGACGTTCGAGTTCGACATTCCTTCAGACGAGGTGTCTGTGCCGATCCATACGAAGCTGCTGTATCGAGCCGTCTCCAATCTGCTGGCGAACGCGCTGAAATACAATCCACCGGGGACGCATGTACGGCTGTCGCTTATTGATGGGCCGGACGTAGTGCGGATTGAGGTCGCAGACAACGGCGTTGGCATCCCCGCTGAACTGCGTGCCCGTGTCTTCGAGGCGTTCGTCCGCGGAGACGCCGCGCGCAAGAGCGACGGCGGCTCAGGGCTTGGCCTAACGATCGCCAAGCATATCGCAGAGAAGCATGAAGGCAGCCTTGTGCTTGATAGCGACACAGGCTGGACGCGCTTTGTGCTGACCTTGCCAAAGACGGGAGAGATGAGCTCGGTCAAAGCCTAGTCTATATAAGACTGGGCTTTTTTTCTTATCTCTGGTTCGTAGACTTCAAAATTCTCTAATTTTAAAATGCAAAAAAATTTGAATTTCTGTATTGATATTAATTTAACATGATGTTAGAATTACACTCGATGATAATGATAATTATTATCAATTGGTGATCACTTGCGATGTAAGGGAGTGGATTCATGAAGGATGGAACAAGGTACATACGGATTTAGTTCATCATTCGGTTTATATAAATTTGAATTAAAGGAGAGGTCATACAAATGAAAAGATTCACAATGAGTATCATGATGATAATCTTGGTGTTGGCGTTAGCTGCATGTTCTTCTAACACCAACACAGCTGGGGAAAGTAGTGCGAACGCTAGCAACAGCAACGCTTCGGCTGCAACTGACACTGAATCGACGGATGCCGCAAAACCAACGACCGTGGAGTTTACGGACAGCCATGGTACGGTAACGGTTCCGGTGAACCCGCAGAATGTCGTTGCTTTGGATAACAGAACGTTTGAAACTCTCGCGGATTGGGGGGTTAAGCTTGCGGCTGTACCAAAAGGCGTAATGCCAAAGGATTCCCCTTATGTTGCCGATGAATCGGTGCAAGACATCGGGAACCACAGAGAGCCGAACCTGGAAATCATCGCTGCGGTGAATCCGGATCTGGTTATTGTAGGTCAACGGTTCTCCAGCTTCTACGAAGATATTAAGAAGCTTGTTCCGAACGCCGCCGTGATTGATGTGAACGTGGACGTATCCGGTGAGAACGGTACGCCAGGTGACAATCTGGTTAACGGCTTCAAAGAGATTACCACGAAGTTTGGTGAAATCTTCGATAAGAATGAAGAAGCGGCTCAACTGGTCGCCGAATTCGATCAGGCGCTGGCTGACGCGAAAGCCGCTTACAATGGAACAGACAAAGTCATGAGCGTTATTGTCTCGGGGGGGAACATCGGTTTCGCTGCTCCATCGACTGGCCGCGTATGGGGGCCGCTGTATGATATCTTTGGTTGGGTTCCAGCTCTGGAAGTTGCGAACGCAACGACGGACCACCAAGGAGATGAAGTTTCTGTAGAAGCGATTGCCCAAAGCAATCCGGATTGGATGTTCGTCCTGGATCGCGACGCCGCAACATCCAGCGGTGAAGAGAGTGTTCCTGCCCAAGACGTCATTAACAACGCTCCCGCACTTCAAAATACGACCGCCGTATCTAAAGGACAAATTGTATACGCTCCTACGGACACCTATACCAATGAATCGATCCAAACGTTCATTGAAATTTTCAAAGACATTGCTACAGCTCTGAAGAAGTAAAATCAAAGGAGTACATGATTGTGCCCGAGAATGTTATCGCTGAGGTTGAGACGATCTCTCAACCTCAGCTTTCCAAGCCTAAAAAGATATGGACGTTTCCATTCCTACTTGCCATCCTCGGCGTGATTACTTTAGGTATCATCTCTCTGTTTACAGGGGTGTATGATATCTTCGGTCGAGAAGACGGCTGGGATATGTTCTTCATCACGCGGATTCCAAGAACGGTAGCTTTAATGCTGACCGGGGCGGCGATGGCCATGACCGGGCTGATCATGCAGCTGATGACCCAGAACAAAATGGTCGAGCCAACCACCATCGGAACCACCGAGTGGGCGGGTTTAGGTCTGCTTACAGTCTACTTGCTCATCCCTAGCCCATCCTTAGTTGTACGGATGACGGGGGCCATTATTTTCTCATTCGTTGGAACGATGGTGTTCTTCTTCTTCCTGAGAAGCGTTCGACTTCGCTCTTCTCTGATCGTTCCGATCATTGGATTAATGCTGGGGGCGGTCATCTCAGCATTGTCTACCTTTATGTCGCTCTTCTTTAACATGTCTCAGGTGATTGAAGGCTGGTTCATCGGATCCTTCGCTCCGGTTCAAGCCGGTCGTTATGAATATTTGTGGATTATCCTCCTTGTCACGTTCTTCATTTTTCTATATGCCAATCGTCTAACGTTAGCTGGATTGGGAGAAGACGTAGCCACTGCTTTAGGTGTGAATTACAAGCGACTGATTCTATTGGCGAATTTACTCATTGCGGTTGCTGTGGGGATTGTCGCCTCGGTCATTGGCAATCTTCCTTTCCTAGGATTGATTGTCCCGAACATCATATCTATGATTCGCGGCGATGATCTTCGCAGCAATCTCCCTTGGGTATGTGTCATGGGGATGGGGACGATCATGCTGTGCGATATCGTATCGAGGGTGATCATCATGCCATTCGAAGTGCCGGTCTCCTTAATTCTAGGGACCGTAGGCGCGGTCGTTTTCATCCTCATTTTGCTCAGACAACGAAGAAGCAGGAGGCTGTGATGAAGACCTTAACTGTGGATTCTCAACTCAGTACAAACCGCGATTCTAATGTCAGCCCTCGTGCTAGATCTGCCAGCGCATTTCGAACCAAGAAGGAAGCGAAACGCTACTGGATTTTACTCGTGTCGTTCCTTGGTGTGGGTCTGCTTGCGGCATTGGGGTTGTTGCTTTATAACAATCCCGTCCCGGTGGATTCGCCGTCCTTCGTTCCGGTGGTCAAGAGACGGCTTGTAGCCATTGTCGCCATGTTCATTGCTGCATTGTGCCATAGCTTCTCCACCGTTGCGTTTCAGTCGGTAACGAATAACCGGATGATTACCCCGTCTCTACTCGGTTATGAATCCCTGTATTCAGCGATCCAGACCGGTACGTTATTCTTCTTCGGAGCGGGGGCGCTTGTGAGCTTCACGGGCCAAGGCGCGTTCTTCCTTCAGGTTTCGCTGATGGTTCTGTTGAGCTTAATCTTGTATGGATGGCTGCTGTCCGGGAAGTATGGCAATCTGCAGCTGATGCTTCTCATTGGCATCATTATTGGGGCAGGTCTCAATTCCGTTTCAGGCTTTATGAGACGGATGCTGGCCCCATCGGAGTTTGACCTGCTGCAGTCCAGGCTGATCGGCTCGGTCAATAATGCGGATTCGGAATATTTTCCGATCGTCATTCCGCTGGTGCTCCTTACGGCCTTAGGTTTGTTCTTCTTCTCTAGAAAATTAAATGTCCTGGCGCTAGGCAAAGATGTGGCCACGACCTTCGGCGTGAACTATCAGAAGGGGATCATCTTTACGCTGGTCTTAGTCGCTGTCTTGATGGCGATATCAACTTCATTGCTTGGTCCGCTGACCTTTTTTGGATTTTTAGTGGCGATGCTGAGTTACCAAGCGGCACCCACGTATGATCACAGATATGTTTTTCCTATGGCTTTTGCTATCGGGTTTTGCATTCTCACTTCTGCGTATTTCTTGTTATATCACGTGTTTCATGCGCAAACAGTCGTAGGGGTCATTATTGAGCTGTTTGGTGGACTTACATTTCTTATCGTAATCTTAAGGAAGAGGTCGCTATGATAAGTATTCAGAACGCTAGAAAATGGTACGGGGAAGAGGTTAAAATCGGGCCCTTAAACATCGATATTCCGAAAGCCGGGGTCACTTCCTTAATTGGTCCGAACGGGGCGGGGAAGTCGACGACGCTTCTGATGATCGGCAGGTTGCTGAACATGGATGAAGGGCAAATTACCGTCGCCAATATGAATGTGACAACCTCGAAATCCGATGATCTGGCAAAGATCCTCACGATCTTGCGCCAAGAGAATCATTTCGTTACTAGACTTACCGTCAGACAGCTCGTGGGGTTCGGTAGATTTCCCTATTCCAAGGGAAGATTAACCAAGGAAGATGAAGTCATCATTTCGAAGTATATTGATTTTCTTAAACTGACGGACCTCGAGCATCGGTTTTTGGATGAGCTTTCAGGCGGGCAGAGACAAAGAGCCTATGTAGCCATGGTGCTCTGCCAGGAAACCGAGTACGTGCTGTTAGATGAACCGCTCAACAACTTGGACATTGCCCGTTCGGTACAGATGATGGAGCATCTGAAGATCGCCGCGAATGAGTTTGGCCGAACCATTCTTACCGTCATGCATGACATCAACTTCGCCGCCAAGTATTCCGATCGCATCTGCGCGATGAAGAATGGACAAATTGCCGCATTCGGAACGGTTCAAGAGATTATGAAGCCTGAAATTTTGTCGGACATTTTCGAAACGAAAATTGAAATTATCGAAGGACCTTATGGTCCGATCGCAGTTTATTAGGTGAGCGGGAGATCAGTTAAGAGCATAAAGCTGTACGAGGCGAGTTTCAGGTTGTCCTGGGCTCGCCTTTTTGGTGTCTTTTGAACCAAGGAGAGCCCCTTGATTGAGCTAAATTGGCATTGGTTGAATCATTGCAGAAGGCGATTGATTATATGGAAGCTCACGTTCTTGATCCTGACCGATATCACGGTTGGTGATTATATTCGGCGGCGTCGGCTAACGCTGGCGGCACAAGAATTAATCAGCACAGACAGCATGGTGTTACTCCGAGTGAAGCCCGAAAAGGGATCGGAAAACTACAATCCAGGGACCTGTCCCAACCGCATTTGTAAATACCTACAGACAAATTTATTCGGAATGGCTGCCTTCAAATGGGTATGTGCCTGCTGAACTCCCGACTATTGAGGCTTATATCAGTCAAGATCTCTATAGTCCGAATTCCAAGAATGAAATCTGGCCTGCCGTAAAGTGAAATTGTACTATCAGAAGGCTTGATTCAGATTCAACGGAGAATCAAGTACATTGGACGAGGCTGATCTGCAGCCTTGAGCCCTATAAAAGTGATCACATGACACTGTCATCCCAATCTCCTGACAAC
This sequence comes from Paenibacillus barengoltzii G22, assembly GCF_000403375.2. Lineage (NCBI taxonomy): Bacteria > Bacillati > Bacillota > Bacilli > Caryophanales > Paenibacillaceae > Paenibacillus > Paenibacillus barengoltzii. Next base: position 522,324 of record NZ_KE159654.1, on the reverse strand, counting down.
TGTGAATTCCGCCGCCCCGGTGTTCAAAGGTAGAATGAAGCTACCAAGAGAAACGAAAGGACGGGAAAGGGATGGAGAATCGCGGCGGGAGAATTCGCTTGCTCGATATTCTGAGAGGGTTCGCCGTGTTGGGGACGCTGGGGACGAATATCTGGATATTTGCGCAATTGGGAGACGTCAATTATGTCTTTACTTTTTATGATGCGGCGTGGTGGGCGTCGTTCCCGGACTTCGTGCGCGTCTTTGTGTTGTTCTTGGTCAGCGGCAAGCTGCTGGGCTTGTTGACGATGATGTTTGGCGTTGGGTTGGAGATGAAGTATCGCCAAGCCTTGAAACGGGGGAACGCCTGGCCGGGCATGTACCTTTGGACGTCGTTAATCCTGATGACGGAAGGATTTCTGCATTTTACGCTGGTGATGGAGTATGACATTTTGATGAGCTACGGGTTCGCGGCGATCATCGCCGCATTTATCGTCAAAGGCGGGGATCAGGCGATCCGGCGAGGGATGTGGATTTTCGGCGGGGTCCATGGAGCAATCATGCTGCTGATTCTAGGCTTCGGGATATATCTTGGACTTTCCGGGGTGCATTTCTCGATGGGAGATATGAGTGAGACGAGGGCGTTATATGGCGGCGGCAGTTGGTTCCAGCAGGTTCAGGATCGGCTGGTGAATTTTTGGGCGCTCCGTTTGGAAGCGGTGTTTGTCATTCCTATGAACCTGTTTCTGTTCTTGCTGGGCATTCGGATGATGCGATCCGGGGTGTTTGCTCCGGATGAGCAGGGGCGACAGCACCGTGGTAAGCTGTTGAAGCTGGGCTTGGCGATAGGGATTCCGCTGAATTTGCTGATATTTATCCCCGGCGGGTATCTGGATTTCTCGGTACGGTACTTATTTGCGCCGATTCTCTCGCTGGGGTATCTCGCACTCATCGCGAAGCTGGTTGAACGTTACGAAGGGCTGTGGCTGTGGAATCGGCTGGAGCTGGTGGGGCGGATGTCGCTGAGCTGCTATGTCTTGCAAAATATCACCGCTTCCCTTATTTTTTATGGATGGGGTTTGGGCTTGGGAGGCAAGGTAGATGCATTTACTACCGTTCTTATCTGGATGGCCATCTCCAGTTTCCAAATCGTCTTTGCCTCGCTGTGGTCTAAGCGGTTCCGATTCGGGCCGATGGAATCAGCGAGAAGGTGGATGACGAACCTCGCGGGCAAGCAGGCCGCTTGAGGGTCAAGTATAAGGTGAGGATGCCCGTTGTTTCGGAAGCTGTACCCTGAGGATCAAATTGAGAAATTTTTACTGCTGGACGTTATTATTATTGTATTTCTAATGTACCGCGTGCTGGTGCTGGACGTTCCCTATCCGATCTTCGTCAAAATCGGGTTTCTCTTCCTGTTCCTTGCTGTCTATTATGTCTGTCTGTGGCATCGCCGCTGGTGGATGCTCCTAGGTAGCTACGTTGGCTTCCTGCTCATTCTCGCGCTGAGCATCTATGAAGGGATGGGGGCTTTGCTGTATGGCTTCGTGTTTGCGGATTTTTTGGGAAGGGCGGATCGCAAGCGGGTCATCGGCATTGGTATGGTCGGCATTGCCGCGATGTTCATTCTGGCCGGTTGGATCCATGAAGGGGAGCCGGCGGGAGTCTTTCGGACGGTTTATTTTCCGGTGATGATTATTCAACTGGCGGTCCCTCCCATCCTTCAGGTTCGAGAGGGAAATAAGGCGCTGAAGGAGAAGCTCAATCTCGCGAATGCTCAGCTGGAACGATATATTCAAGAGGAGGAGCGAAACCGGATCGCCCGGGATCTTCATGACACGTTAGGGCAAACCTTGACGATGATTAAGATGAAAAGCGAGCTGACCATCCGGTTAGTGGATCAACACCCTGATCAAGCCAAGGAGGAGCTGCGAGATATCGTGAACACCTCCAGACACGCTTTAAAGCAGGTGCGGGAGCTGGTGACCGGAATGAAGTATGTTCCGCTGGAGAAGGAGATCGAGCTGGCGGGGGATCTTTTGCAAAAGGTAGGGATTCGGTTGCTTGTTTCAAATGAGACGCCGTTAACCCCTCTATCCCCGGTGGCGGAAACGATGCTAGCGTTATCCGTCCGAGAGGCGGTCACGAACATCATCAAGCATAGCGGGGCTAGCGAATGCATGATCACCCGATACGAGCGGGATCAGCGACTTTATCTTGAAGTGAGCGATAACGGGAATGGTCAGCTGGAGCCGGGAAAAGGTAACGGCGTGCAGTCATTCCAGGAGCGCATGGCGATGCTGCAAGGTGAAGTTGAAATGAAGCAGCGCCCGGAGCAAGGGATATCCATTACGTTTATTGTACCGCTCATGGGAAATAGGGGGTGAAGACGGATGATCCGAATTGTCATTGCCGAGGATCAACAAATGCTGCGCGGGGCTTTTAAATCGCTGTTGTCTTTTGAAGAGGATATCGAGGTTGTCGCCGAAGCGGAGGACGGAGAAGCCGCATGGGAGGCGATTGTGCGCCTGGAGCCTGACGTGTGCTTGCTGGATATTGAAATTCCGGGGCTGACGGGGTTGGAGGTTGCCGAGCGGCTTAAACGGTCCGGAAATCCGGGGAAAGTGATAATCGTGACCACCTTTGCCCGTCCGGGGTATTTACAGAAAGCGATGGACCTCAAATTAGAGGGGTATCTGCTAAAGGATGAGCCCATCGAGTTTCTGATCGATGCCATCCGCAGAGTGATAGCCGGTGAGCGCGTGATTAGCAAGGACCTGGCGGAGGTGCTGTTTCTTAGAGAGGACAATCCGCTGACCGAACGGGAGACTGAGGTGCTGCGGTTATCGCATGCCGGACGGTCAACTCGGGAAATTGCGGAGACGTTGTTTTTGACGGAAGGAACGGTCCGAAACTACTTATCCCTGGCGATTCAAAAGCTCGGGGTGGAGACCCGGCAGCAGGCCACGGAGCGGGCGAGGGAGCAAGGCTGGATTTAGGCGAAGGCAGGAGACCTTCGTTATAGTCTCGGTCTAATACTATTGTAGACCTTATCGTTCAACGATAAGGTCTTCTTTTTTTATTCTTGTGAAATCCGGCTGCGAATCTCCTCAAGCTGCTGCTCGATCCGCTTTAATTGAAGCTGGGTCTCAAGCTGCACTTGTTCGGCCGCTCTTTGCGACTTGGTGTTGATCACAAGGACGATAATGGTCAGCCCCGCACTGAAAATGGTCAACCCTCGGGCCAGTTGGTCGACATTCAGGTGGTTAACCGCTAATAAGCTGTCGGCTACCCCAGCCCCAACGAGAAATCCCCCGATGATCATCACCGTATTTAATAACCACTTCTGCTGAGTGAAAGTCCGCTGATCCGTTGGCCTAAACCAATTCGATAAGTTACGTTTCATGTAGAATTCCTGGTCTCCATTTCATGTCATCTCTTTCTTCTATTCTAGCAGAGGAGAATTTCGGGTGGAATGAGAAAAAGAGTTTTCCCAATCACGTAAAAATCACTGTACTATATGTCATGATGAATATATTATATATAATTAAAATAGAACTATCATTATGGGAGGGATCAGTTTGAAGAACACAACCGCCTGTACGGATCGGGACTGGGCATCCTACGTCAATACGAATATCGGTACGTTGTCTTACAAAACATGGTCCACGTCTCCAACCGTGCAGCTTCCTCATGGGATGATGGAGGTCGATCCGGTTACCACGCCGGGCATCGGGGACAAGTATTTGGCGGACAAAATCTATGGATTTTCCTTCGGACCGGCAACGGTAACAGCCTCCAGCAGACCTTTGTCCGATCGGCGGAAGGAGCATGCCTCGACCTTCGATCATGATTTGGAGGAGACCCGGCCCTTTAAGTATCGCGTCTTCCTGGAGGATCATGAGATCGATGCCGAGATGACTACCGCTCAGCGCAGTGCTTATTTTCGCTTACATTCTGCTGGGACGGCCCATGTCATCGTCGACGGCGGTGAGACAACGCAGGTTCACAAGCACGATGGACGCGTCGTCGAAGGAGAGCGCACGAATCAAGGATATGTTTGCTATTTTAGCTTAGAGATGAAAGAGGCCGCGTCCTCGTTTGGCGTGATCGAAAACAGCTCCAAACTCTATTTCACCTACGATCCGCAGCAGAAGGAAGAAACGATAGAGTTCAAGGTAGGGATCTCTTACATCAGCTTGGAGCAAGCCCGGAAGAACCGACAGCAGGAGCTGCCGGATTGGGACTTCGAAGCTGCCGTTTTCCGTGCCCGGGACGCTTGGAACCGCGCGCTTTCCGCAATTGAGGTGGAAGGCGGGACGGAGGAAGAGCGGACGATTTTCTATACAGCGATGTACCGTACCCTGCAACGGATGCGGAACATTACGGAAGACGGTCAATATTACAGCGGGTTTGATGGCAAGGTCCACTCTACAGAAGGACGGGATTTCTACACGCACGACCAGCTGTGGGATACGTACCGCTGCGCCCGACCGCTGCAAAGCATTATCGAGCCCCGCGTCTTCGAAGATATGGTGTATTCGTTGGTCCGCATGTACGAACAAGGCGGGTTGCTGCCGAAATTCCCTCATCCGGGCGGAGATCATGCGGTGATGATCGGTCATCATGCCGCTTCGCTGATAGCTGATGCCTGTGCGAAAGGTCTGGATGATATCCAGCTGGAGAAGGCTTTTGAAGGAATGCTGAAGGATGCCACGGAAATGTCCCTGATCCCTTGGCGAACGGTGCCGGCAACGGAGTTGGATCAAGTGTACTACGAAAAGGGCTGGTTCCCTGCACTTCCGGTGAGGGAGGATGCGAAGGTCGCTGATCCGGACGCGTGGAGAAAAAATCTCTGGAATCTCGTCATGGAGAAGATGCCGAATCAAATCACCTGGGTGCCTGAGGTGGGCGTGGATGAATGGGTGACCGAGGTCGACTCTTGGCATCGCCGGCAATCGGTGTCCGTGACGCTGGAGCGAGCTTATGACGATTGGTGCGTCGCTCAAGTGGCCCGCAAGCTGGGGCGTGACAAGGAAGCCGAGTTGTTCCTTCAACGCGCAGGCAACTACCGCCATCTGTTCCGCCCAGACCTTGGCCTGATGGCGCCGAAGACAGCGGAAGGGGAATGGGTCGAACCGTTTGATCCGAAGCTCTCCGGCGGATTTGCCGGGGAGGGGTATTTTGCCGAAGTGAACAGTTGGATCTATACGTTCCATGTACAGCACGATGTAGAGGGGTTAATTCGGCTGATGGGCGGCAGAGAGGCCTTCGTGCAGAAGCTCGACGCGTTGTTTACGGAGCAATATACGATGGAGAAGCCGTGGTTCCTCGGACAGTTCCCGGATATGTCGGGGCTGATCGGGATGTATGCCCATGGCAATGAGCCCAGCTTTCATATCCCGTACCTGTACAATTATGCGGGAGCTCCTTGGAAAACCCAGCGGCGCGTCCGCGACATCCAATACCTGATGTATCACGACGGGCCGGCAGGCTTGTGCGGAGACGATGACATCGGTTCGCTGTCGTCCTGGTATGTTTTTAGCGCGATGGGCTTCTATCCGGTATGCCCGGGGCGGCCTGTCTATGATATCGGCAGCCCGATCTTCGAGAAGACGACACTGCATGTTGGCGAAGGCCGGACGTTTGTCATTGAAGCGCGTAATGTTTCCAAGGGGAACAAATACATCCAATCCGCTCTCTTGAACGGGCAGCCGTATTCGCGGCCTTGGATCAGTCATCAGGACCTGATGAATGGCGGGCGACTTGTGCTGGAAATGGGGCCGCGGCCGAACAAGGCTTGGGGAAGCGCCCCGGAGGATGCGCCGCCTTCGATGACGTCGCTTTAGGAGTCCTGTCCTGTGAAGGAGGAATGCGGCATGACCGTAGGTAAGCCGATTTACCATTTTACTCCGCCGGCCAATTGGATGAACGATCCGAATGGACTGATCTATTACGAAGGGGTCATACGGGAGAGGAAAGCCTGTGGGAGTGTCCCAACGCAACGCCTTCCGACTGCATGACAAAGCGGTGCTGATGTACTCGCCCAGCGACAAGGTGAAGTATCTGGCAGGGGCCATGGGGGATGCCCTGCGATTTGTGAAGTTAGTTCAACCAATGAATTGAGAACGGTTTCAGCGTAGGCCGGAGTTTGATTCTACAAAGAGGAGAAAGGGGTTGAATAGGATGAACCTATTAACCTATCTAGATGAAAGTTGGCGTATCCAACGCATCGAGCACGTGCAGATGAAGGGGGAACGCCGCCGGTTGGCGGGCTGCAATGCACGGCTGGGAGTACACGGCAAGGAAGTCCGTTTTCCCTTAGTACGCATCACGATTGGGGGCATGACCGGCTTCGGTTGGTCAAGAATTACCCGTGAACAGGCAGCCGCTCTGATAGGGACTCCGGTTCGGGAGATCTTCTCCGAGGAGCAGTGGATTCACGACCGCTTCCTCAACCTGCAATTCCCGCTCTTTGATTGGTTGGGCAAGGTCCGCAATCAACCTGTTTATGAACTATTAACAGGGGGGTTGGCGATTTCTCCGCTGAAGGTGCCCTGCTATGATACTTCCCTTTATTTTGACGATTTGCATTTAAGCTCCGAGCGCGATGCGGTACGTCTGCTGCAGGAGGAAGCGATGCAAGGCTACAATGAAGGCTTCCGCGCTTTCAAAATCAAGGTGGGACGCGGAGCCATGCATATGGATTTAGAAGAAGGAACCAAACGCGACATCGCCATCGTCAACGGGATTCGGGAGGCGGTCGGTCCCGAATGCAAGCTGATGATTGACGCCAACAATGGTTACAACTTGAACCTGACCAAGCGTGTGCTGACAGAGACGGCCTCCTCCCAGTTGTCCTGGATCGAAGAGGCGTTTCATGAGGACGATAGTCTGTATCGCAACCTGAAGGACTGGATGCGCGAACAGCAGCTGAATGTGCTCATTACCGATGGCGAAGGTCACGCGGCACAGCCCATCGTAGACTGGGCCGAGCAAGGGTTGATCGACGCGATTCAGTATGACTTATTGGATTACGGCATTGTGAAGTGGATCAAGCTCGGGGAGCGTCTGGCCCGAAGCGGGGTTCACGCGGCACCGCACCATTACGGCGTATTCTACGGTAATTTTGCTTCCGCGCAGGCTTACCCAGCAATTCCGGGATTCATGTCCGTCGAGTGGGATGAGGCACAAATCCCGGGCATCGACACATCGGGTTACGTGATTCGCGACGGTGTTGTCACTCTTCCCTCGGCACCAGGGTTTGGTTTACACCTTGACGAGGCCTATTATGAAGGGAAAGTACGGGAAAGCGGCTGGACAGTATAAGCTCAACGGATGACAAACCATCGGTCAGGGATTTCTGGCCGATGGTTATTTTATGGCTATCTCAAATCAAACCCCTTGCTCTTCACGTACTCCGTGTACCCGCCGAGCGGTAGATCCTGTTTCAGGATGGACACCAATTTGCCGGACCAGCTGGCTTTTTGCTTGTTGCTCGTGCGTGCGCCGTAATATTCCCCGATCTCCCGGTCATAGCTCTCGATTTGCTCTTTGAGATCCGGGTTGTACTGGTTCTCGAAAAATACCGCACTACGCGGCAGACGCGGCTTCTGCTCGGGGGACTCGTCGGGAACACCCACCGCCAGGCCAACCAAAGGCAGAACGAACTCCGGCAGACCTAGCCATTCGTCAAGGTCAGGCAGCGCCTCGTTGATTCCGCCGATCATGACGGCTCCAAGTCCCATGGATTCGGCCGCCACATTGGCATTTTGTACAGCCAGCGCAGCACAGAACACCGCGGTTTGGTAAAAATACGAGTAGCTCAGGTTACGGCTGATGTTCTCCTGATCGGCGGGGTCGGCGGCTAGCTTGATTCGATAGAGATCGGCGCAAAACACGAAAAAGTAGCCGCATTCCTCAATCCAAGGATTGTTGGAACGCTTTGCGATCTTGCTTCGTAGTTCAGGGTTGGTGATACCAACAATGGAGTAGGGCTGCATATGTGCAGAGGATGGAGCCATTTGTGCGGCATCCACGATCGCTCCGATTTGTTCTTTGGTGAGCGGGATATTCTGAAACTTGCGAATCGAGCGGTGTTGGCCGATGACTTGCAGAACTTCGTTCATATGATTTCCTCCCATTCATCATTTCTTATGGTTTCCACGGAAACTATATTAACAGGATGGATCGATTTCGTCAAATAGTTTCTTCGGAAACCATGTTATAATAAAAAGAAAAAAGGCAGGCTTATCATATGCCCGATCTAAATGACGATTTGCTTCACCTTAAACATCGAATTGAACAGTCCATGTACCGAATTCTGATTCGTGAAGCTGACGAAGATCAGGATCGGCTGTGGATGATGGAGCGTATTTCCGACGATAGGCTCAAGAAGCTGCTTCCTCACCTCTCGATCTCCAGCTTGCACGTGTTGGATGTGATCTTTACGCATGGAAGCATCAAAGGGGTGGATATCTCCCGCGAGATGGGAATGACGAAGGGCGCAGTCTCGAAAATTACGCGTAAGCTGCTGGATCAAGGATTGATTCAGAAAACGCAGCTTCCGGATAATCTAAAAGAAATCTACTTTTCCGTCACGCCGCTTGGCACCGAACTTGCCGAAATGCATCAGGTATTTCACCAAGCGCAAGAGCATCGAGGGCAGGAGCTGTTTAAGAGTTACGATATGGCGTCCTTAGAGATTGTTGCCGATTTCCTGGAGAAGCTGGCCGGCTTGGTGTCGGAGCCGCCGCACCCGGAGGAATGACGGGGCTTGTCCTAGCCTAAAGTCTAGTTTCAAACACCACCTAAGACGGTTATGTCACGCCAGCAGGGTCGTTATAATGAGCTTATACATTTGGTACGTGACTGAAGGAGTCAAAGGAGTGTTTAAACGTGAAGGCAGTTGAAGCGACAAATGTGGCGAAAGCGGGGAAGGTGAATTGGGCGCTGTTTAATCCCAAAACCTATGCAACGATGCTCTATTTGCTGTTAGCTCTCCCGTTAGGGATTATTTATTTCACGCTGGCGATCACCGGGCTTGCCATTTCCATTGCGTTGACTCCGGTATTTATCGGAATCCCGATGTTTTTTGGAATGGCGAAGTTGATAAACGGCATTGTGAGCTTTGAGCAAGGTCTGATTCGGCATATATTGGGGTTGCCGGTTCCGCCTGCAGCAGCTCCGAAGCAACCCTCGGCAGAAGCCGGCACGAATTGGTTCATGCGTATGGTCAAAGGATTTGACGGGGAACTGTTCTTCCGCAACTTGATGTTGGTCGTGCTTCGTTTGGTCACCGGCATCGTATTCTTTGCGGTGATGATCGTTGCGCTTGCCCTGGGCATTGGCTTTATTGCGCTCCCTGTGGTGCACATCGTTCTGATGAATGAATATCAGCTGGATATTTTGGAAAATAACCTGTTTACTTACTTTCATCTCAACTGGACCTATAATCAACAATACCTGCTATATGTGGGCGTAGGGCTCTTCTTGTTCTGGGTAGCGCTTCGCGTCGTGAATGGGCTGATGCAGGTTCAGCGCAGAATCATGTATGTAGACGAAGCTTATTTGCAGCCGGCACCTGAGCCGTCGGCTCCAGCTCCAGCTTCACACCCATTCCATACACCGGTGATTCCGCAATTTGAGGATGATCTTCCCGAGCATCCTGAAACTGAGAAAGTGTGGCTTGCTTAAGAAGTAATGGTGATATTAAGTCCAATAAAACGGCAGTACGATCAAGGAAGGGTCGGTTTATCCGGCTCTTCCTTTTATTTTTTCCACAAGAATTTACAGGGCTAAGGATTTCTGCTTGAGATTCCAATTTGTAATGATGCTATTTATAAGCGACTGCTATATATTGATCTTAAGATCTAGCAAATTTGAAGCAACGGGATAGACTGGCATACAAAGGGTGGCTGAAGATTGAGACAGACTGCATGGAAGAAGATCGTGAAGGGGAAGTGGCATTGGTTTGATCTTGTGTTTCTCGCCGTACGCACCTCCTGGTTAATCCTGGCGTTAAGAGATTTACGCGTCAACCCAGAACAAATCATCGAGGCCTCCAATCCCTTGTTGACGACAGGTGCGCTTGCGCTGGTGGCTTTATGGTTAACGGCAAGTTATCTGATTCCGCTCGTGTTTTATTTTTCCAAGAAACTAAAACCTTACAGCCCGTTGATTGAACTGGTCCTGATGGGACCGCTGGTTCTGTACTTCGCTGGAGAACCCGGGGTATTCGATTTGTATAATTTGCCTGTGTTTACCGTGGGGTACTTTAGTTTTCGCAAAAAATATGCGTGGTACTACCTGCCAACCGTGATCGTGATTCCTTTACTGGCAGGCTGGATCTATGACTATCCGCTCAAGATGATTGCCAACGAAATGCTGGATAATACCGTGATGTTCATCATCGGTATTTGCTTGCGCGCGATGATCACGGGTCATACCCGGATGAAGGAAATGGTTCAGATCATTCAGGATCAGAACCAGACCTTAGAGCTGTACTCGAAGCAAATCAAACAGCTTACGATTGTCGAGGAAAGGAACCGGATCGCCAGCGAGCTGCATGACACGGTGGGGCATACGTTTACGTCGACCATCCTAGGGATGGAAGCGGTCTATTACCAAATGGACCACGCTCCGGATGTAGCCAAGGCGCAGTTGAAGGAGCTGGTGGAGTTCGCACGTACGGGCTACGAGGATGTCCGGCGGAACATTCACCAAATGGCGGTGTATGAGAACGAGAAATCACTGGTCAAGAGCTTGGCGGAGATTGCCGCGGAATTTGGCGAGCACACCCGAACACATGTGGTAGTGGAAGTGACCGGGGAAGAGCAAGAGCCGTACACCACCCCCGAGTCGATTCGGATCGCATTAATTCGTTGTCTGCAAGAGGCTCTCACCAATGCCAAGCGCCATGGGCGGGCCACCGAAATCACCGTCAGCTTGACCTTTACGCCGCAATCGATATCCATGAAAGTCGCAGATAACGGCACGGGGCAGGAGAAGATCTCGGCCGGCTTCGGATTAAATGCCATGAACCAGCGGATTACCGGCCTAAATGGCACCATGGAGATCAGCTCGAAAGCTAACTTCGGAACAAGTCTCACGTGTACCATTCCACTGAAAGCAGGTTGAAAATATGAAGTCTATTCAAGTCGTCCTTGTCGAAGATCAACTCCTGATCTTAAACAGCCTGAAGATCATCCTCAACGCGACCGAGGATATCGAAGTCGTAGGAACGGCGATGAACGGGGAAGAGGCGTTGTCCGTATTGGAGCAAGTGCAGCCGGATGTCGTATTGATGGATGTCCATATGCCGATCATGGACGGGTTAGAAGCGACGAGGCTCGCCAAAGCCAAGTGGCCTTCCCTCAAAATCATCATGCTGACAACGCTGCAAACCAGAGATTCCGTCGTAGGCGCTCTGGAAGCCGGCGCGGAAGGGTACATCTTAAAAGCGATTGATCCGCTTGATCTCGCGGCAGCCATTCGCCTCGTGAGTCGGGGGGAGACGATGATTTCCCAGGAGGTCGCTAAGCTGCTGTTCACCGGCCCGAAGGGCGGGCATCTGCAGCCGGCGAATGAGCGGGAGGCGCTGACCGAACGAGAGATGGAGATCCTGAAATGCCTCTCCAATGGATTAACGAACAGCATGATCGCCGAGAAGCTATTTTTATCCGAAGGAACGGTAAGGAACTACATCTCCAGCATTTACAGCAAATTAAATGTACATAGCCGGATTGAGGCAATCAACAAAGCGAAAGGCTTATTTTAAGAGCTCTGGAATTGGTCCAGAGCTTTTTTTTAGATATGACATATCATGTGACACGATCATGACAACCTGCACTATGCGCCAGTGACATCTTTTCCGTACGCTTAGGATGTGATCAATAGGTTAGGAAAGGAAGTAGAACAACTTGATGCGAAAACTGCTTTTGCTTGTCATCATTTTCTTCGTGAGCGGGCTTCCTTCGGTCAGCTTGGCGCAAGAGAAGGGGATTAGCCAAACAACATTAAATATCATCCATGAGTATGTCACAGAGCAGTTTAACAATAACCGTGTGATCGGCGGGGCGTACGCCATTACTCAAGAAGGAAAGGTCATTGCGGCTAAGGGCATCGGGATTGCGGATGTAGAGACCAAGGAGCCGGTTACGCCGGAAACCGTCTATGCGACAGCTTCAGTCACGAAGGCATTCACAGCTGCGGCGATTTTGCAATTAGCAGAGCAAGGTCAAATCGACCTGGACGCGCCCGTGAACACCTACATTCCTTGGTTTACCTATAAAGATCGGGATCGCTCCGCTAAAGTGACGATTCGTCACTTGCTTACGCATTCGGCCGGAATTCAACGGTTGGAAGCGGATGGGTCTATCTTTCAAAATGAACGGGAAAATCGGAACTCCTTGGAGAAGAGCGTCCGGGCTTTGAGCACCGTCTCCATGACCGCAGATCCCGGTACCGAGGCTTCTTACTGCAATACTTGTTACAATACGCTGGGATTGGTGATTGAGAAGGTCACCCAGACCGACTATGAACAATATATGAAGGAGCATATCTTCGCACCATTAGGGATGGACCACACCGCATTTGATCCGACCAAAATGGACCATGTCGCAAGTGAGTATATGTGGTTGTTTGGACTGAAGCATAAATCTGCTCCGAACGTGGAGGTCTTTGGCCATAGTCAGAACCCGGAAGGCGGGATCTATTCGAATGTGCTCGATCTGTCCAAGTTTCTAGCCGCGATGCTGGGAGAGGGTCCGGAGTTGCTTCGTCCGGAGACCTTGCAGACCTCGCAGCAGGGAGAGATTTCTACGGGGAGCGACGGGTCTTTCTACTCCATTAGCGGCTTTGAAGAGGGAAGCCGGCATCAGACCCGGATTCTATACAAAGCGGGCGACGGTATTGGCTCGACGGCAATGGTTGTGATGATTCCCGAGATGAAGGTAGGCATATCCCTGCTCATTGGCGATTCTATTCCGGAAATAGGCCAGCCTCTGGCCTTTGGGATTGCTGATATCCTGTTAGGGAAGAAGCCCTCCGATGTTCATGTGGGGATCACCTTCTGGAGGCTGCTGGGTTCGATCTCCTTGGGGCTGGTTATCATCGGGATCGTCCTGCTGGTCTTGCTCGTGAGATCGATTTTCTTGTTACAGCATCCACAGAAGCCATTTCGAAGAGGATGGACGATTTGCCGTACCGTGCTATGTATCATCATACTCCTGCCCATCGTGTACTTGCTGATCACCGTGCATCCGACGCAAATCGGTTTTTACGGGTATCCGCAAGATTTGGCCGTCGGCTTATTCGCCATTATGATATCTTTGGCTCTCTGGGCAGGGTATAGCCTCATCGCATTGATCGCGATCAGGAAATAAAGAGAAATCAGACAGGGCTCCAGGCTTCGCCGGGAGCTCTCTTCGTTGTTCGTTTTGTCCTCTGCTTTTAGAAATGTTTGAAAATTGAAAGGGATGGTTCGAATTTTGAATGTAGCCGCTGTGTAATTTTTTCTAAAATATGGGTGCAACAAACTAAATGAACTTAAAGGAGGGAAATTATGAAAGCGCTTCTATTGCGGCCTGGTAGAAGTGTTACTTCAGCGGTCGTGAAAATCGGTTAGGCAGATGGCAAGTTTAGAGCTGGGATGGATGGGAGACTCGCGAGCAAAACCAAGAGAACATGAAGATCGTAGGAGGGGATTCTTTCATGAAAAGAACTAGGCTATTCCTGCAATCCATGATGATGTTGTTGATCAGTGTATCCTTAATGCTAACGAATGCTTCCTATTCGGGAGCAGAGGCTGCTGCAGCTGCGGGTCCAGGTCATCCTGATCCGGGAGCCAAGAACGGATTCGATCCTCAAGGCAGAATGGTCGCGAAATTCGGGTCGCCTGTGATCGATGGTAACGTGGATAAGGTATGGAGCAAGGCGCAGCCGGTGTCACCCCAACATGTGTCGGGCGAGGTGGAGGCCTCTGCTGTTTTAAGAGCGCTATGGGATGACCAGGCTCTCTATGTTCTGGCTGAAGTCAAGGACCCGCACCTATCCGTTGCCTCCGTAAACCCGTACATGCAAGATTCCTTGGAGTTGTTTCTTGATGAGAACCATGACAAGACCTCGGAATATGGTGTAGACGATGTGCATTTTCGCGTCAATTATGAGAATAACCAGTCGGTAGACAACGGGGATGTGCAGCGGTTTTATACGGCTGCGAAACGAGTGGACGGCGGATATGTAATCGAAGCCCGAATTGCTCTGAAATCCAAACCCGAAAACAACAAGGTTGTAGGCTTCGAGCTGCAAATCAACGATGCCAAAGGATCAACGAGATCGGGTACGCTTAACGTCTTTGATGCCACAGGCAATGCCTGGAATGACACGGGAAAGTTCGGGGAACTGGTTCTAAACGGCAAGGGGAAGGGCGACATTAGCGGAGTAAATCCTTATGATCTTCTCAACTTGTTCCGAAGCACACTCAAGCTTGACTTCAAGCTATATAAAAACCCCGATGTCGTTACGGAAGCTCTCACGAAGGTTGTCGCGGCTAACGTGTTAAACGATAAAAAAGTCACCCAACAACAGATAGACGAACAGATTGCCATGATCCAAGCTGCGGTGGACCAATTGGAAATGACGGAAGAAGCGGCCAATGAGAAATATTTCAAGCCGGTTCCGGATGCCTATCGGATGGCCAGCGATCAACCAGGCACCATCGAGAGACTCACATACTTGGCACCGAATGTAACGAACGGAATGGACGAGAAGAAGTTGAATGTCTATCTTCCTTATGGCTATGACCCTTCCGATCCCGCGAAGAAATATAATGTTCTATACCTGATGCACGGCGGCGGGGAAAATGAAGACCTGCTCTTTGGCGGACCAGGGCAAAGCAAGGAGCTCGCGAAAATCTTGGACAATATGATCGCAAACGGGGATATCGAGCCGTTGATTGTGGTTACGCCAACCTTCTATGGCGGGAAGAATGATACCGCCCTATTCCACGAGGAATTGACCAATATCATTCTTCCATTGGTAGAGACCAAATATCATACCTATGCCCAATCGGCTAGCCCGGAAGATTTGAAGGCTTCCCGGGAGCATCGGGCGTTCGGCGGCTTCTCTATGGGATCCGTTACAACTTGGTATACTTTTATTCATAAGCTTGACTACTTTAAGTATTACCTGCCGTTAAGCGGTGATAGTTGGGTGTTAGGCCAGGGAGCCGGGGGCAGCAAACCGAAGGAAACTGCGGAATATCTGGCCAAAGTTGTGAAAGATGCGGGCTATCAACCGCAGGATTATTATATTTTCAGTGCCACCGGCAATCTGGATATTGCTTACCCGAATTTAAAACCGCAGATTGATGCGATGAAGCAACTCACGGACACCTTTATCTACTCATCGGATACGACTAAAGGGAACTTCTATTTCATTGTAGGCGACGGCGGTACGCATGCTTGGCATTGGGTGAATCAGTACATTTATGATATTCTGCCAGATCTGTTCCACTAGCCCCCCTACATCCTCATACTTGTTCAATTCCAAGGCCATTTGTCACTGAGGTGACAGATGGCCTTAAGGTAGAATGAAATCGGCTATGTCCCATAGGAGAGACGGTCGTTATATAATGGGGGTTATAGATATTCGCATCAGAAGCAGGAGGCCGATGAAATGAGGGCACAACTCAGGGACAGCTTTAGAATGATGAGTTACGGTAAACCAAGAAAACTAGCATTTAAGATCCCGTCTGCCTATTTCTTGGTCATACTGCTGACCGTAGGCTTCAGCTACTTGGTATTGAATCAAATCGCGGCGAACTCCGCCCAGAAGAAAATTAACGAAGCATCTTTGCAAACGATTACATCGATTCGAACGAACATAGACCTGATGATCGAGAATGTGAACAACTATTCGAAGATGATTTTCTCGGACCGCAATCTGCAGAACTTGCTTCGGCAAGGGGATGTGTATGCTAACCTTCAAACCCAATCGAAGGTCAGCGCTTATTTATACAACTTAATGCAAGCGGTTCCGATTATCGACTCGGTACATATTTACGATAATGGAGGACATCGTTTTTCAGTTGCCACCCAGGAGCTGCCGACGTACATGGAGGTGAACATCAAGGACGCCCCTTGGTACGAACAGGTATTGAGCAATAACGGCAAATATATTCTGAGACTGGATCGTAGAGGCGGGGAGGGGACATCCGGCGGGAATATCGTTTCCTTCATCCGGTTGATTCGGGATCTCGATAACACAGCACCCCTTGGGGTATTGGTCATCGAGATCAAGGATGATGCGTTGGTACAAGCCTATTCGAATCTGCTCAGTGAAACTTCGTTGCAAATTGCCATTCTGGATGAGAATAATCAGACCATTGTTGCTGATTCCACGGATGAGCCCGGAAGATCGGCAATATTTGAGCTGTTGAATACTAACCTAGCATTACTAGAGGATCGATTTCAGCAAAGTGACTCAGGGAATTTAATCGTCCATTTAGGCTCCCTGAAATATACGGTAACTTATTTGTCGGGCGGGGCTTATAACTGGAAGTTCGTGAGCCTCTCGCCGCATAAGAACATGGAGTTCCGAAATCAATCTTTGGTCCTGTTGGCTTTCGGGCTGTTGCTCATTAACGGAACGATTTTCTTCGTTAGCTCCTTTATCATCTCGCGCAGCATTATTAAGCCGATTCAGAAGCTGCTGCGGGCTATGAATCGAGCGCCAAGCGGGAACTTCATGAAGGTCAGCGCTGAGCGGAACAGCTTCGAGATGGAACAGTTGTACGACGGATATAACCAGATGATTGAGCAAATTGATCAACTGTTAAAGCGCGTCATCGAAGAACAGAAGACGATACGCAGAGCAGAACTCAATGCGCTTCAGTCTCAGATCAAACCTCACTTCCTATACAACACGTTGGACTCCATTACTTCGCTGGCACTATCCGGAGACAATGAGCAGGTATGTGGGCTGATCGAGGCGTTGGGAACCTACTATCGCTTAAGTGTTAGCAAAGGTCAGGACGTCATTACCGTTTCGGAAGAAATCGAGATGGTCCGCAATTATTTGAAGATCCAGAGCGTACGGTACGACAATGTCTTCGAGGCCCAGTTCGAGGTAGATAGGGAATGTGCCATGATCCCAATTCCCAAGCTGGTGCTGCAGCCGTTGGTTGAGAACTCGCTGTATCATGGCATAAGACCTAAAGGAACCAAAGGCATCATACGAATCAGCACGAGATCTGTAGATTCTGCTGTGGTCATCACCATATCAGATGACGGCGTGGGGATGTCGAAGGAGGAAATCGAGGAAATCTTACTTACGGAAAGACAAGGTCAGATCAAGAGCTTTGGGCTTTGGGGAACCAAGGAACGATTGCGGATCTTTTATGATGATCGAGATGTTTTACATATTGATAGTGAACCTGGAGTCGGAACGACAATTACTTTAACCTTACCGATTGGAGTAGATTCGCCATGGAAAAATTAAAGGTTTTGATCGTTGATGATGAACATTTGATTCGGAATTTGATTCGTTTACGTATCGATTGGGAACAGGAGGGCTTCGAGATCACGGGGGAAGCCTCCAATGCCCAAGAAGCGCTGGAGCTGGTGGAGGAGCAGAATCCAGATATTATCTTTACCGATATTTATATGCCCAATATGGATGGGATTGAGCTTAGCCGAAGAGTACTCGAGAGGTATCCACACATCAAAATCGTGGTTGTGAGCGGTCATGACGAGTTCGAATACGCACAGCAGGGCATCAAAATTGGGATATTCGACTTCCTATTGAAGCCCATCCGAGCCTCGGACCTGCTTCATGTTGCGGGGAATCTCAAGCAGAAAATTCATGAAGAGCGAACACGGGCCAAGGAAATCTCAAAGATGAAGGAGGAGATGGAGCGGAACTTGCCCTATCTGCGCGAAAGATTTCTATTTCAGTGGTTGAACGGCGCGTTGTCCCGGGAGGAAATAGTCGAGCAGGCCGATTACTTCAAATTACCTGCATTCCGGCAGAGCAGCGGGTTTCAGGTTGCGGTTGTCGAGATCGCTCCGGTCTCCGAGAAACACACTGAGGAGCAGCTGATTATGCTGGGGCTGGTGTGCAAGCATCAGATCGAGCTGTTTTTCCAGAACGATCCGCTGGTTGAGATCTTATCCGAGACCCGTAATCAATTCATCCTCGTCTCATTTTATCCGGGGAGAGAGCTCGCGGAGACTTGTGAATCACTGATGGCTTATCTCCTCGCTTCTACTCAATGTTTGGTCAACATTGGAGTCGGCCGAAAGCGTGAGAATGTGCAAGACGCACGTCTGAGCTATCAAGAGGCCTGCCGAGCCATCCGCTACAAAGCCTTCGTCGGGAATAATCAAGTCGTATGTTATGAAGAAATGATCGGGAACCGGGAAGAGACGTACCAATCCGATCCAGAGCTTCTGCGACAGCTGCAGTTTTATGTTAGCGTCGGATCGTCCGAACGTGCAGTGCAGCTGCTAAGCCAGATTTTTGGTCTGTCATTCTCAAGCGAATCGGATTTCCGTATGGCCGCGTTGGATGTGATCCATGAATGCCAGCGTGCGATCACAGAGCAAGGGATTGAGGAAGAACAGGGGCTGCTTAAAGAAACGATGCTCGCTGTCATGACAGCCGACAATTTGCCGGAACTACTCCAAACCTTGGAGCGCTACGTCGTTTTGGTTTCGGAGGCAATTTTGTCGAAGAGGCAAGACAAGGAAGGGAACCTGATCAGTCAGGTGAAAGCCTACCTGGAAGAAAATCTGGGAGATCCGGAGGTGGGGTTGGCTAGTACCGCGGCAGCCTTCTTTGTAAGTCCGGGTCATTTGGGACGGTTGATGAAGAAGGAGACGGGTCAGACCTTTGTCGAGTATTTGACGAACCTGCGTATGAAGAAAGCAGAGACGCTTCTCAAAACAACCGATTTAAAAGGTTACGAGATTGGGGCACAGGTGGGGATTACGGACCCGCATTATTTTAGCATCTTGTTCAAGAAGGTCATGGGCAGATCAATGAACGAGTATAGGGTTGGAAAATGCCAACAAGGATGATCGAATTTTACAAGGGGATGCGCGTTTTGTGAATGGAGGATTCCCATCGACTTCCCTAAAATGGCTTTAGATGCATCGAATTCTATTGGGAGGTCAAAGAGATGAAAGCGTTATTAAAAAGATCCATGAGTATCGTTTTAGCGGTAGGTCTAGCAGGAAGCTTAGCAGCGTGCTCATCCAATTCCTCTGGAGAGAAATCTTCGGGCGGAAGTGGAAGCGATTCCATTAAGTTGACGCTTTGGGATCAATCCGTAGGGAATACGGATCCATCGGCAAAATTGCTGCCGGAAATTGTTGAGAAGTGGAACAAAGAGCATCCCAACATCCAGGTTGAACGAACAGGTACGACAGGCGAGCAATATAAGACGAAAATCAAAACATCGCTGGCAGCCAACGAAGCACCTGACCTCTTTTACGGTATGGGCGGCGGAAGCTTCATGCAGCCTTACATTGAATCCGGCAACGTACTGGAAATCTCCAGCTATTTGACAGATGAAATCAAGTCCAAGATGGGGCCGGGGATGGCCGAAGCGATTGAAACCGACGGCAAAATTTATACTCTCCCCGTTTACACCCATATTGCCAATCTCTATGTGAATACCGAGCTGTTCGATAAAGCGGGAGCCAAAATTCCAACCACTTATACCGAACTGCTTGATGCGGTAGAGAAATTGAAGGCAGCAGGAATTACACCGGCGTTGATCGGCGAGAAAGACCGCTGGCCGGGCATGTATTGGTATGACATTATCGCGATGCGTCAGGCAGGATATGATGCGGTGATCGAAGCCTTCAAAGATCCATCCAAATGGGATTCGCCGGATTTCGTCGCTGCAGCTGCCAAAATGCAGGAACTCGCGAAGGTTGGGGCATTCAACAGCAGCATGTTGAGCATGAGCTATGACGAGATGCTGGGGGCATTTAATGCGGGCAGCGGTGCGATGATGTTCCAAGCGAACTGGGTAAATGCAGGCATTGAGGATCCGTCCTCGGCGACAAAAGGCAAGGTTCAAGTCGTTCCATTCCCTGTATTTGAAGATGGTAAAGGTAAGGTGACGGAAATTTTTGGCGGAGCGGTGGATGGTTTCTACATCAGCAGCAACACGAAGCATCCTAAAGAAGCCGTTGATTTCTTGATGTATTTGAGTGAACAGCTCGGAACGCAAGGCTATCTGGCAGGAGCGGGTCTCCCAAGCTGGAAAATCGATGGACTAGACACATCGAGCCTCTCTTCGCTGGATCGTTCGGCTGCCGAGATTATGTCGACAGCGACTTCGTTTATTACCTGGTGGGATAATATTCTCCCTGCCGAATCTGCGGAAACGCATAAGAACTTGATTGCATCGCTTCTTGCTGGTGACATTACGCCGGAAGAGTTCTGTAAACAGATGGCGCAGCTCCAACCGACGGAACTCAAACTTTGATTCTAGTATAATCTCAAACCAGATGTGGTCAGGGGGATCCCTGACCACATCTTTGAGAGGAGAACTCACATGAACACAGTTTTTTCCAATAAGAAAGCGATCGCGATATTTGTGCTTCCTACCCTTCTCATTTTTTGCGGGATCGTCTTAGTTCCGATTTTCGTATCGAGTTATTATAGCGTATTGGATTGGAATGGCGTCGGTAAGGGAACGTTTGTTGGACTAGATAATTATGTGGAGATGTTTACGGATTCCCGGGCCTTACTGTCGATCCGAAACTCCTTCCTGTTTGCGGCAGCGTCTGTTTTCATTCAATTGCCGATTTCTCTGTTGCTTGCCTTGATTTTGGCATCTTCGGTCAAAGGCGAGGGCTTTTATAGAACGGTGTACTTTATTCCGGTACTGATCTCCACCGTTGTGATCGCGCAATTATGGTCCAAAATCTACAATGCGGATTACGGCCTTTTAAATACATTGCTTGAGAATATTGGTTTGTCTGAATTAGCCCAGGACTGGCTCGGTCAGAAGAAGACCGCACTCGCGGCTTCTTTCATTCCAACCCTCTGGCAGTATGTCGGTTATCATATGCTCCTGATGTATGCCGGAGCGAAATCGATCTCGCAGGAAATCTTCGAAGCGGCGAAAATGGACGGAGCTTCCCGTATTCGGACGGCCTTCTCCATTACAATCCCGCTGATGAGGCCTATATTGAAAGTATGTCTTGTCTTCTCCATTATCGGAGCCTTCAAAGTCTTTGATCTGGTATATGTACTTACGGGCGGCGGGCCGCTGTTTGCTACTGAGGTACCAAGCACGTTGATGTACACGACTATTTTTAATACGTACAGATATGGATATGGCAGCGCGGTATCTGTCTTTATTATTCTAGAATGCTTGGTGTTTACGATTCTGATTAATAAATTCTTCAAGACCGAATAGGGGGGAGCATATTGAATACTGCAGAAGTAAGGTTGCCCAAGAGAGCCTTCTTGGGAAAATTCCTGTTGCAATTCTTTCTCATCATCGTAGCGTTCGTTCAGGTCTATCCCCTTATTTGGCTGGCGTTCTTCTCGTTGAAAGACAATAGTGAAATCTTCAGCGGCGATGTCGCGGGCTTCCCGAAGAAGCTTCTATGGAGTAACTATACCAAAGCCTTATCTGACGGTAATGTGATGAATTATTTCGGCAACAGCGTGTTGGTCACTGCGGCCTCCATCATCCTGGTGCTGATTCTGTCCTCGATGGCCGCTTATGCCATCACGAGAATGAATTGGAAGCTTAGCAACGCAACGATGACTTTAATTCTGCTTGGGATGATGGTTCCCATTCATGCGGCTTTGCTGCCGCTGTTCATGGTGTTGAAGAGCTTGCACTTGCTGAATACTTACTGGTCGCTGATTATCCCGTATGTGGCGTTTGGAATTCCCATGGCGGTGTTCATTCTGGGAAGCTTCTTCAAAGGCGTCCCTCGCGAACTCGAAGAATCTGCGGTGATGGACGGGTGCGGTGTCTACAGAACGTACTTCTATATTATTCTTCCGTTGATTCGTCCGGCGATTGCCACCGTATCGATCTTTACCTTCCTTTCCTGCTGGAATGAACTGATGTTTGCGGTGACATTCATTAATGACACGCATTATCAAACATTAACAGTGGGAATGATGTCGATGGTCGGAACCTACATTACGCAGTGGGGCATTATTGGGGCCGGGCTTATGATCACAACCATCCCAACGGTGATCATTTATTTGCTCTTAAACAAGCAAGTACAACAGAGCATGATTGCAGGCGCAGTGAAAGGATAAGACAATTACAGGCGTGAAGGGAGAAACTTGCGATGAAGGCAACGATGACGGTAAGTGCTGACCAGACCGTTGGAACGATCAGTCGCCATATCTACGGACATTTCGCTGAGCATCTCGGCCGTTGTATATATGAAGGGATTTGGGTTGGCGAGGATTCGCCGATTCCGAATACCCGAGGCATCCGGAACGATGTGGTGGAGGCGTTACGTGGTTTGAACATCCCGGTGCTTCGCTGGCCGGGCGGCTGCTTTGCCGACGAGTACCACTGGAAGGACGGCGTCGGGCCGCGAGAGCAACGCAAGCGGATGGTGAACACCCACTGGGGCGGCGTGGTGGAGAATAACCACTTCGGCACGCATGAATTTTTTGATTTGTGTGAACTGCTTGGTGCAGAGCCTTATATTTGCGGTAATGTCGGGAGCGGCACCGTGCAAGAGATGCAAGAGTGGGTCGAGTATATGACCTTCGATGGTGAATCGCCAATGGCCAACTGGCGCCGAGAAAATGGGCGGGAGAAGCCATGGAAATTGAAGTACTTTGGCGTCGGCAACGAGAACTGGGGCTGCGGCGGCAATATGCGGGCGGAGTATTACGCTGACGAATATCGCCGGTATCAAACGTATGTCCGAAATTATGGGGAGAACCGGATCTATAAAATAGCCGGGGGCGCCAATGTCGATGACTATCATTGGACGGAAACGCTAATGCGTCTAGCCGGTCCGTTGATGGATGGACTCAGCTTGCACAACTATACCGTTCCGGGCGGATTTGAGGTCAAACGCCCTGCGCTGGGCTTCGATGAGGCCGAATGGTTTGAGACGATGAAGCTGGCACTTCACATGGACGAGTTAATTACGCGGCATTCGGCGATTATGGACCAATATGATCCGCAGAAACGAATTGGGCTGATTATTGATGAGTGGGGGAACTGGTTCCAGGTTGAGCCAGGCACGAATCCCGGCTTCCTGTACCAGCAAAACTCCATGCGGGATGCGCTCGTCGCCGGCTTGCATTTTCACATCTTCCATCGTCACTGCGATCGCGTTCATATGGCGAACATCGCCCAGACCGTAAACGTCCTGCAGGCGATGATCTTAACCGAAGGCGAGAAGATGTTGCAGACGCCGACCTACCATGTCTTTGAAATGTTCAAGGTCCATCAGGATGCGGAAGCCCTTGCGCTTCACCTTGAGACAGACGAGTACCGTATGGGTGAGGATACCATTCCTCAAGTTAGCGGTTCGGCCTCTAAACGGGCAGACGGCACCATCGACATCAGTCTGTGCAACGTTCACCCGCATCAGCAGGCAGATGTCACGCTGCAGTTGCGCGGATTGGGAGAGGCGAAGAAGGTCGCGGGCCGCATCCTAACCCATACGGATATGAATGCCCACAATACCTTTGATCAGCCAGAGACGGTGAAGCCGCAGGATTTTGACGGGTTTACTGATGTAAATGAAGGCAGCTTGTCGGTCAAATTGCCGCCGATGTCGGTGGTGGTGTTGTCGTTTTCCTAGAGAGAAATGAGAGAGGTTAGAAGACATTAAGCGAGTTAAAACGCGGATAATCGGAGGAATACCATCATGTCCAATGGTTCGTTGGTGCATCGGGTCCCCACCCGAGAGAAGGTCGTCGCCTTTACGTTCGACGATGGGCCCCATCCCGTATTTACGAGACAAGTGCTGGATATTTTCCGGAAGGTGAATGGGAAGGCGACATTTTTCATGATTGGTCAAGAGGTGGATGCATTTGAAGAACTCGCCAAGGAAGTTCATGCCGCTGGGCATGAGATTGGGAACCACACGTATTCGCATCCTGATTTAACGCTGTTGACTCAAGGGGAAGCGCGCGGGGAAATCAAACAGGCGAGCGAGCGGATTCGACGTGTGACCGGGCGTCATCCCTCGAGTTTCAGACCACCTTATTTTGCCGTGAATGAGGATGTGTTCTCGCTTGCAGCTGAGTTCGGATACGATGTGATTGGTTGCGTCAATGGCGAGGCCAAGGACTGGGAACAGCCCCAACCCGGCGTAGAGTACATCTTGGAGCAGACGAGGGCGACTGTTGATAACGGCAGCATCTTCCTGTTCCATGACGGGTATGGCGATCGTACTCAGACAGTTGAGGCCGTTCGGGTGCTTGTTGCGGAATTGGCTGACCAGGGGTATCGGTTTGTGACAATCCGTGAGTTAATGGAGTTAGCTGGCAACAGCTTGCTAAACTAGATTTTGATAATTGAGTTGCTTCGAATAGACGTCTTCGATCAGCAGATATTGCTGAAACGGAGGCGTCTTTTTTATAAAAAACCGAAATGCTGCTATTAATGTAAAATTTTAAATATGATTATATATCAAAAATCAATAAGGATAGATCATTGTTTTCAAATAGGCAAAAGCTTTATTTTTTAAATAGCATTGGAAGCGCTATCAGTGCAAAAGGATAACCAAGTTAATGAAATGGGAGGTGTCTGCTGGGTCGGGGGCGTAGGCTAAATGTACTGGAATAAGAATAGATCAATTATCATGCAAGGGAATCCACTTAGGACTTAATGTTCATTTGTCGTTTGAAACACATATCCGTGAATCCGGCAAAGGGGGATCTGCATATGAAAAAATATTTGCTCATTTTATTCATCGTCGTCTTCATGACTGGACTCACCGCCTGCGGAGGCGGCAACAGTAATCAGGCGGGGAACACTGCTGCAGGAAGTGACACGGCTACAGGAAATGACTCTGCTGCAGGGAATGGTGCTAATTCAGAGCAAGAAATTTCCGGAGAAATTACAGTATTCGGATGGGGCGGCGGAGAGGAGCTTCAATCTCGAAAAGATGCTACGAAGGTCTTCAAGAAGCTATATCCTAAAGTGAAGGTGAATGAAGTATGGCTTCCGGCGGACAATGTTGATGTGAAGCTGGATGCAGCCCTGGCCGCAGGAAATGCCGGTGATGTGATCATGATGTCTCCAGACTGGAAGGGGCTGCGGACCAAGTGGTTTGAAGATCTGAACCCATACATTGAAAGGGATCAGCTAGATCTTGAGGCCCTGTTTACAGAAGGCGTTGACGGAGGATATGTGGATCCGGATGGAAAACGCGAAGGCATGCCGGCAACTGCTTCGGACTTTATGATTGCCTATAATAAAGAAATTTTTGACAAAGCAGGTGTTCCGTACCCGACAAACGACTGGACTTGGGATGACTTTGCGAATATCGCAAAACAGGTTTCTTCAGGTGAAGGAGCCAATCGAATTTATGGGATTGTATCTCACTGGATCTTGCAAAGCTTTGCCCCATTTGTCTACGGTGGAGCGCCGTATAATGAAGATTGGACCAAGCAGACACTGGATGATGAAAATACACTGAAGGGATACCAATTGTTTGGCGACCTCGTGAAAGCTAAAGCGATGCCGGATGATGCTGCCGCCAAGAGTATGCCGATGGATCAGATGTTCGCGGCGGGGAAAGCAGCGATGTATCCACTTGGTCTCTTTGAAGCCTCGACGATTGCTAAAAATATCGGGTCCAACTTCGAATGGGGAATCGTCATGCTGCCAAAGGATCCGTCCGGAAAAACGGTTAACATTAAATTCCAAACGGGATTTGCGATGAACAAAGACTCCAAGAATAAAGAAGCTGCATGGGCTTATATTAAAACGGTTTCCCTCAATAAAGAGGTAGGCGATCTGTACAGTAAGGTGAATCTTCCGGCACTTAAGGAGTCGGCCGATACTACATTCGCTAACTTGAAGATTGAAGGAACGGATATCTCCATGTTGGATTTTGTGACGGGGTTGCAGGATGCGATAACGTTCCCTTGGGGCGGATCCATCGCTAAAGCTGGCGATCTGTATGAGCAGGTCTGGCAGGAGGTTACGGTTCAGGGCAAATCTGCAGAGGAAGCAGCAGGAGCCTTTGCTTCACAAATCCAGGCCGCTTTTGACTCGATCCATCAAAGTAAATAATTCATAACAAAAGAAGAATGAACTGTTGATGAAAGGGAGGATTCGTGAATCCTCCCTTCCTATAATCTCAAGCGAAGGCAGTCACGGAGGCGAAAGAATGAAGGTGCAAAAAATGAGAATCCCCAAAAGAGAGGAGAAGCACTTCTTTCTCTTCACTTCGCCATGGCTTTTGGGTTTTTTGATCTTTACCCTATATCCCATGGTTTTCTCTATTATCTTAGTGTTCACCAATATGGATATGGCCGGATCCGGCCGATTCATCGGCTTGGCCAATCTAGTCAGGGCCTTCAAGGAGGACACACTGTTTTACCGTTCATTGGTTAATACGCTTTACTTTGTGCTCGTTTCGGTTCCGCTTAGCTTGTTCGCATCTTTTGGGATTGCCCTGTTGCTCAATCAAAAGCTCAAGGGAGTGGGCTTCTTTCGAACCAGCTTCTACATTCCCTATATCACCTCTGGTGTTGCGGTGACGTTGCTCTGGGGATGGATTTTCAACTCCCAATTTGGACTTGTGAATTATTTTCTATCTCTGTTCGGCATCAATGGGCCTAGTTGGTTGAGTGATACCAGATGGGCGATGCCGGCGATTATCATTATGGGGATTTGGACGATTGGCAATTCCATTATCATTACTCTCGCAGGACTGCAGGATATACCGGAAGCCCTGTATGAAAGTGCTGAAATAGATGGGGCCAACAGTTTCGTGAAAATCACCCGGATTACTTTGCCGTTGGTAACGCCAACGCTTTATTTCAACCTGGTCATGGGGATCATCGGCGGCTTCCAAATTTTTATGCAGCCCTACATTTTGACCGAAGGCGGTCCCAGCTATGCAACCTATACGTATATGATGCATATTTACAACAGCGGCTTTAAATATTACGAAATGGGTTACGCTTCGACCTTGGCCTGGTTATTGTTTATCGTCATCATGATTATTACTCAAATCGTAAACCGGACCTCCAGACACTGGGTATATTACGATAACTAATATGAGAGGTGCAGCCATGGAGGCTTATTATAGAAGTAAAAAAAACACCGACCGGATTACCACCGTGTTGAGTTATTTGGTGTTAACGGTCGTAGCTGTTATTTTTATCTTCCCATTTATATGGATGATTTCCACTGCTCTTAAAATTCCTTCAGAAGCTTATACCCTGCCTCCCAAAATCATTCCGAAGACGTTCACATGGAACAACTTCGTTGAAGGATGGCAGTATGCGGATTTCACCCGGTATACATTGAACACCCTAACCGTAACGGTGCTTGCCACGCTAGGAACCGTTATTTCGGCTTCTTTGGTCGCTTATGGCTTTGCACGATTTAAATCCCGGTTTAACGGTGTACTGTTTACTGTCGTGCTTGCGACGATGATGCTCCCCAGTCAGGTGACTCTGGTTCCGACCTACCTCTTGTTTACCAAGCTGGGCTGGTTGGACACGTTAATGCCTTTGATTATTCCCTCCTTTTTTGGTGGAGGTGCGTTTAATATCTTTCTGCTGCGGCAATTCTTCAAGACGATTCCGAAAGACCTAGATGAAGCCGCATATATTGACGGCGCTAATGCTTTTCAGATCTATTACAAAATATTGCTGCCTGCTATCAAACCAGCTTTGATTACGGTGGGTCTCATGTCGGTGACCTTCCATTGGAATGACTACATGTCTCCACTGATCTATTTAAACAGTGATCATAACTTTACACTGGCAATCGGTTTGCAATTTTTCCAGAATTCCTTCGGTTCCTCACAGATTCAGATGCTGATGGCGGTATCCTTAATCACGGTCATTCCCGTACTCATTTTATTCTTTATCGGGCAAAAGTATTTTGTTCAGGGGATCACCATGACCGGCATCAAAGGTTAATTTCCAATGATTTGGTCTTATCATCATCTCTATTTATATTTGGACCGGTATTGAGCTTGGGATATTTCCTTGGCGAGGTACCGGTCATTTGCTTGAATTGTCTGCAGAAGTGCTCTACATTTCGATATCCGCACCGTTCCGCAATCTCTGCAACTGTGTAGTGACTATGTATGAGGTATTCTTTAGCTAAGCGAATGCGGCATTGAATCACATCATCCATACAAGAAAGTCCGAAGGTCTTCTTGTAGATGACTTGAAGATACCCTGGGCTGATGCTCAAAATTTCAGCCATTTCTGACACGGTCCAGGGGTGGGCAGGGTTATTATGAATGGCTGCCCGCAGCTTGATCAGGTTATAGTGCTGAGGAGCAATGTCTTCGCGGAAGTAAGACTCCAGCAATTTATTAAACAGCGTTCGGAGCAGATGATCAATGGACGATCTCCTGTAGTCTTTGTTGAATGAGTTCTCGATGACCAGCAGCTGGAACAGCTTGTGACAGTATTCAGGGTCATCTAATGGAAAGGGAATTCCAAAGGGCAAAGAGGATTCAATCACGTAAGGTTCATCGGTTTCAAAGCGGATCCAGTCATTGATATATTGTTCAGCACAAGCCCGGTAATATATTTTTTGATGCGGCTTATAAAGCACTGCACAGTGGGGCGGATATTCCTTCAAGCTTCCCTCTACCCAAAATAATGCGGGAGTTTGCGTGATGACTAATAACCAACAATCATGTCCATTCGGAATGTCAAAGACAAACTGGCTGTTATGTGTTGCATCGTACTCGACATAAAAAATGTTTGTCATCCTTTTCACCTTCGTGATTTTGTTTTTATCTATTATAAAGGGACAACTTTTGGACAACTATTGAAATATGAATAACGGTTCGTCGTCTTTTCAGGGGCCATTTCTGAAACATGGAGGGGCCTCTTTCATTTTTGTCCAAACCTGTTTTAAAGGGATAGGCAGCGTGGTGAATCTGAGTCACTCATTCATTGAGGTGTTACTTAATATATGTTAGTATTAAATTATGTAACATTATGCGGAGGGATTCTCTGTGGAGTTTGTTAATCCGATTCGAGACCTTGAAACCATTCAGGCGATGAAGGAGGAGTTGCGTAAACATTCGGTTCGAGACTTATTACTGTTCGTGCTGGGGATTAATACAGGTATCAGTTTGATCGATTTGCTAAATCTGACAGTCGAGGATGTGTGGGACGGGGAGAAGCCGAAGCAGTTCCTTTACGTGAAGAATGAACGAACAGGGGAAGATCAGGCGCATTATCTCAACTGCAATATCGGGGAAATTTTGAGGGAGTATTTGAGCATGATCGATTGGCAGCCAGGGGACTACTTATTCAAGTCCAAGAAGGATTGCCGGCCGATTACCCGCCAGCAGGCTTATCGCATTATTAATCGTTCGGCCAGAGAGGTGGGCATTTCGGAGAAGATCGGAACGCATACTTTGCGCAAGACCTTTGGTTATCATGCCTACTATAAAGGGGTGGCCATCTCGATCATTAAGTCGATCTTGCATCATCACTCTACCGCTGAAACCCTAAAGTATCTAGGGATTGATAAAAATGAAAGGTTGCCGATCAAAGTGGACGTTAATTTGTAACATTCCCGTTTGGCCATGACAAATCACAAAAAAACTCTCCACATAAAGCATGCGGAGAGTCTGTTATCCCTCATTCGTTAATATTCCCTTTTGCCTACTGTTCTTCTACGGCGACCCGATTCATCGCGGTTTGAATGTCCACATTTTTGAGTTCGTTGACGATTCCGTCTTTGACCAGGACCTGAAGCGTTTCAGCGTCCTTCATAAAGCGGAAGATGCCATTATCGAAATCCGTATTGGCTTCCTTGAAGAAGATCCCTTCATATTCGGCATCCTTGAGGTGGTTAAAGCTTAAGGTAAAATGATCGCCGTCTTTAATCAAGTAAGCACGAACTCCCTTTTCATAAATCCCTTCCTCGTCGGGAATATAACGGGCAACGGAAATCAGATGCAGGTCCACAAAGGGGATCTCCCGGATCAAGGCATTGATAATGGACCCTTTCGTCATTTGTTCCCAACGGCTCTGGGCCGTCTGTCCAAGGATGATTTGAGTAATGTTCTTCTCTCGAGCCACTTCGGCAATGACCTTATAAACAGGGCGGCTTTCATTGTCTTTCATAATAAACTGTGCTGTTGGGTGGGAATTGGCATACTCTTTCCACTGTTCGATATGAAATACCTTATCTGCATCCAATTCGTCGAAAGGTTTGGGATCTACCGTCAGTATATATAGCGGGGCCTTCATCAGGTTAGCAATTTTGCAACCACGTTTGATTAGTCGTTCTCCGTTCGGCCCATAATAAACGCAAACCAGAACACTTTCATTACATGGATGATCCATTTTGTATTATTCACCTCAAAGGATAATAATAGAGCGTTGCAATAAACTACGTACGACTATAATGGATGTTTCATCCCCCGTCAAATCGTATAATCGTCAGATTGATTCTCAGGTAAGGAGGATTGCGCTTGGTTACATTCTATACCTTCATTTTTCTTCCGTTGTTAAGTGCTATACTCGTACCCTTTCTGTATAAATACTTGAATCGTCAAGTCCATACAGGATGGTTTGTGCTCATTATCCCCCTATCCATCTTCGTCTATTTATTACAATATATACCCGATGTTGCAGGCGGGAAAACCTATGTCTATACGTTGCCGTGGATTCCGACGTTAGATATCCAGTTGACTTCTTATGTGGATGGACTAGGTCTCTTATTTGGGCTTCTGATTTCGGGTGTAGGGGCTCTGGTTATTCTCTATTCGGTCTTCTATATGTCCAAGGAGCGGGAGGCGCTCCATAACTTCTACATCTATTTGCTGATGTTCATGGGGGCCATGCTAGGCGTCGTATTCTCGGATCACCTTCTGGTCTTCTACGGCTTCTGGGAGTTGACCAGCGTGTCCTCGTTCTTATTGATCTCGTATTGGTTTGAGCGGCGAAGCTCCCGACAAGGCGCGTTGAAGGCGATGTTGATAACCGTGTTTGGCGGAATCGCCATGTTAGCGGGATTCATTATGTTGATTATGATGGCGGATACCTACAGCATTCGAGAATTGATTGCGAACGTGGATTTGATTCAAAATCATGTTTTGTTTATTCCGGCAATGCTGTGCGTGTTATTGGGGGCATTTACGAAATCGGCACAGTTCCCCTTTAGCATATGGCTGCCGGATGCGATGGAAGCACCCACTCCGGTCAGCAGCTATCTCCATTCCGCAACGATGGTGAAGGCAGGCATTTACTTGGTGGCGCGAATGACACCGATCTTTGGCGGCAGCTCGGTCTGGTTCTGGCTGGTCGCTGGTGTGGGGCTGATTACGCTGCTTTACGGTTCCTTAAGTGCGCTCAGACAGACCGATCTTAAAGCGCTCTTAGCTTATTCTACGATCAGTCAATTAGGATTGATCATGTGTTTGCTAGGGATCGGCTCGCTGGCAGTTTATTTTGGGCCTGGGGAGAGCGGAACGGTCTTTACGGTAGCCACCTTTGCCGCCCTATTTCATTTGTTTAACCACTCCACGTTTAAAGGCAGCTTGTTTATGGTCGTGGGCATTATTGACCATGAGACCGGTCGGCGGGATATTCGCTATTTGGGCGGCTTGCTGCAGGTGATGCCGGTGACGTTTACGATCGCCTTGGTTGGCGGTCTATCGATGGCTGGGTTACCGCCATTTAACGGCTTTTTGAGTAAGGAAATGTTCTTTGCAGCGGTCAATGAAGTTGCTGAGGCGGGAATCTTTGGGCTTAGCCATATCGGCTTATTGTTCCCGATCGTGGCTTGGGTAGCCAGCATATTCACCTTTGTGTATTGTATGATTTTTATCTTCAAAACCTTCGGCGGCAGCTTCCGTCCGGAACGATTGACGAAAGAAGTGCATGAAGCCCCTTTGGGAATGCTGATCTCACCGATCGTTTTGGGTGTGCTCGTGATTGTGATTTTCTTCTTCCCGAATGTTCTCGGAAAATATATTTTAACGCCCGCTTTGAACGCGGTATTGCCGATGATGTCTGTGACGGCCTATGATCTCAAAATCAGTGCGTGGCATGGCCTAAACCTTGAATTGCTGATGACCGTGGGCGTCATCCTCTTGGGGGTATTCCTCTTTCGGACAACGAAACGATGGATTCCGGCCCTTCGAAGCTTCCCGCAGAAGCTGACGCTAAATCACTGGTTTAATCAGGGGCTGGAAGGATCCGAGAAGTTCTCGCGATCGCTGACCGATGGATATATGACGGGTTCGCTGAGACATTATCTCATTTATATCTTTTCATTTTTTGTGATATTGCTAATGGCTTCCCTATTAGGATTCTATGGCTTGAGTCTTGATTTCTCCAAGGATGCTCCTATCGGGATCTTCGAAGCCGGACTGGTGGTGGCAATGATCATCGCGGCCTTCACCGTCTTGTTCGCCTCGAATCGTATCGTCGCAATTGTAGCTTTGGGGGCGATAGGGTATATGATTTCGATGTTCTTCGTCATCTTCAGGGCTCCTGATTTGGCATTAACGCAAATGGTGGTGGAGACGGTGACCACGGTTCTGTTCTTGCTGTGCTTCTACCATTTACCGAAGCTGAAGAAGAGCATCGAACGCCTATCGTTTAAGCTGACGAATCTGATCATTTCCATGGCGATGGGATTAACGGTAAGTCTCTTGGCTTTAGCTGCGAACGGACATAAGCTGTTCGAGCCAATCACCTCGTTTTTCGAAAATGCCTATGAGCTGGCCGGGGCCAAAAATATCGTCAACGCCATCCTCGTGGATTTCCGCGGCTTTGACACCATGCTGGAGATATCCGTGCTGACGATCGCCGGGCTGGGCGTCTATCTCTTGGTTCATCAGCGTTCCAAAAGGAGGGAACCCAATGAAACCGAATGATGTGATTTTAAAAAGCGTCACCCGCGTGGCGGCCGTCATTATCTTAACCTTTTCGATTTACCTGTTCATGAACGGCCATCATCATCCGGGCGGCGGATTTATCGGCGGGCTGAGCACGGCATCGGCCATAGTTCTTTTGTACTTGTCCTATGGGATCGAGAAGGTGAGAGAGAATATCCGCATGGATTTTAAGAAGCTCGCGGCGATTGGGGTGCTGATTGCCGTGTTCACCGGCATGGCCGGGGTGATCTTCGGCGAGCCGTTTCTGACTCAAACCTTCGGCCACGTGGAGTTGCCGATATTCGGGGATACCGAGCTGGCCTCCGCGCTGATTTTTGATACGGGGGTTGCCTTGGCGGTCATAGGGACGGCGGTAAATATCATTCTAAGCATAAGTGAGGATCGATAAATATGGAGACACTCATCGTTATACTCGTCGGGATATTCGTATCGATCGGCACCTATTTGATCTTATCCAAGCAATTGCTTCGCATCGTGTTGGGAGCGTCGATTGTGAGCCATGCGGTGAATTTATTGCTGCTTACCTCCGGCGGACTGAAGCGGGGGAGCGCCCCCCTGTTGGGCGAGAAGGAAGCCGGTTTTACAGATGCGATGCCTCAAGCTTTGATCTTGACGGCCATCGTCATTAACTTTGCCGTGACGGCACTAGTTTTAGTTTTATGTTATCGGGCCTATCAGCATTTCGGGACAGATGACATGGAGCGATTAAGGGGACATGAGCATGAATAACTGGTTGATTGGTCCGGTGATTATTCCCCTGATCATGGGGATGCTTCTCATTGTTTTTCACAAAAACCTCCGGCTTCAGCGGATCCTTAGCTTGCTTGCTCTGTTGGCGACGTGTGCGGTATCCCTCCTGCTCATTCATCAGATCAAGACGGGTGGGATTCAGACGCTGCAGCTCGGCGGTTGGGAAGCCCCTTACGGCATTAGCTTCGTTGGCGATATGTTTAGCGCGTTACTGCTGCTTGCCACCTCGGTGGTTTCGATCGGGTGTTTGCTGTATGCCTTCCCGTCGATCGGGCGGAAACAGGAGAAGCTCTATTTTTATCCGTTGTTTTTGTTCTTGATCGCCGGCGTGAACGGGTCTTTTCTGACAGGGGACTTATTTAATTTATATGTCTTCTTCGAAGTATTTCTGGTCGCGTCGTATGTGTTGATCACGATGGGGGGAGCACGGCGGCAGTTTCGTGAGGCGCTAAAGTACATTTTCACGAACATTATTGCTTCGGCGTTCTTCCTAATGGGGGTTGCCTACTTATATTCGATGACAGGCACGTTAAACCTCGCCCACTTGTCGATCCGGATCGCTGAGGCTGGTCAGGACGGGTTGATTACCACCGTAGCCTTGCTGTTCCTGATCGTGTTCGCCTTAAAGGCTGGGTTGTTGCTCTTCTTCTGGTTGCCAGGTTCCTATAGCGTACCGCCTACCGCCATTGCGGCCATCTTTGCGGCGCTACTCACCAAGGTGGGGATTTATGCCATCTTTCGGATGTTTACGCTCATCTTCTATCATGAGCCGCAGATCACTCATTTGACCATAGGAATCTTGGCGGCGGTAACGATGATTCTTGGAGGGCTTGGGGCGGTAGGCTTCGGGGATTTGAAGCAAATCCTCACCTACAATGTGATTATCAGTGTTGGGTTTATCCTGCTTGGTCTGGTCTCGATGACAGAGGAAGGCATGATGGGCTCTATCTACTATTTGATGCACGATATTCTGATCAAGGCCTTGATCTTTCTCATCGGCGGGACGGTGGTCTATCTGACGGGGACCAGCAGGTTACAAAACATCAGTGGTCTGATTCGACTTCACCCACAATTAGGTTGGATGTTCCTGATCGCCGCATTATCGATGGTCGGAATTCCCCCGCTCAGCGGCTTCCTCGGCAAAGTGTTTACGATTCAAGGAACCTTCGAGTCTGGGGATTATTGGCTAGGGGGCATCGGTCTGGCCGCCAGTATGTTGATTCTATATTCCATGATCAAATTGTTCATGAGCGTCTTCTGGGGGGAGACCATTCTGTGCGTCGATGATGAGAAGGGTACGACCAAGGGGCTTATCCTTCCGATCGCGCTGTTGACCGCTGCTAGCTTGGCCTTAGGGATTGGTGCTGAAGGGGTGGCGGGGTATGTGACCCAGGCGGCACAGGAATTGCTTGATCCAAATCGATATATCCATGCTGTGATGGATTAAAGGGGGGACAGCCATGCCCATTCAGGTGCTGCTTAACATCTTTATTGCTTATCTGTGGATGTTTCTGCAGGATGAAACGAGCATTATCAACTTTATTGGCGGTTACATCGCCGGGTTGTTTATCCTGTTTTGCATCCGCCGTTTCTTTAATAAGCCGTTCTACCTCTTTACATTGGCAGCGGTAGGCAAGCTATTTGTGATCTTCATTTATGAACTGGTGATCTCGTCGATGATGGTGATGAAGCACGTGCTCCGTCCCAAAGTCGATGTGAAGCCGGGGATCTTTAAGGTGGAGACGGATTTGGAAGGGGATTTGGAAGTGACCCTGTTGTCCTTGCTGATCTGTCTGACACCGGGCTCCGTTGTGATGGAGATTACCCCGGATGCGAAGACACTATACATTCACGGACTGAATATGCCAGAGTCCAAAGATTCGGTACTGAAGTCCAAATCCGTGTTCGAGAAAGCGATAAAGGATGTGACCCGGAAATGATTTTTCAGACGATCTTGATCATCGCGTTATGTCTGTTACTGGCGGCGATCTTAGCTAACTTGTACCGCGTCGTCAAAGGTCCGTCCAGTGTGGATCGGATCATGGCGCTGGATTCCATCAGCATCAATTTAATTGCGAGTATCGCGGTATTCTCGGTATTGCTGCATACGCATGCGTTCTTTGATCTTATCTTGCTGATTGGGATTTTATCCTTCATCGGAACGGTGGCGTTTGCCCGGTTTATGGAAAGGGGTGCGGTCATTGAGCGGAAGCGGTGAAGTTGTAGGGGCGATTCTGATCCTCGCGGGGGCTGTCTTCAGCTTGATTAGCGCGATTGGCAATTTGCGTTTACCGGATGTGTACACAAGGTCTCATGCTGCATCGAAAAGTTCTACATTGGGTGTGCTGTGCGCTATGGTTGGCACTTTGCTGTATTTTATCATCGCCGAAGGCTATTTCAGTATTCGCCTGATCTTGGGGATCTTCTTCGTCTTTCTGACGGCTCCGGTGGCCGCCCATGTCATCAGCCGTGCCGCCTATCGTCACTGCGTGCCGTTAGCGGAGGAAACTGCCCAGGATGAGCTTCGAGAATACTACCAGCAGGATGAGAATTTCGAGGGGGAAGATCAGGTAGAGCCGGTGGAGCAAGAGACGGTGCTTCAAAGTACTTCCTAAGCCGATATTCGCCCATGTGAGGATTGTCATAGATGACAGTCGTTAAAATTTTAGATAATAATGAAGCGGCACAGGCCGCAGGAATCACATTGGTAAAAAGGGGCAAGTAGTATGGCTGTTCATCGGGGACCCGTAGATCAAGACGTGGTCATTGAGAAGGTTCGGAGTTTATTTACATGCCGGGTGTTGTGGAGCGAAGGGCGTCCCTGCCTGGAGTACGACAGCCGGGAAGAGCTCGATCGGATCTCTGAATACGTCAGAACGAATTTTGGGATGGAGCTGCTTGATGTTTTCTTTACGGCAGTCGAGAGCTTGCCGGATGATGATTAATGGAATAATCGCTTTGTAGTTAGCACCCTTAGGGGTGCTTTTTTCTATATGGAACGAAGTTCCAAGGGGATGAGGGAATGTCCGGCTCTGTCGGAGAGACCCTATCGTTAAGGAGGAGCTGGTGATGATTACGGTACTGAATACAGATGGTCGGGAATTAACTCCTTGTACCCTGGACCGAGCTTGGCGGGAGGTGAATCGATCGCGTGCCGTTTGGATTAATGAGCAGACCATTCAGTTGTTATACAACCCTTTTCTGTTCCGGAAATATCGGAAGGTCGCCCTAAAAAGAGACCGTTACACCTGCCTGTGGTGCGGACAGCCTGCAACAACGGTGGATCATCTGATCCCCTCCAGCAAGGGCGGTTCGGATCTGCCGCGCAACCTTATTGCCTCCTGCGGCGAGTGCAACTCAAGACGGGGGAATCGCCCGGCGTGGGAGTATTTTAGAGAGAAGATGGGTTTCATTCCCCGTCCCCTCAAGCTTGGTTTTCATATTTTGATAGCTTTAGGCTGCTCAAAGATCAAACCAAGATCTCATTAAATAATTCTATAACCGGAAAGAAAGGATTTCCCGGCACTTGGGTGGAAATCAGTAGTGTACGATCAAAACGATTGGCGCTAGGGGAGCGAACGCGCCTGTCGGCTGGGGTTAGATTCGGCTATTCCGGGTATATTAATTATGAAGACTTGATGAACTAAATTGACAGTGAGAATCATTAGCATATAATAATTAATATAAATAACCAGAAGAAAACAATAAAGATAAGAAGGAGAGTTCAAATCATGTCGTTGATTGGAAAAGAAGTATTGCCTTTTAAAGCTCAAGCCTATCACAACGGGAAATTCATCGAGGTTACCAACGAAGATTTCAAAGGAAAATGGAGCGTTGTTTGCTTCTATCCAGCAGACTTCACTTTCGTATGCCCAACTGAGCTGGAAGACTTGCAAGATCAATACGCTACTCTGAAGGAGCTTGGCGTTGAAGTATATTCCGTTTCCACGGACTCCCACTTCGTGCACAAAGCATGGCATGACAGCTCCGAAGCGATCGGCAAGGTTACTTACATTATGATTGGTGACCCAACTCACACAATTTCCCGTAACTTCGATGTATTGATCGAAGAAGAAGGCGTAGCTGACCGCGCTACCTTTATTATCGACCCGAACGGCGTGATCCAAGCGATTGAAATTACCGCTGGTGGTATCGGACGTGACGCAAGCACGCTGATCGACAAGATCAAAGCTGCTCAATACGTTCACAACCATCCAGGTGAAGTGTGCCCGGCGAAATGGAAAGAGGGCGCCGCTACTTTGAAACCAAGCCTTGACTTGGTAGGCAAAATCTAAGGAGACCCACTATGAAACTGGATGCAGACATTAAACAACAATTAGAGCAATATCTTCAGCTTCTGGAAGGGAATGTTCTGCTGAAAGTCAGTGCCGGAACCGATGCGGTTTCGAACGATATGATGGACCTCGTGAACGAGTTGTCCACCATGTCGGATAAAATTACCGTCGAGCAAACGAGTTTACCCAGAACCCCCAGCTTCAGTGTAAATCGCGTGGGGGAAGACACCGGCATCACCTTTGCCGGTGTTCCTCTGGGCCATGAGTTTACTTCCCTGGTACTGGCTTTGTTGCAAGTCAGCGGAAGACCACCTAAGGTAGAGCAAAATATCATTGATCAAATCAAAGCGATTAAAGGTGAATACCGCTTTGAAACCTATGTGAGCTTGTCCTGCCACAACTGCCCGGACGTCGTTCAGGCGTTGAACCTGATGAGCGTGCTCAATCCTGGCATTTCCCACACCATGATCGACGGTGCGGCTTATAAAGATGAGGTCGAGAGCAAAGAGATTATGGCTGTGCCAACGGTATTCTTGAACGGCGAGTTGTTCGGCAATGGCCGGATGTCCGTTGAGGATATTTTGGCGAAAATGGGTGCCTCGGATACGTCGGCGTTTGAAGGCAAAGAACCTTTCGACGTGCTTGTCATCGGCGGCGGACCTGCGGGCTCCAGCGCAGCGATTTATGCTGCACGCAAAGGCATTCGTACCGGGATCGTGGCAGAACGCTTCGGCGGCCAAGTCAACGACACCTTGGGAATCGAGAACTTGATCGGTACGAAATATACCGAAGGTCCGAAGCTCGCAGCAAGCTTGGAAGAACATGCGAAGGAATATGACATCGACATCATGACGTCGCAACGGGCCAAGAGTCTTCGCAAGAACGACTTGGTTGAAGTGGAATTGGAGAACGGTGCTGTGCTGAAGAGCAAGACCGTGATCATCTCCACAGGGGCACGTTGGCGCAACATGAATGTACCGGGCGAAGCGGAATTCAAGAACAAAGGCGTGGCTTATTGCCCGCACTGTGACGGTCCGCTGTTCGCAGGCAAACGTGTGGCTGTTGTTGGCGGAGGGAACTCCGGCGTAGAAGCAGCCATCGACCTGGCGGGCATCGCATCGCATGTAACCGTGCTTGAATACATGTCAGAGCTGAAAGCAGACTCGGTTCTGCAAGATCGTCTGAACAGCTTGCCAAATGCGACTGTTATTAAGAACGCGCAAGTGAAGGAAGTCACAGGCGACAGCAAGGTGAACGGACTGACTTACATCGACCGGGAAAGCGGCGAAGAGAAGCATCTGGAGCTGGAAGGCGTATTCGTTCAAATCGGTCTCGTACCGAACACCGAATGGCTGGAAGGCACACTGGAACGCACCCGGATGGGCGAGATCATCGTCGACAACCGCGGAGCTACAACGATTCCAGGCGTATTTGCCGCCGGCGACTGCACGAATACGGCTTACAAGCAAATCATCATTTCCATGGGATCTGGCGCGACGGCAGCATTAGGTGCTTTCGATTACCTTATTCGCAATCAATAAAATATGGCGTTATCGATAAAGCCCGCTCATTGAGCGGGCTTTTTTGGTGTGCAAATCTAACGTTTTTTGACTATAGTCTCAAGTTTGTTGTCTGGATGAAAGCGCTATCTCTCCAATAAAATGAGGGTATCCAGAACAAAACAAGCTGAAGTGGAAAGAGGTGACCGCGTATGGACTCGAAGCTAAATGGAAAGCGCTTACGGACGCGTTGGCGCAAGCAAGACACGGAGCTGACCTTGTTGGCTTTGCCAACTACAATCTGGTACATCTTGTTCAGCTTCCTGCCGATGTTCGGTATCATCATTGCCTTCAAGAACTTCAAAATCACCGGCGGTTTTCTGAGCAATGTATTCAAGAGCCCATGGGCAGGTCTCAAGAACTTTGAGTTCCTATTCAAGTCCAACGATGCCTGGATCATTATCCGAAACACGATCGGCTACAACATTATTTTTATCGTTCTTGGAATTGTGATCCCTGTAGCCTTGGCATTGATGATCGGGATGCTTCACAACCGCAAGGCAGGCAAGGCTTATCAAACGATGATGTTCCTGCCGTACTTTCTCTCCTGGGTTGTCGTCTCGGCTGTGGGCTGGGCGTTCTTGAGCTTCGATAAAGGGATTTTGAATCAAATGCTGGCCGGTTGGGGAGTAGATCCCATTAACTGGTACATGGAACCGCAATATTGGCCTTACTTCTTGATTTTTATGAATGTGTGGAAGGGACTCGGCTACGGCATGGTTGTGTATTTGGCGACCATCGCGGGTATCGATAAAACTTACTACGAAGCGGCCGTCATCGACGGCGCCACCCTTTGGCAACAGACCCGGTTCATTACGCTTCCCCTGATGAAGTTGGTCATCGTCATGATGTTCATCCTGGCGGTGGGACGCATTTTCTATACCGATTTCGGGCTGTTCTTCCAGGTGCCGCGGGATTCCAACTCCCTGTTTAATGTGACCACAACCATTGATGTTATGGTTTACAAGCAGTTGAAAACCGCAACCGTGGGTATGGCCTCGGCAGCAGCCTTCGTACAGTCGGTTCTGGGCTGTCTGATGATTCTGGCCGCGAACTGGACGGTTCGCAAAATCGATCCTGACAGCGCGATGATTTAAGGAGGTGCAGATATGGCAGCAAGAACGGTGTATGAAAACGGCCTGGACCGATTTAATCGTCCAAGTAAAGGGGTGAACGTGCTCCTTCATCTCCTTTTCTTCTTCCTGGCTTTGATATGCGTCGTGCCGATGCTGGTGGTGTTGTCGATCTCGCTGTCCAGTGAGCAATCGATCCGGGAGAATGGGTATCACCTGATCCCAACGGCGTTCTCGGGAGAGGCTTACGGGTATATCGCCAAGCAAGGAACGGTCATTTTGCAGGCGTTAGGGATCTCGGTCTTCGTTACGATCGTCGGAACGGTGCTGGGAATTCTGCTCACCACCTCAATGGGGTACGTTCTGTCCCGGCCGAACTATAAGCTGAAGGGGTTCCTGACTTGGGTCGTTTTTATTCCGATGGTGTTTAACGGTGGTTTGGTCTCCAGCTACTATATCAATGCGAATATGCTGGGTTTGAAAGATACGGTATGGGCGTTGATTCTGCCTCTGGCGGTCTCCTCGTTTAACGTCATCATCTGTAAAACGTTCTTCAAAAGCACGATCCCGGATGGGTTAATTGAATCCGCGGAAATCGACGGGGCCGGCCAGCTCCGGATCTTCTTCTCGATCATCCTGCCGATCTCGTTGCCGGTGATCGCTACGATTGGTTTGTTCCTGTGCTTTGGTTACTGGAATGACTGGTTCCAATCGATGTTGTACATCAACAATCAGGACCTGTATTCCTTGCAGGCGCTGCTGAATAACTTGATGAGCAACGTTGACGCACTGGCTCGAAATGCCTCGAGCCTGGGGATCAGCTACGCCGAGCTGGTGGCCACGATGCCTAAGGAATCGGCCCGGATGGCGGTGGCTATCGTCATCGTGCTTCCTGTCGCCTTTGCGTATCCGTTCTTCCAACGCTACTTCATTTCCGGGTTGACGGTAGGTGCGGTCAAAGGCTAATGCGAAATAAGCTGAGCTTGTCTCAGTTTATGAAATATATATTCAAAGGGAGGATATATCTATGAAAAGGTCTTTGAAGCTCATCTCTACTCTATGTGCTGTGATGCTTTTCTTGTCCGTTCTTGCGGCTTGCGGCGGCGGTTCAAACTCCAATTCTTCGTCGTCCAGCAATACGCCATCGGACACTTCTTCCAACACCTCTACAGATAACTCGACAACAACAGGTTCTGGGGAAATCCCGACCTTGGTGTGGTGGACGATTGGCGGACAAATTCCGGATAACTTCGAGAAAGCCGTCGAAGCGATGAATGAATACACCGCAGAGAAAATTGGCGTCAAAGTAGATATCAAGGTAGCCAGCTGGGGCGAGTGGGACACCAAAATCAATACGATTGTAAATACGGGTGAACCTTTCGACATTCTGTTTACCAACGTCTCCAAATACAATCAGCAAGTGACGATGGGCGCATTGGCGGACATCACCGAGCTGGTGCAAAGTGAGACGCCGGAGCTGTACAACTTCATTCCAGAGAAAGTATGGGATGGGACGAAGGTTGACGGCAAAATCTATGCTGTGCCAACCTATAAGGATTCTTCGATGACCCAATACTGGGTGTTCGACCACAAATATGTTGATAAATACGGCATCGACTTAAGCAACATCAAGACGTTGAAGGATCTGGATAAACCGTTCCACGATATGAAAGCAGGCGAAGGCAAGAGCTTCTATCCGTTGCCACTGACGCAAGGCGATGGGTTTAACGGATTCTTCAACCGGTACGATGATCTTGCACTGGGCTTCCCTCCGGTTGGCGTGAAGGTAGACGACGCTTCCCGTCAGGTCGTATCCGTACTGGAACAGCAAGATATCATGGATGAATTGAAGATTTTGCACCAATGGTACAAGGATGGCATTATCAATCCAGATGCTCCAACCAAGCCTGAAGCCGACAAAGGCCGTCCATTCTTCAGTGCGCAAGGCTTCCCAGGCGCGGATATCACTTGGCAAATTAACGAAGGCGTCGAAAAGTACGATATGACGCAAGTTTATGGTCCGCTCTATACGACGGCTACGATTCAAGGTTCCCTCAACGGAATCTCGGCGAACTCGAAGTATAAGAAGGAAGCTCTGAAATACCTGGAGCTGGTGAATACGGATCCGAAGCTGCGTAACATGCTGGCCTTTGGTGAAGAAGGCGTGGACTATGTGAAAGTAGATGGCGAGAAAGTGGTTGAACGGATTTCCGATACTTGGCCGCTGGCCGCTTATACGCAAGGCACATTCTTCAACATGGCAACAACCAAAGGGGCTCCAGAAGATCAATGGCAACAAGTTCAAAAGCTGAACGAACAAGCAACGGCTTCGACCTTGCTGGGCTTCTCGCTCGACACAACCAACCTGCAGACGGAAGTGGCGAACGTAAAAGCAACATGGGATAAATACCGTTACGAGTTGCTGACGGGCGCATCCGATCCGGAGAAGATGGTACCGAAGATTGTTGAAGAACTTAAGAAAGCCGGGATGGATACGATCATGAAGGCAGCTCAAGAGCAAATCGATGCCTTCTTTCAATAAGAAATAAAGCCCGAGTGAGTGAGCCCGGACGGAGGAGGATTCCCCGTTCGGGCTTTCCCATATGATGATATAATGGGAATGAATGAGGGCAATGGAATCAGCGCCGCAAGACTAACGGTGAAGGAGGCGCGGGAGTGGGTTCCTTTTGGCAGATTAAAATCTATCGCAACAAATTCATTGCCTATACGGTGTTTGTCGTAGCCATCGGTCTCGTGCTAGGCCTTATGACCTGCGCGGTGCTCATCTATCAGTGGATCGAGGGGGCTCGCAACGAGGCGGTCAGCGCCTTCGGCCGGGTCGAGAGCGAACTGCAGTATGATACCGATCGTATTGAGGCTTATATGCAGCGGATCTATTCCAATGACCGCTTGATGACGGATGTCCGATATTTCTTGGGAAACACGGCGGAAGGGTATCTGACGAGCAGACTGGAATACAGCTTGTATAATGAGCCGTTGGTTTCCTTCCCTGAAGATATGAGGGCCTTCTTATACAGCTCGATGAAGGGGGATCTCACGCAAGTCAGTTTGCATACCGAGAACGGGGCCAACCTCGTGCGGTTTAGCAACAGCGGCAATGTCAGCTTTCGGTTTGGCGTTCCGAATACGGATGAGATTTTTCGCGAAAATTTGGAGAAAGGATTTGTGTACCGGAAGAAGCTGTCCGATCCGAACCAGATCTCTCGTCAAATTGGGGAATTTCGCTTCCTGATTGGCAGCGAACCGTTATTCCGAAAGATTCTTGGCTATAAATTGGATATCGCCGCTGCCGTCAGTGGTACGGGTGAAGTGTACATGATCACCGGGATGGATCACGGAACGCAGGAGATGATTCTGCGCGCCGCTGAAGAGACCCGCAACAGCGGATTTTCTTCCCTTGGCGGATTAAAAAATGTCTTCTTCATGAACTTCCATTCCACGAAGTTTGATTACCGTTTGATCATGCTTGTGGACTTGTCCCATCTGATGCGCGAGAAAGCGGGCATACTAGCCACCATCGTTGGCAGTGTCTTGCTGGCCATGATCAGCGTTCTGATGCTCATCAGCTACAACATGCGGGATGACGCCAGATTTTTGAAGCATATTATCAATTCCATCAAACGGGTCAAAACGGCGGATTTCACACCGAATTCTCCTGCCCGATATCGCCGTAACGAGTACGGGATGATTGCC
Source organism: Paenibacillus barengoltzii G22 (assembly GCF_000403375.2). NCBI lineage: Bacteria > Bacillati > Bacillota > Bacilli > Caryophanales > Paenibacillaceae > Paenibacillus > Paenibacillus barengoltzii. Next base: position 477,859 of record NZ_KE159654.1, on the reverse strand, counting down.
CGGGAGTTGGACGATATGGTTCATGAGCTGGACAAACATATCCGTACGGAATATTTGCTAAAGCTCAAGCAGCAGGAAACCGAGATGAAAGCGCTTCAGCATCAGATCAACCCGCATTTTCTCTATAATACGCTGGAGTCGATTCGTTCTACCGCGTTGCTGCACAAGGACGTGGATACTGCGGATGCGATCGCGACCCTAGGCTCCTTGTACCGCGATATCGTCCACAAAGATAATATTATTACGATCGGCGAAGAGCTGGAGCTGCTGCAGAAATTTTTAAGCATCATGGAGCTCAAGTATCCGGGAAGATTCTATTATCAAATTGATGTGGAAGAGCCGCTGCTCGCCATATCCACGGTGAAATTTTGGATGCAGCCGCTGGCAGAGAACTTCTTCGTGCATGGCTTTAATCCGAGCAGTGAATTTAATTTGCTCGTCGTGAATGGCTGGGAGGAGGAAGGGCGCTTCGTTCTCGAATTTATGGATAATGGCAAAAGTATACCTGAAGCGCGCTTGGAGGAAGTGAGACGATGTCTTGACAGCAGAGAGGATGCCCCCGTTCGGAGCATTGGGCTAAAGAATGTGTATACTCGGCTGAGCTTTTTCTATGGGGACGCTTTTCGGATGGAAATTGAGAATAATGAGGAAGCAGGAGTCAAAATTACCGTAATCATCTCAAAGGGGTGACTGCAGGATGTACAAACTTCTGATCGTAGATGATGAACCGCAGATTCTGGAGGGGATGAAGCGAACCCTGAATTGGGAAGAGTACGGCTTCCACCTGATCGAGACGTGTGAAACGAGGGAAGATGCGATCGCTAAATCTGTGGAGATTATACCGGACATCGCTATCTTTGACGTACGCATCGGCCCGGATCTCGGTTATGAGATTATCCAAAAGCTCAATGAGCTGCGTCTTCCAACCCAATATATCATTATGAGCGGGTACAGCGAGTTTGAATATGCCCAAGCGGCGATCCGTTGCGGCGTGAAGGACTATCTGCTCAAGCCCGTCGATCGTTCCAAGCTGCAGACGGTGATTGAGAAGATCATTGTGGAGGACCTGAACGGGGACTTGGACGGGATTCACAAGCAAGATCTGAATATAGACCCGATCCTGGGCATTCCTTACGAGGAACTGTCCAAGCTCACGAACCGCATATTGCTGATGGTGAAGGCGGAATACGCCCAGAACATTACCCTGAAGTCAGTAGCTGAGCGGTTTCGCATGAACAGCACGTACCTGGGGCAGCTGTTTCTAAAGGAAACCCGCATGAAGTTTTCAGAGTATTTGATGGCTTACCGGATGCTGCAAGCGAAGGAACAGATCCTGACCACCAACGAGAAAATTTCCAGTATTGCGCATAGTGTCGGGTATCCGAATTTGAATTATTTTTATACCCAGTTTCAAGGATACTTTGGCATGTCCCCATCAGATCTTCGGAAAAAAAGCTAGTCTCCTCGTAGCGGAAAGGAGGATGTTATGCAGCAGCCCTCTTGGTTCAGACACCTGACCCTATGCGCGGTGGTCGCCGGATTGTTGGCCTTGTTGGCCGTGGGTTGTTCCCTATTTTCGGATAAAGGGGCTACGGCGCCCCATGGGGACATGGTCAATCTGGTCTACTATACGATTGGAGAGCCGGATCCGGATCTGGAGTTGGTGAATGCCAAAATCAATGAAGTGTTGGCCAAGAAAATCGGCATCACGATCAGCTATAACAAGGTCGGATGGCAGGAATACGAAAACCGCCTGAACGCCATGGTATCGGCAGGAACTCCCTTCGACATCGCATACGCCCCTGAGTTCACGACATATGTCAAACGAGGGGCCTGGCTGCGGCTGGATGACTATCTGTCCAATACGGGCAAGGATATGTATGATGTGATTGACCCGATCTTTTGGGAAGGGGTGCGCATGGACGACGGGGGGATCTACGGGGTGCCGACCAACAAGGAACTCGCGGTCCGCCAACAATGGATGTATCCGGAAGAGCTGGTGAGCAAATATAACCTCGATATTTCGAAGTACAACACGTTGGAGTCCCTGGAGCCGTTGCTGCAGATGATCCAGCAGAAGGAACCCGAATATCTGCCAATGGAGCTGGATAAAGACTCCCATAACTTCTTCGCTTTACATGGTTATGAGTATGTTATTGATAAGGAGCTCCCGCTGATGGTTCGGTCACTAGAGCCGGCCCCTCAGGTTGTGAACATCTTCGAAACGGCGGAAGCCCGGCAGGTGATGGATACGCTGCGGCATTATTATCAGGCCGGCTACATTAATGAGGATGCGGCTTTGCGGGAAAGCCAGGAGCTGGAGCGGGGCAAAAAGGTGTTCTGGAAGGCGTCGAGCGGCGGACCCTTGTCCGATCATAGCTGGAGTAAGGATCGCGGCTATAAAGTGGTGGCGCATCCCGTGACGACCGAGGTGGTCACGACCGAGGATGTGCGGGGAGGCGTTATGGCAGTGAGCGCCGATACGAAGTACCCGGTCGAATGTATCAAGTTCCTGAATCTGCTGAATACCGATCCTGAGGTGCGGAACCTGTTCAACTATGGGATCGAAGGCGTGCATTACACGATAGACAAGAACGGCCAAGTCGTGCTGATCCCAAGGAAGGATGCCGACGGTAACCCGATCCCGGACGCATTGCCGGGGTACACGGGCGTGACCTATACCCAAGGCAACTGGTTCATTCTGAAGACGCGAGGCGGAGACGATCCAGAGCCGTTAAACAAATGGGAGGAGTTCCGCGCCTCGAACGCCCGGGCCGTGAAGTCCAGCACGTTTGGGTTTACGCCAGATTTATCGATGATGCCGATCCAGATCCAGAACATTAAGATGGTATGGCAAAAATATTATCCCAGCCTCATGACCGGCAGCGTAGACGTCGACACGGAGCTGCCGAAGTTTAATGAGGAGCTGAAGCAGGCGGGGCTGGACGAGGTTCGGGCCGAGATCCAGAAGCAGCTGGATGCCTGGAGCGCCTCGAAGCAACAGTGAGTCTGAAAAAACGGCGGTGCAAGGAGTTGGAATCCTGGCACCGCCGTTTTTGGTATTATTTTTTCCCTTTCGGGACTTTGACTGTGGCTTGAGCCGTCGTCTTATTGCCCGCCTTGTCGGTTGCTTCGTAGGTGATGGTGTAGATTCTTCCGTTTCCATTGCCCGAACGTTCGGCTCGAAGCAAGAACTCTTGATCCGCCGTCCCATAGTCTGCGCCTTGAATGTCGTTGGCCGTGTTGCCATCGCCCACCCCGTTATCGCTCTCGTTGCTGGTGATGGATACCAGCTTGATCGTATCAATGCCGGATCCTTCGTCGCTGGCTTTCCAGGTAACCTTGATCGGAACCAGCTTGTGATTAGGCGTGGAGAGGACGGATGGGCTGACGGTCAGCTCCAAGACCGGCGGTGTTGTATCGACAGGGCCTTTGCCTGTCAGCGTTAGCACGCCGAAGACGGAAGGGTCCTGATACCCGTTGCCGGTGGTGTCGTTCCAGGCAGCTACACTTTGGCGCGCGCCGTCTTTGGCATCGTTGATCTGCGCGTCAAAGCCGATTTTGACATCGTTCGCCGGGGTGATAGTTTTGAGCGGGATCTTCATTTCGACCGTATAGTTTGTCCCGTTGACCCGGACTGCCGATACGAAGCCTTCGGCGATGGACTCCGGATTAAAGCTGGTCTCATTGGCGTAGTTCACGCGGTATTGTCCATCATCGCTTTGATAGAACGAGGTCTTGGCGTTGTTTTCGTCCAGGAACACCTCGACAGAGTCTTGCTCCCAAGGGTTGGGGTTGTTCTTATCCAACTGCGCGTCATTGACCTGGATCAGGACGTACAGGTTGTGGTCGTCCCAGAGCGCTTTGGCCGTACCGGTTGCGCCTTGCCAAGCGGTCTGGTACCGCTCGATCGGCATCGCCGGCGCTTGATTCCAAATCGCGTCGACGGCTCCGTCTACGGCAGGTGTGCCATAGAGGGCGGTGGATTGATTCGCCTCCGACACGTCCGGTTGGTGCTCTTCGATAAATTTGGCGGGGTCAATTACGCCGTAATAGGCTGGTTTGGCTTGCAGGTTCTTGTCGAACAGCAACGGGTTGGTCGAGGAGCGCCAGCTTGTGCCGTCATCCAATCCCCAGAAGGTCACGCGTGCAATATGATCCGCATGGGCTTTGAACAGCTGCATCAACTGCGCGTACAAATACCCCTGCGCATTAGCCAGCTTCTCCGACAGCTCATAGTTGCTGCCGGCTTGGATGTCCAGCTCGGTGATGCTGATTTCTACGCCCAAGGAGATGAAGCGCTCCAAGGAGAGCCGCACATTCTCCGGATTCGTGTTGACATTATAGTGACCTTGCATGCCGATGCCATCGATGAGGAGTTTGCCGGGATGGGTCAGTGCATATTTGTCGTTCAGCGCTTTGACCATGTGGTAGATAGCCTGGGCTTTGTTCTGGTTGTCCTCGTTGTAATCGTTGTAATACAGCTTGATATTCCATTCCGGATGCTGGTCGAGCACTTCTCTGGCGGCGAGGAAGGCCTGCTCGACGTAATCTGCGCCGATCGCGGTTTTCCATGGGGTTTCCCGCAAGGAAGCTTGCCAATCGCTAGGGTTCCCCGGGTTATCGTTCATCGCTTCATTCACGACGTCCCAAGAAATCACGCGGTCGCCGAAATGCTCCATAACGGTTTGAATATGGGTGCGCAGGTTAGCCAAGGCTTCTGCCCGGCTTAAAGGCACCGTGTTACCTTGCGCATCCGTTGTTGTGTTCATCCAGGCTGGTGACTGCTGATGCCATACTAAGACGTGGCCATGCATCTGCATGCCTTCGGCAAGAACTTGATCCACCAAGGCATCCGCTGCGGTAAAGGTGAAATTGCCTTTTGTTGGCTGCAGGCCATCGGGCTTCATCGCATTACCGGCGGTAGCAACATTGTGGTGCATGTTAAGCAGCTCCAGACGTACGCCTTCCAGATCCTCCGCCGAGATGGCGCTGCCGATCAAGAAGTCGTCTTGGTATGCTGTTTTGATCGGGACGAGATCCTTCTGAATTTCGATCGGGCCGGATCCAGTGGGCTCGAAACGGATGTCGTCAATGTAAAAAGAAGCGGTGGCATTGTTCGAACTCTCCACATAGATCGTTAAAAACTCGCCGCCTACGCTGTTATAACGGTAGGTGCCTTCAAATTGAACCCAATCGTCCCCGGTGTTGATCGTTTTGGAGGAGAGTTGGACGTAATTGGCGCTGCTGCCATCACCGATTTGCGTGGACAGCTGGATTTGCGAGCTGGCAGGCTCAATCAGCTTCACCCAGGCTGAGATTTTGTATTCTGCACCTTGGTCGACGTACTTCTCAACACGCAGCGATGGCCCGTGCCAGGTGTTGGTGCGGCCTTCCACCTTCAGCGCATAGGCACCGCCCGGTGTATGATTCGCTTCGTTCGTTACCGTCAACGTTTCTGTACCCGCCCGGCCTGTGAAGCCTCCGGTGGTCTGGTCTTCAAAGGTGATCGTGGTGAAAGGAAGGGCCGGGTCTCGAGGCGGTTGTTCGCCGCCGCCGGAGCTGTCTGCTTCTGTGATGCGAATATCTCCAATGTAATAAGGAACCGCAGCGCCTGCGGCGTTGGAGTTAATGCGCAGCGCTCGATCCGCGCTCGTATCTACGGTGAATTCCTTCGTCAACGTCACCGCTTGCCCTGCGACATAGTCGGTCTCGGCATAATTGCCATAGCTGTCCACGGTTTGAAGCGCGGCTTTCGCGCCGGCTGGCAAACTAACGTCAGCGTCTACGTAAATCGTCACGTGTGCCGTATAGGTCTTACCGTTCGTGAGGCCCATGTCGCTAAACCGAAAATCAGCAGCGTCCCAGTTGTTGACCCGATTGCTGACATACAGGGCGCCTCCGTCCTCATTCCCAGTAAACACTTTGCCGCTGACATACGTTAGGGCCGCGCCCCCCGATTGAACCGCTTGACCAATTCCACTCGCGAAGTCCTCATGATACACCGTCACCGTGTCGTCCGAAGCTGCGGTTTCAGCCTTCGTTACGTTGACTGGCCATCCTGCAGGCAGCAGCAACATCGCGGCGATCAGCAGCATGAAGGCGCGTTTCATCGTTTGATTCATGGACTCACTCCCCTTTGTCATGGAATAGTTTTGTTAAGCGCTTACATTTTTTCTTATTAGAAGGCTCCTCCTTTCTTGCCACAAATCATACCATTCTGCTGTGAGCTTCGGCTTTCTCGAAATTAAAGAACTTTCCTTGGTTATTTTAGAAGGTGAAGGTGCGTTTAAGAGTTCTGTCTTCTTCAGCACAGAGGTTAGAAAATGGCCCCTATTTAGGCACTCATGGGTTTGACTGCTCTTAACCATCCTAACGCGTAAATCCAGCCCTGTATTAACGATCTAACTTGTTAAAGTCATCTTGACTTTCAAAATCCGAATCGCTACGATGTTCTGGTTGTGAAAGCAGAAACATGGTGGAGAGAGGTTTGAAGTTGGAATGAAGATGAGGAAGTATGCCGCGGATATTGCGGTCTTAATTGTAGGGGCCTTTTTATTTGCGCTGGCAGTCAATTTGTTTATCATACCGAACGACTTCGGTGAGGGAGGCGTCACGGGGGTCACGATCATTTTGTACTACCTGTTCCAGTGGTCGCCGTCGCTGGTCAATATCGTGATCAACGGGGTGCTGCTGATCGTCGGGTACAAATTTCTGGATCGGCGGACGACGATCTATACGATCATTGCGGTGGCGTTTAACTCGTTGTTCCTGCATTTGACGGAGAGCTGGCGGATCGCTTCAAACGAGCCTACCATTAACGCGGTATTCGCTGGCGTATTTGTAGGTGTTGGTATCGGTCTGATTGTCCGTGTCGGCGGGACAACGGCGGGAACCGTCATTTTGGCCCGGATCGCCAATAAATATCTGGATTGGAATATCAGCTACTCGCTGTTGTTTTTTGATTTGATCGTGGCGTTCTCTTCTTATTTCATCATTGGCCCAGAGAAGCTGATGCTGACAATCATTAACTTGTATATAGGCACGAAGGTAATGGACTTCATGATCGAGGGACTCAATCCCAAGAAAGCCGTCACCATCATTTCCGAGAAGCAGGATGACATCGCCGAAATGGTTGTCACCGAAATGGAGCGAGGCGTTACTGTCCTCTCAGGCCATGGTTACTATACGAAGAACCCGAAGGAGGTCCTTTATATCGTGATCAGCAAGCAAGAGGTATCCACCTTGAAAAAGATCGTCCGCTCTATCGACCCCTCTGCGTTCCTGACGATTCACGATGTGCGGGATGTATTTGGAGAAGGGTTTTTGGATATTTCGAAGTGAGGGAATTATAGTTAGATATTTATAGTAGTTGAAATATATCCCTAAAACGAACCGTCAGGATAATCTCCCTGATGGTTTTTTTCTTAAAAACACAATTTTGATGTATTGACAACGAATAGATAATCAATATACTTTTATTAAAAGCATTTAAAAAAGTATTATTTAAAATGAAGTTCAAAAGAACGAAGGAGATAGTGAACGTGGGGAAACCGCAAAATTGATGAAGCAGGGAGGGAGAGTATGGGAGAACCCATCAAGCTTAGGGTATCTCAAATTGAAAAGTCATTTCCCGGGGTCAAAGCGCTGAATAAGATCGATTTTTCCGTCAAAAAGGGGACGGTGCATGTTCTTTGCGGCGAGAACGGAGCGGGGAAATCCACGTTAATGAAGATCATCAATGGCGTATACCAGCCGGATGCGGGTGAGATTTATCTGGATGGGAAGCTTGTGAAAATTAGCAGTCCGCTGCAGGCGCGCCAACTAGGGATATCGATGATCTTCCAGGAGTTGAATTATGTGGCGGAGATGTCCGTGGAGGAAAATCTCTTCCTGGGAAGGCTGCCGGTCAATCGATTAGGGAAGGTCAACTGGAAAGAAGTGACCCGTCAAACCCTTCAACTGCTGCAAGCGGAGCAGCTACCGTATGACCCGAAGACGTTGCTCAAAGACTTGACGGTTTCGGACATTCAGATGCTGGAAATTATGAAAGCGGTATCAAACCAGGCGGAGCTCATCATTATGGACGAACCAACATCGGCCATCACGCAGAAGGAGGTCGACCGGCTGTTTGCGAAGATTCGTGAGCTCAAAGCCAGAGGCGTCAGCATCATTTACATCTCGCATAAGCTGGACGAGATTTTTCAGATTGCCGATGAAATCACCGTGTTCCGTGACGGGACTGTCGTGGACAGCAGACCCAAGGAGGAGCTGGATATTGAGACCGTGATCAGCTTGATGGTCGGACGTCAGTTGAAGGATACGTACCCGAAGGTGAAGGCGGCGATCGGGGAGGAAATTCTCCGAGTCGATGGACTATCTCGCAACGGGGTATTTCGCGATGTCAGCTTCTATGCACGGAGAGGCGAAATCATTGGTTTCGCGGGGCTGATGGGAGCGGGACGGACCGAGGTGATGCGATCCCTGTTTGGTCTCGATCCGTTAACCTCCGGGACGATCCGGATTAAGGATGAGGATGTGACCAAGCCCACTGTACAAGGCAGTTTAGAGAAAGGGATGGTCATGCTGTCGGAGGATCGACGGCGCTACGGAATTATTCCGGTTCGTTCCGTACGGGAGAATACCACGTTGTCCGTATTGGGGCAGGTGTTCTACGGGTTACGGCACCGTCCGAAGAGGGAGCAGGAGCTGGTCAAGGGGATGTTCGACAAGATGAGAGTGAAAACCCCCTCTTTGGAAACGCCCATTGCGTCACTCAGCGGCGGGAATCAACAGAAGGTACTGCTTAGCAGGTGGATGCTGCTCCAACCGGATATTCTGATCTTGGACGAACCAACCCGGGGGATCGATGTCGGGGCGAAATATGAAATTTACAAGCTGATCGGCGAACTGGCCGAACAGGGGAAAGCGATTCTTATGATTTCCTCCGAACTGCCGGAATTGATCGGGATGTGTGACCGCATTTACGTGATGGCGCAGGGTCAGGTGACGGGGGAGCTCGGCCGCGAGGATTTTTCCCAGGAGACCATTATGAGATATGCAACTGGAATGATGACCAGCGAGGTGAAATAGATGGATGCCACTCTTCATATCTGGCAATTAATCAAGCGGAAATACAGTATCTACCTGGTGCTGCTCGTGTTGTTTCTGATCTGTACGTTCGCGAATCCCAACTTTCTCTCCGTTACGAACTTAACGAACGTTTCGACTCAGTTGGCGGTGACGACCATACTTGCATTTGGTGCCACGATCCTGATCATCTGCGGTATGTTGGACCTGTCCGCGGGCTCTGTACTGGCATTATCCGGGGTTTTCGCTGTATCTGCCTATAAGTCGACCGGTTCCATGCTCCTGGCCGTGTTGGTTGGCATATTGACCGGCATCATATGTAACGTAATCAACGCAGTGATGATCAGTACGTTCAAGGCGCCGCCGTTTATCGCAACTTTGGCGATGATGGCCATGGCTCGGGGCGTCGCCCTTCACTATACGAAAGGTCAAAATATTCTCCAGCTGGGAGACTTCGTCGTCCTTGGGCAAGGGAAGCTGCTGGGAATCCCGATTCCGGTGTTATTTCTAGCCGCAATTGGCGTGCTGACCTGGTATTTGCTCAGCCATACTCGATTTGGTCGATCCGTGTACGCTGTGGGAGGTAATGAAGAGGCGGCAGTCGCCTCCGGAATTAACGTACACAAGATTAAATACACCGCATTTATCATCAATGGTATTTTCGTCGGAATTGCCGGGGTGCTGTTCATGGCGCGGGTGAATGCAGGATTGCCCAATGGTGCAGTCAACTATGAATTCACCGCTCTAACCGCCGCTATTATCGGGGGGACCAGCTTCTCGGGAGGCGTTGGTACAGCCGGCGGAACCTTGGTGGGGGCCTTTATTGTAGGGTTCCTGGACAACATCATGAACCTCAGCGGTGTAAATTCCTACATGCAGCAAATTATTCGTGGCGCAATCATTGCCCTGGCGGTTATTTACGATATTCAAACGAAGAAACGGAAAACAAGAAGTCTGCTTGGCCGTGTGGAGGATAACCGCCAGACGATTCGGCAGAAGCAATCCAAAAACACTTCCGTTTAATGGTACCAAGGAAATCAAATATAAGATAAAGGATGGATGCAAAGTGAGAAAAATTAGATTTTCCACGGGAATGGTCTGCTTATTTGCTCTGATCTTGGCTGCCTGCAGCTCGAACAATGGGGCAGCTCCATCCAACGCTTCCTCCAGCGGCGAGACATCCGGTAAAACTTATAAGGTTGCCTATATTGCCCGGGCGCAATCCGATTCGTTCGCAGCGTGGCTGGCTAATGCGGTTAAGGATGAGGCTGAGAAATATGAAGATATCAAGCTGGATGTATTCGACGGCGAAGCGAATGACGAGAAAGAGAATTCGTTAATCGAAAATGCGATCACGAACAAATACGAACTGGTGATCGTTCAGCCCAACAATGGTGAGGCCCAGCGCCCTTATGTCGAGAAGGTCGTGCAGGCCGGGATATTTGCGATTACGACAAATGCTCGGATATCGGGGATCGAAGGGGCTTCATCTGTAGACGCTCAGCCTTATGAGCAAGCGGCCGTGAATGCCCGGGTTGCTGTGGAACAGGTGCCGCAGAACGCGAAAGTCGTGGTCCTTCAAGGTCCGTCCGGCAATTTCCATGCCGATGAGCGTCGCAAGAGCTGGCAGGCAGAGTTCTTCGATAAACGCCCTGATGTGCAGATTGTCGGTGAGCAGATCGCGAACTGGAACAAGGATGAGGCCATGCGGTACATGGAAGACTGGGTGCAAGCTAACGACAAAATTGATGCCGTCATCTCAATGAATGACAATATGGCTGCCGGAGCCATTGAAGTTGTGAAGGATAACCCGAAATACAAAGATATGCTGGTTTACGGTGTGGATGGGACGGCTGAGGCAGTGCTTCTGATCAAAGAAGGGAAAATGACTTCCACAACGCTGCAAAATGCCTTTGAACTCGCAGAGAAGCTCCTGGATACGAGCCATAAGCTACTCACCGGTGAAGAGAAGCAAATCGATACGGATATCGGCAATCCGCTCATTAACAAAGAGAATGTCGACGAGTACATTGAGTTGCTGAAGAAGGCCGGCGCAATTCAATGATGTACCCTATAACTTACACTCACTAGGAGGAGAGAACCATGCTGAATCGAGTTGCTTATATGACTGGACTACGAGATATGGAGCTTCGGACGAGAGATATCCCGGTACCGCAAGATCATGAGGTGCTTGTTAAACTGGAATACGTAGGGATTTGCGGCTCCGATGTTCACTATTATGAAAGCGGACGGATCGGCAGCTTCGTGGTTGAGGGGGATTTCATCCTCGGCCATGAATGTGCGGGGACCATCACTGCGGTCGGATCGGAAGTCCGGCATTTGAAGGTGGGCGACCGAGTTGCCCTGGAGCCAGGGCTCACTTGCGGGAAATGCGAATTCTGCAAAACCGGCAGATACAACTTGTGTCCGGATGTGCGCTTTCTGGCCACTCCGCCGATTGACGGGTGTCTGACCGACTATATCGCTTATCCAGCGGATATGGCTTTCAAACTTCCCGATGGGGTCAGCACACGTGAAGGTGCACTTGTGGAACCGCTAGCCGTAGGATTACACGCTGCCAGCCAAGGGCATGTAAAGCTAGGCGACCGCGTTGTGATCTTGGGTGCCGGGGCTATCGGTCTTATGTCGCTGCTGGCCTGTCAAGCCTATGGAGCCTCGGAGACGATTGTGGTTGATGTGATCGAGAACCGGCTGGAATTTGCGAAGAAGTTGGGCGCTACCCGGGTCGTCCAAGCCAAACAGGAGGATGTCGTTGCTGTCGTCGCGGCATGCACGGAAGGACAGGGCGTAGATGTTGTGATCGAAACGGCAGGAAGCGAGATCACATTGAAGCAGACTCCTTACCTCGTCAAACGGGGGGGATCCATCGTGATTGTAGGATTCCCGCCTAAGGATATCGTCGAGTATGACTTCATGCAAATCCTGTTGAAGGAAGCCCGGATTGAATCGGTGTTCCGTTACCGCAACTTGTTCCCTCCAGCCATTGGAGCGATGGCGGAAGGGCGGATTGATGTGAAGCCGATGATTACCCACGAGTTTGCATTTGAAGACAGTAAGCAGGCGTTTGACTTCGTCATCGAGAACAAGAACGAGGTCGTGAAGGCATTGATAAAATTATAGCTTTTTATACGAATGAAAAGCGGACGCTTTCCTAATTCACTAGGGGAGCGTCCGCCTTTTCATTGTGCTGTGGCCCGCGAAGGTCGCATTAAATCTCTTCGATGAATTGCTTCACCAACTGCAGGGCGGCGCCTACAGCCGTGGCTTCCAGTTTATATTTGCAGCATTGCAAATAAGTTCCATCCGGCTCAAACGTATTCCTGCGGGCCAGAAGCTCCTGAAGCTGGTCGAGGTGCTCGTCCATATAGGCTCCTACATAGCCTCCGACAATGACGTTGCAGTCGTACAGCATTCTTAGATTATTTATCGTAATCGCTAAATAAGAGAGATATTCTTCCCAAAGCGCTTGTTGCACAGGGGCTTTCTCGCGGAGTAAACGGAAAAACTCCGCCATGCTCCCATTTGTACTGTCCGACAAAATCTTCGCAGAACAATAGGCATCGACACAGCCGCGTTGTCCGCAGTAACAGGTTCGTCCGTCCGGCACGATCGTCATGTGCCCGAATTCGCTGCTTCGCTGATTTTGTCCAGGATAAGTGCTGTGGCCAATAATGACGGAACCGCCGACACTGTTATTAAGGGACAAATAAACAACGTCCTCGATGCCTTCCTCATTCCAGAATTCGGCCATCCCTGCGGCATTGGCATCGTTAATCAACACACAAGGATAAGGAATGAACTCCTCAAAGCTGCGGACGCTGCCCCCTTGAAAGTCGATGACAGAGGCGTATTGAACCGTCTCATTCCCATGAGATAAAATCGCCGGCAATGCAATGCCAACGCCAAGCAGCTTCTCCCGGTCGGCTCCGGATTCATCCAGAAATCGCTCCACGTGTTGGCCAATTCCTTCGAAATAAGCACGTTGGTTTATGAACGGATACGTACGGCGTTCATGGTGAATCACGTTACCACCCAAGTCGATCAAAACGATGCCAATATGATTGCGCGTCACGTCTAGTCCTAGTGCATATTTGGCCAGGGGGTTATAGGAGATGGCCTTGGCTTTTCGACCGCCCGTCGATTCAAATAGACCGGTTTCGATGACGAGGTCCCGCTCTTGGAGTTCCTTCAGGTTCTGCGTCACCGTTGGCAGCGAGAGCTGTAAGGTATGGGCAATTTCCTGGATAGATATCGGGTCGTGTCGATATAAGAACTGGTAGATCGTTTTGCGATTGATCTTCTTAACTTCAATGCTGTTAGCGCGTGGAGTCTTCATAGCGAGCAGGTTCACCAACTTTAATAAATGTCTTTTATTAATTACTTTATATTATACGGAACCGTAAAATCTTGCAAACTAATAAAGTCATAGCAGGAGCAAAACGAAGAGCCCTATCTGACAGAGGGTCATGCTATAATTCACATATAGTAGGGGCTTCCCACAAGATGTGAGCATCTGATGGAAGCTGCTTATTGGTGTGTCATAATAAAATTCTTTTTTTCTAATGGGTGGCTTTAAGGGATTAGTCTTTTGGGATGATTTTCGAGTAAAGTCACAATGACTGCGGGAGTTTGGTGCGAACCCCAAGCGAACATGATTTTCCTGGGGGGTTCGCACCACGCGCCCCGTGCGGGCTGATAGCATTTTGACCTCTTTTTTGCTATGCTTGAAACAGCCATTTTACAAGGTTCGCACTTTTGATCCTCTGGGGCCTTGCTGGGCCTGGGCTCATTTCGGGTGCTGTCGCACCTCATGTAGGTGCGTGGATTGAAATAA
>NZ_KE159654.1:461674-462233 GCF_000403375.2 Paenibacillus barengoltzii G22 | reverse complement strand
GCACCTCATGTAGGTGCGTGGATTGAAATTGCCTGCGTCATTTTCTTTGGCTTAGGTTCCGGCGTCGCACCTCATGTAGGTGCGTGGATTGAAATACGCAGGTTCCGCTTGTCGTTTGGACCCTTTACGTCGCACCTTACATAGGTGCGTGGATTGAAATGATAACGTACTGTAATTCTTCTGATGCTGATTTTCGTCGCACCTTACATAGGTGCGTGGATTGAAATTGCTCTCACGCCTAACACCCCTTTGCACTGATTGTCGCACCTTACATAGGTGCGTGGATTGAAATGCTTATTATTATAGATAAAACAAACAAGCGTGAACGGAGTCGCACCTTACATAGGTGCGTGGATTGAAATTTCTTTTTTGCCACGTTTACGTGCCCCCATTTCTTCGTCGCACCTTACATAGGTGCGTGGATTGAAATCGTAATTCCGCCATATCTGGGGTCGTGCGTGTCCGTCGCACCTCATGTAGGTGCGTGGATTGAAATCAACGTGGCGGCTTCCTCTTCTCGCCGCGATTCCGTCGCACCTCATGTAGGTGCGTGGATTGA
>NZ_KE159654.1:452589-461153 GCF_000403375.2 Paenibacillus barengoltzii G22 | reverse complement strand
GCGTCGCACCTCATGTAGGTGCGTGGATTGAAATTCGTCGATATAGGAGCCTTTACGAAGAGACAGCCGTCGCACCTTACTCAGGTGCGTGGGTTGAAACTGTAGTATGGTCATTTTACGTGGTTGTCGCAATGTTCGGGAAAAACATGTGGCCTTAAGTCGTCCCTATACCGGAAAATAAAAGGAGATACCAGAGATCAGTCACTAAGTTCCCACTAACTTTTCCTTCATGGAATACGAACATTCCTCTCCAAGGCGAACAGCTTCATTCTTATTTCTCCACTCTCTATCCATTCAACTCCTCCTTTTTTTGTAATCATAGTACTTTTTACCCGAATACTGGTGAAATATGACAAATAATGCGGTAAAATAGAACTAGATTGTATTGCTATGATCATGTGCGAGGAGATGTGCTTGTGTATATTGCTCATGTACGAGATCATGATAAAGAAATTCAACCGCTAAAAGCACATTTGCTTGGAGTGCAACGACTAGCGGAACAATTCGGAGCAAAGTTGGGTCTGAAGCACGTCGCCGGGCTAGCCGGGCTGCTTCATGATCTTGGGAAATATAGCGATCAGTTCCAGAAATATATAGACGTCGTTGCTTTTCACCCTGAATTACCTCAACCAAAGCGCGGTGAGGTTGATCACTCTACAGCGGGAGGCAGACTCCTGTTCTCGTTGCTCCATCATAAGGAAAGTACCTACCTAGAGAAGCTATTAGCTGAAATCGTCGGCAATGCTATCATCTCTCATCATTCCAACCTCCAAGATTATCTCTCACCTGAAATCAAGTCGGACTACTTAAGACGAGTTCAAGATACGAATCTTCCTGAATACGATTTGGCTGTTGAACGTTTTTTTCAGGACACGATGTCCAGAGAAGAGCTCAGTCATTACATTCAAGTTGCCGTAAATGAACTGAAACAATTTTGGAACCGTACGCCTGAACAAAGCTTTTTTGTTACAAAGTATGTTTTCAGTTGCTTAATTGATGCGGATCGGACCGACACACGTTGCTTTGAAGAACAGGCTGAGGTAGTGGAGTCCGCTCAGAATCTTCCGTTGTTTGAAATTTACTATCGTCGCTTAATGGATCATTTAACTCATCTCAAAGAAAAAAGTAATGCAAGCGACCCTATCAACGCACTGAGAGCCCAAATGTCGGAGCAGTGCGACGAATTTGCTGCTGAACGTCCGTCTGGCATTTACACGTTATCCATCCCTACGGGTGGAGGCAAGACACTGGCCAGTCTGCGATATGCTCTTCGTCATTCCTGTAAGTACGAGAAACAGCGGATCATTTATGTCGTACCATTTACCACAATCATAGAACAGAACGCGAATGAGGTCAGAAAAATTCTGCAGGACAACGAACATATTTTGGAACACCACTCCAATATTATCGAGGAAGGACAGGAAGATATGGAGGATGGCGATGAAGCCGATGACGGGCTGATTACGGACAAAGAGAAACTCCGGCTTGCTCGTGATAACTGGGATAGCCCGATCATTTTTACGACCCTTGTCCAATTTCTCAATGTCTTTTATGCCAAGGGCAACCGCAATACTCGTCGTTTGCATAATTTGAGTCGTTCGGTGATTGTTTTTGATGAAGTCCAGAAGGTCCCTATTCATTGCATCTCCTTGTTCAATGAGGCGTTGAATTTCTTGAAACAAGATGCCCATTGCAGCATTCTTCTTTGCACGGCGACTCAACCTACACTGGAGAATGTGAAGCATAGCCTCTTGAAGGATCGGGATGGGGAGATGGTGTCGAACTTAACTGAAGTTGTGAAGGCATTTAAGCGGGTCGAGCTGATTGACCGAACGGAAGAGCCTATGACGAATGAGACGTTAGCCGATTGGGTGAAGTCGGAAATTAACACATGGGGCAGTACACTGATCATTTTGAATACCAAAAAGGTAGTAAAGGATTTATACGAAAAGTTAAAGGATAGCCCTATGCCTGTCTATCACCTTAGCACGTCCATGTGCGCGGCACATCGAAAGGATCAGCTCAAGGAAATCCGAAGTATGCTGGACCAGCAAGTTCCTATCATATGTATCACTACACAACTGATAGAAGCCGGGGTTGATGTCAGCTTTAAATGTGTGATTCGTTCTCTGGCGGGGCTGGACTCGATTGCCCAGGCAGCTGGACGATGCAACCGACATGGAGAAGATGAATCGCAGAATGTATATATCATCGACCATGCGGAGGAAGCCGTTTCGAGGCTGCAGGAGATTAAAGTCGGAAAAGAAGTGTCCGGCCGCCTACTAGCCAGATTTAAGAAGAAAGCAGATCAGTATGAAGGAAACTTGCTTTTGCCCAAGGCGATGAGCGAGTATTTTCGCTATTACTACAATCGGATGGAGGCTAATTTAAACTATTACGTTAAGGAATTAGATAAAGAGATGACCAAGCTCCTGATGTCGCTCTCCCCGGAAAATGATTATGTGACGCACTACCGCAAGAAACAGGGGGCAAGCTTTCCATTAATTTTAAATGGCAGCTACAAAACAGCAGCAGAATACTTCCGGGTTATTGATCAAAAAACAACTTCCGTTCTCGTGCCGTATGGAGGAGGCAAGGAACTGATTGCTCAATTAAATAGCGGGGCTTGGCTTGATGATGTGACCCGATTTTTGAAGCAAGCCCAGCAGTTTACGGTGAACCTGTACTCGCAAGAGATGGAACAGTTAAAACGGGACAACGCTATTGTCGAGCACCTGGACGGCATGATTTATGAACTGAAAGAGAACTGGTACAGCGATGAGTACGGTGTGGATTTGGAGGGGGAGGGAGGAATGGACTTTGTGGCTTGGTGAGTCATTCCTCTGCTGAAATACAAGATGATAAAATCTGCAGCCTGAGAGAAATAAAAATCTTATCAGGCTGCTCCTGTAAAGGAGGTGATTCAAACCATGAGAAACGAAGTCCAGTTTGAAGTTTTCGGCGACTACGCTTTATTTAGCGACCCTCTAACCAAAATAGGCGGGGAGAAGCTGTCCTACAGTGTTCCTACCTATCAAGCGATTAAGGGAATTCTCGAGTCTGTCTACTGGAAGCCGACAATCATGTATATCATCGACGAACTGCGTGTCATGAAGCCGATCCAAATGGAATCCAAGGGAGTGCGCCCGATTGACTATGGGGGCGGGAACACGCTGGCAAATTATACGTATCTGAAGGATGTACATTACCAAGTAAAGGCCCACTTTGTCTTTAACGAACACCGGCCGGATCTCGCCTTCGACCGTAATGAAGGAAAGCATTACAGCATCCTTCAACGATCGTTGAAAGCGGGGGGGCGGAGAGATATTTTCCTGGGTACTCGAGAGTGTCAGGGGTATGTGCAGCCTTGCGAATTTGGCAGTGGAACAGGTTACTACGATACGGATGGAAGAACGCATTATTTAGGAACGATGGTTCACGGGTTCAATTATCCCGATGAAACAGGGAAGAATGAGCTTTCGGTTAGGCTTTGGAATGTTGAGATGAATCAAGGGTACATCCGGTTTCCAAAGCCAGAGGAATGCTCCATTGTCCGTACAGTCAGAGAAATGGAGCCCAAATCGTTCCATTCGGATACTATTGAGCCTGCGGAACAACTGCTCCGTACTTTAGGAGGTGAATGAGATGAGTTGGCTGCTCCATCTGTATGAGACGTATGAGGCGAATCTGGATCAAGTCGGGAAAACCGTAAAGAAGCGCGACCGGGAATACACGCTGCTGCCGGTGTCACATACAACCCAGAATGCACATATTGAAGTTACGGTCGATGAAGACGGGGACTTTCTCGAGGCCAGAGTATTGGATAAGGAGAGTACCTTAATTCCCTGTACAGAGGAATCCGCCAGTCGATCAGGCTCCAAGGTCGCTCCCTACCCGTTACACGACAAGCTTAGTTATGTCGCTGGGGACTTCGTGAAGTATGGCGGACAAATCAAAAATCCAGATGAAGTCCCTTTTGATAAATACATCCGCAATCTAGAGGAATGGGCCAATTCGCCCTACGCTACAGAGAAATTGAAATGTATTTACACGTACTTGCGTAAGAGACGGTTAATTGAGGACCTAGTCGCCGCCAAAATCATCAAGCTTGATGAGAACCAGCAGCTGATCGAGAAATGGGATGAGAAATATACGGCGAAGTACGGGGACAAGCCGCCCATTTTCTCAAGCGGGGCTGCGGAGACCTCCAGTGCTTTTATCCGATTTAATGTTCTTACCCCTGATTCTCCTGCGGAAGTATGGAAAGACCCGGCGATGTTCGAGTCATTTACAGCCTTTTACAATCAAAAGCTGGGAGAAACGGATGTTTGTTTCGTTACAGGAGAGATGCGTCCGAGTACGGAACGGCATGCGAACAAGATTCGCCATGCAGCGGATAAGGCCAAATTAATTTCTGCGAATGACAATTCGGGCTTCACCTTTAGAGGACGCTTCAAAACAAGCAAGGAAGCGGTATCCATCAGTTATGAGGTATCGCAGAAAGCGCACAATGCCTTGAAGTGGTTGATTTACCGTCAGGGGAAAACGATTGATGAACGCGTCTTTCTAGTGTGGGGCAACGATAATGACCCCGTTCCGAATACCGATGAGGATATTGTGGACATGATGCGTCATTCAGGCCGGGAAATCGAAAGAGAACCGGATACGGACAAGCCTTATGCGGATCAGGTTAGACGGGCAATCGACGGGTTTCGAAATGATCTGACGTATCAAGCAGAGGTGAATATTCTCGTTCTAGACTCGGCAACAACTGGCCGGATGGCGGTGCTTTACTATCGTCATCTGACTAAGGAACTGTATTTGAATCGTCTGGAAGAGTGGCATAACTCTTGCGCATGGGAGCATCGGTACCGCAAGGAAGACGAGCAGTTTATCAATTTTTATGGAGCGCCGGCAACGAAGGATATTGCATTTGCTGCTTACGGCCCCAGAGCAAGTGAGAAGATCATCAAAGGGACGATGGAACGGATGATTCCTTGCATTGTTGATAGACGTGCAATCCCTAGAGATATTGTCAGAAGCGCCTTCCACCGGGCTTCCAATCCAGTATCCATGGAACGTTGGGAATGGGAGAAGACGTTAAGCATCGCATGCGCATTGATTCGAAAAATGTTGTTGGAAAAAGGGGAGGAATGGAACGTGCCGCTTAACACCGAATCCAGGGATCGGAGTTATCTGTTTGGCCGCTTGTTGGCTGTGGCGGATGTGCTAGAACGGGGAGCACTAGGCAAAGACGAGACAAGATCTACTAATGCGATTCGTTATATGAACTCGTACGCCCAGAATCCAGGTCGAACCTGGAAGACAATACAGGCCAGCCTCCAGCCTTATCAAGCCAAGCTGGGAACGAAAGCGACCTATTTATCCAAGATGATTGATGAAATTGCTGATCAATTTGAGGAAGGGGATTTTAATAATCTTCCATTAACAGAGCAATATCTGCTTGGATTCTACAGTCAGCGCCGTGAACTATATAAGAAAAAAGAGGAGGATACAAACGAATGAGCACGCTTGGTCATAAAATCGATTTTGCTGTTATTTTGTCCGTGACGAAAGCCAATCCCAACGGGGACCCGCTGAACGGTAACCGCCCACGTCAAAATTACGACGGCCATGGGGAAATCTCGGATGTGGCTATTAAGCGTAAAATCCGCAATCGCTTGCTGGATATGGGAGAGAAGATTTTTGTCCAGTCGGATGACAGAAAAGTGGATGATTTCAAAAGTTTGCGTGAACGTGCGGATGCCCATCCGGAGCTGGCAAAAATGCTGAAAAGCAAAAATGCCTCTGCGGATGAATTTGCTAAGCTGGCTTGCCAGGAGTGGATCGATGTACGCAGTTTTGGACAAGTTTTCGCTTTCAAAGGTTCTGAGTTGTCTGTAGGCGTCCGCGGTCCTGTTTCCATCCATACGGCTACAAGCATTGATCCTATTGACATTGTCAGCACCCAGATTACCAAGAGCGTGAACTCTGTAACGGGGGACAAACGCAGCTCTGATACGATGGGGATGAAACACCGCGTTGATTTTGGTCTGTACCTGTTCAAAGGCAGCATTAATACGCAACTTGCGGAGAAGACAGGTTTTACCGAAGAAGATGCAGAGAAGATTAAGCAAGCGCTGATTACCCTTTTTGAAAATGACAGCTCTTCTGCTCGTCCGGACGGCAGTATGGAAGTCCATAAGGTATATTGGTGGAATCATTCCTCCAAGCTGGGGCAATATTCTTCGGCCAAAGTACACCGGTCTTTGAAAGTTTATTCTACAGCGCCTGAACCTAAACGTTTTGAGGATTACACAATTGAACTTGAGGAACTCGATGGTTTGAATGTCGAGGTTATCAATGGTCGTTAATGACGAGGACCGCTATTTAATGTTGTCAGGGCTCCAGCATTTCCAGTTTTGTAAACGTCAGTGGGCCCTGATTCATATTGAGCAGCAATGGGATGAAAATGCGAGAACCATCGAAGGCCAGCATTTACATCAAAAGGCGGATCAGCCGTTTATCCGGGAAAAGCGTGGAGACAAGTTAATCGTTCGCGCGATGCCGATTCAGTCCAAGGAACTGCAATTAAGCGGAATCTGTGATGTTGTCGAATTTGTTCAAGACCCTGAAGGAGTTGAAGTGGCGGGAGCGGAAGGCACCTATAAGGTCTATCCTGTCGAATATAAGCGGGGGAAGCCAAAGAAAGGTGATGAAGACACCATCCAACTTGCAGCCCAAGCGATGTGCCTGGAAGAGATGATGTTATGCCGCGTGGACACAGGATATATATTCTACAACGAAATCAAACATCGTGTTGAAGTGCCGATTCATGACATGTTGCGAGAACAAGTGAGACAAATGGCCGCAGAAATGCATGATTATTACGATAAACGCTATACGCCGAAGGTAAAGACGGGACCCTTTTGCAAAAACTGCTCTTTGCAGCATATCTGTGTGCCCCATTTGATGCATAAACGTTCGGTCCAAAGCTACATCGAAGGGAGGCTGAGTGATTGAAAAAGCTGTTAAATACGTTATACGTTACTCAGCCGGATACCTACTTAGCGCTTGATGGTGATAATGTATTGTTACTGAAAGGCGATGAGAAGATTGGTCGCTTACCGCTTCACAATCTGGAAGCGATCGTGAGCTTTGGATACACGGGGGCGAGTCCTGCATTAATGGGGTATTGTGCAGATCGGAATATTTCCATCACCTTCTTGACACAAAGCGGAAGATTCCTGGCAAGAGTCATTGGGGAAAGCCGGGGAAATGTCATTTTGAGAAAAACACAGTACCGGATTTCGGATCATGAAGAGGATGCAGCGAAAATAGCCCGAAACTTCATTACAGGGAAGATCTATAACCACAAGTGGATTCTCGAACGGATGACGCGAGAGTACCCGCTGCGCATTGATGTTGAACAATTCAAGTCGATTTCAGGCCAGCTTTCGGATATTTTGCGTGAAGTCCGTAACAGTAATAACCTAGAAAGTTTGCGAGGTTGGGAAGGTCAAGCTGCGGTTCTCTATAACCAGGTGTTTGATCAGATGATTTTGCAGCAGAAGGAGAGTTTCTTTTTCCACGGGAGATCCAGAAGACCTCCAAAAGACAACGTAAATGCCATGCTGTCGTTCGCCTACACTCTCTTGGCTAGAGATACGGCTGCGGCATTGGAGACCGTGGGGCTCGATGCTTATGTCGGCTTTTTGCACCAGGATCGTCCTGGTCGAGCTTCCCTAGCCTTGGATCTGATGGAAGAGCTGCGAGGAATTTATGCTGATCGCTTTGTGCTTTCGCTGATTAATCGGAAAGAAGTGACATCATCCGATTTTGTAGCAAAGGAAAATGGGGCTGTGTTGTTGACGGACGAGGCTCGCAAAAAGTTTTTGCAAGCATGGCAAACTAAGAAGCAAGAGAAGATTACCCATCCTTTCCTGGATGAAAAGATCTCCTGGGGGTTGGTTCCTTACGCTCAGGCCTTATTATTGGCACGTTTCTTGCGCGGGGATTTAGATGAATACCCGCCATTTTTATGGAAGTAGGTGAGTGAGTATGCTTGTACTCATCACATATGATGTCCAAACTTCAGGCGCGGGAGGATCTGCGAGGCTTCGCAGGGTGGCTAAGGCATGTCAAAACTATGGACAACGGGTGCAGAATTCCGTGTTTGAATGTAACGTCGATGCATCCCAGTTCACCGCTCTGAAACTGGAGTTATCTGAAATCATCGATCCTGAAAAAGATAGCCTACGCTTTTACCGGCTGGGCAATAACTACAAGACCAAAGTCGAACATATTGGCGCGAAGCCGTCGATCGACCTAGAGGATCCGCTCATCTTCTAGCGGTCAGCGGTGCGAACCCCAAGCGCACATAAAATCCCCGGGACGTTCGCACTCCGCGTCATTAAAGGGTTCGTTCGAGTTTCTAGTTGAAAATAACCGTAACATTTCGCACTCACAAAACAGGTTCGCACTTCCGGCCATGTGAGGCCTTGTGGCTCAAGGCTTCCCAAGTGCCGCTGTCGCACTCCTTGTGAGTGCGTGGATTGAAATTT
>NZ_KE159654.1:447809-450998 GCF_000403375.2 Paenibacillus barengoltzii G22 | reverse complement strand
ACCGTCGCACTCCTTGTGAGTGCGTGGATTGAAATACTAGTTATTTTTGTGTTACTACAAAATTAAACAAGGTCGCACCTTACATAGGTGCGTGGATTGAAATGGTGCCTTCTCGGCGAGAAGTTGGGGGGAGTTTATAGATCTGTTAATACAAAAAATCGGGAGTCAATAGAAAAGATGGAGGGGCGAACTTGGTTGAGAAAGGTAAAAGATAATGAAAATCTAATGAAAATAATGGAGATGAATTTAAAGCGATTGCAGAATACCATTGAAGAAATGGAAGAAAAAAGGGGAAGCATTTTTATTCGTTGGTTAGATCAGCAGAACAAATACCTGGAGTGGGAGCTTGATTTTGATCCAAAAAGGTTGAAAAGATACAAAAGAGGAGAAGTTGTTCATATACACTTTGGCTTTAATGCGGGATCCGAACATGGGGGGCCGCATTGGGCTGTGGTACTAGATGATAACAAAAGATCCAGTCCTACTGCAGTAGTGTTGCCCTGCTGCTAGACTAAAAAGTAGACATGGAGAACCGAGAATCGGGTAAAATGAATCTATCCAAATTCGAGGTGCTACCATGACGAAAAAATACGATAAAGAATTTAAACTGCAAACGATTCAGATGATCCAGGAAGAAGGGAAAGCGGTGGCGCAGGTCGCCCGCGAACTGGGGATCAGCGACAACACCCTGTATCGTTGGATGGCGGAATACAAGAAAGACGGCGCACAGGCCTTTCCAGGCAGTGGGCAACTGAAAGCCGACGATAAAGCAATGAGAGATCTTCAGAAACGCCTTCGTGATCTGGAAGAGGAGAACGACATCTTAAAAAAGGCGATGCACTACTTCGCCAAAGACCGGCGCTGATCTATGCCTTCATCCACGATCATCGCTTCAAGTGCCGAGTCTCGAAGATGTGCGAAGCCTTTGAAGTATCCCGAAGCGGCTATTACAAATGGACCCAGCGAAAAGCCAGCAAACGTGAAAAGCGACGTCGCAAGCTGGAGCGGCGGATCCGTCGTATCTTTCTAGAATCCCGTCGATTATATGGAAGCCCCAAAGTAGCAAAAGAACTGCACAAGCAGGGCATACGAGTGTCCGAGAAAACAGTCGCTCGGATCATGAAGGAGCTGGGTTTACGTTCTCGCACGGTGAAGAAATACAAGGCCACAACCAACTCGAAGCACAACCTGCCTGTCCAAGAGAACGTGTTGAACCGCGAGTTTAATCCGTCCGCTCCAAACAAGGCCTGGGTGGCTGATATTACGTATATCCCGACCGATGAGGGTTGGCTATACCTGGCAAGCATCATGGACCTGTACAGTCGTAAAATCGTTGGATTTCACATGGATGAGCGAATGACGAAAGAACTCGTGTTAACGGCGCTGGACCGCGCCCACAGCCAGCAGCGACCGTGCGAAGAGGTTCTGCATCATTCGGATCGCGGCAGCCAGTACGCTTCTCATGACTACCAGGCGCGGCTGCGCACCTACAAGATGAAAGGCAGTATGAGCCGCAAAGGGAACTGCTACGATAATGCGTGTATTGAATCGTTCCACAGTGTGCTTAAGAAAGAACTTGTCTACTTGGAGAAGTTCAAAACACGCAAGCAAGCCAAGAAACGCATTTTTGAATATATTACCTGCTTCTACAATGGAAAACGAATCCATTCCGCGATTGGGTATTCTACGCCCAATGAGTGCGAACGTATGTACCGATCTACCGCATAATTTTCTCGATTCTTTGTGTCTACTCTATTGACAGAGGTACACCCCTTGGTTCTCTTAGTGAGGATCAG
Source organism: Paenibacillus barengoltzii G22 (assembly GCF_000403375.2). Lineage (NCBI taxonomy): Bacteria > Bacillati > Bacillota > Bacilli > Caryophanales > Paenibacillaceae > Paenibacillus > Paenibacillus barengoltzii. Next base: position 449,202 of record NZ_KE159654.1, on the reverse strand, counting down.
TCATGCAGTGATGTACATACTGATGATGTATATTTAGGCGTAATTCCGGCCATCAATGACAATAAAGTATTTGCTATACCCACTCAGATTAGAGCTATAAGCAAATTGAGAATAACTAAACCGAAGAAGACGAAAGATACCTCCTATTTTCTAACGAATGAGCAATTAGATGCTATAGATCGTAAAATTTTTGACTTGTTTTTCAAAAAATCAAAAGCAATTTATTCGCATATTTCAGAAGCAGCTTCAACTTCCGAAATAACATAAGTTGACTTTTTAAACTACACTCCTTATAATTTAATTATCGTTGGTTCACTAGGATGCAACATTAAATCATAAACAGCGCCCTTTGCGGCATTTAAAGAATTCAATTGATGCAAATTTAAAGAGAAGCCACTCCTTATGGGGTGGCTTCGGTCGTTAATCGCTGTATTTGAGTTGTGAGGTAATTCGGAGCAGATAAACCGTGCGTTTCGATCAAAAGCTGATCGCTGTCATATGGCGACTGCTCTTAAATGGTCCGGGCTTCGTGAATCGTTTTGGAATCAAATTCGCTGTAGATCGCTTGGACAAGCGCCTTCATTGCACCTAATCCGCTTTGCGCCGAGGATGGCATAGCCCATCGCCCGCTTAAAAGTCGCACCCATGTAGGTGCGTGGATTGAAATACGATTGAGGAGGGGAGCGACACCTTCCTCCAAGACTTGTCGCACCTTACGCAGGTGCGTGGAATGAAAAGTCTAATCCTATAAAGAAATCTATGTCTTGATAGTCGCACCCTATATGAGTGTGTGAATTGAAATGGTGTCCTCTCGGCGAGAAGTTAGGGAAGTTTATAGATCTGTTGGATAATATTGAATGGACGGCGAAAAGTAAAAGAAAGCTCGCATGACAAGTTCCCAAATATGCAGAATGGTGTAAAGGAAAATCAATCTTGCAGGAGATGGAAGAAAACAACGATTCTATTATTTGGCTAATGGGTGGCTATAAGGGATTAACCTTGCCCAGGCAGCTTCTGATCATAGATGGAGTAAAAAGTACAATCAATGTGGACCATGTTGAAGGATCTTATTTGTCACATGTGTTGGTTAGAATTATTCTCGAGTAAAGTCACAGTGACTGCGGGAGTTTGGTGCGAACCCCAAGCGCACATGATTCCCTGGGGGGTTCGCACCACGCGCCGTGCGTGGGCTGATAGCATTTTGACCTCTTTTTTGCTATGCTTAAAACAGCCATTTTACAAGGTTCGCACTTTTGAGCCTCTGAGCCCTTGCTGGGCCTGGGCTCATTTCGGGCGCTGTCGCACCTTACATAGGTGCGTGGATTGAAATACTATATAGGTGGCTTTATGATGACAAGAATTGCATGTCGCACCTTACATAGGTGCGTGGATT
>NZ_KE159654.1:189135-447211 GCF_000403375.2 Paenibacillus barengoltzii G22 | reverse complement strand
ACCTAACGTCGCACCTTACATAGGTGCGTAGATTGAAATTTTATTGGGATGCTGTTTGGGTTTGCACGGTGCCGGGTCGCACCTTACATAGGTGCGTGGATTGAAATACCGGAGGAGTTGGCTGAGGTAATCGAAAAGTACGGTCGCACCTCATGTAGGTGCGTGGATTGAAATTGGGCTAGATATATCACGACTCAATTCGCTCACCCTCACCGGTAATTTTCCATGATTTCCTTGCGTTCGTTAAGCAGGCATATTCCTTGAGGGCTCGCAAAAATGCGGGTCCTGCCTAAAGCGGCTATAAATAGTTCATAAGCGGAAGGGGTTGGCTCGTCGGATAGATAGGCAATATCTACATCACCATCTGGGCGCAGCTCCCCCCTTGCAGCCGGTATGCGCATTAAAATGCTCGTTTAAAAATTGGATTATGGCGGATTTTTGATGTGTTTCAAGTCTTGGATTATTAGGCATAAGACCATCCATCCGCTAATTACTCATACACCAGTTCCTGATTTCTGTTATAGATTTGTACCGACGTTGTTCCTTGGGCTGCTTCGTCGTAGTCTCCTAGCACAATATAATCTCTTCTTGAAGGATCCAAACCTAGCTGATGCCAGTCATTTTGGTTGAATGTGGCCTGAATGATGCTTCCCTCCTGAAGAAGTTGATCATCATGAATACGAATCATGAGATAGGGATAACCAGTCTGAACGCCAAACACCTGAACAGGGTTGCGATCGTCTTCGTTTAGCATGAGATCCATATGATAATCCAGTTTTTGATTGATTACGTTAACGACACAAGCTCCGATTTTAGCACCCCTTTGATAAAAAACATAAGCAAACGGCTTGTCCACTTCGTTATTTATCTTCACGTCCAGTACTTCGAAGTGCTCCTTTTCTTGCAGTTGCTGAATATGGGAGTCGGTAATAGGGCTGTAGGATTCGCGTTGAGTTAGGAGAGTAAGCAATATAAGACAGACTAGGGTAAGTCCGCGGATAAGCCACCTCTTATTGATCATATGTATCCCTCATCAGCACTTTGTGCTCCATTTCATTTCCCACCTCAGTCACAAGATTCTTTCTATCTATTCTACATATAAAATCCAAAATTAGAAAAGATATGTTACGCATATACGTACCACATGCAGCCTCCCATTTTGCTATTCTTATCCCCAAAAGGAGGTTTTTTGATGCGCTCCTTTCTAGAATCCTTATACTACGACTACATCATCCCCGAGCAGCAGCTCATCCCCAAAGACCCGCAATACCGCCAACTCAGCAGAGAATTATCCGAAGCGACGATGGTTTGGAAAGAGAAACTATCGAGTGAGGATTTTGCCGAATTGGAGGCTCTAATCGACTTGCAGCAGCAAATTCAAGGGATGGAGATGGCGGCGGCGTTTGCGCGGGGGTTTAGGTTGGGTGCAGGGTTGATGATTGAGGTGTTTTCAAGGGACAGGGCGTAGCCTTCATAAAGTCCAGGCAACCGTTGGCTCAGCAACTTTACAGGATTTATCTTCTATAAGAATGAAAAAAAAGGGAGCATCTGCCCCCTCCTAAAACACCACCAACACCACCCACAACCCCACCAATGTCGCAAACAAAATCGGGATCGTTAGCACGATGCCGACTTTGAAATACGTGCCCCAGGAGATGCGGACACCCTTCTTGGCGAGGACATGAAGCCAGACGAGGGTCGCGAGCGAGCCGATCGGCGTGATCTTCGGGCCGAGGTCGGCGCCGATGACGTTGGCGTAGATCAGCGATTCGCGGATCGGGCCGGTGGTGGACGTGTCGGCGATGCCGAGTACGCCGGTCATGACGGCCGGCAGGTTGTTCATGATCGACGACAAGAATGCCGAGATATAGCCCATGGCGATCGTGGATATGAACAGACCTTCATCTGCCGCTGCTTGGAGCAGCTTGGCCAAGATCTCGGTCAGCCCGGCATTGCCGAGGCCGTACACGACAAGGTACATCCCGATCGAGAAGACGACGATATTCCACGGCGCCCCCGTCATGACAGCCTTCGTGTCAACCGCTTGGCTGCGGCGGGCGATAGCCCAGAAGATCAAAGCCACGGTGTCGGCGAGCAAGGATACCGGAAGATGCAGAAGCTCACTCACAAGGTAGCCGATCAACAGAACACCCATCACGACCCAGGAGATGCGGAACAAGCGCTGGTCCTTGATCGCTTCAGCCGGTGCTTTCAGCTTGGAGGGGTCATAGTCGCGAGGGATACTTTTGCGAAAATAAAGCAGCAACACCGCCACCGTCGCCCCAAGCGAGAACAGGTTGGGAACAATCATCCGGGCGGCATACTGCGCGAACCCAATCCCGAAATAATCCGCTGACACGAGGTTCACCAGATTGCTGACCACCAGCGGCAAAGAAGTGGTGTCTGCGATAAACCCGCTCGCCATGATGAACGGAAAGATCATCTTTTCCTCAAAATTCAAATGTCGGACCATCGCCAACACAATTGGCGTGAGGATTAAGGCAGCCCCATCATTGGCAAAAAACGCCGAAACGACCGCCCCCAGTAAGCTGACGTAAATGAACATGCGGATGCCGCTGTTTTTGGCGGCCCGGGCCATGTGCAGCGCCGCCCACTCGAATAAGCCGATCTCGTCCAAGATCAGCGAAATGATGATAATCGCAATAAACGTCAAAGTGGCGTTCCACGTAATCTGTACGACTTCCCCTACATCGTCAAATCCGACGACTCCGGCCGCCAGGGCCAGTACCGCTCCGCCGCACGCAGACCACCCGATATTCAGCCCCTTCGGCTGCCAAATGACAAAGGTTAAAGTTATCGCAAAAATCAGTACTGCTGCAATGAGTTCAAATCCCATCGGTTTCTCTTCTTCCCCCAAATGCTCTCGATCTATCTCTTTTTCTATCAAACAAGAAACAAGCCGTTAATCATTGTCTCACTGCTTTTCTCTTTTGTACATAGGGTAGGGAGAGGAAGGAGAACAAGAAAATATTAAAAATAGTTTATAAAATCTATATTTTGGTATAATACAATACTTTTGTTAGTATCCCGTAAGTTCTCACTCCACGGATTTCCCCACTTATTTTCACCTATTAACGGAAAGGAAGGTGACCCTCCATGGGGAGACACAAGGTGAATTTACTGACCAAAACGCCACCGATGCCTTCATTTACAACACGCTGCTCTATGTGCGAGACACGGTATGTTATTCTCCAAAACTGGAAGCGTATACGGTATGGAGGATATGGCGATTCCCGGGATCGGCTTTACCTATGAGAATTGGCAGCCCGCCTATATGAAGGAGACGTTGCATACGTTGGACGCGCCTCTCGTCCGGCCGGTGGAGGAGGTCATCATTCCAGGCAATAACCGGGTGCGGATGCTGACCTTTCTGCAGCCGTTACCGGTCGGCGGGTCCCATTCCCCCGGCGTGGTGATAATCCTGGTTAAGGGGGATACGATTCTCCACATGATGGGATCGGTGTCAGTGCACTATCTGGGAGACTTTTTTATCCTCGACGAGCAGGGGCAGCTGTTGGTCGCTTCAAACGGTTCGCTGGTTCGGAGCTCGGATGATCTGGCAAGTTTGGTGGACCGAATGGAGCGGGAGAACAGCGGCGATCTTACCTCCGTTATCCACCAAATCAAAGGCACAACGTATATCGTCTCCTATGCGGTTTCGGACAAAAACGGTTGGCAATATGTTAGCCGCTGCAGATGGTGCTGCGAGATATCCTGCTATCCAACCAGGTAGGGGCGGTTACGGGCGGCGATGCCGGCGGTTATGCGCAAAGGTATGCCGACCAGATTAAACATGGCGTGATTATCGTGTCTACGCTGCGATCCTCGTGATTTATCCTTTCATTCAAAAATACTTCGAAAAAGGCGTAATGATCGGTTCGATCAAGGGGTGAGCTCTTTCCGTGTTCAATTCTCCCGCTAACGCTTGCCACGGCGCTTATTTCGCGAAAATCGGGTGGTTTTAGATTCTAACGCTTGCCAGAGAGCTTATTCACGGAAGCCCCCCCCTTTTTTTCGCTGAAATCGGGAAATAAGCTTCCTGATCAGCGTTAGATTTCAAACCACGCCGTAAATCCCCAAATAGCGCCGCTCATAAGCGTTAGAACGGAAACTACGGTTGCAAACCCGACGATCCCAGCTACCCGGCAAGCTCAGTAAAAAGGGGGATACGCGGAACTCCAGTAAAATAACGCCACAAAAGTCCTTTATTTAATGCACCACGACTTCAACCGCCCCAATAAGATCATAAAAGTCCCTTATTCCACACGCTACGCTATGTGAAGTAAGGAATAGCATACAGCCCTCACCTGCATAGAACCCCGCTTTTCCGCGCAAGTTACCTAAAAACAGGGAGGAGCGTGCATCATGCAGCAGGATTACGTATTCACGGATCTGGAGGGCCGGGAATCGCTGGTTCAGGAGATTCGGAAGCTGGAGGAGAAAATCGAGCAATCCATCGGAGAAAAGGTCAATCTGATCGCCTACTCCGAGAAAAAAGATCATCCCCAACACTAGCACGTCATTAGTGCAGTTGTGGATCGGTTGATCCCATGTCTTTTTGCGGTCTGCGATAGCCGCTTGTACGGGAAGAACGCCCTTCGGGGCGTTTTTTTTGCCCGGTCTCGGGAGCCGCCATGAAACCAAATGGTTGTTTCTACTGTATTATTAAGTAAGTGACCAACTGAAGGAGGGACGGGAAGTGGGGATTTTGTCGAGGTTTAAAGATGTGATGCGGTCGAATCTTTCCGCTAGGCTGGAGCGTTCACAGGATCCGGCGGCGACGGTGGATGAATACCTGCGTCAATTACGGCTGGATTTGGGACAGGTCAAGGCCGAGTCGGCTGCGATACAGACAGCGGAAGACCGAGCCAAGCGTGCGCTGGATGAGTGCGCTGAGGAAGTTCGGAAGTTGCAAAGGTATGCGGAGAAGGCGGTGGAATCTGGCGACGAATCTGCTGCATTAAAATTCCTGGAGCGGAAGGCGAAGCAGGCGGAACGGCTGCAGGAGCTGCAGACGGCCTATGAGCAGGCAGCGAGTCAGGCCGACCAAATCAAGCAGATGGAGGAGAAGCTGGTCTCCGATCTGCAGAAGCTGGAAGCGCGGCAAGCGACGCTGAAGAGCAAGCTGGCAGAGGCCGCAGCGTTACATAAGGCCCAGGCTGCTGGAGGAACCGAAGCAGCGCTTCGCGAACTGGAGGCGAAGGCGGATCAAGCGTTGAATGAAGCGCTGGCTCTGGCGGAGCTTCGGGCGGGATCGCAGGAAGACGATCTGGACGCGATCTTCGCGGAGCTGGAGAAGAGCAATGCGGCGGGAGCGAAAGCGGAGGAAGCCACAGCATCGACTCCTGAAGATGAACTAGCGGCGCTCAAGGCGAAATTAAATCAGTGAGCTGCCTGCACTTGATTTTGAATGGATTGAGGTGAACGATTTGCCGGTCATTGAATACAAATGTCCGAGCTGCGGCAGCGGCATGACGTTCGACAGCACGACAAGCATGCTGTCCTGTCCAAGCTGCGGCCGCAAGGACAACATCGAGCAACTTCCCGACCCATTGAAGCAACAGGTGTTCACGGAGGACGAGGTTCGGGAATACCACTGCGAAAGCTGCGGGGCGGTCATCGTAACGGAGCCGGAAACCAGCGCAACGACGTGCAGCTTTTGCGGTTCCGCGGTGGTGCTTAGCGATCGCCTGAGCGGAAAGCTGGCGCCGCAGCAGGTGATCCCTTTTGCGATCAGCAAGGAAGAGGCGATGGCGGCCTTCAAGAAATGGTGCCGAAAAGGGTTGCTTACGCCCCGCGGCTTCATGACCGCGGACCGCATCCAGGGGATTACCGGCATGTATGTGCCATTCTGGATGTACGATTTGCTGAACAATATCGATGTTCGCGGCCGAGGAACGAAGGTAAGAAGCTATCGCCGAGGCGATTATCAATATACGGAAACCGATCATTACGAGTTTTACCGGAAAATTCGGCTGAACTATGTCCGGCTGCCGATCGATGCCTCGGCCAAGATGGACGATGAGTTGATGGATAAGCTGGAGCCTTTTCCCTACGACCAATTAAAGACGTTTAAGACGCCCTATCTTGCGGGATACATTGCTGAAAAATACAACTATACCAGCGAGCAGCTTACCCCGAGAGCTCGGGAAAAAACGATGCCTTATATCGAATCCTATATTTCTTCAACCGTTTCCGAATACACGACGGTAAGCTACGCGGACAAACAGATCGATACGACAGTCAAACGAGCGAATTATGTACTGCTTCCGGTCTGGATGGTGTATTACAACTACAAGGGAAAACAATACACGTTCGCGATGAACGGCCAAACAGGCAAAGTGGTCGGAAAGCCGCCGCTTAGCAAAGGGAAAATGGCGGCGTGGTTTTCCGGTGTTTCGGCGCTCTCTTTTGTTGGACTTAAAATATTGGCCTGGCTGTGGGGAGGCGTATTCCTATGAACAAGCGATGGGTCGTGGTGTACTCGTTCCTGCTCTTGATCATGCTAAATATGCTGACCCCGTTAACGGCTCAGGCGGAATCACCGCTTGCGAATAAGCAATTGATATATGACGAGGCCGAACTTCTCTCTCCGGGAGAAATGGAAGACCTTAACGCGTTGGCGAATGAATATGGGCCCAAAAGAGCGCTCGATATCATCATCTATACCACAGACAATCCTGAAGGCGAGGATGTTGTCAAGCTGACAGAGGATTTCTACGATGAACGGGCTCCTGGTTACGACAAACCGCATGGCAATGCCGTGATTTTGACGTTGGATATGCTGAACCGGGATCTCTATCTGGCAGGGTTCTATAAAGGGGAGGAATACCTGGACGACAGCCGTTTAGACAAAATCCGCAACAAGATTACCCCGATGCTGTCCGCAGGTGATTATCACGGTGCGTTTGCAGAATACATACGCACGGCCTACCGGTATGCGGAGTTCCGGCCGGGGGTGAATCCGGATAATCCGCTGTTCAACACCGGCATTCAGCTTGTGATTGCACTGGTGATCGGAGCGGGGGTCGTCTTCATAATGGCGTTCCGAAGCGGCGGTCGGATCACGGTGAGCGGTCGTACCTATGAGGATTCAGCTAATTCCGGCGTCATTTGGCGACAGGACAATTATTTGCATACGACGGTAACGAAGACGAAGATTGAGAGCAGCAGCAACAGCGGAGGCGGAGGCAGCAGTGGAGGCGGCGGTGGTACAACCAGCGGCGGACACTCCCATAGCGGAAGCCGAGGATCATTTTAAAGGAAGGGGCAGGAAGAGCTGATGAGTTTTTTTAAGAGCCAATTTGCCAATGTCGTGGAATGGGAAGAATTCCGGGACGACATGATTTTCTGGAAATGGAACAACCGTGAAATTAAAAAAGGGAGTAAGCTGATCATCCGCTCGGGGCAGGACGCGATTTTTATCAATAATGGGAAAATCGAGGGGATTTTCAAGGAAGAAGGCGAGTATAACATTACTTCGGAGATCGTCCCGTTCCTGTCCACGCTGAAGGGGTTCAAATTCGGCTTTAACAGCGGCATGCGGGTTGAGGTGTTGTTCGTCAACACGAAGGAGTTCACCGTCCGGTGGGGCACGCAAAATCCGGTGTTAATCCCGACGCCGCAGCTCCCTGGCGGAATGCCGATTCGTGCCAACGGGACGTTTAACTTCAAGGTCAACGACTATGTGACTTTAATCGATAAGATTGCGGGCATTAAGCAAAGCTACTTGGTGGAGGACGTCAAGCTTCGGATCACCTCCGTGCTCGATCAACTGCTGATGAAATGGATTAGCCGGGAAGGCAAAGATATGTTTAATTTGCAAGCCAACGCTGCAGAGATCGCACGGGGCATCCGGGAAGACCTCGATATGCAGGTCATGGACGACGGATTGGCGATTACGGGCTTCCAGGTAATGAGCTTCAGTTATCCGAAGGAAATCCAGGAGATGATCACGAAGACGGCATCGCATGAAATGATCGGCAATTTATCGAAATACCAGCAGGTCAGTATGACGGATGGCATGGCCTCAGGCAAGGTGCAGGGCGGCGGGGCTGCTTCGGACATGGCGGGGATGATGATGGGGATGAACCTGGCCAAAGAAATGATGAAAAATCTCAATTCCGAAACGGACCAGGGGAAGGATCGTCCGCAGCCACAGTCCCAACCGCAAAACTCGGGGGCGAGCCAACCGTCGCAACCTGCAGCACCTTCCTCAGCGGAAGGCGGCGCGAAGCGGCCGAACTTCTGTCCTAACTGCGGGACGAAGAACGAAGGCGCAAATTTCTGTCCAAATTGCGGACATAAGCTGGTGTAGGCGTCATACGAGAAAACCCGCCTGAGCGTAACGGCTCGGGCGGGTTTTTTGGCGCAGTTGAGTCACTTCTCGTCCAACGCTCGTTGCTTCAGCAAATCGCGGATTTCGGCCAGCAGTTCTTCCTCTTTGGAAGGCGCGGGCGGCGCTTCGGGCTTAGGATCTTCTTTCTCTTTGCGTCTGAGCTTGTTGATGCCTTTGACGAACAGGAAGATCGAGAAGGAGACGATAAAGAAATCGATGACGGTTTGCAGGAAAGCTCCATATTTCAACACCGTGTCTCCGTATTGAAATTGCAACTCTTTCAAGTTAATACCGCCTACCAGCAGCCCGATCACCGGCATCAGCATGTCGTTAACCAGGGAAGTCACGATATTCCCGAAAGCGGCACCGATAATGACCCCGATGGCTAGATCCAGCACGTTCCCTTTGAGCGCAAAGGCTTTGAATTCTTTCCACATGACGGAGTACCTCTCTTTTTTGGCATATTATTAGCAGTATACCATAAGCGAACCGGTGCTAGTCCATAGGAGGAAAGGCGGGGGTGGGAGTTCTAACGGACACTAGGGACGTTAATAGATGACCGTTGGGCACTTCTGGAACGTAACGGACAGAGATGACGCTATTTGCGAAAAATCACCGTGAAAAGTAGCTCGCCAACCCGAATAAGGGCCGTGAAGTCCGTTAGATCGGAAAATTCTCGGGAAATGTGCAAATAAGGTCATTACGGTCCGTTACGGGCTGCAGCAGCTTGCCCTACAGCTCGTCTGCCAAGCCGAGCAAAGCGATTCCTGCCAGCACGAGCGCGATGACGGCGTATTGCATCCGGCTGAGCCGCTCTTTGAGGAACAGGCGGGACAAAATCACCGAGAAGACGCTGTACGAAGCGATCAGCGGAGCCGCAACGATGGCGTTGCTGGCCATGGCGAAGACGTAGAAGAACTGGCCGGTCGTCTCGAAGATCGCAGCTACGCCTTTAACGCGTTCGGTCCAGAGGTTGAACCGCTGTTTTTTGACTGCAACCAAGTAGATATAAACCACCGCTGCACACAGGAAAAAGGTGAACTCGTAAGCCAGAAGCGCGGCATCCTCACCAATCAGCTTCAGCTCGTCCAGATAAATGCCGTCAGCAAACGTGCCTAAGCCGTCAAGCAGGCAGTATAGCAGCGGGAAGGTGATCGCCATCACGCCGATTTGATATTTGGCGTTGAGGTGATCTGTCCCCGTCTTCAGGGCCATTCGCTCTTCTTGTTTCTCCAAAATCGCCAGCCCCACCACGCCGAAGGTAATGATCGCTACCCCTGCAATGTCCATCCATCCGAGATCATGAGGGAAGAACAAATACAGGAGAATCGCGGTCACCGCCCCGGACGAGTTCTGCACCGGCGAAGCGATAGAGAGCTCAATGTACCGGAGCCCGAAATAGCCGATCGCCATCGATAGAATGTACAGCGCCGATACCGGCAAATAGCGAATCATATCGAATGGATCAAAGGACAGCCCTTCGATCAACAGGTACGCCGTGCCGTGAATCCCCATCACCAGACCTACCATAACGACGATCTTCAGATGACTGAACGGGTCTTTGCTGTCGCTGCCTTTTTTATAGAATAGATCGGCACTCCCCCATGCTAGAGATGTCAGTAGTGCAAATAGAAACCACATGTCTATACTCCTTCCAACAAAATAGCAATCTTACTGATTATACAAATCATTCCGCGGGGAGTGTCTATGAAAAAACTTACTATTGAGAGTGGACGGTCAAAACCCGTCAAAATGCAAACACTCTCTGCTTATGGTAAAATGCTACTAACATGAAATCATAGATTCGTCGAAATTAAAGGGGCAGGAGTGTCGCGAAAATGAGAAGGTATAACTTGTGGCGGCCGATATTTTTGATCTTGATCGCGCTGCTGACGAACGGATTGGTGACGAACCTTTGCATCTTGTTTGGAATGTCGGCTGTCGCTGCCGAGAATATCGGATTTGTGGCGATGATGCTCGCCGCTTTGATCGTGTATACCCGATTCACGAAGAACCGCCGCAAGTAATAAACAAAGAGACGCAGATTCTGCGTCTCTTTGTGGTTTGGGGTCATACCATCAAGGCTTTGATGCCGTTAAATAACGGAATAATCGATTTGATGGCGTTATAGCCCATCTTCATCAGGGGCATGTATTTCTGCACCTTCTGCACCATTCCGAAAATGCCTGGGCGGCGGGGTCTTTCGGAAGAAGAGCTCTCCGTGTTTTGCTCCTGTGTTCCGCCGGAGCCCTCGCTTCCGCTTGATCCGCCAAAGCCAAACAGCCCCGGTCTTCGCGGACGCCCTGGCCCTCCAGCGAAGCCATAGCCATAAGGTCTGGGACCGGGTCTTCCCGGCATTCCGCTAAAGCCATAATAACCTTGAGGTCTTCCCCATCCTCCGTTCAAGTTTCCGTAATAGCCCAGTTCCCGGGGTCTTCCCCAATTGCCGCCAGGGCCAGGACCAGGACTATATCCCATAGGCACACCGCCTAGCCCCCAGCCGACGTCGGGACGGATGCCCTGGGCGAAACGGGGATCTCTTGGGAAGCCGCTGTCCAATGGCTGCTGGATAGCCGATGAGCGTGCTTTTTTGCTGCGAGCTGCCTTCTTTTTCTTCATTTTCTTCTTGCCGCGCGGGGGTAAGGAGAGAAGCAGGCCGTTCGCATCCAGCCCGGCGATCCATCCGATATAAGAACGCCCGTCGTGCAATTCCACGCGAACCGGCTGGCCCTTCAGCTGTTTCGCACGTTTGCGAATGTTTGCCGAACTTGCCATGCAAGGATCACCTCGGTGCTTAGTTTTTTACGCTAGACGTTTTCCTCGATATATCTTACTTCCGAAATGGGTTCGATGCCTGTGCTTGTTCCTCAATTTCTAGCCCGTTTCGTGATATTTGCCGGAATCTGCATAAATTTTGGGCAATTTGGAAATTTAACTAATGAATAAAAAAATTTCGACCGAGGAGTTGGCCCGGAATGAAAACGTTAAACGCAATAGCGCTCGCATTACTGATTGTGGGCGGATTAAACTGGCTGTTGGTGGGGCTCTTTCAATATGACTTAGTGGCAGGTATATTCGGCGGGCAAGACTCGACCATGTCGCGCATCATCTACACGCTCGTCGGCATTAGCGCCATTTACGCGTTTAAGTTCTTCAACGATGTCACGAATGATGAAGTCGCCAGATAAGCTGGGGAATCCGTGGAAGTATGCGGGAAGGTCCGGGATGCGAGAGCATCCCGGCTATTTTTTTTTCTTGGAAGATACGCTGGTTTTAGGAAAAAGGTAGGGCGCAAGGCTGTTCGCAATCACCCGGTGTCCCTGATTGTTCGGATGAATCGGCAGCGTGCCGCCGAGGAGGTCCTCCAATTGGCCGCCTCGATACCCGTCGATCAGCTCGGCTTGCTTCCCTTCAAACCATCTGTGCGCAGGTGCGACCTTCGCGCCGTATGAGACCGCGATGCCGTGGGTCGTCTCGTTTAGACGACTGATCCACTCGACGGCAAGTGGATTGCTCGGGAACGGGTTGTATTGGGTGCAGCATACGATCCGAGCAGAGCTGATTTTGCGAATATGGCCCAGGAGGGCGCTTAAATTTCGGCGAAACTGGAAGAGGATCCCCATATTCGGAAACGGTCCGCCATTCACGAGCGGGTCAATCGCCGAATTGGCTAAATCGACGCCCCCGATCCAGACCGATACAACCGAGGACTGTCTAATCATGTCTGAGCCTTGCCGCAGCACGGCATCCAGCAGATTGCCGCTGGTCCAGCCGGACCGGGCTAATACATAACCCCGGATGGGCCGGGGGGTAGAGCGATTATAATCCGATACGATTAACTGAGGATAGGCCAGCCGCGGCGAGGTCGCGTTATCGCCATACGTGATGGAATCCCCAAGTGCGGTGTATATCATCTCCAGGTCACCCACCTAAGATAGACTTTACAACTATAGTATTGCGAACCAGGTGGGGAGGTGCGATTTATCAAAAAAGGGCTGATCCGATTCCATTCAGACCAACCCCTATACTGAACAGGCTTACCTGCGCGGTGCGAGCTGCCTCAGCTCCGCACGACCTTGCCGTGAGTGGCGTACGAGCTCCGCATAGTAGCCGCCGCGGGCCAGCAACGTTTCATGCGTGCCCTGCTCGGCGATCCGACCGCTCTGGATCACGAGGATGCGGTCCGCGTGCTGAACGGTGGACAGGCGGTGCGCGATGACCAGCGTTGTCCGGCCGGCGGACACTACGCTTAACGCGTTCTGGATCAACAGCTCGGTTTGGGAATCCAGATTCGCCGTCGCCTCATCGAGGATGAGGATTTTGGGACGGAAGACCAGGATTCGTGCGAAGGAGATCAGCTGGCGCTCACCGGCGGACAGCCCGCTGCCCCGATTGGACAGCCGGGTGTCGTAGCCGTCCTTCAGCCGCGTGATCATAGGCTCTGCGCCGATGCGCCGGCAGGCCTCAATCACTTCGTCGCGGCTAATGTCCTCGCGGAAGAGGCGGACGTTGTCAATAATGGACCCGGCGAACAGGAACGGGTCCTGCTGCACCAGTCCGACGATGCGATGCAGCGAGGCCTGCGGAAGACGGCGGATATCCGTGCCGTCGATTTCGACGCTGCCTTCGTCTACATCATAGAACCGCGTCAGCAGGTTCACTAAGGAGCTCTTGCCTGCGCCGGTCGTGCCAACGATGCCGATGAATTCTCCTTCTCGCACATGAAGGTCGAGGCCATGCAGCACTTCCTGGCCCTCTGTGTATGAGAAGCGGATGCGATTGAAATCGATCCGCCCGCGAACCGTATGGGCCGGCAACGCTTTGGCTTTCTCCGGCGCAGGGTCTTGCACCTCCGGCTCGGCGGAGAAGATTCGCCACAGCCGGTCCACCGACACGATGGTGGACTGCAGCGTGTTCCATTGTTGGGTAATTTGGTTGATCGGCTGAAAGAATTGGCGGATATAGCTGATGAAGGCATACAGCACGCCAAATTCGATGCGATGGCCCAGCACCGCGAAGCCGCCGATCCAAACGACGAAGGCCACCGACAAATTGCCAAGCACGTCGAAGGAACGGTTAAACAGGACGGTGGCCTGAACTTCCCGCAGATTCGCTTTTAAATAGGCGGTGTTCCGGTCCCTGAAGCGGGACGTTTGCTCCCCTTCCTGATGGAACGACTGAATCAGACTCATCCCGCTCAGATTTTCCGCTGTAAACGCGATGAGCCGGGACAACAGCGAGCGGGCTCGCTGATAGCTGGTGCGCAAATATTTACGGAAGGCGATGGCAATGGCCGTGATGATCGGAAAAAGAATTAGGCAATATAAGGCCAGCTGGACGTCCAACGCAAACATAAAGACAACAACGAGGATCAGCGATAATCCGTCGCGGACCAGACTTAACAACACCTGGGTAAAAAACTGGTTGATCGTCTCCGTATCACTGGACTCATTTGTGACAAGGCCGCCAGCTGAATTGCGGTCGAAGAAAGACATCGACTGCCGGGTGATCTGCTTAAACAGATCTTTGCGCAGCAAGGCAACGATGCTTTGCCCGGCCCGTTGCAGCAGATTCGCCTGCCAATAGGAGAACACGCCGCTGACTGCCTCAAGCGCAAGGTAGGCCAAAGCGAGGCTAAGCAGGATGCTGGGGCCGTGTGCACCAAACAGCACCTTCTCATCGATGGCATATTTGATCAGGAACGGCTGCAGCAGGTCGGCGGAAATGGCCAGAAAGGCAAAACCAAACACGGCGATGAACGCCTTTCGGTGTGGTTTGGCATAGGTGAGCAGGGCGGCAAACGCCTTCCTCCGTTGCTCCGGAGTGACCTCGTATTTCCTGCGGGTGTCGGCTGCTTCGGAATTAGTTGACATCGCAATCCTCTCCTTCCTGCAGGTGATACAGGTCTGCGTACAAGCCTCCGGCTTGCAGCAGCTGCTCATGCGTTCCTTGCTCGGCAATCCGCCCGTCATCCAGCACGAGGATGCGGTCGGCATGTTTCACCGCACTGATGCGGTGGGCGATGATCAGCGTTGTTTTTCCTTTACGAACTTCCCGGAGATGAGACAGGATGCGCGTCTCCGTTACGGAATCTACCGCACTGACGCTGTCGTCAAGCAGCAGGATCGGCGCGTTCTTGATCAGTCCTCGGGCCAAGCTGGTGCGCTGACGCTGCCCGCCGGATAACGTTAAGCCGCGTTCGCCCAGCTCGGTATCGAACCGCTTCGGGAACTTTACGACGTTGTCATAGAGATCCGCCATCCTTGCGGCGTCCTCCACTTGGCGCAGCTCGGAGGTTCGGTCGAAGAAGGCGATGTTGTCGCGGAGCGTCGTGCTGAACAGGAAGCCGTCCTGCGGCACGTAGGCAATCCGGGTGCGGAGGCTCTCCAGCGTCAAGCTTCTGATGTCGCGGCCGTCGATGAAGACTGTGTCACGGGGAGGATCGTATACCCGCAGCAGCAGTTTGACGAGCGTCGTTTTCCCGCTGCCGGTTCGGCCCACGATGCCCAGCGTTTCTCCAGGCTTGAGCCGAAGGTGAATGTCCTGCAGCGATGCGCGGGCGGCGTCCGGATAGGTGAAGGTTAACCCGCGGATCTCGATGTCGAGGCTGTGCGGATTTTCCGGCAGCGGCAGGGCATCGGCTTCATCGTAAATGTCCGGCTTCATGGACAACAGGTGGTTCAGCCGGTCAAGGGAAGCTCGCGCACGCTGCATGAAGTTGATCACGTTGCCGATGAGCCGCAGCGGGTTCATAATCATCCGCAAATATAAGGTTAAGGCCACGAAATTACCCAGCGACAGCTCGCCGTGCGAGACGAGCAGGCCGCCGTAAGCGATGGCCACCGCCATGGAAACCGCGCCGGTAAACGGCAGCAGCACCTGAAAGAGCGAGCTCATCCGGACCAGCGACAGCTGGCTGCTCAGGATGCGGTCCACAGTCTGCCCAAACCGGGCGCGGGCAATCTCTTCGATTGCGAAGCTCTTCGTCACCTTGATGCCTTCAAATTGCTCCTCTGCAGCTTCCGTCATCGCCGCAAGCGACTCCTGCACCTTTCGCGAGTTGTCACGGATCTTAGGGCCGAATCCGCTTACGATAAACGGGATGGCAATCAGCGGCAAGACACATACCACGATCAAAAGCGCCGGAATATCGCTGACCATCATCATCGTGATGACGGAGATCAACAACACCGACGCATTAGTTAACTGGTTCAACCCGTTAGCGATCGACTCCCGCACGCCGGTGACGTCATTCATCACGTAGCTGAGCAGCTTGCCGATTCCGTGTTTCGAGAAGAACGCTTCGCTTAATTGAGTAAAATGCCGAAATAATTGGTTCCGGGCCCGAAATTCGAACATCCGCCCTAAGCGATGGTTCATGTACTGTCCGAATCCGAAGCATAGGCCATAGACGACGGCGATGGCAGCCAGAGTCAGCGTGTATCGGCCCACTCCGCTTCTAGTCAGCCCGCCTTGCTGGAGGTGATCCGTAAAATCCCCCAGGACCTTCGGGAAATATGAATACGTCACATTGGCAGCCGTCAAACATAGCGCAGCTGTCAAATACAGCGGAAAATGCGACTTCATGTGGCTCAGCAATAAGGTTTTTCCACGCATCGGGCATCCCGTCCTTTCCCAGAAAAGGTGATTGTTATTCTTCGACCTCCTTTTTTCCAGTCTCAGCTTTTTAATCATACTGCGAATTTCCAGATCCATCAAACCGTGGGACACGTCATTTTGTATATTTATGCATTGAAGATACAGGTGTAGAGCGGGGAAACGGTGCCGGTTTGTTGCATAAACCCCAGCTGGCTGCGGAACTCTAAAGGAAAATGATTGAAACCGAGGGGATGTTTGTGAAGCATTCCTATGCGAAGAAAAGGCTGAAGCAGGGACAAGCGAGCCTGGAGCAGGTTCGGAAATCCAGTGATTTTCACGAATTTTCGCCCTTTGAGGAAAACGAAGGATTGATACGAATCGCCTATTACAGTTCGTTGGTGTCGGATGATAAGGTGACCCGTTTTTTGCTTCCCGCGCTGCAGAAGCATCGGGATCAGCTTGGGCGTCCGGAAGATCTGAAGGACCTGCTGCCTTTTGCCGAGGTGATGCTGGCAAACACGGAGAAAGAAGTCGTCGCCAAACTGATGGAAGGTTATGTCTTGCTCCGCATGGATTCGGCGGAAGGCCTGTATGTGCTGGCGAATTTGAATAACGGCCAAACCGGCCAGCGGCAGAGCAACGATACCGAGAATGAATTCAGTGTCATGGGTCCGAAGGTTGGCTTTGTGGAGAATCTGGACACGAACCAGCATCTCTTAAGGCAGAAGCTGGCAACGCCCGCGTTGATTTTCGAAACGCTGACGATCGGTTCTCACTCCAACACCCGAGTGGTGATCGCTTATTTGGAGGATGTCACCAATCCGGAGATCGTCGAGACGATGAGGCAGCGCCTCAAAAGCATCGATTACGAAGTGTTGTACGACACATCCCAGCTGGAGGAGATTATCGCCGATCAGAGCAACACCTTGTTCCCGTTATTTATCTCCACCGAACGGGTCGACCGAGTCGCCTTTGCCCTTACCTCCGGTCAAGTGGCTGTCTTCTCGGACGGTTCTCCTTACGTTTTGACTGCTCCAGCTAACTTTATGGGCTTTTTCTTGTCGCCGGAGGATTACTTTTTGCCGTGGATCCTAGGGTCCTTTCATCGAATCATTCGACTCCTCAGCGTGTTGTTCTCGGTGTTTGCCACGCCGATCTATGTGGCGGTTATGACGTTTCATTATGAGATCATCCCTGAAACGATGCTGGGGCCGTTAATTCAGTCACGAATCCATGTGCCGTTTCCGCCGGTCGTCGAAGTGATCTTTCTGGAGATCACCATCGATCTGCTTCGAGAGGCAGGGGCACGGCTGCCGTCTAAAATTGGACAGACCCTGGGGATTGTCGGAGGCATAGTCATTGGCGAAGCCTCGGTGCAAGCCGAATTGACCAGTAATATTTTATTGATTGTCGTGGCACTGGCGGCACTGGCCTCCTTTACGACTCCCATTGTCAAAATGGCGAATACGATCCGGCTGGTACGTTTTCCGTTTATTTTATTAGCGGCCATTTGGGGAGGGCTTGGGATTACCGTAGGTTTCTTGATGTTGATGGGGCATTTAATCCGGCTCAAATCGCTTGGGATGCCGTATCTCGCGCCGCTGTATCCTTTCCGAACGAGCAATTTGGAAGACAGCGCGATTCGGGCCTCCTATCAATACGTGAATCGCCGCAGCTTATTCCTTCGCCCGTTAACCGCTTATCGCTACCACCCTCAATCTCGGAAGGGGGATGACTATGCGGAATAAACGGCTTAGTAGGTTTGTTGTTCTCACCGCTCTTATGCTGGGGATGACTCTGACGTTGATCGGCTGCATGCAAACTCGGATCGTGGACAGAATAAAAATTCTCACCGTGTTGGGAGTCGATCAGAAGAACGGAAAATACCAGACCATGGGTCTCTATGTGGACCATATGGAAAACGATAGAATTAAGTCCATCCAAGGGGAAGGGGATACGGTTGAGTTGATGCTCAGCGAAATGAACATGCAGTCGCCCCATACGATTCAAACGGGGAAGCTGCGGATGCTAGTATTTAGCCGCCGGATGGCCGAGCAAGGCTTGGATTCCTTCTTGCATACCTTCTGCAGAAGCCCGATCACCAGCACAAGCATGATCTTGGCCGTCTCGGAGGAACCTCCGCAAGAGATATTCCAAAGTTTAAAAGGAAAAAACAGGGAAGGACTGCCCTATCATTTAATCGAGCAAAATGTGACGTCGGATAACGCTCCTCTGAACAATCTGCATATTTTTTTATTCAATTGTTATGGAACAGGGAGGGACGCATACGCTCCGTATCTTAAGAGGAACAAGTATGGGAAAATCGAATTCACAGGACTCGGTATTTTTCAATACGATCGGCTGAAATTGGTGATAGATGCGAAGGAGACGCTGCTCCTCAAAATGATGAAAGGACGTGGAAAAGGCGGGATCTTACCCGTTCAAATCAATGCGGGTTCCGAGGAACATGTGGCAGCGCTCAGCCTGCTAAAGGAAGAGCCATCCATGCACTTCGCCCTAGATCACGGAGAAGCCCTCAAAATGACCATCGACTTGCATCTAATAGGGATGTTAAAGGAAATCCCGAGAATGAATATGCGTTCTGAAATCACCTACAAATATACGGTATCCGAGCTAGAGCAGCAAATAAATGACAATGCTATAAAGCTTCTGAACAAGCTGCGTGACAACGGCGTAGATCCGCTCGGCTTAGGTGACTTTGTTCGGGGATATCGACGTTCCTGGGACGAAGAGGATTTCTACAAGCGGGAATACCCGCGCATGCGTTTCGAAGTTCATACGCATCTCACTCTGAAAGAATCGGGGATCGGACATTAGGATCAAGGCGGGAGAATCAGATGAGCCAAAACGTCAAGCCAAGCAGCCAAGTCTCAGCTTACTTCACCTGGTTTTTAGTCCACGGGGTTCAAACGGGGATCGGGATGTTGAATTTTCAGCAAAAAATTACTCGCGGCGCGCAGCAGGACGCCTGGGTTTCTTTGCTGGGGGTAGGCGTCTTAATGCATTTCGTTATTTTTATGTTGTTCCGTTTGATGCGTATGGCCGAAGACGGGGATATCTTCTCCCTCCATCGCCAACTATTCGGCAACCTCATGGGCAAGGCGTTAAGCTTGCTTCTGTTCTTCTACTGTGTGTTGATTTGTGTAGGGCAGATTCGGCCCTATGTGGAAGTGATCCATGTATGGGTGTTTCCGGATTCGGCGCTATGGCAAATTGCGCTGATCATTTTAGCGGCGGCTGCGTACATTGTATCCGGCGGTTTTCGTGTCGTTACGGGCATCTGCTTGCTGTGTGTCTTCATTCCCAGTTTGATTCTCCCGACGCTGTATTTTCCCATGAATCTCGCCCATTGGAACAACCTTCTTCCGATCATGAATCATGATCTGGGTGATTATATAACGTCGGCGATGAATTCACTCTATATCTTCTTAGGGCCCGAATTTCTCTTGTTCTACTACCCATTTCTCAAGGACAAGCGCAAAGCGCACAAATGGGCTCATCTCGCGACAGCCTATACCACCGTGCTTTATATGCTCGTGCTGATCACGACCCTGGGATATTTCAATATGTTGCAGCTGAAGGGAACGATTTGGCCAACGCTTGTTCTATCTAAAATTATTCGTTTGGCGTTTTTGGAACGTTTCGACTATATCTATATCTTTGATTGGCTGCTGGTGATCTTCCCGGTTTGCTGCATTTCGATCTGGGCAGCGGTTCGTATTCTGCATCAAACTTTGAAGTTGCCAAGGAAATGGGCGCTATGGATCACCTTACTCGTGGTTTTTGGAGTAATCATCTCCGTGCGAACCCCGGTGGGCATCGAACGAATGGAACTCCTCATCTCGCAGATTGGCGGCTTCCTGACCTTCGGCTACCTTCCGCTGCTGTTTCTGATTGCTTTAGTTAGACAAGCGGTGATCCGCATTCGGACGGCCCGGAGTAATTAACCCCATTCGTTGAAAAATGAAACACCTGCCAATTGCAGGTGTTTCATTCGCTGTTTATCTAGACTTTAAACCCTCCGGTCAAATGTTTCTCCGTCAGGATGGTCAGCATTTGAATGCCCACTTCGTTATGCCCGCCTTCGGGAATAATGAGGTCGGCGTATTTTTTCGACGGCTCAATAAAGGCTTCATGCATCGGCTTTACCGTGGCCAGGTACTGCTGATGGATGGAGTGGATCGAACGACCGCGTTCTTCCATGTCGCGCAGTACCCGCCGAAGGATGCGCACGTCGGAGTCAGTGTCCACGAACACCTTGATGTCGAGCATCTCCCGCAGCTTCTCGTCATACAGGACAAAGAGTCCCTCAACGATAATAATCTTATTAGGTAATAGCTTGATCGTCTTATCTGAACGGGTATGCTTCGTAAAATCATACACCGGAGCATAGGCAGCTTGTCCGTTCTTGAGCAGGTTCAAATGCTCCACCAACAGCTCGTTATCGAAGGCGAAGGGATGGTCGTAGTTCGTCTTTTCCCGTTCGGCCATGCTGAGGTGCGACTGGTCTTTATAGTAGTTGTCTTGTGAAATAAACGTCACTTTATCAGTGTCCAGCTGGCCGATAACCGAGCGGGCCACCGTCGTTTTCCCGGACCCGGTGCCGCCGGCGATACCTATAATTAACATGAAATGAAATACCCTCCTAGAATGACATCCCTCTAAACGTTCCCGTTTAACATCTCAGTATTGTAGCATAGCCCAGGCATTTTTTCATCTTCATGCGGCTGACTCGAGGTCCTTCATATTATGGCAAATTTGTGGCGGGATATCGATGTGGAGTGTTGTTTATTTTTTCTCATAATTTCCCGCGGATTCGGTTTACAATAAGGGTATGTTCATGTCTGCCAAATTCAAGTAAAGAGGTGCTGCTGATGTGGCATACGAAAACCCGGGAGGCCGTCTTGCAAGAGCTGCAGGTGGATCCCGCTGCCGGGCTGTCTTCGGAAGAAGCCGGGAAGCGTCTGTCGAAGTACGGGCCAAACCAGATTAAAGGCAAGCCGAAGCCGGGCATTTGGTCGGTCTTCTTCGCTCAACTAAAGGATATGCTGATTTATGTGCTGCTGGCTGCCGCCATCGTTACGCTGATTGTCGGAGAATACATGGATGCCGTCATCATCTTGGCCGTTGTCCTGTTGAACGCGATTATCGGAGTCATTCAGGAGCAGAAAGCGGAGAAAGCGATTGAAGCGCTGCAGCAAATGACCACCCCCAAAACGCTGGTACGGCGTGACGGGAATGTGAAGGAAATCGATTCCGGGGAGATCGTTCCGGGCGATATCGTGATCCTGGATGCCGGACGTTTCATTCCAGCCGATTTGCGGTTGATTGACAGTGCGAATCTGCAAATTGAGGAATCCGCACTGACCGGCGAGTCCGTACCGTCGGATAAAAATGCGGAGGATCTGCATCAAGAAGCGCAAACGCCCATCGGAGATCAGAGCAACATGGCATTTATGTCGACGCTTGTGACGTATGGCCGCGGCGAAGGGGTTGTCGTCGGGACGGCGATGAATACAGAGATGGGCAAAATCGCCAAGATTCTGGACGAAGATACGCAGGAGTTGACTCCGCTGCAGAAGAAGCTCGATGAGCTCGGCAAAATGCTGGGTTACATCGCTATCGGCATCTGCGTCGTGATCTTCGTCATTGGCCTTATTCAGGGACGAGATCTGTTCGAGTTGTTCCTGACTGCGATCAGCCTGGCGGTCGCGGCGATTCCGGAGGGGCTGCCAGCCATCGTGGCGATTGTACTCGCACTTGGCGTCACGCGCATGTCTCGCATCAACGCCATTGTCAAGAAGCTGCCGGCCGTAGAAACGTTGGGCTCGGTGAACATCATCTGCTCGGATAAAACCGGGACCTTAACCCAGAATAAAATGACGGTCGTCAAGCATTTTACTGCGGAGCCTTTGGGCGATGAGGCACCGATCGAAATGATCAAGACGTTCGTGTTGTGTTCCGATGCCACTTACGAGAATGGCGAAGGGACCGGTGATCCAACGGAGATCGCCTTGGTCGCTTTCGGCGAACAGCATGGACTTTCGAAGAAATCGCTGGAGGCCGAATACAAACGGATCTCCGAGAAGCCGTTTGATTCCGACCGCAAGCTGATGTCCACGCTGAACCAGACGCGGGAAGGCTATCGCGTGCATACGAAAGGCGCGATCGACCAGCTGCTGCGGATATCGAACAGCGCGGTAGTTCACGGAGAGGTCGTACCGCTGACGGAAGAGCTGAAGCAACGCTTCATGGCAGCCGCAGAAGCGATGTCGGACGATGCATTACGTGTGTTGGGTGCTGCCTATAAGGATACGGATCGCATCCTGCCGCCCGAGGAGATGGAGCAGGATCTGACCATCCTTGGCTTCGTTGGCATGATCGATCCGCCGCGGTCCGAAGTGAAGGATTCGATCCGCGAGGCGAAAGCGGCGGGGATCACTCCGGTGATGATCACGGGCGACCATCGCAACACCGCTGTGGCAATCGCCAAAGAGCTGGAGATTGCCAGCTCCCTGGAACAAAGCATGACGGGGGCCGAAATCGACGAGTTGTCGGATGAGGCGTTTGCCGAAAAAATCAAGGGCATCCGCGTATTCGCCCGGGTTTCGCCTGAGCATAAGGTGAAGATCGTCAAGGCCTTTAAGGCGAAGGGCAACATCGTCTCGATGACCGGGGATGGCGTCAACGACGCGCCGTCGCTGAAGACGGCAGACATCGGCGTGGCGATGGGTATTACCGGTACCGACGTATCGAAGGGCGCCAGCGACATGATTCTGACCGACGATAATTTCACCACGATCGTCCACGCGATTCGGGAAGGTCGGAACATCTACGCGAATATTCGTAAGACGGTAACGTTCCTGTTGGCGTGTAATTTCGGGGAGATTGTGGCGATTCTCGCTTCGATTTTATTCTTCTGGCCGTTGCCGTTGTTGGCAACCCAGATCCTCTGGATCAACCTGGTCACCGACACGTTGCCGGCGATTGCACTAGGTGTGGATCCTGGCGAGAAGGACGTCATGAAGCGTAAGCCGCGTGATCCGAAGGAGAGCTTCTTTGCCGGAGGTGCAGCGTGGCAGGCAGTGCTTGGAGGACTCTTGATCGGTGCGCTGACTTTGGTTGCATTTTACATAGGACTTCGTGAGCATGGGTATGGTTTGCGCACCTCCGGTATTCCGGAGGATGTGATGACTTACGCACGGACGATGGCCTTTGTTGTGCTTGCGGCGTCGCAGCTGTTCTACGCCTTCTCGAAGCGCAGTGCGACCAAGTCGATTTTCACCGTCGGTCTGTTCTCCAATCTGTTGCTCGTTGGAGCGGTTATTGCTGGATTGCTGTTACAGTTCCTGTCGATCTCGATCCCGTTCTTGGCCGCAGCGTTTAAGGTCCAAAATCTCAGCCTCTCCGATTGGGGGATCGTGATTCTCTTGGCGTTAATCCCGCTGATCTTGAATGAGATCATCAAGATCTTTATGCGGGCCGGGAAGGCTAGAGAGTCCGCCTAAAACTTCGGCAAAATCTTGAGATATGAGAATTTTGATAGAACAAAGGAGAATTTTGAATTCCCCTCTTGCCACGGTTTGATAGATGATACAAGTGAATAGACCAAGAAGAACATAGGCCGCAGATGATTTGTCTGGCGGCCCTTGTTCGTTAGATCCAACCAAGGGGGGACAACAGATGGAGAAGCAGAAGAAATCCAATGGAGTAGGAGCTGGAGGGCACGCTTTTTCGCTCGGTCGGAAGCTGACGGCAGCTTTTATCACGGTATCGCTGCTGGTGGGGGTTATTGCTGGAGTGGCCTACGCGTTCTTGAACCGGATGGATCAGAACTATTCCGAGCTGCTTGAGCAGAATACGGCAACACGGGATCAGGCGGCCAGGCTGGAGGTGGAGACACAGCGTCAGAACAGCCTCTTGTTTAGTTATATCGTGGAGCCTTCGGCCGAGAAGGAACAGCAGTTAACCGGAGCTAATGAAGAACTGAACACAATCATCAGCCGAATCGTAAGCGCTTCCCCGGGTGAAGAGCAGGAGGCGATTGCTTCCTCGCTATCGGAATCCAATGCAACATTTGCTCGCTTGCTGACCAAGGTTCGCGATTATGTTCAATCGGACAAGCCGGATTTGGCGAAAACGGAAGCGCTGATGTGGGCGATTCCAACGTCAGATGCGATGATTGATGGGGCAAGTGAACTGCGGACCTTGCAGGAAAGCGAACTTCAGGCGAAATTAGCCGAGTTCAAGAAAGAATCGGCGACCACCCTATGGATATTAGCGATTTGCGGAGCCATCGCGATCCTGTTCGCTGTCTTGACCGGTGTCCTGTTGTCCCGGAAAATCGTCAAACCGATGCGAGTGATGGTCAAGGGGGCCCGCGAATTGGCGGACGGCGATTTAACCCTTGCAGAGATCGCGGTGAGTAACCGTGATGAGATTGGCGAACTCGCAGCTGCGTTTAACCATATGAGACGAAGCTGGCAGGAAATGATCGGCAATCTGGGTCGGCATGCGGGACGTGTTGCTGCATCGGCGGATCAGCTGCGACACCAGTCGGAGCAGTTCCGCGCCTCCTCTGGAGAAATTTCCGATATCATGGGGCAAATTTCGTCTGGAAGCGAGGAGCAGGTGCAATCTGTAGAACTGGGCGTGACCCAAGTGACGAAGATGGCTGCGGGGGCCCAGGAGATGGCCAGCCTCGCGGATGACGCCCGCGAAGAATCGGAAGCGGCGGTGCACGAAACGCGGGCCGGCGAGGACATTGTGGCACAAGCGGCGGCCCAGATGGCCTCGATCCAGCGGCAGATGGACGAGCTTCGCGCCTTCATCGAGCGGCTAGGCGTTCGCTCGGGTCAAATTGCGGAGGCCGCGAAGCTGATTGCCGGGATCGCCAAGCAGACGCAGATGTTGTCGCTGAACGCCTCCATTGAGGCGGCACGGGCGGGAGAGGCTGGTAAAGGGTTCGCCGTGGTCGCTGGGGAGGTGCGCAAGCTGTCGGCAGAGACCGGAGCGGCCGCAGCCGATGTGACTGAGATGCTCGAAGGGGTGCGCAGTGAGATGGAGCTGGTGATCGAGGCGGCCCAAGCCGGTTCGCAGGAGGTCGCAGCAGGCATTGCGACGGTTCAGCAAGCTGGTGAGGTGTTCAGCAGCATCCGTCAGGCGGTCGAGCAGGTGGCTGGGCAAATCAGCCGGGTGACCGGGCAGGCGGAGCAACTGTACTCCCAATCGGATGCTGTCGTCCAGGCAATCACCACGATCGACCGGGTCGCTCAGCAGACCGCCAGCGGCTCCCGCGAGGTCTATGCCCACACCGAGGAACAATACGCCGGCGTTCAAGAAATGATGGCTTCGATGGAGGGGCTAAGTCAGTTGTCTGAGGAATTGCAGGCGATGATCGGCAAGTTTAAAGTGTAGGCGGCAGCGCATTCCTCAAGCTCACGACATGGTCGTTTGTGGGTTATGGCCTTTAGACATCTTTCACCGGATCATGTTATAATGACCCTTTATTTAAGGGGGTGTTATAACATTGAACGATGGGGGAAAAGTGTTGAAGTCCCTCGGACAATTGGGTTGGGAGGATCTTGGAATTGCCGTCGGCATTATGGCGCTGTTCGCTTTGTTTAGCAAAGCGTTCGTGAAGCTGGCTTTCGCTCTGCTGGATCGCAGAAAGACGGCGAAGCCGGACCGGCTAAATCTATGGAGACAAGTGCTGGAGCGGCCTTTTCGGTGGTTATTTATTCTGATTGGCCTTGAAATAGGGTTGAAATATTTGCTGCCGCGCAATGTGGAAATCGCCGTAGGCCTGGATCCCTTATTCCGCAGCGGCGTCATCGCCTTGATCGGATGGGGGATGTACATCCTATCCGCCCAATCCTCGGTATTGCTGGAGGGATTAAGCCGCAAAATCCGATTAGACGATGCAAGCATGCTTATTCCGTTCTTATCGAAGGTCCTCCGGATCGTTGTGGTTATCATCACTGTAGCCTTAATTGGGGCGGAGTGGGGATTTAGCATCAATGGACTGGTGGCCGGCATGGGGTTAGGCAGCTTAGCTGTAGCTTTGGCTGCCAAAGATACGTTAGGGAACATCTTTGGCGGCATTGTGATTATTTTGGAAAAGCCATTTTCCAAAGGAGATTGGATTCTGACGCCTACCGCTGAAGGCATGGTGGAGGACATTACCTTCCGCAGCACGAAGATCCGCACCTTCGCTGATGCGGTGATTACCGTCCCCAATGCGCAACTGGCAGATCAGCCGATCACGAACTGGAGCAAAATGGGCAAGCGCAGAGTGACTTTTACACTTCCTGTGGCGCTGGACTCTGATCGGGAACGGATGATGGCAGCCATCCGTCGAATCGAACAACTGCTTCGCGACAACGAGCAAATCGACCCAGGCACCATTTTCGTGAAGTTTACGGATTTCAACGAGAGCAGCTTAGGCATTTTCATCTATTACTTCACGCGATCAACCGTTTGGGGAGAGTACTTGTCAGCGCGTCAGGAAATGAATCTGGCCTTTATGCAGGTGCTGGAGGAAGAGGGGATTAAGCTGGCTTATCCGGCACAACGCGTATTTCTCGAATCAGCGCCGGCAACGTCCGTTGAGGTGGACACCACCCGCTCGAGACAATATGAGTTCTGAATGCAAACCATCCCGCGGCGGGTTGCTCGCGGGATGGTTTTTTGCGTTAAATTGCGTTAAATCATATAAGGCACTGCTACGATCTCCTCTGCCTTAGCGATGGCTTCCTCCAGCGTCAGACCGGTGAAGCTTTGCGCAGGGAAATAGCGCCCGCTCTTCTGGTCGTTAACGAAAGCTCCGACCACAATGCCCGGAAGTACGCTTTCCACCGAATTCGGGGCATGCGGGCCGCCCAGATCGGTCCGGCACCAGCCCGGATCGCTTAAATTAATCATCACGTCCGTGCCTTCGAGACGGGAGGCGAGATCTTTGGTGAACTTGTCGAGCGCGGCTTTGCTTGCGGCGTAGCCGGCTTGCTCCGGTTCGTTTTTGATCCCGCTGGTTGTGTTGATGACCCGGCCGAAACCGCGTTCGATCATCTTGGGAATCAATCGGTTGCAGATCGTGACGATGGAGATGAAATTAATTTGGAAGCTCTGCTCGAAATCGGAGACTGGAGTCTGCCAATAATCGGTCCGGTAAGCGATTTGAACGGCGGCGTTATTAAATACGATGTCAACCGGCGTGCCTTTGGCTTCGATTTCATCCAGCATGGCGACAACTTCCTGTTGGTTTGACAGCTCAGCTTGTACAGAGTAGACCTGGACGCCCGATGTCCGAACTTCTTGCTCCAATTGCCGGGTATGCTCCAGCTTGCGGCTATGCAGAATCAAGTTGCAGCCTTGCTCGGCCATAAACTTCGCGATTTGATACCCTATCCCGCGGCTGGCTCCGGTAATGAGCGCCCATTTGCCTTTCACATCAACCATTCGGATCCCCTCCTGTGTGCTAAAAGATGCTCGGCTGATTTCCTAACCTATTTATTTTACTAGACTTGTAAGCGGTTTACTACCATTTAACATGAATTTGACTATGGTCAATTTGGACTATATATTGGACTATATAACGAAAATCACATGCAAGATTTGGAACTCAGTGCCTATCTCGAGAATGGGAGGAGATACCTGGAGCGGATAAAAAAATGTGCCAGAGGATTTTGATTTTTACCATACTACAAATAAACCAGGTGATACTAAGATGAATCGAATTCGCAATATTTCTATCCGGACCCGAATCATGGTGCTTGTCTTCTTGGCCATGTTCGTCTCCAACACTGCTCTTATTGTAACCTTATCCTATAGCCAGAGTAATGATTTCTTTAAACTGATTACCCCCTCTTTGGTATTAAAGGCATTGATCATTTTTCTTATTTTCCAGTTGATCGCTGCATTTATCTCCGAAGCATTTCTTGTCCGTCCGCTTAAAGAAGGAGCGAAGCTGGCCAATTCCATGGCAGAAAACGATCTATCTGTCAAAATACATACGTTTCAACAAGGCGAGGCTGGGCAAATGATCCGCTCGCTTCAGAAGGCTAGAGATAACTTGAAGCATTTGATCGCATCCATCCAGTCCTCCTCCGAACGGGTGACGCATTCTTCGGAAGAGCTAAACCGCATTATCGAGCAGGCGAATGGACAGGTGCACGAAATCAACGAAGGCATCAAGCATTTGTTAAACGTGTTTACCCAAAATGCAGAGAGCATGAAGCAAACAGCGGTTGCGATCTCAGAGATTACGAACCATTCGCAGACGACGGCAGAACTGACGAATCGCATTGCGGAACGAGCCCAATCGGTGATGGATTCCGCGGAAGGCGGGAAGCGTTCGGTGGAATCCATCGTTGAGGCGATTAATGAGCTTGCTGCAAATACGAAGCACGTTAATAGTGAGGTGCTGGGGCTTGAGGAACAAAGTCAGAAAATAACCGAGGTCGTCAGCATCATTAAACAAATTTCCGAACAGACCCACCTGTTAGCCTTGAATGCGGCGATTGAAGCCGCCCGAGCTGGGGAAGAGGGAAGAGGGTTCGCGGTGGTAGCCGGGCAAATCCGGAAATTAGCCGAGGATACGAATCACTCCCTTCAGGAAATCAGCAGCTTGGTCGAAGATATGACAGTTCGTACTGGCAGTGTCGTGTCTGCGGTTGCTCAGACGGAAGAGAAGGTGCAGCAAGGCGTCACCCAATCCGAGAATGTGAAGGTCAATATTGAGCAAATCATCGATAATATCGAGAACACCTTCGCCATGTTGAACGATATTTCCGACGGGGTTACCACCCAAGCCGCTGCGCTGGAGGAAATGACCGCAACGCTGGAGGATGTGAACACCACGATCGAGTCGGGCCTGCAAGTCTCTGGCGATATTCAAGATCAGCTGGGTACGCAGGAGCAGATCTTTGGGGATATCGAGCAGACCTCCTGTAAATTGGTCGAACTGTCCGAGAATATGAACGGGTTGACGAACGTGTTCAAGCTTTAAGTTTAATAGTTAACTTTATGATGAAAAAGAGCGTCTTACATAACGCTCTTTTCTTTTTTCGATGTATTCTAGGTCTGAGGAAGTAGTTTGTGCCTCATGGGGCATCAAATACTGCTAAAGCGTTACATAACATAATGAAAGAGATTGGGATCGACCTAAATTCCTCTGCTAACCTGTTTACTTGCCTAGGGAAAAGGGTGTTTCAATTGCGGTAGTAGATGGACAGACACTGTTAACACATAATGGTGGTCATGCAATTAGTTAAACTACTTAATGCTAGGTTAAACTTGGGGGAAATTAAACAAATGAAAAGGCGGCTTAAAATGCGGGTTTATGAATGGAATTATAATTATAGCAAATCAATGGTGATCACTTCTGATAACGACGAGAACCATCCGATTACAGATAGTTTTGATGGAGAAGCAAAACTCGATTTATGGACTCCAATAAAAGTGAGAACTGTAAGTAAGAAAAGTTACAGGGATTTTCCAGTTTTTTTAAGCTCAAAACCTGTAATTTCCGCTCGTGTCAAAGAAGTCATCGAACCTTTTGTAAAAGATGAAGTTGAGTTTTTACCATTGTTACATGATGAGTTGGATTTATACATGATCAATGTGACGAAGGTATTGGACTGCGTCGATTGGAAGCGATCTGATATTAGAACATATGAAGACGGATCTTTAGCAGGATTCAATAAGTTAGTATTTGATTTTACAAAAATACCTGCAGAGACGTATATTTTTAAATTTGTTGAGCGAGCTTCTACGCTAGTATATGTCACCGAAGCCTTTAAAGACTTAATAGAAAGTCATAAGTTCAAAGGCCTGGACTTTTCTGTCGTATTCGATTCGGAATTCACCGAGGAGAAGGAACAGGAACAGAAGCGGAATTACGAGATGGCTCTTGAAGAAATCGAGCGAAAAAAAGGTGTGGAATTCACATACGAAGAAGCTAGAGAGCGCGTTGATAAAGGACAGGCTGTTGCTAGTGGAAAATGGAGAATGCAGCTAGATGAGAAAGGGAGATTTTGGCTTGGTGAGTTGACTTTGGATTCGACTTACCAATGGATCATGCCTGTCTATACTCCTCCTATATTGCTTAGTTATTTATGGCATGAAGTAGAGAAGTCCGAAATAAAATTTTAAGTGGACAATCGATCAATCGATTCCTGATTCAAATGGCGTATAATAAGCATGATCATACAAATTAGTCAGTCAGCATGGGAGAGGAGCGTTGAGGAGCATGTATGGAAATGATGGAGCACTGGATAGGCGGACACTGAAGGCAGCCTTTGAACGGACAGTTTATCAAGTGGCGGGCCACGGAAAACGCAATGTAGAAGTGTTGAAGCAGGCCTTTGCCGAGATCAGCGGCGGGGTAGACAGTGACATGTACGGTTCAGGGCAAGCGCTGGAAGCTTTCGAAGCGAAAATGGCTGCAGTGCTTGGTAAGGAGTCTGCTGTATTTTTTCCGAGCGGTACAATGGCGCAGCAAATTGCCCTGCGGATATGGTGTGACCGCAAAGGGTCCAAACGTGTGGCCTATCATCCTTTATGCCATTTGGAAATTCATGAGGAGGACGGGTTGAAGGAGCTGCACGGGCTGGAGCCGATTCTCTTGGCGGATCCAGATCGGCTGATTGAGATGGAGGACGTTCGTCAGCTGCCAGAGGATGTCTCATGCCTGCTGTTGGAGCTGCCGCAGCGCGAAATCGGCGGTCAACTGCCGCCGTTCGAAGAGCTTGAAGCTATATCCGCCTACTGCCGGGAGCGAGGCATCAAGCTGCATCTGGACGGAGCCCGACTGTTTGAAGTGTTGCCTTACTACGAAAAAACCGCCGCAGAGGTTTGCGCCCTGTTCGACAGCGTCTATATCTCGTTCTACAAAGGCATCGGCGGAATCGCCGGAGCCATATTGGCCGGGGATCCGGAGTTGACGAAGGAATCTAAGGTGTGGAAAAGACGCCACGGCGGGGATCTCATCAGCTTGTATCCTTATTTTCTGAGTGCGGATTACTACTATGAGCAGCGCATAGGAAAGATGGGGATGTATTATCGGCAAGCGCAGGAGCTCTCCAGTCTGTTTAATCAATGTCATCGGATGAAGACCGTCCCGGCGATCCCGGTGTCGAACATGTTCCATGTTCATTCGGACGTTCCCAAGGATCGATTGGAGCCCGTGCTGATTGAGGTATATCGGGAAACCGGGGTTGGCTTAACCTCTTTCGTCAAAGAGAAGGCAGATGGGGGGAGTACCTTTGAAATCAGTATCGGAGATCGCTATAGCGAGGTGCCGGAAGATCGGCTGCAGCTGGCGTTCGAGCTGCTGGATAAGAAGTTGAGAGGACTCTCGCTTTAAACCTGTATCGGTTTGAGATCAGAACACCGTAGGAAGCGACTGGATGTCGCTCCTTACGGTGTTTTTTGCATGTATGCTTCGATAATTCAAGCCTGCCCTCAAAAATGAATGCAAGAGGATGATGTATGCGCTTCCTCGAACAAGGTCGATCCCATTTTCCGACCCATTCGCCTTTTCCGCATCTTTACACTTCTTGAGGCGGGGAGTATGATTCATCCGTAGCAATTTGATATGGCGAAAATACCTGATCGCTGAGTTCTTTCTTTATTTCAGAAAGAAACGGGGGAACCAATGAAACGCGTCCAAAAGGGCGGGTTTCCGGGGTGAATCGCTTGATTTGGCCAACTTGGCCAAACTGCGTAGGGCTGCTTTCGTGCCCGAATCCGTCAGCTAACTCCGTAAGCGTCCGAAAGAGGGAATTGTCGCAGTGATCTGCTTGAACTTTTTAAAGCGGCTGCGGGAAGGTCCAACTTTCCTGCGGCCTTTTTGTGTTGTTCGCTGCAGGAATGGGAAGCCTAAAGGACTACGAGCGGATCAGGATTGAAGGCTATTTTGAGAATGAAAAGAGGATTTCATCATGGTAAGCAAACTGAAGCGGGTACTGATCGGCAGACCGATGAAAAGTACCGAAATTGAAGGAGAAAAGCTAAGCAAACTTAAGGCATTGGCCGTATTGTCGTCGGACGCGTTGTCCTCCGTGGCATACGGTACGGAGCAGATTTTGATCGTCCTGATGGCGGCGGGATTTTCCGCGCTCTGGTATTCGATCCCGATCTCGTTTGCGGTACTTGGGCTTCTGTTGATTCTGATTCTGTCGTACCGCCAGACGATTTTCTCCTATCCGACCGGGGGCGGGGCCTATATCGTGGCGATGGATAACCTGGGGCGGTCAACCGGACTGCTGGCCGGCGGCTCGCTGCTTGTTGATTATATACTGACGGTAGCTGTAAGTTCGTCAGCCGGTACAGATGCCATAACATCCGCATTCCCTATGCTGCATGATCAGCGGGTGCTGATCGCCCTCCTGATGATTACTATACTGACCATCATGAACCTGCGTGGGGTCACGGAATCGGCTTCAATGCTGGCGGTTCCGGTATATCTATTTGTGGCCTCCATCTTCGTCCTGATTGTGTCGGGACTCTACAAGTATTGGACTGGCGGGATTCATGCCAGCGCACCGGAGTTCGGGACGGCCGTATCCAACGTCAGCTTGTTCCTGCTGCTCAAGGCGTTCAGTTCGGGGTGCTCGGCCTTAACCGGGGTTGAGGCGGTGTCCAACGCCATTCCGAACTTCAAGCCGCCGGCGGAGCGGAATGCCGCAACCACGCTGGTGATGATGGGTGTCATTCTCTGCACCATGTTTATCGGTATTAGTGCGCTGGCCTATTGGTACGGCATTGCTCCAGATCCGAAGGCCACCGTGATTTCTCAAATCGCTGAATCGACCTTTGGGAGAGGGAGCTTGTACTACTTGATCCAAGGTATTACGGCGTTAATCTTGTTTTTGGCCGCCAATACGGCTTATTCGGCCTTCCCGCTGCTGGCGTTTATGCTCGCCAAGGACAAATACATGCCGCATGCGTTTATGGTGCGCGGTGACCGGCTTGGCTTCTCCAACGGAATCATCTTCCTTGGTGCAGCTTCAGCGCTGCTGGTGCTAGGATTCCACGGTAACACGGAGAGCTTGATTCCGCTCTATGCGGTTGGGGTATTTATTCCGTTCACCTTGTCCCAGCTGGGGATGATGGTTCGCTGGATCAAGCACAAGCCCCAAGGTTGGGTGGTCCGGTTCACGATTAACACGATTGGCATGCTAACGACGCTGGGCATTACGCTTATCTTTATCATCACGAAGTTTTCGCATGTCTGGTTCATATTTGTCTTCTTGCCGCTGGTAATGTTTATTTTCTATCAAATTCATCGTCATTATCTCAATATCGCCGAACAGCTTCGGATCAACATCGATAAAGATAAACCTTGCATAAAGGGCAGCACGATCGTTGTTCCGGTGGCAGGGGTTACGCGCGTCGTGATGAACTCGTTAAGCTATGCGAAATCACTGACGGATAACGTTGTCGCGGTGTATGTTGGGTTTGATGATGCGGACATCGAACGCATGGAGAAGAAGTGGGAGGAATGGAATCCGGGGGTTCGGCTCATCACGCTACGCTCCAGCTTCCGCAGTATTATCCGACCGCTGATGAAATTTATTGATACCGTGGAATGGAAAACGTCGGAGACCGATCACATTACCGTCCTGATTCCGCAATTTATTCCTCGGCACTGGTGGCAGAACATCCTGCATAATCAGTCGAGCCTACTGCTTAGAGCTTATCTATTTAACAAGAAAGACATCGTCATCACGACCGTACCTTACCATCTGCAAAAATAACCCAAAACCCCCGAGTCGTCACGACGGCTTCGGGGGTTTTGGGTTAGATTATTGAATTTGATCCAGCAACTGATATGCTTCCTGTTTGGTGGTCACCTGCAGCAGTTGTTCGCGGAATGCGTCATCCATCAGTTTGCGGGACAACATTTGCAGTATCTTCAAATGCTCGTTTCCTTTGTTCTCGGCAGGGACGGCGATCATGAAGATCAGCTTGGCAGGTGTTCCGTCCGCGCTGTTCCAATCGACGCCTTCGGGTTTAATCCCAAATACAACTCGCGGCTTCAGCACCGCCGCTGATTTGCCATGCGGTACGGCGACGTTCATGCCGATCCCGGTAGAGCTTTCTTGCTCGCGTTTGAGAATCGCCTGTTTGAACTCATCTACAGAGGTCAGCACCCCTTCCGCCTTCAGCTTGGCAATCATTTCGTCAATCACTTCGTCTCGCGTAGAAGCGGACAGGGAAGGTTCGATCAGGTCCAGACTGATGATATCTGTGAGTTTACGAACTCCGCGGTGCGATTCAGCAGCCGGCACGCTGATCGGACGAACGTGATCAGCACGCGTTGTTTCTATGGCTGGAGCTGCTTCGTCGACAGCGCTGGCCCCGGCGAGCTGAGGCTCGACTTGTTCTTTCTTCAGCAATTTAATCATCAAAGCTGTAACGATGGAACCTGCGATCACGGCGACAAAGAACATCAGAACATTGTCAACGGCACCAAGTACGGCAACGATGGGACCGCCGTGAGCAACGCGGTCGCCGACCCCGCCCAGCATAGCGACAACGGAGCCGACCATCGACCCGACCATGATGCTTGGAATGACACGCAGCGGATCTTGCGATGCGAAGGGAATCGCACCTTCCGTGATCCCGAACAAGCCCATCGTAAAGGCGGCTTTGCCGGATTCCCGTTCCGCATTATGGAACTTGCGCTTGAACAAGAACGTTGCCAGGCCCAGACCGATTGGCGGAACGCAGATTGCCACGGCGATCGGTCCCATGATTTGATAGTTCCCCTCGGCGATCATCGCAGAGCCAAACATGAACGCAACCTTGTTGACCGGACCGCCCATGTCGAAGGAGATCATCGCGCCGAGAATCAAGGCTAGCAGAATTGAGCTGGCGCCTTGCATGCCGGCAAGCCAGTTGGTCAGCGATTCAAACACTTGGGCGATCGGGCCGCCAAGCAGGTAAATGAAGGCGAGACCTACGATCAGCGAAGAGAGAACCGGGATGATGATGATTGGCATGATTGGATTGATCGCTTTCGGCACCTTCCACTTCTTGATCCAAAGTGCAACGTAACCCGCCAGGAAACCGGCGATGATCCCGCCGATGAAGCCGGCACCGGCTTCACTTCCGTAGAAGCTGCCATTGGCGGCGATGTAACCGCCGATGATCCCGGGAGCGAGACCCGGCCGGTCGGCGATACTAAACGCGATGAACCCGGCTAGCACCGGTACCATAAACGTAAAGGACGCAGATCCCAGCTTCTCGATGGTTTTCCAGAACGAGTCTTCTGGAATTTGCAGGCCGCCCGGAGTAGGTACGCCGCCGATCGAGAGAGCGATGGCGATCAAGAGACCGCCCACGACGATAAACGGAATCATATACGAGACACCGCTCATCAGGTGGCGATAAAAGGCGTTTTGCTGCTTGGCGCCGGTCTGTTTGGCCGGCGTACCTTCATTGTTATCCTGTCCTTGGTATACCGGCACTTCTCCGCGAATCATCTGTTGGATCAGCGCCTCGGGGTTCCGTATGCCTTCCTGCACACCAACAACGAGCAGCTTCTTGCCGACGAACCGGCGTTTGTCTACCGTTTTGTCGGCCGCGATGATGATGCCGTCCGCTTGGCGGATATCTTCCTCCGTGAATTCGTTTTCCACTCCGATCGAGCCTTGGGTCTCGACCTTCATGGCAATACCTAGCTTATCGGCAGCCTTTTGCAGATTTTCCGCCGCCATGTACGTATGGGCAATCCCGTTGGGACATGAGGTAATCGCCAGTAGTTTCATGGATTTATCCTCCTGTAGTTCAAGATCGAAATCGTTTACATGACCCATCTTATCGCAAAAAGAACGGCGGAAAAGAACTTTATATTACCGGAAGTTCCGGAAAAACGGATTTATTTCCTACAGGTAACTGAGCAGCTCCTCGGGAGTTCGTGCTTGCACAAGCCGCTCAATGGTTGACGGCTGTTCGCTAAGCAGGGAGAGGCGCTGGAACAACTTTTTCGTCATCTCTTGCTCTTGCGGAGCCAGCGCCAGCATAAATACGACGGACACCTTCTCTTCTTGCCATTCCAACGGCTCTTCCAGGGTAGCAATCGCGATTCGCGAAGAGCGAATCAGCTTTGGCTCGCCGTGGGGGATTGCTATGCCGCCGCCGATGGTCGTAGACGAGAGCCGTTCCCGCAGCAACGCCTGATGCGCGTAATCCGGTTCGACGAATCCCTGCTTGGCGAGCTCGTTCCCTAACAGCTCGATCAGCTCAAACCGATGGCCGATGGTGAGGCGCGGGAAGATGAGTGAGGCTTGCGTGTACATGCCCAGAATCGAACCAGCGTGTTCGGTATGACCGGACCCTTGATCCAGCTTGCCGATGAAATCGGTGATCTTCTGCGTTTCGCCGGCCTCTAGCAACGGAGATACCGTGATATAGGGGACGTTCACATTCTCCAAAGGAATCGTTGAGATGATAAAGTCAACCGAATGTTGAGCTAAATATCCCGTAAGATCAGCTTTCCGAACGGAATCCAATACATGCAGCTCAGGGAATTTGCGCTCCAGCTTGCTGCGCAAGATTTGGGACATGCCCACCCCCATATGGCAGACGGTCACGATTCGCTTCGTTGTCTCCGCAGTCTGGCTCAGTCTCTCTACTGAAGCCTGAAAATGCAGCGTCAAATATGCTACCTCCTCTTCAGGAATGGTGAAGGGGTACCCTTCGCTTAACTCTCTCGTCGCATAAATCACCATATCGAACATGTAAGGATACATTCGCTTGATATCCTGCAGCATCGGATTCGATACGGTAAGCCCATAACTTAACCGGTTCAACGTGGAATATAAATGAATGCGTAAGCCTTCCATCAAAGCCTCATCTTGGCCAAAATCGACCCAGGTTAAGGCGGACATCTTCCTTACGAGCGACTCCGCTAAACCGCGAGCTTCCGCCGTTTCCGCAGATGGGCCGGCTTCAGGCTCCGCCGTTTCGATCCGTGCCCGGGAGCGAATCTTCCCGCCTAGAATATGTGCGGTCAAATAAGCAACTTCATCCTCAGGGAAATGAACCGCGAAAAAGCGCTCCAGCTTTCGAATGAAGGCTCCGGTCCAGCGGAACTCCGGCTTCTCGCGGACAAAGATTTTCTCCTGTTCAGAGAAGGAAATCGGCTGGTTCAGCTTCGTCCGCCGAATCATGAGGAGCGTATGAATGAGCAAGTTGTCGAACGCTTCATCCGTAAAAGCAAGCTGAGCATCCAGCTCGAGCTGCTTAAGCTCGCAGGTCACGATATCAAGTTCATGGGGAGCAAACCGATCCTTGATGAAGGCTTGGCCTGCTTCGCCGGTGAGTTGGGACAGCTTGGACAACGCCGCGCGTTTATCCCTTTCTCTCCCTTCGAGCAGGACGCCGACCTTTTGCTTGGAAACGACGGCCAGGTCCCATTTCTCGAGCCAATCCCGCAGGGCGTCCAAATCTTTTTTGATTACGGTCTTACTGGTGTAGTGCTTGTCGGCCAGCTCTTGAATTGTGACCGGCTTCGTCTCCATCAAAAGTTGGTAGGCCACGGCGATAAGCCGCTCCTCTTCCGTTTCCTGTTCCTTTGGCTTGCTGGACCTTGATCGGAGCAGTTCTGCGGTGAGTTGAGCCTTGTCCGACTCAGAAATATCCAAGGTCACCCCGTATCCAGGCTTGCGGACCACACGGCTAGTAGACGATTGAGCTAAATACTGATCGATTTCGTCCAGATCGTTACGTATCGTTTTCTCTGAGCACCCAAAGTGCACGGCGATATCCCGGATCACCAAGTGAGGCCGGGCATCGGTAAGCAGCATATGTAAAATGTCCTTCTGACGGTCGTTCATCGCTACGCGTCACCCCCTTTATCTAAATGATGGGATTAGCATTTCTGGAACAGGCATTTCTGGAACAGGTAGATTCGATACGGCCGGGCACCAATCCCCTCATCCGCACGTACACTAACCTAGATTCACCTGAATATTGACAAGGAGGGGAACAGGTTTGATCCTACTGCCGCCACAAGATAAGAGGCAACTTGCCCAAATGACACTGCCTCCGCTTCAAAGGGAAATTGTGCAGGCGCAAGAACGAAGCCCGATACCCTATCGTTACGGTTCTTTAGATGAATTGCTGTTCGAATTGGCGCTCCGCAACTCGATCGTGGATTCGGCCTTGGCGCTGAATGGAAGCGGGGCTCAGTTTGCGGTCTACCGTAAATCCCGATGCAATGAGATGTACTGGAACCGTACGGAGGAAGGAGGGTTTCGGCTAAAAAATGGAGTAGCGCCGTCGGATGCCATCACCGACATTTACCGGAACGGTCCGCTTTATGGCTTCGAATGCTCGATGGCGATGATGATCGTGATGTACAAGGCCGTACTGGATCAAATCGGCAGCCGGGCGTTTAATACGTATTTTACCAACTTGTATCTTTACGATTGGCAGTATGACAGTGATCTGGGATTTCGTCAAGGAAGTTTAAGACTGGGGCCTTATCCCGGGGATATTCTCTATTTCAAAAATCCGGACCATAACCCCGAAACTCCGGAATGGCAAGGGGAGAACGTCATCGTACTGGGCGAAGACCGCTATTATGGCCATGGCATCGGTATCCGTTCTTCCGCCGAGATCATCGATGCACTCAACCGAAGAAGAAAGCCCGGCAGCCGGCGATCGGCGTACTTGATGGATTTGATCATTTATCCCAATTATGATCATATTCGTTCCCTGCGCGGCGTGTATGCTCGGATCGGCAGCACCGTCTATCGTCGCCGCGGCTCTCAGAACGAAGCCTATCACCCGGATTCCCACCAAGCCTAAGAACAACAAAGCCTCCCGCATCTGGCAGGAGGCTTTGTTGCTTTACGTTTAGAAAAAGAACGGGAAGAAGAATCTTCTGAAGAAGAAGAACGGGTAAGGCCGGCGAATAAAGCGGCGGAAGCGGCGCGGATAGCCATATCCGTAACCAAAACCTCCGTAGTAAGGATAACCGCCATAAGGGGACCCGAATGCGCGATCATCCATATCCCCAACTGGAACGAGCAGATAGACGTGGTCATCATCCATTCCATCGATGATCCCTTCATACATTCTGCCATCTGTGCCTTCCATTTGCATGAGGTGATGATGATATTTTTTACACATCTCCATCATTTGTTTCTTGTGATCGTATCCCATCGGCTCTTGGCTCATCGGGCTTACTTGGCTTGGCGTACCGCCGTAAGGTGAATACATACTAGGCATTTCCATCCATTCCTCCTTTGTTCTTGCTGCAGTATATTCGCGGAGATGGGCATTTGTGCCGATGGTTCGTGTCCTTCATTTTGCGAGTGATCTGCTTTGTACCGGAATACGCGCGAATATGCTAAGATGGGGATGCATTGAGCGATGGCCTCATCACAATCATTCATTTGAAAAAAAGAAGAGGAGCGGCCGCACATGGACAAACAACCGTTAGGCACCAAGGTGATTACGCAAATCGGAATTGTCGTTAGGGATATTGAATCCGTTTCGCAAGCCTACGCGGATTTCCTGGGCGTGGAGAAGCCCGCTTGGTTTTGGACGGATGCTTCAGCTGCTCGAAGGACGCGGGATGCCGCTGTTGCAAAAAGGGGAATACACCGGCGGACGATATGCCTATATGGACGCCACGCGGGACCTGAAGCTGTGGATCGAGCTGTTGGAGAATGACAAATAGGCGATAATCACGAAGATAGTTATATGTTGAGCAATGGTCGTAATTAGAAATGAAAACGGATTCATACTATCTCAAGGAGGCAAGGTTGGACGATGAAACTGATCGTAACAGGAGCGGGAAAGGGACTTGGCTTGGAGATCGTTGGGGAAGCGTTGCGGCGCGGCCATGAGGTAGCGGCTGGCATGCGCTCGCTGGAAACGAACGTAGATGCGTTGAAGGAGCGGCAGGAGGGAGCATCAGGGAAGTTGACGCTGCTTGAACTCGATGTGGACGAGGAAGATTCGATTGCCAAAGCCAAGGAAGCCATGGCTGCCAGATGGGGAACGGTGGACGCGCTGATTAATAACGCGGGGATCTTGCTGGCCCGGGACCAGTCGATCGAGCGATTGGAATTCGCTGCGGTGGAGAATACGTTCCGCACCAATCTGTACGGCCCGATGAAGATGGTGAAGCATTTCCTGCCGCTGCTGAAAGAGAGTGACCGCCCGTTTATTCTAAACGTATCCTCGGAGGCTGGATGCTTTGCCGGCGCTTACGGCGGCGACTATCCGTATGCGTTGTCCAAGGCGGCGTTGAACTATTTTACCGCTCAACTGCGCAAGGAGCTGGTGCCGCAAGGGTTCGGCGTGTACGCGATGCATCCAGGCTGGATACGCACCCCGATGGGCGGCAGTCAGGCGCCCGGCGATCCACTGGATTCGGCGAAGGCGATCCTCGACTTGGCGGAAGGCAAACTGAAGGCGGATACCGACGCCGTGATGATCGGTATCGATGGGAAAGCGATGCCGCAGTAATATGGACGAACCAAGGGGCTGCCCACGTCATCGCGAATGACGAGTGGGTCAGCCCCTTCATTTTTCTAATTTGTTTCAATCCGAATCGCTTGCTTCTGCGCCTCGATACACAAAGCCGCAGCTTTAAAGGCATGCTCTTGGGTCATGGCGTTTTCCGTTCCGTTGAGGATATCCAAAATAAAAGCGCCGAAATAAGGGTAACCCACTTTCCCGGAGCAGTCATAATGGAATTCGCCTTCATGATTCACTAAATAGAGATGATTGCCGGAGGCTTCCCGGGCGATGTCGATGTATTTGCGAATTTCGATGTAGCCGTCCGTCCCCAAGATGAGGGTCCGGCCGTCGCCCCATGTCCCCAAACCGTCGGGAGTCAGCCAATCCACCCGGAAGTAGAAGGTCGCCCCGTTATCAGCGAGCAGCGTCGCATCGCCAAAATCCTCAAACCGAGGATATTCCTTGAACTTGTAATTGCCTACTTTGCTGTGGAGTACCTTCGCATCCTTTGCGCCTGCGTAATACAGAAATTGCTCGATCTGGTGCGACCCAATATCACATAAAATCCCACCGTAACAATCGGGGTCAAAGAACCATTCCGGCCTTGCCTGCGGATTGGCCCGATGCGGCCCAGTGCCGATGACCTGGACAACCCGACCAATGGCGCCTTCCTCGATCAGTTGGCCGGCAAATACTGCGCTCTCTACATGGAGGCGTTCCCCATAATAAATCCCCCATTTGAGCCCGGTCTCTTCCGTTTTTCGTCGCGCTTGTTCGACCTGCTCCAACGTCGTAAACGCTGGTTTATCCGCAAAGTAATGCTTGCCATGCTCCATCGCCCGGAGCCCGAGGGCGCATCGTTCTGAAGGAATGCAGGCCGCAGCGATCAGCCGGATCCCCGGATCTGCCCAAATCTCCTCCTCGGACGCCGCCGCCTTCGCTTGCGGAAACGTATCAATGAACCGCTTCACCTTCTCCGGGTCCGGGTCATACACCGCCGTGAGCTCCGCCCCGGCCTCGATCAACCCGTTGCACATTCCGTAGATATGCCCATGATCCAATCCGATCGCCGCAAAGCGGAAATCGCCTGCGCCAACGACCGGATTGGGCTTTCCTTTCGGCGCATAGTTCATGCCATCTTGCTTCTTCGTCATGGCGACTGCCCCTTTCGTGAATTAGCTGTTGCCCCCTGAGGTGATCGTATTCTCGCTAAAATTCTCGATGCTGGTCTTTTTCTCGTAAAAATAAGTTGCGTTCTGCAAGATCCCTTGCCGTGTATAAAAGGGACTATCCGGACCCAGCGGCAGCTTCACTGCTTGGCCGGTACTCGCGGATTGATATATCGCCGTAATCAGCTCCAGCGTCCTGCGGCCTTGTATGCCGTCGACCAGGACGGGCGTCCCATGTTCAATCGCATTCAGCACGTCTTGAATTTGGCCGCGGTGACCTTCATGCGTCAGCTCCGGTTGCTCGTCGTAAGCCTGCTGTATTTTCGCCTCCAGTTCTACATCCGGCTCAGGGAATCCATTGGGCTTCGATAGCGAAGCAGCTACTTTCCACGGTGCAGATACCCGCGCATGCTTCCCCTGGAAAATCAACTGCTGCTCCT
This sequence comes from Paenibacillus barengoltzii G22, assembly GCF_000403375.2. Taxonomy (NCBI): domain Bacteria; kingdom Bacillati; phylum Bacillota; class Bacilli; order Caryophanales; family Paenibacillaceae; genus Paenibacillus; species Paenibacillus barengoltzii. The sequence continues at coordinate 405,137 of NZ_KE159654.1, read as the reverse complement.
GCCCGTGATGCACGACGGAGCTGGTGAGCTGAGCCAGGGCCCCATTATCGTAGCGGGCGATGGCGATCGAGATGTCCTCCACCTCGGCGTTATCATGGGAGGTGTTGCTCATCACGGCAGTGATCTCCGCCGGCATACCGTTCATCCATTGAAAAATATCGATATGATGCACTGCATGATTCAGCGTGCAGCCGCCGCCTTCCTTCTCCCAGGTACCTCTCCACCACAGATCATAGTAACAGTGGCCTCTCCACCAATAAGAGTCGACTTGCGCGTGTACGATCGGCCCCATCAGCTTCGTGTCCAACACCTTTTTCAGCTTCATCATAGGGGTTGTGAATCGGTTCTGTGCGACGACGGATAATATCTTTCCGCTCTGTTCTGCGGCTTCGTTCATCCGATCACATTCCTCCAGTGAAGAAGCCATCGGCTTCTCCACAATCACATGCTTGCCCGCATTCAAAAAGGCGATCGCTGTCTCCGCGTGAGTATACGGCGGGGTGCATACGGAGACCAGGTCGATGTCGCTGCGCTGGAGCAATTCGGAATAGTTGGCATAGATGTCTACATCCAACTGAAATTCATTTGCCCTTTGCTGCGCCTTCTCTGGATAAATATCGCAGATCGCCACGATCCGGCACTGCTGCGGAAACTGTAAATACGCTTGAATATGGGCCGGGGATATCGCACCAGCCCCAATCACGGCTACATGAATCATTTGGGTTCCCTCCCTAGCATGGATGGGAATCGGGCCTTTCCGAGAACTCTCCGAAAGGCCCGATTCCGTATCTATTACTTCTTGTAGAACTCGTCGTAAGCCGCTTGTTTTCCTTCCATGACGGCTTTACCGCCCATGGCCATGTATTCCTCGACCTTCTGGTCATAGACCTTGTCGAATTGATCAGGTTTGGCCGTGACGATCTTCGCGAGCATTTCTTTTTCGAAATCCTCTAGAATTTTGGCATATTTAATCTCAGCATCCACCGCGATGTCTACACGAGGCAGGGTATATCCGTCATTCGTTCCGACTTGGATACTCTTGACGGTGAAATCTTTGAAGTCAGGATCGAAGGCGTTGGCGGCAATGTTCTTGTTAGGATCTTCGGTAGAAATGTATTTGCCGTTCAGGATGATGCAGTAATCGTAATAGTTGTACAGCAGGTTTTGAGCTTCCGGCGTATTCAACAGCAAAGGCAACCCGTCTTCGCTCATTTCGTACGAGACGCCTTCCTCCCCGTTTTGCAGCACGAGAATGTTGCTTGGGTCGGCCATCCAGTTCAAATATTTCACAGCCGCCTCTGCGTTTTTACTTGTCTTCGGAACCATGATGTACGCGCCAATCGGTTCATACACTGGCTTCGGATGCTTCCCGTCCGGAGTCGAGAACGGATCGATCGCCTCCAGTACCGCGTCCGGATTGTTCGCTTTCAAGTTGGCATAGTACCCGTTATAAACCGGCTCATTGGTGTTCGGCGTACCGGCCCCGGCAATGCTGTTTACGACCTGTTGGGCAAAAGCTTGGCTGAAGTCGTCGCTAAGTGCGAAGTCCGGATCAATCAGCCCTTCATTATACATTTGGTTCAGCAGTCGGTAACCGTCTTTGCTCCCCGGTTGCAGCCATCTCGGTACCGCGTACAAATCTCGATCCGTGATTTCATCCCATTTCCAGAAGGAGTTGACGAGAGGCATCATGTGGAACACGTCGATGTAGCTGTAAGGGATGACCTTGCCGCCCGTCTTGCCGGGATCCTTCTCTTTAAAGGCGCGCATGGCATTCACAAATTCCTCCGTCGTTTGCGGGAGCGGAAGGTTGAGTTCATCGAGCCAGTCCTTGCGAATGAACGTCGTGCTTTGAGCTTGAATTACGCGCAGTGCCGGAATGACATATTGCTTCCCTTCAAATACGCCGTAGGGAAGGGAAGGCTCCAGCACCTTCTTTAAGTTGGGGCCATATTGATCGATGAGTGGTCCCAGGTCAGTTAGGCCTCCGCTTTTCACGTAGTTTTGCACGGTAGGCTTGCTGTACGTGAATACAATGTCCGGAGCGGAGCCTGAGGCCATGAGAACGTTCAGCTTATCAACCTCTTCGGCACGCGGCACCGTCACGAATTCAACGTCGATGTTGTTCGGGTCGCCAAAGCTCTTCTGGATGTACTGGGTCATGAAGTTATCCGTAATGGGCGGTTCCCCAGCCGGCGTATTGTTGCGGTCAAACAGCTCCACCTTTAAGGTAATGCGTTCTCCCTTCGGTGCGGATTCCTGGGAACTGTTCGTCGTTGCGGAATTCCCGCCGCTGTCCTTTCCGTTTCCGCTGGATGAGCTGTTGCTTCCTCCGCCGCAGCCTGCCAAAGCGAAGCTTGCGGCCATGACCAGCGCCACTAAGGCGAACATCGAGGAGCGAAATGGTTTGCGCATGGTGTTGCCTCCCTTTTGAATTGGTTTAAATATAGTGACCTTCGGCTTGGAGGCCGAAGAGCAGCTATCCACATCGGGCTGCTTCCTGCCAAGCAGGGGGCAGGGACCTATCCTTTAATGGCCCCCTGCAACATGCCGGAAATGAAGTATTTCTGCAGCCAAGGGTAGACCAGCAAGATTGGCACGGTAGCAAACATAATGCTGGCTGACTGAATGCCTTGAGGAATCGGCGTCGCGGCATTAAAGCCTTCCTGCGCCGTGGCATCGTTAACTTGGCTGTTGATGACCATTTGATAAAGCTTGAGCTGGAGCGGGTACAAATTTTTATCATTGATGTAAAACAGAGCGTCCTGAAACATGTTCCAACGGTCCACCGCGGAATAAAGTCCGATGGTCGCAAGGATCGGCAGCTGAAGCGGCAGCACGACCTGGAGCAGAAAGCGGAAATGGCCGCAGCCATCCATCCAGGCTGAATCCTCCAGCTCATGAGGAACGCCGGAGAAGGAAGTTCTCATAATGATCAGCAGGAACGCATTAATCATCAGGGGCAAAATGAGCGACAGCGGCGAATTGAGCAGGCCCAGCTCTTTGATCAGCAAGTAATTGGGGATAATCCCCGGGTTAAAAAACATTGTGACGATGATGAGCCCAAACATCACGTTCCGGCCACTGAAGTTTCTGCGGCTTAACGCATACGCGGCCATAATGGTCATCACCAAAGCGACCGCCGTATAGACGACGACCAGAATCACCGTCAGCAACAGGGACCGCATCATGGAGATGTCCCCGAATACGGCGGAATAGGAATGGAAGTTCCAGTCGACCGGCCACAGGAACACCTCCCCGGACATAATGGCCCGGTTGCCGCTGAAGGATAAGGCAAAGATATGGATCATCGGCACGACGCAAAACAAGGCAAATAAACCGATGACCACGATGACGAACGTATCGATCACTTTATCAACCGGATTCCGGATCACGCTTCGCTCCCTCCTTGACTAGAAGATGCCTTGCTGGTTTACTTTTCGGGATATGAGTTCGGCCGTGAGCAGCAGAATCAGCCCGATGACCGACTGGAACAATCCCACGGCGGTCGCCAGCGCAAATTGAGCCGATTGAATGCCCACCGTGTACACATAGGTGCTGATCACCTGAGCGACATCCATGACGTAGCCGTTCTGCAGGGCATACGGCTGCTCGAAGCCGATATCCGCCATATGGCCGATCTGGATAATAAACAGCACTACGATCGTAGGCTTAATCCCGGGGAGCGTAATATGCCAGATTCGTCTCAGCCGGCTGGCTCCATCGACCTCGGCAGCTTCATAAAGCTCCTTATTGATGCTTGTAAGCGCTGCCAAATAAAGGATCGTTCCCCAGCCTGCATAGTGCCAAACCCCGGCTCCCGTGTAGGTTAAAATCCACAGTACCGTGTCCTCGAGGAATGGGATCGGTCGGCCGCCGAGGCTCTTGATGAACTCGTTGACGCTGCCCGTATTGGTTGCGAGTAATTGAAGCACCATCCCGCCGACAATGACCCAGGAGATGAAGTGGGGCAAATACAGCAAGGTTTGGCTGACGCGTTTGTACCAATGAACCCGCAGCTCGTTCAGCATAATCGCCAGGATGATGGGAACCGGGAACGTTAGCAGAGAGAAGACGTTAAGCATCAACGTGTTACGCAGCGCCTTGTAGAATTGCGGCATCGCAAAGATCTCGCGAAAGACGTCCCATCCGACCCACTCACTGGCCCAGATCCCTTGAAAAATGTTGTAGTCCTTGAAAGCAACCACGACGCCCGCCATTGGAATGTACTTAAATACGATAAAGAATGTCATCGGCAATAGCATGAGCAGATACAGTGGCCATTGCCGTTGGAAGGCAGCCATGCTGTTCCGCCGTTTGACGGGGAGCGGGGCACGGGCCTGCCTGACTTCCGTTTGCATCGGCATCCTCCTTTCGGGTGGTAAATTCATGGCTTGGTTGCTGCTTACTATACAACAGGGGTAAGCGGGGGGAAATTCTCCTTTTTTGGGGGCTTCTTCTCTTTTTCTTGCGGGGGGTTTCACCTTTTTTATATGACTAACTTTAATTAATATCGGGGGCTGGAAGGAGGTGGATCGGCAAAAAAATCATCCCAGAAAGGGAAGAACCCTCTCTGGGATGACTTAATTGCTCTCAATTCATAAGGGGGCGGCTTACGGTGCTCCGCCGTTGTGCTTCTGATAAGCCAGATGCTTCTCTTCACGAACCTGCTGTCCGCCGATAGATAAATACTCCGCAACCTCCTCGTCGTATACGGCATCAAATGCTTCCGGAGAAGCGGTAATGACCTTCACGAAAATCTCATCGTTCTTCTCATTTAAAGCAGCGGCATACCGAATTTCGGAAGGCAAAATCGCATGAATGCGCGGGGTTTCGATCCCGTCATTCATCCCGTATTCCACGCTCTTGCGCGTAAACTCTTCAAAGCGTTTGTTGTTCGCATTGGCTTTCAGATTTAAGCGTTCGTCCTGGCTGCTGACATATTTCCCATTTAAAATGATGCAGTAGTCAAAATAGTTAAATAACAAACGGTTGGCATCCTCGTTCTCCAGCGTCACCGGCACGCCGTCTTCCATCCGGTAGGTCACGCCTTCCACGCCGTTCTGCAGTGTAATAATGTTCTCCGGCTGCGCCATCCAATTTAAATATTTCATCGCTGCTTCGGCGTTTTTGCTCGTTTTTGGAACCATGATGTACATACCCGTATCTTCCAGTATCGGCTTCGTCTTCTTGCCGCTGGCGCTGGTGAAGGGATCGATTGGCGTTAGGATGGCATTGGGGTCGTTCTTTAACAGTTCAGCCAGATATCCCATATAAACAGGCTCATTTGTATTGGGGGATGCGGCTCCAACGCGACCGTTCACCAGGTCTTTCTGAAATTGTTGGGCGAACCGGTCCAAATGGAATTCGGGATGAATCAACCCCTCGTGATACAGACGGTTCAGGAATCGGAACGCCTCCTTGTTCCCGGGCATCGTCCAACCCGGCTCAGCGTATAAGTCCTCCTCGGTGATCTGGCCCCAATCCCAAAATGAGTACTGCAGCGGGGCGGTATGGTAATAATCGATTTGACCGAAAGGATAGATGACCTCTCCGGTCTTCTGCAACCGATTCTTTTTAAACACTTGGAGCGCCCGGTAAAACTGCTCTGTCGTTTCCGGCAGGGAGAGTCCAGCTTCGCGGAGCCAATCCTCACGGATAAAGGTCGTGGTTCGGGCCGTCAGCACCCGCTTTGCAGGAATCGCAAACTGTGTTCCTTGTATACGTCCATAACTCAAAATCTCTTCCCCGAGGAGCTCCTTCAACCTGGATCCGTACTGGTCCAGCAGAGGCGATAAATCGGTCAATTTCCCTTGGGTGTAGAAATTGTAGACGGTCGGCAGATCATAGGTGAACACGATATCCGGCGCTTGATTAGCGGCCATTAACACCTGCAGCCGCCGGACCTCCTCCGCCCGAGGGATGGTGACAAATTCGATCTTAATCCGTTCTGGATTTCCGAAATGCTCCTGAATGTACTGCGTCATCAGATTATCAGTAATCGTGGGGGCGCCGATCGGTTTATTGCTCCGTTCAAACAGTTCAATACGAAGCGTTGTCCAGCTATCATGATTGGCTGTGAATTCGTCTGATTCCAAGTTTGGGAGAGGGCTGGCAGCCCAACCCAGCCGATTCGGATCCCCAAATCCGCTGCAGCCCGACAGGACGCCCAGGATAACGATGAGCGCCAGCTTTGATAACCACAACCTCAACAGGGGCATGGCGAACCCTCCTTCCTCGTTGGGAACACAGTTTTTATGTCTTTTACGTTGCACGGTGCATATTGCGGTACTCTCCTGGCGGAATGTCCTGAAATTTCTTGAATGCGCGGTAAAAGGAATTCACGTTCTGGTAACCGCTGTTGATCGCCACCGACTGGATCGAGTCCTCCGTTTCCAACAGGAGCTGCTTCGCTTGCTGCATCCGGACCTTCAAGACATAGTCCACAAATTTCTCCCCAATTTCCTCCTTGAAAATCACACTTAAGGTGCTGGGCTGCAGGTTCAAATAGTCGCTGACTTGAACCAGGGAGAGGCCGGGGTCGGCGAAATGCGCATCGATGTAATGCTTGGCCTGCATCGCCAAGCTATGATGTCTGCGGGCTTGCCGGTCTTCCTCCACGCAGGCTTCGAACTGATTCATGAGGCTCATGAACTGTTCTTGAAATTCTGCCAGCGTCTCCGCCGTTTCAGCTAGATTAGCGAACCGCCCTTGATAGTCGCTTTTCCAGCGCGATTGGATAGGGGGGGACATGGCCAATACGACCTGGTCCATCCGTTTAAGGAACGCCTGAGCGAACTCCGCCATATCCCGCTTGCGGAATTGCATTTTACTGAGTTCGCCCAAGACTTGGGTTAGTTTCGCCCGCCATTCGCTATCATTCATACGGAAGGACTGGGCGGCATAATCCAATGCTTGTAGATACGCATATCGGTCCAGATTTAGAATGCCTGCGCTTCGCCGATTATCGATGATGGAATGAATACCTAGTACCGTCTTCAGCTCCACATTCTCCACCGCGTTCCGATAGGAATCGGCGAGGGTCTCAATCGAGGTTGAATCGGCCCCGATGCCGATCGTGAGCGTCAGCTCCAGATGCTGATGAATCCATTTTTTAAATTCCTCTGCATAGGTGATGGTCACTTGGGTGCTGTGTGAATCGGCGGTGTGATGTACGACAAAGGCGATGCGATGCGGCTCCATCCAGGCATGCCAGACGAAGACATGATGGCTTTGGCCTAGATCGCGGAATGCGCTTTCAACAATGAACTTCAGCAAGTTCTGGTCTTTGACCTTGTACCTATCTGTAAACTCGGCATATCGGTCCAGTTCGGCTACCATCACGCCTAACCGGTCATAGGGAGCAGACAAATTAAACTCGGTCAGTCGCTGCTGGAATTCTTCATCCGTTAACACGAGATGACCCGCTAACAGATCATGAAACAATCGTTGTTGCCGCAACAAGCTGTCTTCCTTGTGCAGGTTCTCGTAATCCAGCGATCGCTTCAAGAGATGGTCCAGCGCCATTTCGATGAAGGTGAACTCATTGTTTGCCCCTTTAATGCCCAGCTCCTCACTTTTTCGGTTCGAGAATTGGCTGACCTTTTCCGTGATCGATTGGATCGGTTTGTAATGAATGTGAGTGATGATAGTAAATCCGATCAGCGCCAGCAAGATCAAGATGATCCAAATGACCATCCACGCGTTGGAGAAGAGGGACAACCAGTTGTAGCCCTGATCATGAACCCCCTCTGACACATAGGTCCAGCCGGTATAATCCGATTGAACTTGAATCGGGTTCATGGCCGTCACTTGATCCGGGGATGACGAAGCAGCATCAATTAGTCGCACTCGATTGTAATCGCTTTCACCAAAGGAATTAAGGTATTCCATAAAAGAGCGCTGATATACGTTGACCACCAGTGCTCCGCGCATATCGTCTCCGGTATATACAAATTTCACCAGGGAGACTACCTGCTGGGCTTCCTCCTCATGCGGCGAGTAAGCGAATGAGCGTGGATTTAACCATCCTGCCGCTTCCTTTCTGCCGTAGTTGGCTGCCAGAAAGTCTGCATCCCCAAATGAACGGAGCGAATAGGACCCCAAATCCGAAATAATTCGTTGCTCGGCTTCATTGTAAATGTAAATGGTGTTGGCAAAAGGCAAAGTTAAGCTTAGGTCAATCAGCTTTTTCTGCAGTAAGAAGTCATCTAATGCATCTTGCGAGGTGTTGGCGAAGTAGTCCTGAATCTCGCTGTCCATGAGCAGCTTACTGACGACATTGCGCTCGATCAGCATGAGATTCGCATCCGCGTGAAAGACGATCCGATCGAGGATCGCTTTGTTGGTTTCCAAGTATTTTCGCTCGGAAGCATTGTTGAGGGCTAAGAAAATCACGAAGATCATGGAAGAAATGATCACGAAGAAGATCGGAGCATAGGAAAGAATCGTACGGTAATACCAGTTCATTCGCATAACCAACTCTCCCAAACCGTTTCGTTTATTATAAGAGATCCCATTCCTGTTGTTAATTCACAATTTATTTCAAATTCTCATTTTTTTATTTGTTGCAGGAGCGTAAAGCTTACCATCTTGACTTAAGATCTTTTGCTCTGGGAGGGAAGGATGGAGTATTATAATTCTCATATTTAGGGAAAGGCGGAGAACACATGGAGGAACTAACAGAACAGGAAGGATATATTGATGTTCCCGGGGGGAAAGTCTGGTTCGTTCGAGTAGGAACCGGCTCCAAGACACCGCTGGTTGTATTGCATGGGGGTCCTGGAGGGACACATCATTCCTTGAAAGCCGGTCTTCAAGATCTGGCGGATGAGCGGCCGGTTATTTTCTATGATCAGCTGGGCTCGGGGAACTCGGAGCGGCCAGGTGATCCTTCACTCTGGCAGCTCGATCGGTTTGTTGAAGAGCTGGAATGTGTGAGACAAGCATTAAATCTGGATGAAATTCACCTTCTGGGGCATTCGTGGGGAACGATGCTGGCTGCCACTTATTTAATAAAACGGAAGCCGAAGGGCGTGCGAAGCATTACCTTTTCCAGTCCATGCTTAAGTGCGGAACGCTGGAAACGGGATGCAGATGTTCTGATCTCCAAGCTGCCTCAAGAAGTCCGTGAGGCGATTGTTCGCAATGAAGAACGAGGGACCACCGACTCTGAGGAGTACCGAAATGCGGTAGAGGAATATTACAAGAGGCACTTAATCCGGATTGATCCTCTTCCGGAAGTAGTCATTCAGAATCGGGCAAAATCCAATTCCGAAGTATATCTGACGATGTGGGGACCTTCCGAGTTCTGTCCGACAGGGAATTTGAAAACCTTTGATTGTACTTCGGAGTTGGATCAGATTGCGATTCCTGCATTGTTTGTCTGCGGGCGCTATGATGAGGCTACCCCCGAATCGACTCAGTATTATCAATCGCTTGTACCCCATTCGCAATTTCATGTGTTTGAAAATAGTGCCCATTACGGTTATTTGGAAGATTCGGATGAGTATAAGGCTTTGTTGAGAAGCTTCATGAATGAGGTTGAACTCAGCCTCATGTGAACGATAGTTCATGCAGCCCGGCTCTAGAGAGGGCTTGGGCTGCTCTTGTTACGGACAACCGCAGAGTATTGCAAACCCGCGCCACGATGCGGTTTTTACGGGGACAGAGAAGGAAAAATGTACGCTAGGCGACCCAGGAGTACCCTATCCAATCGAGGTGAACCTCGATATGCTGGGATAGAAGGGGCGCTCCATGCCGCTGGACAGTGAAATACGCAGTAGATATAATGATGAAACGAAAAAAGCGGACGGCTCGGCCGTTATATGAGAGCGCTACCAAAAAAGATGGGGGGTCATCCCATGCTTCGGCATTCCCGGGTTTTCCGCAGCTTTCTGATTTCGTATGTTGCCATTCTGCTCATTCCCTGCATCGGCGGGTACATCTCGTACCGGACTTCCATTTCGGTAACAGAGTCGATCTCGATTGAGAACAGTGTCATCCAGCTGGAGAAGAGCCAAGAGCTGCTCGAGCACCGGATGGCGGAAGTGGAGGGGATGACTCGGCAGCTGGCGATCAGCCAGGAGATTAACGCCTTAATGAACGACCGAGGTACGGAGGGGGATGTGTACGGCATCTGGAAGGCGATGCGCAACGTGCTGACGTTTGGGCAAACCAACGATTTTTTGCAAAATTATTTCATCTATCTGGCGAATTATAATTTGATTATCACCTCCGGGTCGTCCTACCGGCCAGAGCATTTTTATGAATATTTTCATTACGACAATCTATCGTTTGAGGAATGGGAGCAGCAGGTGTTGGGCAAAACTCACCGCAGCGAAATCAAGCCGCTGACCCCGTTCATCCAACGCGATATGAAAACTTCTGTGATCACCTACATGCAGTCGCTGCCGCTGGACAGCTTTAACGATACGTCCCCGGCGATTGTGGTCGTTCTGATCGACCAGAAGACGATGACCGGGCTGTTATCCGGCTTAACGGAGCAGAGCGGCGGGTGGGTTCATATCTACGACGCCAAGGGCAATACGATCTTCCTTCAGGGTGAAAAGGTGCCGGATATCGCCAAGCTGCACGCGGATCCGAAGTTTGATGAGAACAAGACGAGTCAATTTTATGGTGATGATCTCGTGATCACCACACGATCGGATAAGAACGGCTGGGTGTACCAAGCCGGCATCCCTCGCAGCACGCTAATGGAGAAACCTAACCAGATCAAACGGATCTCCTGGATGATTACCGGCGGCGCAATGTTGATCGGATTGCTGGTGGGCTTGTTCCTGGCTTACCGCAACAGTCTTCCAATTAATCGCTTGATCGGCGTGATGAAGGAGCAGTTTGGCAAGGATGACGATACAGGACGTAACGAGTTCGACTTCCTAAGCGGGAACATCGCCGGCATGATTACGAAGAACAAGCTGCTGGAGACGGAGCTGCACCGCCAGCTTCCGCTGGTGCGTGACGCTTTCCTGAAGCGGCTGATTGCCGGGGAATTCGAATCGCGGGAAGAGATCGTCTCTGCGGCGGCTCAGGCTGACATCCCGCTTCGGCAAGGCGAAGGCTATGTGGGGATACTGCAGATCAACGGATACGCTGGCATGGATACCGTTGAGGTTCTAAATGAGCTGAATGCCGCAAGGCTATTGATGAAGCAAACGATCACCGAGCTTGCAGGGCCGATGCCGATGACCGATTTGGGGTCGGACAAAATCGTACTGTTGTTCTTCTGCGAGGCAGATCGCCTGCCAGGACCGGCGGAGGAAGAGCGGATTACTACGCTGATGGAGGAGCTGGTCCAGCATGTGTTCGCTGAGTATAAAATCTCGATACAAGCCGGATCTGGCGAAGCCTTCGCCAGCGTCACGGAGGTTGGCCAATCCTTCGACCAGGCGAAGCAGGCGCTGGAATATGCGGTATATCTAAACAGGAAAGGCATTCTGTGGAGCCATGAAACGCAAAGTACAAACACAACGTACTACTATCCGCTTGATACGGAGCACCGCCTGATCAGCACGATCCGCGCTGGGGAGTTGGAAGAAGCCCAGAAGATTATCGATGCGATCATCGCGCAGAATTTAGAGCAACGCGAGCTGTCGGTGGAAATGAAAAACCAACTCGTCGGGGAAATCAAGGGGACATTCCTTAAGCTGCTGGATCAGAAGATCTTCCTGGAATCCCCGCTGTTCGAGAGCGTGAAGCAGCGAATCATGGACATCAGCCCTACGGTCCCGCTGGAGACGATTCAGCAGGAGATCCATGGGATCATGCAGGAGTTGTGCAGCTTTATCGCCAATAAAAAGAAGGATTCGCACGCCCAACTGATCAAACAGATCTATGAGTATACAGCAGAAGCCTATTGCGATCCCGATCTGACGTTATATCGGGTTGCAGAGCACGTGGAGCGACCGGAGAAATACATCTCCCAGCTGTTTAAAGAAGTGACCGGAGTGAATTATTCCGATCATCTGATTAAAGTGCGGATGGATCAGGCCGCATTGTTGCTGAAGGAGAGCAACTATACCGTTGATGAAATTGCCGCCCGGGTGGGGTATAACAGTTCCCACTCATTCCGGCGGGCTTTTAAACGATTAACGGGAGTTTCCCCTAGCGCTTACAGGCAGTCCTTTCAGGACTGATCCCAAGCGGCCTCACGATTCATCCCGGCTTTCACAGCGACTGTACCTTCCAATGGGAAGGGGGCGGTCGCTGTTTTTTATTTGCGGAATCATGGCTCCCGTACCGAAGAATGTTCCCTCAAAAACGGGAGAACTGTACGCCAAAAGACGGAAGTGTACCTGTTCAATGCCGCCAAACATGCCCTATGATCGACTCAACGAGAAAACGCTATCATATCCATCAAGGCGCTTACCAAACGTATAGGAGGAATTGTTCTGGAAAAACAACTTGCTTTCAAACCGGATTACGTCCCGGACGCCAAGCGCAAGGCCAGCTACTGGGGGACCGCACGCAGAAATATCAAGAAGCACTGGCAGCTGCATCTGCTGGTCATTCCTCCCATTTTGTTTTTTCTAATTTTCAAATATTACCCGATGCTGAATGCGGTGCTGGCGTTTAAGGACTACAACGTGATCAAAGGGATCTGGGGAAGTCCGTGGGTAGGGTTCAAGCATTTCCAGCTGTTCTTTGAAAATCCGCAGTTTTGGACGTTGGTGAAGAACACAATTTTTCTCAGCGGGTATCTCATTCTTGCCGGATTTCCGATTCCGATCATTTTGGCGTTAATGATCAATGAAATTCGCGCCGGCCGCTTCAAGAAATTCGTGCAGCTCGTTTCCTTTGCACCGTATTTCATTTCGACGGTGGTTATGGTGTCGATTATTATGCTGTTTCTTGCCCCTCGGCTCGGCTTTGCCAATGTCGCTCTCAATTACTTCGGGTTTGAGTCCATCAATTTCCTGGGGGAACCGGGGATGTTCCGCTCAATTTACGTCTGGTCGGACATTTGGCAGACCGCCGGTTATAACGCCGTGATCTATCTGGCTGCTTTGGCGGGAGTTGATCCAACCTTATATGAAGCGGCGAAGGTGGACGGCGCTTCGCGGTTTCAAAAAATTCGCCACGTCGATTTGCCAGGTATCGTACCAACCATCGTTATCATCCTGATTCTGAACGTCGGCAACGTCATGGCGCTCGGCTTCGAGAAGGTGTACCTGCTGCAAAATCCGCTAAACCTGGTGAATTCCGAAATTATCGCAACCTACGTTTATCGGATCGGCCTGCTGAATGCGAACTACAGCTTCGCCACTGCGGTTGGTTTGTTTAATTCCATCATCAATCTCGTTCTGCTGCTGACTGTTAACGGATTGGCCAAGCGGCTGACGAAGAGCAGCATCTGGTAGGAAAGGAGTTAGGATATGGCAGCTATAGCAACCCCAAAGCGAAGAATCAAAGAATCAACAGGAGACCGGATATTTCTTGGCTTCATCTACGTGATCCTGACCCTGCTCGTCATCATTGTGCTTTATCCGCTCATCTATATCATCAGCAGCTCCATCAGCTCTCCGGCGGCGGTTACGTCGGGCCGGGTCTGGTTGTGGCCGGTGGACCTGTCGTTTAGAGGCTTTGAAGAATTGTTTCGCAGAAGTGAGGTGATCACCGGCTACCTGAACTCGATCTTTTATACAACCGCCGGAACCCTGATCAGTGTCACGTTGACCATCATGATTGCCTATCCGCTGTCACGCCGTTCGTTCTTCGGACGAAACGCGTTAATGATGTTTATTACCTTCACGATGATTTTTAGCGGGGGCTTGATTCCGACTTATATGGTGGTGAAGGGGCTGGATCTAATCGATACGCGCTGGGCCCTTCTGATCCCCAATGCGATCTGGGTCTGGCAGGTGATCATCGCCCGCTCCTTCTTCCAGACCTCGATTCCCGAGGAGCTGCTGGAAGCAAGCGAAATCGACGGCTGCAGCGATCTGAGGTTCATCTGGAGCGTAGTGCTGCCGTTGTCGAAACCCATCATTGCCGTACTCGTGCTGATGTATGCAGTTGGGCAGTGGAACGCTTATTTCGATGCATTGATTTACTTGAAGTCGGCGGATCTGTTCCCACTGCAGCTGATCTTGCGAAGCATCATTATCCAGAACAACAGCGGCAGCAACATGGATGCGATCGCCATGGTCGAGAAGCAGCAGTTGGCTGAATTGCTGAAGTACTCGTTAATTGTGGTGGCCACGCTGCCGGTGCTGATCATTTATCCGTTTGTGCAGCGCTATTTTGTTCAAGGGATGTTGGTTGGTTCAGTGAAAGGCTGATTCCTGCTCCTCCATAAAGTAGCGGTTGCGCCAAAAGGCGGCGGACTTCATGATAGAAGGAGGTGATGCTCTCGATTGGCACCATGAGAGTTGCAGAAGGGAAACGAATGACATCTATACAAAAAGGGAGCGATCAAATTTGAAAAAAACCCTGCTTAGTATGTTCATGCTGGTTCTAGCGGTTACGCTGGTCCTCAGCGGCTGTTCGGGGAAAAATACAGAGAGCTCGAACAGCGCCCAAGGCAACGGCTCGTCCGGCGGCGGCGCCGAATCCTCGAAACCGGTGGAAATCAGCGTGTTCGCTGTTCAGGAATCGGGCATCGACATTCCGACCAACAAGTTTACGAAGTTTTTGGAAGAGAAGTTTAACATTAAATTTAATTGGCAGATTAACCCGTCTGACGGCGCGAAGGAGAAACGCCAAATTTCATTGGCGAGCGGCGATTACCCGGAGGCTTACCTGTTGACGGCATATATCGATGAGTTCTCTCAAGCGGATGTACTTAAATACGGCCAGCAAGGGGTGTTGATTCCGCTGAACGACCTGATCGATAAATATGCCCCTAACATTAAAAAGGCCATGGAAGAAACGCCGGAAATGAAAGCGCTGTACACAGCTCCGGACGGTAATATTTACGGGCTTGGCGCTTACACGGAGTGCTTCCACTGCTCTTATCCGAACAAAATGTGGGTGAATACCGAGTGGCTGAAGAAGCTGAATCTGGAAGAGCCTAAAACAACGGAAGAGTTCAAAGCGATGCTGCAGGCGTTCAAAACTCAAGATCCAAACGGTAACGGCAAAGCCGACGAAGTGCCGCTCAGCGGTTCCATTGAAGACTTTGGCGTACGTATCGTGCCGTATCTGATGAATGCCTTCGTATATGACGACGACCGCAACTACTTAAATCTGGAGAATGGGAAGGTCGTCTCGGCAGCGATCAAGCCGGAATGGAGAGAAGGTTTGGCTTATATCAAATCGCTGTATGATGAAGGGTTGATTGACCCGGGGGCCTTTACGCAAAACGCGGAAGCCTACAAGAAAATCGGGGAAAACGCAGATGCGGAAATTCTCGGTGCCGGGGCAGGCATGCATCCTGCGATCTTCATCAACATCGATCCGGGCAACTCGCGTTCCGCCCATTATAACCCGCTGGCGCCTTTGAGCGGGCCAAATGGGGTTTCGTATGCGACGCATGATAACGGCGGCGTCACCTCTGGGGCGAAATTCGTCATTACGAATAAAGCCAGCGAGGAAGCGCAAATCGCTTTGATTAAAGCGATTGACTACATGTACACGCCGGAAGGCCAAACGAATGCCGCCAGCGGCTTGAAGGGCATCGACTGGACCGATCCGGAGCCTGGGGATAAAGCGCTGGGCGAAAATGCAACGCCGATGGTCAAGCAAATCCCGATGAAGGAAGGCGACGCACCGCGTAATGCAGGCTGGAGCGGCATGGGGCATTTCTATATGCCGAAGGAGTACCGCGACACTTGGGTTCAAGGTGAAGATATTTATGCTTCGGACGGCTATGAACGCAGATTGTACAACGCTACGCTCCTCTATCAGGGGCATGAGCCGAGTGAGATTTTCCCTATCTGGGCGATCTGGATCGATCCGAGCGAAATTGACGAAGCCAGCATGCTGCAAACGAACCTGAAAAATTATATTGAGCAGAGCCAACTGCAGTTCATTACGGGCAACAAGGATCTGAACAAGGATTGGGACGCTTATGTGAAAGGGCTGAAGGATCTGAAGCTGGATCGTTACCTGGAGATCCTGCAGAAGGCTTATGATCAATTGGCGAAATAATTAGATCCTCTCTGGTCGCATGATCGCGGCTTGAATCAAGGAAGCCGGCCTTTGGGCCGGCATTCCTTTTTTATCAGCCCCCAAAAGGGACATTTTCCGGCATTATTCTTCCAAAACAGTGATAGATGGAGAGGAGCAGATGTGGTATGTTGAGCGAAGATAGGATAACGCCAGGACTAGCTTCTGAACACATGTGGGATACGCTCCGAATGGAGGTGCCCGAGGAGGATGAACCTACCTGTGATTGTGATCTCCTTAAGTGATTATGGGGCTCGGCCGGATACGCAAGAGGATACGCAGCCCGCGATGCAGATGGCGCTGGAAGTCGCTATGCAAACAGAAGGGCCTGTTGTGCTGGAGGTGCCTTTGGGCCGGTATCATTTTTATCCGCAATCGGCGATTCGGGCTCCTTATCATGTCACCAATACCGCAAGTGAAGAGGAGCATTTCGATATTACGAAAACAATTGGGATGCTGCTGAAAGGACAAAAGCAGTTGACCATTAAGGGGAACGGGTCTCTGTTCATGTTCCACGGCAAGCAGACAATGCTGCTGATCGACGGCAGCAAGGACATCGTCATCCAGGACCTTCACTTCGATTACGCCCAACCGACGGTGGCAGAAATGACCGTGGTGCATTGCGAGCCTGAGGCGTGTTGGATGGAGGCGGTGGTGCATCCCGATTCGAGGTATGCTATTCAGGAAGGCCGACTGACATGGGTTGGTGAGGGCTGGCGCTTTCAGTCTGGGCCGATGCAGCTATGTGAACCGGCGGAAAATACAACCTGGCGGGTGGACAATTGGCTGGAGCGGAAGACGACCCTGGTGGAGGAAGTTGGTCCTGGTCGGATCAGGTTTTATTTTGACCGCGGTATACCTGAGGGATTGGCCCCCGGTCGCGTAGTTCAGATGCGGGATGGAATCCGTGATCAAGTAGGCGTCCTTGTCCATGAAAGTGCGAATATCACGTTCACAGGCTGCGGGTTTCATTTTATGCATGGGCTAGGGCTGGTGGGACAATTCAGCGAAAACCTCGTTTTCGAGCGCCTGGACCTGTCGCCAAGGGCCGAAAGCGGCCGGACGGTGGCCGGCTTCGCGGATTTCATCCATCTGTCAGGCTGCCGGGGGCAAGCGGTGATTCGGGATTGCCGGTTTGCCGGGGCACATGACGACGCGATTAACGTCCATGGGACCTACCTGCAAATTGTTGGCCGTCCGGCGCCTAATCAGCTGTTGGTAAGATTCATGCATCCTCAAACTTATGGGATCCCGGCTTTCCGTGCCGGGGACGAGATCGGCTTCGTTCATGCGGATACGCTGGTGACCTACGGGAGCGGCAGGGTGAGCGAGGTTCTGCGGTTAAACCCTCGCGAGCTGCTGCTTACGCTGGAGCAGCCAACCCCAAGGGAGATGAGGCCGCAAGATGTGATCGAGAACGTCACCTGGTCCCCGGAGGTGGAAATTACGGGCAACCTTTTCGCCCGTATTCCGACGCGCGGGGTGCTGGCTTCCACGCGGCGGCGAATCGTGATCCATGGTAACGTATTTGAAGGGATACAGATGAGCGCCATTCTTGTTGCGGCTGATGCGAGCTCCTGGTTTGAGTCAGGTGCAGTTGAGGAGATGGTCATCGAGGATAATCAATTCTTCGACTGCGGCAGCGAAACGCATGCAGTGATCACCATTGCGCCAGAGAATCGGGAGGTACATCCGGAGATAGCGGTTCATCGCGGAATTGCCATCGTGCACAATCGTTTCGAATCGGTGTGCGGCTTGCTGCTGTCCGCACGTTGCGTACAGGACTTGGTGTTTCGAGGGAACGAGATATCGCTGGCGTTCGCTGGGGAATTTGACCAGGGAAGTGCCGTCATCTTGGAGGCATGCCCGGATGCGGTGATCGCAGACAATGTGTTTCTTGGCGATGACGAGCAGGTGAAGAGTAAATAAAGATCTGGTAGGGGAGGAAAGCAAAAATGGAGCAAAACACTAGGCTACAGTACGACAGACCGGCTGCGGTCTGGACCGAAGCATTGCCGATCGGAAACGGACGCCTTGGCGCGATGATTTACGGCGGGGTGGAACGGGAAACGATCAGTCTGAATGAAGATACGTTGTGGTCCGGATATCCGCGCGATTGGAACAATCCTTCCGCCCGGCAGGTACTGCCTGAGGTAAGGAAGCTGGTCCGGGAAGGCCGCTACGAGGAGGCGGATCAACTGGGGCGCCAGATGCTGGGGCCATACACGGAATCCTATTTGCCGTTTGGCGATTTACAGCTGACGTTCGAGCACGGAGCCGCCTGTCGGAATTACCGGCGCACGCTGGATTTGGCAAACGCTGTCCACGTGACGGAATACAACGTTGGGGAAGTAAGCTATAAGCGTGAAGTCATCGCTTCCCATCCCGATCGGATCATCGCCATGCGGCTGACGTGCAGCCAACCGGGAGCGCTTGCTTTTCATGCACGACTCGACAGCCCGCTCCGCCACGATACTGCTGTGGAAGATGGGGCATTCGTGCTGCGGGGGACAGCTCCGGAACGGGTGGAGCCGAACTACGTGAGCGCAGATCGCCCGATCCGCTACGGCGATCCGGAAATCTCACCGGCGATGGCTTTTGAGGGACGACTGGCGGTTGCAGAAACCGACGGCCGGGTCAGCGCCCATGGGGACGGGATTCGCGTGCTCGATGCTACAGAGGCGGTATTGTATTTCAGCGCCGCGACAAGCTTTGATCGATTCGATCAAATCCCCGGTGCGGGGCGACCGGAATCGATTCCGGCGGAAGTGGCTGCATCTCGGGCCAAGGCGGACTTGGCTGGTGCATTGGGCAGCCGTTATCGGGAGATTCAAGCTCGGCATATCGAGGACTACCAAGCCCTGTTTAACCGAGTCAGCCTGCGGTTAGGGAAGACAGCAGCTCCGGAAGGACTGGACACGGAGCGGCGGATCGTCGAGTACGGAGCCGCTGATCCGGGGCTGGTCGAGCTGCTGTTCCATTACGGCAGATATTTGCTGATCTCCAGCTCCCGACCTGGGACGCAGGCGGCCAACCTGCAAGGAATCTGGAACGCGATGACTCGGCCGCCGTGGAGCAGCAACTGGACGCTAAATATCAATGCGGAAATGAACTATTGGCCGGCCGAGGTATGCAACCTGGCAGAGTGCCACTGGCCGTTGCTGGAGATGATCGGCAACCTGGCTGAGAATGGGGCGAAAACGGCCTCCGTCAACTACGGTACTCGGGGGTGGGTGGCTCATCACAACTCGGACATTTGGGGACAAACCGCCCCGGTAGGCGATTTCGGCGATGGCGATCCGGTCTGGGCGTTGTGGCCAATGGGCGGTGTCTGGTTAACCCAGCATTTATGGGAGCATTACGTCTTTGGCGGGGACGTCGCATATTTACATGATTTTGCTTATCCCATCATGAAGGACGCCGCGATGTTTGCCCTCGACTGGCTGATCGAAGACGAGTCCGGCTATCTCGTCACTTCGCCATCGACCTCGCCGGAGCATAAATTCCGCACGGCAAGCGGTGTAGCGGGGATCAGTGAGGGAGCCACCATGGATTTGTCACTCATCTGGGAGTTATTTACGAACTGCATTGACGCGGCGGGTGTGCTTGGCATTGATGAAGCGTTCCGCGAGGAACTGCGGCAGACCCGGGAGCGGCTCTTGCCGCTGCAGGTTGGGAAGTATGGGCAACTGCAGGAGTGGAGCCGGGATTTCGAGGATGAGGATGTCCATCATCGGCACACCTCCCACCTGGTGGGTGTCTATCCCGGCCGCCAGCTCTCGGTCGAGGAGACGCCGGAGCTGTTCGCCGCTGCGCGGCAAGTGCTGGAGCGGCGGGGCGATGAAAGCACCGGCTGGAGCCTAGGCTGGCGAGTTGCCCTATGGAGCCGGTTCGGCGACGGCGATCGGGCGCTGCGGCTGCTCGGCAATATGCTGCGGCTGGTGAAGGACGGCGAAACGGAGCGCTATAACCACGGCGGCGTATACGCCAGCCTGTTGGGCGCGCATCCGCCGTTCCAGATTGACGGCAACTTTGCCGCTTCGGCGGGCATCGCCGAAATGTTGCTGCAGTCGCACCGCCCCGCGCTGGTGCTGCTGCCCGCTCTGCCGGAGGCTTGGTCGGACGGCGAGGTCCGCGGCCTTCGCGCCCGCGGCGGCTTCGAGGTTAGCCTGCGCTGGGCGAACGGCAAGCTGGCTGAGGCCAAGATCGTGTCGACGCTGGGCCATGCCTGCCGTGTTCGGGTCGGCCTCAACGGAGGGACGCCGCTGACCGTATACCACGGCGGTGTGAAGGTGGCCGTGGAAACGATGGAGGATGGCGATCTCCGATTTGAGACGGAAGCCGGGGCAACATATCGACTGATCCCGGACGACCGGATGGCTGCCGGCGAGGCGGTGGCTCAGCCATGAAGGTGAATGCGGCGGAGCACGGCGCAACCAAGCTCTGGTATGACAAGTCGGCTGCAGGCTGGTCAGAGGGGCTGCCCGTGGGCAACGGGCGGCTCGGCGCCGTCGTGATGGCCGCACCGGAGCGCGAGGTCTGGAACCTAACCGAATCGACCTATTGGTCCGGCCAAGCGGAGGAGGTTGGCGCCGCCGGGCTCGGAGGCAAAGCGGCGCTGGCCGCGATCCGCGAGCGGCTGTTCGCCGGCGACTACGCGGGCGGCGACCAGCTGGCGAAGCAAACGTTGCAGCCGCCGAAGCGAAACTTCGGCACCTATCTGGCGATAGGGGAGGTGGTGATCGAATTCGCCGCGCCTGGCGAACCCGGCGGGAGCGGGTCAGCTAACGAGGACGAGGCCTGCCTCCCTTTCCGGCGCGAGCTGGACTTATCGAACGCCCTGCTGACGACAACGTCCGGCCCGCCCGGTGCGACACGGGTCCGCGAGCTGTTCGCTTCCCATGCCGATGATGTCCTTGTCTCGCGGATCTGGAGCGAAGGGGCAGGCGGCGTCTCATTTACGCTGGGGCTTACCGGGTTAACGCCCGAGTTCGAGGTTTCGGCGTCCGGTATGACCGCGCTGGAATTTGGCGGCAGGGCAACGGAGACGGTGCATAGCGACGGGGCTTGCGGCGTCCGGTGCCGCGGCCGCATTGAGCTCGATACCCGAGGCGGCAGCCATTATGTACAGAATGGCCGTTTGGTGGTTCGTGGCGCCGATGAAGCTTACATTTATCTGACCGTCGCCACGAATTACCGCAGCGAGTCGAAATCGTGGGAGCTGGCCCCCCGATTGCAGGCTTCTTTAGCGTTAGCTAAGGGCTATGACCAACTGAAAGCAGACCATTTGGCTGATTACGCGCCGTTGTTCCAGCGCGTGTCCATCGAGCTGGGGTCGTCTGAAGAAGCGGCGAAACTGCCGACAGACCAGCGGATTCGCTGGCTGCGGCAAGGCCATAGTGATCCCCAGCTGTTTGCATTGTTCCTGCAATATGGCCGGTATTTGACGCTGGCCGGCTCGCGGGAGGATTCGCCGCTGCCCTTGCATCTGCAAGGCATATGGAATGACGGCGAGGCTTGCCGCATGGGCTGGAGTTGTGATTATCACCTCGATGTGAACACGGAGATGAACTATTATCCGACCGAGGCGGTACATCTTGGCGAGAGCCAGCAGCCGTTGATGCGTTATCTGGAGGATTTGGCCCGCGCTGGCCAGAAGACGGCGCGCGAAGTTTACGGTTCGCCGGGATGGGTGGCCCATGTCTTTTCCAATGTGTGGGGATTTACCGATCCGGGCTGGGATACTTCATGGGGGCTTAACGTAACCGGGGGACTCTGGCTGGCCATGCAAATGATCGAGCATTACCGGTACGGACCGGACCGCGAATTTCTGGAGAAGCGGGCGTATCCGGTGCTGCGTGAGGCGGCGTTGTTTTTCCTCGATTACATGACGGTGCATCCCCAATACGGCTGGCTGGTGACGGGACCATCCAATTCTCCGGAGAACCATTTCTACCCGGGTCATCCGGAGGATGGAGTCTGGCAGTTGACAATGGGTCCCACCATGGATCAGGCACTCGTCCGGGAGCTGTTTACATTCTGCTTGGAGGCGGCGGAGCTGCTGGAGAAGGATGTGGAGTTGCGCGAGCGTCTGATGTCTGCGATTTCACTGCTGCCCCCACTGCAGATCGGTAAAAAGGGTCAACTGCAAGAATGGCTCGAGGACTACGAGGAAGCGCAGCCGGAGCATCGCCATTTGTCGCACCTGTTTACGCTGTACCCGGCCCATCAGATCACGCCGGAGGAGACGCCGGAGCTGGCAGCTGCGGCCCGAGTGACGCTGGAAAACCGTCTGCAGCAGGATGAACTGGAGGATATCGAGTTTACGGCGGCGTTGTTTGGGTTGTTTTTTGCCCGGTTATATGACGGGGACCGTGCATTGAAGCATATTTCCCACCTGATCGAGGAGCTGTGCTTCGACAATTTGCTCAGCTATTCCAAGGCGGGGATTGCCGGGGCGGAGACGAACATTTTTGTCATAGACGGCAACTTTGGCGGCACGGCGGCAATTGCGGAAATGCTGCTGCAGAGCCGGCCGGATGGACAGATCCGCCTGCTTCCGGCGCTTCCGACAGCGTGGCCGTCGGGCCGAGTGACGGGATTGCGGGCGAAGGGCAACGCCGAAGTTGATCTCGCCTGGGAAGCGGGTCGGTTAAACACTGCGGTCGTGCGGACGCATTCGCCGGGCACGTTCATCTTAAGTCTTGGCGAGCAGCGTGTAACCTTGGAGGCCGAAGCTGGCAGGGAATATCGGTTTGACGGGGCGCTGACGCTTCGAAACGAATCTCTCTGAATCTGTAGCCATCGAGGTCACTTTTGAAGTGAGATCCTTGATTTTCCACGTGTGGCCTGCATGATATATTTACACCATAAGCAAGCCAATGAGGGGGAAGGGTCGTGTACCGTAAGTTGGTTGAATATTGTTTGTCCAAAAAAGGGGCGGTCGAGGAGTATCCTTTTGGCCCGGAGACGACGGTCATCAAGGTCGGGGGCAAAATGTTCGCATTGCTGCCTGTTACCGCCGATGATGAAACAGCAAGCATCTCGCTGAAATGTGACCCCATGATCGCTTCCAATCTCCGGGAACAGCACGAATGCGTGAAGCCGGGGTATCATTTGAACAAGAAGCACTGGAATACAGTCACTGCAGACGGCAGCTTGTCGATGGACGAATTGCAGGCAATGATCGACCACTCGTACGATCTGGTGCTCCGTGGAATGACGAAAGCCGCCCGTGAGGCAATCCTGATGCGCATCGGTGGATAAGGTCCGGATTACTCTGTCGTTCGGGAGGCTGCTTTCGGGCATCATTATCCCTTTGGAATACGGCGGTATTCGGTGGGGGAGTACCCCATAGTCTTCTTAAATATTCGCGAAAAATAATACGGGTCGGACAAGCCGACCGCACCGGCGATCTCTTTGACGCTTAAGCCGGTGAGGTCCAGGAGCTGTCCGGCCCGTTGCATTTTCAGCCGCAGAAAATATTCGATCGGCGGAAGCCCCGCCTCCCGGTTAAACAAGTAGACGAGATGCTGTTTGGAGAGCCCCACCTGCTTCGCCAGTTCGGACAGCGTGAGGCTCTCTGTCAGCCGCTCGGTCATGTAGCGAACCGCTTCATCGAAATAGCGCTCGCGTTTGCGGTCCTGCGCCGACCGCTCGGCGCTGAGCCCAATGCTGCTAAGCAGGTGGCGCATCGTCTGCGCGACATGAATCTGCACGGGCAGGGCGTAGTACTTGTCATGAAGCAGACGGTAGCACTGTTCAAAATGCTCCAACAGCTGGGCATGTACGCTCAGCGGCAGCCGGACCGGTCCGCCCTGATCTAAGCCATAGGTGCGAATCAACTCGTTGGTGTCCTCGCCTTGCAGGTGAAACCAGTATATACTCCAGGGTTTATCGGCCGAAGCTCCATATCGGTGCGGCGTATGTGCGGGGATTACCGCCAGCTGACGCTCTGTCAGCGGGTAGCTTTGCTGCGTGTTGCCCGCCTCCTCGCCCCATTCCACCCATCCTTCGCCTTCCACACAGTAGATGAAGATATGAGCGTCCGCCCCCTCGGGCCGTTCCCGATAATGGTGCAGGGCGTTCGGGAAAAACCCGATATCACTAACAAACAGCGGGCGCGTCAACGCGGAGTTTTTCAGTTCCTTCAGCATATAGTCCGGTTGCACAAACAGTTTCTGTGACTCAAAACCATCCGGCTTGCGAATTTGTTGATCCATGCAAGTCACCTCCATATAAGAATATAGTCCATCATTCCCCGTATTTCGTCAATTGGAATTCCTTCGGCACCGGGGTACATTGGGGTTACAACCGATTCAACCAATGAAGGGGAGAAGGGGAGGATTTATGAGATGAACGTTCTACAGCGGGAGGCGTCTGCCAAGGGGGCCGTTCGGGTCTGGGAAGAGGATAAGCTCATTCCGACGTATGGGGTTGGGGAGCCGGACAAGAACCCGATGTTTTTGGAAAAACGCGTGTATCAAGGCAGCTCCGGACGGGTGTATCCCTATCCGGTCATCGATAAGATTTACGACGAGAAGCGGGAGGTCAGCTATCGGCTGGCGATTTTGGAAAATGAGTACGTGCGGATCGAAATCATGCCGGAGCTCGGCGGACGGATTTATCGCGCGCTAGACAAGACGAATAACTACGACTTCGTTTACTACAATCGCGTGATCAAGCCGGCGCTGGTTGGCCTGGCCGGGCCGTGGATTTCCGGCGGCATCGAGTTCAACTGGCCGCAGCATCATCGGCCGAACACGTTTGGCCCGGTCGAATATCGACTGGAGCAAAGGGAGGACGGCAGCGCTACCGTTTGGGTCAGCGAAATCGACCGTATGTACGGCACCAAGATGACCGCCGGGTTTACGCTTTATCCGGGGAAGGCCTATTTGGAGATCTCTGCTCAGCTCTACAATCGGACGCCGGAGCCGCAAACGTTCCTGTGGTGGGCGAACCCGGCTGTGGCGGTGAACGATCATACGCAGTCCGTGTTCCCGCCGGACGTTACTGCCGTCTTTGACCATGGCAAGCGCGACGTCTCACGATTCCCGATTGCCACCGGCACGTACTACAAGATGGATTACTCGGAGGGCGTCGATATTTCTCGCTACAAAAATATCCCGGTCCCTACGTCCTACATGGCTTACAAATCCGACTTCAACTTTGTCGGCTGCTACGACCATGGCGTGCAAGCCGGTCTGCTGCATGTCGCCAATCACCACATTTCCCCGGGGAAGAAGCAATGGACTTGGGGGAACGGAGAATTTGGCCAGGCGTGGGACCGCAATCTGACGGACGAGGACGGCCCGTACATCGAGCTGATGACTGGGGTGTATACCGACAACCAGCCGGACTTCACTTGGCTCCAGCCGTATGAGGAGAAGTCGTTTAAGCAGTATTTTATGCCTTACAAAGACATCGGTGTTGTCAAAAATGCTTCCATCGAAGCGGCCGTTAACCTTGAAGTCGACGAGAAGGCGCGGACGGCAACGGTGCTGGCGTATGCAACATCCGATTATGAAGGGGCGGTCGTGGAGCTCAAAGGTGCACGCCGAACCTATGTATCGGATACCGTGCGGCTGTCGCCGGTGGCGACATTCAAAAACGTTGTCTCGCTGGATGAAGGCGATCAGCCACATGACTTGCTGGTGACGGTGCGCGACCGCGAAGGACGGCTGCTGATCTCGTATCGCCCGGCGAAACCGTCGATCGAACAGGTGCCGGAAGCCGCCAAGCCGATGCCGAAGCCGGAGGAGCTGAAAACGAACGAGCAGCTGTATTTGGCGGGCCTTCATCTGGAGCAATATCGCCATGCTACGTTTGAGCCGGAGGCGTATTACTTGGAAGGCCTGAAGCGCGACGCCAGCGATATCCGGATCAATGTCGCTTACGGCACGCTGCTGCTGCGCCGGGGCCGGTTCGCCGAGGCGGAGGCGCATTTCCGCACGGCCGTGAAATCGCTGACCTGGCGCAACCCGAACCCGTACGACAGCGAAGCGCTGTACCAGCTCGGGCTGGCCCTGCAGCTGCAAGGGCGAGGCGAAGAGGCGTTCGCCGCCTTCTACAAAGCCGTCTGGTCCGCTGCCTGGCAGGACAGCGGCTACTATTCGCTGGCCGCGATCGCCTGCGGCCGCGGCAGCTATGCGGAGGCGCTCGAGTTGGCCGAGCGCTCGCTAATCCGCAATAGCCGCAACTATAAGGCGCGGCATTTGAAGGCGGCGCTGCTGCGGAAGCTCGGTCGGCCGGAGGAAGCGCTCGCCTATACGGGCGAGACGCTGGCGCTGGACCCGGCCGACTTCGGCGCCGCCAACGAGCGTTGGGCCGCGCTGCGGGCCTTGGGCGATGAGGCTGCGGCGGATGAAGTCCTGGCCGAGCTCCAGCGGTTGATGCGCGGTGACGCGCATAACGTCCTGCAGCTGGCCGCGGACTATCTCGGCTTCGGCCTGTATGACGAAGCCGTGCAGGTGATGCAGCGGATTGCGCCGGACGCAGAAACGCCGGCTTACCCGATGCTGCATTACACCTTGGCCTACGCGTATGAGCGGACCGGCCAAGTCGAACTGGCCGCGCGCCATCGGCAGGCAGGCGCCGCTGCGCCGGCGAACTACTGCTTCCCGAACAGCCTGACGGACCTGCTCGTGCTGCAAAGTGCGATCGCGGCCAACCCGGGCGATGCGAAGGCGCATTACTACCTTGGCAATTGGATGTATGACAAGAAACGCCCGGACGACGCGATCGCTCACTGGGAGGCGTCCCGGGAGGCGGACGCCGGGTTCCCGACCGTACACCGCAATTTGGCGCTGGCTTATTACAACAAGCGCCAGGATGTCAATGCGGCGCGGGAAGCGCTGGAGACGGCGTTTGCGCTGAACTCGGAGGACGCCCGCGTGTTTTACGAGCTGGATCAGCTCTATAAGAAGCTGGGCCGTCCGGCGGCGGAGCGGTTTGCGGCGTTGGAACGTCACTTGGCGCTTGTGGAGAAACGTGACGATTTGTATCTGGAATACGTCACGCTGCTGAATACGTTAAGCCGCCACGACGAAGCATTGCGGGCGTTGGAAGCTCGCAGGTTCCACCCTTGGGAAGGCGGAGAAGGCAAAGTGACCGGGCAGTACCGGTTCGCCCTTGTCGAGCTTGGGAAGCAGGCACTCGCGGCCGGGAACGCCGAGCAAGCGATCGAACGGTTGGAGCGGGCGCTCGTTTACCCAGAAAATCTCGGGGAAGGCAAGCTCGCCGGAACGCAGGAAAACGACATCCTGTATTACCTGGGCTGTGCATATGAGGGGCTGGGCCTGATGGAGCAGGCGACGCCGTATTGGCAGGCGGCTTCGCAAGGGCTGGAGGAGCCGGCCGGAGCGATGTACTATAACGATCAGCCGCCGGAGATGATTTTTTATCAAGGGCTGGCTTGGCGGAAGTTAGGCGTGGAGAAGGAAGCGAAACGCCGGTTTAACAAGCTGGTGGACTATGCCGAGAAGCATTTGTTTGATGAGGTGGAGTTCGATTACTTCGCCGTATCGCTTCCTGACTTCCTCGTGTTCGAGGACGACTTGAACCGGCGTAACGTCATCCACTGCCGCTTCATGCGGGGTCTGGGCAAGTTGGGCCTTGGCCGGCCGGTGGAAGCCGCCGAGCAGTTCGATGAGGTGCTGGCCCTGGAGCCCAGCCATCAGGGCGCGATGATCCATCGGCGGATGTGCTGATGGATTGCGGAGGGACTTTACAAACCCTGCGCTAACGCTTGCCACAGTGCTTATTTGGCTTAAAATGGCGAGTTTCAAATTCTAACGCTGACCAGCGTTCTTATGGGGGCGATTGAGCCCCCATTTTGCTCTACAATGAGCAAATAAGGTGTCTGGTAAGCGTTAAAAATCGTACACCCGCTTTTTTGCCCAAATAGCGTTGCTCACAAGCGTTAGACAATCCAGCCCTCGCTGGAAAGAGGGCGAACTGCGGCGAGAAGCGTCCCGCAGCCATAGAGAATCTGTAGCGAGAAGGCATCCTGAAGCAAGAGTTCGTGCTGTTGCGAGAAAACATCCTGCCTGCGAGAGATCGTTATATGGCAAGAAGTAAGTTGCAGTAACAAGTAACGTGTCGCACTCACAAGCCACACTCACCAGCCACACTCACAAGTCATAAGTCACAAACCACAAGTCGCATAAGTTGCAATGAACATACACGTCGCAAAAGTTTCAACAAACAAATCACAAACGAAGTAAGTCACCAGTAACAAACAGTTAGCAGCAAGAAAGTACATCATTAGTTATTAATCAATTACCTGTGACTCTCCAATAGTCACTACTCGCAAGTAACATAACATATGCAACAAGAAACAGGTCGTAATAACAAGTGGTAGTAACAAGTAACAATTCAACGTCTCACCTAATAGCGATCCAAGTTGGAGGAGGAGTTGACGGATGAACCAATGGCGAAAGACTGAAGTGGACGGTTGGGATGCCTGGATTGGAGAAACCGAGCTACTAGCGGTAACCGTCGTTCCCGAGCTGGGCAGTAAGGTTGTTTCGCTGCAAAGTCGCAAGACGGGGCGCGAGTGGCTGTGGCGGAGCGATAAGCCACTGGGAAACGAGGGCTTCGGCTCATCCTTCGTGGCTGGTGACGAAAGCGGCTGGGATGAAATGTTCCCAGCTATTCACGCCGGCGCTTACCCGCACCACCCCTGGCAGAACCAGGCGATCCCCGACCACGGGGAGGTCTGGTCTCGGGCTTGGGAGCATCAAGCCACGAGTTCGGCCCTAACCTGCCGGATTGGCGGCGTGCAGTTCCCTTATGTTCTGGAGAAGATGTATACATTCCCGGCGGCAGACACACTTCACATCGAGTACACTGTGACGAATCTGTCGGGCGCGCCCTTTGCCTTTCTATGGGCGGCGCATCCGTTGTTGCAGGTACGAGAAGGTATGAAGCTGCACGTTCCGCCCGAATTAACGGAGATCGAGGTCTCCTATTCGGAGGAAGGCAGGCTAGGTGCGTTCGGATCCAAGCAGCCTTGGCCGCTGGCACGCAGCACATCCGGAGAGTCGATTGACCTGAGCACCGTGGAGCCCAACGCCGGCCGATTCGCGGAGAAGTATTATTTTACTAGCATGCTCGGGCCCGGCTCCGGGTACGCCGGCATCAGCGACCCTGCGACCGGCGAGGCGCTGATGTTCCGCTTCCCCGCAGACAAAGTGCCGTACTTGGCCGTTTGGGCCAATTACGGCGGCTTCGGCGGCAACTATCACGTTGCCTTGGAGCCGGCTACTGGCCGCATGGACGAACTCGCCCATGCGTTCCGCCAAGGGGAAGCCGCCGTTGTCCCCGCTCGAGGTGTATATCGCTGGTATTTGGAGGCCAAGGCCGTGTTCAGTTAACTCCTGGGCGATTCTTTCCCATGCCCAATTGCTTCTCTCCAAAAACACCCCTTAGAACATTGGATTCACCAAAGCTTGTCCAATAACTGTTCTAAGGGGTGTCCTATTCTGTAGGGGATGCCCAGTTATTCATGCTGCAATTTCTGGAAGGCCAATTTCTTCTTCTCCGTTTTCTTCATCGCTGGAAGCTTCAACAGCATAATGAGGATAAACGAGATCATGCACATCGCAGCAATGAGTTTAAACGTAGGTACAAATCCGCCAAGGAACGAGGAGATCATGGTTGCCAGCAAGGCGCCAAATCCAAAGCCTTGGTAGATCACACCGTAATTTTGACCGGAGTTTTTCAGTCCAAAGTAATTCGCCACAATTGCCGGAAATACGGTAATATTCCCGCCGAAGCAAAACGCAATCGCCGCTACACAAGCAAAGAAGGACCCATAATTCAGATGCATATAGCTCAAGATGATCACGGCGGCGGCTGTCACAAACAAAGTGCCGGATACGACATTCAAGTGACCCACCCGATCGGATAAAGCTCCAAGTACAATCCGACCCAGTGTATTAAATATCGCGACCAGAGCAACCGCATTCGCTGCTGTGGCTGCATTCAATCCTGCCATGCTGACGCCGATATCCTTGACGATCCCAATCAGGAACAGACCGCTCATACATGCTGTGAAGAAGATAATAAATAACAAGTACGCTTCTTTTGTTTTTAGCATTTCTTTGACCGTGTAATCCTTCTGTACCGTATTTGAATCGGCTTGAACTTGATTTTGCACCTTCGCTTCCTTCACGAGGAACGAGCCGCCCACGATCATAACCATGACGATGATTCCCCAGAACATAAAAGCTTTCGACACGCCCAACGTTTCAATCATGCTGCTGTTAATATATTTGAACACTAAGCTGCCCGTACCATATGCCCCTACGGAGATCCCTGAGATCAGGCCTTTCTTCTTCGGGAACCATTTAATCGCATTCGACAATGTCGTCATATAAGCCGTCCCGTCTGCGGCACCAACTAAGACACCGGCAAAAAGGTAGAGCACCCATAGGGATGTCACTTGCGAGCTGATGATTAATCCTAGTCCTAACGTGATCCCTGCAAACATAATTAATCGCCGAAGTCCGATTTTCTCTTGAATCTTACTCGAAAACAAGGTTGCAAAGGCTAACGAAAAGCTAAGGATGGAGAACGTGGCAGCTACCGAACTTAGCTCCCATCCATAGTGTTCGACAAGAGGTTGGTTAAATAGACTCCAAGTATAGATGGTCCCCAGCCCCATTTGTACGATAATTGTTCCAAGAACGATCAGCCAGCGATGACCCTTGGTATCTCTCATGATGATCTCCTCTTTTCAGTAGGCTATACAGTGTTTCTTGATGAGCCAAGTATAGTACCAAAAAGGTCAACGCAACCGTTTTCAGAACGAAATGACGATATCAAGGAATGAGTTGCTGTCAAAATCTCATGATGTGCCGGAACTCTTTCACCTTGGATCGACTTACCGGAATTTCTGCATCCATCCCCGATAATCTTAAGATATAGGTTTGGTTAAACCAGGGCACAATTTCCCGGATTTTCGATAGATTCACCGAGTAAGAACGATGACAGCGGAAGAAGAGACTCTGCGGCAGCAACGTGTGAAACTCGCTGATGCTCATCGGCATCGTGTACGCTCCTTCCAACGTATACACCAATGTCACCTTCTCTTGGGCCTCAGCATAATAAATGTTGTTCGCATCAGTGACGATAATTTTGTCATCCTTACGTAAGTTAATCCGATTGGCGATTGCAGAGCCTTCATCGTCCTTTTGATGGACGACGGGATGCAATGAATTCGTATCTTGCCGGACGGGATGGTCACGATGATAGGCGGCCTCAAGCTTTTTTAACATCGGTGCAATCCGCTTCTCGTCATAAGGCTTCAGAATGTAATCAAAAGCCTCCAGCTCGAACGCCTTGGCGGCATGCTCTTTATAAGCAGTAGTAAAAATGATATACGGCTTCTTCGCAAATTTGGCGATGTTGCTTGCGACGAAGATTCCATCCAGCGACGGAATGTTGATATCCAGGAAAATCGCATCGGTCTCATGCTCCTGCAGAAATTTGAGAACATCCAACCCGTCCTCAAAACAATCCGTTACCTCAATCGAGCTGTAAGTGCTAATGATATATTCAAGCTCTTCCCGAGCAGGGATTTCATCCTCGACAATAATGGCTTTCATGTGGAATTACATTCCTTTCCTTACATCAAAATAGACTTCAGTGCCTGGATCCAAACGTTGGATCACGACTCCTTCTCCATAAATTAGCTTCACTCGCTGATGCACATTATAGAGTCCAATTTTATGGGCTGGAACCTGATCATGGTACAAATTCCGAATGATCCCTTCATCGATTCCAATCCCAGTATCCTTCACGCTGATCCGGACTTGATCCCCAAGATCCTGCACAGAAATGGTCACGGTTCCCGGTCCTTTCGTCTTAAGAACACCGTGATTAATGGCATTTTCGACGAGAGGCTGAATCAATAAGCTGGGGATTTTAACCGAAACCTCCTCATCAATGTCATAATTCACTTGTAACCGCGAGCCAAAGCGTGCTTTTTCAATTTCAACGTAATCCTTCACTTGCTGAAGCTCTTTATGGATTTCAATGAACTCATCGCTTAGCTCTAAGTTGTGTCTCATGAAATTGGATAGATTAATGATTAATTCTCTGGCCTTTTCCGGATTCTTGCGTGTCGTTGAAGCGATGGCGTTTAAGGCATTAAACAAAAAATGGGGGTTGATTTTGGTTTGCAGCGCTTTGAGTTCGGCCTTATTCGCTTCCTCCTTAATTTGCTCGACCCTTGAAACCTCCATCAGCGTGGAAATAATCTGGGATAACCCAATCGCCATCGTCTGCAGCGGGTAGGTCACTTTGTAGGCTTTCCGGTAATACACCTTCAGTGTCCCTGTTACAACGTCCCGTTCTTTTAAAGGCATAATCAGAAAATACTGAATTTGCGGGAGATTATGCTCAGAGATGTGATTGGAAATGGTGATCTCACCGGTTCGAATCGCAGATTTTGTGATCTCGCTGATAATAGCCTCTCCGACCGTGTAGTGCTCCTCGCCAAATCCAACATAGGCCAGCACGTTATGCGTATCCGTAATCGCAACGGCATCGGCCTCGATTTCATCTTTAATAATCGTACAGATTGTCTTTAAGGATTCCTTGCTGGTGGAGCGGAAGTAGGGTAACGTTTTGTTCGCAATTTCCAAGGCCAGCTTGGCTTGCTTGGCGGCAATCATCTCTTTCTCGCCCTCGACCCCCATAATCATCAGTACAATCAGCCCAATGCTGATCTCCCCAATTATCATAGGAAAGGCGATTTTGGATACGATGTCCAATCCCAGCTCAAAGGGCTCGGCAAAAGCTAAAATAAGCAGCATGGTTAAAATTTCACAGATCATACCGGCGATAATGCCGTAGATCCAGCGGGCTGATTTTTTCACTTTATGATTAATGACTCCGGAAACTAAACCCGCAATCATACTGGTGATGAGGCAGGGAATCGATGTAATTCCACCGATATCAATTAAGTACCGATGCAATCCTGAGACGACCCCGGTGATAATCCCTACCCAGGGACCAAACAGGATCCCCCCGGACATCACAGCAATAATGCGAATGTTCACCAGCGATCCTTCAACCTCAATGCCTGAGTACGTACCGAAAATCGCAAACGAGCAAAATATGACGGTAATCACGGTCAGCTCGATCGGCGATCGATTATCCCGCTGCAGCACCTCACGGAATCTTGGAATACGAGCCATAAAGAATAAGCAAATCAGCAGCAACGCAGTTCGTTCCAACAATTGCAGCAGCATTTCTAATGAGGTCATGTGGGCTTGGCTTCCCTTCTGTAGTAATATAAAAACTCCCTGATTGGCAGTAAGCACAACCAGAGAGTTGCAAAAGCAATATTTTGGTATAGAAGCGACCAGCTTACGCTCAAGTTCCTTACCATCATACAACACTTATTATGGATACTCAATTTACTTCGTGTCAGCTTCGGTGAACAATCTGAGGGGACTTCGAGTGGAGTTGATCAGTGAAGCTTATCCCCTTACTTTCGACTGTGACCTTTGTTACTCCCTTGCCGTGGGCCATACGCTAGAATGAGGACGAAACGAATCCAGATGGAGGTAGGATGGCGGATGGCCCAGAACAAGGGAAGTAATCGGAGCGGCGGGAAACCAGCCTCAACTTATAAGACGGGATCCAACCGGACAACCCCTGATCACAAAAATGTCGGCAAGGGCAAGGCGGGCAACGCGGCCAACAGGTCAGGAAGCGGCCGAGAGAGTAGGAAATCCGGTTTGATTTTTGTAGGTTCCCTCATTTTCATTGGAGTCCTGGTCATCACCCTGGCTGTTGTGTTCCTGAAAGATACGGGTTCATCTGAATTAAAAGATCTTCCGAACTATACGGAAATCAAAGGGGATTACACTGCCAAGGGCTTGAAGTATGAGAAGCAGCCGCATTTGGGAGATCCGAATGCTAAGGTCAAGGTAGTCGAGTTCGCCGATTTCAAATGCCCGGCCTGCAAGAAATGGGAAGAAACCTATATGGACCAGCTGCAGCAAGAGTATATCGATACCGGGAAAATCGAGTTATTCTTCATAAACTATGCATTTATTGATCGGGACTCGATCATGGCGGCCAGCGCAGGCGAAGCGATTGCGGCGCAGAGCAACGAGAAGTTTTGGGAGTTCAAGCGCAAGCTGTATGAGCACCAAGGTGATGAGACGAAAATTTGGGCAACACCTAGCTTTTTGCTGGACTTTGTGAAGAAGAACATCGAGGGAATCGACTATGATCGGTTCGCGAAGGATTTAAAAGAAAATACGTACATGCTGCCCGTCAAGGAAGACTTCAAAACCGGCGGATATTACGGAGTCAACGGAACCCCTCAATTTATGGTGAACGGGGAGCTGCTGCCGAGCGCTTCCTACGAGGATTTGACGGCGGCCATTGAGGCGAAATTGGCGGAAGCTGACTGATGAAAAGCGACGATAAAGTCGCTTTTTTTCATAGTTTGGGTGATTATATTTTCCCCTTCCTCATCCAAGACCAAATGCGATACGATCCCCATAAGTTTATTAGTAGGAGAAGAAACAACACGAATCCCCATAAGCCAAGTTGATTAATTTCCTTGAGTCCCTCCACATTCCAAAGGACAAAGGTTCCAATCCCGATGAAAAAAAGATACAACAATACGTTTGGGATGATCCAGACAATTCGTAATTTGTTGTTTTTGTTCAAGAATTTCACCTCTAAGTAAGGATTTAAATTCACTATCTTACTTTTACCATGAATAGATTGCGATGTCTTGAGGTATCCTAACGATGGCGACACCTCCATGTTTAAAGACCTGCGGGAGAATCAGTGATGTTCGTTTGATTTTTGAAAAATAAAAGGTTCAACCGCGTTAGATTGAGATGAAAGGTCAAATAAGGTCAAATAAGTAGTCAAGTCTCTGGCGATCAGGAAAAATGCGCGAAAATCGCCCGAGAACAGGCTGTTTGGGCTTTAATCACTTTTGTCACTTTGGTCATGGAGGCATATAATGAGGGTGTAAGGTCAAATAAGGTCAAACCAAAGAAAGGGGAATGCATGATGTTTGATTTGATTCCTTTTGGTCGACACAGAGAAGATGCGTTCGGCCAGTTGGCTAAAACGTTTAATGATGTGTTCAATGATGACTTTTTTGCACCGTTTAAAAATTCGCCGCTTTCTTTCAGAACGGACATCCGTGAAACGGATCAAGCCTATCTGGTTGAAGCGGAATTACCTGGTTTCCGAAAAGAAGACATCGAGATCGACTATGCCGCTCCTTACTTGACGATCAGAGCAGTTCGTAATGAGGATCACAACATGGAGGATACGAACCATCAAATCGTTCGGAAGGAACGTCGGCACGGTGAATATGTTCGTAGATTCTACGTGCAGGATATTTCGGAAGAAGATATTCGCGCGTCCTTGAAGGATGGCGTTCTGAAGCTGGAGGTGCCGAAACGGCAACCGACTCGCTCCAAACGCATCCAAATTCAAGACGGCGATTAATATAAACAGAGGCTATCCCTTCAGCCACAAGCTGGAGAGGATAGCCTCTTTGCTTATACATAACTCCTCAGCTTCGTTGAGGGCGAGGTGCCGCAAGACCTGCGGGATCCGCTGCGGTGCGGTTTGCGGTGTGTTGCACGGGAGTGTACTCGACCTCTCCGCTGTCCCGGGCATTGCTCCAAGAAGCGCCGTCAGTTCCTGGATCTCTATAGGAATCGGCAATCTCCGGTTCCACGCGCTCTGCCCTAACAGCGGAGATCTTAAATTCCGGCATCCGGCTGATCGGGTGTAAGGCATCGTTCGTCAGCCGATTCACCGCCAGGTCGCCACCCCAATGGAACGGGACAAACATCGTACGCGGATGGATGTCCTTCGTCACCTTGGCGGCGACCTCCAGCGACCCGCGCCGCGAGGTCAAGCGGACGCGGGGCACGGCCAGAACAGCCCTTGCGCTTCCTGCAGGCGCGAGTAGCTGATGCCGCTGTAATCGGCTTTGCCCCCGGCGGAAGCGCGGCACAACTCGTCGAACACTTCGCTCATCGACGAGTAGGTGAAATAGCGCCCTTGGCCCAGCCGTTCGGCGAGGGCGCACAGCAGCCAAGCGTCCGGCATCGCCGCGCCGGCCGGCTCAAACACCCGGGGCCGGTAGAACACCCGGCCCTCGAGGTTCGTCATCGTCCCTTCCACTTCAAGGAAGGACGTGCCGGGCAGCAGCCAATCCGCATAGGCGGCCGTCTCGGTCTCGAACAGGTCGACGACGACATGTACTGCAGCGTATGCTCCACGCCGTTCACCTGCTGCTCCAACCCCCGCGCGGTAAGAACCATTCCGCGCTTTGCCCCGGCGAATCCCCGAGCCACTTGACGGATCGTGTCCTAGGGGATCCCGGTACGTAATCTGTGTGATATTACGTCCAAAGCTGTCTTCTGCAAAAGCGGACTGCAGCACCTGAGCATCCTTCACCTGCATATCCGCCACGTAATAGGTGATTTGGTCCGAGCCAGCCCCGGTTTGGATCTGGTCGATATGAATTTTGACCGCATCGCTTTCGTAATTCCGTTCGTCGGAGGTAACGCCGGACTCGGCTGTTTCGGCATCGGGGGACGATTGCACTTGTGAGGCGGCAGAGCCTTTGACGGGGTCTCGTCCTGAGTTATAACCACTTCCACATGCTCGATCAAATAGCGGTCCACCAAACCATATAAAATCCCGCCAATGCCCCTAAAGAGGCACGAGGAAATAAATGGCCGGCTTCTTTTTCGAAGTGCGACGGCCGGCCCTCTTGAGATTTTCGCTCATGGGTCTTTCACTCCATTCCGTGTTGCATTGAGGTTCTCCTCAAGCCAAGATAGATAGGGCTTGGCAGCAGGCAAGACCATCATACGCCGCTAACCTGAATTGAAGCTTAATGTCCATAGATGTCCAGCTCCCCCATTTCGGGTTACAATAGAAGGGTCAGACAGAATGAAGATGATTTACTCGGGAAAAAGAGGGGACCGCCTTGAGCCAAACTGAACATGCTACCCAAACTCCAACTGAACTGCAACCTACGCAATCCCTAGATCGCTCCATTGCGGAGGTCGTTCGCGCCCAGCAGCATTTCGTCCAATCTGGTGCGACGCGACCGGTGGACTTCAGACTGCGTCAGCTTGAACGCCTGAAGACCGCGATTCAACGTTTCGAAACGCGAATATTGGAAGCGCTGCAGCGAGATTTGCGCAAGCCTGAATTCGAAGGCTACAGCACGGAAGTGGGTTATGCTTACGATAGTATCCGCTACGTGATGAAGCATCTGAAGCGTTGGGCCAAGCCGGAGCGGGTTCGCACTCCGCTCACCCATATCGGCTCCAGCAGCTACATTTACCGGGAGCCTTATGGCTCGGCCCTGATCATCGGCCCGTTTAACTATCCGTTTATGCTGGTGATCGACCCGTTGATCGGAGCGATCTCTGCGGGGAACGCCGCAATCGTGAAGCCTTCCGAGTTTACTCCTCATGTCTCTAGGGTGATCGCCGAGATGCTTGGCGAATATTTCGAACCCGATTACATTCGAGTCATCGAGGGAGGGCCGGAGGTGACGTCTGCGCTGATTCATGCCCCGTTGGATTTTATTTTTTTCACGGGAAGTATTCGGGTTGGCAAGATCGTTATGGCTGCGGCGGCGGAGCATCTGGTGCCCGTTGTTCTGGAGCTTGGCGGGAAGAGCCCTTGCATTGTGGATCAAGAGGCGAACCTCGATCTGGCAGCACAGCGTATCGTCTGGGGGAAATTCCTAAATACAGGCCAGACCTGTGTGGCTCCAGACTATGTGCTCGTTCACGAGTCGGTGCGAGATGAACTGATCACCAAAATGAAGGCGCAGATCAAGGTCTTCTATGGTGAGGATCCAAGGCGAAGCCCTGACTACGGGCGGATTGTGAATGAGCGGCAGTGGAGCCGGCTGATGGGTTTGCTCGAACCGTCTAAAGTGGTGGTTGGCGGGGATGGCGATCGTGAGGATCTGTATTTAGGGCCGACGATCATGGAGCGCGTCAACTGGGAGGACCCCGTGATGCAGGAAGAGATTTTTGGACCGATTTTGCCGGTGCTGGAGTATCGAGACCTGGATGCGGCGCTCCGGAAGATTGGTGAGCGGCCTAAGCCGCTGGCGCTGTACTTGTTTACGAGCAATGCCGCCACGGAACGGAAGGTAATGGAGTCCGTTTCATTTGGCGGCGGGTGCGTGAATGATACGGTCATGCATCTGGTGAGCCCGTATTTGCCTTTTGGCGGAGTCGGATCTTCGGGGATGGGAGCCTACCACGGCCGTTACAGCTATGAAACCTTCTCTCATCGAAAAAGTGTGCTGAAGAAGTCCACGCGGGTGAACTTGAGCTTCATCTATCCGCCTTATACGGCGGGCAAGCTGAAGCTGATTCGACGTTTCTTCAAGTAAGGATGCCGTCTCAGGTGTCAAATGGGATGACAATTTCATGGGAGGGATGATCATGGAAATGAGTTCAAGCCGGAAGTTTGCCTGGACCTGGCGGGTGAAGGAAGATCAACTGGAGGCCTATGTGGAGATGCATTTGAACCCTTGGCCCGAGGTGCTGGAGGAGCATCGCAAAGCGGGGATTCGGAATTATTCGATTTTTCAGCAGGGAAATCAGTTCTTCTACTGCTTTGAATGTGATGATCCGGATGCGGCGTTCAAGTATATTGCAGCCAGCGAGGTTTGCCAGCGGTGGAACGCGATTACATCAGGCATGGTGGAAGGGTCATTTGACTTTAATGAACCGCAGCCGATCGTGCCGATGCGCGAGATTTTTTATTTGAAGTAGCGACGAATCGGAGGGATTCTTGAACATGAAATATCGCATATTAGGGAAAACGGGTCTGAACGTTTCGGTGATTGGCATCGGAACTTGGCAATTTGGCGGGGAATGGGGTTTAAACTACACGCAAGCGGAAGTGGATGCGATCTTGGATCGGGGCCGGGAATTGGGCATTAATCTGATCGATACGGCGGAATGTTACGGCGACCATCTGTCCGAATCGTTTATCGGGGATTATCTCAGCCGGCGCAACCGGGAGGATTGGCTGATCGCCACGAAATTTGGTCATCAATTTCATGAGCGGTTTACACGGACGGATCGCTTTGATGCTGCGGCCGTGCTGGAACAGCTGGATGCCTCGCTGAAAGCGCTGAAGACGGACTATATCGATTTGTACCAGTTTCATTCCGGTCCAGATGCGGCGTTTGACAATGATGAACTTTGGACGCTGCTTGATAAGCAAAAGCAAGCGGGGAAAATCCTCCACCTGGGCACATCGATCGGCAGCAACGACAATCTGCATCAGACCGAAGCTTCAACGAAGGTAGGGGTAGAGGCGATTCAGGTGGTTTATAACCGGCTCGACCGCGTGCCGGAGAATCGGGTATTCCCATCCTGCGAACGCCAGCAATTAGGTGTGCTTGCAAGAGTACCGCTGGCGAGCGGTTATCTGAGCGGCAAGTACAAACCGGGGGCAGTGTTCAGCGAAACCGATGTACGCCATCGTCATGATCCGGAAAGCACTCGGCGCAAGCTGGAGGAAGTGGAAGAGATTCGGCGGCAAGAAGTGCCGGAGGGCGTGGACATGGCGCAGTGGGCCTTGGCCTGGTGCTTGAAGAATCCGATTGTCAGCACGGTGATTCCGGGCTGCAAGAACCCGGCACAAGTAGAAGCCAATGCGGCTGCGGCTGAGCTGGAAATCTAAGAAACTTCATAAAGACCGATAAGCAGACAAAAAGTTTGCTAATCGGTCTTTTTTCATATTGACGATTGTCAAATTTAGGATTATTATGTAAACATATATTGGAAGTTTAGTAGTATATGGTGTTGCTTGATGTCATTGGATGTCGTTTGGTTCCTCTGTTAGCCGAGAATCAATCGGCTCGCGGAAGGTCGCGGAATTGGGGGTGATAATTTTTTGATATCTACAACCACGATTCGCGCAGAACTGGAAGATTACATCAAGAGCGAAGGGACAACCCTGCACCGTTTCTCGGAATCCGCCGGGGTGAACGTCGGAACGTTAAGCGGAATTATTAACGGGAACCGGCCGATTGCCATCGGTCAGTTGGATCGAATTACGGCTGCGATGGGGTTGCCTGAGGGACACTTTTACGAATTATATGCAGATGAATGCTTTACTTCTTCATCTCCTCATTGGAGGAGGCTGCGGCCGTTCCTGCTGAGATGCGCCGAGTTGCAGAAGCATGACTGCATTAAACAGGTTCTAAACCGTTTGTTAGAGGATTTGAAACAAATCGCGGGCATTTTCGATACAGCCGAAATGATGTATGAACAAGGTTGGAAAGAGGCTGCGGTTATACTCTATGAAAGCGTTATCGAAAGTGAGCGATCTAGCCACTCCGAACGTTTGGCGATGAGTTACTACAGGTTGTTTAAAATTCATCGCATGGATAGTGACAAGGGTTTTAAGACTGCAATGCAATTTTTACCCTACAGACATCGATTGCCGGAAGTGTATGCGCTCGATGGATTACTAATGTTGGTCGAAGTTTATTCGCTTAAGTTTAATTGGTCTGAAGCCGAAGTTTACGCAGATGAACTTTGCCAATTAGCTAAAGCATTGTATGAAAAAAAAGTATGGAAATATAGTGATTTTAAGCCGCTCCGTCCTCTTGTTTATTATTATGGTAGGGGCTATCTTCTTAAAGCTGGCTCTTATGAATATAGAGGAATGTTTGAGGAATCAAAGAAATGGATTGCAGAATATGCGAATTTAAGTTGGTTTGATGCCGATGATGAAAACCAAACTGCCGTTATAGAACAATTTAAAATGTTTGCACAAGCCAATTATCTTTGCTTGGATATTAAAGCTGGGGATCGATCCAAAATTCCTAAGTATGTTCAATTTTTGGAAGAAGAACCCGATGAACTTGTTGAAGGCCTGATAACATTAGTAGAATCAGCCAATCGCCACCAGTTTTTCATTGATGATATTCTTGATCGCTTTTCCGAAGAAATTGAAAAATATAGGTTGATTGGAAAAGATAAGTGGTTTTCAGAATCGGTAGTAAGTATGAATCGCTGTTCC
The DNA here is from genome assembly GCF_000403375.2 of Paenibacillus barengoltzii G22. NCBI lineage: Bacteria > Bacillati > Bacillota > Bacilli > Caryophanales > Paenibacillaceae > Paenibacillus > Paenibacillus barengoltzii. The sequence continues at coordinate 363,923 of NZ_KE159654.1, read as the reverse complement.
GTTTTTTTCCAGAATTACGCAATTTATAATCTGAGGAAAGGGGATTATGAAGAAGGTATAAGGAGTTTACTGTATAGCTTGAAGATGGCAATTTCTTTGAATAACAAATCTTTGATCGTAAATTGCATGACTTTGTTTGAACTGAATCGCAAGTTTGTTACAGATGAGCAATATAAAAATTTTGAAGAACTATGTAGAAAGGTGTGGGAAAATGAAAAAGAAAATGTTCTCTACGGTTTCGGCTATGAAAATGCTTAGTTTGGTAGGTTTAGCTAGTGGTGCTGGTTTAATTGCAACATTGGCACACGGTTATTGGGGATAATATATTTCGTCTTGAACCATTCAAAAAAAGTAGGGATCAGTCCTTGGGACTGACCCTATTTTTATTGTATAGCGTATACAGAGACAGAGTGAGGAACATGCCAGGCCGTTCCATTTCAAAAAATGGAATTTTTTTTGTTTCTTGCATTAGGTCTCATTATGCAATATTTGGCAACCTCTTCTAATATGTTCCTAGGGTGATCGAGATGAACAGTTCTGAAAAAATCAGATTTCGGATCGAATTGGAAAGACAAGAATTAAATCGGCTCGCACAGAGATACGGAATGCGCCATGCACGGGTTCTCCATCAGTCGGTTGTTCTTGACCGCTTGTTAAATAAATATAGCCAAGTCATATATTCCAATTACCGAAGAAGGAAGCCGATCGCGTAGATGCGGTTTCTTTTCTTTGTCCGTTGGCTAATTCCTTAATTCATAATCTTTTTAATTTCCTCAATAGACAATTGGGTCATATCCGCAATTTCATCCAGAGTGAAGCCCTTGGATAACAACCTGCGCGCGATTTGTCGGCGTTCGATGAGGGTGCCCTGTTCGATCCCTTTCTCAATTCCTTTCTCAATTCCTTTCTCCAGGCCTTCTTCCAACCCTTTCTCATAACCTTGACGCATCCATGCAGGCATTAATTCCATGATCACTTCACTCTCCTTTGCATATTGCTTCGCCAGCTCCCGAAGCATTTCTTCATCCTGCCGGGGATCCGGCTCGAAATATAAATCGGCGATCGACATGACTAGCGCTAGACGGGCTTGATCCAGTCTTTGGCTAAGCTGCAGCAGCATGCGCAGATAAGCCAGACGGAGCTCCCGTTCCTCCCCTTTATTGTAGCCCATTTTGGCTAGTAATGCAGCAGCCACAGGGTTGTTAGAATCTACGAATCTGCGCCAGGGTTGGTTAATGAGCTCGACTTTCAAAAACCGAAATTGGAGGATATCCTCTCCCAGAATCGACATGCTTAAGGAATTTCGCTCGTTTTTACTTTCCGCGGACGTAAAGATGGCGATAGGGATGATGAGTTGATGTTCCTTCCGATGCCGTTCAAAGAGCCGGCTGAAGTAGATAAACATCCGCTCGTGGAAGTCGGCCTGTCGATACGATTGAGGCTCCAGATGGATGAGGATGAAGGCATCCGTACCGATATATTTGGTTTCCAGCAGGAGATCGAGCGTACGCGCTTCTTCTCCTACCACATCTACAAGCTGCTCTTGCATGAGGAAACGGGTTTGGCTGAAGTCCAGCTGCGATTCAAGTTCAGGGAAAAACAATGCGATAAATTCCGCGAAAAACGTATGCAACAGCTTTTTAAAAGCTTCGTCATGAGGGATATTTTTCTTCCCGTAGTTGCCGCTTTGTGATTCCTCGCCGACTTGTTGAATCAAGGATAATTCGGTTACCACAGACGGATCACACTCCCTTTCCGAACGCAAAAAAAGCACACCACGCGCGCCAAGATGGCAAATGCGCAAGTGTGCTTCACTTCGCTTACATTTAGGTTTTGGTTATGCCTAGTTTATCCGAAATGGGTCACTTTGGCAATTGTCACTCCGCTTTGCTTGGGGCTCACCGGAAGGAGGTGACCAAGCTCTGCAACAGCGTACGCACATCGTACTGGTACTGATTGATCGGCGCAATCGGCTTGTTCAAGCCTAACAGGCCATATACCGCCATGCGGGCGGCACGGACGGAATATTCTTCGGTGAAAACGACATCGTCCGGGATTTCGCAGAATTGACCGATAAACGCTAAGTTGATGGAGCCGTCCGGGATGACCTTTGGCCGATCGCCGATTGCTCTAGGCATGAACTGCGAGGTGATGAAAGGCATCATACATGGAATACAGTTGGCGGTGGAGATGATGGCCTCCATATCCTGTTCGAAGTGGAGATGGTGCAGCAACTCGGTTAAAATTTCCTCTCCGGTACACTCGGACATTTTCTTAGGCACGTAATCGCCGGCTCGATCCGGGAATAATCCGTACCCCCAGAAGACCTTCACATGCTCCGGTTGATTGCGGAAATGCGGCTGATGGGCCAGCACGATGGACATGAACCAGCTCGAATCCTTGAAGGTAACCAGTGCGCCGGTGCCCGCCTTGTTGCGGGAGAAAGCTTCCATCCGGTCAAAAAAACGCGAGTCCTGACAAGTCACCGTAAACGACTCCCATTTGGACTCTTCGATATGGTCGGCGAAGACGGAAGGACGTCCAAGGCCCGGTTTCTTGGCGGCTATCCGCTCCCATAACTGCCAAGAGCTGCCCTTGCCGTTCAGCTTCGGCGCTGTGCTCATAGAGCCTAGGCTGTAGCCCTCCGTCATCGAGCCGTTGGTGACGATCACCAGATCGTCTTCGCCCAAATCGAGGACTTGCGGCTCGCCGTCTTTCAGATAGTGTATCCGCGTCACGGTGATCTCATCGCCTTCGCGGAAGTCCAGATCCGTAACGGTGCATTTCAGCGAAAAGTCTACGCCGTGCTTCTCCAAATACTTTTGCAGCGGGAGAATGAGGGAATCGTATTGGTTATAAGGTGTACGGGTGACTCCTTCCAGCGTATGGATTCGCGGGAATTCATGCATAAACCGAAGCATGTATCTTTTAAACTCCACAGCGCTGTGCCAAGGCTGGAAGGCAAAGGTGGTTGCCCACATGTACCAGAAATTTGTCTTGAAAAAATGCGGGCCAAACCAGTCATTGATCCGCGCAGTGCCCAGGCTCTCTTCAGGGGCCATAATCAGCTTAACCATGGCCATCCGGTCCGTCATATCAAAGCCCATAGAGGTCACGTCCACAACCTGGCCGTCCCGGTTGACTAACCGAGCGTTGGAATGCGTCTGGTGGGCGGTATCGAAAGCGATGATCTCATCCCGCACCGAAAGTCCCGGGTGGTCTATCGAAGGGATGGAGCGCAGCAAATCCCATGTATTTTCATAAGTCTCATCATTCAGCATCCGGCCGCCGCGGATCACATATCCGCGTTCACTGTCTCCGGCACCGTCGTTACTGCCGCCTAGCACCTTCATTTCCTCCAACACATGAATATTCTGACCGGGAAAATCACAGTCCCGAATCAGGAACGCAGCCCCCGCCAGGGAAGCGATCCCTCCGCCAACAAAATAAACGTGATGAGTGTGACGATCTGCAGACATAACTTTCGCCTCCAAAGAATGTGATGAATGGAACAATCCTAATGTAATCCGTCTTGGAGGCGAGCGAAATCCACAATGAAGGGCGACTGTATAAAAAAGCGACACTCCCCAAGGAGTGTCTAGGATTCCGACGGAAAAAGCCTGAATTCGCGCCGCCAAAAGTCTGCTATTCTCACTTCTGTGAAACGGGCGATCGCTTGGCTTTGTGTTCATACCGCTGCAGCGCCTGCTCGAAATGACCCTCTACCAATTCACTGAGCTTTTCGATAATGGCCTCCGGGCGTTCCCTCATCCCGTCCCGCATCCATCCGATGACCAGCCCGGTAAATGCCAGCGTGTAAAAGTTGGCCAAAAACCGTTGATCCTCCGCATCCACTTGCATCCCTGCGGATACTTCTTGTACTACACCCATAACCAGGTTGTTCGTGACGTTATACAGGTAAGCATCCAGATGGCTGCGAGCCAGCGAATTTAGCGTGTTCAAGCAAAAAGCCCGGTTGTCTTCGATATATTTGAAGATTTTTAAGAAGCCTTGGGTCCAGGTCCGATAACTGCGCTTCCCGGCAATGGCATCTACCGCTTCGGTCTGGTAAATCCAGCCGAGCAGCTCGTAAATATCCTGGAAATGGTAATAGAACGTTTGCCGGTTTAATCCGCAGTCGTCCACAAGCTGTTTGACGGTGATTTTGTTTAAGGGGACTGAACTCATCCGTTGCTTTAACGAGGCGGCGAGCGCCTTCTTGGTCAGATGGGAGCTAGACAAGGGAATCACCTGCTTTATGGAAAAAATAGGTAGTTCATCCTGTCTTCATTATACTCTTGCTCCAGCCAGCTATCAAAAAAAAAACCCCGCTAAATCGATAGCGGAGGTTCCGAAAATCAAGGTCTCAGGATTAACTCGTCTTCGACTTATTGTAAATATCGAAGGCGACGGCGAGCAGCAGGACCAGCCCTTTGATGCCTTGCTGCCAATCGACCCCAAGCCCGATCAGCGACATGCCATTGTTCATCACGCCCATCACCAGGCCGCCAATGATGGCGCCGATGACGGTTCCGATGCCGCCGGAGGCCGAAGCACCGCCAATAAAGCAGGCTGCGATCGCGTCGAGTTCAAAGTTCGTCCCGGCTTTTGGCGTTGCCGAATTGAGGCGGGCGGCGAAGATCAGACCTGATAGTGCGGCCAGAGCGCCCATGTTGACAAAGACCCAGAACGTTACCTTTTTGGTTTTGACACCAGACAGTTTGGCGGCCTTCTCATTGCCTCCAAGCGCGTAGATATGGCGGCCGGCCACCATTCGATTCATCACAAACGAATAGATGACGATCAGGAAGAACAGGATGATCAGGATGTTCGGCAGCCCGTTGTAAGTGGCGAGCACAAAAGTAAAGATGTTAATGATAGCAACGAGCAGGACGAGCTTCGTGACGAACACCCAAATCGGCGCGACCTCAAACTGATATTTGAGCTGGGTCCGCCGCTCTTTCCATTCCTGCCAAATGAGGAGAAGGGAGAGCACCAGACCAAGCAGAATCGTCAGAATATGCAGGCTGCCGCCGCCAAACCAGTCGGGAATGAAGCCGGAACTAATCCGTTGGAACGATTTCGGGAATGGCGCAATCGACTGGCCGCCCAGCACGATCATCGTCAAGCCCCGGAACAGCAGCATCCCGGCTAACGTGACGATAAAAGCGGGGATTTTCACATAAGCGACCCAAAATCCTTGCCAAGCGCCGATCAACCCGCCGATTACCAGTGAAATAATAATGGTCAGGAATGTAGGTAACTGAAGATCTACCAACATGATCGCGGCCAAAGCTCCGATAAAGGCGGCGATGGAGCCGACGGACAAATCGATATGTCCAGTGATGATCACCAGCACCATCCCGATGGCCAGCACCAAAATGTAGCTGTTTTGCAAGATCAGATTCGTAATGTTCAGCGGCTTAAGCAGGATGCCGCCCGTTAAAATTTGAAACAAGATGGTGATGAAGATCAAGGCGATAATCATGCCGTATTGACGTATGTTTTTTCTGAAAAGTTCGCTAACTGCTTGCATCGGTCTACCCCCTGCCTCGAGTCATGGATTTCATCAACACTTCCTGGGTGGCGTCCTCGCGCAGCACTTCTCCGGTGATCCGGCCCTCGCTCATGACGTAGATGCGGTCGCACATCCCGAGAATCTCCGGAAGCTCTGAGGAGATGAACAAAATGCCCTTGCCCTCGTCCGCCAGTTGATTGACGATCGAATAAATTTCATATTTGGCTCCGACATCAATGCCGCGCGTTGGCTCATCGAGAATCAAGATTTCCGGTTGTGCGAAGATCCACTTGCTGAGGACGACTTTCTGCTGATTGCCGCCGCTCAGGTTGACCGTTTGTTGCAAAATGCTGGGTGTTTTAATGTTCAGCTTGCTCCGATATTCCTCCGCGACCAGCACTTCCTCCCGTTCATTGATCACGCCGCGGCGGGACAACTTCTTTAACGAAGCCAGCGAGATGTTGCGTTTAATATCGTCGATCAAAATTAAACCGTATTGTTTGCGGTCTTCGGTGACATAAGCGACTCCATGCTTAATCGCTTGACTGATGTCGTAAAATCGGACCTCTTTGCCGTGGAGGAACAGCTGACCTTTAATGTGTCGTCCATAGGATCGGCCGAATAAGCTCATCGCCAGTTCGGTTCGGCCAGCACCCATCAAGCCGGCGATCCCAACGATCTCTCCGCGGCGGATATTGAGATTGATATCGTCGAGTACTTTACGATCCTCTTGCTGCGGATGGGTGACCTCCCAACCCCGGACTTCAAAGATCACTTCACCGATCCGGGGAACCCGCTCCGGATAGCGGTGGGTGAGATCGCGGCCAACCATGCCCTTGATGATGAGATCTTCGGTCACCTGATCGGCTTTCATCTCCAAGGTCTGAATCGTCCGGCCATCCCGGAGAATGGTGATCGAATCGGCAACTTTACTGATTTCGTTTAATTTGTGCGAAATGATGATGGAGGTGATGCCTTGTTTCTTCAGCTCGAGGATCAACTCCAGCAGGTTTTCGCTGTCATTTTCGTTCAATGCGGCTGTGGGTTCGTCCAAAATTAACAGTTTGACCTGTTTTGATAAGGCTTTGGCGATTTCCACCAGCTGCTGCTTGCCGACACCCAGCTCCAAAACGCGCGTGGCCGGGGATTCGTTTAAGCCGACCCGCTTCAGCAACGCTTTGGTTTTGACCGTTGTTTCGTTCCAGTCGATCAATCCGTGCTTGCTCTGTTCATTCCCAAGAAAAATGTTCTCCGCGATGGAGAGATAAGGGATCAGCGCCAGCTCCTGATGGATGATGACGATCCCCAGCTGCTCGCTTTCTTTAATATCTTTGAATTCGCAGACCTTGCCCTCGAATAAGATCTCGCCTTCATAAGAGCCATGCGGATAAACCCCGCTCAGCACCTTCATCAATGTCGATTTACCAGCCCCGTTCTCCCCGCACAGGGCGTGGATTTCTCCGGATCTGACCTTGAGGTTGACATTGCTGAGCGCCTTGACCCCCGGGAACGTCTTCGTAATGCCCCGCATTTCCAAAATTGTATTGCTCACATGCGTCACCTGGCCTTTCACTCACGGTACGTGCATAGCGACGGCCGCCCGAATCCGCGTCCGCCGCTATGCCGGTCACCACAAGTTAATGATGTTTAGAGTCCCAGATCTTCCTTGGAGTAATAGCCGGTGTCGACGAGCGCTTTTTCCACATTCTCCTTGTCGACCGAGACCGGTTCGAGCAGGTAAGAAGGAACAACCTTCACGCCGTTATCATAGGTCTTCGTGTCGTTGACTTCGGCTTCTGTACCTTCCAGAATGCTTTGAACCATAGAGACTGCTTTTTTCGCCAGCTCGCGGGTATCCTTAAAGACGGTTTGGGTTTGCTCTCCAGCAAGGATCGATTTGACCGATGCCAGCTCAGCATCCTGGCCGGTTACGATCGGCATCGGTTTGCTTCCGGAGCCGTAGCCGACACCTTTGAGCGAGGACAGGATACCGATACTGATTCCGTCATAAGGAGAGAGCACGGCGTCGATATTTTCCGTGGTATAGTGAGCGCTCAGCAAGTTATCCATGCGGGCCTGGGCGGTTGCGCCATCCCAACGCAGCGTGGCGATTTGCTCCATCTTGGTTTGACCGCTGCGTACGACGAGCTTGCCGGAATCGATGTACGGCTGCAGCACGGACATGGCACCGTCATAGAAGAAGTAGGCATTGTTGTCGTCCGGAGAGCCCCCGAACAGCTCGATATTGAACGGGCCTTTGCCTTCCTTAAGACCCAGCTTTTCCTCGATGTAGGAGGCTTGTTGCACACCCACCTTGAAGTTATCGAAGGTGGCGTAGTAGTCGACGTACTCGCTGTTCATGATCAAGCGGTCGTAGGCGACGACTTGTATGCCTTGATCGTGGGCTTTTTGCAGCACGTCAGTTAAGGAGCCGCCGTCAATCGCCGCAATGACAAGGACTTTTACGCCTTTCGTGATCATGTTTTCGATTTGTGACACCTGGTTTTCGATGACGTCTTCTCCGTATTGCAGGTCCGTGCCATAGCCAAGAGCCTTAAACTCCTTGACCATATTGTTCCCGTCGTTCACCCAGCGTTCGGACGATTTCGTCGGCATCGCAATGCCAATCGTTCCTTTCTCGCTGTTGCCCGATCCGCTGCTGCTGCCGTTTCCGCCGTTGGCGCAAGCAGCAAGGGCGAAAACCATCACCAAAGCAAGTAAAATGGCCGTTACCTTCTTCAAAGTCGATTCCCCCTATACTCGAAATGAATGCGCTTACAGTTTGGAGTATAGCAAGCGAAGGGGGAGGACGTATTTACAGTGATTTGACTCTTTTTATAAAAATCGAACCTTTATCGGAGGGATTGACTCTAAACCAGGGGGCTAAGAGAGGGGGATTGCGCAAAAAAAGGGGAGATTACTCCCCTTGAGCATCTTCATGTTCAAATGCGCCTTTGCGGTATTGCAGTGGAGAAAGGCCGGTCGCGCGCTTGAACGCCGTGCTGAAATAGTGCTGAGTTTCGTAGCCGACTTGCTCGGCGATTTCAGCTACTGTGAGCTCGGTGGAGATTAACAAGCGGCTCGCCCGACGGATGCGGAGCTGCGTCAAATAGCTGTTAAACGTGGTGCCCAGCTCCTGCTTAATCATGCGGCTTAAATAAGCCGGGGAAGTTTGCAGGGCTTGCGCCATCGCTTCCAGCGTCAGCCCGCTGTCGCCGAAATACTCCAGCATATATTGTTTGGCCCGGCGCACCAGCGGGGAAACGGCGTTCTCCTTGTTTACGGCGGACTTCGCTTTCCGGTATACGGAAGGAAGCTCCAGCACGTCACCAGCGCCCTCGGCCAAATACACCTCGGCAGCGATCTTTAAGTGGGTTCGCACCAAGGTTTCAATGCGGTGAAAATCGGCTTCAGCTTCCACGCCCCACAGCAGGACAACGATGAGGCCGAAGGGGTCTCGGAAGATCGTTTTGGGATACGGAGCGAGCACTTCCGCGGTGATGTTCTCGACCGCAAATCCATACAACTGCCGCTCGTCTTCTTTGAACAAAGCAGGCGAAGCAGCGGGTTCAGGCAACCGGATCACGCCCAGCCAATCCGGGCAGGCGTCCGGCAGCTGTAAGAACCGCAGCTGCTCGGCGATTTCATCTGCGGTCATGCCCCCGTCCAGCCATTGCTGACAAAATCGCTCCCTCAGGAGCGGATAACTGCGGGACAGCTGTTGCGAGGCCTGCTGCCATTGCTGCTGTTTGGATGCTTCTTCCTCCAGCTCTCCGCGCACTTGTCGCAGAACTTTCTCTAACTGCGCGGGATTGGCCGGCTTCAGGATGTAATCTTTGACTTGAAGGCGAATTGCCTTCTGGGCGTATGCAAACTCGTCATGGCCGGTGATAATGACGATTTTACAGTTCGGCAGCCGCTCACGCACCTGCTTCATGAGTTCAATCCCGTCCATGATCGGCATGTTGAGATCAACGAGCATGATATGGACGTCGTGCTGAATCGCCTTCTCCAGCGCCTCCTCGCCATCCTCGGCTTCAGCTACTACCGTAAGGCGTAAGCTTTCCCAGTCCACGCTATCGCGTATCCCTTCGCGAATAATGCACTCATCGTCGGCGATGAGTACTCTCCAATGAGTTTCTGAGTAGGTTCCGCTCATGATTCAATCCTCCTAAGGCGGGTTTGTTCATCCCGAATGATCGGGTGGGTGACCGTAACGACCGTTCCTCGACCTTCCTCGCTTTGGATTGTAAGACCATATTTCGGGCCGAATGTCAAAGCAATCCGTGCTTGCACATTCAGCATCCCGTAACCTTGGCCTCCTTCGCCTGTGCCGGATGTCCCTGCCGGTTCAGCGCTCTTTTCCCGGCCATCCGGGGTACCCGCGGCCTGCAGTTCTTTTTGCAGGCGTGCCAGCTTATCCGGTGGAATGCCTTTGCCATCATCCCGGATGGTGATTACCAACATGCCGCTATCTTCAGCGGCTTCGATGACCACGCGGCCCGGCCCCCGGCGTTCTTTGATGCCATGGTAGATGGCATTTTCCACGATCGGCTGAAGGATCAGCTTCAACACATAGACGCCGCGAATTTCCGGAGCGATGTGCAGTGAGTAATCGAGTTTGCTCTGATAACGGACGTGTTGAATATGCAAGTAACTGCGCACATGCTCGATTTCATCATTTAGGGGGATGATGTCATTCCCCTTGCTCAGGCCGATCCGAAACAGCTTCGACAAGGACTCTGCCATTTCCGCGATATCCTCCGAGCCGTTGCGGCGGGCCATCCAATGAATGGTATCCAGCGTGTTGTACAAAAAATGCGGCTTAATATGCGCCTGCAGGCTTCTTAGCTCCGCCTCCCGCTTCTGACGCTCCTGCAATTCGGTCAGCGAGAGCAGGCGATGGATCTGCTGCAGCATGGCGTTGAAGCGGCGGCCAAGCAGGCCGATTTCGTCGGAACGGTCGCTCCAGTGGCGAATCGTCAGATCGCCGGACTGGGCTTTTTGCATAAAGGAGGCCAGCTGCCCGATCGGCCTGGAAATCGTGTGAGCCAGATAGAAGGAGGCCGTCATCCCCAGCAAACAGACGATAAACACAAAGCTAACCACGTAAAAACGAATTTCTCGCATTTCTGTAGCAGACTCCGCCATGGAAAAGACGCCCACGGTCGTCCAGTTGGTAAACGGCGAATGTCGGTAGATGAACTGCAAATCACGGCCGCCCACCCGTTCTGCGTAAGTTCCGGAGCCGTCCTGACCCAGCCGCTCCAGCGGGATGCGATTGATGTAGGGGGCTGGCGGGGAATAGATGAGTTCCCCGTTGCCGTCCACCACCGTGAGATAGCCCGTTTTCCCCAACCGGACATCCTGAGCGGTCTCGGCTATGACTCGCAGCTTGAGGTCGATTAAGACGACACCTTTGACTTGCTGGGTTTCGGGGTCGAGAATCGCCCTTACGGCGGAGACGACTTCACTATCCTTGTAGTTGACATGCGTCGTGACGTTGCGGTTTCGCGGATGACCGAGGATCTTGAAGATGCCTTTATTGCGGACCGCCTCTTGATACCATTCCTCCTGGGTCAAGTTGTCTGAGGTGCGTGCATACATTTCATTGCTGATATATTCACCGCGGCTGTTGACGATGAGAATGCCTGCAACTTCTGAATACAAGGTGGTGAAGCCTTGCAGAAACTTGCGAATTTCGTAATGATCGGTATCTGGCGGTGTTGTTGTTCGTGGAGGTGTTTGGACTGAAGGTGCCGATAAGATACGTTCCGCCTCGTTGTTGTTTTCGAGAAACTGCAGCACGTCTGAGTTAAAGGAGATGAAGAACGTCATGTTTTGCAAATTCTCCACGTACGTCTCCAACGACCGGTTCACCTTGCCGATTAACTGCAGCGTATTGTTCGTAATCTGGCGTTCGATAATGCGGTCGACGGTCCAATTCGTCAGCACGCCTAGCCCGATTGAGGGAAGGATGCTGATCAACATAAAGTGGACAATGAGTTTGTAGCGGATAGGTAAGTTGTTCAGTGAAAAACGACGGATTTCCCAGGATCGCTGACGATATCTATTTCGCATAGTAATCATTCACATTCTGTCGTGTAACGACGGTGATGCCGGTATCCACGCGTTGGGGAACGCGAGGGCCGGGATGCGAAGCTTCTTCCGAATCATGCTTCAACGAAAAGAGCAGCTGCAGCGACCAATACCCCATGTTCCAGGTGCCCTGGGCCATCGTGGCGGCGATATCTCCGCTTTTGACCAAGTCCAAGGTGCCTTTATCGGTGTCGAAGCTGATGATCTTCGGGCCGGAGGACGCCAAGCTAACGGCCTTGACGGCCTCCGCAACACCGATACCGCCGTTCGCTTCGGTGGTGAATATACCGGCGATGTCAGGGAAGTCGCGCAGGACTTCCTCCGCCGCTTGTCGGGAGTAGAGCTCATCGCCTTTGCCGTTTTTGGTGGCGACAATGTGCATGTTGGGGAATTCCTGCGTAATGGTATCGGTAAAACCTTCGGTGCGTTCCTGATGATTTTGTTGATCCGGCACGGTGACGATGGCGACCTCCCCGCGTCCGCCGGTGAGCTCGGCCATTTTCCGGGCGGCCTCCACGCCGGCGGAATAGTTGTCGGTGCCAAGGAAGGAAAAAGCGCGGCTGCCGGGGGCATCGGAATCAAACAAGACGACCGGAATGCCGGCGTCAACGGCTTTGTTAATCGTGGCGGTGAGTTCGGTCGGATGAATCGCGGAGATCGCGATGCCGGCCGGTTTTTTCGCGATGGCCTGCTCCAGCACCGTAATTTGCTCGTGAATATCGCGCTGGGTGGAGCCGCGGTATTCCACGGAGACGTTCAGCGCCTGGGCAGCGTCTTCGAAGCCTTTCAGCCCGCTTTTCCAATAGTCAATGCCCATTTGAAACGTCACCATCACGTATTTCTCATCAATGGAACCCCGAAGGCCCCCGGAACTCCATTCGTCGTTCATCCGAATCTGGGAGCGGTAATCGAGCACGTATAACGCGAAGCAAGCGAAGAGAAGCAAGTACACGATCCAAATCTTCTTCATTTGAAACCCCTTTCATAGAAAGAGTTACCAAGCAATTCACGTTCGACAACATCATACTATGATTCGTCGAAATTGATAATTAGTAATTTTACAGTTATGGCTCGACTTCTAAATCATATAAAAATTTGATCTGCAAAATTACTAACAAACATATAACAAATCATAACGAAATTAGTATATAATGAACGGTAACTTATAACTTGATGGAGGTCATATGAACAAACATCGTTATCCAATCCAGCATTGGAGCTTCAAAGCAAGTGACGAGACGGAGTGGAAGTCCGCGAGCGTGCCGGGCACGGTGCATACGGATCTGTATCGCAACGGGTTGATCCCTGATCCGTTTTATGGAACCAACGAGCATGATTTGCAGTGGATTGATCGAAAAGATTGGGAGTACGAAGCCTCCTTTGAAGTGGATGAGGCTTGGTTGGCTTTGCGACACTTAGAGCTTGTTTTTGACGGTTTGGACACCTACGCCGATGTCACCGTGAACGGGACGCACGTCTTGTCCGCCAACAATATGTTCCGCGTTTGGCGCGTTGATGTGAAGCCGCTGCTGCGCGAGGGCGTCAACAAGGTAGTTGTCCGCTTTCGCTCTCCCATTGCAGAGGATTTGCCAAAGCTCAAGAAGCTGGGGTATCATCTGCCGGCGACGAACGACCAATCAGAGCTGGGCGGGTTAGGCGACCAGCGTGTCAGCGTATTTGCTCGCAAAGCGCCGTATCATTACGGCTGGGATTGGGGGCCGCGCTTCGTAACCAGCGGGATTTGGCGCGAGGTGCGGCTTGAAGGCTGGAGCGGCCCGGTGATTCGCGACCTGTTCATTCGCCAGGACCGGGTCAACGTCTCGGCTGCGGAGCTTACGGCCGTGGCGGAGATTGAAACCGCTGAGCGCTGGGAAGGGCAGCTGCAGCTCACGGACGGCGGGTTGACCTGGGAGCGTTCAGTGGGATTAGAGCCGGGAGTGAACGTGGTAGAAGTGCCGGCGGTCATTGCGGAGCCGAAGCTGTGGTGGTGCCGGGGGCTGGGGGAACCAGCGATGTACAACTTCCATGCTAAGCTTGTGGCAGACGGCGGGCAGGAGGCGGTCGCCGAAGCTTCTGTTCGAACCGGGCTGCGCGACATTCGGTTAGTTCGGGAGAAGGATGAGGCGGGGGCTTCGTTCCGCTTCGAGTTAAACGGTGTGCCGGTTTTCGCCAAAGGGGCAAATCATATCCCGAACGACAGCTTTTTGACGGAAGTCACTCAGGAGCGTTACCGCCATGAAATCGCCACGGCAGCCGAAAGCGGCATGAATATGCTTCGCGTCTGGGGCGGCGGGATCTATGAGCAGGATATTTTCTACGAGCTGTGCGATGAGTACGGCATTATGGTTTGGCAAGACTTCATGTTTGCGTGCAGTATGTACCCAGGGAATCCCAAGTTTCTGGACAGCGTGACGCGCGAAGCGGAGGACAACCTCAAGCGGCTGCGGAATCATCCTTGTATCGCGCTATGGTGCGGGAACAACGAAATCGATTCGGCTTGGGCTCACTATGTCGAGGATGGGGGCTGGGGCTGGAAAAAGGATTATACCGCCAAGCAGCGTGAACAGATCTGGGCGGATTACGAGGCAATCTTCCACCGAATTCTGCCGCAAGCAGTAGAGCGTCTTGGCGGCGGCGTTGCCTACGTGCCTTCTTCTCCCATCCGTAAATTGACGGGGGATGCCGATCAACATGCGCTTCAAGTTACCGGTGAGGGGGATGTCCATTACTGGGGCGTCTGGCATGCAGTTGAGCCGTTTAATCACTATAACTTGAGGGTCGGCCGTTTTATGAGCGAATACGGCTTCCAATCGTTTCCGGAGCTGAAATCGGTACTGACTTACGCGCCGGAGACCGAGCTGGCACTGGAGTCTAAAATCATGCTGGCCCATCAGAAGAATGGCCGCGGGAACCAGTTGATCAAGGAGTACATGGACCTTTATTTGCCGGAGCCGAAGGATTTCCCTTCGTTTCTGTACATGAGTCAGGTGCTGCAGGCCGAGGCGATCCGCACGGCGATTGAAGCGCATCGCCGTAACAAGCCTTACTGCATGGGGACGTTGTACTGGCAGATGAACGATTGCTGGCCGGTGGCGTCCTGGGCAGGGATGGACTATTACGGACGCTGGAAGGCGTTGCAGTATGCGGTACGCCGCAGCTTCCGCGAGATCATGCTGGCGATCTACGAGCCGGAGGATGGCCCAATTTCGATCAGCATCGTGTCTGATCTGCAGAAGCCGGTGACGGGTCAGTTGCGGTTATCGCTCTATGACTTCCAGGGGGGCTTGTTGAAAGAACAGACGTTGGAAGTTCACGCCCCTGCCGATGCGGTGGTCGAAGCAGGAGTATTCACCCGGGCGGAATGGCTGGAAGGCTATGATCCGCATCAGGTTGTGCTGTATGCGGTTCTGGAGATCGAGGGACAGGCCGTGGACAGCAAACCTTTTTACTTCACTTCAGCTAAAGAGCTTTCGTTGCCGCAGGCAAATATTACATTTCAAGAAGTGGCCGGCAGCGGCGGCAGCCAATATACCCTGATCAGCGACGTCTTGGCGCGTCAAGTGTGGATTTCAGCGGAAGAAGAAGGGATTTTCTCCGATAATTACTTCGATCTCATTCCCGGCGTTCCGGTCACGGTGGAGTTCCGGCGGCGGGGCGGTACAGGCAGCGCAGAGCCCTTTGTCGCGGGCCATCCCGGCAAGCTGACGGTCCGCTCTATGGCAGACTTCGTCTAATTTCGACTCCGGATTTTACCGTGTTATAATAAACGAATAGAAATTGCGTGTTTTGTAAAAACACGGTAAATTCCGGAGAAAAGAGATGGAGATCATACGTAACTCAAGTAACTCAAGTCGAATTCATTTCGTCGTCACGTTTGTGCTGATTGGCATGAAGCTGTTATTGCTGCGTTATTTCTTCTATGGCAGCCTTGGGGTTCAGGGATTGCCCGGAGAGTGGCTGTCGGTGTTGGCGCTGATGTGTTTGGTTGAGCTGTTGACGCCGGCTAAGGTCAAATGGGGAGTGTACTTTGGATTAAATTTGATCATCTCCGTGATTCTGTTTGCCGCGACGGTTTATAATGCCTACTTCGGTACAGTACCAACGTATGCGGTGCTCAGTGGACTCAACCAAGTTCCTGAGGTCAAAGCCAGCGTAGCTTCGCTGTTACGGCCTGAACAATTTCTATATTTCATGGATCTGCCGGTGCTGATTGCCGTTCGTATTCTTCGTGCGGCTCGCGGGCGCCGGGCTTCTCGAGGGTTCAATCTTGCGGGGGGGCTGAGGGGCCTCAGTTTCCGTAACAACCGGCCGCGTGCCCCGCTCGCGTGGAAGGTGGGGGTGGCTTTCGTCTTGATCGTCAGCCTCATGCTATCCGGCCTTTATATCCGTTGGGGCAAAGACATCGACAATGAGCTGGTGCGTGCCGAAAGCGTAGGTTTCTTTAACTTCCAGGTTGATGCAGCGATCCGCAACCAGGAGGAAGAGCGGATGATCGCGGAAGGCAATCTGCAGGAGACGGCAGCCAAAGTACGTCAGCTTGAGAGCAGCTATCCTTACAAAGTGGATATGCCCGGGGTGCCGGCTTATTTTGGCACTGCCCAGAGGATGAATTTGATCATTGTGCAGATGGAGTCGTTCCAGAACTTCCCGTTGCACCTGAAAATAAACGGCCAAGAAATTACGCCCGTCCTTAACGGTTTAGCGAAGGAAGGCTTCTACTTTCCGCACGTGTTCCAGCAGATTGGCCCCGGCAATACGTCCGATGCCGAGTTTATGTCCAATACGTCGATCTATCCAACTGCTGCGGAGGCGATGTCCACCGGGTATGGGGATCGGGAACTGCCTAGTCTGCCGCGCCTGCTGCAAAAATACGGGTACACGGCAAATACGTTCCATATTAACAAGGTGACCTTCTGGGATCGGAACAAAATGTACCCGGCGCTGAACTTCGATAAGTATTACGACAAACCGTATTATGCCAACGATCATTTTAACGATTTTGGCGCGTCCGACGAGGAAATGTATCGGGTTGGCGTCGAGAAGCTGGCCGAGCTCAAAGCGCAAGGCAAGCCGTTTTACGCTCAATTTGTCACCACCTCAAGCCATAATCCGTTTGTGGTACCGGAGGATCGCCGCCAAATCGAGCTGCCGACGGAGATGAAAGGCACGATGCTTGGGAATTATATCGAGGCAGTCAACTACACGGACTATGCGATCGGCAAGCTGATCGATGGATTGAAGCAAACGGGGTTGTGGGAAAATACGATGCTGGTGTTCTACGGGGACCACTTTGGCCTTCAGGAGAAGGATGTGCCCGCCAAGGAGATCAGCGAGAAGCTGGGGATCGCTTACGACGAGCGGATCAGCCGGTTCAACATCCCGCTGATCATTCACATTCCCGGCCAACAACCCGGCCAAGTTGTCGAGCGCACCGGAGGCCAGGTTGATATTTTGCCGACGGTAGCTAATCTTCTCGGAATTTCGCTGGAACATGAGGGGTTCACCGCCTTTGGTCATGACTTGCTGAACCTGGATCGTAACGTGGTGGGGATGCGGTATTATCTGCCGACGGGCTCGTTCTTTAACGATGAAGTCATGTTCGTCCCAGGTGCTGGCTTTGACGACGGCGCAGCGGTTTCTCTGGACACGCTGCAGCCTGTCGCTGATATTGCGCCGTATCGTAGCGATTACGATTACATTTTGCAACTGATGAAGCTCTCCGATGAATATGTTAAGCTCCTTCCGAAACGGGGAAGATAAACGCGACAAGGCCCTGCTAGATACCGCAAGAAATAAGCGGTTCATAGCAGGGCCTTCATTTTTTAATCATTAGCCAAGGATGGTATACCTTGTTTTCGCGCTCTCGGCAACCAGCTCCGGAAGCTCTTGCAGCTGAAGCTCATAAACTTCACGGGTGATGCTGCCATCGTCCAACCGTTTCTGCAACTGCTCCTGTAGTTGGGCAATTTGCAGCTGGACAACCTGATTTGCATCCTGACCATGGGATTCGGCAATCTCTGCCAGCGACTGGCCTTCAAGCAAAGCTTCGTAAACCTCCCGGTCGGAGGAAGCGCCCAGCACTCGGTTCAGCTCGTCCTCCTGACGCTCCGCCTTATTGCTTTGGTTGGATTGCTTGGAGGGATGAGCCGCATAGCTCAGGCTGGTTACAAAACTGGACATGCTGGGGTTTATCGTAATCACAAGGGCCATCGTGCCAAGAATAACAACTTTTTTAAGTTTGAATTTCATAGATTACATTCCTCTCTTTGATGCAAGGGATCGTATTGATTGTAAAAAATCATTGTTGTGAGATCATGGATGTCTACTAGTAATACGGTTCAGGAGCCCGGCAAGTTTCAAATTGGCTCCAATCCCTTGAATGAAAGGGTGGTGCTCAAGGGGGGTGTCCCTTATAATGAAATTTATTTCACGCTGATTTTCGGAACAGAAGGGGCTGAGAGGAATGGGCGATCAGATTCAGATGACAGTGCATTCGCTCAACGTGGGAAAGCCAGTCGAGGTGGAACATCAAGGCAAATTGGTACGAACAGGTATCTTCAAAACACCGGTGACGGAAGCAAGGTATCTCTCGTCGGTGAATTTTGCCGGTGATGAGCAAGCAGACCTTAAATATCACGGGGGACCTGACAAGGCGGTTTGTGTCTATCCGTATGAGCGCTATGCTTATTGGGAAGAGAAGTTGGGAATTACCTTGGCACTTGGGGCGTTTGGGGAAAATATCACAACCGAAGGCATGCTCGAAGATGAGATCTGCATCGGTGACCGGTTCCGTATGGGCGGTACGATGGTTCAGGTCAGCCAACCACGTCAGCCTTGCTTCAAGCTGGGAGTGAAGCATGGTTTGCCTGAACTGCCGCTGGCCATCCAGCATACGGGATATACCGGATATTATTTCCGGGTGCTCCAGGAAGGAGAGGTTCGGCCCGGGGATCAACTGGAGCTTGTCGAGAGGCATCCCGCAGGAGTTACGATGACGTTCGCGAACCGTGTGATGCACGTCGACAAAGAGGATGCCGAAGGGATTCGGCGTATTTTGGCCGTGGAGGAGTTGTCAACCAGTTGGCGTGAACAGTTGACGGCCCGGTTGAATCGATTGACCGGCAAATAACCAGCTTGCAATACATCCGCTGCCCGTGATGGGGGCGGATTTTTTCATGCTTCTAGTCCTAGATAGATGGCGATAGTCCCTGGTTTATCCAGCTTTTCTCGTTCGGGGATAGGCATCCAGGAGTGAAAATTTTTTTACAAGCGGGAAACATAGAAACTTTTGCCTGGCATCGCACGTCAAATGGGAAGAGCTACTTTTTCTATAGCTGTGCATTAGCAAGGGGAGGATGAGATATTTGAAAAAAATTTGGGCTTCGCTCTTAGCCGTACTCTTAATAATACCAATCTTTCAACAGACGACGGCGCAAGCGGCTACGCCGATCAGCATTTACATTGATGGCAACCGTCTGACTACCGACCAGGATCCGGTTATCATTAGCGGACGGGTGATGCTGCCGCTCCGGGCTATCTTTGAAGCGCTGGACGCCAAAGTGAACTACAACCAGACGTTGAAGACCGTTACCGCCTACAAAGACGGTACAACGATCACGCTGAAGCTGATGTCGCGTTCGGCAACCATCAACAATGAGACGGTTTTGCTCGACGTGCCGGCACAAAGCGTGAAAGGCAGAACAATGGTGCCCGTCCGCTTCGTCAGTGAGGCGTTAGGGCAGCAAGTCGGGTGGAACAATTCCGCCAAAATCGTGACGATCAAATCCGGCTTTGGATCAGGCGGCTCGGGCGGCTCGGATAACGGAAGTGATCCTGGTCCGGTAACCTACGTCACGGCCCGTGATGTAGGAAATTACGGGGATGGACGGGATTTGCAAATCAGCTTCTCGAAATCCTCGAACGAATCCCGCGTTGAACAGTATCGCGTGATGGTCGTGAAGGCAGCGAATGCTTCCAGCTTTAATCTGGCAGCCGCCCAGAAAGTCGGCTCGGCCAATTACACCTCGTTGTCTCCGTCAGGATCTGATCCGTCCTTAACGCTGTCGGCCAGTGCACGGGATGTGGACGGAGCAGCGATTCGTGAGGATCAATCCTACGTTGCTTATGTATTGGTGATCGGCAAAGGCAACAGCGCCAATACGTTGTCGAATCCATCACCGGCCTTTACGTTGACCAACACCGTGTCCGTTGCGGCTCCAACGAACGTTAAGGTCAGTGACGTGAGCGATTACGGCGATGGCCGCGACCTGAGCGTCACCTTTACAAGAGCGCAAAATGAAAGTAACATCGCGAACTATCGCGTGTTCGTCGTCAAGACGAAGGACGCTAGCAGCTTTACAGCGAGCACGGCGAACAACCTGTCCAGCTCTTACTACACGCTTGTGTCCAAATCAGGGAGCGGATCGACGTTAACCGGTCAGTTGTCCTCTTCCACACGGGATACGTCCGGTGATCTGATCAAGAACGGCGTGTCCTACACAGTGTTTGTGTTATCCGTGAGCAATAGTACGGGATATTCGAACAAATTGTCGTCCGGCTCCTCGGCGATTACGCTCTCGCAAGGCTCGATTATCGCGCCGGTCATCACGAAGGTGGAAGACTGGAACGACTACGGCGACGGCCGCGACCTGCGGGTGAGCTTCAACCGGATCTCGGATGAAACGCGGATCAGCTCGTACCGGATCTTCGTTGTGAAAGCCAGTGACTATGCGAACTTCAGCCTGGCCAAAGCAAACCAAGTCTCCAGCGTGAACTATACGCAGGTGAACAAGACCGGTTCGAATATTACTTCGTATGCCTTGTCCTCCAATGCCCGGGATGTCGACGGAGCCACGATTCGCAACGGTGTCAGCTATCGGGTATTCGTTATGGCCGTGGGTACCGGGGCTTACGCAGGAACCAATACGCTGTCGTCCGCTTCGGCTGCGATCACGTTAACCAATGGCAGCACGGTGGATATGGTATCGAACGTCACGGTCGAAGACGTGAGCGATTATGGGGACGGCCGCGACCTGAAAGTAACCTTCACTCGGGCTGCGAACGAAACGTATATCAGCAACTATCGGATCCTGGTGGTCAAAACCTCGGATGCGAATAACTTTACGTTAGCCAAGGCTAACAATGTTGGCAGCGCCAATTATACGACGGTGAGCAAGAACGGCTATACACTTTCCACGGTTCTGAAATCGGGGGCGAGAGATGTCGACGGAGCCACGATCCGCAACGGCGTCAGCTATCGGGTGTTTGTCCTGTCGGTAGCCAGCAACGGATATAACCTGAGCAATGCGTTGTCTTCTTACTCCTCGCCGATTACATTGTCGCCAAATACAATTGATGCGGTTTCGAATATTAAAGTCTCCGACGTAAACGATTATGGCGATGGCCGGGATATGCAGGTATCATTCTCACGTGCTTCCAATGAAACGTACATCAGCCAATACCGGATCATGGTGGTGAAATCTTCGAACGTTGGCAGCTTCAACTTATCGAAAGCAAACGCGCTGTCCAGCGATAGATATACGTCGGTCAGCAAAGGCAGCAATACATTGATTGCTACTCTAAACGCAAGTGCGAAAGACGTTGACGGCGACTGGATTAAAAACAACGTCGCTTACCGAGTTTTTGTCCTGTCCGTAGCCAATAACGGTGGGAACAATGTTTTGTCGACGTACTCGAACTTAATTACGTTAAGCGACAATAGCGCTGTTAGTGCAGTTGATGGTTTGTATGCACAATTGAATGGGACGAAAAGCGGTACCTACCGAGATATCGATTTCGGTTTTAATAAGCTGGCAAATGAAAGTAATGTCGTGGAGTACCGGATTCTCGTAGTTCCAGCATCAAAAGCGGGTAACTTTAAACTTACGGATGCCAACAAGGTCAACGATCCAGAGCGATTCACATCGGTAAATCCGAGCGGGAAGAACGTGAAGCAAACCTTGGCACACTCGAAGGACGTTGATGGAAATGAGATCAACAAAGATACCTCGTATCAAATTTTTGTTTTAACTGTAGCCAAGAACGGTGCTAACGCTCTATCTGCCGCGTCTAATGCTGTGAAGCCTGCAGTGGGACCGGATAATATTTCGGTTGCTCCGGTAACTCGACTCAATGCGGTGGCTGAAGGGAACTCCATTAAGGTTGATTTTGAGCAGCCTGACAACAGTAATTACATTCGATCCTATAAGGTTCTCGTAATTTCTGAAGACCAAACTTTAAACTTGGATGCGGCTATCGCTTTGAAAAACAATGGTGTCAATGTACCAGCCGATAATGGCACACTCAGTACTGTGGTTAGCCAAGATATCTATCACAATCCAATTGCTGCCGGAAAATACAGAGTCTATATTTTGTCAGAACCGGATGGGACTAATGCAAAAGGATATGCACTTTCGAACCCTATAACGGTAGAAGTCCCTGTGGTACAATCGGAGCCCGAGGATGAGGGGCAAGGTGCAGAGCCGAAGGATACGGATTCATCTTCACTGTAAATTCGATGTGCATTCACAAGAGCGGTGCGCTTAAGGCGCCGCTCTTTTTTGTGTGTGTAATTGGCCAATACAGGCGGCGGATTGACAATCTTTTCAAAATTTATGTAACATTAAGGTCAAACTAGGGAGCGGAAGGAACCCAAATGCGGAACATCGATGCAGTAGTCAAAGCAGACGGAACGCTGGATGAGAGCAAGATCTGGCGCCGGGAACCTATGTACCAAGGCATGAATGGACAATGGGTGGAGCGGATCTACCTCGCTCCGGGTCAAAGTTATATTTTCAAGCCGCTGACGAACGGGGAATCGGCGGACCGGGAGGCATGGGTGTACCGGAACGTGTTGGCGGAGCTGCCTGAGATTCCAGCGCCGATGCTGCTTGCCGCTTCGCCGGAGGGGAGCGGTGCTAAGAGCTGGGCGATCTTCGAGGATCTGGGGCAGCTGAACCATACCTACCGGCTGGAGTACGCCCGAGCGGCGGTGCGACAGCTGGCTCGCCTGCATGCGGCTCCCGTGGAACAGTGGCCGAGCTTGCCCGCCCAAGGCCCGAAGCCCGGCATCGGAGCCATCGCCGCAGACGTGCTGAATCGGCGGGAGGAGGCACTGGCTGTCTTAGGCGGACAGGGGCTGCCGGTCCAGTGGTTGGATTCCGAGGTCATCTCGGCGGTCCGGGACGGGCCCGGCTTCACGGCCAAGCGGCAGGTACTGTCGCATGGCGATCTGCATCAGGGCAATTACGCCGTGACAGGGGCGGGGCGCGTGGTGTTGCTGGATTGGGAGCATACGCACCGGAATCTCCCCTATTGGGATTTGTACCATCTGATCGACATGTCCCATCCGCGCTTTCCTAAGGTGATGCCGGCAGAGGATCGGATGGAGCTGCTTGAGACGTATCTTGCAGAAGCGGACAAACAGGGCACGCCATGGGTCAAGGATGTGCTGATCCGGGAGTACGCCTGGTTTGCTGCGATCTTTTCCCTATGGATGCTCCTCTTGATTGAAGGAGATTTGCGCCGAGGCGGCGGCGTTTGGACGAAGGAAGGGCTGCTGCGGCAGCGGGAAGAGACGGCGAAAGGCTTGACTGGATGTTTGGAACTGCTGGAGAACCATGGGTAGCCTATGAACACTTGCGATTGCGATCTGTTAACGGACTGTAGTGACCTTATCAGCTCATTTTTCGAATATTTCCTGCAGTAACGGACCTGTAAGCCGCTATTTGGGCTATAAAGAGGTGTTTCTACCGGATTTGCCTACAATAAGGTCTCTCAAGTCCGTTAAACTCGCGTAGCCTCGGATTCATAGCCATTAGCGTCCATTAGGTCCGTTAGCGGTTGACGAAGCAAGACATGACGTGGCAAGCCACATACTACTATATCAACTAGAGGCGGGATCAAATGAAGAAAGTCGGTTTAGTCATGCGAAAAATCCAGTTTGCGGAAGCCCAAGGCCCGCGCGTGTTTGCGGAGCGGCTGCGCGACATCGGCCGGGAACTGGGCGTGGAAGTTGTGTTCATCTCACCGGAGCGCCATGTCAGCGGACACGATTGGCTTCCCGGCTATGAACATGAGAAGGGGGATTTGGTCAATTACGATATCGTGCTGGACCAGATTTACTCGCAGAACATCGAGCACGTGATTTATACGGTATCCGGGTTTACTTTTCTGAAAATGTTCCTCCCCAATAGCGTACTGTTTCCCCACAGCTTCCCTGATCCGGCGCTGACAGGTTACGAAATGATGAAGCCGTTCTATGGCATCGTGGACAAGGCGATCGTACAGACGGAGTTTTTGCGTAAGCAAATGAACGACGTGTTTGGTGTGACGGATGTGGATGTGATCCCGATCGGATTTAATGAAACGTTAGCGGAGCGGTATTATGACCCTGCGGCCATTGTGGAGAATCGGGTATTGTGGATCGGACGGGATGAGGAGAATCGGCGGCCGGACCTGGTGCTGGAATATGCGCGGCAGAACCCGGACAAGGATGTCGTGATGGTGTTTGGCGGGGAGCGTTATAAGGAAAGTGTGAAAAAATACAACATCCCTCGTAACGTTACCCTGAAGTTTGCATTAACCCAGGACAAGGTGTTCGCGCTGATGAACTCGGCCAAGGTGTACTGGAACTGTTCCCGGTTTGATACCTTTGCGATGCCGCTGACCGAAGCGCTGGCGATGGGCAAAATCGTCGTCAAACCAGAGCATCCGTGTTATGGCCACATCAGCTCTCGGCACGCCTTTTCCGGCAACGAGCACAACTGGTTTGAGCTGGTTAACATGGCGGCAGCTTCACCGCTGAAGTTTTCCAGGGACAATCGGGATTACGCCTTTGAGAAGTTTTCGGCGACCGTGATGAAGCGAGGCTACGAGCGGTTCTTTGGGGAGTGGCTCAAATGAGCGAGCGGACGGAAGAAACCAATGCGGCTCGGAATATCATTAATAGTTAATCACGATAAGGACAGTCGATTCACGACTGCCCTTATTTTTTTTGCCTGAGCAGGAATTATTAGGATATAAGCGGAATTACAAACTCAAGAACTATAGGCTTAAGTTCCAACATACACTTGGTATATAAATTCATCGGCCAGAGAAAGGGCTGAAGTTACATGTCACAACCCATGCTTACCGATGGGCAACCGTTTTTCTTTTATGAGCCGCCCTCCACACAGAACCAGGATCAGGGGGAACGCCGTGAGATGATGTATCGCGACCCGGACCAGATCTACGTGGGATTCTGGCGAAGGCTGCTCGCGTATTTGATCGATGCTGCCATTTTAACGCTTGTCAATTGGTTGCTGCCTTTGCCCGATCTGGTCCAGCGGATTCTGGATATCTTGTATTTTGTGATCATGCCCTGCTCTTCCTGGCAGGGGACGGTCGGGAAGCGGGTGATTGGCGCAAAGATTGTAGGTGGTCAAGGAGAACGAATTTCGTTATTACGTTCGCTCTGCAGGTACTTTGCTCAGATTTTATCCGCTTTGATCCTGTTGATCGGTTTTATCATGATTGGTTTTACCCGGGAGAAGCGGGGATTGCACGATTGGATCTGTGACACGTACGTCATTAACCGGGATTCGGAGATTTATCCGTAACCGAAGATACACTTCGGTTATTTTCAATATTCATGTAAGCGTTTTAATTAATTGGAAGAGCAGAAACGGAGGAGAAGGCAAATGACATTGGCAGAGCGATTGGGGTACGGGCGGGAAGCCAAACTGTTGATTGTAAACGCAGACGATTTCGGCATGTGCCATGCGGAGAATATGGCGATTACCCAACTGCTGCAGGAACGGGCGGTATCCTCCGCGACGGTGATGATCCCTTGCTCCTGGGCCAAGGAAGCAGTGGCGTGGAGCGTTGCTAATCCAGAGTACGATGTGGGGGTCCATTTGACGTTCACCAGTGAATGGAACGGGTACAAATGGGGGCCGGTTACCCGGGATGGAGACGTGCGAACTCTGGTGACAGAGGAAGGTTATTTTCCCGAGGACGTCGCCCGCTTCGAATTGCAGGCCACCCGGCCGCAAGTGCGCCTTGAGATGATTAACCAGGTAGAGACCGCGCTGGCGCTAGGCCTGGCACCTACACATCTCGATAACCACATGGGCAGCTTATATGGTTTGGCAACGGGGAACCATTTCCTGGACGTGACGTTTGAGATTTGTGCGGATTACGGCTTGCCCTTCCGGTTGCCTCGTTCGCTGCCGCAAATAGGGAAATTGCCCCCGGAGGCGAATGCCCTCATGCGTCAGGTCACCGAGTTAGCTGACCGGATGGGTGTGATTCTCCTCGACGATCTCATCGGTTTGCCCTTTGGCAAGCAGCCGGGCGAAACATACGAGAGCTACAAACGCGATATGATTGCGGTTCTTAAAGGGCTCCGCCCCGGTGTTTCAGAGATTATCATCCATCCAGCGCTTGCAACGGAAGAGCTGAAGGCTATCCATCACGAATGGGAAAAAAGACATTGGGACTACATGTTGTTCCGTGATCCGGACATTAAGACGGTTCTTGCGGAGGAAGGCATCGAGATGATCCGTTGGAAGGACTTGCAGGACCTGCAGAAGTCACAGCAGCGGCTTTAGGGCCGGCTGGCTGATTGAATAAAGGAGGCAGGGCGAATGATGCGAACCGCAAATCCGGGGAACCGGACGGAGCTTCAAAAGGTAGCCTACAGTTCGGGCAATCTGTCGGTCAATTTGATGTCGCAAGCTTTTGCAACCTATCTCGTCTATTATTACGTCGACGTGCTGGGCGTACGGCCCGCCTGGATCAGCTTGGCGATGATCTTTCACGGCGTGCTGAATGCCGTGCTGAACCCGTTGTTTGGTCATTTGTCTGACCGGACTCGCACCCGGTTTGGCAGACGCCTCCCTTATATCGGGTTTGGAATGGTTCCGCTGGCGGCAGCGTTTGCATTGCTGTGGACGCCCCCGGCGGCGGAAGGAGCGGCCTTCCCATATTTTATTGGCACGGTGATTCTGTATGATGCATTATTCGTCTTGGTTGTTCTGAACTACTCGGCTTTGTTCCCGGAGATGTTCCAGAGTATTAAGGACCGAGCGTATGTCTCTTCATGGCGGCAAATGATGGGGATCGTGGGCATGATTGTAGGTGTCGCGATTCCGCCGCTCCTTTATTCTCAGATTGGTTGGGGTGCGATGGGGGTTATATTCGCTGGATTGTCGGCCATCTTCCTAGCGTTATCCCTTTGGGGCAGCCGGGAGCATCATGATCCGGAACGTGCCACCTTCCGTTTATCCACAGCGGTTCGACATACTCTGGGGAACCGAGCGTTTGTCCTTTACGTGACCGGCAGCTTTCTGGTGCAGTTTACATTTGCACTGCTGCCTGCCGGGATTCCGTTCTACACCAAATACGTGCTGGGCCGCGAGGAGAGCTATAACACCTTGTTGCTAGGGGCCATCTTTATCACCGCGATTCCTTGCGTATTTCTGTGGGGACGGATCACCGCCAAATATGGAGCTCGGCGGGGAATCCTCATTGCGGTGGGCTGCTATGCCGCAGCGTTGCTGCCGTTCGGCTTGGTTACACAGGCAGGCGGGGCGATGGGCACCGCTGCAGCCGTCGGCATCGGATTGGCAGGACTGCTGGTGCTGCTTGATGTCCTGTTGTCTGAGGTGATCGATGAGGATGAGCGGCGTACTGGGGCAAGACGGGAGGGCATGTACTTCGGCATGAACGGATTTATCGTGCGCTGGGGCGTTTCGCTGCAGGCGGCATGCATGGGGCTCATTCTGGAGGCGAGTGGTTACGACGCCGCACTAAATGAGCAGCCGGCATCGGCCGCGATGGGCATCCGATGGATGCTTAGCGGGATACCGGCTGGAGCGTTGCTGCTGGCATGGTTATTTTTTTACTTATTCCCTTTGGGCAAGAGAACGGCATAACCCGAGAGGATCGGGGGCTGTAACGCCCATTAACTTGATTTCAGCAAGCCTTCTACGGCTTCTTCGTTCAGCGGACGGCTGTAATAGTAACCTTGAATTTGATCGCAGCCGTTCTTCTGCAGAAATTCGAACTGCGCTTTCGTCTCGACGCCTTCGGCCAGCACCGTCATACCCAGCGATTTGCCTAACTGGATGATGGAGCGAAGCAGAGAGTTGTCACGTTCGGAGCACGGCGTCTCCTGCACGAAGGTTCGATCGATTTTCAGCACCTGAACCGGGAGCGACTTCAAGTAATGGATCGAGGAGTAGCCTGTCCCGAAGTCGTCTACCGAGAGTGAGATGCCCTTTTGCTGCAAGGCCGTTAAAGTATCCTTGATCATCACATGATCGTTTAACAGCGATTCGGTGACCTCCAGCTCCAAATACTGTGGGGCAAGACCTGTCTCGTCCAGCACCTGTTCAACGGTACGCAAGAATTGCGGATGTCGGAATTGCACCGCTGAGACATTCACCGATACCGGCAGCTTCGGATACCCGGCCTCTTGCCAACGTTTATTGGCTTTGCACGCCTCCAACAGGACCCATTCGCCTAATTCAACGATAAACCCATTCTCCTCGGCGATCGGAATGAAAGAGTTGGGCGGAATGTATCCCTGGACAGGGTCCTTCCAGCGGATCAGCGCTTCAAAGCCGGTCAGCTCTTGGGATAAGGCATTTACCTTGGGCTGGAAGTGAAGCTCAAACTCCCCTCTTGCCAGTGCGCGGATCATTTTTTTCTCTAACGTAATTTGGCTCTGCAGCCGATCCATCAGGTATTGATCATAGTAGTGCGGGCCTTCGAGCGCTTCCTTCTTGGCTTCCTTCATCGCCATTTCTGCATGCTGCAGCAGTTGATGAATGTCAGATCCGTCGTCCGGGTAGAGGCTGATCCCCATTCCGAAACTGACCTGGAACGCATAGTCGGATATTGTGTAAGGCTCTCTAAGCGCTTTATACAAATCTAGTGCAAGTGTATGTATGTATAAGGGATCCGTGATATTCGACACCAATACGAAAAATTCATCTGCAAAATTCCGGCATATCGGTGTTCCATCCGGGAATGAACGACGCAGTCTTTCTGCGACTTGGCGCAGCAGTTCATTGCCTTTGCTCTCGCCATAGCTTTCATTAATCAGCCGAAAACGGTTGAGATTGATACAAATGACAGCGGCCGTGGTATTCTCGGCTTGGGCCGAAACGAGCTCGGTGTACATCAGCTCCTTAAAATAATTGGAATTCAGCAGGTGGGTCACCGGATCGAAATGGGACAACTGACGAAGTCGTTCCCTTGAAGCTTGTTGCTTCTCCATTTCCCGAGTTACGTCGAACTGAAGCCCAATGAAATAGAGCAGATGCCCGTCCGAATCCAAAATGGGACTGATGACAAACTGGTTCCAGAAGGTGCTGCCGTCCTTTTTATAGTTCTTGATGGTTACTGTAGCGGCCCCAATTTCCTTGATTGCTTTCCGAATTACGGCTAGATGTTCTTTGTTGGTCTCTTTTCCCTGAAGGAAACGGAGATTCCGATGGAGAACCTCCTCTCGCTTGTATCCGGTAATCTTCTCAAATCCTTGATTGACATAGACTAATGGATTGTCCGGAAGATTCGGATTTGTAATCGCCAGGCCAACGCCCATCCGATCAATGGCCTGAAACAAGGCCGAAGCGGTGAGCACGGATTCAGGCTGGAATAGGGAGCGTATCTGATCGTCTTCCACAATACAAAGCCTCCTCGAAATGATCCGCTGTAGAAGTAGAATAACAGACGATGTATGTCATACGGGAGAATCTACTAAAGTCATCACTTATGACTCCATCATACATGTGGCACGGTACCGATGGCAATCGATTTTTCCGACAAAGTGCGACAGAAGACGCGCATCCTTTCACCTAAATGCCAGTAGTCGTATGATAGAGGACAAAAGTTTACTTTTATCGATCAGATACAAAAAAAGCGAGCCTGGGGGGTCCCTAAGCTCGCACTTATTTGAATAGGCTGACTATTGAACGTCAGTTACCTCGGATTGCATCATTTCCAGCTTGCGGATGATCTCCTTTTGCCATTGGCGGTCGCCCAAATGGGTGGCAAGATTGAGCAGATCTAAGTAATCATCGATGTTCAGCCTTGTCTTTCTGCGGGCGGCTAACAATCTCATGGGCATTCTCTCCTCTTACACTGTTGTTCGTTGATAAACCAGGTCAGCTCTGAATCAATAATGATAATCATTATCATATAATCCTCATTTTTATTATGCACAAATCTGTATCGCTTGTAAATAGCAGCAATACCGTTTATTTTAGATTTAAACGAAAATGGGGAGTGATGGGATGGCTGCAGCCAACAAGGGATAAACTAACCTCAAAGAACACCATAAAATGAATTAACGGGGGGCGTTATGGAGACTGAATCGCTGTTAAAAGTTGAGGAGCTCGCAATCAAGAAATATAAGATTTTTATGCAAAGTCATATCCGGTATATTGCCAGAGCAATGCTGGCGAGCATGTTTATCGGATTTGGAGTCATCGTTGCGTTTAAGAGCGGGAACTTCTTCTACGTGGAGCATTCGCCGCTGACCTATCCGATGGCCGCCTTGACCTTTGGCGCTGCAATTATCCTTATCGCTTACGGCGGCGGGGATCTATTTACCGGAAATACGTTCTATTATACATACGCGGCTTTAAGGAAACGGCTGAAATGGCTGGATGTCACCAAGTTATGGGTGTTTAGCTACCTCGGCAATATTTTGGGCGCAGCCGCTTTTGCCCTTTTGATTTACTTAACGGGCTTATTTGCCGATGCTTCGGTGAATAGCTTCTTGCTCAACGTAGTTGAGCATAAGATGACGACTCCTGCCACAGAATTGTTTTTCCGCGCCATTCTTTGTAACTGGCTGGTGTGCCTGGCTTTTTTCATTCCGATGGCGCTGCAAGGGGATGGGGCGAAGATGTTTGCGATGATGTTGTTTGTCTTCTGCTTTTTTATCTCCGGTTATGAACATAGTATTGCGAATATGTGTACCTTCGCCATCGCTTTGGTGCTGGACCATCCCACCACAATATCGTTTGGCGGTGTTCTTCACAACTTGATTCCTGTCACCCTAGGTAATTTGGTTGGCGGGGTGCTGTTGATGGGCTTTATGTACTATTTCGCCAACAAGCCGTATCTGGATGCGGAGGATGCTTCCGGTACGTCGAAATAGCCAACAGGTACAGTCAGACATCTTCTCATCAGGAGGTGTCTATTTTTTTTTGTAGAACCATGTAATATGGCATAGGTCTTCTTGTACTCCTATGATAAGATAAAGCAAAATATGCTAATTTTCGTGATTTGATAGTACCTCCACTATCCTAACGTAAAGGGTGTATCGCGAATGAAGCAAATCCGTCTGTTATGGGTGGCATGCCTGCTTGTGGTTTTGGTCACGGCGGGGTTAGGCTCGACAACAGTCGAAGCGGAGCAGAAAGAGGTTCGTTACCAGACGGAGCTGGACTATCCTCCTTATAAGTTCAGTCAAAACGGATTTCTGATGGGCTTCGATCTGGAATTAACCCACATGCTCTTCAAAGAGAAGGACTATACGCTGGTTTACTCCACCTCGGATTGGAAAAACGTGTACCAAGCTCTTACGGAAGGAAAGGCGGATACGTCCGGATTAATGGTGATCCAAGAGAATCGAAGGCAGGATGTGCTATTTTCCAAGCCGGTGATGCGGACTTATATCGGAGTCTATGCGGGAGAACATTTTCGCGGCTCATTAAGGACGGATGAACTCCACCAATATTCCGTTGGCGTAGGCGCCGGACAATATACGGAAGATATTTTACGGACTAAAGTTGGTGTAACGTCTTATCGTACATATCCTACCGTCGAAGCGGCCCTTGCCGCATTAAAACGGGGAGAAATCGACCTGCTGTTTGAGAATGAGAACGTCGTCGATTATTTGATTGTTAAGCAGGACATGACCGGAGAGGTTCACAAGTTGCTGGAAGGTTTGTATCCCTGCGATGTGGCTTATGGGATCAGCAAGCAAATGCCGGAGTTGGTTGAGTATGTGAACCGCCGGATTGATGATGTGAAGCGCTCAGGGGTATATGAGGAGCTCTATCTGAAATATTTCTTCACCCATTCTGAATCCTACTCTTACGCATTACGGAACCGACTGATTCTCATCGGCGGACTGTTGGTCGGAGGGGGAGCCATCGGCTACACTTTACTTCGGACGTACATCAAACGTCTGCGCCGCACGATTCACGGCGAACGGGAATTTTCGAGGGAAGTGCTGGATCATAGCAACCTGTTTATTTGGGCGGTACATGGTGACGGGACAACGGTGCGTTTCAATCGGTACGCCGAGATGATTACCGGTATTCGGGAAGGAGAAGCGATTGGACGGCCATATACGGAGCATGCTCTGCTGCAGCACGCTTGCCGGGAGTTGATTCCGCTGTTGGATCAGGCGCTTGCGTATCGTTTTGTGGATCATTGCGAGATTCATTTATTTTGCGCGGATCAAGGGAAGGATAAGGCGTTCTTGTTCCGCACGACAGTGATTCCCGGACTGAAAGGTGACCCCGATGTTTTCATCATGACTGGTGTAGATATCGAAGAGCGTAAGCAATTCGAAAATAAGCTGCATTGCAGCTATCAGGAGCTGGAGGCTGCGCATTTAGAGTTAACGGCGACTCAGGAAGAATTAAGACAGAACTTCGATATGCTGCTGGATAATCAGGAGCGGCTAAGACGAAGCGAAGAGCGCTATCGCATGGTCACGGAGGCATCCAACGGCGGAATTTGGGAGTGGGATTTGGATCGGAACCATCGGTATTATTCGCCGAGATGGTTTGAACTGCTGGGTTACGAACAAGAGGATTTAATAACCAGCGAGATGATGCAACAGGTGGTCCATCCGGAAGATAATGCGAAAATCCATGAGGAATTTGCGTCCTTACAGGCAGGGGTCAAAGAGGTCTTCGAGTGTGAATATCGGCTGAGGTGCAAAAACGGGGAGTACCGCTGGTTTTTAGGACGAGGGAAGGCGCTGTTTGATGATCAGGGGCGGGCTTATCGGATGGTGGGATCGAATATCGATATTCACCAGTTGAAATTGTACCAGCAGCGGATGCGACATCTCGCCTACTACGACACACTTAGCGACTTGCCGAACCGGTTATATTTGCTTGAAAAAATGGATGAACTGGTTTCCCAAGAGGATGCCAAAGCCGCATTATTTTTCGTAGATACGGATAATTTTAAATTTATTAATGATACGTTGGGGCATAAATTTGGAGATCGTCTGCTGATACAGGCCAGCGCTCGCTTGACCTCCCTGATTGGAGAGGTCGGGATGCTCTTTCGCCTCGGCGGGGATGAGTTCGTGATTTTGATGAATGATGCGGGGAAGGAAGAAGCAACGGGACTGGCCCAAAAGCTGATCCAGGGATTCAAGGAACCGTTCCGGATAGACGACAGCGATTTGTATGTATCGATTAGCATCGGAATATCGTTCTACCCGGAAGACGGACGGAGCCCGGAGGAAATTCTCAAGAATGCCGACGTCGCGATGTACGCGGCCAAAGAGGCGGGGAAAGGCCAATATGCCGTCTTCGCTCCAGCTTTCCTTAAAGCCTTTAATGAGCGAGTGGTCTTGGAAAAGAACCTGCGGCATGCGCTCGACCGGGGTGAGTTCATCATTCACTACCAGCCTCAAATCTCGGTTCGCGACGGCCAAATTTGCGGGTTTGAAGCGCTGATCCGTTGGAACAGTCCGGAACTTGGATTCGTATCACCTTTATCCTTCATCAAAATAGCCGAGGACAGCCGCCTGATCGTCCCAATCGGCGAATGGGTGCTGCGAGAAGCGTGCGCTTTCGCCAAACGTCTTGAGGACGACGGATTTGGAACGTACAAAATTGCTGTGAACATTTCCGTGGTTCAGCTGCTTGAAGAAGACTTTGTTGGCAAGGTGTTGCAGATCCTTCAAGAGACCGGCTTGAATCCTGAATACTTAGAGCTGGAAATTACCGAGTCGATGATTATGGAAACGTTGGAATCACTGGTGCCGAAGCTCAATGAATTGAAAGCCAACGGCATTCAAATCGCATTAGATGATTTTGGCACCGGCTATTCCTCGCTGGGGTCACTTAAGCAGATGCCAATTACAACATTGAAGGTGGATCGATCATTTATCGAGCATTTGCCGGAACAGGATGACAGCCGCTCGCTCGCGAAAGCGATCGTTCTGATCGGACGCAAAATGGGGCTGCAGGTCATCGCCGAAGGCGTAGAAACCAAGCAGCAGATGGAGCATGTACGCCGCGCGAAATGCGATGTCATTCAAGGGTATTATATTAGCAAGCCGCTTCCGGAGGCAGAGCTGCGCGATTTGCTGCGAAGCTTCCCGCTGGATGAGATGGCATAAAAATAACCCGCAGTCTCGTGGAATATAGAACACGAGACTGCGGGTTATTATTTTTGGATCAAAGGCCGGCTGTCGAGCCGCTGACTTGCACAGGAACGGAATCCGGTTCGCTGAGGAACGCAGTAATCGGCATGGAGGCGGCGCCGAGTGCGGTCGATCGGATGCCTAAGTTGGCGAAAGCTACTGCGGATTTCTTCCGGTGATAAGACAAGCTGCGGTTTTCGATGGTGCGCAGCATCGCCTCCTCGATGAGGTCCCCGGCTAGCGACAGACGATTGCCGATGACGATCAGCTCCGGATTGAGGATGTTGACCAAATTGGCGAGTCCAACGCCAAGCTGGGCGCCGATTTCATTCAGGAGCTGGGCCGCCCGGGAGTCGCCGCCACGGGCCAGTTGAAGCATCTCCTCCAAGTCGGGGTGCTGTTCTCCCCACACCTTGGCGGCTCGGTCAAGCAACGCCTTCTCCGAGGCGAGCGTCTCCCAGCAGCCGCGGTTGCCGCAGCGGCAGAGCGGGCCGTTCTCGGCGACGGTCATATGACCCACTTCGCCGGAGAAATTCGACGTGCCGCGGTACAGTTCGCCGCCAACGATAATGCCGGAACCGATGCCGATCCCGATGCTGAGGTAGATCAAGTTTTGGGCCTCGCGTCCGGCCCCAAAGAGCTTCTCGCCAATCGCGCCGGCGTTGGCCTCGTTATCAATATGAAGATTGGCCCCGAATTCGGAGGCCAGCGGTTCAAATAATTCAACCTTGTTCCAGTCCAGGTTGGGAGCGGAGATTACCCGGCTCTTGTCGTCGACGAGCCCAGGTACGCCAATGCCGATCCCCACGATCCCATACGGGGATTCGGGTAATTGCTCGCGAAACTCATGGATGGTCTGGCGAATCTGTTCCAGCACGTGCTCCGGACTGAAGTCGCGAAGCGGCACCAATTTTTCCTGAAGCACGTGGCCCTCCAGATCAACCAGCACGGCCAGTAAATCATTGACGCGGATGTCGATGCCAATGGCATATCCGGCATTGCGGTTAAAGAGCAGTAAGGTCGGCTTGCGCCCGCCGCTGGATTCGCCGGGGCCGATCTCGGTAACCAGATGACTGTCGATCAACTCGGAGACGAGGGACGATACGGTCGCCTTGTTCAAGCCAATCGCAGCGGAGATATCCGCACGAGACAAGGGTTGACGCTGACGAATTGTATCCAGGACGATCGTTTTATTCATTTTTTTGATCAGCTGTTGGTCGCCTGTGATTTTCATGTAAACTCCCTCGTTATACCCAAGCTTGTTAGCATGGCAATATTGTGTCTATACGCATCATAACATAAACGTCCCAGGTAAAATCAATAACTTTGTTAGTTTACTAGACAAACTAAGTGGAACGTGATACGATCTTAGTGTAGACGGCATGCTCGCACAAGTAAATGGGCATGCTACTTAAAATCGACAGGATGTAAAGGCTTACTTTAATTAAATCTCTGGTGGGAGGAATACGTGGTGAGTTATTTCAAGAACATTAGCAAAATTCAGTATGAAGGCGCAGGTTCCGACAATCCGCTAGCATTTAAACATTATAACGAGAATGAAGTTGTACTCGGCAAAACAATGAAGGAGCATTTGCGTTTCGCCGTGGCTTACTGGCACACGTTGACGATGAACGGCAGCGACCCATTTGGTCAAGGCAACATGATTCGTCCTTGGGAAACAGTAAGCGGCATGGATCTGGCAAAAGCTCGCGTTGAAGTTAACTTTGAATTCTTGGAGAAGCTTGGCGCTCCGTATTTCTGCTTCCATGA
Organism: Paenibacillus barengoltzii G22; assembly: GCF_000403375.2. Taxonomy (NCBI): domain Bacteria; kingdom Bacillati; phylum Bacillota; class Bacilli; order Caryophanales; family Paenibacillaceae; genus Paenibacillus; species Paenibacillus barengoltzii. The sequence goes on along the minus strand of NZ_KE159654.1, from coordinate 328,137 downwards.
CGTAGACGTTGCTCCTGAAGGCGCAACCCTGAAAGAATCCAATGAAAATTTGGACGTCATCGTAGCGAAAATCAAAGAAGGCATGAAGCAAACCGGCGTGAAGCTGTTGTGGAACACCGCTAACATGTTCTCCAACCCGCGTTACGTGCATGGTGCGGCAACAACCTCCAATGCTGACGTATTCGCTTATGCTGCAGCACAAGTGAAGAAAGGTCTGGAAACGGCTGTTGAGCTGGGCGCTGAAAACTATGTGTTCTGGGGCGGTCGTGAAGGTTATGAGTCCTTGTTGAACACCGATATGGCTCTGGAACTCGACAACCTGGCAAGATTCTTCCAAATGGCGATCGACTATGCCAAAGAAATCGGCTTCAAAGGTCAATTCTTGATCGAGCCGAAACCAAAAGAGCCTACTAAACACCAATATGACTTCGATGCTGCTACGACGATTGCATTCCTGCAAAAATACGGCTTGCAAGATCACTTCAAGCTGAACCTGGAAGCAAACCATGCGACGCTGGCTGGCCATACGTTTGAACACGAACTGCGTGTAGCCCGTATCAACAACATGCTGGGTTCGATCGACGCGAACCAAGGCGACATGCTGCTCGGCTGGGATACCGACGAATTCCCAACAGACCTGTATGCTGTGACGCTTGCGATGTATGAAATCCTGAAAAACGGCGGCTTGGGCTCCGGCGGGGTGAACTTCGACGCGAAAGTAAGACGTACTTCCTTCGAACCGGAAGATCTGTTCTATGCTCATATCGCTGGTATGGACACCTTCGCGAAAGGCTTGAAAGTAGCCGGCAAAATGATCGAAGACAACTTCATTGAAAACCTGATTGAAGAACGTTATGCAAGCTTCAAATCCGGCATCGGTGCGGATATCGTGTCCGGTAAAGCAAACTTCAAAACGCTGGAAGCTTATGCTCTGGAACACAGCAACATCGTGAACAAATCGAACCACCTCGAGCTGGTGAAAGCCCGCCTGAACGAATACATTTTCGGCACGAAATAAGCTTAGAGAGAGACTTGTTTCACAACTATCCAAAAGGGGACGCCTGCCGTCCCTTTTTGTGGTATAAGGCCCCTTAGGGGACATGCGAAGGGAGAGTATCGCAATGAAGTATGTGATTGGCATCGATCTGGGGACCAGCTCGGTGAAGACATTGCTCGTGAACCAAAACGGCGATATCGCCGGGGAGGCGTCCGCAGCATATCCGCTGATCCAAGAGCGTCCGGGGTACAGCGAACAAAATCCGGAGGAATGGGTAAAAGGAACGATAACTTGCTTGCAGCAACTGCTGAAGGAAAGCGGTGTAGCTGCCGAAGACATTGAGGGTGTCTCCTTCTCCGGTCAAATGCACGGCTTAGTGCTGCTGGATGAGCAGAATAATGTACTGCGCAACGCGATTCTGTGGAACGACACCCGTACGACCAAGCAATGCCGCGATATTGAAGCGAAGCTGGGCGATAAGCTGCTTGATATTACGCGCAACGCTGCGTTGGAAGGGTTTACGTTGCCAAAAATCCTTTGGGTACAGGAGCATGAGCCGGAGCTGTTTGCCAAAGCTGCACGTTTTGTATTGCCGAAGGATTATTTGCGTTATCGTATGACCGGCCAAGTGCATATGGAAATCTCTGATGCCGCGGGAACGTTGCTGCTGAACGTACCGGAAGGGAAGTGGAGCGAAGAGATCGCTGCCGCCTTCGGTCTTCCCGCTGGCTTCTGCCCGCCGATTGTGGGCAGCACCGAGTTTACCGGCACATTGCTGCCGGAGTTTGCCGCTGAGTCCGGCCTGGCAGCGGGCACGAAAGTGTTCGGCGGAGGTGCTGACAACGCCTGCGGCGCGGTTGGTGCGGGCATCGTCCGTAAAGGCGACGCGCTGTGCAGCGTGGGAACGTCTGGCGTGGTGCTGACTTACGAAGAAGATAAGAACAAAGATTTTGCCGGCAAGGTGCATTTCTTTAACCATGCGCATCCGGGCGCTTTTTACGCAATGGGCGTGACGCTGGCTGCAGGGTATTCCTTGAGCTGGTTCAAGGATTCGCTGGCACCGGAGCTTAGCTTTGACGAGCTGCTGAAGCCGGTGGGCGACATCGCACCGGGTTCGGAAGGTCTGCTGTTCACCCCGTATCTGGTCGGGGAACGTACACCACACGCGGACAGCGTCATTCGCGGCAGCTTCATCGGCTTGTCCGGCACACATCGCCGCGAGCATCTGGCCCGCGCTGTGATGGAAGGGATCACCTTCTCGCTCCAAGAATCGTTTGATCTGTTTCATGCAGCTGGTATCGAGGTTGAACGCGTCATCTCCATCGGCGGCGGCGCGAAGAATCCGGTTTGGCTGCAAATGCAAGCCGATATCTTCGGTAAGCCGGTCGTGGCGCTCAAGAACGAGCAAGGCCCGGCGATGGGCGCAGCGATGATGGCTGCGGTTGGCAGCGGCTGGTTCGGCAGCCTGAAGGAATGCGCCGATGCCTTCATCGGGTATGCGAAGACCTATGAGCCGATTCCGGCTAATGTGGAGAAATATGCTCGCTTATTCAAGCTGTATCAGCAAGTTTATGCAGCAACTCGCTCGTTGAACGAAGGGCTGCAGGAATTCCGCGGATAAGCTTGCGCAAGGGTCTGTCCATAAACGCCTGTTCCCCTGGGGAATAGGCGTTTTTTCATTTGGATTTGGCGCTGATCCGCCAAGAACTACAAACGCATGCAGTGCCAAAGGCATGGTATAATTGACCTTGTGCGAGGAGGGAAGACATGTTCATCCGGAGCATCTACCGCAATTACTTCAAGAACAATTTGTTCATGAAGATTCTTTTGTTTTTTTCAGTCATCACGATCGTGACGATTATTACATTTTCGTATTTGATGTTTATGTTCATGTCAGAGTCCGCGGTGCAGAGACAGCTCGACATTCAGAAGCGAGCGATCGAAAGTGTCAGCGATTACATCGGGAGCAAATATGAATCCGTACAAACAATGGTGCGGGATATTTATCGGGATGAGGAGCTGGCTTCGAACACTTCTTTTTTCCTGGAGCATCCGTATCAGGATTACGTGAATTACCGTTTGGATCGATTTTATGCGGAAAATAGTTCGTCTACAGACACCGTTCTGTATTTCCGTAACGTTGTCGACGACGATCCGGATATTCGCAGTTTGATGTTATATAGCGCGGATTTGCAGCAACTGTATGCTTTTGGCAGCGATAAGCAATTTAAGATTATCCCTACGAATCAGGCCCGATCCTTTATCCCTGATGTGATGTATCAGGAGGAAGGCGTGAACGTCGGGGCAGCCAACATCTGGGTGCGCAAAACGGTGAGCTTGCCAGATCTTCCGATGTATTCGGTCCGCATCCCCATCAATAACAAGCAGTCGCTTCGCAATATCGGGCAGCTTGACGTGTATTACGATACAGAGAAGATCCGGGGCAGCCTCGCGATGTACGAAGAGGAACTCAAAGGTTCCATCCTGGTGCTGTCCGCTGATGGCAGCGTATTATTTGATTCCTCTGGCACCTATTATGATCAGAAATACCCGTACGCGGAGCAAATTAACTCGATGTACGATTCCGGCGTGCTGGATGACGGATTGATTGCTACCAAGCTGACGCAAAGCCAGGGCGGTTATACCGTGCTTAGTACCGTCCCGAAAGAGGAACTGGCCAAGACCTATCATGGACTTCGCAACACGATCTTTACGATCAGCTCCATTTGTATTTTGTTCGCGATCCTGATTCCGGCGCTGTTCATCAGCAATTTCGCCAAACGCACGCAAAATATTATCCGGTTTACCCGCAGAGTTCGCAACGGGGACCTTACCGCACGGATCGCCGATGTTCGTGAGGATGAGCTGGGGCAGATTTCCAAGAGTTTTAATGACATGCTGGACGAATTGAATGTCTACATCGACCGGGTGTTTAAAGCGGAGATTAAACAGCAGCAAACCGAGCTCGTTGCGTTGCAGGCGCGGATCAATCCCCACTTCTTATACAATACGCTCGAAGTGATCCGGATGCGGGCCATTTCCCAAGGGGCGAAAGACGTGGGCGAAATGATTTACAGCTTGTCCGTTCTGTTCAAGAGCATGGTGCAGCAAAAGAAAAACTATACGCTTAAGGATGAGCTGGAAGCTTGCCGATTATATTTAGAGCTGTTCCGCATCCGTTACCGGGATCGCTTTAGTTATGAGATTCAAGCAGATCCTTCGCTTCTTGGCAAAGCGATAGTCCGTTTGTCTTTGCAGCCTATTGTGGAGAACTATATTGTGCACGGGATCCAAACCGACCAAAGCGACAACCGGATTGCGATCGAGGTGCGGGAAGACGGGGACACGCTGGTGGCGGTGGTCCAAGATAACGGAAAGGGTATCCAACCCGACCGGCTGGCGGAAATCCGCAGGGAGTTGGAGCGGGAAGAAGAAACCGGGCGAATGTTTGGGTTGCGCAGTGTTCATTCACGGCTGCGTTTATTGTACGGCTCGGGCTACGGGATCAAGGTCGAGAGCACACCTGGCAGCGGGACAACCATCACGGTTCGTTTCCCGAATCGGGAAGGAATGGAGGGGGAAGATGTATAAGGTATTTATCGTCGATGACGAACCATTTATCATCGAAGGCTTATACGATATCGTGGACTGGCCGCAGTTTGGCTTGGAAATTGTCGGACATGCCGAGAACGGGCAGCAGGCGCTGGACGCTCTGGCTACGAAGCCGGTGGATGTATTAATCACGGACATCTCCATGCCGGTCATGAATGGGTTAACGCTGATTTCCGAGGCGCGGAAGCTGCACAAGGAATTGAAGGTCATTATTTTAAGCGGGTTTAACGAGTTTGATTACCTCAAAGAGGGGATGAAGCTTGGCATTGAAAACTACCTGCTGAAGCCGATTAATGTCGAGGAGCTGGAATCGACGCTGCGAAACACGGTGCAGAAGCTGGACAGTGTGGAGCCAAACGGACTCTACGACGCTTATGATATTCAAATCCTGAAGGACAACACGCTTTACCGGTGGCTGAACGGGCAGATGGCAGCTGCGGAATTCGAGGAGCGAACCGAACTGCTGGGCCTGCATTTGCAAGGGCCCTATGTCGCTGTGGCTATGCTGCGCACCGAGGGCAATTCAGCCGAGGTATTTGATCGCGCGGAACGTTACCTCGAGGCGTGGCGGGGAATCACCCTGTTCCACGATGTGGATGGTGATATTGGCATCGTGGCTTCCCTTCTTGCCGGGGCAGAGGAGAAGCGAACTTTTGCCGAACTGATGGAGAACCTGTCGCTGGAATTGTCGGTCATGAACCAGATAATTCAAATTGGCGTAGGCAATGTAGGACGGGGACCTGAATCGGCCCCTCTCAGCTATAAACAAGCCAAGCGAGCCCTTGAATATTATTTGATTTATCCCGAACGGCGGACCATGGAATACAAGCAACTGGAAAGCACCCGCGCCAGCGGCGTATTGGAGAATGGCTATCCGCTGGGCTGGGACGATTACGCCAAGCTCATATTGGCGAAAGATAAGGACGGATTGAGAGAACGGATTTGCCAAGATTTCGAGCGGCTGAAGAGAATGGAGGGTATTCGCCCCGAGGATGTGCAGAATGTCGCCCTGGAATTGGTGGTCCGCTTTAAAATGGAGCTTCAGCATATTAAATATTCGGAAGAGACAGACTTGTTTAAGAACACGCTTCAACGTGTCCAGCGCTGTGATTCGTTTCAAGAGCTGGTCCAAACTCTCATAAGTTTGGCAGAGGAGACGGTTTGTTCCCTTTTGCAGGATGCGAAGAATCCGGTGGTACATCAGGTGCTGAACTACATTGACTCGCATTATGCCGACGAACTGTCACTCAAAACGCTGGGGGCGCAGTACCATATACATCCAGTCTATCTCGGACAGTTATTTCACAAAGAGACGGGGGTGTCCTTTGCCGAGTATATTAACAAGTACCGGATCGAAAAGGCGAAGCAACAACTCAAAAACACCAATCTCAAAGTGCACGAAATCGCGCGGAGCGTGGGTTACTGGGAGATCGGTTATTTCTATAAGCAGTTCCGGAAATACGTGGGGATCTCCCCCACCGATTTTAAGGCGCTGCATTAGATCGCATAGGGGAGGGTACCCTGGAGCAAGGAGATTTTTAACCACCTAAAACGGTTGGTATTCCTTGGTTCCAGGGTATTGTCCTTTTCTTTAATTTGTACCTTAATTTTTTAGGTTTATCTTCTTTTTGTAACGGCTTTCATTCGGTAAGGTTAGGTTAGTCAAACTAAACAAAAGAGATTCAAAAGGGAGGATCAGCATGAGTAAAAGCAAAAGAAGTTTTTCTTTCGTCCTTGCCACTTTGATGGCCTTGGTGCTTGTTCTGAGCGCATGCGGCGGAAGCAAGAACACAGACAGCAGCAACAGCGGAGCTGCTGCAGGCAACTCGGAGGAAACGGTTAACCTGATTTGGTACACGATCGGTACGCCTCAAAAAGACGTCGACCGTGTTATGGAAGAAGTCAGCAAGTACACCAAAGAGAAAATCAATGCCACCATTACGATGAAAATGATCGACTGGGGCGATTACGCACAAAAGATGCAAGTAAACGTCGCTTCCGGTGAACCGATGGATATCATCTTCACTTCCGCAGGTGGTTTCGACTACGTGCAAAACGCTAGAAAAGGCGCATTCATGCAATTGGATGAACTGCTCGAGCAATATGGCAAAGATCTGAAGAACGCGATCGACCCTGCGTTCCTGGAAGGTTCCAAAGTTGACGGACATAACTACGGGATCCCAGCGAACAAAGAACTTCCGCAACAAGAAGTATGGCGTTTCAACAAAACGTTCGTGGACAAGTATAACCTGGACATCACGAATGTTCGTTCCTTGGAAAGCATCGAGCCATTGTTGAAAACGATTAAAGAAAATGAACCGGGCGTAACGCCGTTCGCGATGAACAAAGAATACGTTCCGTATGTTCCTTACGATTACGTTATTCAAAACCTGCCAATGGCGGTTAAACTGGATACAACCGATTATAAAATCGTAAACATCCTGGAAACGCCGGAAATGCAAGAAGCTCTGAACGTAATGCACAAATACTATAAAGCAGGTTATGTAGCTCCGGAAGCAGCTACGACGGGTTCCACCAGCGACCTGATGACTTCGGGTCAATGGTTCATGGACCGTGCACAAACTCAACCTTTGGCGGACAACCTGTGGAGTGCAAGCTACGGCTACCCTGTAGTATCTACACCGGCAAGTGATGCAATCATCACCAACACTTCCGTACAAGGTTCGATCATGGCCATCTCCGCGAACTCCGAGCATCCGGAGAAAGCGATGGAATTCCTGAACCTGCTGAACACCGATCCGGTGCTGCGTAACATGGTTGACTCCGGTATCGAAGGCGTTCACTACAAGAAGATCAATGACACTCACTACGAAAACCTGGACGAATCGAAAAACTACGACATGCCTTCGTACTCTTTGGGCAACAACATGCTCCTATACTTGAATGCCAACGACCCAGACGACAAATGGGAGCAATTCAAGAAGTTTAACGCAGAAGGCGTGAACTCGCCAATCTTGAGCTTCAACTTCGACAGCACGAAAGTAGCGACTGAAATGGCCGCTGTACAAAACGTAAAAGAGCAATTCTGGTCCTCGTTGATGACGGGTACCGTTGATCCAGCGGAATACCTGCCGAAAGCAATCGAAAAATTCAAAGAGGCAGGTCTGGACAAGGTAATTGCTGAAGCCCAAGCTCAGCTCGATGCCTGGAGAGCTGAAAATAAATAAGTAATCATTATAGAAATAGAGAGGGATCGGGCGGGTGATAGTTGCGCCCGATCCTTTTTCATTATTTTTGATAGGAGGGGAACATCATGGCTGCATTTTTCAAAAACCTACTTAAGAACAAAGTCATGTTATTTATGGTGTTGCCGGGTGCCGTTTGGTTTTTCTTCTTCTCGTACCTTCCGCTGGTCGGTACAATCACGGCGTTTAAGCAATACCGCTTCAGCCGTGACGGATTCTGGGCAAGTATTGTGCGGAGTGAATGGGTAGGTTGGGAAAACTTCAAGTTCTTGTTCAGTACTAACGATGCTTTTACCATTACCCGCAACACGTTGTTATACAACCTGGCTTTTATCTTCATCGGACTTGTCCTTTCCGTGGCAATGGCGATTCTGTTGTCTGAGTTGGTCGGCAAGACCATGGCCAAAGTGTACCAGACCGGGATGTTCCTGCCTTACTTCCTATCCTGGGTTATCGTCGGCTACTTCGCGTTTAGCTTCCTGAGCATGGACCGCGGGATGATTAACCAGATTTTAGGTTGGTTTGGCGTGGAACGGATTAACTGGTATTCGGAGCCGAAATATTGGCCTTATATTTTGATCTTCGTTAACCTATGGAAAACCATCGGTTACAACAGTGTCGTTTACCTGGCTTCGATCATGGGTATCGACAAATCGCTTTATGAAGCGGCGATGATTGACGGTGCGACCAAATGGCAGCAAGTCCGCAACATCACGGTTCCCCTGCTCTCCCCAATTATTATTATCATGACACTGCTGTCGGTAGGGCGGATCTTCTACGCCGACTTCGGCTTGTTCTACCAAGTGCCAAGAGATTCGGGTACGCTTTATCAAGTCACGAACGTTATTGACACTTACGTATACCGCGGTCTGAAAACAACCGGGGAAATCGGCATGAGTACGGCGGCCGGTCTTTATCAATCGGTGGTAGGCTTTATTCTCGTTATGGTTTCGAACTACATCGTGCGCAAAATTGATAAAGACAGCGCCCTGTTTTAAAACAGCTGAAAGGAGTGTCAAGTTATGGCGGAGATGGCTAGAAAAAGCAAAGATTTTCATCATGTCTCTCGCGGCTGGAACGCCGTATTGCACCTGATCGCCGGTATTTTTTCGTTCATGTGCGTATTTCCCTTTATCTTTGTTGTGATTATTTCCTTTACCGATGAGAAGACGTTGGCAACGGACGGTTACCGGCTGCTGCCGGCCAAATGGAGTCTCGATGCGTACCGCTTCGTGTTTGAGAGCGGTGACTCCCTGCTTCGTTCTTACGGCGTAACCATCGCAGTCACGCTGATAGGTACGATTCTCAGTTTGGTCATGATTTCGCTTTATGCTTATGCGATTTCGCGGAAGAGCTTCCGTTACCGGAGATTTTTCTCTGTATTTGCGATTGTGACTATGCTGTTTAACGGCGGGATGATTCCTACCTATATGGTGGTATCCCAGTTGATGGGTTTGAAAGATTCGTTGTGGGCGCTGATTTTGCCGCTCGCAATGAATGCGTTCTATATCATGATCTTACGTACGTTTTATAGTACAAGCGTTCCGGAGGCGATTATTGAATCGGCGCGGATTGACGGTGCCGGCGATTTCTATATTTTCCTGCGAATCGTCTTGCCGCTGTCGCTCCCAGGTCTTGCAACGATCGGCTTGTTCAGCACGCTGGGTTACTGGAACGACTGGTTTAATGCACTTTTGTATATCGACAATCCGAACTTAGTGCCGCTGCAGTCGATGCTGATGCGGATCGAATCAAGTATTGCGTTTATCCAGCAAAACTCGCAGAATACTTCACTTAGCCTGGCTGCGATGCAATCCATTCCGCAGGACACTTCGCGGATGGCGATGGTCGTGCTGGCGACGCTGCCAATTATTTTTGCATATCCGTTCTTTCAACGGTATTTTGTACAAGGACTTACGGTAGGCGCTGTCAAAGAATAAATATAGCTTCATTGAACCTTCTCGATGCTGAAAAGTAAATTTTTTAGTTTAAATCATTTTTGAACCCTTTTGGAATCAAGGAGAAAATGAAAGGAACGAGGTGGAGATGTTGCTATACAAAGACAGCTCGAAGCCCATCCCGGAACGAGTAGAGCATTTGCTCGGGCTGATGACATTGGAAGAAAAGGCCGGCCAGCTGGTCCAGCCTTTCGGCTGGCAGACCTATGAGCATAAAGATGGAGAGATCAAGCTGACCGAAGCGTTCAAGGAGCAGGTGAAAAGCGGCGGTGTCGGTTCTCTATACGGCGTGCTGCGCGCGGATCCGTGGACGGGCGTGACGCTGGAAACCGGCTTGTCGCCGCGTGAAGGTGCGGAGGCTGTGAATGCCATCCAGCGGTATGCCATTGAGAACTCCCGTCTCGGCATCCCGATCCTGATCGGGGAAGAGTGCTCGCACGGCCATATGGCCATTGGGGCCACGGTGTTCCCGGTGCCGTTGTCGCTCGGCAGCACCTGGAACGTGGAGCTGTATCGCGAGATGTGCCGAGCGGTGGCCCGCGAGACGCGCGCCCAAGGCGGCGCAGTCACGTATTCTCCGGTCCTCGATGTTGTGCGTGATCCCCGCTGGGGCCGGACCGAAGAATGCTTTGGCGAAGACGCTTATTTGATCAGCGAAATGGCCGTGGCTTCGGTCGAAGGCTTGCAAGGGGAGAACTTGGACGGAGAGGACAGCGTAGCGGCTACGCTCAAGCACTTCGTCGGCTACGGCAGCTCCGAGGGCGGCCGAAATGCCGGACCGGTCCATATGGGACGGCGCGAACTGCTGGAGGTCGACCTGCTGCCGTTCCGCAAGGCGGTAGAAGCCGGTGCGGCTTCGATTATGCCGGCCTACAACGAGATCGACGGTGTGCCTTGTACGACCAACGAGGAATTGTTGGACGATATCCTTCGCGGCGAGTGGGGTTTTGACGGCATGGTCATCACCGACTGCGGTGCGATCGACATGCTTGCCTCCGGCCACGATGTGGCAGAGGACGGCCGGGACGCGGCGATCCAAGCGATCCGCGCGGGCATCGATATGGAGATGTCCGGCGTGATGTTCGGCAAGCATCTGGTGGAGGCGGTACGGTCGGGACAGCTGGAGGAGGAAGTGCTCGATCGCGCGGTACGCCGCGTATTGACGCTGAAATTCCGACTCGGGCTGTTTGAACGTCCGTATGCTGACCCCGAGCGGGCCGAGCAGGTTATTGGCAGCACGGAACATGTGGAGCTGGCCCGGAAGCTAGCCAGCGAAGGCGTTGTGCTGCTCAAGAACAAAGACGGCGTGTTGCCGCTGTCGGCAGACGCCGGTACGATCGCCGTCATCGGGCCAAACGCCGATGTGGGCTATAACCAGCTGGGCGACTACACCTCGCCGCAGCCGAAGTCCAAAGTGACGACCGTACTCGGCGGAATCCGCAGCAAGCTGGCGAATACGCCGGAACGGGTGCTGTATGCACCGGGCTGCCGGATCAACGGCAATTCCCGGGAAGGTTTTGACGTGGCGTTGTCTTGCGCGGCGAAGGCGGATACGGTGGTGATGGTCGTTGGCGGCTCCAGCGCACGGGATTTTGGCGAGGGGACCATCGATCTGCGCACCGGGGCTTCCAAAGTGACCGACAATGCGGAGAGCGACATGGATTGCGGTGAAGGCATTGACCGCATGAACCTCAACTTATCCGGCGTACAGCTGGAGCTGATTCAAGAGATTCATAAATTGGGTAAGCCGCTTGTGGTGGTATATATCAACGGACGGCCAATTGCTGAGCCGTGGATCGACGAGCACGCCGATGCCATCCTCGAGGCTTGGTATCCGGGTCAAGAAGGCGGGCATGCGATCGCTGACATCCTCTTTGGCGATGTGAATCCTTCGGGACGTCTCACCATCTCGATTCCGAAGCATGTTGGACAGGTGCCTGTTTACTACCACGGCAAGCGTTCGCGGGGCAAACGGTATCTGGAAGGCGATTCGCAGCCGCGCTATCCGTTCGGATACGGGCTGAGCTATACCGAATTTACTTATAACAATATAGCGTTGGAGTCCGATACAATTCATAAAGACGGCTCAACGAAGGTGACGGTTGAAGTGACGAACACCGGCGAACGTGCGGGGGCAGAAGTCGTTCAACTGTATATTACTGATGTGGCAAGTAAGGTAACCCGGCCGGCGAAGGAGCTGAAAGGCTTCCGCAAAATATTCCTGCAACCGGGCGAAACCCAGACCGTGGAATTTACGGTTGGTCCAGAGCAACTGCAATACATCGGCCAGAATTATAAACCGGTTGTGGAACCGGGTGAATTCCGGGTGCACGTCGGCAAGAATGTCAATGATACGCTGAGCGCCAAACTCTTTGTGCGGGAGGATTAATCGATATGGAACGCATCAGACGTTTTATCCGGGAACTCTCGGAAGCCCAGTGGCTGGATCAAATCCAGTTGCGTGGGTGGGAGATCACCTCTTCCGTGTACCAGGTTCCCGGCAGTTACACGAAGGAAACCGAATATGCGGAAGGACAAGCCTTCGAACGCTTCCCGAGTACGCAGGGAACCACGTATTTCTTCCGTACTCAGCTGGAGATTCCGGAAGAATGGCGCGGTGGCCAAGTGGGTCTTATCTTTGCCTCCGGCGGTGAAGGGTTGCTGCGCATTAACGGCAAATCGGCTCAGGGGCTGGACCGGAACCATACGTTCGTGACGCTTCCGCAAGAGCAAGGCCAAGGCCCGCTCTCGCTGGAGATCGAGCTGTATGACCCGATCCCGGAACCGGTGGATCCGCTCAATCAACAAGCGGTGATTCAGCCGCCGATCTCGCGGATCGACAGCCGCCTGGTGCTGGTGAACCGGCCGGTGCAAAGCTTGATGTATACGGCAACAGTTGTCCGCGATGCTGCGGTATTGCTGCCAGAGCAAGATTTTCGGCGCACCCGCTTGATCGAGGCGCTGTATGCCGCCATGGACGGATACGTGGCGCTGGATGCGGAAGCGATTCGCGAGGGCGGAGCGATTACTGAGCTGGAACAGAAGCTCACCGAGCGGGTGAAGGCAATCGGCGGCAACGCTGAAGGCCTGATCCACATGGTCGGTCAGTCCCATATCGACATCGCTTGGCTGTGGCCGGTGCGGGAGACGGTGCGCAAGACAAGCCGGACGTTCTCAACGGTAGATGCGCTGATGCGCGAATACCCGGAATACCGTTACACGCAGAGCCAGCCGCTGCTGTTCGCCTTCTTGAAGGAGAACGACCCCGAGTTGTACGAACGGGTGAAGGCGCGGATTAAGGAAGGACGCTGGGAATTGGTTGGCGGCATGTGGGTCGAGCCGGATTTGAACTTGCCGAGCGGCGAATCGCTGATGCGGCAGATGCTGTACGGGCAGCGGTTCTATCAGGAAGAGTTCGGCTTTACCTCGGAGATTGAATGGCTGCCGGACACGTTTGGTTACTGCGCCTCTTTGCCGCAAATTTTGAAGCACGGCGGGATTCGCTACTTTATGACGACCAAGCTCGGTTGGAACGATACTAACGTATTCCCGTACGACCTGTTCCATTGGGTTGGTATCGACGGTACGCCGATGCTGTCGTATTTGAACCATGGCGTCAACGAAAATACGTTGCCGAAGGACGTTCATGATCACTGGCAATCGTATCGCCAAAAAGCCGTTCATCCCGAGCAAATGCTGCTCTACGGACACGGCGACGGCGGCGGCGGGGTGACTCGTGAAATGCTGGAATACATTCACCGCAGCGAGCTGATGGTAGGTCAGCCAGCGAGTGAATATAGTACGGCGTCGGAGTTCTTCGCAGGAATCGAAGCCGCGCAGCCGAAGTTGCCGGCATGGCACGGCGACCTGTACCTGGAATTGCACCGGGGAACGTATACGACCCACGGGCGCAACAAGCGCAGCAATCGCAAAGCGGAGATCCTGTATCGCGAGGCGGAGCTGTGGAACGCCTTGGCTGCTCCGGTAATGCCGAAGGATCAGCAACGCGAGGCACAAAGCACGCTGCAGGAAGGCTGGAAGCTGATTCTGTTGAACCAGTTCCACGACATCATTCCGGGTTCAGCGATCACCGAAGCGTACGAGACATCGACGAAAGAATATGGAGAGATTTTTGAGAAGGGGAATGCCGGACTGCGCCAAGGCCTGACGACATTGGCAGAACGGGTATCAACCGCGGGTGAAGGCACGCCGTACATCGTCTTTAACAGCTTGGGTTGGACGCGCGATGTAATCGTGTCCCTGCCGGATCAAGCTGATCGGAGCGGTGTGGCGGCATACGACGAGCAAGGCGCACGGCTTGAGCTGGACGTGCGGACAGATCTTGGCGGAGAGACTGCAGCTTGGGTCCGCGTACCGGAGGTGCCGGCGTTTGGGTACAAGACGATTTGGCTGCGGAACGAAGCGGGAGCTGTTGCCGGTACGAAGGCGGGCTCCCGAGACGGAAGCCGAGCGTTCCAAGGCGAATGGGAAACGGAGTTCTACCGCCTGAAATTTAACGAACGCGGCGAGATCGTCAGCCTGTGGGATAAGGAAGCTGGACGGGAGATCGTGAAAGCTGGAGAAAGCGCCAACCGCTTCCACTTCTATCACGACCGTCCGACGCTTTGGGATGCGTGGGACATTGACCCGCGCTATGAACAGCAGCCAGCCGGTGAAGCAGTATTGCTGGAGAGCGGTCTGGTTGCAAGCGGGCCGGTCCAAGATGTGCTGCGCTTCCGCTGGAGCATCGGTCAATCGGAAATCACACAGGATCTGATTCTGTACCATCATCACAAGCGGATCGATTTCCAAACGAAGGTGAATTGGAACGAAGCGCACAAGCTGCTGAAGGTGGGATTCCCGATCGATGTCGTTACGGACAAAGCGACTTACGAAATTCCGTTCGGAGCACTGGAACGTCCAACCCATCGCAACACGAGCTGGGAGCAGGCGCAATTTGAAGTGTGCGGACACCGATTCGCCGACGTTTCCGAACGCGGTTACGGCGTCAGCCTGCTGAACGACTGCAAATACGGCTACGACATCCAGGGCAGCACGATGCGTCTGTCGCTGTTGCGGGCGCCGAAATGGCCGGACGTGACCGCCGATCTGGGCGAGCATGAATTTACGTATTCGCTGTACCCGCACCAAGGTGACTGGCAGACCGCGCACATCGTGCGCGCGGCAGCAGAGTTGAACCACGCGCCGGTCGTATGGGCGGCCGAAACGCATGAAGGCACGCTGCGTTCCACCGGGGCGCTGCTCGGGTTCACGGGCGAGCACGTGGTGCTCGACACAGTGAAGCCAGCTGAGGACGGCGATGGCGTGATCCTACGCCTGTACGAATCGGCCGGCGGTCGCGAACGCGTAGCGTTACATTGGAACGAGCCGGTTTCAGCGGCGTTCCAATCCGACGCATTGGAGCGTGAGTTGGAGCCGATCACGCTGGCAGACGGCGGACGGATCGAGCTCGATTTTGCCCCGTATGAAATTAAGACGCTGAAGTTGAAGTAAGATATTGGGTGATTTGGGGCGGCGTAAGACGCAGTGGAAGAAGATTAACTGGGAAAAGTACTGTTAATTTCGCCATTTCCCGAGGTTCGGTGCAAGTTAACTGGAATTTCCACCGTTAATTTAGCGAATATCCGCCGATTTGATGCAATCCGACTAATTTAACAGCAAGATTTACCGTTAAATCAATGGACTAACGGAATATCAGCAAATTAACAGCAGGATTTACCGTTAATTTTCAGATTGCTGTGCCGTCCGCCGACCCAACCGCCCTCAAGATCATCATAGAAACAAACCGAAGCCTAATGAAATGACCTGTAAAGGAGCGAGAAGACAAGCGCATGGAACAATTTAGACTCCCGAAAATCCCGATGCCGCCGCTGGAATTGCCGCAATCCATTAAGGATGTACTGGCCGAGGCGGAAACGAAACTGGCGCATCGTCCGAAATTGCTGCAGCTGTTCAAGAATTGTTTTCCGAACACCCTCGAGACGACAACCAAGCTGATGGACGATGGAACAACCTTCGTCATCACTGGCGACATCCCGGCCTCTTGGCTGCGCGATTCCGTAGAGCAAGTGATCCACTATGTGCCGTTCGCCAAGAACGATCCATATTTGCAACGAATCATCAGCGGTCTGATCAAGCGCCATATTCATTATGTTCACATCGATCCGTACGCTAACGCATTTAACGAGTCGGCCAACGATTGGCACTGGAACACAACAGACGAGACCGAGATGTCCCCATGGGTATGGGAGCGCAAATTCGAAATCGACTCCTTGTGCTTCGTGGTCCGCCTGGCCTACACGTATTGGAAGGAAACGGAACAGACCGATATTTTTGATGCCGGATTTAAATCCGCGATGCGGAAAATCTACGAATTGTTCAAAACCGAGCAGCATCACTTCGAGAAATCGCCTTACCGCTTTACCCGCAACAACGGAATCCCAACCGATTCCTTGCGGAACAACGGAATGGGCATGCCGGTGAACTATACGGGCATGATCTGGTCGGGCTTCCGTTCCAGCGACGATGCCTGCGATTTCCATTACAACATTCCGGGCAACATGTTTGCGGTTGTAGCGCTGCGTCAAATGCAGGAATTTGCCGAGTGGGTCTTCCGCGACATGGACTTCCTGGCCGAACTGAAGGAGCTGGAGTTCGAGGTGGACCACGGCATTAAGCTGTACGGGATCTACCGCCATCCGGAATTTGGCCCGATTTACGCTTACGAAACTGACGGCTTTGGCAACTATTGCTTGATGGACGACGCCGGCACGCCGGGCCTGATGTCCATTCCTTACCTGGGCTACGTGAGCGCAGACGATCCGATTTATCAAAATACGCGGCGTTTTGCCCTGAGCAAGGAAAATCCGTTCTACTTCGAGGGCAAAGCAGCCAAAGGCATCGGCAGCCCGCATACGCCGGAGAATTACATCTGGCATATGGCCTTGTCGATGCAGGGTCTCACCGCGCAAACGAAGGAAGAGAAGCTGGAAATGATCGCAATGCTGGAGTCGACCGACGCCGGAACCGGCTACATGCATGAAGGCTTCCACGCCGACGATCCGAACACGTTTACGCGCAAATGGTTTGCTTGGTCGAACAGCTTGTTCTCGCAACTGGTGTACAAAGCGATGCAGGAAGGTATTTTGTAAGACTTCAATTTGCAAGCGGCGCCGAAGTATCCATGAGGATGCGGACGCGCCCCTCATTCATATCCCACATATGTTAAAGGAGACTTGACCATGAGCAAAATTATCGGCGAACCTCTCAAAAATATCCCTTGGCAAGACAAACCGGTCGGCTCGAACGCCCCGGTATGGCGTTACTCCCAAAACCCAATCATCCAGCGTCATGCGATTCCGAACTCCAACAGCGTGTTTAACTCCGCGGTTGTGCCTTTTGAAGGCGGATTTGCCGGCGTATTCCGTTGCGATTCGCGTTCGGTGAGCATGGATATTTTTGCAGGATTCAGTGACGACGGCATCAACTGGAAAATCAACCACGAGCCGATTCAATTCGAAGGCGACGAGGAAGTAACGAAACGGGAATACCGCTACGATCCGCGCGTCTGCAAAATCGGCGACCGCTACTACATCACCTGGTGTAACGGCTATCATGGCCCAACGATCGGGATTGCGTACACAACCGACTTCAAGACGTTCCATCAACTGGAAAATGCCTTCTTGCCGTACAACCGTAATGGCGTGTTGTTTCCGCGCAAGATCGGTGAACGCTACGCGATGCTTAGCCGCCCAAGTGACACAGGTCATACGCCATTTGGCGATATTTTCTACAGCGAAAGCCCGGATCTGACTTTCTGGGGCAAACACCGCTATGTAATGGGTACGATTAACGGGGATGCTTCGGCATGGCAATCGAAAAAAATCGGCCCAGGACCGGTTCCCATCGAAACCGACCAAGGCTGGCTGCTGATCTACCACGGCGTAATCAATACTTGCAACGGCTTTGTTTACCGCATGGGCTGCGCCCTGCTGGACATCGACAAACCTTGGATCGTCAAAAAGCGTTCACGCAACTATATCCTCGGCCCAGAAGAGCTGTACGAATTGGTTGGCGACGTGCCGAACGTGACGTTCCCTTGCGCCGCTCTGACGGATGCCGAAACCGGCCGTATCGCGATCTATTACGGCTGTGCGGATACCGTAACCGGTCTGGCCTTCACTACCGTGGACGAGCTGCTGAAGTACATGGAAGAATATCCGCTGGAAACGGAAGCCTAAGCATCCAGAATTGTATCGGATATAGGATCATAAACCACGGAGGAAAGCGGGAGGTTAGAGAAAATGAGCAAGCAAAGAACGGCCCATATCGTCTCCCATACACACTGGGACCGGGAATGGTATTTGCCGTACGAGAAGCATCACGTTCGTCTGGTTGAGCTGGTGGATGCACTGCTCGATAAGCTGGACGGAGACTCAGCGTTCCGCAGCTTTTATCTCGACGGTCAAACGATCATTATCGAAGATTATTTGCAAGTACGACCAGAGAATAAGGAACGTCTGGAAAAATACATCCGCGAAGGCCGCATCCTTATCGGACCTTGGTACATTTTGCAGGATGCATTTCTGACGAGCGGGGAAGCGAATATTCGCAATATGCAAATTGGTCATCAGGACGCGTTGAAATACGGCGTGCCCGCGAAGATCGGCTACTTCCCGGACACCTTCGGCCTCGTTGGGCAAATCCCGCAATTGATGCTGCAGTCTGGGATTCGCAACGCGTTTTTTGGCCGCGGTGTGAAGCCGACCGGCTTCAACAATACCGTATCCGATGGCGGGTATGAGTCCTCCTTCTCCGAGCTGATCTGGGAAGGTCCGGACGGCTCCAAGGTGCTGGGAATCCTGTTCGCCAACTGGTATTCCAACGGTAACGAGGTGCCGGTGGATGAAGCGGAAGCGAAGGCGTTCTGGGACCGCAAGCTGGCAGATGCGGAGAAATACGCTGCTACCAGCGAGCTGCTGTTCATGAACGGCTGCGACCATCAGCCGCTGCAGCTGGACCTGCCGGAAGCAATTCGTACGGCGGAGAAGCTGTACCCGGACACGAAGTTCATTCATTCGAACTTCCCGGATTATTTGCGCGAGTTGGAAGCAGCACTGGAAGGCCGCGAGCTGTCTACCGTTAAGGGCGAGCTGCGCAGCCAGCGCACTGACGGCTGGGGGACGCTGGTGAACACAGCCTCCTCGCGAGTGTATCTGAAGCAGATGAACCAAGTCGGCCAGGCCCTGCTGGAGAAAGTCGCCGAGCCGCTTGCCTCCATGGCCAATCTGCTTGGGAAGGATTACCCGCATCACCTGTTTACGTATGCGTGGAAAACTTTGATGCAAAACCATCCGCACGACAGCATTTGCGGATGCAGCGTAGACGAGGTGCACCGCGAGATGGTCACCCGCTTCGCGAAGAGCCGCCACGTTGCCGAGGCGCTCATCGACGACAGCAAGCGGGTGATCGCGGATGCGGTGAACACCTCCGTCTTCGCCCAGTATGGCGAAGACCCGTTGCCGCTGGTCGTGTTTAATACGACCGGCTGGAGCCGCACGGGCACCGTGTCCATTGAGCTGGACGCTGCCCGGCTGTATTTGCGCGAAGGCCTCGGTCTCGAGGAGACCGGCCGCCGCATGAAGGCGGTCGACCTGTCGGGCCGTGAGCTGGTCGACGAGCAAGGGAACACCGTGCCTTGCACGGTCGAGGATCTCGGGCTGTTGTTCGGCTATGATTTGCCGGACGACAAGTTCCGCCAGCCGTACATGTGCCGCCGTGTGAAGCTGACGTTCCAGGCCGCTGATGTAGCTGCACTGGGTCTGCGCACTTACGCGTGGGTGCGCCGGAAATCGGCGGCAGCTGCTTCAAAGCCGGCCTCGTTGTTCACGGGCAACCGGGTCATGGAGAACGAGAAGCTGAAGGTGGAAATTGCGGAAGACGGATCCTTTACATTGACCGATAAAGGAACTGGGCAAGTGTACCGGGACCTCGGTATCTATGAAGACACCGGAGATATCGGGAACGAGTACATGTACAAACAGCCGGAAGGCGAAAAGCCGCTGACCACCAAAGGACTGGCTGCACAAATCCGCGTCATTGAGGACGAACCGTACCGCGCTTCCGTGGAAATCTGCCACGACTGGGAGATCCCGGCGTCCGCTGATGAGAAGCTGGACGAAGAGATGCGCGAGCTGGTGTACTATCCTTATCGGAAAGCGCAACGCAGCAGCAAGCTGACAACGCTGAAGCTGCGGACGGTCATATCGTTGGAGGTAGAGGGCAAAGGCGTTCATATTGAAACGACGATTGATAACACGGCGAAGGATCATCGCGTCCGTGCCCTGTTCCCAACCGATCTGAATGCCACGGTACATCAAGTAGATTCGATGTTTGAAATCGCTGAACGGAGCATTGAACCGGCACCGGAGTGGGAAAACCCAAGCAACACCCAGCATCAGCAAGCATTCGTGGACGTGAGCGGTGAAGGAGCCGGTTTGACCGTCGCCAACCTGGGCTTAAACGAATACGAAGTGCTGCGCGACGGTCGGAACACGATCGCCGTGACGTTGCTCCGCTCTGTGGGCGAGCTCGGGGACTGGGGCTTGTTCCCGACGCCGGAAGCACAGTGCCTGGGCGTGCACACCGCCCGGATGGAGCTGATTCCGCATAACGGCGACGGTATGACGTCCGGCGCGTTTACGGAAGCTTACCAGTTCCAAATTCCGTGGACGCTCAGCCAAACAGAAATGCACGAAGGGAACTTGCCCCCGTCGTATACACCGTTCCTATGGGAAGGCCAGGAGCTGGCATTTTCCTCGCTCAAAATGAACGAGAAGACCGGCGATCTGCTGCTGCGTTGGTATAACATGAGCAAGCAGTCATCCGAGCTGACGCTCGGCTTGAACATCCCATACGATCATTTCTATAAAACAACGATTCTCGAGGAAGAAGCGGCACCGCTGGCCAAGAACGCCGCAGGCGGACTATCCCTGCTAGCCGGCCCATGCGAGATCGTAACCATCGGAGTTCGTCGGTAATCAGGGGAGCGCTTGAACCTGTACCGGAAAAGAACAAAGGTTATCCCGCCATTGTCTGTTTGAATGGCAGGATAACCTTTTTTTGTCTCTGGAGCCTCCTTTACGTGATTATCCCTTTCGTTCAGAGAGAGGTGGGGGATGGAGTGGTGATTGGTTCTCTGAGTTGCCACCTGATTAATAGGGATAGTCATGCTAAAGGGATCTGCCATGTAGTCACGGAGCCTCCTTTACGTGATTATCCCTTTTGTTCAGAGAGACACGGGGGGGGGGGGCAGAGTGATGGTTGGTTCTCTGAGTTGCCACCTGATTAATAGGGATAGTCATGCAAAGGGACCTGCCATGTAGTCACCGAGCCTCCTTTACGTGATTATCCCTTTCGTTCAGAAATAGAGAAGTTGAAAAGAGTTAAGGGGATTCAAATGGTGAGTGAAGCGCAAGCAGAATAGGGATGGCATGGGTAGGAGTAGGTGAGTTAGAAAGTGGCCATATGCTTGTCTCTAGATAGTCACCCACCTGATTCAAGGGGATAATCATTAAAAAGAGCCCACATGCAGTAAGGGGCTCCTCGATCCAGCTCATACAAGCTATTAAAAAAGTGAGGTATACCAACGTATACCTCACTTCACTCAACCGCGCTGTTGTCCGGGGGCGAGTTGAGTTCGAGTATAGCCTATACTTCGTCCCAGATCCGCCGGACGTTGTCGAAGGCGATGCGGGTGCCTTGGCGGCAGTCTTCCATGCCTTCGTATTCGATGGAGAGGTAGCCGTCGTAGCCGGACGACTTCACGATGCGCAGGATCTCCCATAGGTCGAGATCGCCCTGGCCGGCGATGGCGCCGCGCAGGTACTGGCCGCCTGCGCTGCGGAACCAGCCGGCGCCGGGGTTGCGGTTCTCGGGCCGGATGTAGAAGTCCTTAACGTGAACCATCGAGGCGTAGCTGATGTTCTTCTTCACGGCGACAACAGGGTTCTCGTCAACGCAAACGAAGTTGCCGACGTCAAGCGTCGTCTTGTAGTTTGGCCGGTCGACGGCATGGATTACCGCTTGCACCCGGTCGCTGTCCTGCACGTAATAGCCGTGGTTTTCCAGGCTGGTTGTGATGCCATACTGTGCGGCATAGTCGGCGATTTCTCGGCAGGCGTCCGCGATCCGCGGCAGGTCCTCCTGAAACCGGACGATCGAGGTGTCCTGCCGGGAGGCGACGTCGTGCCGCATCAGCTTGACGCCAAGCGCATGGGCATGGTCGACCTCGCGTTTGACGCGGGCGATCTCCGCCCGGTAAGCCTCCTCCGAGTCGACGATGAAGTTGGCGCCGATCGCGTAGTTGGACACGACGATACCAGCCTTCGCCGCCCGCTCACGGATCTGCTCGATGAGACCCGGATCATCGTTGAAGTTAAAGCCCAGCGGCACAATTTCGATATGCTCGCCGCCGATCTCGGCGACCCAATCGATGACTTCCAGCAGCGACATCGATCCGGCCTGCATCGCTTGATAGAGGCTGTATGAACTGACTCCCAGTTTCATAAAAAGGGTCCATCTCCTTTAGTGATAGTTCCAAGCTAACGGACTCCAGAGGCGCTATTTGCCTGCTTTAGGGCGTTATACTCACGTAACGGACCGAGGAGGCCTTATTTCGGATGGAGCCGATCAAATCGCCGCAGTAGAGAGTCCATAAGGTCGCTGGAGTCCGTTACGGCGGGAAATCATCGGGAAATAAGCTAATAAGGTCATTTGGGTCCGTTACGTGAGGCAGAGAGATCGGCTGATTTCCCGAGAGGCAACTATCCCCGGAACGACTGGATAAACTTCACAGCCTGACGGATATCCTCTTCTGGATTGTCGCCGACTTCGCGTTCAATCGTCAGGTAGCCGGTGTAGCCGATTTCCTGCAGGGCGGCGAAATATGCCGGGAAGTCAACGCTGCCCTTGCCCAGCGGTACTTCCTCGAAGCCTGCACCGGAGGCGGCCATATCGGCGATTTTTTCGTGGCTCATGGCATCGTAGCCGAGGAAGCCGTACACGTCCCGCGGATCCACCGGGCGATGGCGGACGCCGTCCTTGACGTGCGTATGGACGATGTATTCCCGCAGCGTTTTGACGCCTTGAACCGGGTCATCTCCCGTGACCATCACCATGTTGGCCGGGTCGAAGTTGACGGAGACGCCGTTGGTGCTGAGGGTGTCCAGGAAGCTTTTTAGATGAGCAGCAGGCTCGGGTCCGGTCTCGATCGCAAAATAAGCGTTCAGACTCTTCGCATACACGCCCAGCTCCTCACACGCCTCTTGCATGGCTGCGTAAATGGGGCTGTTGGTGTCCTCCGGCACGATGCCGATATGCGTAGTCACCACGTTGGTGCCCAGTTCCACCGCCAGATCGAGAATGCGCTTGGACTTTTCGATTTTGGCGGGGTTGGCGGTAGCATCCTGAAATCCATGGCCGGCCAGGTCGCCGCACAAGGCGGAGATTTCAAGCCCCAGGCTGTTGATGTAATCGCGCAGCTCTTTGCGCTTGGCTCCGGTTAGAACCTCGGGATCCATCTCGCCGGAAACGGCATAGATCTGTACGCCGTCGGCACCGGCTTCCTTCGCTTTCTTTAAGCCTTCCTTCACGCCTACGCCAAAGCTGTCAACGATAATGCCAATTTTGTTATTTAGCTTCATCGTGCTCACGCCTCCTTGGACTTCATAAGATTAAAAATGAATTTCCCGGCCTTCGGCAGCCGAATCGTAAATTGCGTTCAGGATTTTAATCATTTCCACACCGTCTTCCACCGGGCTGATCGGCGGAATGCCATCCAGGCAGCTAGCGACAAAATGGTCGATTTCATTCTGGAAGGCCCCGCTGAAATCAAAGCCTGGCGTACTGATCTGCGGTTCGATATTCACGATGGTGTTGTGGCGCTCCGTCACGATCGACAATGTCGGTTCAATTTCGGCGCCGCCCTTGTCGCCATAGATATTAATCAGTGCGGAATTTTGCTTCGCATGCAAGGAGAAGCTGACGTCTACAAGCAGTGACGCACCGTTCTCGAAGCGAATCAACGCATTGGCCATATCCTCCACCGTGTTGAGGGAGGCATCGTAGTCTGCTGCTTGGTAAAACGAGTAGTTCTCGATGTTCGAACGATTCCCCAGTTTCGCATAGGTGTTGCCGCTCACCGATTTGACTTTCGGCCGGCCCATCAGATACCAGCACAGATCGATGGCGTGCACGCCGATGTCGATCAGCGGGCCGCCGCCGGAGCGCGACTTGTCGGCGAACCAGCCGCCGGGATTGCCAAGCCGACGCAAGAGGCTCGCTTTGGCATAATAAATCTCGCCGAGGTCTCCGGCATCGATAAATTTCTTCAGCACCGCGATGTTGGAGGCGTGCCGCCGTACATAACCGACTTGCAGCAGGTTACCGGTCCGCTCGACGGCTTGTTGTACTTGCAGAGCCTCGTCCACCGTAATGCAGAGCGGCTTCTCGCAGAGAACCTGCTTGCCGGCCTCTAAAGCGGCGATGCTAATCGGGGCGTGGGTGTTGTTCCAGGTGCAGATGCTGACTGCCTGGACTTCCGGATTAGCGAACATCTCGCGGTAATCCGTGTAAACGTGCGGGATGTCGTATTTGCTTGCCATGCTCCGAGCCCGTTCCTCGTTCACGTCACAGATGGCGAGCAACTTGGCTCGCGGGTTGGCACGGTAGGCTTGCAGATGGGACTCGGAAATGGAACCTGTGCCGACCAGGCCGATGTTCAGTTGGCTCATTTTTCGCAAGTGCACCCTTTCGTTCTCCGCGCGAGTTTGCTACAATGAGAGCATTCATTCGCTAGGATATGTTTTATTTATTCAAATCTATGTTTAGGCACCCCTAATTTAGCACAGGGATTTAAAAGGGAGAATGTTCAGGATGACAAAATATCTGGATTATATGATCAGTCCTGAGCCAATTCGTTTGTTTAATCCCGCGGTGGATGCGAGCCGGCGCAAAATCCAATCGTTATCCGTCGTGAACGCCGGTCATCTGCCCGGGCGTACGATGCAGCGTGCGGACGCGAGGTTCCGGTACTGGGCATTTGTGGTGATCACGGGCGGGAGCGGGTACTACCAAGCTGGCAACGCGGAAAGGCAGGAGGTTACGGCAGGCTCCTGGTTCTGTCTGTATCCGAACGAAACGTTTCAGTACGGTCCACACGCGGAAGGGCATTGGGACGAATATTATTTCACGGTGGAAGGTTCAAGGGTGGAGGAATGGCTGGGCAGCTGGTTGCAGCACCCCGAGCAGGTGAAAAAAGCAACGATCGATGAATCCCTCATTAACCGGATGGAGCTCATGTTCATGTTGATTGACAGCGGCGTGCCAAGCAATCTTGACCGGGCTTCCCTCATGCTGGAGTCGTTCCTGTACGAGCTGGTATCGCAGGCGGATCAAGCGGAAGCGGGAAACCGGGGACGGTTCGTGATGAAAGTCATCGAGGACATTGCCGCTTCCCTGTATGCCGGTCCAACACCGGAGGAGCTGGCGGCGCGGCATCATATTTCGATGTCCACGCTTCGGCGGATCGTGCACGAATATTCGGGTTATCCGCTGAATGAATTCATTCACCGGCTGAAGGTGGCTGAGGCCAAGAACGTCCTGATGAACACGGAGAAAAGCGTCAAGGAAATCGGCGAATCGCTGGGGTATCAGGATACGTTTTATTTCTCGCGTGTGTTCAAGCGAATTACCGGATGTTCGCCGCGAAGTTATCGGCGCGAAGGTGGACAGTGAGTCTCTGGGCGCAGGGGTTTACACATTTGAGGAGGAGGTTCACGGGATGAAGCTTTTTTTTCAAGGATGGGATGAGGAATTAGTTCATGGTGTGAAAGAATTGGAGGCTCAACTCGGATTCCAAATGGATCCTTCGGGATTACCGGTGGAAGTCGTACGATTGTCTCCAGATGCGGGACAGCTGCGTGTTACGCTGAGCGGCGGGAAAGGCCGGATTGAATATGTGGAGAAGATTCACTTCTTCCGCGCCTTAGGGTTGTTTGTGGAGCACACCAAGACGAAAGAATCGTTTGACCTCACGGAGCGGCCGAGCTTCGATTACAACGGAGCAATGCTGGACGCATCGCGCAACGCGGTAATGCGGGTGGATGCGATCAAGCAGATGCTGCGTTACATGGCGGTGATGGGGCTGAACGGGCTGATGATGTATACCGAGGACACATACGAAGTGCCGGAACTGCCTTACTTCGGGTATATGCGGGGGCGTTATACTGCGGAAGAACTGCGGGAATGTGATGATTATGCGGCATTGTTTGGCATCGAAATGATCCCGTGCATTCAGACGCTGGGGCATTTATTTCATGCGCTGAAATGGCAGTACGCCGAGCCGTTGCGCGACCATCCGGACATCGTGCTGCCGGGCTCGCCGGCCACGTATGAATTCCTGGAGCAGTCGATTCGGGCAGCGTCGGCGCCATTCCGGTCGAAGCGGATCCATATCGGCATGGACGAAGCGTTTCAAGTTGGACTGGGTCGGTATTTACGGGACAACGGCTTCCGCGATCGGTTCGAGGTTATGAACGAGCATGTCGGCCGAGTGATGGAGATCACCGGGAAGCTGGGGCTGGAGCCGATGATCTGGAGCGATATGTATTTCAACCTGTTATCAAACGATGTGCAGGGCGGGTTGTATAACATGGAGGCGGATTTTTCCGAGGAAAATATGGCCAAAATCCCGAAAGGCCTCCGGTTCGTGTACTGGAACTACTGGGGCACGGATGAGAATGCGTACAAAGAGGTGTTTAATAAGCACCGGTTGCTCGGATCGGAGCCGATCTTTGCCGGGGGCATCCATATGTGGAACCTGATGGCCCCGAACCACGGCAAAACGTGGTCGTCCATGCACCCTGCGCTGCGTGCTGCCAAACGGAGCGGCTTGCGGGAAGTGTTTGCGACCGCGTGGGGCGATAACGGGAACGAGGCGAGTCATTTTGTGATTTTACCGGGTCTGCAGCTGTTTGCTGAATATGGGTACCATGACGGCGAGATCACGGACGAGCATCTGCAGAAGCGGTTAGCCGCTTGCACGGGGCTTGATTTGTTTGGACCGCTCGAAGCGTTGAAGGGGATGGATGAAGTGCCGGAGGTCCATGAAGGGAATTATTACGGCGCGAATCCGTCGAAGTTCCTGCTCTGGCAAGATCCGCTGATCGGCTTGTTCGACAAGCATGTGGAAGGCATGGAAAAGACGCTGCCGGACTATTATGCCGGGTTGGCTGAGAAATGGCAGGGTTACCTTGCCGGAGAGGGAAGCGAATGGACGGAGCCGTTTACCGCGATGTTTGCTTTCTATGAAAAGCTCGCCGCTGCGCTGTCCGTGAAGTCGACGCTAGGCGTAACGATCAAGCGCCTTTACGATGCCGGCGACCGGGATGGACTGCGGCGGATCGCCGACGAGACGCTGCCGGAGCTGCGCCGCCGGGTTGACGAGTTGCGTGTGGCGCACCGGGAACTGTGGCTTGGAACGTACAAGCCGTTTGGCTGGGAAGTACTCGACATCCGCTATGGCGGAGTACTCAGCCGCGCTGCGTCGGCGCGTGACCGCCTTTTGGACTACGTAAATGGCCGGGTGCCGCAGCTGGAAGAGCTGGAAGCTGAGCGTCTGGTGTTCAACCAGAACAACGTGTTTGGCACGCTGGATGTGAACGGCTTGTACCATCAGATTGTGACGGCAGGCTCGCTGTCGATGTAATTTGCCGCTTACGAGTACTTCTCCAACAGCTCGCTTAATGTCCGCTTGATCGAATCCACGAGCTCCGGCGGTTCAAGGACGGTGGCCTCCTGGCCAAGGCCAATAAAGAACGTCGCGAGGTATGACAGCTCGCTGGCTGGGAACGGCCCTGCCAGCCGGCCGGAGCCATCCTCACGGATGTGAAGCAGCAGGTGGCGGCGGATGAACTGGCCTTCGCAAGCCTCAACGCCCAGCGGGGTAAGCTCCACTGCGCAGTTCAAGAGCGCTGGCTTGCGGCTGAGATGCTCCTCCCAGTTGCCGAGATGGACGTCGCGCAGGTCAAGCGGTTCCGGCGCGTCGGGCCCTGCAGCAGCCTCGGCTGAGGTGATGCGATCGCAACGGAACAAGCGGAAATCGCGCCGCTCGAAGCAATAAGCCGGGCAGTACCATAAGCCGTCGCTGGCGTATATGCCAACCGGCTGGATCTGACGGCAGGTGGAGACGCCGCGCCGCGATTCGTAGTTTATCCGGAGGACTTGCTGTTGGATAGCGGCTTCCAACAGCAAGCCTAAATACGGAAAAGCCGATTGCCGCGTCGGGGCCACAAAGTCGACGCGGTTTTTCATTTGGTCGATCCGATCTCGGACATCGCTGGACATATAGTGATAGAACTTGCCCAGCGCTGAGGATGTTTCCGTTTCAAACGGAAGAAATTGATAGTGGCGCAGGGCATGGCTGGCGAAGAAGATCGACACCGCCTCTTCTTCGGTAAAGGCGATCGGCGGCAGAACTCGCTCGTTCAGCACCTGATATCCGCCATGCGGCCCAACTTCGGAATACAGCGGCACGCCAAGTTCGCTAAGCTCCTGCAGGTCCCGAAGGATCGTGCGGGGGGAGACGCCAAATTCTTGGGCGAGTTCCTTCACGGTGAACCTGCGTTTGCGATTCACCGTCATCATCAGTTCCATGAGCCGTTTCGATTTGGACATGTGACTTAAAGCTCCGTTCGTGATTTTTTTAATTACGACAATAGTTGTCACTATTATGAGCTACACTGAGTACAAAGTCCAGTGAAGCGGACTTGAACCTGCGCCGATGCGTGCGGGGGAAATGATGAGGATAAAGGAGCGGATCGAAGATGATTTTAACGGCCAGCCCATTAATTGCGTTGAACGGAGAAGCGGCGGAGGCGATTGCCTTCTATGAACAAATGCTGGAGGCGAAGGTAGTCTTTAAGGAGACGTTTGGCGAAATGCCGGAGCCGAAGCAGCCGATGAGCGAGGAGCTGCAGAAGCGGATTTCCCATTCCGTACTGAAGCTGGGAGACACCGTGATGTATGTGTCGGATAAGTTTCCCGATGAGCCGCACACCGTCGGCAACCAGGTGACCGTGTGCCTCACCATAGACACGGCGGAGCACGCGAAGCGGATATTTGATGGTTTGAAGCAAGGGGGAGAGGTGCACCAGCCGCTGCAGCCGATGTACTTCAGTCCGGCGTACGGTGTTGTGACCGACAAGTTTGGCGTCACCTTCTGCGTGTTTACGAAACGCCCGGCATAAAAGCCGGATTCGGAAGCGGCCTTTTCGTTTTTTGACGAAAGGGCCGTTTTCCTATGCTATGATAAGAGATAACAGTTGCATCAAAGAGATCTAGAGACCAAGAGACAGGAGCTGGGGACCTGTGAGCATACGTGAAATTACGGAGCAGGAATGGCTGATGCAAGCGGAGAAGAGAAGGGAGACTAAGCAGACGGGGAAGGAAGTTGGTACGGGCAGGGAGGCTTTATTTTTCGTTACGACGCTTTGCGGGA
Source organism: Paenibacillus barengoltzii G22 (assembly GCF_000403375.2). NCBI lineage: Bacteria > Bacillati > Bacillota > Bacilli > Caryophanales > Paenibacillaceae > Paenibacillus > Paenibacillus barengoltzii. The sequence continues at coordinate 298,785 of NZ_KE159654.1, read as the reverse complement.
CCTGCCAACTGGCGGAAAAAATGCTGGAGATCGTCCTGGCGTCCGGCCCTTGTATTCCGGTGTCCAAGCTGAACATCAACTATACCCCGATCCTGCGGGAACGATGGCGAATCGCCAGCGTCCCTTGTCTGATCGTACTCGAAGACGGGGTGCCGGTCCGTCAGGAGTACGCGATGCGTTCGGTGGTGGACTTAAGCGAGTGGCTGCGGGTGTAAGGCTGTCAGACCGTCTAGGCCCTCCTTTGGGCTATAGCGTTTGGAAAGCGGTAACAACGCACGACTAATTTTGCGATGAAGGTGGTTTTTCCTATGGAACTTCGGGAAGCGGTAGAGATGATCGGGCGGATTCGCCGCAATATCGGTGAGGTGGTGGTTGGGAAGGAGAACGTGGTGGATTTGCTGCTCGCCGCGTTGCTTGGGAACGGACATGTGCTGCTGGAGGACGTGCCGGGGACCGGCAAAACGCTGCTGGCCAAAGCGTTAGCCAAATCGCTGGGCGGCGAGTTTAAACGCATCCAGTTTACGCCGGACCTGCTGCCATCCGATTTGAGCGGCATTAATTTCTATAATCAAAAGACCGGCGATTTCGAGTTCCGCTCGGGGCCGGTGTTTACCCATGTGCTGTTGGCGGACGAAATTAACCGGGCGACACCGCGGACGCAGTCCAGCTTGCTGGAGTGTATGGAGGAACGGCAGGTGACGATCGACGGGGTGACGCATGAGCTGGCGGCGCCGTTTTTCGTTATGGCGACGCAGAACCCGGTGGATCAGCAGGGCACGTTCCCGCTGCCGGAAGCCCAATTGGACCGCTTCCTGATGCGGATTGCCATGGGGTATCCAACATCCGACGAGGGCGTGTCCATTCTGGGACGCTTCAAGGAGCATCAGCCGCTGGCCGAGCTCCTTCCGGTCGCTTCGGCTGCGGAAGTGGCGGAAGCGCAGCGGTTCACGCAGACCGTCCGCACAGCGGAGGATCTGCTCGTGTATATCGTGGCGATTACCGAGGCAACCCGTAAGCATCCGGAGGTCAAGCTGGGAGCGAGCCCACGGGCGAGCATGAGTCTGCTGCGCGCCTCGCAAGGATTGGCGTTGATTCGGGGCCGTGATTACGTGACGCCGGACGACATCAAGGCGGTGGCCGTGCCGGTGCTGGCGCATCGACTGCTCCTTCGCCACAGCTTGCGCGGTGCGGATAACCCCGGGGCCGAAGTGGTGCGCCAGGTGTTAGAGCAGGTGGAGGTTCCGGCTGAAGCGGTGCTGGCGGCACAGGGCAAGCGGGGGGACTGACCGATGTTGCCTTGGCTCCTGATCAGCGCCGTAGGGATCATCGCGGCTTTGGCGCTCATTTACCGCTGGAGAGCTTTGAAAGGCGTTCGTTATCGGCGTTATTTTACGGAACGGGCGGTGTTTGAAGGGGATACCGTCGAAATGGTTGAGGTAATCTCGAACGCCAAGCTGCTGCCATTGCCGTGGCTTCGGCTTGAATCCAGCATCGCTGTCGGCCTGACGTTTGGCCGGCAGAGCAACTTGAACATCCATGCCGGGGAGATCTATCAGAACCACAGCAGCTTGTTCCATCTGCGGCCGTACCGGCAAATCACGCGGCACCACCAAGTGATCTGCTCGCGCCGGGGATGGTACCGGCTGGAATCGGCCACGATGACGACGGGGGATCCGTTTGGAATGAACGCCGAGGTCAAGCGGTTCCCGCTGGATCTTGAACTGCTAGTGTACCCGCGAATTCTGGAGCTGCAGGAACTGCCGCTGCCCAATCACAGCTGGTTGGGGGAACTGCCTGTCCGGCGTTGGATCGTGGAGGATCCGTTCCTGACCGCGGGCACCCGCGAGTACCGGGCTGGCGACCCGCTGGGCAGCATCAACTGGAAGGCGACGGCTCGCACCGGCAAGCTGCAGGTGCATCAACGTGATTATACAGCCGACCATCGGCTGATGATTTGCCTCAACCTGGAGACCAGTGATTCGATGTGGAAGACGGTCATCGATCCGGAGCGCATTGAGCTGGGAATCCGTTACGCGGCGACTGTGGCCGAGCATGCGCTCCGCAGCGGTCTGGCGGCGGGATTCGCCTGCAATGCATGCTTGGCGGACGGGCCAAGGGAGCCGATTCGGATTGCACCGTATGCCTCCGCAGACCAGTTCACTTTGCTGCTTGAGACGCTGGCCCGGATGGTGCTGGACAAAACCGTCTCGATGATCCGATTGCTGGAAATCGAGCTGGAGGCAGGCACAACCGATACCGATTATCTGATCATCTCCTGCCACCGGGGGGAGAAGCTGGTGGAAACCGCCGAACTGCTGCGGCAAAACGGCAACGGTGTAGAGTGGATGGATATTCCTGCGGTGGTGTAACAGCTGCAAGAGAATATAAGAATATAGAAGAAGCGCTGGATATAAAGCCGGCGCTTCTTCTTTTTACTGCTTCCCATTACCTACAGCGGCTGATGGGAGTTCCGGATAAATCGCAGCCAGTGGAGCCCAGCGCGTAAGATCTCCTTCATTCCTGGCGACCGGATGAGATAGTACGGGGTGACCTGGCCCCCCCAATTTGTTTTGGAATAGGCGATGGTAGGGATATTGGCCCCTGCGAAATCGAATTCGGCGAAGCCTAAATTAGATAAGTCCTGAAGGGCTAAGCTTTGCGATTGTTGGACTACGCCGTAGTTCAGATGTTCCGTTTTGCTGGCTGCGATCCAACCAAATGCCCGGCGGCCATCCAGCGAGACGATGACGCTGGTGCTGACCGGCTCCCCATCGGGTGCATAACAAACATAGGCTCGGAAGGCCTGATCTCCGAGCAGACTTTGGGCCAGTTCGAGATCTTGACGTGTGAGGTGGTGGCTGAACCCCTGACGTGTTTCCGTTCCCTCCAGGCACTGATAGACCTCGCCCATGTCCTGGGTCAGCGCTGACCGGTAGCCGGCGGCAGTCGCTTTTTTGATTTTCGCACGGATCTCCGTGCTGGCCTGATCTAGCGAGTAAGGGAGCTTCACGATGAAGGTATACTTCACCTCTGCAATATAGCCGCTCCATACAAACGGACGAACATCGGTAATATCAGGGGGAAAGACAAAGCTGGTAATGCGCTGGGCCTTTAGCATTTCGAGGATCATTGCTTTGGCGGCCTCATGCCACTGTCGATTCAGCTTATACTGTTTATCTGTTGGTGTTGGATAGAAGGAGAAAGGGTGGTAGGGATTCAAGGGTGGTAAGTACAAATGGCCCTTCCGATTAAAAAATACCAATGCTTCACCCCGTGCGGATGAGTTAGGAGCTTCCCAACGAGCTACGCGTGTGTCACAGCCCCACTTCTGGGCATGGAAAACGGCCCATTTTTCCCATAAATTTAACGTCTCCATATAGGTTCCCTCTGTTTACGTTATTAAGTGCCTTTCGGGCTTTAGATCAGCATTAGAACATGTCATCCCAACAGGAACGGATGACACAAACAATAAGCAGCAGAGGAACGGCCGTTTCTCCTCAAGATCATTGCTAGAGCACATTATATTCCATTTTACAAAAATGGGAAAGTAGGAATTTTCAGGAATGGATTCTACTTCTTGCAGTTGGAACACATCTGGAAGAATCATCGTAAAAACGATATTTTGGGTGTGGATGTCAGCACATTTTATATCATCTGTGATGTTCCTCATGTTACGTCAATAAGGCATAAAATGCCTTATTATCTGCATTTGAGCTTGTCCCTCCACATCAGAGCGAGCGATCATGCGTCGCGCGGTGTGACGGCTTCTGCCGCTCCCTCTCACAATAACTTGGCATTCTATATTATCAACCAACGAAAAGGAGGGAAGTTTATGATAAATGTAAAGAATTTTGGTGCTAAGGGTAACGGAGTTGCGGATGACACGACGGCGATCCAGCAAGCGCTGAACCAGGCAGCAAAAACCCAAGATACGGTCTATTTTCCCAAAGGGGTCTATCTGGTCAATCCGGCTAAGACGTTAAGTGTTGGAGGGAACACCACGCTAAAAGGTGATGGCAGTACGTCGATCATTCGTGCGGCATCCAACAGCTTTGGTTGGGAACTAATGCGGGTGTCGGGGTCAAACATTTTATTGACCGATTTGGTTATTGATGGTAATCTGCGAGTGAACCGGGTTCTTACAATCGCTGGGGGGAGTAAGAAGGTGACGGTTCAAGGTCTGCTCGTCAAAGGGGCAACCCATAGCACTGACCGGCGAAGTGAGTATTATACAGGGGTCGTGTCGGGCATCGTGGTGCTCGGGAATACCGAATCGATTACGATCCAGGGAACAGAGATTGCTGACGTCCTTGCTCTCAACGCGGGCGGAGCGGGTCTGGTGGCTCGAGGAATTTACGTCACGACAACCTGGGGCAGCAAGGAACGGGCGGCCCGGCAAGTATCGATCACCGGTTGTTTCATTCATCGAATTGGGCCAGCCGACGACGGAGACGGAATATATTATGAGGACCCGGCGATGGACGAGAACCGCGCTACGGGAGTTGCCAGCTTGATTGCCGACAACCGCTTTGATGAATGTGCCAAACGGGCGGTGAAGGTGTATGCCAAAGGCGTTACGGTCCGCGGCAATACAATTAACAACCCTTACCTTAACAACAATTACTATAAGGGAACCAATAAAAGCAGTTTGGCACCGGACATGTATTCGGCAATTAGTATCTATGGCGGCGATAGCGTCGTAGAGGGAAACAAAATCTCAGGCAAAGGCAGCTTCTACGCAGCGATTGAGGTCGGAGCAGGTGATTTTGTCAAAAACGTTTCCATTCTGGGGAACTCCGTCACCATGGGCAGCCAAAGCGATATTAAAGGAACGACATCGATTCGCCTTGGAAATATCCGCGATTTTGTAATTCGCGGCAACGAGCTGAACAACGGCGAACGCGGGATCTGGACCTGGCAAGATGCTGATAAAGGAAAGATTGAAAATAACATCATACGCATGCCGAAGGGCAGCGGAATTGACCTGACGACCTATTTGAAAGGGTATACGCAAAAAAACATTACGTGCACAGGGAACAAAATTACAGCAGCTACGGCCGTCAGAACCTCGTCGTCAACTAATAAGAATGTGGTAGTTCGATAGAGATTCTAGAAGTACGACAAGCTTTTTTTACAATTTCAGCTACTAAAATGGGATCACTTTGAATATAAAACGATATAGCAATCAACTTGGTAGACGGTAGAACATGCAGCTTGACCCGAAGTGAGGTGGAAAGATGGTGGGGAAAGCGGGGATTTTAGTTATCTCGCTCGATTTCGAATTATATTGGGGAGTCCGTGATCTTTATACGAAAGCGGAGTATGGCTCGAAATGGTTGCAAGAAAGGGAATGGATTCCTCCCATGCTGAAGATGTTCAAGGATGCGGGTATCCATGCGACTTGGGCGACGGTGGGGATGCTGTTTTTTGCAAACCAGCGTGAGCTTCTGGAAGGCATACCGGAGCTTAGACCGAATTATATGGACAGTCGGCTGTCCCCCTACGCCGAGATCGAAGCCGGTACCGTAGGGGAAGGGGAGATAGAGGACCCCGCTTCCTTTGCCCCATCATTGATTGAGCAAATCCGCCAGACTCCGGGTCAAGCGATCGGTTCACATACGTTCTCCCATTATTATTGCAGCGAAAAGGGACAAACGGCAGAGGAATTTTACAGTGACCTTCAAGCCGCGGTCGCCATCGCCCAAAAAAGGGGGATTTCCCTTCAAAGCCTGGTGCTTCCGCGCAACCAGCTGCGCCGCCAGTATTTACACCGACTGCCGGAGCTCGGCTTCATCACGTATCGGGGGAATCCCCGTCACTCCCTTTACCGTGAAGGATATTCAACGTCCGATCCCTGGTTCCGCCGGGTGCTGCGGCTGGCCGACAGCTACGTGAACCTGACGGGGCACCATACGTATTCGGTAGATTCGATATCGCCGCGGCTGCCTATCGATCTGCCGGCAAGCTTCTTCTTCCGAACTCCGCCCGTGACGCTCAAGCGGCTGGAGCCGCTTCGGTTAAAGCGGATCAAGGACGGAATGACTTATGCTGCCCGGCAGGGGCAGGTGTACCATTTGTGGCTCCATCCGTACAATGCGGCGGATGAGGATTTATTCCGCTCGCTGGAGAACGTCATTCACCATTACCGTCATTTGGCTGAGCGATATGGAATGATTAGCCTGAATATGGAGGAGCTTGGTGAACGAGTTTTGGCGGGAGCGGGGCAACCGGCAGCGGAAATCCCGGAGGAAGCCGAGGAAAATGCCGAAAAACATAACTTGCAGGCATTAATCGAATGAGGTGAACAACGATGGATATGGTTGATATGTGGAATGCGGTGCGGCGACATGCTCTCGCCTTTTCGATCGTCTTGGCGGTATGCGTCGGACTGGCTGTGCTACTAAACGAAGTGGTGGCTCCATCGTACAGGGCTAACGTGAGTCTGGTCGCCAATCTCGCCTCGAATCCAGAATCGAGTACATATAACGAGTTCCTAGCCAGCCAGATGCTGACGAAAACGTATGAAGATACCATTCAAAGCCGCTATGTTGCCACAGAGGTGAAGAAGAAAGTATCCACTCCTGACTCGGTTACTCAAATGCTGAAGAAGATCAAGGTCCGCACGGATCCAGGCACATTGGTCATCATGTTGTCATACACGGGGGATGATCCAAAGCAGGCGGTCGCGATCGCCAACGCCTTCGCTGAAACCTTTATCGCCAAATCCAAGGAGATTGTGGCGGGAGCTAACGTTTCGATTCTCGACTTAGCCAGCCTGGAGGAGACACAAAAACCGGTCAGCCCGCGCAAAACAATGAATATCGCCATCGCTAGCTTTATTGGTTTTTTTGCAGGTCTCAGTCTGGCTCTGATCCTGGACGCTCGGCATATCCGCAGCCGAAAAAGACGCCAAGCGCAACGGCATCTGCCGAAGGATTACCCGGAGCTGAGTGAAGCCTTGTTTCGGATCGAAGACAAATACAAAGTGCAGGGCTAATTCATATGATCAAAGGACGATTTTATGCCAAATATGATCAGAACAGTCTTCTTCCATTGTCTTCGCCGTATCAGACAATTTGGTGAACGGCTGCGGCTCCAAAACGTGTCCAGCCAGCTTAGGAAGCTCAAACATGACGGCTTCCTAAAGAGCGTGGCGGTGTTGGCCAGCGGAACGGTCGTCAGCCAGATTCTCGTGATAGCGACGCTGCCGGTGCTGACGCGCCTCTACTCGCCAACCGAATACGGAACATACTCGATGTACCAATCAATTATCGGGATCTTGCTGATGGTGATTTCCTTCTCCTATGAAAATGCCATCACCCTGCCGGAAGACGATCGTACCGCTTCCAATGTGCTAAATCTATCCCTGCGCATCTGTATCGGAGTCAGCATTGCCAGCGGCCTCGGTATTCATATCCTGGAGGAGCCGCTGTCAGAATGGCTGCACGAATCTTATTTGACGCACTATTATTTGCTCTTTATCGTCAGCTTGTTCGGCGCCGGGTTCTACCAAATCCTGAATTACTGGTCGATCCGTAAAAAGTACTTTAGGCAGCTGGCACGGACGAAATATACGCAAAGTATTAGCCAGATTTCCTCACAAATTGGCCTCAGCTTATTTCACCTCGGGCCGTTAGGATTGATCATCGGCGATATCATCGGCCGATTCGGCGGATTATTGCCGCAATGGAAGCTCTGGCGCCGGGATGTCAAAAGCCAGGCCATCATATCAGGGTGGGCCGATTTGAAGGAGAGCGCCTACCGTTACCGACGGTTTCCATTCCTATCGATGACCGCCGGACTGCTAAACAGCGTGGTCTTGTACATACCTACGATTCTTCTTGCTTCGTTTTACGGCCCGCAAGTGGCCGGATGGTTTGCGCTTTGCCAGCGGATTCTCGGCTCGCCGATGACGCTGATCATGACCTCCGTCCGCAGCGTGTACTTGGCGGAATCCGCCGACTCCATGATTAACCACCCTCACAAACTATATCCCTTATTCCGCAAAACGGTACGCAACGTTTTTCTGTTCGGCGCATTAGTCATTTTGATCATCGTTGGGGTAGGTCCCTACGTGTTCTCGTTCCTATTTGGCGAAGAGTGGGCCCGGTCAGGCAGCTTTATCCGTATTCTCTCGATCATGTACTTAAGTCAGTTTGTCGCTAATTCCGTGGGATCGACGATTGATGTGATGGAACGACAGGACCTGCATTTGTATCGGGAGATCATTCGGACGGTGCTCATATTGGGCTCTATGTATTTTGCCTGGCATACGCAGCAATCGGCAGAGATGGCCATCTGGCTGTTTAGCGCTGCATCCACGTTAGGATACTTGCTGCATCTGGGATTGTCGTGGCACTCGGTGCGGAAATATCAGGGGGCGAAGCGCAAAGGATTTGAAGCTGCTGCCAGTCAAGTAACGGGAGGGAGTGGAGAACCAACGTGAAAATCTTATTTGTGATCACCGGATTCGATTATGCAGGGGCGGAAAACCAAGTGCTGATGCTATGCCGCGAACTTCGGGCGAGGAGCTGTGAGGTCCGCTTGGTTACGATGATCCCGCCGGTAGCGCACTTGGAGGAGTTGAAGGAGCTAGGGATTGAAGTCGTCAGCCTCGGTATGAAAAAAGGAGTTCCGGACCCTCGGGCGATCTTCCGGTTAGCCGGCTTGATTCGGCGGATGCGTCCCGATGTGGTCCATAGTCATCTGGTGCATGCGAATATTTTGGCGCGAGTCACGCGGTTGTTTGTGCGTATTCCGTTTTTGATCTGCACGGCACACAGCGTCAACGAAGGAGGCTGGCGGCGGGAATTGCTGTATCGGATGACGGATCCGCTGGGAGACCTGCTCACCCAAGTCAGTCAGGAAGCGGTGCGCATCTATACGGAGCGCAAAATCGCGTCTCCTCGTAAACTCCGGTTGATGGAAAATGGCATCGATCTCAGCCGCTTCGCAGAGGATCCCCAGCAACGCCGACAGCTGCGGACGGAGCTTGGCGTGGAGCTAAGGGTGGAGGAATCCGGGGAGAGCGTCCGGGCCGGAACAGCTGCAAAAGGGGAGCGAGCTGTTGTGGAGCGCGCGGGGCCTCCGCAGGAGCCGTTTGTCTGGTTGGCGGCAGGGAGGTTCGTTCCGGAGAAGGATTACCCGGCTATGCTGTTAGCCTATGCCGAAGCGAGGCAGCGCTTTGCGAACAGCGTGTTATGGATCGCTGGAATCGGGCCGGAACGTCCGCAGGTCGAACAGCTGGCGGCGGAATTGGGCTTATCGGCGTACGTGCGCTTCCTTGGTATTCGTACAGACATACCGGCTCTGATGCAAGCCGCAGATGGATTTGTCCTGTCCTCGAAATGGGAAGGGTTGCCGATCGTATTGCTGGAGGCTTGCGCCAGCCGGTTGCCGATCGTCGCTACCGCTGTAGGCGGCAATGCCGAAGTCGTGCTGGACGGCGTAAATGGCTACTTGGTACCGGCGGAGGAGCCGAGGGCGTTAGCCCAGGCGATGGAGCAGTTGATGGCCTTACCCCCGGAGGAGCGGCGAGCCATGGGGCAGCGCGGGTGGGAGTATGCTGCGGCTCATTATGACAATTCCCGTGTCACCGGGAAATGGATCGAGCTATACGAGCAGGCATCCGGCCGGAGGCTGCCTTCTGCCCGGATGTTGTCCAAGGAGGCGCATGAAGGATGACGAAAACGCGAAAAGTCGCTTATATCGCAACGGTATACGCCCATTTGGCAGCGTTCCATCTGCCTTTTATGCGCGATCTGCGGGATGCCGGGTTTACCGTCCATGCCTATGCCTCCCCGGATCACGGTCGGGAAGAGGTGGACGCTGCCGGTTTTACGTGCCGGGATCTTCCGTTTAGCCGCAGCCCGCTGGCCTCCAGGAATGTTCGGGCCCTTCGAACACTCGTGGGCTGGATCCAGCGGGAACGGTATGACCTGATTCACGTGCATACGCCTAATGCAAGTGTGGTCTGCCGAATCGCCGCCCTGCTGGCAGGCCGTCCGTATCCTAAAATCGTTTATACCGCGCACGGTTTTCACTTTTATACCGGGGCGCCCTGGATGAATTGGCTTTTGTATTATCCGATGGAGCGTTTCTTATCTCGGTGGACCGATCTTCTCGTGACGATCAATCGGGAGGATGCCCGGCGGGCGGAGGCTTTTCCAGTGCGTGGCCGCAGCGTCTACGTGCCCGGGGTTGGCGTCGATCTGACCTTGTATTCGGACGCGGCCTTGGGGGATGAAAATCGCGAGCAGCAACGCCGCAAGTTAGGCTTAGCCCCTGACGATTTCGCCGTGCTGTGCATTGCGGAGCTGAACCGCAACAAAAATCAAGCGCAGCTGATTGAGGCGATTGCGGAGCTTCGGCGCCGCGGCGTTCCGGCCGTGCTGATGCTGGCCGGAGTTGGTCGAGTCGAAGCGTGGTATCGGCAGCTCGCCGCGAAGTCCGGCTTAGCCGAGGCTGTACGCTTCCTCGGTTATCGCCGCGACGTGCCGCAGCTGCTGCAAGCTGCGGACGTCCTGGCGCTCGTGTCGCAGCGCGAGGGCTTGCCCAAAGCGCTGCTGGAGGGGTTGTCCGCCGGCAAGCCGCTGGTAGCTACGGCGGTGCGCGGCAGCCGTGATCTCGTCGCCCCTGGCCGCAATGGCTACCTCGTTCCGGTGGGGGACGTGCCTGCCACGGCCAAGGCGCTCGCGCGGCTGCAGCAGGACGCCGGACTGCGGCGGCGTATGGGCGAGTACAGCCGCAAGCTGGCGCAGCTGTACGATCTGGAGCAAATTCGCCGAGATGTGGCGGCGATGTATGCGCAGCTGGGGGTGCTTCAACAGGAAGAAGCTTGGGAGGATCAGCCGTGTTTGGTGAACGCGGAGGGGGAAGAGATTCATGGTCAAGCTGTTTCGGAATAACGGGATGAAGGCGGGGCTTCTCCTGCTTGATCTGCTGGCGATATACGCCAGCAACTGGCTGGTTACCGGGTTGCTGCTGCAAGGGAGTTGGAGCCAGCCCGGCACACTGGGGGATTCACCGTTCCGCAGCGCGCCGTGGATAGGGATGCTAACGGTGATGACGTACTATTTTTTTAACTTATACGATTTGGCAGGACGGCGAAAGCCGGCGCAATTTCTATGGAATCTCATACTAGCCCAGTTATTCGTTGCTGCGGAGCTGATTGTGATCAGTTATGCGAGCCAATGGTTCAGCTTGCCTCCGCGTCGGTTGCTCTTCACATTTGCCGCCCAACTGCTGTTATCCTTTGGTCTTCGCTTGCTGTTGTTTTACATCCAGAGCAAAGGATTTACCCGCAAAAAGACGCTGGCCGTGGTCAGCGCTGAAGCCCCTGATGAAGAAGTGCTGGGCCGCATGCTGGAACAAGGCAAGCCCTGGTTCCGCGTTGAGCGGATTGTACGTGCGGATCGTGAGGGGACGGGCGAAGGAATGCCGGAGCAGACATGGGCAGGGATGGAGACGCTGCTCATCGGGCCGGGATTGCCTCCCGAAACGAAAGCAGCCTGGGTTCAGGCCGCGGGGAAGAGAAATATGGAAGTGGTCATCGTTCCTGATTTTTATGAGCTGTATCTCGCCGATGCCGAGCCGCAGCAAATTGGCGACTTGCTGGTGTATTCACTGCTGCCGCCGCAGTTGACGCTGCCGGAGCGCCTGTTCAAGCGCTTGTTTGATTTGACGGTGTCTTCGCTACTTCTGCTTGCCGCATCCCCTGTGATGCTTGCGATGTTCCTGCTCATCCCGCTGACGTCGCGAGGGAAGGCGCTGTATGTTCAAGAGCGCATTGGGTTGCATGAAAAGCCGTTCCCGTTATACAAGTTCCGCAGCATGGTGGATGGCGCAGAAGCCGCGACCGGGCCGGTGCTGGCCGGGCGCAACGATGCCCGGGTGACCCGATTGGGCCAATGGATGCGCGCCACCCGGATTGATGAACTGCCTCAGCTGTTTAATGTGCTGCTTGGCCATATGAGCTTGGTTGGGCCGCGGCCGGAGCGGGCGTTTTTTATTAACCAGTTTAAAGAGGAACTGCCACATTACACGTATCGGCTGATGGTGAAACCGGGGTTAACGGGTTATGCCCAAGTGATGGCGGGGTATGCCACTACTCCTTGCGACAAACTGCGTTACGACTTGATGTACATCAAAAGATATTCGCTATTGTTCGATCTGAAGATTCTGTTCCAGACGATCCGGGTCGTTCTTCAACGGGAGCAAGCCAGAGGAGTGGAGGGTTGCGTTGTTGCCACGCCCATGGCAGCGGGGATCGATCGTGAAAATGCTTCCACCGGCCTCCAAATGAAATGAATTACTTGGCAGTATTGTCTGTCAGCGTTCCTTCCCCTGATGCCAGCGCGGCCTTGGCCTCCTTCGACAAGCGGATGGGGGTTTCCGCGCCGGTAATGACGTTTCCGGCGATGCGGAAGCTGCCGATTTGGTCGAGGCGGATCCCGCTTGAACCGGGGAAAGGCTGGCCATCGCTGCTTTCGATGAGGTTGCGCTCGATGACGATGCCGCCGGACGATTCAACATTGGCTTCAATCGCAGCATAGAAGCTGCCAGGCCCACCAATCGTATTGTCCGATACGGTCACATCACCGGCATATACAGATATGGCGGCGTACATGTCCTGCGGCAGTTGGTCATTGGGCGTAACGAGATAGTGGTTATCTCCGGAGTAAGGGTTAAGGATGCGATTGTTTTTCACAAGAACGCCTGGGGCGGAGATTTTAATGCCGCGTTTGGCGGTGTGGTGGAGGATGTTCCCCGAGACGACCGAATCTGATCGCGGCGAAGAAGCAGGCGGCTGATCAAAATAGATACCGTCTGCATCCTCTCGCGGGGTAATATAAGAGATTAGGTTGTCTGTAATACTAACGCGGCGGGCGATCGTGCGCCCTGGTTCGCTCCAAACCATGATCCCCCTTGCGACGGGGGAGGTTTCTCTCGCGGAGATTCCGGTGATTGTGGAGCCAAGGATGCTGATGTCCACGGTGTCGCCATAGATCATAATGCCGGCGACGACGGTCGTGGACAGCGGGTGCTGGCGATCAGCCGGCTGGTTCAAGTCTTGGATCGTACTATGCACAATTTGCACGTTCGATGATCCGTGGTGCACGCTGATCCCACGGGTCAGCCGTGAACCGCCGTCGATTACGATGCCATCGATGCGGATTTTGTGCCCCTGGACAGAGATCGCTTCAAAGCCGTACCGGGCTCCGGTGATCGCACGGAATTTCAGGACAGGCCGGCCCAGACCGCGCAGGGTGACGCCGCTGTAAATCGGCAGCGGCTCGTCCAGAGCGAGCAAATACGTACCAGGGGGGACGAGGACGGTCGTGTGATGACCGGTCGCCGCGGCCTGTCGAAGAACGCGCAGAAAAACAGCAGTATCATCTGTGAGGCCGTCGCCTTTGGCACCGGCTTCTTTCACGTTGAAGGTAGGAGCGGGGAAAGGATAGTTCGCTTCCCAACGCATCAGCAAGGCCCAACACAAGGCCAAAACTAACAGAGCAAGGAGCAGCCACCGGCTCTGACGCCGACGCCGCGGATGACCGCCGCGTCGATTGGGGCGAAACGGGCCGTTGGGATAGGGCCAGGGTGATTTTTTACTCATCGATCTCATCCCCCAGAAGTTGACCAGATATCTCGGACCAGGCCGTCATATCCGGAATCCAGTAGTACAGCTCAGCACCGACCAACGGATCCTTCGCTTTCCCGCTGTTCCCCGGAAACTGCACAAAATACATCTCCTCCGGGTCAATACTGCGAACCATCCAGGCCAGGCTGAGCATATCGGTATCGGTCAGATTGGTGTCCAAAATGTCTTCCTTCACTTGTCGGATCAGCTCGGGCAGACGGGTCAGGTTATCCGGAACGAGCAGCTTGCGGGCAATCGCCTGCAAAACAAGCGCCTGATTACGTTGTCGAGCGTTGTCGCCGTCTTCCAGAGATTTGCGCTCGCGGACGAAGTTGAGCGCCGTCTCACCGTCCCAGTGCTGTTCTCCGGCAGGCAGAGTCCGATCATTGTAGGTCAGCTTAACGGGAGCCTCCAGCTTCACGTCGATGCCGCCGATCGTATCAATGAAATGCTCAAATCCGCTGAAGTTCGTTTTGACGTAATAGTTGATGGTGCAGCGGCATAAATTGCTGACGGCCTGAATTGCAGCGAGGGTGCCGGCGTGGCTCCCTTTGCCGTTGGCTTCCGCCATCGCATGGGCATGATTGATCTTGGTCAGCCCAATGCCGGGAAGATGAACTCGGGTGTCGCGGGGGATGGATACAAGGTTGACGGTGTTGTCCTCCGGATTGACATGGGCGAGCATCAGCACATCGGTGCGCGAAGCTTCCTCTGCCCGGGCATCGGTGGCGAGCAGCAGCAGGTTAAAGCTGCCCCGGGCTCCACGAATCTCCGCGGAGGAAGGGTGCGCCGCAGAGGCTTTTCCGGCCGTCTCGTTGTCTTTCACACCGGTTTGTCCAGAGCTTGTCGTATCGCCGTTAACAGCTTCCTCCGTATCTGCCCCCCCAACTCCACTGATCTGTTCTGGTGTAGCCAATACCGGGATGTCGGTGCCTCGAAAATGCCGTGAAGGCTCGTATTTCAAATAGGCGGCCAGCAGTCCGCAAGCCGCAAGGAGCAGAAGAAATGCCGGGATCACCACTTTTTTGGGGATTTTGAATTTCATTCGTTTTTCCACTCCGTCTCTATCAAATCGAGTAGATCTCGTGAAAAGGTTTCATAGCAGTATATTCGTGAAATCCGCACGGTATGCTCGGAACGAAAGGATCTGCCAAGCCACCGTCAAAGTGCCTGATCCGCGTGCAAAAATAACGGGCTTCCAGTATTTTACCAAGTCTATTTTGGACTTGACCTACATAAGGTGGTGGAAATGGGGCAAACGCCGATATTTCTTAGGGAATAGGAGAGTCGAAGCGATGAAAGTGCTAGTCACCGGAGGAGCGGGGTTTATTGGGCGCCACACCGTCAAGCGGCTGCTGGATCAAGGGGATCAGGTGGTGGTGGTCGATACCAGATTGTCCGGGAATCTCAGGAAAAAAGACGATCTGGTTACATACTATCCGACGGACATTGTATCTGATGATTTGGAGTTGATCTTTGCAGAGGAGCGGCCGGATGCCGTCATTCACCTGGCAGCTCAAACGAGTGTCCAACGCTCGTTGCATCACCCCACGGCTGACGCGGAAACGAATATTCTGGGGACGGTCCAGCTGCTGGAGCAATGCGTGCGTTACGGTGTACGGCGGATTGTCTTTGCGTCATCGGCCGCGGTGTACGGTAACCCCGACCATTTGCCGATCAAGGAATCGCAACGAACGGAGCCTTTATCCTTTTACGGCGTGTCCAAACGAGTTTCCGAGATGTATATTCAATCCTTCCATGAACGCTACGGGCTTGACTATTCGATCCTGCGGTATGCCAATGTGTATGGGATACGGGAGCGGCGTACCGGTGAGGATGGGGTGTTAACTGCATTCGTCGAGCGACTGATTGCGGGCCTTCCACTGGAGGTATATGGAGACGGTTCGCAGACGCGGGATTTCGTTTATGTCAAGGATATCGCCGAGGCGAACGTGCAGGCGCTGCGCTGCACAGGCAGTCAGATTTTGAATGTCAGCAGCGGCCGCGGCATCTCCCTTCTGGAGGTGCTAGGGGTCTTATCGGAGATCTTCGGCCGCCAAGTCCAGCCGTATTTCCGTCCGGCTCAGCCGGGGGATATTGACCAGAGTGTACTCGATAACGGCAAAGCCCGCAATATCCTCTGGTGGGAGCCGAGATATTCGCTATATGATGGTTTGGTAGAGATGATGGAATTCGAAATGGAAGCGAGAAAAAATCCGCTGCTTATTGAACGAACGAACTACGTTGAACCATCGGTCATATAGGTCATTTGCGGCGCGCTTGCTTCGCCAAGTCCCGTCTGTCCCGTTTCTCTTCATGAGAAGCGGGATTCTATTTTTGAGGGACACTGAGGATAAACGACGCCCGCAGTCCTCACCTCTGTGATATGATGAAGATTAGAAGAAGGAGAGCTATCGTTCGGATTAAAGTGTGAATAGGGTCCGGAGCCGGCTTTCGGAGGAAGATCGGGAGGGATGACGGGATGAACGACAAGGGCGAATACGGGGATCCGCATCAAAATGAATCCGCTTACCTGAGGCAGACGTTGCGGTCAGGCCTCGCTTGCCTCATGGAATATGTGCTGCTGCTGCCGGCATGGATTCTGTTCGCGGCGTTCCTTCGGCCGCCGGAGTTCCCGATAACGGGGCTTGGCCTGCTGCCGTTACTCTCGCTCCTTGGAGTCCTGCTTGGTACCCGGCTGCGCAAGCTATGGCAGCGCGGGGCGGTTGCCCTCGCCGTTGGCGCGGTTTATACCGCGGCCGCTTTGGCTTGGGCAGGGGGCGTGAGCGCGCTTGGCTTAGGTAACGCCGCATCGGCTACCCAGTTAGCCTCCACCGTCGTTGTGCTGCTGCAAACCGCCGCGCTGTTTGTCGCTGGTGTGTTTTGCTCGCTGCAAGGGCTGACGGTTCGGAATCGTCAGAGCCATTTTCGGCTGTACTGGGTGGGGCTAGGCCTCTATTTCCTAGCAGGGATCTTCTTCCCGCGAATCGAAGCGCTGCAAGCGACGGTCCCGTTGATCACCTGGGCCGGCGTATTCAGCTTAGCCACGGCCCTGTTCGTGACGAACCATCAGTTTCTGCGCTACAGTTCGCAGGCCGGTGAATCGGGAGAGCGGCTGCCGGCGGGGCTTCGTCGCCATAACCGGTTATTTGTCGGCTTGATCGTTGTGGCTGCTGTGTTGCTGGCGGCCGGTGTGGGGCGCTGGATTGGCAGCCTGCTGTGGCGAATGCTCCAAGCGATCGTGCGTTGGTTAACCCGCCCGCAGGAGCCTGTGCTGCCGCCGACGGAAGAGCCGGAAGCGGCAACTCCGCCGCTGGAGCCGATGTTGCCGGCAGAACCCCAGGAACCGGGGCTGCTGTCGGAAATTTTGAACTATGCATTTTATGTGTTTGGCGGATTGCTTCTAGCGGCTTTACTGGGGTTCGTCCTCTATTGGCTGTACAAGAACGCTGGGGAATATTGGCGCAAAGCCATCCATCGCCTGCTTAACTTGCTGCGCCGGGAGAGCGCCGCACCGGAGCAAGCTGCTTATCGCGATGAGGAGACGAGCTTGTTGACTTGGGAATCGGCCCTGCAAGGCTGGCGCAGGATGGGCGCTCGTTTGCTTCGTACCGGGAAATCTTCCGAACGTTGGGAGGACATGCGGGATAACCGCGAGCGCGTTCGCTTTTTATACCGACTATTTTTGCGAAAAGAACGTCAGCGGGGCTTCTCGCTCAAGCCTTATTTGACCCCGAGGGAATTGGTAGAAGAGATCAGGCTGGAGGCTGCCCAGCGGGAAGAAGCGGTCCAATCGGCCCGAGGCGGCAAGCGAAAGCGGGTTGGCGGCACAGGGGGAGCCGAGAAGATCGGAGAGGCAGCCCGGGGCGAGCTGGAAGCTATAGTCGATCCGTTGCTCCAACTGTACTATGAAACGAGGTATGGGGAAGAGCAACCGGGAGACGAGGAGGTGGCGGAGCTGCGGCGACGCCTTGCGCGGTAAGGTGAATGTAGGTGTGTTCCGAAACAAAAAACGCGAGATAGCAGAGAATGAATCGGAACTGACCCCATAGTGTGAGACAAATTAAAAACACCTTCAAGAGAATGCAACCATGTCGTATGATATGGGAGACAACCTTGGAGGTGTTTTTTCGTTGGCAACCCGAGTAAGCTACCCAAAAGAGATTAAGATGAAGGCTATTGAAATGAGAATGGCTGGTATCCCAGTGAAAGAAGTTATGGAGCAATTGAACATACGACATGATTCTCAAGTGAGAACATGGATGCGATGGTATCGTAACGGAGAAATACATCGGTTTGAGCAGCCTGTAGGTAAACAATATAGCTACGGCAAAGGACCGGAATATACGTCAGAATTAGAGAAAGTAAAGGCAGAGAATAGGTTTTTGAAACAGCAGCTAGATCTCCTAAAAAAGTACAACGAGATGGAAAGGGGGTATCCTCAAAGATTGTAGTGGAATGGATCAAATCGATCCAAGGAGAAGTTAGCGTGGCACAAGCCTGTGCCTGGGCGGGACTCTCTCGTGCTACCTACTATCGCTGGAAGGATAAGTATGGAAGCAGGGATGCCGATCCTGTGGTAGAGAAAATCCGCGAACTCTGTTTGCAGCATAAATTTCGTTATGGATACCGTAAAATCACCGCTCTACTTCGGAAAGAACAAGCGATTAACCATAAACGAGTGCAACGGATTATGCAGCGTGAAGAGCTGCAATGCCGTGTCAAAGTCAAGAAACGCAAACCTACAGGGCAGCCAGCCTATATAGCAGAACACTTGCTAAAACGCCAATTTGAGGCCGATCAACCTATGCAAAAACTCGTTACGGATATTACGTATTTACCGTTTGGAGGAAGAATGTTGTATCTATCAAGTATCCTAGACTTGTTTAACGGAGAAGTTGTGGCATACAGTATAGCTGACAAGCAGGACACTGCGTTCGTACTGGACACACTCCGTCAGCTGCCCAATCTACCAGGTACGATACTTCACAGCGATCAGGGGAGTGTCTACACTTCCCAGGCGTATCAGGAAGCTGTAAAGGAAAAGGGCATTACCATGAGCATGTCCCGCAAGGGAACGCCCGCTGATAATGCCCCCATCGAATCGTTTCATTCCACGCTAAAGTCTGAAACGTTCTATCTCGAAGGTTTAACGAGTACAACGACAGCAATCGTTGAACAGGTCGTTCGAGACTACATTACTTACTATAACTCAATTCGCATTCAAACAAAACTAAACAACCAGTCACCGATTGATTATCGACAACTGGCTGCTTAACTTGCAAGGTGTTTTTGATCCCTGTCTCACAAACGGGGGTCAGTTCCATCTGCTGGCTCGCGTTCTTTTTTTACATTAGGAACTATGTTTGACGATTTCGAGTTTCTTGAAGCGGTGTGGTTCCTTCTCCAACAGCTTGAAGGTTAAATCCTCATGCTCCAGCGTGTCTCCAACATCCATCGATGGATTTCTGCCATAGAGCCAACCGCCGATGGTATCCACTTCTTCTGTGCTCAGGTCGGTTAGCAGCACTTCGTTGATCTGATTTACCGTCACGGTGCCAAGGGCTACCACATGCGATTCGTCCAGCTGGACAATCGGATCTTCCTCTTCTTTATCGAACTCGTCGCGGATTTCCCCGACAAGCTCCTCCAGAATATCTTCCAGAGTAACGAGACCGGCGGTTCCTCCGTATTCGTCGATCAGGATCGCCATATGGGTGCCTTCCTTCTGCATCTTCTTCAGCAACTCATTCACTGGAGTAACCTCGGAGACAGCCATCACCGGCTGCAGCAGAGCGGAAAAATCCAGATTTGGATTGTGATCATAAGCTAAGAAGAACTGTTTCGTATTTACGATCCCGATGACGTTATCCTTGCTGCCATCCGCAACCGGAAAACGGGTGTATTGTTGTTCCCGGATGATTTCCAAGTTCTCCTGCCGCGTCTTGTCCGTATATAAACACACCATATCGGTGCGAGGTACCATGATTTCCTTGGCGAGCAAATTATCAAATGCGAAAATTCGATTCACGTAGCCAAATTCGCTTTGATTAATTTTGCCGCTTTCGAAGCTTTCGTTAATGATGATCTGCAGTTCTTCCTCAGAGTGCGCTTCCTCATGCTCGGAGGCCGGCTTGACGCCGAACAGGCGCACGAGCTGGTTGGCAGAACCGTTTAGGGCCCAAATGAAAGGGCGCATGACTTTCGTAAAAAGAATTAAAGGCTTGGCTGTAATCATGGCAATTTCTTCAGCTTTGCGGATCGCCACGGTTTTAGGGGCCAACTCACCTACCACAACGTGAAAATACGTGATGACGACAAACGCGATAATAAACGAAAGCGCGCTGCCAACTGCCTCAGGTACGTTCAGGCTGTGGAACAGGGGATGCAGCATGCTCTCCACCGTTGGTTCTCCCAGCCATCCGAGTCCCAGCGCGGTGATCGTAATCCCGAGCTGGCAAGCTGATAGAAATCCGTCCAGGTTTGAGGTGACCTGCTTGACGGCAACGGCACCCTTCCGTCCTTCCGCCACAAACTGATCAACCCGGCTTCCCCGGACCCGAACGATCGCAAACTCTACCGCGACGAAAAACGCCGTTAACGCGATAAGTAAAACGACCAAAACCACATTCAAAACCAAATACCTGTCACTGTCCATTCGATGCATCTACTCCTCGATAATTTAATATAATGACGTGAATCTATCACTATTATACAATAAACTCCCTTCTTCATGCGAACCTGCTCATAAGGTAGATAGGGTATTAATGTTCGTGTTTTCGGTGCGGGTTGTGAAATTATCCACGTTTTTATCTTTTGTTTTGTTTCAAAACACGAATATTTGATTTAATTTTATCTTGACTTATCCGTTTATCGCGCTTATACTCAGGTTGTTCCAAAACACAAACAAGTCCATAGAAATAGAGAACAAGTTCGTATATCCTCAATAATATGGATTGAGGGTCTCTACAAGGAACCATAAATTCCTGACTACGAATAGGGTGCATACGCATACCTATGAGAGGTCAGGAATTTTTTTTATTTATCATGTGAATGATTAACCATCTCAGGAGGATACAGATGAGCAAATACGATGTCATTGTAGTGGGAGCCGGCCCTGCCGGAATTTTCGCCTGTTACGAACTGACCCGGAAAGCGCCGCATTGGAAGGTGCTTCTGGTGGACAAGGGGCACGATATCTATCGCCGCCGTTGCCCGATCTTAGAGGAGAAGATTACGCTTTGCCCGCCTGCGGCCGGGCGTAAGGAATTTGCCGGTTGCTTGCCGGCCTGCTCGATCACGGCTGGATTTGGCGGGGCTGGAGCATACAGCGACGGGAAATTTAATATTACCACGGAATTCGGCGGTTGGCTGAACGATTACATTGCGCCGTCCAAGGTGCTGGATTTGATCAAATACGTCGATACGATCAATCTGGAGCACGGAGCGACGACCACCATCACCGATCCGATGACCGAAGCGGTCCGACAAATCGAGCAACGCGGATATGCCGCCGGGCTCAAGCTGCTGCGAGCGCAGGTGCGCCATTTGGGGACTGAGCAGAATCTGGAAATCCTGAAATCGATCTACGAATATCTCAACACGCGCATTGATATGCTGTTTAAGGCCGAAGTGGAAGACCTAATCACGGAAAAAATCGAGGGAAGCCACCAAGTCCGAGGGATCACGCTGAAGAACGGCGAAACGTATGAGGCCGATCTGGTGATGGTCGCTCCAGGCCGGGACGGTTCTGCGTGGTTAACCGAGATACTGAAGAAGCGTCGCCTGAAAATGACGAACAATCAGGTAGACGTTGGCGTTCGCGTAGAGACCTCCGATGTGGTGATGCGGGAGATCAACGAGCATTTGTATGAGGGCAAATTTATTTTCAACACTTCGGTTGGTACGCGGGTACGCACGTTTTGCAGCAATCCTTCCGGACATGTCGTGGTCGAGAACCACAGCGGCGTGATGGCGGCCAATGGCCACTCCTATAAAGATCCAGCCTTGGGTTCGCAGAATACCAACTTCGCGCTGCTCGTATCACATCGGTTTACTGAACCGTTTGATAAACCTAACGAGTATGCGCGGGAAATTTGCCAGCGGGCCAACGATCTATCAAACGGCGGGGTCATCGTGCAAAAGTACGGTGATATCCTGCGCGGACGCCGCTCTACCGCTGCGCGGATTGCCGAAGGCTTCCTGGAGCCAACGCTGAAGGAAGCGGTGCCGGGTGATCTCGGCCTGGTGCTGCCGTACAATACGATGAAGAGCTTGATCGAGATGGTCGAGGCGCTCGATAAAGTGACGCCGGGGATTGCCTCGGAGCATACGTTGTTCTACGGGGTAGAGGCGAAGTTTTATTCGGCCCGTCCGAAGCTGAGCGAATCGCTGGAAACGGAAATCAGCGGCCTGTTCTGCGGCGGCGACGGCGCAGGAATTACTCGCGGCTTAGCTCAAGCGGGAGCAGCTGGAGTATGGATCGCCCGCGGAATGATCGAGAAAGCAGGAGTATAAGACATATCGTCATACGGGTACAGTCCTTGAAACAGAGGGGCCGTACCCGTTTTTCTTTCATTGTGAAGCGTTGAGGTTTATAAAGAGAGGAATGATTTTACATAATTTTAATCGACAGGAAATAATGCTCAATTTTAAAATAAGTATGATGAGGAGGTAGTCCATCAAAAACAAGCGCATGGGGAGGAATCGATAATTTATGGGTAAGGGCAAGGCGAACGCTTGGCGCAGGAAATGGTTAGGTTTCTTATTAGCCGGTGCTTTAACCGTAACCGGGCTGCCGGGATGGGCGCTGCAGGCGGCAGCACAGCCTGCCGATGTGGCAGTGGATGTATCGACGGCCGGGACAGGAGCAAACAGCAGCGAGGCCTTGCTGCAAATCGCTGCCGCTCCGCTCAGCGTTGCGGAGGCGATTGCCAAAGGGAACAGCGGCGAAGTTGCGGAAGTGGCCGGCATCATCGTGGGCCATGCGACAGGATCGCTTACGGCGGACTTTGAGGCGCCCTTTGGCAACGATTTTAACTTCCTGATTGCCGATACGGCTGGGGAACAGGATAAGACGAAGCTCATCGACGTACAGATTCCTTCCAGCTTCAGAGCGGAGTTCGGCCTGCAAAGCAACCCGGATTTGATCGGGAAGTCGGTGGTCGTATCGGGTTCACTGGCGGCGTACAACAATTTTGCGGGATTAAAGAATGTAACCGAGATTTCATTATCCCAAGACCAGCCGGGAGAACCGGGTGAAGACCCTGGCGAGGATCCCGGGGAGGACCCGGGTCAAGATCCAGATCCGGGTGACATCCCCGAGCTTCCGGACGGCAACGGCAAGAAGGTGCTGTTTGACAACGCCCACGGCCAAACCGCCGGAGCAGCGGATTGGGTCATTGACGGAGGGTTCTCTGACTTTGCCGATGGGCTGCGGGCGGCCGGTTTTACGGTAGAATCGCTGGACCGCCCAATCCCATATACGTTTGGGGAAACGGCGATTACCTACGAAACATTGGAGCCTTATGACGTCTTTGTGATTCCTGAAGCGAACATTCCGTTTAAGACCGCTGAGCAGGAAGCATTGGTGCAGTACGTGGAAAATGGCGGCGCTGTATTCTTCATCTCTGACCATTATAATGCTGACCGTAACAAAAACCGCTGGGACGCCTCTGAGGTGTTTAACGGTTATCGCCGCGGGGCCTACGAAAATCCGGCGAAAGGGATGACAACCGAAGAGGCCAATTCACCTGCGATGCAGGGGGTGAGCAGCTCCGACTGGTTAGCAGACAACTTTGGCGTTCGCTTCCGCTATAACGCGCTGGGTGACGTGAATGCAACGGATATCGTCAGCCCTTCGCAATCGTTTGGCATTACGGCGGGCGTAGATGCGGTCGCCATGCATGCAGGGTCAACCGTGGCCATTCTCGATCCGCAGAAGGCCAAAGGACTTGTTTATGTCCCTACCGGCGTTCCGGCCTGGGGGAATGCTGTTGATGAAGGCGTCTATAATGGCGGCGGCCGGGCGGAAGGCCCTTATGCAGCCATCGCCAAGCTGGGGCTTGGGAAGGCCGCGTTTATCGGCGATTCTTCGCCGGTGGAAGACGCAACACCCAAGTATGTACGGGAAGAAAACGGCCAGAAGAAAACGACGTATGACGGCTTCAAGGAAGTGGACGACGGACTGTTCCTGGTGCAAACCGTGAAATGGCTGGCATATGACGAGAACTATACTTCCTTTGATCAGGTGCCGGGACTGGTGCTGGATACACCAACTGTGCTGGACGCAGACGAGGAGCCCGCGGCCACAACCGAGCCGCAGCCGGAGCCGTGGGCACAGCCTGCACCCGGATACAAGTGGTATGATCCGGCTACGTTTAAGCCGGGTTCGTACGGTTCGTCGCAAGCACCGGAAACAGAGCCGACGTTTGCCTTTGTCCATCAAGCGCAGTTGCCAAGCCAGCAAGAATTTCAGATCCGCGTGACTGCAGACGGCTTAACGCCGGGGCAGACGGTATCCGATTTGCGGGTAGGCATCTACCTGGCCGGCGGCGAGCAGATCGCCCGATTCCAGAATGCGGACGGCAGCTGGTCGGATTACAATTACAGCCCGGCGTTTTCGCTCACAGGCGATTCCTTGGGTCATGCATCTAAGGATTTGACCGTTCAGTTGAAGCCGGGGGTAACCGCCACAAGCGCTAACTTACGTCTGAAAAAAGGCAGCGCGAACGAGCTCACGAAGCAGGTGGAGATTGCAAATGTGGATGCCGAGCCGTTGCCGGGCGACCATCCGCCGGTGCCGGAGCTGAGCACGATTGCCGCAGCGCGTGAGGCAGCAGAAGGAACGGTTGTCACGGTTCGAGGAGTGATTATTTCCGAACCGGGGGTATTTGGCGGTCAAGGCTTCTATTTGCAGGACGAGACAGGAGGCATTTACGTCTTCCAAACGGCAGCGGGATATCATGCCGGTGACCTGATCCGGATCAGTGCAACCCGCACATTGTACAACGGGGAAGTGGAACTGGAGAATCCGGTGCTGATCGAGAAGCTGGGAACGGCCCCGCTGCCGCAGCCGCAGGTTCAGGAGGCGGTGACAGAGGCGAACCAGGGTCAGCTAATCACCCTGACTCATGTCGTAGTGCAGGATGTGGTTGCGGCTACTCCGGCAGGTTCCTTTGAATTTAACGCCGTTCGCGAAGATGGCAGCACGACCCGGGTGCGGTTTGACGGCCGCACCGGAGTGACGATGGATGCCTTTGTGGCGCTGTACCCGGAAGGTACGTCTGTGGATATTAGCGGGGTCGCCTCCGTCTATCGAGGAACCTACCAGTTGAAGCCGCTGGCCTTGGCTGATGTCGTGCCGAGCACCACCGAAGCGGATATGACGGCTCCAGTGACGGAGCGCGATGTCGCAGGGATTGAGGGCGCAGATGTCTATAATCAGACGGAAGTTACGGTTGCTTTCAACGCAGAGGATGAAGGCGGCAGCGGTTTGGACCGGACGGAGTACCGGGTGGATGGCGGGGAGTGGATTCCGTATACCGAACCGCTGGTACTTTCAGACGATGGGAGGTATACGATCGAATATCGCTCCGTGGATCGGGCAGGTAACGAGGAAGCGCCTAAGACGCTGTACATTAACGTAGATCGCCTGGCGCCAGAAGTGACGTTCACCGGGGATCAGCAAGTGCTGCAGGTTGCTTCGAGTGTTCCATTTCACGTGGCTGTCAATGACGCGGTCAGCGGGCCAAAATCAACGGCTTACCGGCTTGACGGACGAACCATCACAGGGGTTGCGGAAATCGTTCCGTTCTCGCTGTCGGTTGGTACACACAAGCTGGCGGTCCAAGCAACGGATGCAGCGGGACATACTACGTCAGTGGAATTTACGTTCCAAGTGACCATCGACATTGCGCATTTAGATGAGCTGGTGGACATGGGCAAAGATCACGGTTATTTCTTAACGAATGGCACGGCCACCAGCCTGCAAGCCCAAATCGCCTCGCTGCAAAAGGCCAAAACTCCACTGGAGCGCGACATCAAGCTCAAGGCGCTGAAGATAACGATCAGCGTCCAAAGCGGATTAACCATCAAACAGAGCTTCGCAAATCTGATGCTGGAGGATTTGGAGTATATCGGGGGAGAGGCGGCTTAAGCGGCGGGCCTTGGCTAATAATAAGTCGTTCAGAATGGTCCATTCTGAGCGACTTTTTGCTTATTACAAAAAAGCAAGCTTGCTAAGATTGTAAGCGTTTTGTATAATGAGTTATGCAACCGGTTGCAGGTTAAGGAGAGATCATTCGTGTCGAAGATAACTATTCAAGAAATTGCGATTTTAGCGGGTGTTAACAAGGCGACCGTATCCCGAGTGATCAACGGGAATCGGAACATTTCCGAGAAGACTCGGAAGAAAGTCGAAGACATCATGAAGCAGTATAACTATGTCCCCAACTCCATTGCGCGCGGATTGGCGACGAAGAAGACACTTACGGTTGGTTTTTGCTTTGATTACACCAATAAACAGGCCTATGCTAACCCTTATTTCTACAAAGTGCTTCAAGGGATTGAAGAGGTTGTATACAATCACGACCACATGTTTCTCATGATGAGCGATCATGACGGGAAGAATGGCAGATCAACGTTCGAGCGGGTGGTGGTTGAGCGCCGGGTTGACGGTGTTATTATCCCCAATACGCTGCTAAATGAACGGAATTATGAATTGCTGATCAAACATAACATGCCGTTTGTCGTAACCGGTGAAAATACATTGAAGCAAGTGGACGCACCTTGGGTGGATATCGATAACGTTCAGGCCGGTCGGATTCTGACCGAGCATTTAATCGATTTGGGCTGTCGCAACATCATGATGTATGCCGGCGGTGCAACCGCCCAGCGGGACAAATTTCTGAGTGACCGCCTTAATGGCTACCATGAAGCGATGCGTCAACACGACTTGGAACCTCAAGTAATCGAGCATGCTGATGTTCTGAAGAGGCTGTACGATTCCCCTAGATCTGGATTGGAAACGCAACGGCCTGATGCTCTGATCTGCTGTACGCATGAACAGCTTTTCGAAATTTTAGACTGGGAGAATGGAAACCCTCTCTTGTCTGAACTAGCTTTAGCTACATTTGACAGCTTTCCGATGTCTAAATACTTGAAATACCCGGTGCATTTCGTAGAGATTGACCTGGAAATGATGGGGAAGCAAGCGGCGCAAATGCTGTTCTCTCGGATGAATAAAGAAGCGGGGGTACCACCGTTTATCTCAATTCCAACCCAAATTGGCAAATAATTGAACAAACTAAACATAATGAGGTAATAAGTTGATGACCCAATATCTGTATCACGACCCGGTAGTAGATGCTACCCTCATTTCTTTGAATGAACTGGAAGTACGCTTAAAGCTACCAGCTGATGTGAATCGAGTCACGCTAAACTATTGGAATAAATATAAGCAGGACTATGGTATTCGGAAACAAGCGATGACATTATGGGCGGAATCGGGTGAATTCAAGTACTATCGCACGATATTGACAGGTATGGAATCTCGCATTCGGTACCTTCAATATAATTTCGAGTTTGCTGCAAAGGGGGAATCCTATTGGCTGGGTGCTGAGGGATTACGTAAGACGGAGGGAACCAAAGGCGGCTATTCGTATGCCTATGCGGGAGATCGCGACATGGTGAACACTCCGGAATGGATTGGAAACCGGGTATGGTATCAAATCTTCCCCGAACGCTTCTGTAACGGGGATCCCGGGAATGATCCGGAATCTGTGGAACCTTGGGGGAGCGTGCCAACGCGGGACAATTATATGGGAGGTGATCTTCGAGGAATCATCAAGCAATTGGATTACCTGAGCGGGCTAGGCATCAATGCATTGTACTTAAATCCAATATTTGCGGCTACGTCAAATCATAAATACGACACCGTGGACTACTTTCAAATCGATCCGCAATTCGGGACGGTACAAGATTTGCAAGAGCTCGTCCAAAAATGCCACGAACGCGATATTAAGGTGATTCTCGATCTGGTCATTAATCATTGCGGGTTCTATCATCCCTATTTTCAGGACGTTGTTAAAAATGGAGAAGCTTCGGTATATAAGGATTGGTTCTATATTAACCGGTACCCGGTTCACCGAAGCGAAGACGGATACGACTCCGTGGGTTATTATCAATGGATGCCTAAGCTGCGGACATCGAATCCCGAAGTTCAGCAGTACGTATACGATATCGTTTCCTTTTGGCAGAAGGAGACGGGCATCGACGGCTGGAGAATCGATGTCGCAGATGAGGTGGAAATCAGCTTTTTGCGGGAGCTGAAATCCTGTGTCAAGAAATTAAATCCTAACGCTATCATTATTGCAGAAATCTGGGATGATGCCAAGCGCCTGATGGCGTCTGGCGGCGTGGACAGCGTGATGAACTATGAGCTGCGAACGATTCTGTTCGATTACTGTCTGGATCGTTCCATTTCGCTTGCAGAGTTCCATTCCAGACTCGTGAGTTTACTCCATCGTTATTCTTTGTCAGAACTTAATCAAATGTTTAACCTGCTGGGAAGCCATGACACGGAACGAATCTTGACGCGTTGCGGAAATGATGAAAGCAAACTTCGGCTACTGCTGGCCCTTCAATTCTTCCTGCCGGGGAATCCTACCGTATATTACGGGGACGAACTGGGAATGACCGGGGAGAATGACCCAGGGTGCCGCGGGAGCATGCCTTGGCAGCTGGCCTCGGCAGAGCCGCCGTTGTTAAGAGAGTTCCGCACTTGGATTCAGCGTAAAACTACCGATTCGGTACTGCATCACGGCAATACGGAGCTTAGATACCGGGAAGACTCGGAGTGTTACGTCATCCGGCGCTACACCGAAACCGAAGAAGCGGTGCTTCTAATTAATTTCTCACAGGACCGGCAAGCTTTGGACGCTGTGATGAATCGGTTTGACTTGATTGGTACTTATACACTGGATCATTCGCAGGATACCGGGAACTTGCCTGATTTTATCGGTCCCGGAGAGACGATGCTTTTCCAAAAACGGAATTAAGGAGATCAACCTATGTTAAATAAATGGAGCAAGTTATTGCCGATTCTACTCGCCTTGACCCTGGTTTTGGCGGGCTGCGGTTCCAAGGGGAACCAAGAGACGTCGAACGGGACAAACTCGGATGCGAAACCGGGCAAGGAGGTCACGATAACGTTCTGGCACCACTACAGTACCGCATCTCCGGAAGAGAAGACGTTAAAAGAAGTGCTGATTCCGAAATTTGAACAGGAAAATCCCGGGATTAAAGTGAACCCTGTTGCCTTTACCTGGGAGGACCTGCATAAGAAGTTGCAGATCAGCGGCAGTGCCGGCGATTTGCCGGACGTCGCCCGGTTGGACATTATCTGGGTGCCGGAGTTCCAAAAGAGCGGGATGCTGCAACAGTTAGACGCCTTTGAAGATTTTGACGAGGTTGCTGGCAGCTTGCTGGAAGGCCCGTTGTCCACAGCGAAGGTAGGAGACCACTATTACGGACTTCCTCTCAATACGAATACCAAGGTGTTGTTCTGGAACAAAGAGATGCTGTCCCAAAGCGGTGTAGAGCAAGCACCTCAAACGACGGAACAGTTCTTCGAGGCTTTGGGCAAAATCAAAAGTAAGTATGAAAAAAGCTGGGGATTCGGCGAACCGGCCCTTCAAGGTTGGAATGTCTTGCCGTGGATTTGGAGCAACGGAGGGGATGTGCTCTCGCCTGACTTTACAACGGCGGACGGATATTTAAATAGCCCGGCTTCTGTAGAAATTTTGACGAAGCTTAAAAACGCTTACAACGCTGGTCAAATTTCTGGATTTAAGCCAGGTGATGTTGCGGTCACGGAAGGCCATGCGAGCGGAAGCTATGCCATGATGGCGGAAGGCCCGTGGGCAGTCGCTCAATTTCAGTCGCAATTCCCTGATTTTGACGTCGAAATGGCTTCATTCCCGGCGGGATCAGCGGGTTCCATTCAAGTGTTAGGCGGAGAGGATATCGGGATCTTTAGTAAAGACAAGCAGGAGGAATCCTGGAAATTTGTGAAGTTCATGGTGTCGGAAGCGGCTCAGATTGAGATGGGCAAAATTGGACAAATTCCGGTGAATCTCGCCTCGATGGAGAATGCCGATGTCAAGGCGATCGATTATTATCCACCGTTTCTTGAACAGTTAAAGACGGCGAAGGCTCGCCCGCCGGTAAGTGCTTGGCCGCAAATTGACGGTGTGATTAATGATGCGATGAGTAAAATTTTCATGACGGATGCGGATGTAAAAACGGAGCTGGATGCGGCAGTTGTTGCCATCGATGCTTTGTTGAAGGAGTAGTCCATTTTCAGGAGAGCGTTTTCCGTAAGGGAGGCGCTCCCTTTTACGAAGGAGTCAACATGACATGCGCAAAAAAAACGGAGCAGCTGGTTACTTGTTCTTTTTGCCCGGATTTTTATTTTTTGCCTTATTTATTCTCTACCCGTTGATCCGGAATTTGATCTACAGCTTTTATGATTTTCGGCTCACGAATATTAATCAACTTAAATTTGTTGGATTGGATAATTATAAGCATGTGTTCGGGGACGAAGTATTCTGGATTTCGATACGGAATATCTTTATCTACGGGATCATTTCTGTACCCGGCCAAATGATTTTGGGCTTTCTGGTCGCCTATGCACTTTACCAGAACCGTCCCGGCACCAAGACGTTCCGAGTGCTGTACTTCTTACCGGTGATTACGTCTTGGGTCGTTGCCTCGTTAATCTTTAAGTATGTTTTTGCCGATCAGGGATTTTTGAATTACGCCATTACGGATATCCTTCATCTGTCGGATCGGACGATCAGTTGGTTAAGTGAACCGGGCAAAGCCTTGATCGTGCTTGGAATCCTTGGGATCTGGAAAGGGGTCGGCTGGGCGATGGTGATCTACATGGCCGCCCTGCAAGGGGTACCCAAAGATCAATATGAAGCGGCTTCTTTAGACGGTTGCAATGCGTGGAACCAGATTCGATATATCACGCTGCCGTCGATTCGGAGCACGACATTTTTTATCCAAATGATGTTAATTATCGGTGCGTTTAATGTATTTACTTCCGTGTATCTCATCACCAACGGCGGACCGTTGCATCAGACTGAAGTGATGTTAACGAGAATGTATCAAAAGGCGTTCTCCGAATATGATCTGGGTTACGCTTCTGCGTTGTCCTATGTCTTTGCAGTGATCATTGCTGGATTAACGGCTGTGCAGTTCCGTCTGAACAAACAGGAATAGGGGGCGAACCATATGCGCTCGCTGAAAACATTTTGCACTTACGCCCTGCTTGTCGCAGGCGGAGTAGTATCGATTTACCCTTTAGTGTATATGCTGCTAACTGCTCTCAAACCTATGACGCTGTTGTTTGAGTTTCCGCCTCGCTTTCTGCCTTCGGAAATGACCTTATCCAATTTCAGAGAGGCGTGGGGAAGTCAAAACTTCGCGTTATATTTGTTGAATAGCCTGCTGGTGACATTGGCAAGCTTTGCGCTTATTTTTCTGCTGTCGTCTATGTTAGCTTTTGCTTACTCGCGGTTTGATTTTAAGGGAAAGCGCCTCAGCTTTGCGATTATTATGGGAGGCTTGGTGATCCCTAGTCTGACGTTGCTGATTCCCCAGTTCGTCTTGATTCGTCAACTGGGTTTATTTGATTCACGGTGGGGGCTAATCGTTGTCTACGCCGCAGGGTCCATTCCGTTTACAACGTTCTTGCTTAAAGGCTTTTTCGATTCCATCACTCGGGATATCGATGAGTCGGTGGAGATGGAAGGGGGCGGCGCCTGGACGTTATTTGCTTCCATCATTTTGCCTCTCTCCAAGCCGGCGTTTGTTCCAGCCACGATCTTTAACGCGCTGACCGTGTGGGAAGAGTTCCCCTGGGCGCTGACCATCATTAATGATCCGCTGAAGCGGACGTTGCCGATTGCCTTGGCCAATTTCCAAGGGCAATATACGACGCAATGGGGGATCGTGTTCGCTGGTTCACTGATCGCCGTGATCCCAATTATCTTACTGTTCCTGCTGCTGCAGCGCTACTTTATCGCCGGCATTACAGCCGGAGCAGTGAAGGGGTAAAACAAGCGAAAAAGCTTGAATTCAGCCTTTTGTGCAAACGATTGACCAAGCTTTCGAACCGATGATATAATCCAGCACATAACGCCCGTTGTCTATGAATATTTGAAACCGCCTGTGGGGGAAGATGATTACATGTTCCTGACACAGCTTGTGGAACGTTTCGGGGAAAAGTAGCCATATGATGAATGAGTATACCCAGAGGGCGAGGGATTCAGCGGCATGGACAACAGGTTTTTACGGGGATTTGTCTGCATCGGGCTTAGCTTGTTAACTTTGTGCGGGCGAAATTCTTCGGACTTCAAATGAAAAACGTGCTGCTGAATTTAACGGGATTGGAGTGAGGATGTTGTCGGTACAAAAAGAGTTTCACGGTACCATCGATTACGGAGATGTGACAGTCACCGGGGGAATCTCGGTGTTTGATGCGAAGTTTGACGAGATGTATGTATACGATGGTGATGATTTAGGTGCAGTATATGCTCCGGAAGAGACTCGTTTTCGTCTGTGGGCCCCCACCGCTTCCGAAGCCTTCGTCGTTCTGTATGAAACGGAGGACGGAACGCCGTTCAAAGAGCTGCCCATGAAGCGGGATGTGCAAGGAACGTGGACCCTGACGGTAGTGGAAGATTGCGGGGGATTATTCTATACGTACCGTGTGAAGGTGGGGGAGCAGTGGAACGAGGCTGTTGACCCTTACGCGAAGGCGGTGGGCGTGAACGGGACAAAGACGACGATCCTCGACTTGAGCCGCACCAATCCGGAAGGATGGGCGAACGATCAGAAGCCGCCGCTCGCTTCACCGACGGATGCGGTGATTTATGAGTTGCATGTTCGAGATCTGTCGATTCACCCGCAAAGCGGCATCCGTGAAAAAGGCAAGTTCCTTGGACTAGCCGAGGAGGGGACCCGTGGGCCTAACGGCATTCCCACAGGGCTTGACCATATTGCCGGGCTTGGCGTCACGCATGTACAGCTGCTGCCGATCTTTGATTACTCGCAGGAAAGTGTGGATGAGAGCCGTCTGGATGAACCCCATTACAATTGGGGATACGATCCTCAGAATTATAACGTGCCGGAAGGCTCCTACTCGACGGACCCCAGAAATCCGGCTGCACGGATTCTTGAGCTGAAGCGTCTCATCCAAAAGCTGCACGCCCGCGGACTTCGCGTGATTATGGATGTGGTGTACAACCATGTTTACGATGGCTATCTGATTCATTTCACGAAGCTTGTGCCGGGTTATTACTTACGGTACAAGTCGGATCGGACGTTCTCCGACGGAACATTTTGCGGGAACGAGTGCGCCTCCGAACGGCCGATGATGCGAAAATATATCATCGAGTCGATCCTGCACTGGGTGCGGGAGTATCATATCGATGGGTTTCGTTTTGATTTAATGGGAATGATCGACATCGAAACGATGAATGAAATCCGTCGGCGGTTAGACGAAATCGACCCTGCGATTCTGATGATCGGGGAAGGCTGGATGATGGAGACAGTGCTCCCCAAGGAGCTTCGGGCCAATCAGGACAACGCTGAGAAACTGCCGGGCATCGGCATGTTTAACGACGGGATGAGGGATGCGGTGAAAGGGGATATTTTTATCTTTGACCGCAAAGGCTTCATCAGTGGCGGTGACGGGTATGAAGAAGGGGTGAAGCGCGGCGTAGCCGGGGGAATTCACTATGGGGGGCAGCTCAGACAGTTCGCGGTCGAGCCGATTCAATCGGTGAACTACGTGGAGTGCCATGATAATCATACGTTATGGGACAAAATCGAGCTGTCCACACCGGGCGCTTCGGACGATGAACGCCGGGCGATGCACCGGCTCGCCTCCGCCATCGTGCTGACGAGCCAGGGCATTCCGTTCCTCCACGCCGGTCAGGAATTTATGCGTACGAAGGGCGGCGTGGAGAACAGCTATAAATCGCCCATCGAGGTCAACTGGCTCGATTGGGAGCGCTGCGCTGCGCATCAGGACGATGTGTCCTATATGCGCAGCTTGATCGCCTTGCGCAAAGCGCATCCCGCGTTCCGCCTGAAGACGGCGGACGAGATTCGCGCGCATTTGCGCTTTGAGGCAGCGCCGCCGCACGCCGTGGCGTTCACGCTGCGCGACCACGCCGGTGGCGATCCCGACCGCCACCTGTACGTGCTCTACAACGCGAACCCGGGCGCGTTGTCGCTGGAGCTGCCCGCCCTCGGACCGTGGGAGGTCCGGTTTGGCGGCGAGCACGTGCTCGCGCTGGAAGCGGGCGCGAGCGGTGAAGCTGCAGCGGCGGCGCCTGCTGCAGCAGGGGGGCCTCCAGCCGGCGGAGCACGGCTGGAGGTGCGCGGGGTCGGCGTCGTCGTCCTCGCCGTCCCGCGGTAATCGCGCAAGGGCGAGGGGCACGAGCCCCGTTGCCCTTGGTTTAGCGCCGCGGCCGGGTGAGGATCGGCCGGGCGCTAGCGGGCTACGCGGAAATAAGGGTCAAAAATACCCTTATTTCCGCGTAGCCGCCCCATTTGAACAAAATAGCGGTATTTGATGGCCTTATTCTCCGGCAGGAGCCCCCAAATGGGGCTTTTTGCTCCTGCCGGACCGAAATAAGGCCATTTTTTACCGCTATTTGTTCAAATGAAGCTCAATCGCCGGAAATAAGGGAACTTATTACCGTTATTATTCCCTGGGGCCCCCGCAACGCCGGGCGCCCCCAAAAACCAACCCCCACGGCAAAGCCATGGGGGTTGGTTCAATAAATTCAGCTCAGCGCCGCAGATTACTGGCGCTTCGCTTGCACTTGGCTGTTCGCATCGACCGTGTAGCTTTGGTCGTAGATGCGGATCGCTGCTGGCGTATCGGATTCGTTCGTGACGATGATGCTGTCGGCAGTGGCGTTGACTTTCAGCCGAGCGCCGCGGAACATCACCTTAAACGAGAACGAGGTCCAGTGCGACGGGATGAACGGGCGCAGCACCAGCTCGTCTTCGTGGACGCGCAGGCCGCCGAAGCCTTGCACGATCGCCATCCAGGTGCCGGCCATACTGGTGATATGGCAGCCGTCTTCGGTGTCGTTATTGTAGTTGTCGAGGTCCAGGCGCGCGGTGCGCAGGTACATCTCGTAGGCCTTCTCCTGGTAGCCCAGCTCGCAGGCAAGAATCGCATGCACGCAAGGGGAGAGGGAGGACTCGTGAACGGTCATCGGCTCGTAGAAGTCGAAGTTGCGTTTTTTCGTATCCAGGTCGTACCGGTCGCTCAAGAAATACAAGCCTTGCAACACATCCGCTTGCTTAATGAAGCACGAGCGCAAAATCCGGTCCCAAGACCAGTTCTGGTTCAGCGGCAGATGCTTCGGATCCAGATCCTTCACTTGAATCAGTTCTTTATCCAGGAAGCCGTCCTGCTGCAAGAATACGCCGCGCTCCTCATCGTACGGATAATACATATTGTCGATGATGTGCTGCCATTGCTTCGTTTCCGCTTCTTGAAGCCCCAGCTTCTCCACAAGCGCCGCATAGTGCGCAGCATCTTGGGCTTTGAGCTCTTCCAGCACTTCCAGCGTGTATTCGAGCGTCCAGGCAGCGATCCGGTTCGTGTACCAGTTGTTGTTGACGTTGTTCTCGTATTCGTTCGGGCCGGTGACGCCAAGCATCACGTATTTGCCCTTCACTTGCGAGAAGTTCACGCGTTCTTCCCAGAAGCGGGAGATTTCAACGAGGACTTCCAGGCCGTATTCGCCCAGATAGGCTTTATCCCCTGTATAGTTAACGTAGTTATAAATCGCATATGCGATCGCCCCGTTCCGATGGAGCTCCTCAAATGTGATTTCCCATTCGTTGTGGCATTCCTCGCCGTTCATCGTTACCATCGGGTAGAGCGCGCCTTTTGTGAAACCAAGCTTTTGGGCGTTCTCTTTGGCCTTTTCCAAATGCTTATAGCGGTAAATCAGCAGGTTGCGGGCGATATCGGACTCCGCTGTGCTGAGGTAGAATGGCAAGCAATAAGCTTCCGTATCCCAATAGGTGCTGCCGCCGTATTTTTCACCGGTGAAGCCCTTAGGCCCGATGTTCAGTCGGTCGTCCTCGCCGCTGTAGGTTTGGTTTAATTGAAAAATATTAAAACGAATCGCCTGCTGCGCCGCCACGTCACCTTCGATGATGATGTCGCTCATTTCCCATTTCTTCGCCCAAGCTTCTGCTTGCTCTTTCTTCAGCGTATCGAAGCCGGCCTCTTTCGCGGAGTGCAGGGCGGCCGTGCCCACTTTCACCAACTCGCCAAGCCCATGATCGCGGGAGGTCACATTCGCAACATATTTGTACAACGTTACCGTCTCACCGGAAACGGCGGGTACCGCGACTTCGGCGGAGACAAACTTCTCTTGCTCGTGGAACGCAGGGGTGAGCTCTAGGCGTTTTCCACCTTGCTCCACATCAAATGCCATCACCGAGGTGACGTGGAAGTCGAGCTTCTTCGTCTTGACGGTTAAGTAGGAGACGTCGGTACCGGCGGATTTTTCCACCTCAAGCCAGAATTTCTCATCATAGTTGGAATCCTTATTCATGACGTCGCCGTCGAGATAAGGCGCGAAGCGCAGTTCCCCGTTGAAGTTGAGCGGCGTTACCGCGTAACGGATGGCCCCGATCTCATGACGTACGATGCTGACGAATCGCAGTGCTTCCACAGCCAGTTCCTTGCCGTCCTTCATCACGGCGGTAAAGCGGCGGTAGAGGTAACCTTCCTTCATGTTCAACTCTCGAACGAAATCCTTCACCTGACATTCGGCCAAATCCAGCGCGACGCCGTCTACAAATACGTTAATGCCAATCCAGTTCGTGCTGTTCAGCACTTTGGCAAAATATTCGGGATAACCGTTCTTCCACCAGCCCACCCGGGTTTTGTCCGGATAATACACGCCAGCCATGTAGCTGCCTTGCAGAGAAGGGCCGCTGTATTGCTCCTCGAAATTCGCACGTTGACCCATATAACCGTTGCCGATACTGAAGATACTTTCCGAAATTTCATGATTC
This sequence comes from Paenibacillus barengoltzii G22, assembly GCF_000403375.2. Classification (NCBI taxonomy): domain Bacteria; kingdom Bacillati; phylum Bacillota; class Bacilli; order Caryophanales; family Paenibacillaceae; genus Paenibacillus; species Paenibacillus barengoltzii. The sequence goes on along the minus strand of NZ_KE159654.1, from coordinate 262,010 downwards.
GCCGGATCAAACGATTCTTCCAGAATGGACCAGGGATCCACTTTCAAATACTGTTTCACATTAACCGCTCCTTTAGTCATTTCAAATAGATTAGTCTGTAAAAAAAGAACGAGAGGTATTCACACTTGGGGCTTATTCCGCACTCGCGGCGATTTGCTGCAGCAGGGCGACCGAAACATCGCCCAGCGAGGAGACAACCCGATCCGCTTGCCCCAGCGTATCGGGCGAACCGATGCCAACGCAGCGCATACCCGCACGACGGGCCGCTTCGATGCCGGCCTCCGCATCCTCGAACACGACGCATGCTTCGGGGGCGACGCCCAGCTCCGAAGCGCCTAGCAGGAACACTTCCGGGTCAGGCTTGGCACTGGTGGTGCGGGTGCCGTCGATGATCGCGTCAAAATATGGGGTCAGCCCGGTATTCCGCAAAATGATCGGGGCGTTCTTGCTCGCTGAACCAAGCGCGGTCTTCAATCCGTTAGCCCGGCATTGCTGCAAGAACTCCAGCGCTCCCGGCAAAATTTCCGACGCGTCCATTTGGGAGATGTACTCGACATACCAGTTGTTTTTGCGTTCAGCTAGCTCTTGCTTGACGTGGTCTTCCAGTTGAAGACCGCCTACGCTAAGCAAGATGTCGAGCGAGGCCATGCGGCTGACGCCCTTCAGCTTCTCATTGTCCTGTTCGGTAAATTCGAAGCCGAGCTCGGCGGCCAGCCGTTTCCAGGCGAGGTAGTGATATTTCGCGGTATCCACGAGCACGCCGTCGAGATCAAATAAACAAGCTTGAATGGGATTCATAATGAACCTCCTCTATGTTGAATATTAGTGCAAACGTTTGAACAAAGCGTGAAAAATAAAGGAAGCATGTGCTTCCGTTTATTTTTTCGTAACCAATGTTTAATGCAGCCTGTTGCCTCAAAGCTTCTTGGGTACCGAATACATCGACGACTCGCGAACCATCAGCCGATGCGGAATGATCTGCCGTTTCGGATAGGCCTTGTCGTTGTTGTTCTGCACCGCTTGAATCAGCACTTGCGAGGCCGTGTAACCCAGATTGTAAATGCCGATATCCATGCTGCTCAGCGGCGGGGTTGAGAGCTCGGACAACGGGATGTTGTTGAAGCTGACCAGACATAGGTCTTCAGGTACCTTGTACTTCAACTCGTGCAGGCCGCGAAGCACGCCAAACGCTACGACGTCATCAATCATGACCAAGGCCGTCGGACGGTCTGGCAGATTCATGAAGAACGACATGGCCCGATAGCCGCTGTCCTGCAAAAACTCACCTTCGACAATCCATTCCGGACGGCTTTCCAAGCCCGCATCTCTCAGCGCATCCTGATAGCCTTTCAACCGGTCTTTGGAAACGACGAGCTCCGGCGGTCCGCTGACGAACCCGATCCGTTCGTGTCCCAACGCGATCAAATGCTTCGTGGCATCGTAGGACGCCTGGATATTATCGTTATCCACCGTTAGAATATCGGGATATTCTTCGCTGCGCCCAATGAGTACAAACGGATGACCACCTTGATGGAGAAACTCAATCACCGGATCGTTCTGCCGGGAATACAGCAAGATGACCCCGTCCACCCGGCGGCCGTTCAGCAGTCTGGATACACTTTCGACTTCCTCTTTCTCATTGGCTCCGGAGCTGATCAGCACGTCGTAGCCCAAGCGGCTGGCTTGGGTGACAATGCCGCGGATCAGTTCCATGAAGAAGAAGTTAGAGAACAATTCCTCGGCGGACTTTGGCAGCAGGATACAAATGCTATTTGTCGTTTTGGAGACCAGACTCTTGGCCATAATGTTAGGGTGATAGCCAAGCTGGTCCATAATGAGCTTTACTTTACGCGAGGTTTCCTCGCTGATTCTAGGATGATTGGACAGCACCCGGGACACGGTAGAGGGCGATACGCCGGCCTTTTTGGCAACATCCTTAATGGTGACAGCCATAAAAAACCTCCTCTGTGGAACCGTTTGCTTTACACTGTAATATTAATCTAAAGAATTCTGAAAGTAAATAGAGAATCTAGGGGTAACCCCTTATAGCACCGCAGGATTCAGCTTTTGTTCTCTTCGAAAATGGGCGTCAAATACAGGGATTTCATGTGATTTTTGCGCAAACGTTTTACCTGTAAAAAAGAATGCAGCCGGCCCATTCTCTCCTCGAATTCGGGCCGACCGCAGGTATAAAAAGCTGTTTGATCATTAGGCTTGCGTTAAAACGGCATAACCGTAGGCCGGGAGCTTAACGGCAAGCTTACCGTCTGTGGTGTTGTAGGTTTGACCGCTGAAGGCATCGCGCCACGTGTTCCCATCCGCAGGGATCGCAAAGGTCTGTCCGGCATCGTAGTTGTTCAGCAGGACAAGTACTTTCTCCCCGTTCAGTACGCGTTCATAAGCGAGCTTCGAGCCGCCTTTCTCGGCGAGCAGGAATTTCAGGCTGCCGGTCCGCAGTGGAGCCAGCTGCTTGCGAACCTTGATCAGCTTCTGATAAAACGCGAACAAGTCGTGATCTTGGCGCTTCGGATCCCATTCCATACATTTACGGCAATCCGGATCTGGTCCGCCGTCGAGGCCGACTTCGTCGCCATAGTAAATGCAAGGCGTTCCACTGTACGTAAATTGGAACAGGGCGGCCAGCTTCATTTTGGCTTTGTTGCCATCGCATAATGTGAGCAGGCGCGGTGTGTCATGGCTGTCCAGCAGATTAAATGCCACTTCACTTGCTTGGAGCGGATAACGAGCCAGCTGCTTACCAATCGCATTGGCGAAGCCCTCGGCATCCAATGTGCCGCGTACGACAAAGTCCAGCACGGCTTCGGTAAACGGATAGTTCATCACAGCATCAAATTGGTCCCCTTGCAGCCAGGCGGAGGACTCATGCCAGATTTCGCCCAAGATATAGGCGTCCGGGTTGGCCGCTTTCACCACTTTACGGAAATCACGCCAGAAGGCATGATCCACTTCATTGGCGACGTCCAGCCGCCAGCCGTCGATGCCCACTTCCTTAATCCAGAACTCCGCTACTTTCAACAAGTATTCTTTAACTTCCGGATTTTCCGTGTTCAGCTTAGGCATCAGCGGCTCGAAAGCAAATGTATCGTAACTTGGCACGCCGTCCTTAACTTGCAGCGGATACTCGCGCACATGGAACCAGTCTTTATAGCGGGATTTTTCACCTTTCTCCATCACGTCAACGAAAGGAGCGAAGGTTTTGCCGGAGTGGTTAAATACCGCGTCGAACAGCACCTTGATTCCGCGCTCATGGCAGGCTTGAACCAGCTTCTTGACCGTGGCAATGTCGCCGAAATGAGGGTCAATCTTCATATAGTCCGCGGTATCGTATTTATGGTTGGTCGTCGCTTCAAACAACGGAGTAAAATAGATCCCGGTAATGCCAAGCTCACTTAAATGATCGAGATGATCGATGACGCCTTGCAAATCCCCGCCAAAAAAGTTGTCGCGCTCCGGTTTGCCGCCCCAAGGCAGTACGCCTTTTGGATCGTTGCTTGGATCGCCATTGGCGAAGCGTTCAGGGAAGATTTGATAGAAGATGGCGTCCTTCACCCAGGCCGGCGGCGTAAAGACATCAACCGGATTGATGAACGGGAATTCGAACAGTCGCTCAGGACCGGAAGGGCGCTCTTTCGTAAACTCGCTTTCTGTCATCCAGACTTGCTCGTCGCCGGACTTTAGCAGAAAGCCGTATCTCGTTCGGCGCAGCGGCGGTTGATAGGTACACTCCCAATAGTCGAACATCTCGTCGCTGATCATCAGGGTCATCGGAATCAGTTCTTTGCTTTGATCCCACATATATTTGTCCCCCACAAAGGCGTAGACCTCGGTGAGATCGTTCTTCTTCGCGCGCAAGCGCAGATGAAGCGTTTTGTGGTCGTAAGCATAAGTCCAGTTCAGCTTAGGGCGATGATAGACCGCTTCAAGTAACATGATGAATCCCTCCTAGTGGATTGTGGACAGCTTTGTCCGCCAGGCCCCCGTATCCACTTGCTTTGGAAGCAAAAAAAGCACATCCAAGCCGAAGAAACGGGCCGAGGATGTACCTTTCGATAACAGTGCCTTCAAATTGTGTAACCGAACGGCAAAGCTAGTATTGCTCTCATTGATCCGGATTATAACACTGTTCAAACCATTGCACAAGATGATTAAGAAGTCATGTTTCTGTAAAGCTGATGATTGAGGATAAACTTAGCGGCGACATAGGAGAGTGTCCCGAAAATCACGAAAATTTTGCGCAAATATGCAACGTTTCCTTGTCTCAAAATAAAGTTGCGCAATTACAAAAAATGCGAATTTCGAAGCAAACAAAAGAAAAACGGAGAAAGTAGATGATTAACCCGTGTTCACCCTTTGTGCAAACGTTTTTACAACTCTCAGAGCATGATGTATCATGGGGGCGTGGATAAAGCGCTTTCGGGCGGGAAATACTAAACTATCCCGGGAAGATGCTGCGGAGGAGTCATAGTTTCAGGTATTTTCTGAAAACGTTTGCGCGTCACGTCTTTAAAATTAGGAGGGGTTATAGTCATGAAGTTCAAAAAGGCATTGACCTTGATCGCAGCGCTGTCCTTGGTTGTTTCGATCACTGCTTGCGGATCGGGCAACAATAACGGCGGCAACAACGGAAGTGCGAATGCTCCGGCGAATCAGACGGAAAATACGGGGAATACCGGTGCTGGGGAGAACGCTTCCGCTGATGTGATTGTTCCGGAAGAGGGCGCTGAGCTCCTCATTTGGGAAAGTAAAGAAGAGAAAGTATTCACTGAAGAAATGGCCAAACAATTCACTGAAAAATACGGCGTACCTGTAAAAATTGAAGAAGTATCGCCAACCGACCAAATCGGGAAGCTGACGCAAGACGGACCGTCCGGTCTGGCAGCCGACGTGCTGATCGTCCCTCATGACCACTTGGGGAACGCAGCGACTTCTGGCTTGATTCTGCCAAACGATGCCTTCGCCGAAGAAACGACGAAGAGCAACACGGAAGCTGCTATCCAAGGTGCCACCTATGACGGCGTTCTGTACGGTTATCCAAGAGCAGCTGAGACGATGGCTTTGTTCTACAATAAATCGCTCATTCCAGAAGCACCTAAAGACTTTAAAGACGTTCTGGAATTCAGCAAAACGTTTACCGACAAATCCAAAAACAAATACGGCATCATGTGGGAAGTCGGCAACATGTACTTCAACTATCCGTTTATCGCGAGCACCGGCGGTTACCTGTTCGGCGATAACGGCACAAACCCAGACGATATTGGTTTGGCTAACGATGGCGCAATCGAAAGCTTGAAAGTGTTCCAAAGCTTGAAGGAAGCTCTGCCGATCAACAGCGGCGACATCAACCCGGACATCAAACGCAGCTTGTTTAACGAAGGCGACGTTGCGATGGACATCAACGGTCCTTGGGAATTGGCAGGATACAAAGCCGCTCTCGGCGACAACCTGGGTCTTGCTCTATATCCTTCCATCAACGGCAAAACAGCGATCACCTTCTCCGGTATTAAAATTTGGGTCGTAAACTCCTTTACGAAATACCCGAATGCAGCTAAACTGTTCGCTCATTTCGCTTCTACGAAGGATGCGCAGTTGCTGCTGAATGAAAAAGTCGGCGCTGTACCGACGAACCTGGAAGCGCTGGAAACCGATCAAATCAAAAACGATCCTTTCGTATCCGTATTTGCTGAGCAAGCGAAGAACTCCCAGCCGATGCCTTCCATTCCGGAAATGGCTAATGCTTGGGCTCCTGTTAACGCTGCGCTTCCGGAAATCTGGAACAACAATGCAGATCCAAAAGCCGCAATGGAAAATGCCGTGACACAAATTCGGGATTTGAACCAAGGGGCAACGGAGTAAGGCAGAACGAACTGTCACCCAGTGAGGGAAGGTTGAGCCCGCCGCTGATCGCGGCGGGTCATCCTTAATTTCCCAAGGGAGAGGAGTAGGAAGGGAAATGGACCGACACCAACATCGGGATCGGGCGACGCTTTTGTCGATACTGTGCATGGGCCTGGGACAACTCTACAACCGACAATATATCAAAGGGTTGTTGTTCGTCCTTTTTGAAGCATTTAGCGTGATCTATTTGATCCGGAACTTAGGGTTTGCGCTCTGGGGAATCGTTACGCTTGGCGAAACGCCAAGAACCGGAGCCAATATGAACGGCAACTGGGATCACTCGATCTTCATCATGATCCAAAGCTTGATTACGCTGCTGTTTGTGGCGGTTTTTGTCATCGTATATATTATGAACGTTCGCGATGCCCGCAACATTGGGCTGGAACGGGACAAAGGCAAGACGCCCAATAACTTTAAACAAACGATACGTTATGTACTGGATTACAAGTTTGCTGTTGCATTTTTGAGTATTCCCGCCCTCGGGATTTTATTTTTCACCGTAATGCCGATTCTGTTCATGATTCTGCTTGCGTTCACCAACTATTCGGCGCCGAAGCACATTCCGCCGGCCATGCTGGTCGATTGGGTTGGCTTCGAGACCTTTAAAAACCTGGTGGCGCTCAAAACCTGGAGCCATACCTTTTACGGCGTATTGACCTGGACGATTATCTGGGCGATTTTGTCCACGGTAACGACTTATTTTGGCGGTATGCTTGTCGCGTTACTGATTAATCAGAAGGGCATTCGATTCAAAGGGTTATGGAGAACGATCTTAATTCTTCCTTACGCAATTCCGCAGCTGATTTCGCTGCTTGTAATGAGAAATATGTTTAACGGCCAGTTTGGTCCAATCAACCAGTATCTTGGTTATTTCGGACTTGGCGGGTTGCCGTGGTTAACCGACCCGTTCTGGGCGAAAGTGACCGTTATCGTCGTGAATATGTGGGTGGGGATTCCGGTCTCCATGCTGCTGATTCTGGGCGTACTGACGACGATTCCTAAAGATTTGTACGAGGCAGCGGAAGTGGATGGAGCAACCGGGTTCCAGAAATTTAAGATCGTTACGCTGCCGATGATTTTGTTCACGACGGCACCTACGCTGATCACCCAATTTGCCGGCAACATCAACAACTTTAACGCCATCTTCCTACTAACGGGCGGCGATCCGGTGAAGGGCGATTATCAATATGCCGGTGCGACCGACCTCCTGGTGACGTGGCTGTATAAGCTGACGTTGAACCAGAATAAATACAACATGGCCTCTGCGATCGGGATCATCATTTTCATCATTATCGCTTCGTTCTCGATTTACAACTACCGCAGAACCAAGTCGTTTAAAGAGGAGGATATGATCCAATGAGCAGACGGAAAATCCGAAATGCGATTCGTCTGGGCGCCAGCTACATTGTGCTGATCCTGCTGTGTATTGCCGCCGTCTACCCTGTGCTTTGGGTCGTCTTCGGTTCGTTGCGGCCGGGTAAATCGCTTTACAGCAAAACGTTGATTCCGGAGAAGTTTACGTTTGAACATTATCAAGAACTGTTTACATCCCAGACCTATCTGTTTGGCACCTGGTACCTGAATACGCTGAAAATTGCGGTTTGCTCTATGATTCTGGGCGTGCTGCTGACGCTGCTTACGAGCTATGCGCTCTCCCGGTTCCGGTTCCGCGGACGCAAAACGGCGCTTTCCGGTCTGCTCGTGCTGGGGATGTTCCCGGGATTCATGAGTATGATCGCCATCTATCTGCTGCTGCGGGAGATGCAGCTGCTGGATACGCATTTGGCTCTGATCATCGTATATGCGGCGGGGGCCCCGCTGGGCGGCACGTTTATCGCCAAAGGCTTCCTCGATACGATTCCTCGATCGTTGGATGAAGCGGCACGGATCGATGGAGCGAGCAACTTCCTGATCTTCCGGCGCATCATTCTGCCGTTGTCCAAGCCGATGCTGACGTATATGGCGCTAACCCAATTTGTCGGTCCTTGGGTTGACTTCATCTTTGCTCGGCTCGTCCTGCGAACGAAGGAAAACTGGACGCTGGCCGTCGGGATGTGGGATATGGTCAGCAGTAATCAGAACAGTAACTTTACGCTGTTTGCCGCAGGGGCGGTTCTGATCGCACTTCCGATCACGATCTTGTTCATGTTCCTGCAGCGGCTGCTTGTTGACGGCTTAACTTCGGGCGCCAGCAAAGGATAATGCAGCAAGAGATGAGCGACACCTGGGTATAGCCTCAGTTAAGTGGGGTTATACCCTTTTTTTTATAATGGGGGCTTGCTTGAATCCTATATATACATAAATCAAAAGGGGATGCGGAAATGAAGAAGCTTCGCGGTGGGCGGCACTGGAATTCCGTGGGCCTAAAGATGTTTGTCGTCGTATTTGCAGCAGTCGTCGTGTTGTCCGTCGTGTTAGGGTTCAGCTCTTATCGGGCATCTCGGGAGATTATCCGGGAACAGGTGGCTTCCGCCTCCACTCAGGCGGTGGAGCAGGCGGCGGACAAGCTTGACTTCTTGTTCCAGCAATATGAGGCCACGTCGCGGCAATTGGCCGTGGATCAGACGCTGCGGAGCGATCTGGAGACGGTGAACCAACCGGGAGTTGGAACCGTTGTGAAGACGCAAGCTGAGGATCGGATCCGCAAGAAGCTGGATGCCTTGAAGAGTGCGGATGAACGCCTCTTGGGTGTGCGTCTTGTTTCGAAGGGCCTGGAAGACGTGAAATCGTACAAGTCTTCGGGAGTCAGCTCGGTGCGGACGGATGAGGCGGTGGAAAGCCGGGTAAAGAAAGTATTGGATGCGACAGGCGAGCCCGTGTGGTTCCCAGCGTTGCAGAGGGGCTTCTTTAACGCATATACCGAGCCTACGGTCACGATGGCCCGCTTGCTGCGGAATATCAATCACCCAGAGGCGGAGTATATCCTGTTGTTTGAGATTAAGGTGCAGGCACTGGGGGATATTTTAGGCAACCTGCAGATCGGGAAGACCGGGCAGGTGCGGGTGCTTACTGCGGATAACCGGATTGTCCATGCGAATGATCCGGCTCTTCTGGAGACGGAATCCGTTATTAAAGTGGATGCCAAACAGGCGGAATCGGGAGAAAGCTCGTTCCAGGCGGCAGATGAGCAAGGAGTTCAGCAACTGGTCGTGTTCCGACCGTTGAAAACGGTGAACTGGAGGATTATCGGATACGCTCCGGAGAGCGACTTTCTAAGTGCAGCGGACCGGCTGCTCGTCGTCATGTTGGTCGTGCTCCTGGGCGCTGTGGTTGTTGCCGCTCTGATCGGCTATTTCCTGGTGCGCATGGTCGGCCGGCCTTTGGAGAAGTTGTGCCGGTTAATGGAGGAAGGCGAGCGCGGGAATTTGCAAGTGCGTACGCACTTTAAAGGAAATGACGAAATCGGCAGGCTGGGGCACAGCTTTAACCGGATGCTCGAGCAAATTTCCCGGCTCGTGGAACGGACTAATGAATCCGCCGTGGAGCTGCTGGCTACGGCGGAGAATTTAACGAGGGCGTCGCGCGATACGTCGCAGACCGCCGCCGAGATCGCGCAGGCGACTGGAGAGATCGCGGCCGGAGCTGAAAGCTTGGCCGTGGAGGCGGACAAGGGCACCGAGACAGCGGAGCGGATCGGCGATCAAATGAGCCGAGTGGCTCGTCTGAACGCGGCGATGGACGAATCCGCCGGTCGTGTCATCGAGGTCAGCCGCAATGGGGAAGCGCATATGGAGGAGCTGGTGGAGAAGACGGAAGCCGTGTCGCAGATGACAGCGCTGTTGGAGGAGAATTCGGCGAAGCTCAGCCGAAGCACTCAGTCGATCCGCTCGATCCTTGCCCCGATGGTGGAGATGACCAAGCAAACGAACATTTTGTCGTTAAATGCTTCGATTGAAGCGTCCCGTGCCGGGGCAGCCGGCAAAGGGTTTATGGTCATCGCCGGGGAAATTCGTGAGCTGGCAGCCGCTTCAGGGGAATCGATCCAAACTGTATCGGCGATTACCGAGGAAATCCAGGACGCGATCGGCCAAACGGTGGAGGTGCTGACGGGGATCGCGCCGCTGTTTGTGGCCCAAACCGAGGCGGTCAAAGAAGCAGCCGGCATCTTCCAGAATGTCAAAGGGGAGATGGAGAAATTCATAACGGAGATCCGGAGTTCGTCGGCCTCCGTTCAGGAGCTGCTGCAATCGCAAGCGACCCTGCAGGATTTTGTGGACACAGTGAGCTCGGTGGTTGAGCAAACCAGCGCCTCCACCGAAGAGGTGGCCTCCATGTCTCAAGAGCAACACCGAGTCAGCGCGGAGCTGGTACATCTGTCGGCTCGTTTGGAGGATCTGGCAGGACAGCTGCAGCGCTCGCTCAGCGCATTCCAAGGTGAAGGTACGGCAAGTCAATAACACGAGCCAATAACAGTTGGACGTTTGGTTGGCGCGTGGCGCTCGTGCTTCTCATATGGTTGATGTTAGTGATGTTGCTCATGTGGCTGATGGCTGATGTAGCTCATGTTGTTCGTGTCGCTAACAGACTGAAATGACGTTATATCCGCGAATTAGCGGGTATCTCCAAAACTAACGGACTCAGAGGCCGTTATTGGGTGTTTGGCTTGCTTCACATGCTAGTTTTAGCCCGAATAACGTCATTGGAGTCCGTTAGATTGTTAGATTTTGAAATAGATGCAAAATGGGCAAATAACGTCCATATGGTCCGTTACATTAGAAAGCCCTGCAGCTTTGGCTCAGCTGCAGGGCTTTTATCTACTCTAATACCACCGTTGAATACGCAGGCAGCGTCAACGTGTTTCCGCTGAGGCTTGCGCCTTCACTCGTTTGCGCAAGCAGCTTGGTGAAGCTCTTGCCGTCGGCTTGGTTCGGATCCAAGGAGACGGTGAGTTCATGACCCGTCAAGTTGTGAGCGACAAGTACCGCTTGGTCTTTCGTCAAACGAACAAAGGCTGTAATGCCCGGCTGATCCGTTGCATATTCCTGAATCGCGCCGTCCTTTAATGCCGGAATTTCGTTGCGCATCCGAATTAACTGGCGATAATGCGACAGCAGGGAGGTGGGATCGCCGGTTTGCTCGCTTACGCTGAGGCCTTGGATGCCGGCATTGTTCACGGCAGGCTCCCAGGTCGTTTGGCCTTCACTGTCGTCCGGTGTCCAGCGCATAGGCTCACGTATCAGCTCATCGGGCTTCGCCCCAAACATGCCGATTTCCTCGCCGTAATAGATAAACGGATTGCCGGGAAGCGTGAGCAGCAGGCTCGCAGCCATCTTCGCATGCGGCACATCTCCCTCCAGTTGGGTCATAACCCGGTTCTGGTCATGGTTGGTCAAGAACGTCGCGTCAACGAAGCTGCCGCCGGATTTTTCGCTGTACAGCTTATGCGTTCGCTCCAGCGTATAAGGGATATTGGCGTCCTTTTCATTCTTGACGCTGCTGAGGATCGTTTCGGCCAGGCTGAAATTAAACCCGGAATCCAACGCTCTGTCCAAATAGGAGGAGATCAGCGCTGCGGAAGGGTCCCAGATCTCGCCAACGAGGTAGGCGTCCGGCTTGACTTCATTGAGCCCGCTGCGGAATTCCTGCCACCAAGCCACGTTTTTGTTCGTGGTTTCTTGGCTCTTGTCGGTCAGCAAATCCTCGTAGATATGCTTCGCTGCGTCCAGGCGAAACCCATCTACGCCTTGCTCTAGCCAGAATTGGCCGGTCTTGATCATTTCGTTCCGCACTTCCGGATTATCGAGGTTGAGATCCGGCATCCCTTCCCAGAAGATGCCAAGGTAATGGCTGCCGTTCAGGTTATGCCAGGGGTTGCCGCTTCCGGCGGCACTGGTGCCGGACACCTTCCGGCCTTGTTCCTCGGCCCAAACGTACCAATCCCGATACGGGCTGTTTGGATCCGCAGCCGCTTCGGTGAACCATGGATGCTCTTTGCTAGTATGGTTGACCACCAAATCCATAATGACCTTGATCCCGCGCTTATGGGCCTCATTCAAAAACGTGCGGAAGTCGTCCATCGTCCCGTAATCTGGATGAATGTCCCTGTAGTTGGTGACGTCATAACCGTGGTAGCTTGGCGAAGGATTAATCGGCATCAGCCAGATTCCGCCAATCCCCAGGTCGGTGTCCGTATCCGGGTTCCCGTCATTTAAGTAGTCGAGCTTGCTGGTCAGCCCCTTGAAGTCCCCGATGCCGTCGCCATTCGAGTCCGCAAAGGAACGGACGAAAATTTCATAGAACACCGTAGAGGGTTGAGTATCCACTGTATCTGAGGCGGCTGGATTCCCGCCTGCAGGATCATTTGGACTCGAATTGGTTGTGGTTGCATTGGAGTAATCTTGGGGTTCCGAGGCTGCGCCGTTACTGCTGGGTTTATCCGTGCACCCGTTCAGCAGCATCGGCAGCAGGATCAAGAGCAGGACTGGGATCCGGAGCAGGGGAGGCAGGAGCGGACGGAACATGGGGACAGCGCTTCCATTTTGCCGCAGCTTCAAACGCCGAAGAGGACTTGGGGTTTGCATCGATCATCTCCCTTTCGTAAAGTGCCTTTATTTCACTATCATACCTGAGCTGTACTGAAATTAAAACGTTTGCACAAAGGATAAAAAGCTGAATTTTGGGATTTATGAGCAAATTATACGAAATTTCAAGCGAAATCAATAGTTATCTCTTAAATATTTGGATAAACGCCTGAATATACAGATATTAATTAACCAAATCATGAAGTTTCAAGATCAGAGCGAACCAAAACGATCCAATTCATCCCATTTATGAAAGTTATCAGTGTGCAAACGTTGAGATCAACCATGTCGGGGAGGCACTGCAAAGGTTTACGGAGTCAGGCGGGACAAGCATTTTCATTTCGTGACAAGCCATGTCGAAATTAATCCTATCAAAATACTTGTATATGTGTTATCATACGATTTGTAAATCGTATCTGGGCGTTTGCCTATCCGGGTGCGAACACGAATTTATGGACTATATTCAGGGGGAGATCTGGTTATGGATACCTTGCGTATCATTATTAATGTAGCCGTAATGCTTGTGTTGATCGGCGTTCTGATTTGGATGCAGAAGAAGCACATATCCTTTACCAAGCGGGTGTTTACCGGACTGGGGCTCGGGCTTGTATTTGGGGTAATCCTGCAGGCATCCTACGGCGCCGGCTCTGAGGTTATCGCGAAATCAACCGACTGGTTTAACCTGGCGGGGCGTGGTTACGTCGGGCTGCTGCAGATGGTTGTTATTCCGCTGATCATGGTTTCGATTATTTCGGCCATTATGAATTTGAAAGGTAAGCAAAACTTAGGAAAAATGAGCGCCTTGATCATCGCGGTATTGCTGATTACGACAGCGATCGCGGCAAGCGTCAGCATCGTGACCAGCTTGAGCTTCGACCTGAAGGCGATTGAAATCGAGGCGGGGGATCGAGAACAGGCGCGCGGTGCGGCCCTTGAAGATCGCCTGGGCACAGTGGAAGGCAAGACGATTCCGCAGCAAGTGCTCGACTTCATTCCTACTAATCCGTTTGCAGATATGACCGGTGCTCGGAGCACCTCGACTTTGGCAGTCGTTATTTTCTCGGCATTTATCGGGGTAGCGGTACTTGGACTCGATAAGAAAAAGCCCGAACAAGCGGATACATTCCGCAAAATGGTCGAAGCGGTATACGCTGTAGTGATGCGGATCGTGACGTTGGTTCTGCGATTGACGCCTTACGGGATTCTGGCGTTGATCACGAACGTTGCTGCTACGACTAATGCGGAAGAGATTTTGAAGCTGATTAAGTTCGTCGGAGCTTCGTATGTGGCGCTGATCGTGATGTTTATCATTCACTTGATTCTGTTGGCCGCATTTGGCTACAATCCGATTCAGTATGTACGTAAAGTGTTCCCGACGTTGGTATTTGCGTTCACTTCGCGTTCCAGTGCGGCAACGATTCCGCTCAACGTGGAGACGCAAACGAAACGTCTGGGCGTTCCGGAAGGAATCGCCAACCTGTCGGCTTCGTTTGGTGCAACGATCGGGCAAAACGGCTGCGCCGGGATTTACCCAGCCATGCTGGCCGTCATGATCGCGCCGACCGTTGGGATCAACCCGATGAGCTGGGACTTCATCCTGACGCTGATCCTGGTTGTAACAATCAGTTCGTTTGGGGTTGCCGGCGTTGGCGGCGGGGCTACGTTCGCTTCGCTGATCGTCCTGTCGACGATGAACCTGCCGGTTGCTTTGGCAGGCCTCTTGATTTCCGTTGAGCCGTTGATCGATATGGGCCGGACGGCGCTGAACGTCAATGACTCGATCACTGCTGGCGTGATCACCGGTAAGATCCTGGGCGAGAACGACACCGAGACGTTCAAACGCGACGTAGATTTGGATGCTGTAACTGCTTAATCTCCGTTAATGCCGTATGGCACGGATACATGCAAACGAAAACCGCTGGGCGTATGCCCGGCGGTTATTTTTTTGCGAGGAAATGCTTATGTCAGCCGCCCGCTTCTCGTGATTATCCCGTTGCATCAGGGGGCGATTTCCTGTCCAGATGTTCAGATGTTCAGGTGACCCTCTAATCCTCCGTTTTCGATGCTGCCCCATTTCTGAACGAAAGGGATAATCCTGCAAAAGGGCATCAGAACAGGAGGAAAGTCCCGAAAAGATAAGAAAACAAAATATTCCTTGATACTTTTTGGTATGTTTCCCGTATAAATAACTATAATGCTGAAAGGTGGTGCAACAGGGGGATGGAAATGTGGGCGATTTGGCTCATCGTCGCCGGAATCTTATTGGTACTTGAGATGATGACGATGACTTTTTACCTGCTATGGCTCTGCATCGGCGCGTTGGTTGCGGTAGTCGTAGCTTGGGTGGCCCCCGAAGCTTATTTCTGGCAGGTTGCTTTGGGCTGTCTGGTCGCTATCGTCCTGACGGTGTTTACGAAGCCGCTTTCCAGAAAATTTCGCAAGGCAAAAGGGTTTAAGGACATCGGTACCGAACTGGTAGGGAAGCAAGGCGTCGTTGTGGAACCGATTGAACCCGGTCAATACGGCATCGTGAAAGTTGGAGGAGATTCGTGGAGCGCGAAAGCCTCCGTCCCGATCGGCAGAGATGAGAAGGTTCGGGTGCTGGCGCGAAGCAGTACAATTATCGAAGTAGAAAGATGGGAGGAATTGACTTAATGGAATGGGCAATTATTGCGGTCATTGTAGTTGTTGCTGTTGTATTTATCTCACTGACAGTCAAAATTGTACCGCAACAACGGGTAGGTGTCGTCGAACGGCTCGGTAAATTTAACCGCTTGCTGACACCGGGGTTGAACGTCCTGATCCCGATCATCGACCAGGTTCGGACGTATCATGATTTGCGGATTCAACAGACGAATGTACCGCCGCAAACCGTAATCACCAAGGATAACGTACAGGTGCAGATCGATACGATTATTTTCTATCAGGTGGTCAGTCCGGAACAAGCAACGTACGGCATCTCCGATTTTGTGTACGGGGTACGGAACATTACAACAGCTACGCTGCGTCAAATCATCGGTAAAATGGAGCTGGACGAAACGTTATCCGGTCGGGAGAAGATTTCGACCGATATCCGGACGGCGCTCGATGAAGCGACCGAGAAATGGGGCGTGCGGATCGAACGGGTTGAAGTGCTGGACATCCGGCCGCCGGTGGATATCCAAGAAGCGATGGATAAGCAAATGAAGGCCGAACGGAACAAACGGGCGATCGTGCTTGAGGCCGAAGCTGCCAAGCAGGATATGATCTTGCGTGCGGAAGGTGACAAGCAAAGTAAGATCCTGAAGGCGGAGGGTGACAAGGAAGCTCGGATTCGCGAAGCCGAAGGCTTCCGTCAAGCCCAGGAGCTGGAGGCGCTGGGTCAAGCGAAAGCGATCGAAGCGATTGCCGCCGCCGAAAAAGCGCGGATCGAGATGCTGCGCGATGCGGCTTTAACCGAATCCGTCTTGGCGTACCAATCCTTCGAAGCGTTGAAGGAAGTGGCCAAGGGACCGGCCAACAAGGTGTTTCTCCCGTCGAATGCGATCGAAACGCTGGGAAGTCTCGGCGCGATTGGCGAAGTGTTCAAAGCCGGCAAGGACGGCAAATAAGAAGCTCTCTTGCTCGGTATTGTCCCGGGGTGAAGACGGTTCATCCGCAGATATGCTACCTTGCCGCCGATCCCGGCTCGATGCCGGCCTAAATGAAAGAACCGCCCGATCTTGTTCGGGCGGTTCTTCTATATATGAACGGCTCAGGAATGCCGGTTCGACAATTGCTCCTTCAGACGTTCCAGCTCTTCGTTGACGGCGGCGGACTGGGTAGTGCCTGCATCCGCGACGCCGGCCGTTCTCCCGTAGCTGGAGGAGACTTCTTGCTGAGCCTCCCAGCTCAGAATTTTCTCTTCCATGCGCTCGAAGCCCCGCGCGGCTGCGCCGCTTTCGATTCCGCGGCTGAAGTTCGGTCGTTCGGTCTCGGCTTTGATTTGGACCTTGCGGGCACGGGCTGCCAGCTCATTCCGTTTCTCCTTCAAGCGGGCGAACTCCGCTTTCCCTTCTGCAATGCGAATTTCCAGCTCAGCGACGCGGTCTCGGGCTTCCTGCGCCTCCTTCGCGTACAGCTGCGCTTGCTCTTCGTAGCGGATTTTCTCCGCAGCGGCATGGCGCGCCGTCACTTCATCGCCTTGCTCCAGGGCGGTCAAAGCCCGAATTTCACTTTGCTTGGCCAGATGGGCGATATCCGCGCTTTTTCTCTCCTGAACAGTCGCAGTCATTTGCTGCTCCTTCAACAATTTCTCCGCGGCGGCGATGTCGTCCTCCAGGTTGCGTAAGTATTGGCCGGTCATCAGGACCGGATCTTCCAGTTTGTTTAACACTTCATGAATGGATGCTTTAGCTAGATTGGCGATACGATCAAATACGCTACTCATTGAAATCTCTCCTTTAGAGTTAATAAAGTTTGGGAACCTTCACTGATCAAAACGGAGCAAACGGGTCATCGTAGCTGTAGTTGCCGATCGGTTCCTTCGGAACGATCAGGCTCGCAATTAAGTACAGGGCAACGATGGTGCCAAAGCTGCAGAATAGCGCTACGATAGCGATCAGCCGCACAACCGTGGAGTCCATCCCAAACCATTGGGCGATCCCGCCGCACAGGCCGGTCAGTTGCTTATCCGTTGCCGAACGATACAGTTTTCTCATGGTCAACCACTCGCTTTCATTTATTTTTAAGTCAATAAGGATCATTGAGTCTAAGTTTCTAGTGCCTCGATTGGGTTATCCGTTGTTCATGTTTTCATTCTACCGGGAATCGCGGCAGCGCATAACGGGCTGGGGACGGTTTGTGAACTGGACCTTGGTCGGGTCGCTCCCTCGTCTGGAAGACGGGGCAGGGGCTTGGATGCGGGAGGGCTACTGGAATTTGGAGGCCGAGCTTATCCGGTAAACCTCAGCGGGAACGAGGTTTGGCGAATCAATCACGATCATTCCGCTTCTAGCTCTGGATCAGGTCTAATCGCAGCCTCAACTGGAAATTTGGCGGGTCCCGGTGTCGTTCTACCAACATATTACTAGACAACCCTTTGCACATTTCCCGAAAAAACGCCATAAACTTATGGAGATTGCATATATTTCAGATGCCTGTCGCATAACAATAAATAGGCGTAAAGCAGGCGCAACTTCGGGAAGTTTCGCTTGAGAATTCGGAGGGGAGTGCAGGGAATGCGCATTGCTGTCATTCAGGGGAGTGCAAGGAATGGAGGGAACACGGAGGAACTCACGCGGCTGGTTTTAGAGGGGTTACCCTATACGAATATCGTTCTGCGGGAGAAAGAGATCAAACCGATCCACGATCAACGGCACGATGAGGGCGGCTTCGATCCGGTGGATGACGATTACGACGATCTGATCTTGCAGGTGCTGGAGCACGATATTTTGATCTTTGCCACACCGGTATACTGGTACGGAGCATCCGGCTTAATGAAGAACTTTATCGATCGCTGGTCGCAAAGCTTGCGTGATGTCCGCTTCAACTTTAAGGAGCGAATGGCGTCCAAAACAGCCTATGCCGTCGTAGTCGGCGGTGATAATCCACGGATCAAAGCGCTGCCGCTCATTCAACAGCTACAGTACACGTTTGATTTCGTAGGGTTACCGTTTGCTGGTTATGTGATCGGGAAGGCCAGCAGGCCGGGGGAGATCTTCAGAGACACTCGAGCGATCCGAGATGCCGCAGCACTCAATGCCGAGTTGCGGAAGGCCGAGCCGTTGGCGGTAAATCGTTCCTGACCTTTACTTTATTCATAAACACAGATGGAAGACCGACGTGCGGTTGCGTTTGCAGCGGCACGTTTTTCCCGTGTGCGCCTTTTGTAAAACTCAGGCGGGGCATACCTATACTGTCGCCCTCCCTTTCAAGATTATCCCTTTGAGTCAGGCGGTAGAGTAAGGGAAATCGTTGTTTCGAAAAAGTGCTCTGTCTGAGGTGATCAGCCTGGTTGGAATCAGTCGAGAATTAAGTTCTTTTTGAATCGAAAAAAACTTAAGATAGCCCTAGGAATACGAACTAGGAGTATGACTAATATAGCAGATTGAAGCTGATATGACCCTAGCCTAGTGAAGAGTCAAGAAGACAAGGTACAGAAGTTAAAGAGAGTAATAGACCGCACAGAATTGAAAGTGAAATTTAAATTGAAGAGGATAAGAAGTTCAAGTACAGATTATAAAGACATATTATCCCCTGATCGCTTCTATTTACGCCGCTGTTGCAAGGAATGTCTTCTGATGACGCTTGATTAACTGGCCGTAAGGGATCGCTGGAATAGACAAGCACATCTGCAGCAAGTTCTGACACATTTCTTCCTCGGAAAAGGACATGCGAAGATGACGGCGGACGGTGTACTCATTCAAATACGCTTGCAGATGGGTTAGCCCCAGGGCAATATAGGTGCGCTTCAGCGAAGTCCACGCCGCTCTGACTTCTTTGCGCAAAGGCAAATACAGTCGAAATGCCAAAGGAAATGACTGGACGGTAGAGGTAGGGACATCGACATGCTTATGGATGAACGCGGCGACATCGTGCTTGTTCGCTCGTTGTCCGTCTCCTCTTGTGTGCGATATCAATTGAATCTTCACTCGCTCCGGCTCGCCAAACTCCGTAACCGTGCACCCGGCGACAACCGGGGTGGCATAAGGCTGAGCCGTCGGATGATAATGCGACAAATCATACGCATATTGATCACAGTTGACCTTCACGTCTCCAGAGAGCAGTTCCCGGGCATCACATTCGCCGAGGGTATGACGGATTTTGTGCAGCATGAGCCAGGCGGTCTTGTAGGTCACTTCAATGACCTGACTCAACCGCAATGCTGAGATGCCGTCAGGGAGCAGAAACAGCTCCATCGCCTGAAACCACTTTACCAAAGGCAGATGTGTTCTTTCAAAAATTGTACCAACCAAAGGCGACGCCTGATAGCCGCATCGTCTGCACTCAAATAAAGGAAGGCGGCGAGAGGACAGGCAGGTACATTCCGTATAAGCACAACGCGGGCAGACGAAGCCATGTGGCCACTTCATCGCGATGATGGCCTCTATGCAATCTGCCTCACTTTGAAAACGACTGCTGATACATTGATATTCCGCATTCATTCCTAATTTCATATCCGATCCCTCCAATCCAATCCTCTAAGCTTAATAAATACGTACGTATGTTCTCTTTTCTAAATTATACCAAACACATGTTCTGTTATCAAGAAAAAAATTCCATATCGTCCATCAAATCTTGCAAAAAAAGTAGATGATTCACGGAAGCCTCTATTCGATCCTGCTCATGGTGCCTCATTCCGGAACAAAAGGGATAAAGGTGAAAAAGTGTGGCCAAAACATTATCTTCTCCCAATTCTGACCCAAAGGGATAATGGTGCTATTTTTATACAGGCCTAACAATGCAGGATTATAGTAGGGGGATGTTTAATATTAATTTTAAATAAATGCCTGGGAGGATGATCCTTTTGAGCGATTTAATTAATTTTGCGCATCGGGGGGCTGCGGGGTATTACCCGGAGAACACGATGCTGGCTTTTGCCAAAGCTCTGGAGCTTGGGGCGACCGGTATTGAAACGGACGTGCAGATGACGCGCGACGGAGAACTGGTTCTCATCCATGACGAGACGCTGCAACGGACGGCGGGAACGCCGGAGTGGGTCAAGGATTTGACTTTGACCGAAATTAAGCAACGGGAGGCGGGATCCTGGTTCCGCGAGGAGTTTGCGGGTGAGCGCATTCCAACGCTGGAGGAGTTGCTGGACCTTGTTCGGAACACGGATACCATCGTCAACCTCGAACTGAAAACTGGCGTCGTATTATACCCGGGCATCGAGCAAAAGGTACTGGATACTGTGCGCCGCTTTGGCTTAAGCGAACGGATCATCATTTCCAGCTTTAATCACTATTCTCTCGTTGAATGCAAAAAGCTGGCTCCGGACATCCGTACCGGCATTTTGTACATGGAAGGCCTGTATGAACCGTGGGATTATGCGAAGCGGGTGGGCGCGGACGCGCTCCACGCTTATCAATACGCGCTGACGCCGGAGCTGGTGGCGGAGGCCAAGGCGAACGGAGTCGTTTATCATCCGTTTACGGTAAACGATACAAAGCTGATGCAGGCGCTGATCGCAGCGGGTGTGGCCGGTATCATTACCGATTACCCGGATCGCTTGGCTGAACTGCTGGTGAAATAAGGAGCGTGTACGGATGAGAAAAACATGGCTGCTGGGTCTCGGGTTTTTTAGCATTAGCTTGACCTGGGCGCTGTACAATGCGTTTGTTCCGCTGTTTTTGGACGACTATTTGAAGAGCGCCGCAATGATCGGGTTTATGATGACGATCGATAATTATTTCGCCATTGTATTGCAGCCATGGATTGGACACCGCAGTGATAAGACGAATACCCGATACGGACGGCGGATGCCTTATCTGCTGATTGGCATGCCGTTAGGGGCAGTGTTTGCGGCTTTGATCCCTTGGCATACCGGGTTCGTCACACTGGTATTGTTTATGGTGTTAATGAATTTATCGATGAGCTTGTTCCGCGCGCCGACGGTGGCACTTATGCCGGACATTACGCCAGAGCCGCAGCGGACCAAAGCAAACGGCATTATCAACTTCATGGGCGGCATTGGCTCGGTGCTGGCTTTTGGCATCGGCTCTCAGCTTTATGGGATCGGCTCGTATATGCCGTTTCTTTTTGCCGGAGTTGTGATGCTCATTTGTTTGTTGGTTCTGAAGACGGTGATCCGTGAACCTGCCGCAGCGCTTGTGGCGGGGGTCGCCGGGGATGATGAAGCCGACAGGAAGCCGAAACCGCAGATTCGCATCAAGGACCAGCTGGACAAGACGACGGTACTGATTTTAGGGGCCATCTTCTTCTGGTTCGTGGCTTATCAAGGCGTTGAGGCATTGTTCACGTTGTACGGCACTAAGCAGATTGGGATGAGCGATGCGGAAGCTTCTTTTTCGTTGACGTTCTTCTCGCTTGCGTTTCTGCTATTTGCGTTGCCAAGCGGCTGGCTGGGAGCTCGTTATGGGAAAAAAGCGATCATTTCCACCGGTGTCGCCGGATTGTTGGTTGTTTTTGGTGTGATGGTTTTCGTTGACTCTGTTCTGTGGCTGCGCCTGCTGCTTATTGTCGGGGGGATCTTCTGGGCGTGTATTAATATCAACTCTTACCCATGGATTGTTGCCACCGGGCGGGAGGAGAGCATCGGGACACGTACAGGGATTTATTACTTTGTATCGTCCCTGGCCGCAATTACATCGCCTCCGCTTCTTGGCTGGGTGATCGATGCGTTTGGTTATCCGGCGCTGTTCATCAGCGCGTCCGTTGGGATGTTGCTGGCGTTATGCTGCCTGTTCGGTATCCCCCGGGAACAACAGCGCTCCGGGAAGGAGCCGTTCGATCAGGCACCCATCGGTATGAAATAAATGGATATATCCGTTATGAAAAAAAACAGCGGGTCTTCCAGCGCGATGAAGCGTGGGGGAGACTCGCTGTTTTTTTATGCGATCAGCCTACTTGCGTCTGGAGCGTAACGCCAGCCCTAAAGCAACCAACGATACGAGCAGCGCGCAGGCCGAAAGTACAAGAGCCGTCGTGCCAACTGGGGAACCACTGCTACTCTCATTGGACGGGGATGCGGATGAGACCTCGCTGTCTGAACCGCTCATCTCCGTATTGTCGGCTGCGGCACTTTCATTGGGGCTGCCGTGATCATGTCCGGCGTCCTCCGTGGTACCTGCCCCGGCATCCGTTCCACCGTGGGAACCGGCACGATCCGCATCGCCTTCCGCGGCGCTCACCACCGTTAATGAATGGGGGCGATCGGAATCTTCCGCGCCGGTCCATTCTACAACGCTGCCGTCGCTGTAATATTGGAAGGCGTCCCAGGCCAGTTCCGCGGGCTCGCCAGGGTTTTGCGCGACGAATTCAAATTGCTGGAACTCGCCGGGGCCGATGCCAGCGCCTTCAGCCGTCCAGGTGACCGCCGTGACGGTTCCATCTTCCGCGGTTGTCAGCTCTACGTTCCAATCCGGTACGGGGCGGTACTGTTTGAAGGCGACTCCTTCCGGGATCTTGAGGGCGATTTTCACCGTATTGATGTCTTTCTCCACAGGTACTTTGATGGTATAGGTTTCCCAGGCTCCCGTTGGGGATTGGCTGGGCTTAACCGTTACATGTGCACTGGCCGTGCTGGTGAACAAGACAAGAATCAAGATCCATGCAAAAGCAGAAGCGATTGCTGCGTAATGCCAAAACGGCTTTTTAAAATTACGTATTGGATTGAACATAACTAAAACCTCCTTTGATCATCGTTAAGATTATTCCTCTACGGATTCCCTACTGTCAGCTCTGTATCGTAATCGTAACTGTCAAGTGAACTTGTCAGAATATGGACGTGAACGTTCCAGCGGCCGCCCATCGTAATCAAGTCACTCACCTCGGGAGGGGAGCCGCCGGGGAAGAGGATTTCGATCGTGCCCATGTCCATTTCCTTTGACGCTAGCTCCAGCGTCACTTGGTCCACATCGCTGCGGGGCTGACCATCCGGACCGAGCACATTCACCTGAAAGGTGTTGGTGCCAGCAACGTTTGGACTTATGCGGATCGTGACCTTCGTTCCATCATCCAACTGATGGATCAGAGCAGCGGGGCCGGGGGACGCAGCGGCTGTGGGCAAGTTCGCCAGGACACCAGCCAATAGAAGCACAGCTAGTCCTGCTCCCAATTCCGTCCATATGCCGGCGGCGTTCAGCGGCTTCCTTGCCTGTCTTCCACGCAGGAAGGACCAACCTCCAAGCAGCAGGCAGATCAGGGTCAGGGCAATTTTGGCCAACAGTACAAGACCATATGTCGTATGCGTTAGCGAGTAAAGCGTTGGTACGTGCAACAAACTCCCATACACGCCAGAGAGTACCAGGATAGCCACCATAATGAAGGCGAGTATGGAAAAACGCCGGACCGTCTGCCAAGAGAGAGGGAGGTGTGACGGTGCAGATTTCAGGGCCTCTTCACCAGCGACAGTCTTGGCTGCTGCCGGAAGCAAAAACGCTATCGCGCCAACACCGCCCAGCCAGATCAACGATGCGGTCAAATGCAGAAAGTCTGCCGCTATGGCTGGTCCCCGCAGGTCTACCGTGGCGGCATGTCCGATAAATGCCTTGGAGAGCAGCAGCCCTAAGCCAAGCAGCATAGCCCCAAGCAAAGGAAGCTGAGACGGTCGGTTGCTTCTGCTGGCGCGCAGCAGGTACAGCGTCCATAAGAGCAAACCTCCCAGCAATAGGAGCTGAACCTTCCAAATCTCCCCGAAGGTGGTATACACGAGCGTTTGCCGCCAAAGTGCCGGATCCAACGCTTCCTTCCATCCCCCGCCTGCATCGTCAGCGGTTTGCTGCGGCAAACTAAGCAGAATGCCGGCGGAGGAGGCGATGAGTCCGCTTAGCCATAGGACACGGCTGCGCCGCTTCAACCGTTCGGACCCCCAGGCGTTGTCCATGCGGGGGAGAAGCCAAGCATGAAAGACAACAGCCCCAAGATAGGCTGTCATTCCGCCATAAAATAGCCAGCGGACTAATAGCAGACTCCATCCTGGAAACGAGCTGCCGCCATCCGTCGTTGAATGGATCGGGAGCCCGCTCTCACCGCCTGGATCACCATGACCGATCTGAAACGGAATTGTGCCCGAGATGGCATGACCGTCGCCGGAAACCACATTCCACTTTGCCGTATACAGCCCCTCCGGCAAATCCGACTGCAGGGAGACGGTCAGCCGAGAAGGCTTCTGGGGATCGATTGCCGCTTCGCCATCGGTTACGTCGTCTCCATTGGGGCCAATGACTTCGAGTTTATGGAAGCCTGCCTCAATCGGTTCATTAAAATCGATGACGATCATCTCTGGGGACGTGTCTAATGTCTCGTTTGCTGCTGGATTGGAAGAAACCACATATGCGTGGGCAAAAACAGAAGCTGGTGTTAGAACAAGAACGATAATACATGCGATAACCGCGAAACCTGTCCATTTACGAAGAAACCTGTTCAATCGAATTCATCCTCAATTCAGATAGTCTATGAGCTTCCTCACAATGATTACCATTTTACATGGATTAATTCCGCCTGAGTATGACTAGAATGGGCTATATCGTGCCTCAATTTCTATCTAATTGTGTCTAATCTGTGAAGCCTGGCAATCCAGGGTTTGCATCAAACGTCAAATAATTTGCACAAATATGCAGAATGTTTAAACAAAAACGCTAACCTTGCATGTAAACTATTCAAAAAATGAGGAGCGTCCATTACAATGGGGGTTAGTCTATGGGTTATGACGAGTTTAACCATCATGAAGGGGGATATTCAGTGGCAACAATTAATGTCGGTATCGTAGGTTACGGAAATTTGGGACGGGGCGTGGAAATGGCGCTGAAGCAGAATCCTGACTTTGAATTGAAAGCGATTTTTTCGCGCAGACAACCAGACGAGGTGGCTGCCGCCAGCGGTGTGGTTCATATCTCCGAAATTGAAAAATATAAAGGTGAAATCGACGTAATGATTCTGTGCGGCGGGTCGGCTACAGATCTGCCGGAGCAAGGGCCGCAATTGGCGTCGATGTTTAATACGGTCGATAGCTTTGATACGCATGCGAGAATTCCGGAATACTTTGCAAAAGTGAACGAAGTAGCGCAGAAAGCAGGAACGGTCAGCGTGATTTCGACGGGCTGGGATCCAGGTTTGTTTTCGTTGAACCGTTTGCTGGCGGAAGCTGTACTCCCGGAAGGGAAGGACTATACGTTCTGGGGCAAAGGGGTCAGCCAAGGCCATTCCGATGCGATTCGCCGTGTACCTGGCGTGAAGGACGGCAAACAGTACACCATTCCGGTAGAGGCAGCCGTAGAACGCGTACGCAACGGAGAAAACCCGGTGCTGACCACTCGTGAAAAACACCTGCGCGAATGCTTCGTCGTTGCGGAGGAAGGAGCGGATCTGGCGAAGATTGAGCAAGAGATCAAGTCGATGCCAAACTACTTCGCGGACTACGACACGATTGTTCACTTCATTAGTGAGGAAGAATTGAAGGCGAATCATTCCGCAATGCCGCACGGCGGTATGGTATTGCGCAGCGGCCGGACCGGTGCAAACAGCACGCAGCTGAT
Organism: Paenibacillus barengoltzii G22; assembly: GCF_000403375.2. Classification (NCBI taxonomy): domain Bacteria; kingdom Bacillati; phylum Bacillota; class Bacilli; order Caryophanales; family Paenibacillaceae; genus Paenibacillus; species Paenibacillus barengoltzii. The sequence goes on along the minus strand of NZ_KE159654.1, from coordinate 236,395 downwards.
CGAGTTCAGCCTGAAGCTGGACAGCAATCCGGAATTTACGGCTAGCGTGCTGGTCGCTTACGCTCGCGCAGCGTACAAGCTGTCGCAAGCTGGTGAGTCCGGGGCGAAAACGGTCTTTGATATTCCGTTCGGCCTGTTGTCGCCGAAATCGCCGGAGCAACTGCGTAAAGAGTTGTTGTAGGCCGAAGATTCTGTTCAGAATTAACTTACAGCGGACATGCTTCATTTGATCGTCTATCTGTACGAAAAATAGCATAAACATGAGGTAAGAGGTTGTCCTGAAGACAAGGGAAGTTTTGCTTTGGGGCAGCCTCTTTTGTTTATGTTCAATCAAAATGTCACGAAAATGTCGCACATTCTTCTCGTATCCAGGAGAGAGGCGAGGGTGCGAGATTGATTGGAATACGAAATATTGTGAACAAAATCACAAAATGGAGATTTTCTATGACAATTCTGCGAACTCTGATAGGCTACAGCCGCATTGTGAACAATTATCAAAATCGCCGATTTTGCCGGAAAACGGCCGAAAATCGCCTTAAATCAACTTTTCATGTGATGTAAAGGATAAAAGTCACACTATTGAATGTAATTTATTTACAGAAATAACATTCTATATGAATTGTTATTCGATCCCCCCTTTCCTAACATAAAAGTAGCTGATCGAACGAAGCCATGCCCTTAGCTTTAGGGGATGGTGTTCACAATGAAGAAAGGGGTATCGGTATCCTATGAAAAGGAAAGGGTTGCTGTTAGCTTTATTTTCAGCCCTTCTTGTCCTCCTGACCGGGTGTAATCAGTTGACGGTGTTAGACCCGAAAGGTCCGGTGGCCAAGACCCAATCGCAAGTCATCATTTTTTCGATTTTAACGATGGCCTTTATTTTGCTGGTCGTTTACACGCTGTACATCTATATGTTAACGAAATATCGGGCTTCCAAAGCAGCGCCGGACTACGAACCGCCGCATGTGGAAGGCAGCAAATGGCTGGAAATCACTTGGATTACGATTCCGATCATTATCGTCGCGGTGCTGTCGGTTGTGACTGTGCGCAGTACGTCAGCCGTCGAAAAAGTGCCAGAAGGCTATGAGGATCAAAAGCCGCTCGTGATTTACGCCGCCTCCTCCAACTGGAAATGGCATTTTAGCTATCCGGAGGAAGGAATCGAGACGGTTAACTATGTGAACATTCCAACGAACCGTCCAGTAGAGTTCCGGCTGTATTCGTACGGTCCGATTACGAGCTTCTGGATTCCGCAACTGGCGGGACAGAAATACGCGATGAGCGACATGGTCAATACGCTGAACATCGTTGCTGAACATGAGGGCTCGTATATGGGTAAGAACTCGAACTTCTCCGGTGAGGGCTTCGCACACATGGAATTTGAAGCGCTGGCTATGGCGCCGTCGGAATATGACAAATGGGTCAAAGAAGTGAAGGACACCGCTCCTGAGCTGACCGAGTCGGAGTTCAATAAATTGCTGGAAACCGCACATGTCGGTCGTCAAACGTACAGCTCCACTCATCTGGACTTCCGTCCTGCGCCGGAAGGCGAGAACGCGGGCCATCATCATGGCGGCGAGAACGGAACCGAGGAAATGGATCATTCGACGATGGATCATTCGACAATGGACCACTCCAACATGGACATGACGGAAGAATCTAGCGAACACGAAGCTCATAACTAATCAACGGGAAGGGAGTACCTGAACATGAAATGGGACGAATTTTTCGTCACGGGTGAGCCGATGATTTATGGCGCGATGGTCAGTATTGTGGTTGTATCGCTGGCGATCGTCATCGGATTAACCTATTTTAAAAAATGGGGCTGGCTGTGGCGCGAATGGTTAACGACCGTCGACCACAAGCGGATCGGCATCATGTATATCATCTCCGCTTTGCTGATGCTCTTCCGCGGCGGCGTGGATGCGTTGCTCATGCGGGCGCAGCTGGCGATGCCGGAAAACGGGCTGCTGGATGCGCAGCACTATAACGAAATTTTTACAACACACGGGGTCATTATGATCCTGTTTATGGCGATGCCGTTTATCGTTGGTTTGATGAACGTGGTCATTCCGCTGCAAATCGGCGCGCGCGACGTCGCGTTCCCGCGGCTGAATGCCGTCAGCTTCTGGCTGTTCTTCGCCGGAGCGATGCTGTTTAACATCTCCTTCGTCATCGGGGGCTCCCCGGATGCCGGATGGACCGCTTACTTCCCGCTGGCGAGCGTTGAGTTCAGCCCAACGGTAGGTAATAACTACTACTCGATCGCGATTCAAATCGCGGGGATCGGTACGCTGATGACTGCCGTCAACTTCCTGGTGACGATTCTGAAAATGCGTGCACCAGGCATGACGCTGATGAAAATGCCGATGTTTACCTGGTCGGTACTGATCACCAATATCATCATCTTGTTTGCGTTCCCAGTATTAACCGTAGCGCTGGCACTGATGATGTTCGATCGCCTGTTTGGTACGCAGTTCTTTACAATGGCCAACGGCGGGATGGATATGCTCTGGGCCAACCTGTTCTGGGTATGGGGCCATCCGGAGGTTTATATCGTTATTTTGCCGGCCTTCGGGATTTACAGTGAAGTCATTTCGACGTTCTCACGCAAAAACTTGTACGGCTATAAATCCATGGTATGGAGTATGATCGTCATTTCGCTGCTGTCGTTTGTTGTATGGGCGCACCACTTCTATACGATGGGTCACGGCGTCATGGTTAACGGGATTTTCTCGATTACAACGATGGCGATTGCAGTTCCAACCGGGGTTAAAATTTTCAACTGGCTGTTTACGCTGCAAAAAGGGCGCATCGAATTTACAACGCCGATGCTGTATTCCCTCGCCTTTATCCCGATCTTTACGATCGGTGGGGTTACCGGGGTCATGCTGGCGATGGCGAGCGCCGACTATCAATACCACAACACGATGTTCCTGGTGGCGCATTTCCACTACGTGCTGATTCCAGGTACCGTATTTGCGGTTATTGCAGGGTTCTATTACTGGTTCCCGAAATTGTTTGGGTTCCGGCTCAACGATCGTCAAGGCAAACTGGCCTTCTGGATTATTGCCATTAGCTTTAACGTAACCTTTATGCCGTTGTTCTTCCTTGGTCTGAAAGGGATGACCCGGCGGATGTACACCTATTCGGAAAGCACCGGCTTTGGTCCGCTGAACTTGATCGCTTCGATCGGTGCGGTGGGACTCGCCATCGGGTTTATCGTGCTGGTGTACAACATTTACTGGAGCTTCCGCTACGCGGAACGGGACAAAACGGGCGATCCTTGGAACGCACGTACGCTGGAATGGAGCACGCATTCTCCGGTTCCAGAATACAACTTTGCCGTTGTGCCTAAGGTCGACTCGCTGGATCCGTTCTGGGTATTGAAGAAAACCGGCAAACCGTTGTACTCGGACAAATACGAAGAGATTCATATGCCGAACAACAGCGGCCAACCGTTTATCCTGGGTGTGATTTTCTTCTTCTTCGGATTCTTTATGGTCTTTAGCTGGTGGGTACCGGCGATCATCGCCGGCCTGGGAATTCTCGTCATGCTGGCAGTACGTTCCTTCGAACGCGACCACGGTCGACATATTCCGGTCAGCGAAATTATCAAAACCGAGAAGGCTTTGGCCAGTCGGTTGGACTCGGATGCAGGATTGCGGGGTGAACACGCATGAAGGTAGATCATACTTTACCGCTCGAATATCAAACGGAAGAGAACAGTAACCGGGTACTTGGGTTCTGGCTGTTCCTGGGCGCGGAAATCGTGCTCTTCGCCACGCTGTTCTCGGTGTATCTAACGCTGTGGAACCGGACTGGCAGCGGCCCGAACGGAGCAGAAATCTTCGAAATCGGACCGGTGTTGGGCGAAACGTTCTTGCTGTTGACCAGCAGCTTTACCTGCGGCTTGGCGGTACACAGCATGCGTCTTGGACTTAGAAAACCGTTTATGGCGTTCTTCGCCATCACGCTGCTGCTGGGCCTCGGGTTCCTGGGCATCGAGATTACCGAGTTTGTGACCTACGTGCATGAAGGCGCAACGATGCAAACGAGCGCGTTCCTGTCGAGCTTGTTCGTCTTGCTGGGGACGCACGGCGCCCACGTGACGCTGGGTCTGCTGTGGGGCAGCGGGTTGATGATTCAGGTGAAACGCGAAGGATTTACTCATGATACGGCGAATAAATCGTTTATTTTCTCGCTGTACTGGCACTTCCTGGACGTGGTCTGGATCTTCATCTTCAGCTTTGTATACTTGAAAGGACTGATGTGACATGAAAAAACTGTTCCCGATTCAACACGTCATGGGATATGTGTTCTCACTGATCCTTTCTGTCGTAGCACTGTCGGTGGTGTTCTGGGATATGTCGTTTGCCATGGGCATGACGATCCTGCTCATCTGCGCGGCCGTACAGATGTCGGTGCAGCTGTTCATGTTCATGCACATCGGCGAGAACCGCAGCAAAGGTGCCTTGTACGCCAACCTCGTATACGCCCTGTTCGTCGGGCTGGTGACCGTCTTTGGTACGTTGCTGACGATGATTTGGGGTTACCAATAAGAGGACAGTCAAATATCGGAAATGAAACCCGTTGTCACGTCGCGTGGCAGCGGGTTTTTTGGCGTTGGCGGGGGATGCTAGATAGAGAGGAGCAGCCTTCGATGGAGCCGCGGGGGTGCTAAGAGGGCGGCGAGCGGATATGCGGCGTTGGGTGGGGGCAAGCGCGTGGGCTACGCGAGTACGTAAGTACGCGAGTACGCGAGTAACCGCTTGGTACGCTTACGTGAATTCCCTATTATCAACGATTGACACTGTCGTCGCGCAAGTTACTTTTAGCTGTTCATAGATACTCCTAACTACTCCTAACTGCTCCTAACTACTCCTAACTGCTACTAACCGACCGGCCGACGTGTACAGTTCCGGCTAACGCTTGCCACAGTGCTTATTTGGGCCAAATGCGGGTGTTTTCATTTCTAACGCTTGTCAGCGAGCTTATTTGCACCAAATGGCTCAATTTCTAGGGCATAACGGGCGAATAAGCTTTCTCATAAGCGTTAGATTCTTAACGCCCTCATTTTGGGCCCAATAGCGTTGCTGGTAAGCGTTAGAGTGCAGATGATACGCTGATGCAGCAAGTGTCTCGGCTGTTACTGCTCATTGTTGCTGTTGTAGCCGTAGTTGCTATTGTCATACTACCGTACCGGTCATTTTAACGGACCGTAGAGCCGTTATTTGAGGTTGGTTGGCGTTTGCTGGCGGCTAACGGACTTCATGGCCGTTATTTTGCGGAATTTGCTCGGGTTGGGATCTCTATGGTGCGAATAAGGTCAATAGGGTCAGTTAGCACGGGAAATGAGCCGGGAAATGACAAATAAGGACTTTGAGGTCCGTTACGGGGCAGCAATAGGAGGACATCGTTGCGAGGAGGCGTTACGAGGTGAGTGTTACGAGGTCAGCATTATGAGGTCAGTGTTACGAGGAAAATATCACGAGGTACATTACGAGGTAAACATTACGAGGTAAACATTACGAGGAAGACATTACGATATAGACATTGTGAGGTCTGTTTTGCGTCGAGAAAAAGATTTGCGGAACTCTCTTTACATACCCCTTGGGGGTATATTATAATGAGCGTACCACAGCAAACCACGTTGGTTTGGAAAGGAGTCATGTATGGCGAAGGTCGAGGGACAGGAACATGTGGCGTCCGCTCATTGCGAGGAGCACGGCGGGCATCAACACGTATCGGAAACGGAGAATGGTAAGCCGGTACGGCGCAGTCATCATTCCGAAGCGATGAAGAGCAACTTGACCAGCCGATTGAACCGGATTGAAGGGCAAATCCGCGGTATCAAAGGGCTGATTGAGAGAGATACTTACTGTGACGATGTGCTGAACCAGATCGCCGCCGTGCAATCTGCGCTGAACAGCGTTGGTCGGCTGCTGCTGGAGGGACACATGAAGAGCTGCGTGATCGAGCGAATTCAAGCCGGTGAGACGGAAGTGCTCGACGAGCTGCTCGTTACGGTCAATAAGCTGATGAAATAAACAGTGGAACCCCCGGGGGGGACGCTGCAGAGGAAGCATCTATAAAACTCATGGGAGGAACGAATCATGCAAAATATTACGTTAACCGTTGAAGGAATGTCCTGCAATCATTGCGTGAAATCGGTAGAAGGAGCGGTTGCCGGCCTTGGCGCTACAGGGAAAGTGGATCTGGCTGCGAGGAAAGTGGAAGTGACTTTCGACGAAACGAAAGTAACGGTTGATCAAATTAAAGCAGCGATCGAGGATCAAGGCTACGACGTCGTTTGATCGAATCCTTTTCCTGTCCTATAAGACGTACAAGCGAGTGCGTTGTGCGTCTTTAGGGACCGGGCAGGGGGAGTTTTTTATTTGCCCTCTATATACCCCTATGGGGTATAAACTTGAGGGGACTGAGATGGAGGAATTGTCATGGAAAAAACATGGCCTGCCGCTGGTGCGAATCACGACCAGACAACATTGCAAATTACCGGCATGACCTGCGCGGCCTGTGCGGCACGGATCGAGAAGGGGTTAAATCGGCTGCCCGGCGTGGAACAAGCTAACGTCAATCTGGCGCTGGAAACGGCGCAAGTGCGGTATGAGCCGGGGACGGTCTCGATCGAGCAGATCATTAATAAGGTAAGCCAGTTGGGCTACGGTGCGGTATTGAAGCCGTCCGAGAAGGAGTCCGGGGAACTTCGCGCACGGGAAATCCGGAAACAACGAAATAAGCTGATCGTGTCGGCAGTGCTTGCGTTTCCGCTGCTTTGGGCGATGGCCGGGCATTTCTCCTTTACCTCATGGATCTGGACGCCGGAGCTGTTTATGAACCCGTGGTTCCAGCTCGCGCTGGCAACGCCGGTGCAATTTATCATCGGCTGGGGCTTTTACGTCGGTGCCTTCAAAGCGCTGCGCAGCCGCAGCGCCAACATGGACGTATTGGTCGCGCTGGGTACGTCGGCGGCGTATTTTTATAGTTTGTATTTGAGCTTGAACTCTTTGTCGATGCCTCATGGGCATACCCCCCAGCTGTATTATGAAACGAGCTCGATCTTGATTACATTAATCCTGCTCGGTAAATGGTTTGAGGCGTTAGCCAAAGGCCGCTCCTCCCAAGCGATCAAAACGTTGATGGGGCTGCAGGCCAAAACAGCGCTGGTTCTCAAAGACGGTGTCGAAACGGTGGTACCGATCGAAGGGGTTGTACCCGGGGACGTATTGATCGTCAAGCCAGGTGAGAAGATCCCGGTTGATGGCGTCGTCATCGGCGGCGTCTCGTCCGTAGATGAATCGATGCTGACTGGGGAGAGCATCCCGGTGGAGAAGAAGGAAGGCGACACGGTCATCGGTGCGACCGTCAACAAACATGGCGTGCTGCGCGTACAAGCGGCCAAGGTAGGCAGTGAAACCGCGCTGGCGCAAATCATCCGCGTCGTTGAGGAGGCGCAAGGCTCGAAGGCGCCGATTCAGCGGGTGGCCGACGTGATTTCCGGGATTTTTGTCCCGATTGTGGTTGGGATTGCGGTAGTTACGTTCTTGGTGTGGTTTTTCTTCGTGGCGCCAGGCAGTTTCGCCGAGGCGCTGGAAAAGGCGATCGCCGTGCTCGTCATCGCGTGCCCTTGCGCGTTGGGGCTGGCGACGCCAACATCGATTATGGCCGGGTCCGGACGAGCTGCGGAGTACGGGATCCTGTTTAAGGGCGGCGAGCACCTCGAGGCCGCCCAAGGGCTGCAAGCGATCGTGCTGGATAAGACCGGCACGATCACGCGGGGGCAGCCGGAGCTGCGGGAAGTCGTCCCGGCCGAGGGCTGGGACGAAGCTGCGTTGCTCCGGCTCGTCGGCGCCGCCGAGCGCGGCTCCGAGCATCCGCTGGCGGATGCTCTGGTGGCCGGGGCGCGGGCGCGCGCCCTGGAGCTGCCCGAGGCGACCGCTTTTGAAGCGGTGCCCGGGCACGGGATCACGGCGGTCGTCGAGGACCGCCGGGTGCTCGCCGGCACGCGCCGCTTGATGGCGCGTGAAGGCGTCGACGTCGCCGCCGCGGAGGCCGGCATGGCCGCGCTGGAAGCGGCCGGCCAAACCGTGCTGCTCGTGGCGGTCGACGGCGTCTACGCCGGCATGGTCGCCGTGAGCGACACCGTGAAGGAGACGTCCAAGGCCGCGGTGGCGCGGCTGAAGGAGATGGGCCTTCACGTGGTGATGATCACCGGCGACAACGTGCGCACCGCCCAGGCGATCGCCGCCGAGGTCGGGATCGACGAGGTGCTGGCCGAGGTGCTTCCGGAAGGCAAAGCCGCCGAGGTGAAAAAACTCCAGGCCCGCGGCCTGAAGACGGCGATGGTGGGCGACGGGATCAACGACGCTCCCGCGCTGGCCGTAGCCGACGTAGGCATCGCCATCGGCACGGGCACCGACGTGGCCATGGAGGCCGCCGACGTCACGCTGATGCGCGGCGACCTGGAAGGCGTGCCGGATGCGATCGCCATGAGCAAGCGCACAATGGGTAACATCAAGCAGAACTTGTTCTGGGCGCTTGCTTACAATTCGATCGGCATCCCGGTCGCCGCTGCGGGCTTCCTCGCTCCGTGGCTGGCCGGAGCAGCGATGGCGCTCAGCTCCGTCTCCGTGGTACTGAACGCGCTGCGCTTGCAACGAGTGAAGCTATAATCTTACGATGTAAAGTGAAACGAGCCTCCCAACTCGTAAGGTTCCGGACGTTTGTTCCGGTCTTACGAGGGAAGGCTCGTTTTTTTGATGGAAATGCTATTTTTTTGGATGGATGACGGGATCCCCAATGATGCCTTGATCCGCCAAGGCGAGAAGCAGCTTCTTCATGAGCTCGACGGTTGCTGTAATAGCGGTCACGTCGGGCTTCTTTAATTTCTCCGTACAGGTCAAGGTGGCACGTCCGTTCTTCATCCGCAGTCGTACATGGATCTTGGAATGAAGGTTCAGCAACTCTTCGATCCCTTCATATTTCAAAGCCGATCGCAGGAGACTGGGATGGGAAGCTTTGGCTCGATATTTTTTGTTCATCGCGGAGTTGGGAAGGGAAGCTTCTCGGAGCCCCCTGGAAAACCAAGCCAAGATATGTCGGTTGGCCGAAAATAACACGAACTCCAGCTTTCGGCGCGGCCGGTAGCTGTACTTCACGGAGATCGCGTACTCATGACCGGAGCTGTCGTTATTCGGGTCGGTGATCGTCACCTCACAGGAACCGAAGTGTGGGGAAAGCGGCAGACGGACATGCTGTCCCTTATACTTCCAGTTCTTAAAAGTTCCTGCAGCGTAAGTCCCTCCAGAGGTTCTGGCGTACTCTTTTAGCAGGGTCGTCGACTTCGGTTCCCACCACGGCTTACTTTTTACGGTCGTCTGCGTCATGCTTCTCTTCCTCCTTGCCCGGCGCCCGGGTGGAAGGCAGTCTTCCCTCGCGGCGCAATGCTTCTCGCAGCAGGTATTCGATATGCCCATTCACGCTTCGGAATTCGTCCGCTGCCCAGCGTTCCAAAGCCTGATATAGCGTCGGGTCAAGGCGAAGTGGGAAGCTCTTTTTGCTGGCCATCGTGAATGGATGCCCCTAATTAATACAACGTGCTAGTATTGATGACCGGCTGGGCGGAACGGTCGGAGACGACAGCGACAAGCAGGTTGTTTATCATAGCGGCTTTGCGTTCGTCATCCAGCTCCACGACTTGACCGGCTTGCAGCCGTTCAATTGCCATTTGAACCATGGTGACGGCGCCGTCAACGATTTTCTCGCGGGCGGCGATGATCGCTTCGGCTTGTTGACGTTGCAGCATCGCACTTGCGATTTCGGTCGAGTAGGCCAGATGCGTCAGGCGCGACTCAATGACTTTAACCCCGGCGATGGCCAGACGGTTCTGCAATTCGCTGGTGAGCTCCAGCGCAATCTCTTCCGTATTGGCGCGCAGGGAGAAGCCAGTTTCGGAGTCGTCCAGTTGATCGTACGGATATTTGCTGGCGACGTGGCGCAGTGCAGCTTCGCTCTGAATTTCTACAAAGGTTTCATATTCATCCACTTCAAAGAGTGCTTTCGCGGAGTCGACTACCGAAAATACCACGACAGTGGCGATTTCGATCGGGTTCCCTTTGACATCGTTAACTTTCAGCTTAGCGCTGTTGAAGTTGCGAACACGCAACGAAACTTTTTTGCGAGTTGAGAACGGGACGGCTAGATAGAAGCCGCTCTTGCGGATTACACCCAGGTAGCGCCCGAAAAAGGTGATAACGGCTGCTTGGTTCGGTTGTACGATCGTCAGTCCGGTTAACAGCACGAAGGCGATGACGAAGGAGAGCACACCGCCTGCCACAGGAACGACATCACTTAGCGTGACGAGAAATCCCCCCAACGCAATAAATCCGAACATAAACAACAGGGCGACAAAACCGTTTAGGCATGAAATTTCTTTTTCTTTCATATGAAGCGACACTCCTTCACATATTAAATTGATATTTATATGATATCACTTTTTCAAAATAATGTAAATGGATTGTGGTGATATTCTCTGCCGGGGTCCTTTACATGATTATCCCCTTCGCTCAGATAGGCAAGAAATCGATGGAGGAACACAGTATGAATCGATTGTTGCTTGGATCGGAGTGGAGCATGTGGCCTGACCGGCCGTCGTGCCGCCATGGGAGTAGCGCGCGTTAGGAATGGAGGATGGGGAAGAGAGTGAGAATGAGGATGCGGATGAGGATGGTCAGGAAGATGACGGTGAGAAGGATGATGAGGAGGAAGGGGATGGAGATGGTGTTTTTAAGGAAGGAAAGGAGGAGGGGAATGAGGTTAAAAGCGAGGCGCCCTCTCAGCTGATCGAACGGGATAGTCGTGGGCTTGAGGAACCGCATCTGCCCGAGCGGGATAATGCGTGGATGAAGTGGAACCGCATCTGCCCGAGCGGGATAATGCGTGGATGAATTGGGGCCGGCTGATCGAAAGGGATCATGTCTGGAGGAAGTTGAATCGCAACTCAAAAAACGGGATGAAGGGTGGGGATATGGGACCGTTACTGATCGCATGGGATAGACATGGGAAGGAGGAGCGCTGATCGAACGGGATAATGTGTGAAGGAAGATGTACCACAGCTAATTGAATGGAATAGACGTGAAAATGAGGAAGTGACTGATCAAAGGGGATAATGTGTAAAGGAAGTTGGAGCACAGCTAATTGAACGTGATAGTTTGTGGGCTCGAGGAACCGCAACTGATCAAAAGGGATCATGTTTGAGGGAGTGGAACCGCAAATTTGAGAAGATGGGCGTGTGAAAGCGGAAGTTCGCTGACCAAATGGGATAATGTGTGAAGAAAGTGGAACCACAATTGACCGAACGGGATAAGCATGGACGAGTGGACCCGTCTGAGGGGACCCATGCCGTAGTGCGATAATTCATGGGCTTAATCCAAGGAGCGCACGATTTGGCTCAGACGGGCAATGCCTTCCTTCAGTTCTTCGGCGGTGGCGTAGGCGTAGGAGAGGCGCAGGTGGCTGCCGGAGGCGCGGTCGTAGAGGTGGCCGGGGTTGACCAGGATGCCGGCTTTTAGGGCGGCGTCAAATATTTTGCGCGGGGAGGGAGAGTTGTGCAGGTTCAGCCAGATGTAAAACCCTCCCTGCGGTACCTTCCAGTCCGCGATATCGCGGAAATGCCGCTCCAGCGCGTCCATTGCCGCTTCTCGCCGCAGGCGGAGCGCCACCCGCAGCCGTTCAAGGTGGCGGTCGTAGTTGCCGCTCCCGAGCCATTCTGCTGCCATCTGTTGCGAGAGGGCGCTGGAGCCGTAATCGCTTTGCATCTTGATGTCCGCTAGCCGCTCGATGACGGGCTGCGGCCCGGCAATCCAGCCAATCCGCAGGCCCGGGCTGAGGGATTTGGACAAGCTGCCGAGATACAGCACGCTGCCGCTGGTGTCATGCGCCTTTAACGGCAGGGGCGGCGGGGCGTCCAGCCATAACTCGCGGTAGACATCGTCTTCCACGAGGGGCAAGCGGGCCGCCTCACAGACGTCCAGCAGCTGCCGTCGCCGCGCCTCGCTCATCACCGCTCCACTCGGATTATGGAAAGTCGGAATGGTGTAAAGCAATGCGCCTGCATACTGCTTGGCGTACACAGAAACGAGGTCGGCGCGCAAGCCTTGTTCATCCATCGGCACGCCGCGCAGCTTCATTCCGGCGCTCTGAAACACGGGCACCGAATACAGATACGACGGTCGTTCGGTCAGTACCGTTGAGCCCTGGGGGAGCAGGCCGACGGCAATGAGCTGGAGCGCCTGCAAAGCGCCGGAGACGATCAGCAGCGAGGTCGGCGAGACGGAGATGCCCTGACGGCGCAGCCGGGCAGCGATGACCTCCCGGAGCCGCAGATCCCCGTTAGGTTCACCATAGCCCAGGTACGGGACCCTGGCGGCCATCCGTCCCAGCAGCTCGGCCATCTCATCCTGCGGCAGCAGGTCGGGGCCCATCTCGCCGGTGCCCAGCCGCAAAATGCCAGGCTGGAACTCGGCCCGGTTAATCTCCTGCACAGCAGGTAGATTAGGGTATTGCACGCCGGAGCTGACGTACTCGTTCCAATCGGGAGGCGGGGAGGCTGTTAGCACGCCCCACGTGTGGTTAACGACGCGGGTGCCGCCGCCCCGGTCACCTTGAAGCAGCCCGGCTGCGATTAGTTCATCCAGCGCGGCGACGACTGTGCTGCGGTTAACCCCAAACCGCGCAGCCAGCTCCCGTTGGGACGGGATGCGCGTCCCAACCGGCCATTCGCCGCTGGCGATCCGGTCACGAAGATGCTCCATGATTTGGCGATGGAGCGGAATCGGCGAATTTCGGCTGGGGCGCCAAGTCGAAGGATTCATATGGAAGACCTCCCTCTTTTGCAGAATGGTCGATTTCTTGCTCGAGCGGTGTTATTTTCCCATTATATCGTTTGGTTGGTTTCAGTTCCATCCAAATGGATGGAGCCAAGTTGGAAGTGGGCAGGTACAATAAGGTTCATGACAAGGAGAGACAGAGATTAGAGGGGGAGAGAGATGGTTAGTGCTGCGATTCATGGGTTCTTTTTGGCGTTTGGGCTTATTTTGCCATTAGGTGTGCAGAATGTATTTGTATTTAACCAGGGGGCTGCCGGACGAAAGCTGCGCCGGGCGTTACCGGCTGTTCTGACCGCTGCTTTGGGCGATACAATATTGATTTTGCTGGCGGTGTTGGGAGTCTCGGTGTTGGTCTTGTCATGGACTTGGCTGAAAACCGTACTCTTTGCTGCAGGCGCTGTCTTTATGCTGTATATTGGTTGGACGATCTGGCGGGACGTGTCCAAGCCGTCTTCCGCAGGGGTATCTGGGCTGCCAGCTAAACAGCAGGCGGTGTTTGCCTTGTCGGTGACGTTTTTGAATCCACATGCGATTTTGGATACGGTTGGCGTGATCGGGACAAGCTCTCTGGATTATACCGGCTGGGCGAAAGGGGCGTTTACGCTGGCTACGATTCTGGTATCGTGGGTATGGTTTTTTGGATTAGCCTGGGCTGGCAAAATGCTTGGAAGCCTGGACCGTGGAGGTCAACTGCTTCGGGGAATCAACCGATTATCTGCGTTGATCGTTTGGGGACTGGCACTATATATGATCGGTTCCGTGATCGCTGATCAGTTGAATTCAGGCGGCGGGGCGCTTTGAAGCTCAGTATGAATGGAACTCGGGGGCTTGCTTCCCGTTGGGGGAAGTTCCATAATTAGGAATGACATCAAGCGAGGAAAAGGAGTGAGGAGATGAACGAGATGATATCGAAGATGCTGGAGCATCGTTCCATTCGTAAATACAGCGATCGTCCGGTGCCCCGGGAGGTCGTCGAGCAAATCGTATCTGCAGGTCAAATGGCCTCCAGTTCCAGTAATGTACAAGCCTATACCGTGATTGCCGTGACGGATGCGGATCGGAAGACGAAGTTGGCCGAGCTTTGCGGCAACCAGGCTTATGTCGCGGAGTGTCCCGTATTCCTGGTCTGGTGCGCAGATTTATCGAGACTTAAGCGGGCCGCCGAGCGGCATATTCCTTCGGAAACGACGTATGAAGGTACGACAGAGAACTTTATTGTGGCGACGGTCGATACGGCGCTGGCTGCTCAAAATGCCGCCATTGCCGCAGAATCGCTTGGCCTTGGCATCGTATATATCGGCGGTATCCGCAACCATAGCGAGGATGTGGCGGATCTTCTGGGCCTACCGCACCTGTCGTATCCCGTATTTGGCATGTGCCTTGGTTACCCGGATCAAACCCCTGAGCTTCGTCCAAGGCTTCCGCTGCCGGCAGTTCTACACTGGAACCAGTATGATACAGCCGGGCAAGAGGAACAGGTGGCAGCTTACGACGAGATCATGTCCAACTATCTGCGTGAACGGACCAGCGGGGCAAAGAATACCCCTTGGTCCAAGCTGATGGCCGAGAAGCTGGCGCAGCCGGCGCGGCTGCATATGCGTGAATTTTTAGAGAAGCGCGGCTTTACCTTGAAATAATACAAACAGCAAAAAGCTGTCCCATTCGGTTTGCAACCGGGGGCAGCTTTTTTCGTCGTTATGATATTCCGTAAAAGCGTCGCGTGTTCTCGTATAACCTCGCGGCGGCTTCTTCTGGAGGAATGCCCAGCAGATTCGCCCAGGCCATCGCGACATGGCGTGTCATGCGCGGATGGGTGATCTGACCGGTAAACGGTCCTTCAAACGGCCAAGGCCCGTCCGTCTCGGCCATCACCTGCTCAGGCGGATAGCGCCGGGCAAGGTCTTGGATCTCCGGTTCGTAGACGATATCCGGCGTAAAAGAGATCACATAACCGCGATCCGCCATACGACGCACAGTGGCTTCGGCCCCCTTGAACCAGTGGAAATGTGCCTTCGTCACATCGTGCCGTTCCAGCAGATCGCAAGCAAGATCGGCATCTTCGTATACCGCATGGAGTACAATCGGTTTGTCTAATGCTTTGGCAAGCATCACAAACTTTTCCAGCAGATCTACATAGGGTTCAAGCTCAAAGGGCTTTCCTTGCTGCAGTGCTTCTTGCCGCGCGTAGTAAGGAAGTCCGACTTCACCGACGGCAATCATATCCCCGGCATGCTGCTTGATCCAATTCAGCAGGTAATCGATTTCCCGATCTTCCGGGATAGGCTGCTCGGGATGGAATCCGAATGCCGGGCGTACCAGGTTCGGATAACGCTCCGCCAAAGCGTTGTTCAACTTACAGGAATCTAAATGCATCGAAACTGCAATCACGGCCTCCACTCCACAGCCCGGCAGCTCTTGCAGCAGGCGGTCGCGGAGATTTGCATCGTAAAGGTCTATATGAATATGGGCGTCAATGAAAGGAATTTGGATTTCCTTCGGTAATTCATGAAGAAGAATGTCGGACATCTCACCAGCCCCTTTCCAAAAACAGGTTAAACCTTGTACTCATTATACCTGTTATCTAAGTGGGATTCCGCGGTTACCACGGGATTTCTTCGTTTTTTCACTAGAGAATGTCCATCCTGTAAAAGGTTAATTCTTACAGCGAACAAAGCCATGTCGTACAATAACAATTATGCGACAAAAATTAAAGTCAACAGGAGGTCCATTACATAAAATGGGTACTAATTATTTGTCGGCTGTAGCTCAACAATTTCCATTCCATCTATCAGTCACACAGGATTATCAGGACGAACAGATTATTCAAATGTTCTTGACGGCATGCGCCAAAGCGCCAAATACCCGCAGAAACTATTTTAGGGCTCTAGAGCAATTCAGGCAATTCCTTTCGGGAATGCGATTTCGGGATGTGACTTGGAGGGAAATTGAAGCTTATAAAATCTACCTCACGAAGGGCTTCTACCGTGATGGACAAAAGCCGCTTGCTCCAGCCAGTGTGGCTGCATTTATCGCACCGCTGAAGTCGTTTTATAAATGGGGAAGCGACAGCAGCATCGGCTTTTTCGATCATAATCCGGCGCAAAATGTCCGTATCCCGGCCATTGCCGTAACGAGCCGCAGACATTATCTGACTCGCAACGAAGTAGGCAAGCTGCTGGAAGCGCTGCGCCGCCAAAGTCTGAGAAATTACTTGATCGGCCTATCCCTGGTGCTGTTGGGCCTTCGCGTGTCGGAGCTATGCGGCATCAAGTGGAAGGATTTTCATACTGATATGTTGGAGACGTCCATCTGGCTCACTGTATCCCACGCAAAACGGGGAAAAACACGCGAGGTTAAAATTCCACGCGAGCTCTGGAGCATGTACCAGGAGCATGCACGCAGATTGGCAAATGGGCAGGAACCGGATCCGGAGCTGAAGCTGTTTGCGATTACGCCGCGGCAAATCGAACGAATCATCAAACAAGCAGGGATTGCGAGCGGAATTCAGAAGCAGCCAACCCCTCACTGGCTAAGACATACCAATGCGACGTTGGCTTTGCTGCAAGGAGCCTCGCTGCAACAGGTTCAGGAAACCCTGGGTCATTCTCATATCAACACAACTCAGCGCTATTTGCATACGGTTGAGCAGATGAAAAAGGCAGCTCCTGACTTCGTGCAAGACTGTTTGATGGAATTTATGTGATATTTCTATTTTTTTAGTGCTATTTATCTATTTTTTGTGTCGAAAATAATGCAAAAATCGCCCTTTTGTCCTATAATGTAACAAGAGTTTATTACAAACCTTGCCATATTTCGACCAGAATTTACCTAGTCCTGTCGCATAATTGTTATTGTACGACATGGTCTGATTTTCATCCGTTTGCTCTGAATCATCATCGGGTAAAAAGCGTTAAAATTTAACTGGTTTTTAGCAAAAAAATATGAGTCAAAAGAACTTTTTTTCTTTGAGAAATACGTCGACTCCGACACGGGAGAGACGAAAGACGACACAGTTTTTTTTAGGGGGCAGAACGGTTGACTGTTTTTAATGAGTTCGTCGACGATTGGTATATGGACTATAGCCCGGAAGCTGTGAAGTGGTTTAACCTGCTTGTGCGCAGGCATCCGGAAACCTATCATCATAGCATACGGGTTGCTATGCTGGCGGAGAAGATCGCCGAGCCGCTGAAGATCACTGGAGCCGAGAAGGATATGCTGGTCCGCGGTTGCTTTATGCATGACATCGGCAAGACGATGATCCCTCGTGCCATCATTGAGCAACGGGGGCCGCTGACGGAAGCCCAGTGGAGGATCATTAAGCTGCATCCGGTTATCGGAGCAGAGCTGGTAGAAGTGGATCCTGCGTTTGGGCCGGGCATTGCGGATATCGTTCGCTGGCATCATGAGCGTTGGGATGGTCGCGGGTATCCGGATGGGCTGAAGGGGAAGGAAATCCCCTATAAGGCGAGAATCTGTGCGGTGGTTGACGCCTTCGATTCGATGACATCGGATCGGCACTATCGGGAACGGAAGCTGACCATGGCGGAAGCCAAGCTGGAACTGCACCAACATCGTGAGACCCAGTTTGATCCGGAAGTGGTGGATGCGTTAATGGAGCTTTCCGATGATATGCTAAATATTTACTCCATCATGTGATCAGCGAAAGATCAGGAGGAATGGACATGGAAAAAGAGTCCTGGAGCCGTTCGGTTACTCCGGAGGAACTGGAGGCAGCGAAACGGACAGGAAGGACTTTGCTCTACCTGCGCGTAACCTTACTTCCCGAATGTACCCAGAAGCTGGAGCGATTCCGGCTGATTGATATGAAGTTAAGCGCCTATGAGCAGGTGCTTGACCGGATGCCGAATCTCTCAGATCCGGCAGGGCATTTAGAATCCATTGAATCGGTGACTTGGCTTATTGCCGTCGCTGGGGAAGCCCAGCATCTGCGGCGATGGGTCGAACTGATGCTGGATGTGGATCAGGTGGAGGTTACCGAGGTGGCAATGGAACGTTGATAGCAGGGGGAAGTCTATTTCAGACTCCTCCTGCTGCTATTTTGCGCTGCTCCGCCGCCATCATCGCCGCAATCTCCCGTTTTAATCGCATAAAATCGGGGTCATCCAGCATTTCCTCACGCCGCGGCCGGGGAAACGGCACCTGGATGGTGTGCAGCACATGGGCCGGCCGGTTCGTAAACAAAACGATCGTGTCCGAGAGCATGAGCGCCTCTTCGATGCTGTGCGTAATCATCAGGACGGAGCGCTTGTTCTCTTCCCAAATATCCAGCAGCCAGCGCTGCATTTCACTGCGTGTCAGGGCGTCGAGCGCACTAAACGGCTCGTCCAGGCACATGACTTCCTGAGGGGCGAGCAGTCCCCGAAGGAACGAAGCCCGCTGCTGCATACCGCCGGACAACATATGAGGATAAGCTCGTTCAAATCCGCGTAACCCCGCTTTTTCGAGCCAATGCTGAATTTCCGCACGGGAGCTCTGCTTTCCGGCTCCGGCGATTTCCTGCGCCAACACAACATTCTCCTCGATCGTCCGCCAAGGGAACAACGCAGGCTGCTGCGGCACGTAACTGATATGTCCGCGCTGTCCGGTGACCGGGCGTCCCTGAAGGAGCACCTCGCCATGATCCGGCGCGGTCAGACCGCCGATGACGTGGAACAGCGTGCTTTTGCCGCAGCCAGAGGGGCCGATGATCGACACGAATTCACCGGCCGGTACTCGCAGTGAAATGTCCTGCAGCACCGGAACCTCCCGGCGCCGGTCGCGGAACGTTTTATGAATCTGCCGAACCTCCAACGCGGGGGTGGCGTTATCTTTGGGTGTAGATGCTTCGCTCATAAACCAAGCCTTCCTTTCCGTTCGCTTCTCTATCTTCGGTCGTTCGCCGGTTTATAGCGGACAAGCCATTTTTCCAACAATGCAACACAGGCGAACATCGCCAGGCTGATGGCCACGATGATGGCGATGGCGACAAAGATCTTATCCGTGCGGAACGATGCCTTCTGCAGCATCATATAGTAGCCAATGCCTTTGTCTGCGCCAATCCATTCGGCAATGACCGCCCCCATCACGCTGTAAGTTGCGGCGATTTTCACCCCGGACATGATCGAGGGGATCGCATAGGGCACCTCCAGCTTGCGGAAAATATCCGCCTTGGATGCACCAATCATTCGCATATAATCAAGCATCGCCCGGTCCGTGCGGCTAAGTCCGTCCATGGCTGCCACGGCGACAGGGAAGAAGCAGACGAGCGTAATGACGATAATCTTCGGCAGGATGCCAAAGCCGAACCAGATCATCAGCAGTGGTGCTAGCGCAATGGTGGGCACGTTTTGACTTAAGATGATGAGCGGATACAGCGATGCCTTCAGAAACGGGACATAATGCAGAACAAACGCCGTCAGCAGGCCGACAAGCGTCCCGATGGCAAAACCGATCAGCATCAGCCGCAGCGTTGCTAAAGTATGTTCCCCCAAGCTGGCCGCACCGGCAACTGCTTCACGACCGATATCCACCGGGCTGGGGAGAATCCATTTCTCGATGTGGAACCAGGCGGTCGCGCCTTGCCAGATCAGTAAAAACAAGATGACCGCCACGAAGGGCGGCCATATGCTGTGCCAAAGGCTGCGGAGATTCATGGCCGATATTTTTCGATCAGCTTATCCATGCTGACGCCTTCGGGATTGTAGCAAATTTTAATTTGCGAAATGATGCCCGTGCTGCCGAATTCAATGACGGCTTCATTCATTTTCTTCACGATGGTCAGCAGCTCGTCGAGATCCCCCTCCATGGTCGTCTCCAGGGGATTCACCTGATATTTGACGCCGGAAGCTTGAATAATTTCAATGGCTCGGTCTACATAGGGAATGACGTCTTCACCGTTAGGCGTTTTCGGAATGATTTGAATGCTTAATAACGCGTTTGGCATGGGTAAGTTCATCCTTTCGAATAAGAGTTTTGGCATTAAAGATTATTAAAGGTAGTTATTCGCTTGGCAAAAACTCGTTGGTAAAAGCGGCATCCACATCAAGCGGTTTCTCCAGGAGCTTGCGTTCAAACATCCAATCGGAATAGTTCTGCCACACTTCTTTCTTTTGCTCGCCCCAGCGCGGAGCATCGTCCTTGTATTTCGGGCTGAGCCATTTTTGACTGGCCACCACCAGGTCTTTGTCGAGCTCGGGTACAGCTTTTAGCAGGATTTGCGCCGCTTCTTCCGGATGGTCGATCGCATACTGATAACCTTTCGTCACAGCCCGCATAAAAGCTTTTACAAGCTCAGGGTTATTCTGGATTGTCTTCTCGTTCGTCACGAGTACCGGTGTGTAGTAGTCCAGCTTCTCGGAGAAATCTTTGACATACAACATGTCCAGCGGCTCGCCCCGCAGCTCGGCCTCAACGCCCGTCCAGGCGTAGAAAATCCAGGCAAAATCAATATCCCGTTTTACCGCTGTAAAATAATCAGCATCCCCGATGTTAACGAATTTCACCTTGTTGACATCAGCGCCTTGCAGATCCATGATCGATTGGATCACCGCTTGTTCCACCGGTGAACCCCAGCCGCCGTAGGCTTTGCCCTCGAAGTCCTTTGGCGACTTGATGTTCTTCTCGACAGGGGCAGCGAAGCCGGACGTATTGTGCTGAATGATCGCGGCAATCGAAACGAGCGGGACGCCTTGGATTCGGCTTTGCGTCACGTTCTCTTGCACGCTGACGCCAAACGGCACCTCTCCTGAGGCCACCATCGCTTCGGCGCCGCCGGAACCAGGCAGGAGGATGTCCACATGCAGTCCTTCCTCGGCGAAATAGCCTTGATCCTTGGCGACGTAAAGCCCGGTATGGTTCGTGTTAGGGCTCCAGTCGAGCACGACTTTCACATGTTGCAGCTCTGCATTAGAGGCTGGATTGGGTGCGGCGGCTTCGGTATTTTGTCCGCCTTGGTTTCCGCCTTCCGCTGTCCCGGCACGATTCCCATTCGCTCCGCCGCAGGCGGACAATACCAGCAGCAAGCAACCAAGAAATATGGCCAGTGCGGTACGTACTTGAACTTTCACGACTCCGACTCTCCTTCGTTGGTGTAAATTTCCGCAGCTTGTTCTTGGTATAACCCTGGATGTGCGTCCTTAAGCGTAACTTCCAACTTCCGGATACAAAAAAACGTCCCGGATCCGGGACGCGATAGGCAATGGAAATGACATGTAAAATAAGTTCATCACCATGGTATGGCTCCCTACGCTGGCATTATCCAGATCAGGTTGAAGGGTCAGTATCTTGGAGGGATACACTCTCAGCCGGCCAATTCCAGCACCCCTGAACAATATGACTGCAGATTACATCTGTCATTATAGTTTTCACTAGTTAGATTTGTCCAGTCTTTCCGGTAGGCTTGAAAAAACAGGGGATTTGCTTTTTATCTGGCAAAAGGCTATAATAGGTTCAAATCATGTTTTTGAAAGAAGATATCATTCACGCATTGAAAAGGGTGTCACTTTTTTAAAACTGGAACTTTTTTCAATGTGTGAATTTTTTTATACAAGTGGTGCATGTTCAATAAGGGTCAGCCTTTATTTGAACGACTTCTGTTAAAAAAATGAATCATGTTAATCTTAAACAGGAGGTATTCTCCCATGGAAACCGGAACAGTAAAATGGTTTAACGCTGAGAAAGGTTTTGGCTTCATCGAAGTGGAAGGCGGAAATGACGTATTCGTTCATTTCAGCGCGATCACTGGCGAAGGCTTCAAAACCCTCGACGAAGGCCAACGCGTACAATTCAACGTGGTTCAAGGCAACCGCGGCCCTCAAGCCGAGAACGTTGTAAAACTGTAAGCTAGTTAGAAACTGCTCTTAATGCGTGCTCGCATTAAGGGCAGTTTTTCTTCGCAAAGATCATTAATGAGGTTAATTCTTCAGAAGTCCGCTTCTGATGATACATATAACACTGCAACAAAATCATCAATGCACCTGGTTGGAACGTTCACCTTGAAGAGGAGGGGAATTTTATGAACTACCGTAAAAAGACGTTAGAAGAAATTCCTGAGGAAAATACGCCGGTATGGACCTGCACTAGCGATGACTGCAACGGGTGGATGCGGGACAATTTCACCTTTGAATATAGCCCCGTATGTCCGCTCTGCTCGTCCGAGATGGTCATGGGGATGCGCATGCTCCCTCAACTGAGCAATCCAAGCTCCGATCAAAGATCGTCGTCCAAGAAGGCATAGGCGAAAGCTGCTGCCGGAATCGGAGAGCGCGGTGAGCAACAACAGCCGTATTCGCTTCATGCGAGTACGGCTGTTGTTGTATTCATCCGGGTGATAGATTGGAAAGTGATGCAAAAATAAAATCTCCATAAAAGGATTGCATCTATATAGAAAATTTAATATGTTTGAGGTGCTGCAACGGTTTCGTGAATCATGAGGAGGCGGTATTCCCGGTCATTGCCCGGTATTGCTTGAGCATATACAGCCGCCAGCGAATAATCATGCCGTAAGCGAGCAGGAAGAACAGCGCCGCGGTTTGCATGACGGAGACGTATTGTTCTACGGCCTCATGCAGCAAGAGACGGACGACAAGCAGTCCAATCAGGATAAAGATAAAGCTGCGGGAACGTTCCGCGTAAATTTCGCCGCCGATGTTCTCGAACTTGGTTGTCCGAATCAACGGATAGGAGAACAGGAGCCAACCGAAAGCGAAGGCGATTACGCCCCACAGGAGAGGAATGTGCGTTTCCGGCACAACAAACATGAAGAGGCCGGTTGTCATTCCTAGCGGGGGAATGATGATTTTCTTCACCGTGACAGGCCGACGACTGGCTTTCAGACGGATAAACAGAACAGCGACGGCCATGGCCATTGCACCAACGGTAAAGGCGGCTTGCATATAAGAGGGATTCATTAGGTTCATAGAGGTTCCCTTTCTGTAAGTATATAGTATGTATATATTGAGTATTTAGCGAAATGGAATAAAGTGACTAGCGAATAGCGATTCGCGAGAACATTATAACATACTCGTCTGCACTTGTTTCAAACTTGGTAAGGGAAGGGGAAGAAGGAAGATGAATAGCGAATTAACGGTCGCCGTCCATTGCTTGTTGTATTTAGATTCCAAGGAGGATCGCATGGCCAATAGCGAACAGATCGCCTGCAGCGTCGCGACCCATCCGGCCCGTGTACGTAAGGTGCTCAGCCTGCTTCGCCGCCACGACCTGGTGACGACGAAGGAAGGGGCCCGCGGCGGGTACTTGCTAAAGTGCGAGCTTTCGCAGGTTACTCTCGGCGATTTGTACCGCATCTTCGCTCAAGGATCGCTGCATCCCAACTGGTGTTCCGGCAGCGAACACTCTTCCTGTAATATCTCCTCGAACATCCCTGCCGTGATGAACCAGATCTACAGCGGGGCAGAGAAACAGGTGGAGATGTTTTTTGATCGGCTTCCGTTGTCTGAAGTGAAGCAGATGCTGGATGAATTTGAGAAAGAGAAGGAAGAGAAATCGGTGAGCAAGGAAGCTGGACCGAATTGGCACTTTTTTGTGGGTTCTTATGCTGATCGCGGGGAGCCCGGAATTTATCTCTGCGAGCTGCAGAGGGATACCGGCGAGATGCGGGTTATCCACGAGACTGCGGGCCTCACCAACCCTTCCTTTGTGACCTTCGATGCGAAGGGTATGCGATTGTATGCGGTAAGTGAACAGACCGAAGGGCAGGTTGCTGGATTTGCGGTTGATCCTAAGGATGGGAAGCTGACGATGTTGCACAGCGAACGGGCAACGCATGGGGCCGACCCGTGCCATCTGGCTTTGAAATGTGGGCGGGATCCGTTTTTGCTGGTCGCCAACTATTCCAGCGGGCATGTGAATGCCTTTGCACTGGAAGCGGATGGGTCGTTAGGAGAAATGACGGCCCTGATCCGCCATGAGGGAAGTAGTGTAAACCAGGAGCGCCAGGAATCGGCTCATGCTCACAGCATTGTGCCTAGCCATGATGGACGGTTCGCCTTCGTCTCTGACCTGGGAACCGACCAGATAGTGATCTATCGGTTGGAGTGCGGACGGCTAGTAAAGCACGGGGTAACCCATTTGCCGCCGGGGACAGGTCCACGGCATTTCGTGCTCCATCCGTCGGAACGGTTTGCTTACGGCATGAACGAGTTGAACAATACAATGACGGCATATACTTTCGATCCGGTGGAGGGGCGGCTTGAGGCGATCCAGCACGTCAGCTCCCTGCCGGATGATTTCCGCGGGGAAAACTATCCGGCCGATATTCACTTCTCGCCGGACGGACGTTACGTATACGGCTCCAACCGCGGACATGACAGCATTGTCCGTTTCCGCATCGATCGGCACACCGGTCGCCTCGAGGACCCGGAATGGACGAGTGTGGGGGGCAGCTGGCCGCGGAACTTCGCCGTCCTGGACGACTATGTGCTGGTGGCGAATCAGTACAGCGGCAATATCGCCGCCTTGCGGCGTGATCCCGAGAGCGGCAGTCTGACGCCTGCGGTGCATAGCTTGAGTATCAGCAAACCCTCCTGCATTGAACCGCTGCCGGCAGACTTTGCCGTGGGTAAGCAGCCGGCAGGTTCCATGTGAATCAGAAGCTTCATCTCATATCCCAGCGGACGAAGGATCCGATCCAGACACCCGAAGGCCTGCATTTTGCCGGTCTTCGGGTGTTTTGCATTGTCTGGAAGGGAGGTCCGCAACCCATACCGCAGCCTGTACCGGCTATAAGGGAGGCCTATAAAAAAATTGATTTTTTTGCATAAAAAGGTTTGACATTTCTGGGCTGTCGCATATAAAATAACACCATAGCATACTAAACAGGTAGGAATAATTAAAAATGTTCTCACCGTACGGACGGAGGAACGCTCTACTTGCCTTGGCAGACACGGGTAGTGGCTCGGTTTGACCGTAGGGGGTGGGGCGTTTCTCCGTTTTCCGTTGTCAAGTGGTTGATACGGTGGATGCCTGCCCTGCCCTAGTAAAGCGAGAAAAGAGTATGGGGAGTGATACGATGAACAGAAGGTTGAAGCAAGGGGTTCTGATGAGTCTGGCATTGATATTGGTTGGGGTCCTGGCGGCTTGCTCGTCCAACACGAGCGGCGGCAACGATGCGGCCAGCGCGGCAGCCGGGAATTCCGGCGGCGGGGAGAAGCCCAAAGCGGTGGAATTGCTGAACGTATCCTACGACCCGACCCGGGAATTATACGAAAATTATAACAAAGCTTTTGCGGCATATTGGGAGAAAGAAAAAGGACAGAAGGTCACCATTAAACAGTCGCATGGCGGATCGGGCAAGCAAAGCCGGGCTGTCATTGACGGGTTGAAAGCCGATGTGGTTACCCTGGCGCTGGGATACGACATTGACGCCATTGCGGAAACCGGGCTGATCAATGAAGGCTGGCAGCAAAAGTTCGAGCATAACAGCTCGCCCTATACCTCCACGATCGTATTTCTGGTTCGTAAAGGAAATCCCAAAGACATCAAGGATTGGAACGATCTGATCAAGGATGGCGTTGAGGTGATCACGCCAAACCCGCAAACCTCTGGCGGGGCGCGGTGGAATTACCTGGCGGCATGGGGATATGCCCTGCATCAAAACAATAACGATGAAACTAAAGCACGGGAGTTCGTGCAAGAGCTGTTCAAGCATGTTCCGGTTCTCGACAGCGGGGCGCGCGGCGCTACTACGACGTTCGTAGAACGTGGACTCGGCGACGTGCTGCTGGCTTGGGAGAACGAGGCCTGGTTGTCCGTGCAGGAGCTGGGGCCGGATAAATTCGATATCGTCTATCCGTCGGAGAGCATACTGGCTGAACCGCCGGTTGCCGTGGTCGACAAAAACGTAGATGCCAACGGCAACCGCGAAGTCGCCGAGGCTTATTTGAAATACCTGTATTCGGAAGAAGGACAGAAGATCGCTGTGGAGAATTACTATCGTCCAACGCTCGACAGCGTCAAGGCGGAGTATGCCGACAAATTCCCGGAGATCAAGCTGTTTACGATTGAGGAATTTGGCGGCTGGGCAGAAGCCCAAACGAAGCATTTCAATGACGGCGGCATCTTTAACCAAATTTACGTACCGCAATAATACGAACCGACCGTAACGAATCGGAGGCGAAGAATATGCGCAGTAGCACCGCAAAGCGCGGCGTTCTGCCCGGCTTCGGGCTGACGATGGGATTTAGCGTGCTGTACCTCAGCTTGATCGTGCTGATCCCGCTTTCCGCCTTGCTGCTGAATTCTACAGGACTAACCTGGGAGAAATTTTGGGATATCGCAACCGACCCGCGCGTGCTTGCTTCATACAGAGTGAGCTTTGTGACCGCGGCGGTGGCCGGATTGATCGATGCGGTGCTTGGGCTGCTGCTGGCCTGGGTGCTGGTCCGGTACGATTTTCCCGGCAAAAACATTTTTGATGCCATGATCGACCTTCCTTTTGCCCTTCCGACGGCGGTGGCCGGGGTTTCCCTCACCGCGATCTATTCGGCCAACGGCTGGATCGGTTCCTTGTTCGAGCCGCTGGGGATTCGCATCGCGTTTACGCCGGCGGGCATCACGCTTGCGCTGATGTTTATCGGCATCCCGTTTGTTGTGCGCACCGTACAGCCAGTGCTGCAGGACCTGGATGCCGAAGTGGAGGAGGCGGCGGCCACGCTTGGCGCTAGCCGCTTCCGCACCTTCCGCCAAGTGGTGCTGCCGGAGCTGCTGCCCCCGATGTTAACGGGGTTTGCGCTCGCGTTTGCCCGCGGCATCGGCGAATACGGCTCCGTTGTCTTCATCTCCGGCAACATGCCGATGAAGACGGAGATCGCCCCGTTGCTCATCATGTCGAGGCTGGAGCAATTCGACTACGCCGGGGCGACGGCGGTTGCACTGATGCTGCTGCTGATCTCGTTTGTGCTGCTGCTGCTCATCAACACGCTGCAGCGCCGGATTCGCAAGACCGCGCGGTAGGAGATTGAGAGCGCGGACTCACGATAACGAGTGTTGCCGATGGGGAGAGCTGACGATCACGAGATGCTATCTGCCCGGTGAGCATAGGCAAGCTCGGGAACGCCAATCGATAGGGAGGGAAGAGGATGGCCGGTTCTGTGCCATTAGCAGCAAGCAAGCCAACGGCTCCGCGGAAGCAGGCGGGGCAGGGTTCTGGCGTAATCAAGTGGGTGCTGATCACGGCGGCCGCACTGGTCCTGCTGTGGCTCATCGTGTTGCCGCTTACCGTCGTCCTGACGGAGGCGCTCAAGAAAGGCTGGGACGTCTACGTAGCAGCCATCCGTGACCCGGATGCATTATCCGCACTGCGGCTGACGCTGCTCGTCGCTTTGATTACCGTCCCGCTGAATACCATCTTTGGAGTGGCTGCCGCTTGGGCCGTCACCAAATTTAAATTTCGCGGCAAGCAGGTGCTGGTCACGTTAATCGACTTGCCGTTTGCCGTATCGCCGGTGATCGGCGGTCTGATCTACGTGCTGGTCTATGGCTCGCACGGGTGGTTCGGACCGTGGCTGGAGGAGCATCATATCTCGATTATTTTTGCTCTGCCAGGCATCATCTTGGCGACGTTGTTCGTGACCTTCCCGTTTGTAGCCCGTGAGCTCATTCCGCTGATGGAGGACCAGGGGCAGCAGGAGGAGGAAGCTGCAATCACGCTGGGAGCGCGGGGCTTCCGGATCTTCTGGAAGGTCACGCTCCCAAACATCAAATGGGGTTTATTGTACGGAATTGTTCTTTGTAATGCGCGAGCGATGGGAGAATTCGGCGCTGTCTCCGTCGTCTCGGGCCACATCCGGGGAGAAACCAACACATTGCCGCTGCATGTGGAGATTTTGTATAACGAATACCAATTCTCCGCGTCCTTTGCGGTAGCCTCTCTCTTGCTTCTGCTGGCGCTTGTGACCCTGCTGCTCAAAGGCTGGTTCACTCGCCAAAGCCGCCATTAGAGAGGGCTGAGACCAGGGACAAGGGGTGCGCCAGTTGCGCAGGCTGGCCTTGGGAAGAGATGGAGCGGGGAAGCACGGGGAGAGCCTTCTGGGTGAAGCCGGGGATAGCTTCCGGGGAGGCGGTTCCGCGAAGGGTGAAGGCTGGCTTCTGTGCAAGCGCGAGCCAGATCCTGTGGGGCTCAGCATCTAACGGAACGTAAAGCCCTTATTGGCCTATTTCCCGGACTTTTCCCGCTGTAACGGAACCAAGAGACCTTATTGGGCAGAAAAAGTAGAGAAAGAACAGAGATCGTCCGAAATAAGGTCTCCTCGTTCCGTTAGAATTGGAAACACCCGCGAAAAGCACAATTAGCGGCGCTAGGTTCCGTTAGAAGTGTGTGACGAACGTGGAAACATGCAGTCGTTTGAGCATGAGCTTGGCGTAGGGATGTTGCAAGTGGTCGGAAGGCTCGGCTGAATTCAAGATTGGGCGCTGGCTGGGCTGTGTAGCGAAAGTGCCTGGGATCCAGCGAGAACTATTGATTTACCTATATACCTAAATCAGGGGAGGGGTAGGGGGATGGCGAAACCATTGCAAGTTGATGAAATTTGGCTGGAACGGATTGCGGAGCTGCTGGGCGGCATGGAATTCGGTTCATTGAACATCGTTGTCCATGAAGGCCAAATCGTGCAAATGGAACGTACGGAGCGCAGACGTTACGAGTTGAACCCGGGCAATGCCTCCAGGGCTACCGGAGCTTCCCGTCATACGGCCAAACCTTTGCGTGAATCTAGACAGCGTTAAGCGGCTGCCAGGCTCCATAAGAACCAGAACCAGAACGAGCACAAAGACTGAATCCAAAATGGAGAACGAGGAGCAACACGAAAACAACAAGCCGAATAACATCGAAAACATCATCCAAGGCAAAAAACAACCCCGATTCCGGGCAGTCAGGCAGAAGGCCTGTCCGCCTCAAGGAATCGGGGTTGTTTGCGTTTCAGATTTTTTTCTTATTGCGTCGTTTCGCCTTCGTCGCCCTTATGGCTTAGCGCTTGCACGGCTTCGGAGGAGACGGCGTCTGAAGCCTTGGGTGTCATCGGCAGCGGATCATGGCCAACGTACGGACGCGCCCTCCGCGGTTTGCGGCTGTTGAGGCGGAAACCGCCGAGAAACAGCAGCAGCTGTGCCCCGAGTAGATATGGGGCAAGCCAAGAACCGGCCCAATGTCCTACGGCCAGCACGGCGATCAAGGCCGCTAGCAGCCGGGCCGGTACCGCGTTAACGTGCCGGTTCCGCCCGCCCATCACGGCCAAGGAAAGCATGAGCAGCGCAAACCAGGTCGAGGCCAGTTGCATCCAGTCGAGCGCCAATTCCCGCGCGCTTTCGCTTCCCGCACCGCTGGAGAGGCTTGTGTCCAGCAGGTGCCACAACCAGAGCAGTGAGATAAAGAAGGCGGCGGCGAGCACTCCCGGCAAAACGGGCCGAAAAATGCGCCATAGCCAGCTTCCCCAGCCAGGGCCTTCCATTTGGCGGAGCAGCTTGTCCCGTTCGGCGATCAGCGTCTCGCTTTCCCGCTCGATGGTTCTCAGCAGCAGAGGCAGGCGAGAGGCGTCATCATCCTCGGTAAACGCGGAGATTTGCGCGAGCACATTTTCGCTGACATAAGGCGCGGCCCGGCAAGCCAGCAGCTTGTCCCGCAGGGCGCTGGGGTCCGGGAGCGTTGACGAAGATGATTCCGTTGCAGACATCAACGACCCCGCAGCTGCCGCATAGCGTTCCAAGGTCGAGTTAATGTAATCCAGCCGGATTCGCTCGTCATGAATGAGTTTGTTGCGCGATGCGACATAAAGTGCAAGGAACGCAGACAATGCCAGAAAGGCAGCCAGCGCGGCATGATCAGGGCTCTGTAGCCAAGAAACCCATTCCGACAGTGACACGGCGATCACCCTTTCCATATTCCTCCTTTCACTATTGCACAGGTGCCGTTCGGATTCAAGCTTGAGTCAGGAGTTTTGTAAATATGATATACTTGAAAATTGGTGAAAACTTACACAAAAAAACAGCAGGCGGAGGGAACGGCATGAATGAACAACAATCGGGGGCCGATGTGAAGATCAGATACGAAGCGCCCGAAGTTACGGATTACCTGAGGCTTCGTGAACTAGCGGGAATGAGTCCGCGCAGCGCAGAAGGAGCAGAGATTGGCCTAAGCAACTCCATCTTCGCCGTCTCGTTGTACGATGATGCGGGATTAGCGGGGATGGGAAGAGTCGTGGGAGATGGAGGCTGCTTTTTGCAGGTGGTGGACATCGCTGTGCGCCCGGATCTTCAGGGAAAGGGCTTAGGCACATTGATCATGAGCGAAATTATGGGGTTCCTGGAGCAACATGCGCCGCCTTTAACTTATGTCAGCCTGATCGCGGATGTGCCGGCAGACAAGTTGTACCGGCGTTTCGGCTTCGAATATACCGCTCCTGGCGGACTGGGGATGTATTGGAGACAACGATAGCGTGAGCAAGGGGAAGGCTTGCAGCAAGTGAAGCCCTCCGGTGAGTAAAGGGCAAAGGAGATGCCATCGGATTGACTACGACAGTAATTGAAATTTTTATGATCGCGATTCTGGCGGGGATCGTGGGCTCGATTCTCGGATTGGGCGGCGGAATTATCGTGACCCCTGCGCTGACGCTGCTGTTTGGCGTGGACATCAACCATGCCATCGGGGCGAGCATCATTTCCGTCATCGCCACTTCAAGCGGATCGGCGGTGGCGTACATTCGCGACCGGATCACCAATTTGCGGGTCGGCATGTTTCTGGAGATCGCCACGACGGTCGGGGCGATTACCGGAGCATTTATCGGGGCGTTGATTGCCCCGCGGTTTTTGTATATTATTTTTGCCTTACTGCTGCTCTACTCGGCCTATGCCATGATCAAAAAAAGCAAACAAGAGGTTCCGGAAAACGTTCCGCTGCATCCGGTGGCCGAAAAGCTGGGGCTGCAAGGGGAGTATTACGACAAGGCGCTGGGCAAGACCGTCGCCTATAACGTAGACCGCGTGTACGAAGGCTTTGGAGTCATGTACGGTGCGGGCGTCATTTCCGGGCTATTGGGCATTGGCAGCGGGAGTTTTAAGGTGATGGCGATGGACGTGTTTATGAAAATGCCGCTGAAGGTGTCGAGTGCCACCAGCAATTTTATGATGGGCGTTACGGCGGCGGCCAGTGCGGGGATCTATTTGCTCCGCGGGGACATAATTCCGGTGATTTCGGCTCCCGTTGCCCTGGGCGTTTTGATCGGAGCCACCGTCGGTTCACGCCTGATGCAGCGCATGAAGAGTAAAACGATCCGCAAGCTGTTTATCCCGGTCATGGTGTACGTGGCGTTTCAAATGATCTATCAAGGATGGAGGGGCTGACATGGGCGACCATAACGAGACAACGCAAAACCGCACCTTTGAGATTGAGACGGCCATCAGCAAAATGCTCCGGGTTGGCGTGATCCTCGCTGCCGCTGTGATCGTAATTGGGCTCATCCAGTTTTTGGTCACGGGCGACAGCGGATACCCGGGGGATACGTACCCTACCAGCTTTGGCGCGATCATGTCCGGCTTGCTGGCCTTGAAGTCGGTTGCGGTCATCCAGACCGGTTTGCTGCTGCTCATTTTGACGCCGGTATTTCGGGTGTTCGTCTCGCTCTTTTTGTTCTGGGCGGAGAAGGACTACCGGTACGTAGTTATTACTGCCATTGTGTTTATCATCTTGATCCTGAGCTTCGCTTTGGGGAAGGCGGGCTAAGGGAATCAGCGGGAATCTGGGGCTTTCTGACCGCGCGGCGGGGGAAGCCCTTTTGTTTTTGGACTTGCGGGGGCAGGATGATTATAATGTAAGCAGCAAAACTTGGGAATCGCATCCAACAGCGAAGAAAGGGCGTACCGATAGATGAAGATCGTATTATTTGGCGCAACGGGCATGATTGGAAAAAGAATCGCGGTGGAGGCGCTGCAACGCGGACATGAAGTGACGGCAGTGGTCAGAGATCCGGCGCAGGCGGCCGAAACGGGGGTGACTGATCTCGTTCCGACGGATTCCAAAAGGGCCGGGCATTTGATCCGGAAGGAAGGGGATATTTTGGTCCCCGATTCCATCGCCCGGCTGGTTCAAGGACAAGACCTTGTGATCAGCGCGTATGGGCCGCGCTTGGGGGAGGAGGACGAGCTCCTGGAAGCCACGCGTTCGCTGATTGAAGGCGTAAAGCGCGGCGGTGTCCGCCGTCTGATCGCTGTGGGCGGAGCAGGCGGCTTGGAAGTTGCTCCAGGTGTGCGGCTCATGGACACGCCCGAGTTTCCGGAGGAGGTGCGGCCGTTGGCCCGGGCCCATGAAGAAGCGCTGAACCTCTACCGGGCGTCGGACCTGGAGTGGACGGTGTTAAGTCCGCCGGCGCTCATCGAGCCCGGGAAGCGCACAGGGATGTTCCGCTTAGGGTTAGACCGTCTGGTCGTCGACGAACGGGATCAGAGCCGGATTACGGCGGAGGATTACGCAGCAGCCCTTCTGGACGAAGCGGAGGACCCGTATTATATCGGCACCCGTTTTACCGTAGGGTACTAGGTTAGATGGGGGAGGAGAACCAGTGAAATTCGTGACATCCGAGCAAATGCGTGCCGTCGACCGCTATGCGATTGAGCAGATCGGCATTCCGGCGGTCGCGTTAATGGAGAACGCCGGGCGGGCGATTGCCGAGGAGGTGCTGCTTTTTTGCCGGCAACGGCGGGAAGGGCGGCTGCCGGAGCGCCCCGAGGAGACGATCCGCGAGCGTCCAGCTGGTGCGGACAGCTTGGACCGGGATCTGGGCAGCCCGCCAGCGTGGCCGGAAGAGCATTGGCTGATTCTCATCGGCAAGGGAAATAACGGTGGCGACGGCCTGGTGTGCGCCCGCCATTTGGTGGATGCGGGCGTTCGGGTGAGCCTGCTGTACGCCGAGGAGCCGGAGCGACTCGGCGGCGAAGCTGCGCTGCAGCATGCGATCGCTGCAGCGCTGGGGCTGCCGGGCGAGGTGTACACGCCCGGCGCGGTGGCGGCGGCCCGATCCCGCGGGGTAACGGGGATCGTGGACGCCTTGCTGGGCACCGGGGCGAAAGGAGCGCCCCGGGGGGCCTACGCCTCCCTGATTCGGGAGGCGAATGAGAGCCGGCTGCCGATCGTGGCAGCCGACATCCCCAGCGGGCTGGATGCCGATACCGGCGCGGTTCACGACCCGTGCATAGAGGCCCGGATTACCGTCTGTCTCGCCTTTTTGAAGGCGGGGCTGACCCAATATCCGGGCGCGAAGGTCGCGGGGGACGTGATCGTCCGCTATATCGGCATTCCCCGCGCGCTTCCGCCGGGGATGGCGGAAGCCGGGGTGCTGCTCACCGAGGAGGCGCTGCGCGGCGAGCTCGGGGTGGACCCGGGGCGGCGGCGCGAAGCCGACGGGCACAAGGGCACGTACGGGCACGTGCTGGTGGCGGCAGGCAGCCTCACGATGAGCGGCGCCGGCCTGCTGGCCGCCAAAGCCGCGCTCCGCGCCGGCAGCGGCCTCGTCACGTGGGCGCTGCCGGAGGCGCTGCTGCCGCAGGTGCTCGGGGCCGTGCCCGAGCTGATGCTGGCGCCGGCCGGCGGCGAAGCCGGCGCCTGGAACGCCGCAGCGGCGTCCGAGCTGCTGCGGCTGCTGGAGGCGCGCGACGTGCTCGCCATCGGCCCGGGGCTGGGCCGCTTCCCGGGCGAGGACGGCTTCCTGCGCGCCGTGTGGGAGGGCGCCCCGCGTCCCCTTGTCGTGGACGCGGATGCCCTGAACATCCTCGCCGCCGCGAACGGTCCGGCGGCGTGGGCGCGCCGGGAGGCGGCGACGATCCTGACGCCGCATCCCGGCGAAATGGCCCGGCTGGCCGGCCTCTCCACGGCCGAGGTGCAGCGGGACCGCATCGGGCTGGCGCACCGCTACGCGGTTCAGCACGGCGTCACGCTCGTGCTGAAAGGCGCGCGCACCGTGGTAGCGGCCCCGGACGGCCGCGTGTTCGTCAACGTCACCGGGCACCCCGGCATGGCGACCGGGGGCTCGGGGGACGTGTTGACCGGCCTGATCGCCGGGCTGCTCGCCCAGGGCCTGGACGCCGTGCAAGCGGCGGCGTTAGGCGTGTACCTCCACGGCCAAGCCGGCGAACGCGCGGCCGCGGCCCGGAAGGGTAACCCGGCGTCGCTCATCGCCGGGGATATCATCGAGGCGCTGTAACCCGCTGCGCCTTTATGCCGCCCGCCGCCGGATTGCCCTTCGGCGGCGCGGTTTGCATTGACTTTTCAAGCAAATATTGATAGCATCGTTTTAAAATTTAGGCAAATGGCCGGGGTTCGCGAAAAAACGAACCTCCGTCGCAGATAAGGGGAGAATCCGATATGAAAGTGACGATTATTAACGGCAGTCCAACACCAGGCTCCCGGCTAGGGGCCGTCATTGCGTTGACGGAGGAATTGCTGCGCGGTGAGGGCTTCGAAGTCAGCCATGTGAACGTGGTGGAGCTGCCGCCGGAGGATTTGATCCATACGAAATTTGAAAGTGAAGCGATCGTCAAAGCGAATGGGCTCGTTGCCGCGGCGGACGCGGTGGTTGTCGCCAGCCCCGTCTATCAGGCGTCGTATACCGGCGTGCTGAAGACGTTCCTTGATCTCGTGCCGCAAAAAGGCCTGGCCGGCAAAGTCGTGCTGCCGCTCTTTATTGGAGGCAGTCTGGCGCATCTGCTGACGATCGATTATGCGCTGAAGCCGGTTTTGTCCGCGTTGGGCGCACGTTATATTTTGGGCGGTGTGTATACGGTGGACGCCCAGGTAGCACGCACCGAATCCGGCGGCTTCGATATTGCCGGGGAGCTGCGCACCCGGCTGGAGGAGAACGTGAAGGAGCTTGCTCGGGAGACGCGCCTGCGGCAGCAGTCAACACCGCCATCTGGTTCATAAGGCGGGTAGTGCCGGCAGTTTTTAGGTTGACAGTCTCCGGATTGCTTGCTAAAGTTGAAGTATAATCATCAAAATAACATGGGGATGTTACCATTCGGGCATAACCTGAGCACTCTGGCATGCATTGCTTTGCAGCCGGGGTGTTCAGGTTTTTTTGTTTTCGAAGGCCAATCCCTGCAATGAAAACAAATGGAAAGGAGATTGAGCATGAATAATTTGAGATTCCCGGAAAACTTTTTGTGGGGCGGAGCCATTGCTGCAAATCAGGCTGAAGGCGCTTACCTGGAGGATGGAAAAGGACTTACCCAGGTAGATTTACTGCCGACCGGAGAGAAGAGACGTCTTTTTATGAAAGGATACCTTCCTTCGCTTAGACCTTTAGAAGGCGAATTTTACCCGTCTCACGAAGCGATCGATTTCTACCACCGCTATAAGGAAGATATCGCCTTGTTCGCCGAGATGGGATTCAAGGCGCTGCGCGTTTCGATTGCCTGGACACGCATTTTCCCTACAGGCGAAGACGCTGTTCCGAATGAGGCTGGCTTGAAATTTTACGATGACCTGTTCGACGAACTGCTGCGCAACGGCATTCAGCCCGTCGTCACCCTCGCTCATTTCGATGTGCCAGTGGCTCTGATTGAGAAATATGGCAGTTGGAGAAACCGGAAAATGGTAGGGCTGTTTGAAACCTATGCCAAGACCGTGCTGGAACGTTATAAGGATAAAGTGAAATATTGGATGACTTTTAATGAGATCAATATGCTGCTGCACCTGCCGTTTCTAGGTGCAGGTCTGACGTTTAAGGAAGGTGACAATGTCAAGCAGATTCAATATCAGGCGGCGCATCATCAACTAGTTGCCAGCGCTTTGGCAGTCAAAGCTTGCCATGAGTTGATACCGGACGGCAAAATCGGCTGCATGCTTGCGGCGGGCAGCTTTTATCCGTATACGTGCAACCCTGAGGATGTGTACCAAAGTATGGAAAAGGACCGCGAGTCCTACTTCTTCATCGACGTTCAATCACGGGGGGAATACCCGGGATATGCCAAACGCTTCTTCCGCGATCACGGGCTAACGATTGAAATGGAGCCAGGCGATGAGGAGATTCTGAAAAACCATACCGTTGACTACATCGGCTTCAGCTATTACTCCAGCCGTACGACGAGTACGGATCCCGAAGTATGCCAAACAATGACCAGCGGAAATGTGTTCGGTTCCGTTGCCAACCCTTTTCTGGCTAAATCTGAATGGGGATGGACCATCGATCCGCTTGGTCTGCGCATTACAGCCAACCAACTCTATGACCGGTACCAGAAGCCTTTGTTTGTCGTGGAGAATGGGCTTGGCGCGCATGATGAAGTCACTCCGGCGGGAGAAGTGAATGATGATTACCGAATCGACTACCTAAAGAGCCATCTCATCGAACTGGGTAAAGCCATCCAGGACGGGTGTGAGATTATCGGCTACACGAGTTGGGGGCCGATTGATATCGTCAGCGCTTCCAGCGGTGAGATGAGAAAACGTTACGGCTTCATCTACGTGGATCGTGACAATGAAGGCAAAGGTACACTAAAGCGGATCAAGAAGAAAAGCTTTGCCTGGTACCAAAGCGTGATCAAATCAAACGGGCAAAATCTTGGCGAGTAACTGAATTTACGGTGTCATTTAACCCTAAAATAAGAATTGGAAGCTGAGGATGCCCTGGCTTCCCCATTCACAGTGAAAGCGTTGACATTTTGGAGATCCGACGGCTAAACTTGACTAAAATCCAATCTTGTATGAGTTCTTTAGGATTGCTGCTGCTCCGCAGGTTTTACCCGAAGGAAAAAATGTTTCGATTGGAGGATATGAAACCGGCTCTGGCCGGACATTAAGGGCGGGGGTTCATATGGAAATAGCCAAAGTCTTTAACAATAATGTCATCAGTGCGTTACAGGAGAACGGGGAAGAGCTGGTGATCATGGGCAGAGGGGTCGGTTTTAAGAAGAAGCCTGGTGATAAGGTCGACAAGAGCCGGATCGAGAAAGTGTTCGCACTCAAAAACAAGCAGACCTCGGATAATTTCAAGATGCTGTTGCGTGAGGTGCCACTTGAGCTGGTTGTGATCGTTGAGGAAATCATCGATTACGCCAGAAAGAATCTGTCCAAGAAGTTGAACGAAAATATATACGTGTCTTTGACAGACCACATCAACTTTGCGGTGGAACGGCATCAACAAGGTTTGGAGATCAAAAACGTCCTTTTCTGGGAGATCAAGCAGTTGTACAAAGAGGAATTCAACATTGGGCTGAAGATGTTGGAGCAGATCAAGCTTAAGATGGGCATCGATCTTCCTGAGGACGAAGCTGCCTTTATCGCGATCCATATCGTCAATGCTGAGATGAACGAAGAAATTCGCACCACGATGGATATAACCAAGTTCATGCAACAGATCATCAATATCGTTAAATATC
Source organism: Paenibacillus barengoltzii G22 (assembly GCF_000403375.2). Taxonomy (NCBI): domain Bacteria; kingdom Bacillati; phylum Bacillota; class Bacilli; order Caryophanales; family Paenibacillaceae; genus Paenibacillus; species Paenibacillus barengoltzii. The sequence goes on along the minus strand of NZ_KE159654.1, from coordinate 199,112 downwards.
ATTTCGGGACGGAATTTGAAGAGGATTCACTAAGTTATATGCGCTTTATTACACACTTAAAATTTTTTGCCCAACGTATCCTCAAGGGAATCCATTATAAGGAAAACCACGACAATCTTTTCGATTTGATTAAAGAGAAGCATAGGGAATCGGCGTTGTGCGCTGAGAAAATCAAGCTGTTTGTGGAAAAAGAGTACAATCACAAATTAACCAGTGAGGAGATGCTATATCTGACAGTGCATATCGAACGGGTTGTCAACCGATAATCAGCCGATCCATATCGACGGATCATCAATGGACTGTCAAGCATTGACAAGGGTATGAAAGCGTTATACTATAAAGCCATTAACCATCGAATCAACGATCAAAATGATTATAGCGACAGCAATTTAATGGGATTGTTACTGGTGATGCAGGCAAAACCTAAGCTGTGAAAAAATAGCGAGCCATTGCGCTCTCCTATTTTCATGGCTTAGGTTTTTTATTTGCTCCGCAATCCCGGAAATGAAGCTCTTATTAAAATCATGGGGGGGATTAGCATGAAATATGAGAAGTTGGCTAAAGAAATTATTCAGGGCGTAGGCGGTGAAGAAAATGTCGCTTCGCTCGTGCACTGTGCAACGAGGCTGCGCTTTACCTTGAAAGACCGATCCAAGGCGGATAAGGCCAAGCTGGAGAAGACCGAAGGGATTATCACAGTCAAAGAAAGCGGCGGGCAGTTTCAGGTGGTGATTGGAAACCAGGTGCCTGAGGTTTACAGCGCGATTGGCCGGGTGTCCAATATTCTGAATGATGCCAAGTCGGGTGAGAAAGCACAGGGAGGTAAAAAGGGTCTGGGCAGTGTCATTGATGTGATCTCCGGCATTTTTGCTCCGCTGCTCGGCGTGATGGCAGGTGCCGGTATTCTCAAGGGGCTGCTGCTAATCGCTAGCAACTTCGGATGGCTGCAGACAACGGATACGACATACACGATCTTGTATGCGGCAGCAGACAGTTTATTCTATTTCCTGCCGGCCCTGTTGGCAGTTACTACTGCCAGAAAATTCGGAGGCAATGTCTTTTCGGCTTTGACAATCGCCGGAGCGCTGCTGTATCCAAGTATTATTCAACTGAAGACAGATGGAACGGATACGCACTTCTTTGGGATCCCTGTGATTATGATGAGCTATTCATCAACGGTCATTCCGATTATTTTGTCGGTTATCGTCATGAGCAAGCTGGAAAAGTTCTGCAACCGGGTCATTCATGAGAGTGTGAAGAACTTTGTGACCCCGTTGATTTCGCTTGCGGTGATGGTACCGCTGACGTTAATCGTTTTTGGACCGTTTGGCGTATATGTCGGCAATGCGATCGCCAAAGGTCTGCTGGCAGCCTTCGCGTTCAGCCCGTTGATTGCCGGTGCTGTCCTAGGGGCTTCCTGGCAACTGCTTGTAATTTTCGGTGTTCATTGGGGCCTTGTCCCGGTATTTATTAACAATATTGCGGTTTATGGCAAAGACGGCATCAAGCCGGCGGCAACGGCTTCCGTGTTCGCCCAAACAGGTGCAGCACTCGGTGTAATGTTAAGAACGAAAAACAAAAAACTGAAAACGCTCGCTGGCTCCGCAACGCTCTCTGCATTGTTCGGTATTACTGAACCGGCGGTATACGGGGTAACCCTCCCCCTGAAGCGTCCGTTCATTGCTGGGATCATCGGCGGCGCCGTCGGCGGCGCGATTATCGGCCAAGCTGGCACTCAAGCGTTTGCTTCCGGCGCGCCCGGCCTGCTAACTCTGCCAATCTTTTACGGCCCGGGTGGGCAAGGTTTTCCGGGATTGATCATCGGGATTACGACAGCCTTTCTCTTATCAGCGGTATTGGCTTATGTGCTAGGCTTCAAAGATCCGATTGAAGAAGAGGCTGGGGCAAGTGTCGCGGAAAAACCGGCCAAGGACCAGGAGCGAGGCGGCGCTTCCGATAAACCTGGCGATTTGGTGTACAGCCCGATTAGCGGCACGGTGGTTCCTCTGTCGGAGGTGCCTGATCCAGCTTTTGCTGCGGAGGCGATGGGAAAAGGTATCGCCATTGAACCGGCTGAAGGACGGGTGGTTGCTCCGTTCGACGGAACCGTCACTGTAGCGTTTAAGAAGAAGCACGCTTTGTCGGTTGTATCCGATAAAGGTGCGGAAATTCTCATCCACGTCGGAGTCGATACGGTGAAGCTGGGCGGTCAGTATTTCACTTCGTATATTAAGGAAGGAGATCGCGTGTCGAAGGGGCAATTGCTGCTGGAATTCGACGTGGATAAGATCCGGGCGACCGGATACCATACGGTCACACCGGTGATCGTAACGAACACGTTTGATTATGCCGCTGTGCTTCCGCTTCAGCAGGGAGAGGTCCGTGAAGGTGAGGAACTGCTCCGGATCGTTGGCAGCGAGGATCAAGCCTAAAAGGAAGTTCCTTTGAAGATGTGCTAATGCAGATGTGTCGATCTTCATTGTATTGTACAATAAGGAATAGGCTTTGGGCCGAAACTTAAGGAGGATCGCTACATTATGCAGAAATTGGTCTTTTTCGTAGGAGTCGCTGGTACGGGGAAAACGACGGTGGCTCGCAAGCTGGCAAGACGGATGCCGGCGGCTTTTTTGGATCGGGATACGGTGGGCGGCCGCTGTGTCGAGAAGATTCTGGCGATGAACGGTCTGGATGTGAACGATCGGGATTCTGATTTTTACAAGGAGCACTTGCGTGATCTGGAATACGAGACGACCCGGGACATCTGCATCGAAAATTTGGCGGCGGGCCAAAACGTATTTATGATTTCCCCGTTCACGGCGGAACTGAAGAACAAAGACTGGATCGAAAAGCTGATTCAAGAGGCAGGTCTCACCAAGCAAGAAGTGGACGTGAAGGTGGTTGTCGTGACGCTCAAGGACATGGATACCCAGAAGGAACGGATTATCGAGCGTTGTACGGACCGCGATACGTGGAAGCTGGAGCATTGGGACGACTTCAAGCACCGCGTGCAATTTGTACCCGAGATTAATTGGGACATCCCGTCTTCCTCGATTCTGGTGTTCGACAACAGCGGTGAGCTGACGGAGGAGAAAGTGGACAGCATTTACCAATTTATCGTTGGGGACCAGAATTAAACTGAAGGCTTGCGTTATGCCCTTCCTGTCAACCGGTGGATTCCGGGCAGGAGGGGCTTTTTGTTATCGCGTTTTTGTATGAAGTTTGCCGCTGGAAAAATACACAAGCCTTCCCAACTGATTTATAATAAAACAACATAGTTCACCAAATTGACGATTCTTTCAGAATCACCCGCACTGGAGGTATCAGGATGTCCGTCATGATCGCTATTCTCAAAAAATACCGCATCGCCGCCGTCTCCGCGATCGTCATGCTGCTGATTGAGCTGGCGGTGGAGCTGGTTCAACCGCTGATTATCTCGCGGATCATCGACCACGGGATTCGGCAGCACGCGGTATCCGTCGCCTGGATTTGGGGCGGGGTGCTGATGGTGAGCGCGCTGGTGGCATTTCTCGCCGGGGTCGCCAGTTCCTTTTTCGCTTCACATGTAAGCCAAGGCTTTGGGTACGATCTGCGCGATAAGCTGTACGAGAAGGTACAGTCTTTTTCGTATGAAGTGTTTAACCGGTTTGCGGCTTCGTCGTTGATCACTCGGCTGACCGGGGATATTACGGTGCTGCAGGATGTGATCTTCATGTGTCTGCGCTTTGCGTCCCGGGTGCCGCTCGTTGTTGTCGGGAGCGTGGTGATGGCGCTGGTTGTGCATGTGAAGCTGGGGCTGTTGCTGACGGTGACCGTTCCCGTCTTGCTGGCGTTTGTCCTGTGGATGATCCGAAAAGCATCTGCTTTATTTCGTACGGTGCAGCGGCGAACCGATCATGTGAACGGCCTGATCCAGGAGAACCTGACCGGCATGCGGCTGATCCGCGTGTTCGTCCGGATGTCGCACGAGATTGGGCGTTTCGAGCAGCGTAACCGCGCGTTGCGGGAGGGCACCGTCGCCGCGCTAAAGCTGACGGAGACGACGATGCCGTTCCTGCTGTTTATCATGAACGCGGGGATCATCGCGGTGCTGTGGTTTGGTCGAATCGAGATTGCGGACGGGGGGGCCAGCGTGGGGGAAGTCGTTGCTGTGATTAACTATTCACTGCGTACGATTGGCGCGTTGTCGGCGTTGTCCTGGATCATGAGCTCCTTGTCGCGGGGAGCGGCATCTGCCGGACGGGTGCGTGAGGTGCTGGAGGAAAACGATCCGGTAGGCGAGCGGGAAAACCGAGCAGGAGGGGCAAGCGGCGCGGATGTGGAAGAAGAGGCTGCTTCGATTCAAGGCCGCATTGAATTCCGCGAGGTATCGTTCCGCTATCCGGGACGTGACGTAATGGCGCTGGAGCGGATTTCATTTACGGCGGAGCCGGGACAACGGATCGCGATCCTGGGGGCCACCGGCTCAGGGAAATCCTCGCTGGTCCAGCTGATACCAGGCATGTATGAACCAACGGAAGGGACGATCCTCATCGACGGAACGGACCTTCGCGAGCTGGACCGGAAACGGCTGCGCCGTGCGATCGGTTATGTGCCGCAGGAAGTGATGTTATTCTCCGGCACGATCCGGGAAAATATCGCCTGGGGGCGCGAGGACGCGACGTTGGATCAAATCGAGACCGCCGCCCGGCAGGCGCAGATCCACGATACGATCGAGCGCCAGCCGCAGGGCTATGAGACGCGGCTGGGGCAACGCGGCGTGAATCTGTCCGGCGGACAGAAGCAGCGCCTGTCGATCGCGCGGGCGTTGATCCGTCGCCCGGCGATCCTGATTCTGGACGACAGCACGAGCGCGCTGGACGTCCGTACAGAGGCGGCTCTATTGAAGGAGATCTCACGCCTGTCCTGCACGACGCTGCTCGTGACGCAGAAGATCAGCTCCACGATGACGGCGGACCTGATCCTCCTCTTGGATGACGGTCGGTTGATCGCCAGCGGCAAGCACGAGGAATTGCTGCAGCATTCGGAATTGTACCGACGAATTTGCGAATCCCAGCTGGGAAAGGAGGCGGAAGCTCATGTCGTTCAAGACCTTCACTGAGCCATTTCGGCATCCGTACCCGAAGCTGGATGCACTATCGCCATCGCAGGGTGGAGACTCGCGTCAGGAGGCGGCTCCCGCGTCTCGCCGGCCCGGTCATGGCGGTGGACCTGGGGTACGGCCTAAAGTGCGGGCAAAAAATTGGTCCGCCACCTTAAGCCGAATTTGGAGTTATCTATCTGCCCACAAAGCGCGGCTGGCTGCGGTCCTGCTGATGGTTGTATTCAGCTCGGGATTAGCGCTGCTGGGGCCTTATCTGGTTGGGGTGGCCATTGATGACTACTTAGAAGCTGGCGGCGGGCGGCCGTGGGTGCTGTTCCTCGTTGGACTAACGTTAGTTTTTGCCGGATCATCACTCACCTCCTGGCTGCAAAATATCTGGATGATCACCATCGCCCAAGAAACGGTGTATCGCATGCGTTCCGAGCTGTTCGCCCAGCTGCACCGGCTGCCGATTCCTTATTACGGCAAGCGTCAACAGGGCGAGATCATGAGCCGGTTAACCAATGATATAGACAATGTCAGCTCCACACTGAACAGCTCGGCGATCCAAATTTTCTCCAGCGTGCTGACACTGATCGGAACGCTGAGCGTGATGCTGTACCTCAGCCCGCTGCTGACGTTGCTGACGTTCCTTGTTGTACCGCTGATGATGGCCGGGATGCGTTGGATCACGAAACGGACGGGGCCGCTGTACAAGCGACGTCAACAGGATCTCGGCAACCTGAACGGGTACATTGAGGAGACGTTGTCGGGGCAGCGGATCATCAAGGCGTTCTCGCAAGAACACCGGGTGCTGCAGGGCTTCCGTGAACGCAACGGGGCGATCCGCAGCTCCAGCTTCTGGGCGCAGACCATTTCCGGCTTCATCCCGAAGCTAATGAACGGATTGAACAACCTTAGCTTTGCGATTGTTGCGGGGATCGGCGGGGTGCTGGCGGTGAACGGTCGTGCCGGCGTGACCGTTGGGGTGATCGTAGTGTTCGTGGAGTATGCACGGCAATTCACCCGGCCGCTGAACGACCTCGCGAACCAATGGAACACGCTGCTGTCGGCGATCGCCGGGGCGGAGCGCGTGTTTGAGGTGCTGGACGAGGAGGTCGAAGCCAGCGATGAACAAGGGGCGGCAGAGCTGACGTCCGTTCGGGGCGAGGTGGTCTTCTCTGATGTGTATTTCTCTTATGAGGAAAATAAAAACGAGGGCGGCGACACGTTGGAGGACATCAGCTTTACCGCGAAGCCGGGCGATACGATTGCTTTGGTCGGGCCGACGGGTGCCGGCAAAACGACGCTGATTCAGCTGCTCTCGCGCTTCTACGAACCTTCCCGGGGGACGATCACCGTTGATGGACGCGATATCCGCACGATCCGGCGCGACAGCCTGCGTTCACAGATGGCGTTTGTGCTGCAGGATTCGTTCCTGTTCCAGGGCACAATCCGCGACAATATCCGCTTTGGTCGTCTTGATGCGACCGATGCGGAGGTGGAGGAGGCTGCCAAGCTGGCGAACGCCCATTCCTTTATCGTGCGGATGCCGGGCGGCTACGACAAGGTGCTTGGCGCGGACGGCGGCGGCATCAGCCAAGGGCAACGGCAGCTGCTGGCGATCGCACGGGCGATTTTGGCGGATCCCTCTATCCTTGTGCTGGACGAGGCGACGAGCAGCATCGACACCGTGACGGAGATCAAGATTCAAGAGGGCCTGCAGCGGTTGATGCAAGGAAGAACCAGCTTCGTGATCGCCCACCGGTTGAACACGATCCGTCAGGCTGACAAGATCCTGGTCTTGAAGGAAGGCCGCTTGATCGAGCAGGGCTCGCATGAAGAGTTGCTGCGGCGTCGCGGATTCTATTACAGCTTGTACCATGGCGGCTTGGATGCAGCCAATGAGGAGGCGGACGCTTGATGGAGTGGAACGCCTATCTGCGGAAAATCATGTTACAGCGGGACGAGGTTCCGACGTTTGACGACTATCCTTTTCATTTACCGGCGGTCTTATCGCTAGGGCAATTGGAGTTCCATCCGAAAGTCACATACATTATCGGCGAGAACGGGATGGGCAAGTCCACGCTGCTGGAGGGCATCGCCGTCGCCCTTGGATTTAACCCGGAAGGCGGCACGATGAACTTCAGCTTCGCGACAGCCGAGACTCACTCCGAGCTGCATCGTTATTTGCGTACGATCAGGGGGGCGACGCGGCCGCGGGACGGGTTCTTTTTCCGGGCGGAGAGTTATTATAATCTAGCGACGGAAATCGATAAACTGGACCAGGAAAATGTTGCGTGGGTTAGTCCGCCGCGGATCGTCGACTCCTATGGAGGGAAATCGTTGCATACGATGTCGCATGGGGAATCGTTTTTTGCCGCGTTTATGAACCGCTTCAGCGGATATGGCCTGTACATCTTGGACGAACCGGAGGCGGCGTTGTCTCCGTTCCGGCAGATGGCGATGTTGTCCAGGATTCATGAGCTGGTTGGACGTCGCTCCCAGTTTATCATTTCCACGCATTCGCCGATCCTGATGGCCTATCCGGATAGTCTGATGTATCAGCTCACGCCGGACGGGATCAAGGAAACTACGCTTGAAGAGACCGACCATTATATCATCATGAAGGAGTTCGTTAATCGTCGGGAGGGTATGCTAAAAGAGTTGCTGCGAGAGGAATAACGAAGAGGACGATCAGGCAGCTTGACGGATATGTCTACCCACCCGGCGTTGTTGTCGGCATCATACCTCATGAAAGAAGATTTTGACTTATCGATGGTGTGTAACTATAATAGTTACAGGTGAGCGCGTAGACTTCATGGTAATCCATTTGATAGGAGGAGTCTGGGATGAAGATTTTAGTGACAGGAGCGACGGGGCAACTCGGCGCCAAGGTCGTGGAAGCGCTGCTGGCTTCGGTGCCGGCAGAGCAGCTGGCGGTGAGCGTTCGCGATCCGCAAAAAGCAAGTGCGCTGAGCGAGCGCGGTGTGGACGTGCGCAAGGGAGATTTTGACGATCCGGCTTCGCTGGACACGGCTTTTGCCGGTGTGGATCGGCTGCTGATCGTATCCACCCAGGGCGACAACGATACGCGGATTCGTCAGCACATGGCAGCTGTTGAGGCCGCTCAGCGTGCCGGCGTGAAGTTCATCGCGTATACGAGTGTGGTGAATGCAGCGTCGAACCCGTTGGCGTTAGCCCCCGTTCATAAAGCGACCGAGGAAGCGATTGCGAAGACGGGCATTCCTTACGCTTTCCTGCGGAACAACTGGTACATCGAAAATGAAACCGGCTCGATCCAAGGCATTTTGGCTGGAGCTCCGCTGGTCACTTCCGCTGGAGACGGTAAAGTAGGCTGGGCGACACGGGGGGACTACGCGCAAGCGGCCGCAGCGGTGTTGGTTGGCAATGGCCATGAGAACAAAATTTATGAGCTGTCGGGACCGATGCTGACGCATGATGAACTGGCACAACGAATCGGCGAAGTTCTGGGCCGTGAAGTTCCTGTGCAGCATGTTGACGATGCAGCTTATGCCGAAGCAATGCGCCGTGCGGGTGTACCGGAACCGGTAGTTCCGTTCCTCGTCTCCATCCAAAGCGCGATTCGCGAAGGGGCGCTGGACGTTCCAAGCAGCGACCTGGAAGCCTTGCTAGGCCGGCCGGTCACTCCGATTGGGGACGCCATTTCCGACATCGTTAAAGAGCTGCAAGCTTAATATCGAAAAGCCCTGTTCCGGGAGCGGAACAGGGCTTTTTATTATGGCTTTAGCCAGTTGAGCTCGCGAAGCGTGCGAAACAAAAAACCACCCGCTATGCGGGTGGAGGAACGAAGGTTTGACCAACTAGACCATTCCCATAAAATTGAGATGTTCAGGCTCAATAAAAGAAAGGAATGGTCTTAGATGGCAAACAAGAGCTATAGTTTAGCTCACACGAAGTGGATGTGCAAATACCATATCGTGTTCACCCCGAAGTATAGACGGAAAGAGATCTATAATCAAGTGAGGAGAGATTTGATCGAAATATTTAAGCGTCTGTGCAAATACAAGGGAGTGGAGATCATAGAAGGCCACATGATGCCGGATCATGTACACATGCTGGTAGCGATACCACCCAAAATCTCAGTATCCTCATTTATGGGGTATCTGAAGGGAAAGAGCTCACTAATGATATTCGAAAAGCATGCCACCCTAAAGTATAAATATGGAAATCGGAAATTTTGGGCGGAGGGATACTACGTAAGCACAGTGGGCTTGAATGAGGCCACTGTCGCAAAGTATATCCGCGAGCAGGAAGCACATGACCAGGCAATCGATAAACTGAGCGTCAAAGAGTATGAAGATCCATTTAGCAGAAACGGTAGCAAGAAAAAGTAAACCAGTTTAACTGGTAAGTGAAAGTGACAAAAACACTGAGCCTGAACAATTTTATTGTCAGGCTAGCGTCTTTAGGCGCAGTTTGGCAACAAGGGGTTATACCCCAAGAGCAAACCACCCGTTGGACGGGTGGTTATGATTGCGTGCTTGCGGCTTCCTCTTAGGGCTGGCGCCGTGTGGCCAGCCTCTTAACTGCAAAAGTGCAGTTGATTTTCGGCGAAACCGGCTATTTTAGCGTCTAAGATGTAAAAGCGGCTAGGCCCCCTAAATCCGGAGTCCTGACCTACAAGTTTTGTGTTATCGCAGTCCAGCTCATTTTCTTGTGTGTTTACATCGATTTATGGAACTTTGAGGTATCCTCTAGCATTTTGACCCATAACGAAAACTTCATGGGAGCCATATGCTTCAGGCTACCATGCATTCTTCGATAATTATAAAAGTCCATATATTGATCAAGTGCGATAAACGCTTCTTCAAACGTCATAAATTCTCGTCTGCTAAACAAGTCGCGTTCCAAT